>CALGRX010000001.1 GCA_937880755.1 uncultured Clostridia bacterium
TCCCGAGCCAGACTCGCCCACTATCGCCACGAATTTCCCACTCGGTATCTCAATGCTAATATCGTTAACGGCAACTACCTCGGCTCCGTCGCCACCATAAATTTTTGTAAGATTTTTGATTGTAATCATTTTAACTCCTATATAACAAAATCAAAACTAGACCAAACTACTAAATGTATGAATACTGTACTTTGGCATAGATAGATATTGGTGTAAAAATAATTAACGATTATTACTTTAATCTTTTCCCCATTTATTTTTGTGATTCATCTAAAATTTATTATTATTTAGGTTTCAAATTGTAGCGATTTATTTAATAATTGATTGCAACTTGTACTATACCGTATGATCTATAGTAATTATTTGATTATAACTAGAACTCCAAGCGCTCTGCGTATAAGTTAAATCCACAACAATGGTATATTCTCCATTTCCTCTATTAAAATGATTATTAGTAAAAATTGTTTGAGTAAAGGACTTATTTAAACAATCAAATGTATGACTGACGCTTGTTTCTTTTAACTTTGCGTTGGTGGCAGTATAATATAAAGTGATTGTGCCTGTTAGTTTTATACCAATAGGAAAACTTATATTTTGATTATCTTTTATTAATTTTACTGATATTGTACCTGCAGTCTGCATAGGGGATTGATGTATATCAACCGAATCTGCTATCACATACAAACCGCAACTCACACTGTTTGAAGATCCTGTATAATTAATTTCAAGAACATTGCTTTGTTCTGTTTGAGCGAGCACATAAGTTGGTGCAAGTATACCAAACATTGCTACACATAACATAACACATATAACTAATAAATTTTTATTAAATCTTTTGCTTATCATTTTCTCACCTTTATTTTATTTTTGTATTTGCAAACTATAATTTGAAACCTATAACAACCTTATCATTGCTTTAAATTATACATTTTAGCAATTTTAATCATTTTGATTAACCTTGATATAGCTAATCTATTCTTACTAAATTTGAATAAAATTTTTAATAATTCTTTCTCCTTTTTATTTTATGGAAGTTTTTTCTAACACCCAACCATATCTACTAAACTAAACTAATTAAATCTATAAAATAAAAAATCCAATGACAGCACCTCCTAATGTAATCTAATATTATTTAATTAATATCTAACTCCCACCTTTTCTATTAAAAATAAAAATTGATAATTTTCTATCTACTTATTAATATTTTTTCTTACATCATATTGTGTAAGTATATTCTCTATTAAAACATCTTTATTTATAATTTATCATATTTTATTTATTTTAAATACTGTTAATTTTATGTGGTTTTATATTTCTTTTTGTTGGTTTTTGTGTTGACATAGTATACTTTATATTATAAAATTGTATGTGTGGAGGACATATTTTATGGAAAGAAAGTTAGATATTTTACTTGTAGAAGACGACGCTGACGCTTGCAAGGAGATGAGCCTTACCATAGATGACTTTTTTGATGATTTTAACTTGGTGTCCATCACCAACAACGCTTCTACGGCTATCAAAGACGTAGTAGAGAAACAACCCGATATTCTGATATTGGACTTGGAACTTACATTAGGACAAGGCACGGGAATTGAAGTGTTGGAAGGCATCAAAAAAGCGCACCTGACTTATCCTCCGTATATTGTAATAACAACCAACAATATTAGCAATATTACACATGCCATAGCACGCGAAAACGGTGGAGATTTTATTTTTACCAAAAACCAACAAGGGTACAGTGCCGCTTTGGTAATCAATTTTCTAAAAAGTGCAAAACAAGCAATATTGAATAGACGTCCCTCAAACTATGGAGAAAGTCTGACTCTCACCTCTCCAAGCCACAAGCAACATTTATTAAAAGTAATTAGCAACTATCTACTTGACCTTGGCATATCTCCAAAAAATGTTGGTTTCAAATACTTAGAAAGCGCGATCTATTTAGTTGTGACAAAACACGATAAACCTTTTTTACAAGAGCTTGCTAAAGAATACAAAAAAACGCCCGCAAGCATAGAGCGGGCAATGCAAAATGCTATCAATCGAACGTGGGCTACGGAAAACATTGACGATTTGCTTGAGAAATACAAAGCAAAAATTTCATCTTCTAGGGGTGTGCCTACTATAAATGAATTTGTCTATTATTATGCACACCTAATCAACGTAAATAAATAGCAGGTTGTTATTAACAACCCGCCATTTATCGTTTAGCCAATCAATTTAGCAAAGAAATCAATAAATTTTTCCCAAAAGCTCATATGCGTTCTCCTTTTTTTCTTTATGGTACAAAAAATTAGAGAACGAAACGAATTAGTTATAATGATGCATTTATAGTTGTTTTTTGTTAGATATTAAGGAGTAATATGCAACAACTGATAATGGATATTGTCAAATACTCAACAATGTTTTTTTGTCAAGCGTATGTTTACATCCGCTTGTTAAGAATAAAACCAAAAATTTCCTTGGCTCTACATATCCCTATATGGATTGTCTTAGCAGCTTTAGTTCATTATATTGTATCCGAGTATAGATATCTTATACCTGTAAACCTGCTTTTTATTTCATTTATTTATCTCTTGATTGCGTACAAAAAACCTATACGAGTAACTCTACCATACAGTATTGTTGCAGTTGGGTTGAGTTTTATTATTTTGACTATTTCTTACATAATAAGTCTACCTATTTCTATTGCTTTTTCTTTTATGAATAACGAGTCTATTGCATTGATAATAATGACTATTATCTGTGCTATCGTACAAACGATTTTAACTTTGCTCCTATTCAAAATAAAAAAGTTTAAGAATGGCATTGTGGCGGTGAAATCGGAAACGGTTTTTTTGTTGCTTGTCTTTATTAGTTTGCTCGTAATTTGTCTAGTTACTGCTTACTATACAGAATTTGCACATTCGTATTTGGTCTTTGTAATCATTGTTATAGTCGCCATAGTTGGCTTTTTGCTTATCTCCTTGTGGAGAATAGTCTTGGCAAATAGATATAAGAGTGAGATTACTGAAAGAAACGTCAAAATTTACGAACAAACCCTTGCCGAATACAAAAGCCAAAACGATATACTACATGACAACAACGAAAAATTATCTGCCATTATTCACCGAGATAACAAACTGTTGACGACTATCGAAATTGCGATAAACGAATTGCTCAAACAGCAAAATAATAGCCCCGAAATTACCGAACTGCAAAATACAATCAGTCAGCTTTCCTCCCAACGCGGAAAACTCGTCAAGGATTATTCAAACGACTTGGCTTCCATGCCAACTACCAACGTTATTGCTATAGATGCAACACTATTGTATATTCATTCTTTGACGCAAAAAAACAATATAGCCTTGTCTATGAACGTGGACGAGAACTATAGCCAAGCTATCGCTTCCAACAACATAAATTTGGTAGAGTTTAATGCCCTGCTGTGTGATTTGGGCGAAAACGCCATACACGCAGTAGACGGCATAAATGACGCGAAAATCAAACTTACTCTCAGCGTAAGTAATGGTTGCCCTTGCATTACAATTTTTGATAACGGCGTTGAGTTTGACGAAAAAGTTCTGTCTAATTTAGGCAAAATCAAAATCACAACTAGAAAGAATCAAGGCGGTAGCGGTATCGGACTTGTATATATTTTTGAGATTTTGCAACGATATCAAGCTAGCTTTTTACTTGACGAATACCTGCAAGAAGAATACACAAAATCCATTACTGTTACTTTTGACAATTTAGCCGAACTTAAAGTCAATACGGCACGTCCGCAAATTGCTAAAATCTTCAAAAATCGCAATAGTATTTTTTAACAAAATATAATTCTCATAGCTAATGTATAACGAATCAAAACAGAATTATTGTAATGTTTCATATTTGATTTGGCACTCTCGCGTGTGCTTGTCTTGATACGAGAGGCGTCGCTAACGCTCCGCCAGACAAGCACACGCCTCGCTGCTGAATAAACCTGACTAAACAAGGTGAAATGAAAGTGCGACCGGAAGGCGAGGTTGCCGCTACACCGCTTGCAAGCCTTCGCCTTTTCCGTCGTGCGCATCTTTCATGTTTTCACCTCTTTTATAGTCAATTGGTCCTTATTCAGTTCAGCTTACGCATTTGTGCTATTACGTCTTTGCTTACCTTGCCTATCAAGCATCCCTCATCCCAACACTCAAAGTCATCGAATAACAACAACTTTTTGTCCTCAAGTCCTATTGTACAAGCCACGTCTTCGTCCATAATATCCGAGATAAAAAACTGTGGCAGTCCTTTGGAATAGACTATCTTTTCACCTGTTTTTTCTAAATACTTGATAAGATACCTTACGGCAGGTCCTATCATAGTTTTGTCTACTTCCTTAAAGTCAGAACGTCCAAAACGCTCGTTAAAATAAGTATTTTGAGTTGTTACTTGCACTCTTTCAAGAATTGGTGAATAATCCTTAACCTCGACAAGTTCGCCAACCATCTTCCCTTCCGGAATGTAGAACAAACCGTGAAAGTGCAATCGGTTTTTCTCAGGAGAGCGTTCCCATACCCCGACGTATTTCCATTCTCGTCTATAACACATTTTCTTAAAGCATTCCGCAAGTTTCTTTCTAAAACTTTCTTCGGTATGCTTGCTACCGTCATAGGTAAAAGTGCAAAAGTAATTAAACTCTTGCAAATTCACCTTACGCATAAGCCTTACTCGCCTACAAACAAGATTACGATACTTGCGTTCGAATTGTTCGTTGACGTACAATGTTGCCTTGTCCAAATCCTCAAAATAAGACTTCATTTTACTTATTATAATTCGTTTTCTTTGGGCTTTTCTCTTACCCTTGGTTTGTTCGTACAATTCTTCAAATAGTTCTTTACGCGTCATAGTACGCTCACGCTTCAGCGTGGATTTAGACTCGGTTTTGGTATCTGTATCTTGCTCTACAACTTCTTCATATTCTTCATCTACGTTATCTTCGCTATCCATAGAAGCATCTTCAACACTTTCTTCTACAACAGTGATACTTTCTTCTTCGTGGACTCGCTTAGGTCTACAAGGTCTTTTGGTGTGTGGAATGGCTATGTAATGACTGCCATCGAAGTACACTTTCGTTTCGCCATAAGGCATAATTCCTCCTTTGCTATACACAGTGGCACGAGTAATCCGTAAGTCATGCAGTTTCCTCCTCGTTGCGTTTGTATAGCGAATTTATAAAATAACTATTCTGCATTTTCAGTTCATCAATAGACGCCTTTTCCGTTGCGTACTCAAGATAATCGTTAAGTCCCACGTTAGTTTTCTTTGCCATATCGTTAAAATAGTCACTGAAGCAGTCAGTGCTAAACCTATTGCTGTAAATCTTCTTGCTCATAAGATAATATTTCTTTTTCTCTGGTTTTCCATCCATTGTGCCACGTTCTTTCTCAACTTTAGATACCGAAAAGCCGTAGGTATTGTATATCCTAACGTGTCGTCTAAACACCATAGCGGTCAGTTGCTTGAGCAAATGCACGAGTAATGTATTATCTCCACGATTAAACCTAAAGCTTTCGTATAAGCCCATAAACCTATCAAAGAGCCACTCGTTGAGCATATCTTCTATGGTAAAAAACGGCAAGGCAAGGCTTTGCTCACTAGAGGAAACAATATGGACTATATCGCACAAATCTCTCGCATCCGCACCCCACGAAGACGGCCTTTGTTCGTCGGTAAAGACCTTGACAAAAGGATAGTTGTCCACCGTTGCAGAGTGCCTACACATCTTGAGCCAACTGTTGAAAAGGTCGTTCTTTTGATTGGTTTCTTCCGTTCCTTTCTTGACTTCCTTGAGTTCGAGATTGTTACCACGCTCCTTGCCTACTTCGGTAATCGCAACAACGCCAAACTCAAAGCTCCCGGCATTTGGATTGTTCTCGATCACCTTCTTGCCAAGCCTTAGAACGTCAAAGTCCAATATATGAGAATGCCTTGAACAACGCTCCCTATCCGAGAAGAAATCGTCTTGCCACAATGGGAAGTTGCCTGCGTCCATAAGTTCGTTGTCCGTGCGTATAGAATAGTTGGCAACAATAAGGCTACTCTCTATCACGTAGATAAAGTAAAGCTGTGCGTAAGTTTCCAAAACGTCGAATATGTATTGAGTTTTTAGCCCGTCTTGATAATAAAGTCCATACCTATCGCTATCATATCCGTACAATTGCAGGTCGTTGTTTTGATGCAAATCGTACCTTCTTTTTTTGAGATTTACCCACTCTTTAACAGTAGCCAAATTATATACCGTACCGTGTTCCATACACCTTCTCAGTTCCATCTCAAAAGCTATCCAACCAAAGTTTGGAAACTTCATATCAGCCTTTTGCATCCTATCCAAAGCCACCTTCCTAAACATCACTTCTTGGGACAAAGCCATGTCGGTGATTATCGTAGTTTTCTTCTTACCCATACTGCCACACGTCATAGACACAATGGGCAAGTCGTTGATCAATCCCCTATTGGCACTCTCCATTTTATTGAGTCGATAGATAGCAATACCCTTTCTCCATTTCTCAAAAATCAACCACGCAATAGGTAGCATACTCCACCACGGAAAGCGTGCAAATAGCATCTGAAAATCAATGCTTAGTTTAACTACTTGCATGTAAATTCCAACAAAGTCGAAGGACACGGCAAAGTAAAAATAGAAAGCAAAGAAAGTTATTATTATGCTAACAAAATTCAAGTTAAACGCCCATAACACCGCCCAACC
Organism: uncultured Clostridia bacterium; assembly: GCA_937880755.1. Taxonomy (GTDB): domain Bacteria; phylum Bacillota; class Clostridia; order Christensenellales; family UBA3700; genus HGM11368. The sequence goes on from CALGRX010000001.1 coordinate 6,719, forward strand.
AATCCATATCGGTCTATGCTCTCTTACAAACCCCAAATACTGCCTAACAAAGCGTTTAATAGGTTGATATGTGATCTTGGACAAACCCTTAAACACTTTGAGTGGAATAGTGTCTTGGTTATGCTTTACGTTGTGTTGATTGTACATTGACCTAATCACCATAAAAAGCATCAGGATACAAGGTAGCAATATCGTTGTTATCATAGCAGCTTTGTACATTGTTTCTCCCGAAGAATACAACCAAGATAAAAAATTATCCTTGCTAAAAAACATATCCAAGTATTTACTTGCTTTGAGCGTAAACGCTTCCCATGTAGACGGTAAATCGACTTGCCATTGCATTACGTTTGAATACTTTGTAACCGAAGGCAACCCTTCTACACTCTTGCCGAACAACACGCAAAAGTAATATTTGATACTACCGAATAGATCTAACAAAGCTTCAAATGCACGTAGATAAGAACTGCTAAATACCATTATTGCAGCGACTCCAAACACAATGCTCAAAGCCACCGATAGTATCACGTTTGCAACTCTATATTGCCTCATAAATCACCTCCGTTGTTTCAGTTGGAGGTAATTGTCCCGCCGTATATACGCAATAAGATAACACCAATATTGCCAATATCAGCAAGACAACTGCCATTATTCTCCTAAATGTTTTCATATAATTCTCCTTTTCAAAATTTAACGCCGACAGAATACTATCCCGCCGGCGTAGTTTTTTTATTCCCTTCTTCGCTTAGTGATTTGCTTACCTATACCCCTAACAACACCTATTACCAACCTTATCGGTATCGATATTATCAAGATTACAAGTTGCAAGATATAAGGAAGAATCGGTGCTAACAATACTATAAGCAGTATAGCCATCAACAGATACAACAGTGTCTTACCTCGATTGTTCAGACTCACGTCAACTTCGGTTTCGTTGGACGGATTGGTACTACCCGTCTGCTTGTTGTCTATTACACCAAGGTTGTAGATAATCCCGTCCGTTTCAAACTTCAGCCTTAAAATCGTAACGTCACCCACTAAGGTTGAGAAAGAACTCGTTGTACCCGAACTACTTGAGAGCGAATAACTCGTTTCAGCAAAACGCAGTACCCATTTCTTGCCTTTTAGTTGGTTTAGAGCCTCATCCGTGAGTTTGCTCGATGCCTTTACGTCAAGGACTGCTCCGTGATACATATTCTCCCTGTTTTCGCCTTGGATAAAGTCGTCCACGCTTTGGATCCTATCCCACGTGTAAGTCCCTGCAAATAGACCACCACCGTTATGTTCAACTTTGTCCGTATATTTGAGATATGCGTAATTATCTTTCTTTTCTCCAAAGGCAATGTTCTCTCCCGAGAAAGGCGCCGTTACCTTAGAATACTGTTGCGAAGTATAATAGACGTCCGCTTCTAAAAGCTTGTCGATTGGCTTGTCGGTATTGAAAGCCACGAAGTGACTATCGCACGCTCCCGTGTATAACTTAAAGCCGTCCGGATATCTCACGAACCCCACGAACTTATCCGTTATGACAATGGTTTCTATGTCCACACAGTTGACGTAAGGTTTTCCGTTTATCTCGCCAAAGGCATATTGTTTGTTGACCGCATACGGTACTTCGGATATTGTGTTATCCCCACTTGCCTGGTTGTCTACCGAACTATCGAAAGGTCTATATATCGAGCTTATTGCATAATATCTCACCCCGTCAGGCTTTACCATCAAGTCCTTGACTTTGTACTTATAAAAAACTCCGCTACTGTTTAGGTACTCCAACTTGTAGTTAAAGAATGAAATAGCTTCGTTTATCGTTGTTGAGATATTGATAGAACTTGCTCTAAAATCTTTACTCTTTCCACTCGGTTGATAGGCATAGACAAACAATTCTTTATCCACACTTTCGGCAATTTGTACGATATGTATCGAGTTATCATCGACTTTCGTTGGATAATTGCTCGCATCGAACGAACTATCTTTTTTCAAATCGTCCAACACTCCCGAATAGGTTTTTCCTTCCGCCTTGGCTATCAGGGGTGTTTGTACCGCCATCAAGACGATACAAAGCACCAATGCGAAAGCGAGAAGAATTGCCGTAATTCTCATTTTCGCTACCTGACTCAAAATACAATCACCTCCTTGTCCAGCGTGACACCAGATACCTTATTGGCTATGTAAAAGTCTATTTTTACGTTGGACTCTCCGTTGTAGGACGTGACGATAAGAGTGAACATATCCGCCTTACTCTCGCTATCGCAATAGGAGATTTCTCTGCCGTCGTATACCGCTTGTAACACTTCCGTCAACCCACCTTTTGGTTTGATAGAAAAGGACTTTTCTTCATAAGCAATATCGAAGCCCTTAGTTAAATCGCTCTCTTGCTTAAAAGAATGTTCTTCTCCGTCTACCGTAAAGGTAAAGTCTTCCTCGGTTTCTAAATTAGGCACAACCTTAACGGAATAGCCGCTTACTTCCTTATTCAAAACACCGAAGGTATATTTGACGTCTATCTCCATTGGACTATCCTTGGTCACGGCATAGCCACCTGATTGAGTCAAAATATCTTTATCTCCCATGCTTACGTAAAAGGTCTTGAATTCGCTAGTAAATCCGTTGGTAAAGTAAGCAAGCATTCCGCACGTCAAGGTAATTATCAAAATCAATACGATATATGAGATTACTCTACTTGCATTTCCTTGCTTTTTCATATTGCGCCTCCATTAGAACCCGATAGTACTTTCAGACAAAGTTATGTTGGTTACGGCTGAAGTAGTGCGTACGTTTATCTTAGCCGTTATGCCGGTATTTTGCTCGGTTACGGTTACGATTACATATGGTTGCTTGCCGTCGATATAACTATAAAATCTTCTTTCAGACCTACCCGTTCGTCCTGCTATAATCGAAAAAGCCGAAGATGGAACGGACAATGCTTCAACTTTCAACTTACCATTTTCGATAGTGTATTTTCCCGTATTCACGGAACTGTTTCCAACTTGAAAATACGAAACACCGGTTGATTCCGAAATAGCCATTTCGGTTTCTTCATAAATAGTATTTAGATGAGTACCACTTGCATCGTAGGTATCATTTTTAATATTAATCGAACCAACGGCTTGCAAAGAAACACTATAGTTTGGAGTAAAACTACTACCTACCAAGCCAAACTCATTGTCTAGATTGAGGTCAAACAAATAAGTATTTTGGCTATTTACCTCGGCTACACTAATACCCCAATTGGTGTCGTTTTTCACGCTCGCACCCGTTGCAGCAATAGTTAGCGAAGTAGGATTACCGATATAGATTACTTTACAAGTTGCAACAAAGCCACCATCTCTCGTAGTAACTTTGACGTATATCTCGTCATCGCCAAAGGCTTTCTTACAAGTTACGGTTGCAATATTGCTACCATCACTCTTTGGAGTTACGGTAACGTAATCGGTAACGGCTTCTTCGCCATGCGTATTTGCAATGCCCCACTCTATACTCCAATCCACAAGTCTATTATCTGCTTCTACCGGAGTTACGGTTGCACTCAAGGTAATAGATGCAGTATGACCTGCCGTTGCCATACTCAATGGGTTGGAAAAAGTGCCAAACATAAGTTTTGCCGGCATTTCGTAGATAGTTTCACTTGGTTTTTCGCTCTCCTTGACTACAAGCGAGCCGTCTTCAAGTTGCTCTACGGGTTCTTCTTGCTGGGTATCTTTTGACATATTGCTGATACTAATTGCAAGAGATGATGCAACACCTGCTATAAGCACGATTAGCAGTATAAATACCACTACCCACTTTACGGCGTCTGATTTTTTGTGTTGATTTAATTCTTTGTACATAAAATTTCTCCTTTTTTAGATTTTTTGTTGAAAAAACTACGGCTTACCTTAGCAAACCGTAGTTTTTGTAGCTTGATTTGCTTATCTCAAAAGCATATTGAGAAAACTCTTGTCCGACGTTTTCGCAGGCTTGATAGGACATTCATAAACGGTGCCGTCCTCGTCGTAAGAACGTACCATGTAGGTATTACCCTTGATAACCTTTCCGCTTTCGTCTTTCATTTCGTAAGGAACAACAACGAGTTCCGCCTGCATTTCGTTGCCAAACACTACGTCAAGAACGGCATATCCGCCTCTGTCGGTATCTTTATTTGGTGGAACGATTTGCACTCTTATTTCCTTGCCTCTAACAACACCTTTGATAAAGTAAGAAAAATAAGATTTGTTCTTCATTTGAAAGAGTTCTCTCTCGACCATAATTTTATTATCAGCCATTTATCTAACCCTCCTTATGCTTTCTTCCCGATAGTACGGGAGATTTTCTTTGCTTCGGCAGGCGTTTTACCTTCGCTCAAAGCCTTCTTGTACTTGTACAGTCCTGCATGGTCCGATTGGGCTTGCAAATAACCCGAACGGAGTCCTGCCTCATAATCGGTAAGTTCCCTACCTTCCTTAGGTCCGTGTTCATGTACCTTACTTCTTCGCTCGGACGCATACCCCGAAGCTCTCTTTGATGGAACGCTCCATCTTCTTTGTCTTGTAGTTGCCATAAATTTTAATTTCTCCTTTACCCGTTTTGCCGATAGTACAGCGATAGATTTTTACCAAGCCTTTATTCGCCCGTTCTGCCGATAGCACATCAAGTTGGCTTGGTTTTATTAAGTTGTAAATCGTAATCTTGAGCATTTGATTTGAAACTCTCCGTTTCGTGCGACTAAGCGTAAGTGGCCACTTTTATCTTGCAAGACGCAATCCTCGGAAATGTGTTTTGCTCTTGGTTACGGTCTAACTATACAACATTATTTTTTGCTTTGTTAGAAAGTCTTCCTTGACTTTTCCCCATAAAAACCCAACAAATTATGTGTTTGCAAAAAACCTAACTAATAACGCACCTAAACTTATCAAAACTCTTTTAGGCAAAAAAATAAGCATGGGGTTAACCATGCTTATTTTGCAGTATTTAAACATCACAATATCCCACATTCTTTTAATATATTTTTAATATGTTTCCATATTGTAAGAGAAGGATTTTCTTTGTAATAAGAATATTTTTTATATTCAATAACCTTGTAAATATTTGAGTTGTTATTCATTATCTTCTCTGCTCTATCAATTGCATTATGTACTTCCTTTAATGATATTCTAGAAAGGCATTTATCAAAATTATTTTTTGTTTTATATTGATCTAAACTGATAAAATTCATATCATATCCATCATTTATTTCTTCTAGATACTTAGTTGAATCAATAAAGCTTGTTTTACAATCCTTCTTATGCAATACCATCCACAAGTCAAAAGTATAATTGCAATACCCTAAGCTATACTTTACTTTTTTCTGCTTTTGTACCTCTTTCATTTCATCCAAAACATTCCTAAATTTTTTTTCATGCTCTTCAATTTGACTTTCTATATCGCATAAATGAATAATAGATGGTATAGTGATTGAATTAATGCTTTTAATTAATCTCAAAGGCCTTTGTTCAACTTTTACATTAAACTTCACTCTATACTTAGCTTCTAAACTTTGATTAATTAACTCTTGCAATCTATATAAATACCATTGTTCAGTATTACCTTCAACAGAAAACGTATACGTCCTATTCTCTTTCATATTACTCATTGTTTACTTCCTGATTCTTATTTATTAATTTCTCAATTAAAGATGAAAAATCAATTTCTCTAATTGCACCATATCTATTTATAAAATAATTCTTCATATAGTCCTCTCCTTTTCGTATTCCGTTTGCTGTTTTAAAATCCGATAGTGAGTAATGTGTACTACAATGAGTTTGCTCATCCATTTCAACAAACTTGATCTCATCTCTTCTAAACAAACTCGAATCTAAGAATATAGGATTATGCGTATTAAAAATCAACTGTGCGTGGTTTTTATTTATTTCATCATTATGAAAAATAGTAATTAAATTTATTAATGCCATAGGATGAATTGACGAATCAAATTCGTCCATTATAAGTGTTGCCCCATTTATTAAAGCATTAATGATCAATGGAAATTTCTCAACAAAACGATTTGTACCATATGACTCAAATGTTTCTGCAGGAATAATGAGGTTTTTGTCTTTAAAGATTGAGCATAAAACCATCGTTTCCCCTTCTTGCTTAAAACCAAGAGCAGTTCCTGTGATACCAAAAGTTTTAGCGGCTTCAGTCAACGTTTTTTCTATATAAATAGTATTTTCGTTAGGGTTAGAAAATCTTCTAGTCATTTTTAATTGGTTTGTTTGATAAACAACCATAAATTTATTCTCAAACCACTCCGTAATTATTAAAACTATTTCTTTTGAAAAAATTGTTTTAAAGCCATTACATAAAAATAGCTCATCGTGATTTAAACCATCTAAAGCAATACTTAAGGCTGACTTTTGTATTTTTTCCGAATTCAAATATTTTTTTAATGCTTTTGGAAAATTAACGTTAAGAGTATCAGTTCTACTAAAAATTAAATTATTATTTATTTTTAGCGTCTCATTTAGTATCTTTCTATCATAATTCGAATTAGCAAACTCTCCTAATTCAATAGAAAACGCATACTCAAACAAAAGCCCTTTTTCTATAAATTTTATAGAAAAAACTGTTGGCGAAATACCATTATTACAGTTTGGTACCATTTCAAGAATATACGAAGCTGCATTTGGGGTAATTACTTTATCATCATTTCTAATATGTCCTCGCGACACAATAGCCTTCATGGTGTCCATTGCACCAATTAGATTAGTTTTACCCGCCGCATTTGGTCCATAAATTACAGCAGAACAAAGACTGCGATAAATCTTGCTTCCTATTGTTGTTTCTTGAACACTATAATTTAATCCTGTTTGTCTTGGAGCAGGCTCTAGTGAAAAAATTGCTTCATCTTTAAATGATTTATAATTTTTTACCTTAAAATTAAGTAACATAGTTCCCTCACTTTCTTAATTTTCTTTATTATATTAATATTTTGCATTTTTGTCAATATTTTATACGTTATTTGCGAAATATTTGCAACTCGAGCGTATATAATGCCAAAATTAGCTTTGTTATTATAATTACAAAATATTATCTATTAGTCTATTAAGCACTCAACTTGTTTTGCAAAAACTTGAGCAGTTTTTTATTCAAAATTTGTATGTACTCTGGAGTATAATTCCATGCAATCGAAAGTGCTTCTTGTGTGTTGTTATTGATATATAAACTAACATATACATCATATAATTTTGGCGGCGCCTCACAAATAATGCGATTATATCGGTCAATAATTTCTTTTATTGCGCTGCATCCTACTATGCCTTTTGCACTTTCAAAAAGTTCTTTGCGGGCATAATAATATCTAATGTTTTTCAAATCTTCCCTGATAGCGTTCAACGTTACCATATTTTGTTCTCCTTACTTATGAATTTTGATAGGAAAGTACCGATTTTATAATAAAAAACTCGACGTACTATCCCAAAAAGGTTTTGTTCGTCGAGGCTTTACCTTTGGTACGAACCTTATCTATAAGCAGAGATTAGGATTTATGTGTCATTTCACTACCTAACGTTTCTTAGTAGACGTTTGTTCTTGCTAACTATTTGCAACAATTTTTATTGAAGTTTCTTTTTCAAACTGACGTTTAACAAATGTTGCTTTACAGTGACTACATTTTCCAATTATTGTTCCTTTACTACTTATGTGGGCATAAGTAAAGTTAAAACAATTTGGGCACCGCATTTTAACAGATGAAGTTGTCTTTGAATTTGAGTTATTCATAATACACCTCCTTTTCCCTAAACACATAAAGAGTTGGATTTAATAAACCGCATATATAGGGTTGGGAAATCCCTATTGACAGCCTATTATCTTATGCATCTTTATTTATAACAAAATTTTGGTGGAAAACCGCTATTTTGTTACACTAAGTTACTTAATACTTTTACGGCAACCCCTTGTATTTCAACATCCTTATAATACATATCTTGCATATTATCATTTTCCGGATGAAGCCTAAATCTCTTATTTTTCTTATCGGTATAATATCTCTTTAACGTGGCATTTTCTCCGTCGCATAACGCTACAACTATTTGCCCCTCTTCTGCATAGTTTTGTTGCCTTACTAAAACTAAATCTCCTTCTTTTATTCCCGCTTTTATCATACTGTCTCCATTAGCCCATAAAGCAAAGAATTTACCCTGGCCTAATAGTTCGGCTGAAATAGTTATATAGCCTTCGATATTTTCTTCTGCAAACAAAGGTTCTCCACATGCAATTTTTCCAAGAATTGGTGCCTTTGATTTTATGTTGCAATCTTTAGCTATTAAATTGGTTTTTAGTCCTCTCCATCCGCCATCCATAGTAATCATTCCTCGCTCTTGCATTTCGTATAAATAATTTTGCACGTTAGACGGAACCATCTTTACTGCCTTGGCAATCTCTTGTACCGTTGGAATAAGATTATATTCAAAATATTGTTTGTTGATATACTCAACTATCTCCTTCATTTTATCCGGATTTTTTGTTCTCATTTTTTTATTTCCTTTGTCGTAAAAAGAATATTTATTCTGTTTACGACAATTATATGCTATATCTATCAATTAGTCAAGGATCTAAGAGGGATTAGTTTTTTCTTTTTTACTTCGCTTCTTTTTATACAATTCCATTACAGACAAGACCATTGAATTTATAAATAGTTCTTTTTCTCCTTGTTCAATTTCATCCACGTTTGGCACGCCGTTTATATAAACTTGCAAGCCTGATTCGTTTTTATCTAAATCAATTTTAATCATAACTTCTCCTAATTTTTCTTCGACCCAAAAATATCAAAAAACAAAATACTTTTGTAGAAACTATACCTATATTTTTTAGCAAATAATATCACTACTTTTCTTTACAAAAACAAAAGAAAACCAAAACATATCCCTAAAAATATGTTTTCCCTTTTTCCTTTCTTTGTTTCCGTTTTATCACAAAGCAGCATTTTATAAAGTTCCGAAAATAATTGTTCAAACCAACAAACTACTTTATCAAATACAATTTTTTTCGTACCATAGAACAATTATCGTAATACCAACTTTACAAAATGCTTTTAGCTTTGTGATTGCACTGCTCCGCAGAAAGGGATAACAAAAAGAGAAAAGTTTTGTTTGGTTTTAGATTAGGTTTGGAAAGCCTATATCAAAACTTCAAAACTCTATGGATAAACTTTCTAACATTTTCAAAGATCTATCAGTAAACTGATAAAAAATATTTGGAGGAAAATAATATGAAAACAGCAGTAATATATGCCAGATACTCTTCCGAGCGTCAAACGGAACAGTCTATCGAAGGTCAATTGTCGGTTTGCCACAAATATGCGGAGGAAAACGATATTTTAATCGTCGATACATATATAGATAGGGCGATGACCGGCACCAACGATTTACGTGATGCGTTTCAACAAATGATGAGAGATAGCTCAAAGCAAGCGTGGGGTTACGTACTCGTCTATAAACTCGATAGATTTTCAAGAGACAAATACGAAGCTACTATCCATAAACACACTTTAAAAGAACACGGCATCAAACTTGTCTCCGCTATGGAAAATATTCCCGAAACGCCGGAGGGTATAATTCTCGAATCTCTTTTGGAAGGTATGAACCAATACTTCTCAATGGAACTATCGCAAAAAGTCAAACGTGGCATGAACGAAAGCCGTAAAAAAGGAAATTTTACAGGTGGTTCAATCCTCTTTGGCTATAAAGTAATTAACAAGAAGTTGGTTGTTGATGAAGACCAAGCAGCCGTCGTACGTTATATCTTTGAACAGTATGCCAATAACGTATACGTTAAAGATATTATGGCTGAATTAAATGAGCGTGGTATTCTAAACCGTGGCAAACCTTTTGCAAGAAATACCGTATATAATCTATTGAAAAATGAGAAATATGCAGGAATATATAGACACGGTGATGAAGTCTTTACAAACATTTATCCAAGAATAGTGCCAGACAACATCTTTTCCATCGTGCGAAATAAGTTAGAAGAAATGCACTACGGTAAACACGACTCTGAAGCCGTATACCTATTGAAAGGAAAACTAATATGCGGTTATTGCGGCAACTCAATTGCCTCAGAGTCGGGGACGACTAAAGCCGGCGTTATTAAACGATATTACAAATGCTCTAATAGAAAAATTAGAAGAGCTTGTAACAAATCCGTTATTAGGAAAGAAGTCCTGGAAAAGGTCGTGGTCGATACTACTCTTAAGGTGCTTAATAATCCTGACTTGATTGCAGACGTAGCCGATAAGTTGTTGGAAGCTATTAAAAGACAGTTTTCTGACCAATCTACACTTAACTTGCTAATAAAAGAAAAACAACAAGTCCAAAAATCCATAGATAATCTTCTCGATGCAATTGCAGAAGGTATAAGAACCAATTCTACTAAATTTAGAATGGAAGAGCTTGAAAAGAAATTGGACACTCTCGAATCTAAAATTGCTATTGAAAAGTCTAAGGAACGTAGTCAAATCACAAGAAGTGATGTCATTCGATATGTGAAGATAGCATTGAAAAAAGAACCTCGGCAAATGATACGACTACTTATTAAACAAATCATCCTTTATGACGATAAGATAGAAATCTATTACAACTTCACAGATAAAAAGAGACCTGAAGACATTGATCATCAGGTCTTTTCTTTTTACTCTACTCATTATGAAGAATCATTTAGTACATTTAAATTTACCGAAAACCGGGTACCCGCACAAGATGATATCCTCATCGCACTTGATATTGTGTTATTTATATAAATTTTAAACCATTAAAATGTAATCAAACTACACTTTTTCTTTCTATATGCTCTGATCTTCAAATTTTACTTATTACATAGTAATAAGTATTTGCTAAAAAATCGGTATTCAACTGAGATACCACTTGTGGCGCCAAAAAATCCAACTCGTAAGAGTTGGATTTTTTCATTTGTGCCGTTAGGCACAACATCATTTGACCGAAGGTCAACATCATTTCGAGCGAAGCAAGAACATCATTGTCGCTTGCGGCACAAATGAACGAGGTTGCGACAAGTCGCAAATGATGTACTTCGTAATGATGTTACGCCTATGGCGTAAACGATGTTGCGCTTTGCGCAAACGGAGCGGTAGTCGTTCGTTCAGTACGCTAATTGATAGTTGATTTTTTAGCGATAATATGATATAAGTAGTTCAAGGAAGTTGGTGTGGTTATGAAAGAAGATAAGCTCGGTGATCTGTCTATGGAATTATCCGTAGAGATTTTAAAATTGACGAAAGAATTGCGTTCAAAGCACGAAACTGTTATCTCCAATCAAATCGGCAGAAGCGCGACAAGCATTTGTGCTAATATTGCCGAAAGCAAATATGCCCATAGCCGCGCTGATTTTATTGCAAAGCTTGAAATCGCACTCAAAGAAACAAATGAAACAAGCAAATGGCTTGAAATGCTTTGGAAAAGCGAATATATAGATGAAGCAAGACATAAGGTTCTTGACAAGAATTGTTCGACCATAAGATTTTTGCTTGTTCGGTCTATTCAAACAGCGAAGCAAAATGTAAATCAAGGTGACAAATAATCCAGCAAGGCGGTGGAGATATGAACGATTTATATATTCAGGGATTACGAATACTTTGGGACACACTCCCGAAAGGTTCATATGTTCACAACATACCCGCCATAAAAAGTATTACAGAATTGAAATTTGATAAGGCAATCACATTTTTTGTTGGCGAAAACGGTTCTGGAAAATCAACCTTACTTGAAGCCGTGGCAGTAGAATTCGGCTATAACTCAGAAGGCGGCACACGAAATTATAATTTTAATACATATTACGATATCTCACCGTTAAGCGAATCAATTGCTTTAGTAAAAGGTTGGCAACGCCCCAAATTTGGCTATTTTTTTAGAGCTGAAACATTTTTCAACGTTGCAACTGCATCTATATTTAAATATGATGGAGCTAATTATCATGCCAACTCTCATGGGGAGGGAAATCTGCGCTTCTTGGCGTTCGATAAGCCGGGGCTATATTTAATGGACGAGCCCGAAGCTGCGCTTTCACCTCAACGCCAACTAACATTGCTCAAGCACCTTTACGATATGTCCCAAAAAGGTGCGCAATTTATAATAGCAACACATTCCCCAATCTTGCTGGTCTGTCCTAATTCTCGGATATTATCCTTTGACAACGGTGAAATCTCACCTTGTGAATATGAAAATACGTTAAGCTATCAAATCACAAAAGGATTTTTGTTCAATAAAGATCGAATGCTCAAAGAATTGCTTGATGATTGATATATCATATATTTCGGGGGCTAACCATTAAAACCTCGTTGGAGTTCAAATCCTTATTAAGAAACGCAAAAATATCTTTTTCGTAGACTTTGCACAAATATAAAACAAGCGCTATTTAGTACTTGTTTTTTGTTTATGAACGATAACACAAGAGGGAAGAGAACGAGAGCGTGAAGAAAATCTGCCTATGGTAGGTTTTTAGCGCTGCTTGAGATTTTTGCAAAGCACCCGTCTCGCTTAGTATCTTTGCCTTTGCAAAAAGCAAGAATGAATCCCTCTTCCTGCGCCTATCCGGTAATAATCTATTTTAGCTATTCTCTCCCATCATTAATACTTATAATGTCATAATCAAAAATCAATGTATAACTTAGTTTTGAATTCTTTCTTGGTTTTCCAATCATATTTCCGCCCAAGGTACCGTTTTTCCATAGAACAATCGTTCCATGTTGAAAGATTTGACATACACTGTTTGATAAAAAGTTCCTTGTAAACATCTAAGCATTTTTCTGTATGGTTAAAACTATATCCAAGACATTCAAAATTCTTGTTCTCTATAAGAGCCTGTCTTAATTCATACGCATTAACATAGTTATTTTCTACCTTGAAAATAACATTAAATGACGGGTCAATGAGTAACCACTTTTTAGTTGTTTCTTCAAAAATATGAACCGTAAAATGTGCCGCCATATTTTTTGCACTTTTCATGCAAATAGGATAAGCTTTACAGCCCACTGCAATTAATAAATCAGCTAAAACAATTGCTCTTTCACGACAGCACAAGGCGTGCTTAAAACCCATATCTTACTCCTGCCAAATAACGTCAATATTTATATATTCTTCATAAACACAGTTGTCATAATGTTCCAAATCTTTTGGGTCTCGATAAAACTCCACTATTACTTGGAACCTTCCAGGCTCCTTTATTTTTCCGAGTGGCAGTGGCTTATCCATGATATACTCTTGCTTTATGTAGTCATATTCGTAATAGTATTTTTTATAGTAATGTATAATAACGTCTTGGTCTTCACCCTTATACGTCAATCTCATAT
>CALGRX010000002.1 GCA_937880755.1 uncultured Clostridia bacterium
TGCCTTGCCAAGGCAAATGTCGCGAGTTCGAATCTCGTCTCCCGCTCCAAATATGGCACCATGGCCAAGTGGTAAGGCAAAGCTCTGCAAAAGCTTCACTCCCCAGTTCAAATCTGGGTGGTGCCTCCAATCAAAAAGCTCTTGCATAACGCAAGAGTTTTTTATTTGCCGATGTGGCGGAATAGGCAGACGCAAGGGACTTAAAATCCCTCGGGGGCAACTCCGTACCGGTTCAAGTCCGGTCACCGGCACCAAACAAGAATAAACCGAACCTTGATGAAAATTCAAAGTTCGTTTTGTTTTTTACAAGAGATTATTTCGGACTAAAAATCAAACGATAAATAGCATTTCAACGTTCAACCGAGTGTTTCAAACACTCGGTTTTTCTATGTCGTTTTGCAGTCCGATTTATCACCTTTCGTCTGCGTTTGCAGCACAGTGAAAAGCGAAAGTCAACGGCAAAAATTTTTACCGAAAACTTTTAAGGCGTTAGAATTAGACTTTATATTGAGTTTGGCTCATTGTTGAGGTTATGCGGCAAATTGAAACAACCTCTTTTTTGTATTATTACGCAACAAATTTTGTACTGTTCGTTGACTTCTGTGTAACCGATAACAATATAGAAAGCCTCTATCTTTTCTCGGTACTACTTTCGTTTTTGCCGAAAGGCGAATTAAATCGGAGGTAAAATACAATGAAAGAAGTAAACAAAGGCATTTTGGATAACGATATGGTTATCTCGGCGGAAAACATACAGAAAATGGGCGAAGTTATAGCCTTGACCTGTATTAAAACGATAATCGTCCATTCGGGCAAAGATTTGCATTATCTATACAAAGGGCGATAAAGAGATATGAACCGCTCAAAAGACGACTATTCACCGTTCTCAAACGCATACGACATTGCGCAAGAAGCAATGTTGTTTCTTTGCCAACATATAGGCAAGAAACTCGGCGATAACTACATAACAAAATATGGAAAGGTTGTTACCATTAAATATGCTTGTTATCGTTGCGCCGACAATTATTTACAAAAGCAATACACACGCTATATGGCAAACACAATAAGCCTTGACGAGCGAATTACAAGCGAGCCTGTAAAAGCACTCGACGACGAGCAGAAAAACGATTATACAGTCGTTGACGGGCTTATAGCAAAAATGAAACTGACCGCCACGGAATACAAAACGCTATGTGCCTATATGGCAGGACTTACTTATCTTGAAGTAGCACGTCTTTTGAATGTAAATCGGACGACGATTTGGCGCAGAAAAATGAACCTACAACGAAAATATGTGCTTGCTACAAACAGCCTGTAATAAAAAAATTAGACGGATAAATCACTAAAATTTATCCGTCTATTTTATGCCGTATTTGCAAAACTAATAACCCGACTTATTCGGTCAGGCTATTTGACTGTTATAAGGTATTCATATCGCCGGCAAATTCAACGCTACGGTATTCAGTATTGAAGAAGTGAAATCCCCAAATTTTATACTTATTATCATCGATAAATGTTACGGTAGGAATTGCTTTTTCTTTTAATTCAAGCAAAAAATCTTCCTTCCATTTATCGGAATCAATCAAGTGCGTACCTTTAGGCTCAACAAAAACAATGATTTGTTCTGAACAGACTTTATCTTTTTTCCACAAATAAATTATGTAATCCGGTTCAAAACGCTGCCCGTCGTCAAAAGAATACAGGTGCAACTGCCTTTCGTTACGAATAAGGAAAACCTTATCGTATTTTTGCTGTAATTCAGATACATATTGTCTAAAATATGAGACTAACGCTTTTTCCTCGCTTGTGCCGAAATTATCATTAAAAGCAAACCAGTCGGCTTGTTGCAGATCAAAACGGTCATTGGCATCTACTGAAGGATCGCTTTGTGAAAATCCGAGGCCACCTAAGTGCGGTTGCGTATAGTTTACCGTCTTATCTCTGATTATTTCGTTCAATCTGATTGCTTTAAATTCATTAGAGCCTGCGTATGTTTCTTCAATGGAAGATACATAATTAGCAATTTTACCGAATACGGAAACGCAAGCTTTATACCACAAATACATCGTCGGTTTTTCATATTTCGTTGTAAGACTGATTTGTATTTTACCCAGATACTTCTCATTCTCAACAAACATATGTGTCGATGATAGCTGAGGGAAATATGCTTTTAATGTGCTGAATTTAAAAACATCAAATTGACGCAAAGCTTTTTCGACAGTCGAATAGTTGATTGAGGCAATATCTTTTATACTTTTGGTAACCGTATAAGTTTTTATGCTTTTATCGGATGAAGCAACTTCTTCCATTACAACATCCGTTCCGCCTTTTCCGGTTGCAATGGAAATATTGTAAATTTTATCACGCACAGCAGGAAGTAGCCCGTCAACAGAATCACGGCTCACTGTTAGACGCTCGTTAACAAAAACATAGCCATATTTATAGACTTCATCATCTTTGAAAGATTCTTTCAAACGATAGTGGCAAGTTTTTACATTATCTAAATCCAAACCTATTTCACGCAGTGCCGTATGCAATTCGCTTATATAGCGTGTTTCATTCCAGCAATGATAATAAAGCGTTTCACATACACGCATAGGATTGTCAACATCATTATCGAATTTACGCTGATATTTTGGTTGCTCCGCATCCAATTGGAAAGGGCAATATCTGGCACCGCGCCCTATCAATTGTGCTTCTTCAATCGTTGTTTTGCCTGGCTTATATGAGCCGTCATTTGCATTACCTTTTCCGTCTCTCGTTTCATATAAACGGACAATATCAAACAGGTTCAGAACATCCCACCCTTCATTGAGTTTATCAACTGCAAAAACTGCTCGATAGGGGTTAGACAATTCTTCAAGCGAATTGAGCGTTAACTGATTTTTTTCAATGTCTGTGTCTGCATTCGCAGAAATGCAATGCTCTGCACTAAAATCGTCTTTAAGTTCTTGCGCCAATTGATCAAACGAAATTCCGTTAGCGACAAAGTATTCATAAGCACTTTGCATCACAGCAACGGAGCCTCGAATGTTGTCCATTACCTGCTGTATCTTTGCTCCTGTTAATTTGGAAACTTCTTCAATAACGACATTAAAGTTGTTTTTATTCTCCGCAATTGTTTTTGATTTAAACATTACTACCGGTTTAATGTTAAGTCTTTTATCCTGAAATACTTTCAAACGAAATTGACTTAAAATCATTGCTTGAATACACCTGTCGATAATATTGCTGTCTGAACGATATGTCATAATTTCCTTTGAGTATTTGTTTTCTCTGAAGACACTCAACGGATAGTTAAATACAATTTTATTTTCATATTTTGCTTTAATTTCTTTATTTTCCGTATCGCAAGTTGCCGTAAATTCCAATAATACGTTTTCAAAATTTGACTGAAATAAACGACTTACCGTATATTCCCACGTCTTGTTATCTTCTTCTTCATCAGAGGTCAATTTTCGCGTGGAAGCATTTAGGTGGTGTGCCTCATCTGAAATCAGCACAATTTTTCGTCCTTCAAAATCATCAAATGAAAGGGCGTTTTCTTTGACAGAAAACATGTCGGAATGTAATCCTTGAATGGTGGAAAAGCAGATATTGATAGCATTTGCATCAACGTCTTGGAAGTTTGATACTTCCCTGACTTTGATTCGTTCTCCGTCGATATTTATTTCATCGGCAAAGAGATATTTTAAAGATGCCGGATTCAAAAAATTTTCTTTCGTCTTCTTTACGATATTGCTCAAATGCACAAAGAAAAGAAAGTTTCTGTATCCTTGCTTATAAAGATACAGCATTAATCCCGCCATGATTAGCGTTTTACCACTTCCCGTAGCCATGTGAAAAAGCGTTTGTGTTGGCTTTTGACAGAGCCTGCTTTCAAAATATGTAATAAAATTACAAAAAGCATCTTTTTGATAAGGTCTTAACTCAAAAGACTGCCTAAGATTTTTTGAAACACTTAAAGGCAATTCTGCATAGGTGCCAAATTCCTTCAATGCGTCTATTTTTTCATAAAGAAATGCCATAATCACTTGTCTCCGTAAAAGCTTTTCGTAAATGCCTTATCTTCTTCAGATATGTGATAATTTTCGTCATCTATATCGCAATAATTGACGTACAGTTGATTTTTATCGAGTAGCTCCATAAGGAACCTCTTCTTATCATCTACAGTCAGTTCCTCAAAAGACTTCGCGTTTTCCTTTATTTCCGCAGGATTCACTTTGTACGAAATAAAGTCTGTTTTTATAATTTCTGCAAGTAAGGAAACTAGCTCTGCATCAGTAGTCGCAGACTCAATTTTATCTACATAATTTTGATTGAGTTTTGCAAGTTCACAATAGATAAACGAACCACCGCCTTGCCAATTTACTTGCTTAGAAATTCCTCCTTGTTCGCCGCTAATTACATTTTGAAGTCTTACTATAATATCATTGTCTCCATAATCTAATTGTTCAACACCAATATATTGAAGCCCAATTTTATGAGCAACCGCACAGGTGGTACCTGTTCCAGAATGATAATCCATTATAATATCGCCAGCATCTGTAAATATGTTCAAGAGTCTTTGAATTAGTTTTTCTGGTTTTTTGCCGTTGGGTAAATCAACACCACCTTCATTGCCTAAAGAAAGAAATGAAATATCTGTCCAAATATTTGTCAATATTTCTGAAAGCGTTATTCTTCCATCGATATTACGAAGTTTTTTCTTCAAAAAGGCAAGGGATCTTCCATTATAAATATAATTTCCCCGTACTTCATAAACTTTCCCTCGGTTCAACTTAGATTCCGCAATAACTTTTACAATTTCCTGTGAAGGCTTTTGCATTGTATTTAAGCTAACAATTCTTTCACTATTTTCAATGCAAAATTTTGCTTTTTTTTCGTATCTAATCTGTTTCCAATTGTCCCCATATTTTTCGCGAAACTCTTGCCACGTTTTTACTCCTTCTTCCTCATATATTAAACTATCAACAGACACTATTTCCCATTCGATATAATTTTTTTCATAATTTCTAATATAACAACCATAATCCTCGGAATAACTTGACTCTACATATACTGGATTAATTTTGGCAAAGGGTTTGTTCTTCGCATATATAAGAACAAATTCTGACACATTTACAGGACAATCATTTATAGCTCTAAAACTTGCCGTTGTTGCGGTTTGCACTGTAACCGTATTTATGTAATTTTTCTCATCAAAAATATCATCACAAAGAGCTTTTAAGTAGGCCATTTCTTTATAATTAATGGAAATTGCTATTACGCCACTATTTTTCAATAAACGCTTGGCAAGCATTAAACGATTTTTCATAAATGTTAGCCACGTACTTCTTTTGAATGAGTCATTATACATAAAGCTATCATTTGACGTATTGTATGGAGGATCTATATAAATAAATTGCACTTTTCCTTCTTGACATTTGATTAACGAACTAAGGGCAAGCAAATTATTTCCTCTAATTATCAAGTTGTCGTTTTTAGCAATACTTTTAATTCTTTGTACATCTTCTACGCTATATCTTTTCGCATTAGTCAGCACTTTCGGATATAACAGTCTGTCAATTTCATCAGGCGCAAGCATTTCATTATAAAAAATTTCTGAACGCTTTTGATCTTCCTTTGTTTGTCCGCCTTCGAGTACGCAGTCTTTGTAGGGGAAAACAAGCTCTACATCGTTAGAAGAAGAAATAAATGAACCACTTTCATCCACAAGCCCTATTTTATTTCTGAAGCGAGTATAGGAATCCGGCAAAAATTCACGATTATTGATTACCCAGCCGAATCCAACTTTGTCAAAAACGGCAATGCCGTCAACGACGGTAAAAAATCTGTTTTTTGTTACTTCGTTTTCGTAGAGCAGTTTTATGAGATTAGAATCCATTTTCATCGCCGCTTCATAAACGGCATTTCTTAACAACTCGCCGTTTTCAGTAAAAAAGCGTGGATCTTGTTTAAGTACGTCTATTACACTTTTGTAAAAGTTGTTCATACATCACTCCGTGAACGCCATATTATTTGATGAACAATCTCAATTCAAAAATGTTCACCGAATAGCGTAATTGATGTATTTTATTATACCAAAAACCGGGAATAAAGTCAATATTCGTGCAAGGCTGTCCAAGCATAATTTGAAAAATTGTACATAGATGATATTTTTTATGGCTTTGTCAATTCAATTTGTACACCGACTACGCTATTCAGTGAACAAATTACAGCAGTTTTCCAAGGCGGTTCATCATAGCGGCTTTATGCTCTAAAAGCGAATGAGCATAGCGATTTAGAGTAACTGTCGGATTCTTGTGACCGAGTATTTCTGACAGCGTTTTTACGTCCATTCCACACTCTAAGGCGCGAGTAGCAAAGGTATGACGGAGCGAATGAAAACCGCGGTGAACAATATTCTGCCTTTTAAGCAGTAATTCAAAACTTCGTTGGTAGGAACGCACCGAAACGGCGTTGCCGCCCATAGACACCACGAAGTCCGAATTGCTTTTTTTCTTTATGCTTTTTAGTTTTGGCAAAAGTTGTTTAGGGAGTGGTATCACCCTACGTGAAGTGGTGGTTTTCGGCTCGTCAAACACTATTCCGTCACTTGTATCGTGGCAGGAGCGAGAAACTGTCAGTAAGCCTTTTTGCAGGTCTATATCTTTCCATTGCAGAGCAATCAATTCTCCTATACGCAAGCCCGTATAAAGACACAAAACGATACCGAACATTTTTATCTTTTTGCTATTAAGTGCAGCCGATTCTATTTTCTTTTGCTCGGCAAGCGTAAAACACTCGATTTTTCGCTCTTTGAGTTTTGGGCGTTTAATCATATTTGCCGTATATTCTCGTAAATATCCAAGTAAGTGCGCCGTGCGTAACGAATTTTGCAATACCGAGATAATTGCATTTACCGTGTTTGCGGATAAGCCCTTGCCGGTTTTATCGTTTCCACTCGATAAAAGTTTAGTTACAAACGATTGCAAAACGATAGGCGTAAGGTTATTCACGTCCATTTCGCCTATTGTGGGCGCAATATGCGTGCGAATAAGTTGCTCGTAACGGATATACGTCCGCTCTTTGCTACTCGGTTTTATGTAGTTTTCTAGCCAAACATTCAGCCATTCTTCGTATTTCATTTTTCGTTTCTCCTATTTTTTTCGTTTTTATATTAACCCTGCAAACTCGCAAGGGTTTTGCGACTTAAACTCGTAATCTTGTAGCCAAGGAAGAAACAAGCCTTTTTTTTCTATCGGAAAGCCTATCGGATTTCGGTCTAAAAACGTTAACGAGATATAAACGGCGGATAAAACCGCTGTTTCTTCTAAAACAGGTTCGTACAAATTACGCCCTACGACGCCAAAGCAACCTATTTTAGACATTGGGTTGCGTTGGTGTATAAGCAAAAGACAACGCCAAAATCGGCGTTGTCTTGTGGTGATACTTATCAATAATTTTGTTCTTAATATTGATTAGTTGGAAGATTGTTCCAAATATGTTCTATACTCTTCCAATCTCTCGGCGCAGAGGGCGTCGATATCGGTGACGTATGCTCTTGAAAGCCATGTGGTCACGTCGTACCGGTCTGCTTCGCCCTGGTTGACGGTTCGGATATTGGATAGATGACAGTCGTCGTTTTCATACGAAATCGAGAAGGTAGTCTCCCCTACCGTAAATTTGTTTTGAGCCAAGTCAAGCGAAGTGTCGAGTGTAGTCGTTCTTTGCACCAAGTCGCTCTTAAGGCAATAATAAGCCGTCGCCTTATTGGTCGTAACGTCGGTTTTGACGAAGTAATAGACGTATTCGTCAACCTCGTCGTAATACTCAAAATCGGATACTTCATACACGTACTCGTACCAACAGTCGAAAGGCGCGTGCTCAAAATCTACGTAGGTCAAAGTCGCACCGACTTCTTTGTTGACTACGCTTAGGTCGGTTGCTATGGAAATGCGGGTGAATTCTTTTAGACTTTGCTTTTGATCCAAAAACTTGATTTTGTGGTCTTTGAGCTTGACGTCTTTAGAGGTTTTAGTTGTTGTAAAGGAAATTTTCCAACCCATACCGTCTTTTAGCCTGACTACAATCACCTTTTCGGGGTCGCTTGACGAATACTCCAACTCTACCTTTACTTGTTTGCAATAGAGCGGAGTCGACTTGGATTGATAAACGTAGAAGCCCTTGTCTTGACCCGTTATGACGACGTACTCCTTGACCTCGTCCCTCTCCATGATATCGGTAGCCACGTCGTCCTCGTAATAGTAATCCCACGTAGTGAGTTCGTAAGTTCCTTTTATATCGTTTTTGTCGGAGTTTTCGCAAGCGACTAAAGTCGTAAGCATCGTAATTGCAAAAATTGTGGTCAAAATAAAAATAAAACAGCGTTTTTTCATATCATTTCTCTTTATTTTTGCTTTTTAGAGTATTATAGCACACTATGTCAAGTCTATCAACTTGCATTGTTTGGAACAAACTTGATAATCATAATTTCAAAATAATTATCTCCTAATAATTATATCCTATTTACATTGCCACGATTTAGTGATAAAATAATATTGTATTTTGGATGACGACACGTCGTCAATCACAAGGGGAATAGATATGAACAAATATCATAAGATGAAAATTGCAGGTCTTGATAGAGATTTGATAATATGCCCTGTCAACGACAAGTTGGACATTGCCGGATTTATAATGTTTTCCGACGTAGAATTGACGATTGCGTGCGCAAGCGAATTGCTCAAAAAAGCGCCCGAATTCGATTGTATCGTTACAGCCGAATGCAAAGGCATACCGCTTGCTTACGAGATGTCTAGGCAGTCGGGCAAAAAGTACTTCGTAGCGCGTAAGGGCGCAAAACTGTATATGAAAGACCCTATCAAGGTGGACGTCAAGTCTATCACAACCGTCAACGTACAGTCTTTGTACCTGGACAAGTCGGAAGCCGACCAAATGGCTGGCAAAAGAATACTCGTCGTAGACGACGTTATCTCCACGGGAGAGTCGCTCAAAGCGTTGGAAAAGCTACTCAACGCTACCAAAGGCACCGTGGTTGCCAAAATGGCGGTACTTGCCGAGGGCGACGCAGCGGATAGGACGGATATTATATTTTTAGAAAAACTTCCGCTATTCTTCCACGACTAAGGAAATATTATATGAGAACAAAACCAAAATTTGTTCTCATATTTTTTTAGTTTAGGGGGTGTATTCGTTTGACAAAGATACGCCCTTTATACTAAACTAAAGGCGATAAATCAAGTCACTATTATATAGTGAAATTTATTCAATATTCTTACCTAAGAGATTTGTATGAAATTACTGGAAGAAAAGATTTTGAAAGACGGCAAAGTCCTTGGTGGCGACGTGTTGAAGGTTGATTCTTTTTTGAATCACCAGTTGGACGTTGCCTTTTTGTCTAAATTGGGGCAAGATATTTTCCATCATTTTGACGGTCGTGGCGTGAGCAAAATATTGACGGTAGAGGCATCGGGCATCGCCCTTGCTTGCATGACGGCGCAATACTTCGGTTGTCCCGTTTTGTGTGCTAAGAAGCACAAATCTATCAATATCTCCAACGACGTATATTTTTCTAAGGTATATTCTTTTACTCATAAGACGGAAAATTTGATAATGGTATCCAAAGAATATCTCAACGCAGGGGACAAAATCCTCATCGTTGACGACTTTTTGGCGGGTGGCAACGCTTGTGTTGGTCTTATCGACATAGTCAGGCAAGCGGGCGCGGAAGTCGTGGGTATCTCCACGGGTGTAGAAAAGACCTATCAAGGCGGTTATCAAAAGCTCACCGATATGGGCTACGAAGTCTACTCTCTCGCAAGAATTGCCGAGATGAAAGACGGTAAAATCACTTTTGAAAAATAAAATATTGCCGAAGAACGGCAAACGGAGGTAAACAATGAAAAAAATACTCGCACTCGTACTCGTAGTAGTAATGTGCATCGGTTGTTTTGGCGTTTTGACTGCCTGCAACAAGAGCGAAATCAAAGTCGGTCTCATTTGCTTGCACGACGAAAACTCCACTTACGACAACAACTTCATTCAAGCTTTCAAAGCTGCTTGTGAAGCTAAAGGCCTTACAAAAAAGGATTACGCTATCGTTACAGACATTCCTGAAGGAACCGAATGCTACAACGAAGCCGTAAACCTTGCAGAAAAAGGTGCAAAAGCTATCTTTGCCGATTCTTTCGGTCACGAATCTCATATGATCAAAGCCGCAAAAGAATATACAAACGTATCTTTTTGCCACGCAACGGGTACCAGCGCTCACGTTGAGAAGCTTCCTAACTTCTACAACGCATTCGCAGCTATCTACGAAGGTAGATACCTCGCAGGTGTTGCCGCAGGTATGAAGTTGATGGAAATGTATGGTAAAAACGGTGTAGTTTCCGATACCAACGCCATTATCGGCTACGTCGGTGCGTTTACCTACGCCGAAGTTGTCAGCGGTTACACCTCTTTCTTGCTCGGCGTTCAATCTATCGTGCCTAACGCTACTATGAAAGTTAAGTTTACCGGTAGTTGGTATGACCAAACCGAAGAGGCAAACGCTGCACAAGCACTTATCGATGCCGGTTGCAAACTCATCTCTCAACACGCCGACTCTATGGGCGCTCCAAGCACTTGCGAAACTGCCGGTATCCCTAACGTATCTTACAACGGTTCTACCGAAGCATCTTGCCCTGATACATTTATCGTATCTTCTAAGATCAACTGGCAACCTTATTTCGAGATGATGATCGACAACGCTCTCAACGGCACCGCAATCACCCAAGATTACGTAGGTACAATCGCTGACGGTTCCGTACAACTCACCGCTCTCGGCGCTACAGCCGCAGAAGGCACCGCAACTAAACTCGAAGAAGTTAAGGCTAAGTTGGCTGACGGCTCTTTGAAAGTGTTTGACCTCAGCAAGTTTACCGTTGGCGGACAACCTTTGGCTGATAACTTTATGGCTGACGTAGATACCGACGCTGCTTACACCGCTGACACCGTAGTTATCAAGACTACTAGCGCAGGCGTTAAGTACTTTGCAGAATCCGAATTCCGCTCTGCTCCTTACTTCTCTGTAAACATCGACGGAATCGAATTGCTCAACACTAAGTTCTAATATTGAACGTAACACAGTATAAGCGGAGTTGACGCTCCGCTTATACTAATTTTACAAAGACACTCGGAGGTAACGGCGTGAACGATACTGTTGCTCTAGAACTAAAAAATATTACCAAATCTTTCTCCGGTAAAGTCGCCAACGACAACGTAAGTATGACTTTGAGGGAGGGGGAGATACTCGCCATTCTAGGCGAAAACGGTAGCGGTAAAACTACCCTTATGAATATGATCTCGGGCATATACTATCCCGACAGCGGACAAATATTTATACGCGGACACGAAGTATCAATAACTTCCCCGCACGACGCTTTTCGCTACAAGATAGGTATGATTCACCAACACTTCAAATTGGTGGACGTCTTTAGCGCGGTAGAAAACATTATTCTCGGCGTAAAGGACGGCAAAAAATATAACGTAAAAGAAGCTGCTAAACGTATTGAAAAGATTGTCGCTCAATACGGTTTTGATATAGATATAAATAAAAAGATATACGATATGTCGGTGTCCGAAAAGCAAACCGTTGAGATTATCAAGGTCTTGTATCGCGGTGCCGATATTTTGATTTTGGACGAGCCAACCGCCGTACTCACCCCGCAAGAGATAGATAAACTCTTTACCGTACTCAAAAATATGCGCAGTGACGGAAAATCTATCATCATCATCACTCACAAACTCAACGAAGTTATGGAGATATCCGATAGGGTGACGATACTGCGCAAGGGACAATATGTCGGTACGGTTGATACCTGCTCTACCAACGAAGAACAACTCACCGAGATGATGGTGGGCGAAAAGATACAACTCAATATCGATAGACCAAACGTAGAAAACAAGCAGTTGAGACTCAAAATCGACAAACTATCTTTGATACACGACAAAATCAAGATACTTGACGAAATAAGCTTTGACGTATTTAGCGGGGAGATACTCGGTATCGCGGGTATTGCCGGCTCGGGACAAAAAGAACTACTTGAAACGATAGCGGGACTTAATAAGCCAACTCCCGATAGTAAAATAGACTACTACGCCCCTAATAGCGACAAATCCGATAGTCTTATAGGCAAATCGCCTAACGAGATTAGAGAACTCGGCGTAAGACTCTCATTCGTGCCGGAAGACAGACTTGGTATGGGACTCGTTGCCAATATGAATATCATCGACAATATGATGCTCCGTTCTTACCGCAAAGGTAAAAGTATGTTCGTGGACAGAAAAACTCCTCACGACCTTGCCAACTCTATCATCGAGAGCCTAAAGGTCGTAACGCCTAACGAGTACACCGCCGTGCGCAAGTTGTCGGGCGGTAATATCCAAAAGATACTCGTGGGTAGAGAAATCGCTTCCGCTCCTACAGTGCTTATGGCTGCATACCCCGTAAGAGGCTTAGACATCAACTCTTCTTACACAATATATAGCCTACTCAACGAACAAAAGCAAAACGGCGTTGCCGTGATATTCGTAGGCGAAGACTTGGACGTTTTGCTCGAACTCTGCGATAGGATAGTAGTCGTTGCAGGCGGAAAAGTAACCGGCGTGGTTGACGGAAGAACTACCGACAAGCGAAGCGTGGGCGCTTTGATGACCAAGACGGAAAAATATCAACAAGAAGAAATAAAGGAGGAAAACGTAAATGACTGATACCAAAGTTAGAGAACCTTTATTTCATATAACCAAACGCGACAATATCACCACCAAAAAGTCGATACTTATCCGTATAATTGCCGTGTTCTTCAGTCTATTAATACTGTGCGTAGTATGCGCTATTATAGGCGGAGAAGGCATTGACGTCGTGCTCGGCGCATTGTTTGACGGTAACTTCGGCTCTGAGAGAAAGATTTGGATAATGCTACAAGACACCGCCCTACTGCTTGGCGTTTCGCTTGCTTTGATACCCGCTTTCAAGATGAAATTTTGGAATTTGGGCGGCAACGGACAAATACTCATAGGTTGTCTGATGGCAGTGGTGTGTATGAAATTTTTTGGCGGTAAAATTCCCGATTGGTCGATTTGGATAATTATGACGCTTTTGTGCGTGCTATCGGGCGCAATTTGGGCGCTTATCCCTGCCGTGTTCAAAGCTTTCTTCAATACCAACGAATCGCTCTTTACACTTATGCTCAACTACGTTGCGCAGTTTCTCGTAGGCTACTTCGTGGTAACTTGGTCTACGTCGGGCTCCAACGTATTGACGCCGTTTGACCAAGGCAATTTGCCTGTGCTTGGCAATCAATACGTTTTGACGGTAATCGTCATTGCTCTTTCTACCGTAGTGATGAGCATATACCTCAGTAAGAGCAAGCAAGGCTACGAATTGTCCGTGGTCGGCGAAAGCCAAAATACAGCCAAATACGTGGGTATCAACGTGAGAAAGGTCATCATCAGAACTATGGCTATATCGGGCGCAATGTGCGGTATCGTCGGCTTGCTACTAGCCGGTGCTATCGAACATACTATGAGCGAATCTATTGCCAAAAATATGGGCTTTACCGCCATTATGGCTACGTGGCTAGGTCACTGCAACCCCGTTATGGTTATCTTGACTTCCTTCCTCATCACATTCCTCAATAGAGGTATGGTGTCGGTGAGAATGGAACTCAACCTTACCAGCGACGCAATCGGCAACGTTTGTATAGCACTCGCTTACTTTATAATCATTGCAAGCGAATTTTTTATCACTTACAAGGTCAAGTCGCCTATCTTCGACAAAATCGCGGCACTTATTCCTAAACGCAAAAAGCCACTCCAAGAAGAGAGCGAGCAATCGGAAGCCGTAAGCGAACAATACACTCAAAATACAAGCGAAAACGTCGCCGAATTGGTGGTGGACACTATAGACGACCAACCTGACGACAGCGATGCAAACTCTGAAGATAAACAAGAAGGAGGTGAGCAATAATGTTTACTAGCTTTTTAGTTTCCGCAATATCTATTAGTAGTATATTTTTGCTGGGTTGTCTCGGAGAGATAATTATGGAGAAAGCGGGACACCTCAACCTTGGTCTCCCCGGCATAATGTGTGCGGGCGCGGCAGGCGGTTGCTACGGCGTATACGTCTATATGACGGCGCTATCTGATCCAATGACCGCCAACTATTTCGTGCTAATATTGCTCGCGCTCTTGTTCTCGTTTTTGTTTGCGACTATGACGGGATTTATCTACTCTTTCTTGACCATAACGCTGAGAGCCAACCAAAACATCACAGGTCTTGCTCTCACCACTTTCGGTACGGGCGTGGCCCAATACTTCATCAATACCTTCCCTATTGCCGAGAGAGAAAAACTCTTGCCTATGGCAAGCAAGATAATGTCGCAAGGCTTTCCTTTTGCCGACGACTTGGGCGCTTTTGGTAAAATATTTTTCTCACATAGCGTATTCGTCTATCTCGCTATTATCCTTGCAGTGGTGGCGGCAATAATATTCAATAGGACGAGGGTTGGTCTGCACCTAAGAGCCGTTGGCGAGAGCCCTGCTACCGCCGACGCTACGGGTATCAACGTAACGGGATACAAATACGTGGCAACGTTGGTTGGTAGCGGAATTGCGGGTCTTGGCGGATTATTCTATCTGATGGTTTTCTCCAAAGGTATATGGGAAAACTCAAGCACGCTCGAGGGCTTGGGCTGGATATGTATCGCGCTCGTAATATTTACCTTGTGGCGTCCTACCATTGCCTTACTCGGCTCTTTGATATTCGGCGGACTGTATATTGCAAGACCGTTCCTCAACTGGGCTATCCCTGCGCAAATCTTCAATATGTTCCCATTTATCCTCACTATCGTAGTGCTAATTATCACCAGCATACTCGACAGCAAAAAGGCGCAACCACCTCAATCGTTGGGCGTCAACTACTTTAGAGAAGATAGATAACCCTACCCTGACAACAAGATGCGATATCGAAAGGTATCGCATTTTTTACGTTTTTATTTATTTGTATTTGACAAATACCCCCTAGGGGTATACAATAACTATGACGATAATATTCTTTATTCACAATGGAGATAATATGCAACAAGAAGTATGTAATTGCAAAAAAGTCAAGAGACCGACAGACGAAAAATCGCAACTAGCCAATCGCTTGGCACGCATAGAAGGACAAATCAAAGGTCTTAGAAAAATGCTAGAAAACGATTGCTATTGTAACGATATTCTCATACAAAGCAACGCGATATGCAGCGCGCTCAGTGCCTTCAATCGTCAGTTGATGTCTTCGCATATCAAGCACTGCGTCAAAACCGAGCTTATGCAAGGCAACGACACTATTGTCGACGAATTGGTCGATACTTTCAAAAAATTGATGAAATGACTATGAAAAAATTTGACGTAAAAGGCATGACGTGCGCTTCTTGTAGCGCAAGGATAGAAAGTACGGTAAGCAAACTAAACGGAGTTGAATCTTGCTCCGTCAACCTATTGACGGCTACTATGACCGTAGAAGGCAACGTAAGTGACAATGAAGTAATTAAAACCGTGCAAAAAATCGGCTACGACGCATCGATTAGTAGCGACGCAGCCAACCAAAATTCAAAAATTGATAGCGAGCCTAAGCAAAAATCCACTTTTGATTTCCCTCTCAAAAGGACGATTGTATCTCTCATACTCTCCGCAGTTTTGATGTACTTTTCTATGGGATACGTTATGTGGGGATTTCCGCTACCCGCTATTGTCTCAACCAATCCCGTAGCTATCGCAATAATACAACTTTTGCTTTGCTCCGCAGTGCTCGTGATCAACCACGGCTTTTTCTCAAGAGGCTTAAGGGGACTAATTCATCGCGCGCCCAATATGGACACGCTAATTTCGCTCGGCTCACTCGCCGGATATATATACAGTTTGATTGTGTTATTTTTGATGACTGATAGCCTTGTTGACGGGGATATTGCAACTGCCAATCATCATCTACACCAACTATATTTCGAGTCGTCTGCAGTGATACTTGCTTTGATTTCATTAGGCAAAACCTTGGAAGCGTATTCCAAAGGCAAGACCGTAGACGCAATTTCGGGATTGATAAAACTCAGACCTACCACCGCTACCGTGATAAGAGATGGGCAAAGTATAGTCGTAGATATCGACCAAGTTGCCGTAGGAGATATTTTTGCCGTCAAAGCGGGGGAAAGTATGCCCGTAGACGGAGTAATTGTCAAAGGCTTTACTTCGGTGGACGAATCGGCTTTGACGGGGGAAAGTATGCCCGTAGACAAACAAGTCGGCGACAACGTTTCGAGTGCAACTATCAATCTCAACGGCTATATAGAATGCAAGGCAACTAGGGTTGGCAAAGATACTACCCTATCCTCGATAATTGCTATGGTCGAGGACGGTATGGCAACCAAAGCGCCTATTGCTAAACTCGCAGACAAAGTATCGGGCGTATTCGTACCGATAGTTATGCTGATAGCTTTAGTCACGACGATAGTATGGTTTTTCGTATCTCATTCCGTCGCTACTTCCCTTGCACGAGGCATTTCGGTGCTAGTCATCAGTTGTCCTTGCGCTCTCGGCTTAGCAACGCCGGTCGCTATTATGGTTGGTAGCGGAAGAGGGGCAAAAGAAGGTATATTGTTCAAGAACGCTACTGCATTGGAAACTTGCGGAAAGACGGCTATAGTCGCGCTTGACAAGACGGGAACTCTCACCTACGGCAAACCTGTCGTCACCGACGTTATCGAGCTTGCGTGTGATAAAACCGAGCTTTTGCAATACGCCTACTCTATCGAAAAATATAGCGAGCACCCTATATCCAAGGCTATCGTTGCCAAGGCGCAAGAGGAGCAAATCCAAGCTTTGCACGTGCAAGACTTTGCAACGGTGGTAGGCGGTGGAGTGCAAGCTACCTACGATGACCAACCTCTCTATGGTGGCAACACAAGATTTGTCTCTCAATATACCGAAATTACGAAAACCGTCAAAGATACCGTAGCTAAGCTCTCGACGCAAGGCAAGACTCCTATTATCTTTGGCAAAGAGTCGGTATTGTTGGGTATAATTGCAGTTGCCGACACTATCAAGCAAGATAGCGCTAAAGCCATTGCTCATTTGCACGCGAGCGGCATGCAAGTCGTAATGTTGACGGGCGACAATCAAGCTACTGCCAGCATGGTTGCCAAAGAATGCGGTATCGATACCGTCCTTGCCGACTTGCTCCCTAGCGACAAGCTTGACGCTATCAACAATCTCAAAAAACAAGGCAAGGTAGCTATGGTCGGCGACGGTATCAACGACGCTCCCGCCTTGACTAGCGCCGATATTGGCATTGCAATAGGCGCGGGAAGCGATATTGCCGTAGACAGCGCCGAGGTCATATTGATGAAAGATACCTTGCTTGACGTGCCAAAGGCTTTCAATCTCTCCAAAAGTACCCTCAGAATTATTCGTCAAAACCTATTTTGGGCTTTTATATACAATCTAGTAGGCATTCCGCTAGCGGCGGGAGTTTTGTCACCTATAGGTCTTAATCTCAATCCAATGTTCGGTGCGCTAGCTATGAGTTTGTCAAGCACGTGCGTAGTGCTCAACGCTTTGAGGCTCAACGCAGTAACTCTCAATAACAAATC
Organism: uncultured Clostridia bacterium; assembly: GCA_937880755.1. Lineage (GTDB taxonomy): Bacteria > Bacillota > Clostridia > Christensenellales > UBA3700 > HGM11368. The sequence goes on from CALGRX010000002.1 coordinate 17,673, forward strand.
AAAAACCAATAAAAACACCAAAAAATCAAATAAAAAAGAGGAAAAAATTATGGAAAAATCAATAAAAATCGACGGTATGATGTGTACTCACTGTCAAGCGCACGTGACAAGCGCGCTCAATGCAATTCAAGGCGTTGCAAGCGCTGACGTAGACTACAAGCAGGGCGTTGCTATAGTCACTTTGGATGCCGACGTATCCGACGAGACGTTGAGCTCAGCCGTAGAAAAAGAAGGCTACAAGGTTATCTCTATCATTCAACAACTTGACTAATCTACTGCATATCAATATAATGAATTTGAAGATAAACAACGGGAGCAAAAAATGAAGAAGATTCTCAATCTATTTTTGACTATGCTCAAAATAGGCGCGTTCACTTTTGGTGGCGGATACGCAATGATTTCTTTGCTAGAAAACGAATTCGTATCCAAAAAGAAGTGGCTAAGCCACGAAGAATTTATGGATTTGCTTGCCATTGCGGAGTCTACACCCGGTCCTATCGCCATCAACTCGTCTACTTATATAGGCTACAAAGTGGGCGGCGTTTTGGGCTCGTTTTTTGCAACTTTGGGTATGTGCATTCCGTCTTTTACCATTATATTTGTCATCTCGCTGTTCTTTGACAAGTTTCTCTCTCTTTCGATAGTTGCGGCGGCGTTTAGAGGTATTCAAGCGGGCGTCGTGTTCCTCATATTGTCGGCGGGCTTAAAAATGCTCAAAAAACTACCAAAAACGCCTTTTAATATAATAATGCTAGTGCTCGTATTTGGTTGTATGACTACGCTTGGTTTGCTTGCCGTCAACTTTTCTTCGATATTCTACATTTTGATATGCGCCGTACTCGGCTTGTTGATATATTGTATAGGCTATATCAAAACCAAGCAAAAATCAAAAAAAGCCACTCAATCGGTGAGCATAGAGACGCAAAATAATCAAGAGCAAACTAATAACACTGCCAAAGATAGCATTGACAATACCGAGACAAACCTATCTCAAAACGTCGCTATCGACTCTACTAATTGCGACTCAGTTGAGGCTAATACAACTAATGAAACTGATTTAGTCCAAGATGACAAGGAGGATAAAGAATGAGTATCTACTTGCAACTTTTCCTCACTTTCCTCAAAATAGGCGCTGTATCCTTTGGCGGAGGATATGCAATGATTTCTCTCGTTAGAGAAACCTGCATTGCCAACGGCTGGCTAACCGAAGAAGAGATACTCAACTTTATAGCCGTATCCGAGTCTACTCCCGGACCTATCGCTATCAATATGGCAACCTTCGTCGGCTCGTCGCAAGGGGGCTTGTTAGGTTCGTTTTTAGCTACTCTCGGTGTAGTTTTTCCGTCGTTTATCATAATATTGTTGCTAGCTGCCGTAATGCGCAACGTACTCAAATACGCGGGCGTCAATCGCACCGTCAAATCCGTACAGCCGGCAATCGTAGCCATGATACTCTCCACCGCCCTGACGATGTTTTTGTCCAACGTCTTCAATCTCTCCAACGTATATTCTGCCTTTGAATTCGATTGGAAGTCGCTCGTCATATTCGCCGTGGTGGCAACAGTTGCGGTAGTATACAAAAAGCTACGCAAAAAAAATATTTCCGCAATTTTGCTCATAGTTTTGTCGGCGATTATGGGTATGCTATTTTTTGGAATAAAATAGCTAATTTGTCACATACCCTCGATGACCTTTGTAATTAGTCAATTAAAGTATGGGCATAACTTTTACGACGAGAGTACATTTGCTCTCTCATACTATCCAAGTATTTACTTACCAATATAATTATTTTTGCTATACTCAACAACAATCAAAATAGAGGCTCGACAATAGTCAAGCCTCTATTTTGATTGTAGATTGAAGGAATAGGCTTCAATATTGCCCGATTCCAATTTACTGCACCTTGCGAGCAATATTTTTGAGTATAGTTGCAAGTCCTTTGAAGAAGTGACCGTTACACATCATCACTAAGCCCTCCGCCATATAAGGATTGAGCGCGCCTTGCGAGGTATACGATACGTTTATAACTCTCGAATATCTCATAGTCTCCACCATCATCACGAGCCCTGGGTCATCGGCAGGACATCTCATACCTATACGCATTATAAATTTGACAAGCGATATAAAGAATCCTGCAAACTTGCTAGTCTGTTGCATCTCTTCAAAGGTATTGTCCGTCGTAAACTCTCCTTTGACAGGCAATACGACTTGTTCGTCGATTTTTCTACCGAGCAAAGCCTCGAATTGTTCTTGAGGAATATCGTTGCCGTTAGGTTGATAATACCAAGCAAGCGCGTCTTTTTGCTCTGCGTACTGTTCGTAGGTATCGCCCTTGATAGTAATGGTTTGTTTGAGTTGTTCGTCCACAACGCTACTTGCCACGATAATATCGTAATCCGAGCCGACCACGTCGAAAGCGTTTTTCTCAGTAATAAAACTGCTAAATGCTTCTTTGTCGAGCGACAACTCTACTCTCACGCTCTCTCCCGCCTTGACGAATACCTTGTCGAAGGCTTTGAGTTCTTTGTTTGGCGTAAAGATATTGTCGTTGTGTCTATGCACGTAAACTTGTACGATTTCTTTGCCGTCCATCTTGCCGACGTTGCTTACGTTGAAGCTTACGCCTACTTTGCCGTCCTCGTCAAAGGAATTGTCCACATTGAGGTCACTATACTCGAATTTTGTATAGGACAAGCCGTATCCAAACGGATAAGCCACAGCCTTGCCCGCCGTATCGAAGTATCTATAACCAACGTAGATACCTTCTCTATATTGAGTTTTAACGAAGTCGCCCGTCAAATCGTTGTAGGACGGAATGTCTTGCAATTCTAGAGGATACGTTTCGGCAAGCTTTCCGCTTGGGTTTTGCTTACCATACAATAGATCGTAGGTAGCCGTTCCCACGTTTTGACCGCCTAGGTGCATCATAAGTATAGCTTTGACCTTGTCTCTAAACGGCATTGCTATTGGCGAACCTGTTGCAAGGACGACGATTACTTTAGCTCCGCTGTTGGCAAGTGCTTCAATAAGTTGTAGATGAGATATAGGCATATCAATACTCTTTCTATCAAAGCCCTCGGCCTCATAGCTGTCGGTCAACCCTGCAAATACGATTACCTTGTCCTTGCCCTTAGCCATTTCTACCGCTTGGTCGATAAGCTGAGGATAGATTTTGCCTGATTTGTTGATTTTGTAACCACGAGCATAGTCGTACTCTACGCCCTTTTGTTCCAAAACGTCAACGAAACTCGTCAACTTCGTAGGGTTGATATGCGAGCTTCCCGCACCTTGATAGCGAGGCTTTTTCGCCATTTCGCCAACAACGAGGATTTTCTCTTTGTCCGACAACGGCAAAGCTTCGTTTTTGTTTTCTAACAAAACGGCGCCTTCTTTGGCTATCTCTGCCGACAATGCGTTGTGCGCGTCGGCGTCGTAAGTATAATTCTTAGAATAGTCAGGCGTTGAGAATATTAGGTCAAGAATTCTGTCAACGGCTCTATCGAGCGCTTCTTCGCTAAGCGTGCCGTCTTTGACAGCTTGGACGATAAGCGCGTCGTTGTATCCGCCGCTACCCGGCATTTCGAGATCCAAACCCGCGTCGATGCCCTTTGGTCTATCGTTGGTTGCACCCCAATCCGACATGACGATGCCCTCGTAGCCCCATTCTTCTCTCAAAACGTCGTTGAGGTAATTCTTATTTTCGCAAGCGTAAACGCCGTTGATTTTGTTGTAAGAACACATCATCGTCTTAGGCTTGCCCTCTTTGACGGCGTATTCAAATGCTCTGAGATAAATCTCTCTAAGCGTTCTTTCGTCAGCCTCGGCACTCACCGTCATACGACGAGTCTCTTGGTTGTTGGCAAAGAAGTGTTTGAGAGAAGTGCCGACGCCTTGACTCTGCACGCCTTGGATGAAACTTGCGGCAAGTTTGCCAGCCAAAAGCGGATCTTCGGAATAGTACTCGAAGTTGCGTCCGCAAATGCTCGTGCGCTTGATATTGACGCCGGGTCCTAAGACTACGCCGACCTTTTCTTTGAGAGCCTCCTCGCCTATGGCCCTACCCATTTTGCCTATCATTTCTCTATTCCAAGTCGAAGCGCAACACGAAGCCGTTGGAAAACAAGTAGCAGCCGCCGATTTATGCACCGATTCGCCGTTGCCTTGTTTACGCAAGCCGTGAGGTCCGTCCGTCATCATCACCGAAGGAACGCCCAATCTCTCTATCCCCTTGGTATGCCACATATCAAGACCGCTACACATGCCTGCCTTTTCTTCCAAAGTCATCTTATCAATTATCTCTTGATATTTCATAATTCTCCTTTTTCTTATATATTAAGTTTTAGACTATAATATATTTATCATATAATCTTGGCGTTTTTCAATATGTTTTTGACAATATTGCGCTTCTTTGCTCAAATTTTCTTCAAAAAATCGTCTATTCTTCCCTCGTAGGTTTATACGCTTCCAACTTATAGATAGGCAAACCTCGAGCAACGAAATTGGTTTCGTATTCCGTCATCACGTTGTCTACCGCTTCCGAAGCGTGTAGGTCAAGGCAAACGTCCCTAAGGATAAATCCCGTTTCGGACAACGTTTGGATAGAATATTCAAACAAACCTCTATTGTCGGTCTTTTGCACGATTTTGCTACCGTCTTTCATCAGTCCGAGATATATTTTCAAAAATTTTGGATTGGTGAGTCTATGATTGGCGTAAGTCTTCTTTGGATAAGGACAAGAAAAGTTGAGAAAAATGCCGTCCACAGTGTCGTCGTCCAAAAAACAATTGAGGTTTTCGGCGCTTCCCAGCACGAATTTGACGTTGTCTAGTCCCTCGCTCTTAGCTCTCTCACAAGCCGACACTATGACGTTGGGCACCTTTTCGAGAGCAATAAAATTGTCGCTTGGGTACTTCTTAGCCATTTCACACACAAAAGCCCCCTTACCGCAACCTAGTTCCAAAAATAATCGTCCGGGCCTTACAAACGCCTTGTCGAGATCTATCTTGACCTCGTTTTTTCTTGAGGGATTATAATAAAAGTCACTACCCTCTTTGACTATCAAATAGTCGTCTACTCCAGCCAATCTTTGCTCTAAATTCTTCTTTTTTCTAAGTCTCATCTTTTCACCAAAAAAAATAATTATCATTTATTTTTTCAAAATATTTAGTTATGCAAGACTAATTTGCTCAATACGCCTTATTACCACTTGCATCTTTGGATTGTCGGCTATATCGGGATATTTTGCTATCAATCTTTGCGCAAGATCTTTACACTCTTGTAAGGTCTTTGACGTCACTTTGACAGCCGTCGTTCCGCTTTGATTGAAACCGAAAAAGTCGCCGTATCCTCTAATCTCGGCGTCTTTTTCCGCAATAGTCAAGCCGTCGTAATTGTCCTTAACTATCGCCAAACGCTCTTGCTCGTCGATATTGGAGGTGTGCAAAAAGCAATAAGATTGCATACCTGCTCTACGCCCCACTCTTCCTCTCAACTGATGAAGCCCTGCTAAGCCAAACCTATCGCTATTGAGCACCACCATACAACTTGCTTTAGGACTGTCTACTCCCACCTCTACGATTGTCGTTGCAACTAGCACGTCTATCTCGCCGGCGATAAATTTGTTCATAATATCGCTCTTTTCTTCTTGCGAAAGTTTACCGTGCAAAAGAGCGCACCTAACTCCCGATAGCGCTCCGTCCTTGACTTGCTCGTAGAGCGTTTTTGCACCAAATACAGTCAGCCCGTCACAGTCCTCTATTGCCGGACAAACGACATAGCACTGCTGTCCTTTGTCCACGATTTGACGAATAAATCCGTACAATTTTGGCAATTTTTCATTGCCGATTATATAAGTTTGCACTCTTTCTTCTTCACACTTTCTACTCTCAAGAGTGGAGATTTTGACGTCGCCAAGTACGCTTATTGCCAGCGTCCTAGGTATAGGCGTAGCGCTCATAACCAAAGTATCAACACCCAAAGCCTTGGTCTCCAACTTACTCTTTTGTCTGACGCCGAATTTGTGTAATTCGTCTATTACGACGTATCTAAGTTTATCAAAGACCACCTTGTCTCCAATGACTGCGTGCGTGCCGATGAGGATATCGACCTTGCCGTCCATACAGTCAGTCAAAATACGCTTTTTGTCAGCGCTACTCGTTGACGAGGTAAGCAATTCTATTCTAATATCAGTATCGTCTATCAGTTCTTTTGCCGTATCGTAATGTTGGCGAGCAAGAATCTCGGTCGGTGCCATCATTGCACATTGATAACCGCTCTTGACAACGTAGACCATACTCATCAAAGCAACTACGGTCTTACCGCTACCCACGTCTCCCACCAACATTCTATTGGTCTTTTCTTTGCCTTGAAGGTCCTCGACTATCTCCTTAAGTGACCTAAGCTGGCTATTGGAAAGAACGTAAGGCAACCTTTGAATATAGCCGTCCAAGACGGAAAACGGCAAAGTATACGGCGTTTCTTTACCGCGCATAGCGCAATCTCTAGTCAAATAATATGCTGCCATATCGAGTGTCAATTTTTCTTTTTGTATGCGATGAGAAGCTATATATACCTCTTGCATCGTCGACGGAAAATGTAAACTATACAAAGCTTGGTCGTAGTCGGGATATAGCAAACCGTCAAGCATACTCGACTTGTCGCAACAATCAAGCGCCTGCCTTACCATACCCTCGTAAGTCTTTTGACCTATCTTGCCTTTGAGAGGATAGACGGCAACCACACCCGTCAAACGACTCTTGTCACAGCTCTCGAAGCTAGGATTGCTCATATATAGCTTGCCCTTGTCTTCAATCACCTTACCCCACACTCTATATCGCTCGCCCTCAACCAAATTTTCTCTCAAATAAGGCGCGTTGAACCAAGTAAGTTTTAATTTGTGATTATCGCCCTCAAGTACTGCGGAAAAGACGTTAAAATTTCTACTTTTTCTAAAAAGCTTGCTGATTGATGCGATTTTGCCTTCAACCAAGGCGTAATTACCTGCCGTCAATGCGTCGATAGGCGTAGCTTTAGTCATATCGCAATAAGACTTAGGAAAAAAGTGAGCCATATCTTGCACACTGAAAATGCCCAAGTCGTTCAACTTAGACAAAGTCTTTGCTCCCACGCCTTTGATTTGCGACAATTCCATAGACTTATTCTACTACTTTTGGAGTGTTTTTTCAACAAAAAAAGAGCAAGTCTTATACTTGCTCCTATCTATTATTCTATTGATATAAAGTAATGGTAGTGCGGTTGTCCTCCGTAATAACATTCAACCTCGCAGTCCCCGAATTTTTCTTGTATCTCTTCTTTGAGCTCTTCTGCTTGCTCTTTGTCTACGCCCTCGCCGTAATACAAGGTGATAATCTCGCTATCATCGTCGGTAAGCTTATCAATCAGCGTCATCGCAGTATCTCTCACGCTATTAGACTTGGCAATAATCTTTTTGCCGTCAAGACCAATGATATCGCCTTCTTGGATATCAAATCCGTCAAGTTGCGTCGTCCTTACCGCCGTAGTAACTTGCGCACATTTCATATCTCTAAACGCCTTTTTCATCTCTTTTTCGTTACCCTTAATATCAATCTCCGGGTCGAACACCAACGCTGCGCTAAGTCCTTGCGCAACCTCTTTGGTAGGTATAACTACGCACTTCTTAGAAGTAAGCTCACAAGCTTTTTCCGCTGCGAGAATAATATTGCTGTTGTTAGGCAAAATGACTACGTTGTCGGAATTGATTTTTTCGATAGCGTTGAGAATATCCTCTACGCTTGGGTTCATGGTTTGACCACCTTCGATCACTTCGTCTACGTACATGTCCTTGAAGAGTTTGCTAAGTCCCTCTCCCGCACAAATTGCCATCATTGCGATAGGCTTTTTGTTGGCTTGACGTTGCTTTTGCAATTCTCTATTTTGCTCAAGCATATTCTCTATCTTAACCTTGTCCAACTCGCCGAGTTGCAAAGCCCAGTACAAAGCTCTGTTGGGTTGATTGGTGTGAACGTGCACTTTGATGAGGTGAGTATCACCAATGGCAATAACACAATCACCTATAGTCATAAGCTTGTCACGCAACTTTTCAACGTCCTCTTCCGTTACATGCTTCTTGATATTGATGACGAAGTACTCGGTACAATAAGCAAACTTGATATTGTCAAGGTCGTGTTCGTCATCACCGAAAGCGTCAAGTATAGGCGCAGGAATAGCCGTCATATCGCCCTCTTGCTCGGCAATTTCTTCCCCTTTGAGCACTTTGAGATAGCCATCTAGCACAGTAAGAAGTCCTCTACCACCAGCGTCAACCACGCCCGCCTTTTTGAGTACAGGCAACATCTCAGGGGTCTTTTGGAGAATTTCTTCACCTTTGGCGATTATTTGTTCAAAAAACGTGATAAAAGAAGAACTTTTGTTCGCAATACTCATAGCATTTTCGGCAATAAACCTTATTACCGTCAAAATCGTGCCTTCCTTAGGCTTGGTAACGGCACTGTAAGCCACTTCTCTTGCGCAAATAAAAGCTTTGGCAAAGGCTTTGGTATTGAGTTGTTTTTCGTCACTTAGAGTCTTGCACATACCCTTGACAATTTGGGACAAAATAACGCCCGAATTGCCTCGCGCACCCTTGAGTGCTCCTCGTGCAAACGCATTAAAAAGGTCGCTTGGTTCGTCTATAACTACGTTTTGAATTTCTTTGACTGCAGACGCCATAGTCATGGACATATTGGTGCCCGTATCGCCGTCAGGAACAGGGAAAACGTTTAAAGAATCTATCATTGCTTTGTTGGCGCTGAGGTTTTTGTATCCACCCTCGAACATCTCTGCCAACTTAGCGACGTCTAATATTTTCATATATCTCCATTATACCTTGACTCCAACCACGTTGACGACAACGCTCTCTACTCTCATACCCGTATAGGCCTCGACGTTGTATTTGACTGTCTCTTTGATGGAATCGGTAACTGCCGTTATGTTGACGCCCGCGCCAAGCACAACGAACATTTCGATGTTTATTTTGTTTTTGACTGTGGTAACTTTGACGCCTTTGCCGGCAATTTGTTTGTTAAAAAGTGATTTGATGCTGTCGGTCAAAGTTCTGGATACCAAATCCATGACTCCGTAGCAGTCCATACAAGCGTTGGACGCTGTCATGGCAATGGCAGAGTCGGTGATAACAATCTTTCCGTAATAATTAGAAGTCGTCACAGCCATGGTTTTATTTTACACATATGAGCACTTATTTGCAAGCATTTTGGATAATTTAACGCTTTGCATTATTATTTTATCTATATTTAGCAAAAAAAATTAAAAAATCGTTCAATTTTTCTTGCGTTATTTTCCGGTTGATGATAAGATTACTATTGCAAGATTTCTAGCAGGAGGTATAGTATATGTCAAGAGTATGTGCAATTTGCGGAAAAGGACAACAAACCGGCAACCTCGTTAGCCACTCCAACCGTAAAAGCAGAACAGCGTGGAGAGCCAACGTTCAAAAGGTAAAGGTTGTCAAAGAAAACGGCGCTACCGAGAGTATGTACGTCTGCACAAGATGTTTGCGTAGCGGTAACGTAGAACGCGCTTAATTTTTCTGCACAATCGAGGACGCCTATTTAGGCGTCTTTTTTTATCAAAATGACAACAAAACAGGGGCAATACTGCCCCGTATTTTTATCTTGTCAGACACTTTTTTGGTACTATCAGCCTCAAAAACTTTTTGATCATCTTAGGCGGATTGATACATATTATTCTCATAAGCACACCTCCATTGTACAAGGTATGCGCCGATCAAAATATTTGTTAATTCAAGCAATTCTTGATATCTTTGACAGCTTGCGCCGGGTCGGCCGCGCCGAATACGCTACTGCCCGCAACGACCACTTCTACGCCTCGCTCTACCATTTCTTTGACGTTGGATACGGTGACGCCACCGTCTAGCTCTATCAAAAATCTTCCCTTAGAAAGTTCTCTAAGTCGATTGATTTTGTCAAGCACGCTAGTGATAAACTTTTGACCGCCAAACCCCGGGAATACCCCCATAAGCATAACTACGTCAACCTTGTCAACGTACGGCAATATAGTATCTACTTCGATGTCGGGATTGAGCACTAGCCCTGCTTTTTTGCCTTGCGACCTTATATACTCGAGCGTTTCGCCTACGTTGGAACAAGTCTCGGCGTGAAAAGTTACGATGTCTGCTCCCGCCTCGATAAATCTAGGAATATAGGTCTCGGGGCTATCTATCATTAGGTGTACGTCCAACGTCATATCCGTCTCTTTTCTAATCGCCTTGACCATTGGCATACCGAATGTGATATTTGGCACGAATTTGCCGTCCATCACGTCGCAATGCACCCAATCGGCGCCCCATTTTTTCAAATTCTTTACAGCTTCGCCCATATAGGCAAAGTCAGCCGACAAAATCGACGGCGCAACAAGTATCTCAGTCATATCTCTTCTCCCATCTCCTTTTTATATCCTTGTACAAACGTATATATCTCTCGTATCTATCTCTTGACAGTTTGCCTTGCTCTACGGCACTCTTGACTCCGCACACCTCTTCGTCGCTGTGCGTACAACTTCTAAATCTGCAATCTACCGCCAACTCATCGAAGTCGGTATAATATCGGTGCAACGACATAGGGTCTACGAGTGGCATCTCCAGCATACTAAATCCACACGTATCGGCAATCTTCGTGCCATCGTCAAGTTCTATTATCTCAACGTGTCGAGTAGTATTTTTGCCTCTTTCTCCCTTTTTGGACAGGTCGCCGACCTTCATCCTTTGCTGTCCGCAAACAGTATTGATAAGCGACGACTTGCCTACCGCCGACTGTCCCGCAAGGCATACGTATCGACCTCTAATTTTGTCCATAAGCTCGTCGATACCTTGCCCCGTCTGCGTGCTGATTATTATAATGTCCGCCATATCTTGATAGTCTTGGACAACCTGTTGCAGTACGTCCTCGGCCCCGTCAAGGTCTGCCTTGTTGACGCAAATAATAGGGTCAACTCCTTGTTCGCTAGCGCCTATGATGAGTTTGTCCACCAGCAACATATCGGGCTTTGGCACGGGCGCAAGCACAATAACGATAGCCTCGATGTTGCTTATATATGGTCTGACAAGCATACTCTTGCGAGGCAAGACCTCTTCGATCACGCCCTCTTTATCCGCCACCACCGACACCATATCTCCGATATATATTGCTCCGTTTCGCTTGAGTTTTCCTCTAGCAAAGCACTTGAATATCTCGCCCTGATCCGTCTTGACGGTATATATGCCACCCATTCCTTTGACGACTTGTCCTACAACCTTCTTTTTGATATTACACCTCACCGGATATATATTTTCTTCTCAGCTGACCGCACGCGCCGTCAATATCCGAGCCCATACTTCTACGAATAGTGCAACTAACGCCGTTTTTCTCCAGCCTAAGCTTAAACTTCTTTATTCTTTCGTCGTCAGAGCTATTAAGCCCCTTTTCTTTGACGTAGTTGAGCCTAATAAGATTGATATGACAAGGTAGTCCCTTGACTAGTCTAGACAGTTCTTCGGCGCACTCCACGCTGTCGTTGAGCCCGCCTACCATAGAATACTCGAAGATTATTCTTCTGCCACTCTTGTCAAAATAATATCTCACGGCTTGAATAATATCATTGACGCCGTATTTGTTGGCAACGGGCATTATCTTCTTTCTAATTTCGTCGTTGGGAGCGTGCAGTGATATCGTCAAGGTTATGCCGTAGTTTTCGTCGGCAAGTCGCTTGATTTTTTCACACAGTCCGCACGTCGAGAGAGATACGTTTCTTCTCGATATATTTAGTCCCCTTTCGTCACTCACCAACCTCAAAAACTTGGTGGTATTGTCGTAATTATCCAAAGGCTCTCCGCTACCCATTAGCACGATATTGGTGATTGCCCTCTTATTGTCCGACTTGTTGTCACGATTGACTGCGACCACTTGCGAAAGTATCTCTCCCGCCGATAGATTACGCACCAATCCGTTTAGTCCCGAAGCGCAAAAGGCGCAATTCATTCTGCATCCAACTTGCGTAGAAACACATATTGTGTTGCCGTACTTGTATTTCATCAACACGCCCTCGATGACGTTGTTGTCCCACAACTTAAAAATATACTTCTTGGTGCCGTCTATCTTAGACTCCACACAATGCACGATTTCTACGCCTTGCGCCGTATAGCCCTCGTTTTGCAAATAATTCTTCAACGACTTAGGCAAGTTGATTTCATCTAGTTTTGCACCTCTATAAAGCCCGTCAAACAACTGGGTGGCGCGATAAGCCGCCTCACCCGATTGAGTTACTATATTTTTGATTTCTTCAAAAGTATAGTCGAGCAATACTTTCATGTTGTCGTCGTTCCCCTCAATGATAACTCTTATTTTCTTGCAAGTACTGCCACGAAAAAGCCGTCCGTGCCTTGTTCGTCGGGCAAGTATTGCTTAAAGCTCTCCACCGTCCACTCGGGATTTTCTTTGACAAACCTACCCACGATATTGTAGTTTTCTTCTCTAAGCAAAGTGCAGGTAGAATATATCACTTTTCCGCCGATTTTGGCGTATTTGCAAGCGTTGGTAAGCAAAGCGTATTGAGTCTTGGTCAACTCTTCAACGCCCTGCATATCTAGGCTAAGGTATACGTCGGGTTTCTTTTTGGCTACGCCAAGTCCACTGCACGGCACGTCGCACAATACCTTATCAAAAAGCTCCTCAAAACCAGCCAAAAATTGCGTAGAATCTTGCTCCATCACCGATATTCCGCTAGCTCGCATACGGTTGATATAAGATTGTATCAACTCGACTCTATGAGGATGAAGCTCGCACGCAACGACCTCAACGTTAGGCGCTTGTTCGGCTATATACAGCGACTTGCCACCCGGAGCGGCGCACATATCCAACACCTTGTCCCCGCTCTTGATTTGCATTGCTTGCACGCAACGCATAGAAGTTGCCGATTGTATAGTAATCAAGCCGTTGTTGAATAGATCTCTGAGCTTTTTGTCGTTTTTTACCCACATACCGCCACAGTCCGACAAGCGATATTTGATATCATTGCGGTCGCATATCTCGCACAAGTGCTTGAGACTCGTGAGTCTGGTGTTGGGACGAATATGTTCTTCTTGCACGCTGTTTGCCGTCAAAAAACGCTCCGTTGTATCGTAGCCGTATTGCTTGACGTATTTGTTCACTATCCATAGCGGAACGGAAGTCTCTACCGACAGTCTCTCCGTCTTATCTTGAGGCAACGACGGCTTGTTGGCAATATAATTTTTGAGCAAGCTATTGACGAAGCCTTTGAGCTGACGTTTGCCTATAAAAGCCGTCAAGTCCACCATATTATCCACTACCGCATAGTCGGGCATAGAGTCCATATAGCTGAGGCAATACATACCCATTTTGAGTACGATTACCACGCTCGCTTGCGGACGCTTCTTGGCAAGGCAAGATAGATAATATTCGAATTCGACGTTTTTTTCTAGCACGCCGTACACTAGTTTGGTCACCCAAGCGGCGTTGTTTGCGTAACCCAACTTTTTGCTCAGCTCGATCGAACCAAACGCCTTGTTCTTGAATATATTGGACAATACGTCGTAGCTTAGTTGTATATCACTCATTGCACAGTAGTTCCGTTTTGTATCTTTACGCCCGCAACAAAGCTTGCGGTATCCATTCTTCTTTTGCCTTCAAGTTGCACCTCGAGCACTTCTATAGCACCGTCACCGCAACCAACCTTCATGCTCTTGCCTTGGATTTGGATTTCTCCAATACCCAGCTCGTCTTGAGCGACATTGGCACGCCAAATCTTGAAGATTTTGCCGTCTAGGTAGCAGTATGCCGACGGCCAAGGGTTCATACCCCTAATTTTGCACAGAATATCTTGAGCGTTACTATTCCAATCAATATGTCCGTCCTCTTTGCTAAGCATTGGATAGTGCGTAGCCTTAGAGTGGTCTTGAGGGGTAAATACCGCCCGTCCGCTCTCAATAAGCCCTAAGCCCTCTACCAACGCCTCCGCACCTAGATTGGCAAGCCTATCGAATAGTTCGCCTGCCGTTTCGTCCTCGCCGATATCCACGGATTTTTGAAGCAAAACGTCGCCGCTATCCACCTGCAACGCCGTGCGCATAATCGACACTCCCGTACGCTTTTGACCCGTCAAAATCGCCCATTGGATAGGGCTCGAACCTCTAAATAGAGGCAGTAGCGAAGCGTGTACGTTGATGACGCCGTATTTTGGAATATCAAGTATGCTTTGCGAGATAATTTGCCCGTAAGCGCAAGTCACCATGACGTCGGGCGCAAGCTCTCTCAAGATTTCTTCGCCCTCCTCCCTTATTTTTGAAAACTGCAATACCTTGAGTCCTAAATCGAGTGCTCGCTGTTTGACGGGGCTAAAAGTAACCTCTCTACGGTTGCGTTCTTTGTCGGGTTGGGTCACTACCGCCAATATCTCGTGTCCCGCGTCGTAGACTGCTTGGAGCGACTCTACCGCAAAGTCGGGAGTGCCCAAAAATACTATTTTCATTGTTCCTTGTACTCCTTGTCGTAGAAGAGTATTCCGTCAAGGTGGTCTATCTCGTGACAGCACGCTCTTGCAATAAGTTCTTCGGCTTGCAAAGACATATGATTGCCGTATCGGTCTTGATATTCTACCGTAACTTTGTACGGTCTTGCCACGTTGCAATTACGATTAGGTACGCTTAGACATCCCTCGGGTCCAACTTGCACGCCCTCGGTAGCCACTATAACGGGATTGACGAGTTCTACGTAAAAGTCGTCTACTTCAACCACGGCAAGTCGTCTATTGATGCCCACTTGTGGTCCTGCCAAGCCTACTCCGTCGGCAGCGAGCATAGTCTGTCTCATATCGTCGAGCAACTTGCCCAATTTGGCGTCAAAAACCGTTACCTCTCTGCTCTTTTTGCGCAAAGAAGCTTGTCCGTCCTTTACAATATCTCTCAGTGCCATACTTCCTCCTAATTCATTGCCTTGGGGTCAACCTCTACAAAAACCGACGTGTTTTTGACGGTATTGCTACCCGCCGCATTGTATATCTCTCTAATTATTTCTTTTTCGTTTTGCCTCTTGATGCGGGCAATTATTTGGTATCTAAACTTGTTTTGTATCCTTGCAACGGGCGATTTCATAGCGCGCATATACAAAAAGTCGTCCTGCTTATCTCTATACAGCTTTTGCATATCTCCGTATACGCCCTTAGCAAGTTGAATGACCTTATCCTCGTCTTCTCCGTTCATCAGCACCCTGACTATGGTAGAAAAGGGAGGGAATTGAGTGGTTTTTCTAATATTTATCTCTTTGGCGATAAAGCCCTCGTAGTCGCCGTCTACGGCAAAGCGATAGACGTAATGATGGGGTGAATAGGTCTGCAAAAATACCTTGCCCGCCTTTTCGCTTCTACCGGCTCTACCTGCAATTTGCGTAACGAGCTGATAGGTCCGCTCCGCCGACCTATATTCGGAATTATATAGGCTGATATCGGCGTCAAGTATGCCTACGAGCGTGACGTTGCCGAAGTCGTGTCCCTTGGCTATCATCTGCGTTCCCACCAATATTTGCGCCTTTTGCGCCTCAAACGCCGACAAAATGTCGAGATACGCCGTCTTGGTAGTGGTCGTTTCGTTATCCATTCTCAACACGCTGACGTCGGGAAGTATTTTTTTTATCTCTTCCACAACCCTCTGCGTACCCACCTTGCCGTACTTGATATCCTCGCTTCCGCACGACGGACAACGGTCTAGCATCCTATATCTTTTGCCACAATAGTGGCACTTGAGAAGATTGTCAGCAGAATGATATGTGAGCGACACGTCACAGTCCTCGCACTTAGCAACGTAACCGCACTTGCGACACATTACGAAGGAGCTGTGTCCTCTGCGATTGAGGAAAATCATCGCTTGTTCTCCGCGTGATATCGTCTCGACGAGTGATTTGCGCAACTGTACCGAAAAGATACCGTCGTTGCCACCTATTATCTCTTGCGACATATCTACGATTTTTATCTTAGGCATACCGTGAGAGCTTATTCTATGGGTCATTTTGACAAGCTGATACTCACCGTCGATTGCCAATTTATAGCTCTCAAGCGACGGCGTGGCGCTACCGAGTATTATCTTAGCGCCGTTGTATCTTGCTCTATACTGCGCTATATCTATCGTCTTGTATCTTGGATTGGAATCGCTGACGTAACTGCCGTCGTGCTCTTCGTCTATAATTATCAAGCCGACGTTTTCGATGGGTGCAAAGATAGCAGACCTTGCGCCCACCACGATTTTGGCTTGCCCGTCGTGAAGCTTCTTCCACTCGTCGAACCTCTCGCCGTCCGACAGTCCGCTATGTATCATTGCCACCGTATCGCCGAAGTATGCTCTAAAATTTTTGAGCATCTGCGGTGTAAGGGCAATCTCCGGCACTAGCATAATGCAACTTTTGCCCTCTTGGAGCATACGAGATATACTCTCTATGTACACCATCGTTTTGCCCGAACCCGTCACGCCGTGCAATAGCGTCGTCGTCTTGTCGGTGCTCTCTATCACGCTCAACGCTCGTCGTTGGTCGTCGCTGAGTTCCACTTGCTTTTTTTGTCCGACTATCTCGCCAAAAGGCGTGCGAGAGAGTTGCTTATTCTTCTTGACGACTATGCCCGATTTGATAAGCGAGTTGACTGCCGAAGCTCCGAATTCCTCGTTGATTTCACTCAAAAACCTGCCGCCGTCTTTTAGCCTCTCTACGATTTGCTTTTGCGTTTTGGCTCTAACCGACAACGACTCTACCGCATCTTGATAATCTATTGCAAGCTCTACGAATAGCCTAGTCAACTCTTTGACTTTGCCACCTCTAAGTTTGGGGGGCAAAAAGAGCCTTAGGCTGTCGCAATATCTGATAAACATATTGTCTTTCATATATTGCATCAACTCGAGCATCTCGGGCTTGACGCAAGTAAAGTCGTCCAATTTGCTTATTATGGGCTTTAGATTATCTCTGTCGCTCTGCTCTACTATATCAATACAAAAACCCTCGAGCCTTTGCGCTCCAAAGGGGACTTGAACTCTGTCGCCCTTGTTCAGTCGCAAATCTGAGGGAATGAAATAATCGAATATTTTGTCTACTTGTTGACTGCTTATATCTACGACAACCCTTGCTATCATAACTTGATTATCTCGCTTGCTATCACGTGGGCAAGGCTACTCTTAGGTACTTTTCCACTCTCAAAAATCTTGCCTTGGCTAGTAAAAATGCTAATCACGTTGGTGTCGCTGTCAAAGCCCGCTCCTTCCTTGGTCACGTCGTTTGCCACGACCATATCGGCGTTTTTCTTGACTCTCTTTTGCTCAGCGTACTCATCCAGATTGGTAGTTTCGGCACAAAAAATCACCAACTTTTTGTCGCCCTTAGCTCTACCCACAGCCTCGGCAATATCTGGATTTTTTTCTAGTTCCAGCGTCACACTATCGCCTTTGATTTTGTTGTCGTACTTATTCTTAGGTCTATAATCGCTAGGCGCAGCCGCCTTGATGACGACGTCGACGCCGCCCAAATTGCTCATCACGGCGTCGTACATTTCTAACGTGGTTTTGACTCTCACCACTTGGTGTAGATAGTCGGGAATTTCTACGCTGACTATTCCCGCAACCAAAGTGACCATTCCACCTCTTTTGGCTATGGCCTTGGCTAGTTCTATCCCCATTTTTCCACTTGAGCGATTGGTTATAAAGCGCACTCCGTCGATATTTTCTTGAGTTGCGCCTGCAGTAACCAGCACTCGCTTGCCGGCATAATCTTGCTTAGGCAATACCGTCTTGACGACTACGTCTACTATATCGCTCGGCTGGGCCATCTTACCTCGCCCGCTATCACCGCACGCAAGTCTACCCTCTATCGCGTCGACGAAGATATAACCCTTTTCTTTGAGAGTCGCTATGTTGCTCTGTGTGGTAGGATTGTCGTACATTGCCGTATTCATTGCAGGTGCGATTATGACGGGGCATTTGAGCGCAAGTACCGTGGTCGTGAGCATATCGTCGGCTACTCCCGTGGCAAGTTTGGCAATTACGTTGGCGGTTGCGGGGGCTATCACGCATACGTCGGCTTTTTTGGCAAGCGAAATATGAGCCACTTCCCACTCTCGGTCGCGGTTGAACATATCGCTTACGCAAGGTCTGCCCGACAGTGTCTCAAAAGTGAGCGGCGCAACGAATTGGGTAGCGTTGGCTGTCATAACTACGTCAACTTCCGCCTCCAACTTTTTGAGCCTCGACACTATCTCGCAAGACTTGTAACAGGCAATTCCGCCCGTCACTCCCAACAATACGTTGATACCCTTAAGCATACTTATACGTTTTCTCTCTTGACTACGATTTTGCCTTCGTAAATCTCTTTGGCTGCAATAGAAATTGACTTTTCACCCGTCTCTTGGTAGAGATTAGGGTTTTGGCTATCAAGTTGTCTTGCTCTCTTGGCAACTGCGCATACGAGAGCGTATCTGCACTCTGCTTTTTTGATAAGTTTGTCGATAGGTGGATCTATCATCATAGGTCGTTACCTCCATATATTAAGTTATCTATAAACTTTTTGTTGTTGTCTACGCTACACTTTTGGGCTTTGATGATATTGATAATATCCTCCGCACCCTTTTCCGCATCCTCGTTGACTACGATATAGTCGTAGAAGACTGCTTGCTTTATCTCGTCGATAGCCGACTCGATACGCACTTTGAGTTGCTCTTCCGTCTCGGTATCCCTGCCCCTAAGCCTCTCTTCAATCGTCGAGCGATTGACCGGAGTTAGGAATATCATCACGGCTTGCGGAAACTTGTTTTTGATATCGAGCGCGCCCTTGACGTCTATCTCTAGTACCACATCGAAGCCTTCTTCGAGTTTATCGAGAACCTTTTGTTTAGGCGTGCCGTAAAAGTTGCCGTACACTTGTTGGTGCTCCAATAGTTCACCGCCCGCAAGCATTTCTTTGAACCTATCTTTGGTGACGAAATAGTAGTTGACGCCGTCAACTTCCCCCGGCCTCGGCTCTCTTGTCGTCACCGACACGGAATATTGAAGATTGGGATAATTGCGTATGGCGTGCGCCAATACCGTACCTTTTCCCGCGCCGGAAGGCCCCGACACTACTACAAGCAAACCTCTTTTTCTCTCGTTGGACATAGTACTTTCCTTATTCTATGTTTTGTATTTGCTCTCTGATTTTTTCTATCAGATTTTTGAGAGCAAGCACCTTGTCGGTGACGTTGACGTTGCAACATTTGCTACCGATAGTGTTGGTTTCTCTATTCATTTCTTGCACGATGAAGTCGAGTTTTTTACCTACCGCTCCACCCTCTTGGACTATTTGGTCAAAGTGAATAAGGTGCGCCTTGAGTCTCGTTATCTCCTCGTCCACGCATACTTTGTCACTATAAAAAGCCACTTCGTTGAGAAGTCTCGCTTCGTCGATCGATACGCCTTGAAGACTCTCTTCTATCCTATCTTTGAGTTTGGCTTTGTGCTCGCTTACCATATCGGGCGCGTACTTTTCTATCTCGTCTACCAAGCCTTTAAGTTGCTGGTTCTTGGCAAGCAAATCTTGCATAATCAGCCCGCCTTCCTTCTCTCTCATAGCGTTGAGATTGTCAAGAGCCGTGATAGTCGCTTGTTCTATGAGCCTTGCAAGGGTATCTTCGTCCTGCTCGTTAAGTTGAGTATTGACGACCTCGGGCATACGCATAATCTCCGCCGTGCCGATATTGTTGACGCAACCGGTTGCATTAGCGATTTCCTCTGCAATAGCATAATATCTCTTGGCAAGTTCTATATCCGCCGTGACGTCCGCCTTGCACTCTCTATTGTCCTCGTAATTGACGAATACGTCGAAGTGTCCCCTCACCGCCTTGCCTTTGATAAGTCTACGCACTAGGTCTTCGGCAAAGGTAAATCCCTTAGGGAGTTTGACTACCAAGTCCAAAAATCTGTGATTGACGGTCTTAATTTCTATCGTGACTTTTTGGCTATCGATTTCATTCACGCCCTTGCCGTAGCCCGTCATACTAAAAACACGCATATATGCCTCGTATTATTTTATTTACAATAATATAACACATTATAAAAATATTTACAAGAAAAATTATATAAAAAGAAAGGACTACGTGGTCCTTCCTCTTAGAATATTACAACTTAATTATTACAATGCCAATATATCCAATTGACCGTACTTTGAATATCAGCCAAAGTAGCATACATTATATAGAAAAATACGCCCATAGAAAATACGCTTAGACATATAGCGGCGATACGCAATTTAGCGGCTTTCCAATTATTCTCTTTGATTGCGATGGGCTTAAATCCCATACCCATTACCGACCCGAATAGTGGTGTAATAAATGCTAGCACCAACGAAACTATCGACCACACGACTAAGCCCGAGCCTTTCTCTTTTTTGACTATTTTGCGCTCTGCATAGTTGTCGGTAGCGCAACCGCAGTCGGGACAAATAACGGCACTATCGTCAATCTCTTTTCCACACTTTTTACAAAACATACGCTACTTCCAACTCAATAAGCAGCTATAATACCTACAACCGCAATAGAATATACGATTGATAAAACGATGCACAATGCAAAATACACTACGCTTATCCAAATAGCCGACGTGCATTTCTTCCTCGATGACTCGTCGTCGATAGCAACTGCCGTTTTTCATATATATACTCTATTTTGCGTTACTACGCATTTATATTATACTATACTTTATTGTTTATTACATTCAACACATTTTGACAAAAAAATAAAAATGCACCTACTCAGGTCTTCTTATTTGTCCGACTTTTTGGGTGCAATTCAAAGTATCGTTTTTTATTTTTGTGCAAAAAATTTATGATTTTCCAATCATCGCAAGTAGTTGGGCTTCGTCAATTATTTTGATACCCAATTTGGTTGCTTTGTCTAGCTTTGAGCCTGCGTCCTCGCCTGCTACCACCAAATTTACGGCTTTGGACACGCTGTCGGCGGTCTTACCACCGTGTTCTTCTATCAGCTGTTTGGCTTGCGAACGCTTTAGCGTAGGGAGCGAGCCCGTCAATACTACGACGTAACCCGTCATTGCTCCGCTTCTCTTTTCCTCTTCCTTAATTTTTACGCCCAAAGCGTACAGTTCCTCAATGGCTTTGACGTGTTCGGGATTGGCAAAATAATCAATCACGCTATTAGCCATAATCTCGCCAAAATCCTCGATTGCCGTCAAATCTTCTAAGCTAGCCCTTTGGAGATTTTCCATACTGCCGAATTTTTCTGCCAACTGTTTGGACGCTTTCTTGCCGATATTGGCTATACCAAGTGCAAAAATCAACCTTGCCAAAGTGGTATTTTTGCTATCGTTGATAGCAGTGAGAATATTGTTAATTTTGGTCTCCTTAAATCCCTCTATCCCTTCAAAGTCCTCGGCTTTCAATCTATAGATATCTACAAAATTGCTCAGCACGCCCTCTTCCATCAGCGTCTCTATCGTCTTTTCGCTAAGTCCCTCGATATTCATCGCCTCTTTGCTAACGAAGTGAGTCAAAGCCGACACGACGGCAGGTACGCAATTTTTGTAGTTGGTGCATTTGACGAAAGCGCCCTGCCACTCGACGGGGCTTCCGCAAGCGGGACATACCGTAGGTTTGTCAATTTCTTTTGAGTTAGGATAATGCTCCGCAACGCCCATAATCTCGGGAATGACGTCGTTGGACCTACGCACGAATACGCGACTGCCGATTTTGATATCCTTACGCAATATCTCGCTATAATTGTTGAGAGTCGCTCTCGACACGGTAACGCCCGCCAGCTCCACAGGCTCCAATATAGCAAGGGGATTGAGCTTGCCCGTCCTAGACACTTGCCACACTACGTCCTTGACGATGGTGGTAGCCTCTTGCGCCGGATACTTAAACGCCATCGCCCATCTCGGGAATTTTTCGGTAAAGCCAAGTCTTTCTCTCGTTGCCACGTCGTCAACTTTGATTACCGCTCCGTCAATGAGGAAGTCAAGGCTATCTCTGCTCTCGCCAATAGCGTCAACACCCGCGATAATATCGTCGATATCGTCGTATAACTCGAATTTTCCGCTCACCCTAAACTTGTTGTCACGCAAAAATTTTATCATATCGCTACCGCTCTCAAAAGGCTTGTCAATAAAGTTGACGTTGTATACGTTGACTTCGAGATTTCGCTCGGCGGTTACCTTTGGGTCGAGATTTCTTATTGCTCCTGCCACGCCGTTACGCGCGTTTTTTAGTGGAGTTACGCCCTCTTTGGCGTTGTATTTTTGCAGTTCGGATAGACGCATTATGCCTTCGCCCTGCACTTCCAACACGCCCTTATAATCTATCTTTAGAGGTACCGATTTGATAGTTTTGACTTGCGCGGTCACGTCCTCGCCTTCTACGCCGTTGCCTCGGGTCGCACCCCTAACCAGCTCGCCGTTTTCGTAAGTGAGGTTGATAGTCAGTCCGTCATATTTGTATTCCAAAGAACAAGTCGGTAGCTTGCCGTCAGCCGTCTTGAGCTTTTCTAACCACGCTCTGAGTTCTTCCTTACTTTGGCATTTGTCAAGGCTGTATAGTCTACCCAAATGGCGCACGCTCTCAAACTTGCTAAGAGGCTGACCTCCCACTCTAACGGTTGGGGAATCGGCTAGTACTACTCCGCTCGCCTTTTCCATTGCCACTAGTCGGTCATATAGCCTATCGTACTCTACGTCGGCTATTGTCGGTTCGTCAAGCACGTAATATTGATAAGCATATCGGTTGAGCTTGTCGACCAAAGCTCTCATCTCGTCCATATTCTCTCCTTATTTTGCATTTTTGTCGATACGTATCGACTTTTAGCCCTCTATAATCTCTATTGGTGCCAATCTCATATTAAAGGTTTTTACACCTAGTCCCGCAAATTCTATCCTTGCGTTTTCGCCAAGTATCTCCACTATTTTACCCTCGCCAAACCTCGAATGTTTGACTGCTTGTCCCACTTTGAACTTGGACAAATCCCGTCCCTTTTCTGCGCTTGGGCGTGCGGTGGCAAAGGCAGGCGTAGGTCTGCCGATAGTAGTGTAATCTATCTTGCTCTTAGGCTCTTCGTAATACTGTCCGTAAGGCTTTTTGTCCTCGCGTTCTTTTTCAAGACCGCCCTCTTTCAAAAATCTACTTGCAAGGCCGTACTCTCTATGCCCGTAGCGAAAACGGCTAAACGCGTTGGTGAGATAGAGTCTCTCTTTGGCTCTGGTCACAGCGACGTACATAATGCGTCTTTCCTCTTGCAAAGCCTCGTCATCGGCAAGGGCGCTGGTTACAGGAAAAAGTCCGTCCTCAAGTCCCACCACGAATACACACCTAAACTCCAACCCCTTGACGCCGTGCACGGTAGCCAAAGTTACGCTGTCTTCGTCGTCGTTTCTATCACTGTCCGTCAATAGCGAAACCGACTGCAAAAAGTCCTCTAGCATTGGATTTTCGTTGTCGCGACAATACTCTTTGACCGCCGTAACGAAGTCGTCTATATTGTCAAGTCGATTGGCGTCCTCAGCCACCTTTTTGTCATAAGCCGACTCAAAATCAATTATCTCTCTAGCTAGGTCAATAAAACCGCCTAGAGGTGCGTTTTTTACGTTTTCCAATCTAATTATGACGTCGCTGAACTTAGCTATATTGTTGGCCGCCGCCGAGGGAAGTCCCAAAGAATGCACCTTTTTGATAGCGTCGTACAGTCTGAGTCCGTGCTCTTGCGCCGCCTGCATAATCTTGGAGATTGCGCCGTCGCCTATACCCCTCTTAGGCGTATTGATGACCCTCAAAATGCTCTCGCTGTCACTAGGATTGGCAATAAACTTGAGATAAGCAAGGAAGTCTTTGATTTCCTTTCGCTCAAAGAACTTGTTGCCACCCACAATCTTGTACGGATAGTTGTATAGAGCTAACTTTTCTTCAAAAGAACGTGATATAGAGTTGGCGCGATATAGTACGGCAAAGTCACTGAATTTGTAGCCGTTGTAGCGCATGAGCGAGGTGATTTGCTCTATTACGTAGTCGGCCTCCGCCTTTTCGTCACCCAAAGAACGATAAATTACCCCCGTACCCTTATCTCCCGCAGTCCAAAGATTTTTGCCTACTCTGCCGTTGTTGTTGGCGATAATTTTGTTGGCTATCGCTAAGATATTGCCGGTCGAACGATAGTTTTGTTCCAACTTGTACAGTCTACAGCCCGCATACTGCTCGTAAAATTTCTTGACGTTGTCCACCTCAGCCCAACGCCAGCCGTATATGCTTTGGTCGTCGTCACCCACGGCAAAGACGTTGCCGTACTTCATTGCTAGCATACGAACGAGCATATATTGAATGCGGTTGGTGTCTTGGAATTCGTCAACGTGAATATATCTAAATCTTTCTTGATACTTTTGGAGTATATCGGGACGAGAGGTAAAAAGCTTGACAGTCTTGAGTAATAAGTCGTCAAAGTCGAGAGCGTTGTTGTCCACCAAAGTCTGCTCGTAAGCCTTGTAAATCTCGGTTATCAGCGAGCTATTGTGCTCTAGCTTTATTCTTTCGCCGTAGGCCTCGGGGTCGAGCGCATGGTTTTTGGCGTTGGATATATGCCAACGCACGGTCTTATAAAAGTCCTTCTCCGTATCTATACCCATATCGCCCACTATGCGCTTGATTATCTTGGTGCAATCCGCGTCGTCGTATATGGTAAAGTTGGGACTAAAGCCGTCTAAGGACTCTATCTCGGCACGCAAAATGCGAGCGCATAACGCGTGAAAAGTAGCGATAGTCACTTCGCTCCTACCCGTCACTTGATACACTCTCTCCTTCATCTCGCCCGCCGCTTTGTTGGTAAAGGTTATGGCGAGAATATGATGAGGCGCAACACCCTTTTCTTCGATAAGATAGGCTATGCGATAAGTAAGCACACGCGTCTTTCCACTGCCTGCGCCTGCCAAAACAAGTACCGCGCCTTCCGTGTCGACGACGGGTTTTAGTTGTTCGGGATTGAGCAATTCGGTATAATCCATACTTCCTCCAAAGTCTTGGTATATTATACCATATTGCCAAGTGTTTATCAATCACTTATACTATTTTGTTATCTTTTCTTTGACGTATCTATCCTTGAGTTGTTTGTACCATTTAGAGGTCTGCAAGACCATACGTTGTTTGTTGACTTCGTCGTCAATTTTGACGATAACGAGGTCGTCGATAATTCTTCCGATAGGATTGGTAGTGATTTCTTGCCCTTCCATCATCTTTTCTACCGTCTTGTACGCAATATCTTCGCGTGACTTGTAGAAAGAACGCGCAATAATTTCTTTTCGCTGTTCTTTTTCGTGCTTAGCTTGCAAGCGAATTTTGGCTTGTTTTGCCAAAAAATGCAAAGAAGAATCATGAGAGTCTTGCATATATCCTCCTAAAAAAACGTATTATATTTAATTTTGTACCTGAAATACTTTTGACAACTATATAATACTATTTTTGTCGCATTGTTGCAAGCAAAATTTGAAAATTTTTCAAATTTCTAAAAAATAGTCCAAAACCCCTATTTTTCGATAAAAAACGAAAATTAAAAGGCAAATTTTGCGTGTTTTTTGCAGATTTTTGTTGTAATTTGTATAATTATATATAATAAATTTGAATTTTGTTCAAATTTTACGCAAGCAAGTAACCACCTCTACCACTCTAATCGTTGCATTTTCTAAATATGACACGCCCCGACTAAGCTCTTAAAAGAATAATTCGCTACTTTCACAAAGAAGACATTTGACACTATCTAATAATACGACCTAACTACGCTACCCAATACCAACGACGCTACGTTTCTATGTGATAAAAAAAATCGACCCGCAACTATCGTTGCGGGTATGACTTTAGGCTTTGTTTCTCTTGCGAGCTGCTTCTGCCTTTTTCTTACGCTTTACGCTTGGTTTTTCATAGGCTTCACGCTTACGCAATTCTCCGATAATGCCGTCTCTAGCACATTTACGCTTAAATCTTCTGATAGCACTATCCAAAGACTCGTTTTCTCCAACTTTTACCGTAGACATGATTTCGCCCCCTTTCCGCTATCCGGAAATATTCTTCTATATCTTACCCTAATATCTTGGTCTTGTCAAACGATTTTTACTAGTTATCCCATTTTTTCGTCGAGTTGTCTGCCACCAAGTAAATGCAAATGCAAGTGAGACACGCTTTGACAGCCGTGCTTACCCTTGTTGGTGATTATTCTAAATCCGTCGTCAAGTCCGTTGTCCCCGCCAATCTCGGCAAGCTTTTTCATCATTTTACCCACGACCACCGCTCTTTCGTCATTGAGTTCCGCTACCGAAGCAAAGTGCTCCTTAGGTATAGCAAGCAAATGCACGGGCGCTTGAGGATTGACGTCTTTGATGACGATAAACTCTTCGTCCTCGTATACTTTGCTACTTGGGATTTCCCCTTTGATTATTTTACAAAAAATGCAGTCCATATTATTCTCCTTCGTTGGCAAGTAATATTGCCGTACTCGTTATTATATCGTTTTGCACACCAAAACGCCGTCTACAATTCTTTCTCCTACCGCTTGCACAAGTTGGTCGACATCCGCGCTCGCTACCTTGCATCTAATATATTCTCTACTGTAGCCTTCGGCGTACTTGCCGTCGCTGACTTCCGTCAAAATCTCCACTTCTTTTCCTATAAACTTATTTAGATACTCGTCTCTGCACTTGCGAGCGATAGCGCCAAGGCTCTCCTTGCGTTGTTTTACGCTTTCGACGTCAACCCTTTTCATCTTGCTAGCAACCGTGCCTTTGCGAGAAGAATAAGGAAAGACGTGTACTTGTCCAAAGCCCACCTTAGCCACGAAGTCTTCCGTCTCTTGAGCTTGCTCCGTCGTCTCGGTAGGGAATCCTACGATTACGTCGGTAGTGATATTGGCGTTGGGGTAATACTTACGCACTAGCTCTACCTTGTCTAGATATTGCGCGGTCGTATATTTTCTATTCATCTTCTTGAGCACGCCGTCGCTTCCGCTCTGAAGGCTTAGGTGGAATTGCGGGCAAAAGCTCTTTAGTTTTTGCGTTGCAGACAACAGTCGGTCATCGACTACCGACCACTCCAACGAGCCGAGCCTAATACGACACTCTACGTCCGTCAAAGCCTCGATAAGTTCGGTGAGCGAAGTACCCGTATCCAAGCCAAACGACGACATATCTATGCCCGTCAACACTATTTCGTGACAAGAGTTTTGTAGTCTACGGCACTCATCTACCACCGAGGATAGACTGCGCGAGCGACTTCTGCCCCTAAGATACGGGATAAGACAGTAGGAGCAAAAGTTGTTGCATCCGTCCTGTATTTTGACGTAAGCCCTCGTACGCTCTACGATTGCCTCGAAGTCGTCCTCGTATTGCGTAGGCAAGGCGCTGACTACCACGCCCGTATCTTGCAATTTGTCCACTAGACTTGCCTTGTCGGCAACGCCCGACACGTAGGTAACGCCCTTTTTGGTTTCAAACTGCTCGGCGTTGTTTTGTGAAGCGCAACCGCACACCACAATCTTAGCGTCGGGATTGCACGCCAAACACCTCGATACGTATTGTCTAGACTTACGTTCCGCCTCGTTGGTGACGGCGCACGTATTGAGAATATATACCTCTGCCCATTGCAAGTCCTCGACCACCTCGTGACCTCTCTTTCTGAGTTCTCCCGTCAAGCAGTCACACTCGTATTGATTGACCTTGCAACCGAGGTTGCATACGGCGATTTTCATATATTCATTTCTCCCGACTCGTACTCTATCAATGCGCAAGTGGCTATGGCAGCCGTTTCGCATCTCAAAATGCGTTTACCAAGGCTGACGATATTGGCGCGGACTTGTTTTGCTCTCTCTACTTCACTCTCGTCAAATCCGCCCTCGCTACCAATGATTATCGCGATAGACCCCGCGTCTTTTAGTCCCTCGATATCGCCTATTCTACCCACGGTGGCGTTTTCGTAAGGCATGACGATTATATCGCACTTAGACGCTTCTACCAACATATCGTCGTAGTCAACGATATCGTCTACCGCGACTCTCTTGCTTCGTCCACACTGCTTACAGGCTTGCAAAGCAATCTTATCCAATCTTTCCCTATTAAACTTGCTCTCCGACACGTATTGCGAGCGAAAAGGCAAAAATTCGCTCACGCCGAGTTCTACGCCCTTTTGAATGATAATATCGAGTTTGTCGCCCTTAGGCAAAGCTTGGCACAGCACTATTTTCTTGGTTGGTTCGGCTCGATTGACCACGGCTAAATCTATTCTCGCTACGGCGTAGTCCTTGTTGATAGCGGTGATGGTACACTCGTATTCCGTAGGCTCGTCAAGGCACACTATTGCCTTGTAGCCCACCTTGTAGCGCAAAACTTTGGTGAGGTGTATAAACTCCTCGCCACGTATAATTATCTCACTATCTCGCCTATCGCAAGGCTCGGCAAAAAATCTTCTTATCTCCATTGTACCGTCATACGCAACGCAACCCATTCGCCTTGCTCTAATCTCTCTACGATTTGATATCCCTTACTCTCGAAGGCACTCTCTACGTCTACCTTTCTATCTTTGATTATACCCGACACTATTATATCTTTACCGCTCTTGACGTATTTGCCGAGGTCGCTCGACAAGCCTATCAGCACGTCGGCGGTGATATTGGCAATCACCACGTCGTACTTGGACGAAGTCTTGTCCAAGAGGTTGGCACTATCTATATTCATCTTGTCCGCCACACCGTTGAGAGTAGCGTTTTCTTTGGCTACTCTTACGGCTTCGGGATCTATATCGTAGGCGTCCACCTTGTATGCACCTAATTTTACGGCTACGATACCGAGTATTCCGCTACCCGTACCCACGTCAACCACCCTCTTGCCCTCGATCCCTATGCTTTGCATGAGGCGTATACACATAGAAGTCGTCTCGTGTTGTCCCGAGCCAAAAGCCGTACCTGCGTCTATAAGCACCGTCTTGTCGTCTACCTCACCCTCTATCCAACTTGGACGAATAGTTATCTCACCTAGAGTGATTGGCTTTTGCGTCTCTTTCCACTTCTCGACCCAATCGTTGTCGTCAGTCTCGGCTATGTTATAGCTTAGTTCTCCTAAGTCAAACGGAGAATTTTCCTTCAAAAATTGTAGCCTTTTATCCAACTGTGCGAGTATATCGTCCAATTCGTCGGGCGTAAAGTAGCCTTTGACGTACACGTCGTCGCCTTGACTTAGCACTTCGTCCGACACGTAGTCGTACAATACCTCTCCCTCCAATTCCTTGAAGTCGTTGAGGTCGTATATTCCCACACCCTTAGAGCCGAGGTCTTGCATTATATCCGCCACCAATTCGCTGGCTTCGCTCGTCGTCTTGATTGCAATTTCTTCTAATATCATAGTGACTTAATTATAATATAAGGCAATCGCAAAATCAAGTGATAACTATCCAATCTCAACCTTTTATCTCTTAGCAAAACGCATAAAAAAACTCGCCTTGTTGCCAAAGCGAGTTATTTCGTTTATTTCTTGTTATATTTTTTGATGAGCGGATATTGTGAGTCGCCGAGACTGTCCTCAAACTCTCTAAGCAGTTTGAGTTGTTTGCTTGACAAGTTCTTAGGCGTCTCGACCTTGATGGTCACGTATAGGTCGCCGTAGGAGTCCTTGCGCAACATCTTCATTCCGTAGCCCCTGAGCCTTATCTTTGTACCCGACTGAGTGCCTTGTGGTACTTTGAATTTGGCAGTACCCTTCAACGTTTTGATTTCTACGTCCACACCGCAAGCGGCGTCGTAATAGCCGATAGGATATTCGGTATAAAGGTCTGAGCCGACACGCTTGAAGTCGGGACTATCCAAAACGTAGAGAACGAGCACTAGGTTGCCCTTTGGTCCGCCGTTGCGACCGCAGTTGCCCTCGCCTCTTATCGTCATATTGATACCGCTGTCCACTCCCGCAGGTATGTTGACGGTTACGCTAGCTTCCTTTCTCACGTAGCCCGCGCCACGACACGTCGAACACTTTTCTTCCACAATCTTGCCCTTACCGCCACAGTGAGGACACACCGTCTGCACGATTTGTTGTCCAAACAAAGTGTTTTGGGTCTTGCGAATAGTACCCGTGCCGTTACAATGAGGACAAACCTTGACGGACGAGCCGGATTTAGCGCCCGTTCCGCCACAAGAAGAACACGTTTCGTCACGGCTAACCCTTATCGTCTTCTTCACGCCGTTGTAGGCTTCCTCAAAGCTCAAAGTAACTTTGACTTGAATATCGTCGCCTTGTCTAGGTGCGTTAGGGTTGCTTCGACCGCCACCTCCGAAACCGCCGAAGAATGAATTGAGGATATCCTCGAATCCGCCTCCGAAACCGCTCGCGTCGCCTCCGCCAAAGCCACCGAAACCTTGAGGTCCGTTTTCGTCGCCGTATTGGTCGTAATTAGCCCTCTTGTCCTTGTCGCTGAGCACTTCGTAAGCGTGGTTGATTTCTTTAAACTTGGCTTCGGCATCCTTTTTCTCCGCCTCGGTTGCGTTAGCAAACCTATCGGGGTGCAATTTGATAGCAAGTTTTCGATAAGCCTTTTTGATTTCGTCCTCGCTTGCGCCCTTGGACACGCCTAATATTTCGTATAAATCCTTTGCCATAAATTCTCCAAAAACGTAGCCTACGCTATGATAGGCTACGTTGATGCGCTGTTAGTAGTATTATTTGTTGTCGTCGCCGTCGATAATTATATCGTCGGGATTGACTTCTCCGTTGGCACTGCCCTCTGCTCCCGCATTTGCGTTAGCTTGCTCTTGAGCGGCTTGATAGAGCTTGGTGAAGATAGGAGCGTTGGCTTTGCTCATCTCGTCGATGATAGCTCTTACCTTCTCTGCGTCGTCTGCGGTTGCCAACTCTTCTT
The DNA here is from genome assembly GCA_937880755.1 of uncultured Clostridia bacterium. Taxonomy (GTDB): domain Bacteria; phylum Bacillota; class Clostridia; order Christensenellales; family UBA3700; genus HGM11368. Next base: position 48,617 of record CALGRX010000002.1, read on the forward strand.
TTGCCTTTTTGAGCGCCTCTTCGAGAGTTTTCTTATCCTCTTCGGTGAGTTTGTCGCCCGCCTCTTCCATAGCCTTTTCGGTGGCAAAAATCATTTGGTCTGCGTCGTTCTTAGCGTCGACGAGGTCTTTACGCTTTTTGTCCTCTTCGGCATACTTCTCTGCTTCTTTGATAGCCTTGTCGATATCGTCGTCGCTGAGGTTGGTGGACGAAGTGATGGTTACGCTTTGCTTTTTGCCCGTGCCCTTGTCTACCGCCGTAACGTTGACTATACCGTTGGCGTCGATATCGAAGGTCACTTCGATTTGAGGGATTCCTCTTGGAGCAGGCGGAATACCGTCGAGTTGGAATCTACCGAGTTCCTTATTGTCGTTAGCCATAGATCTCTCGCCTTGCAAAACTCTAATGTCTACGGCTGTCTGATTGTTGGCTGCCGTGGAGAAAATTTGAGATTTGCTGGTAGGAATGGTAGTATTTCTGTCGATAAGTTTGGTAAATACGCCACCCATAGTTTCGATACCGAGGCTAAGCGGAGTTACGTCTAGCAATACCACGTCTTTGACGTCTCCTGCCAATACACCGCCTTGGATAGCCGCGCCCAAAGCCACGCATTCGTCAGGGTTGATACCCTTGAAAGGCTCTTTACCGGTGATATTCTTGACTGCTTCGATGACTGCAGGTATTCTCGTAGAACCGCCTACCAAGATAACTTTGGCAAGGTCTTTTGCTTCCAACTTAGCGTCTGCGAGAGCCTTTTTGAGTGGAATGAGCGTCCTCGATACGAGCGAGCTGGTGAGTGCGTCAAACTTAGCTCTGGTTAGATCCATATCGATGTGCTTAGGACCTTCTGCCGTCATAGTGATGAACGGCAAGTTGATGTTGGTCTTGGTTACGCCCGACAATTCGATTTTTGCCTTTTCCGCAGCTTCCTTAATTCTTTGCATAGTTGCAGGGTCGGTAGGAAGTTTGATGCCTTCGGTTCTTTCGAATTCGTCGATGATATACTTGACGATTGCGTTGTCGAAGTCGTCACCGCCAAGCATAGTGTCGCCGTTGGTAGACAAAACTTCGAATACGCCGTCCTCTATCTCCAAAATAGATACGTCGAACGTACCGCCGCCGAGGTCGTAAATCAAAACCTTTTGTCCTTGGTTTTCTGCTTTATCCAAGCCGTAAGCAAGTGCTGCCGCCGTTGGTTCGTTGATAATTCTCAATACTTCGAGTCCTGCGATTTTGCCCGCGTCCTTGGTTGCCTGTCTTTGGCTATCGGAGAAGTATGCAGGCACGGTGATAACGGCTTGCGTTACCTTTTGACCGAGGAAGGACTCCGCGTCCTCTTTGAGTTTGGTCAAAATCATTGCGCTTATCTCTTGTGGGGAATACTTTTTGTCGTCAATCTCCACCTTGTAGTCGCTACCCATATGTCTCTTGATAGAGCTTACCGTGCGCTTAGCGTTGGCAATAGCCTGTCTTTTTGCAACTTGACCTACCAATCTTTCGCCGTCTTTAGCAAAACCGACTACGGAAGGGGTCGTTCTCGAACCTTCCTTGTTAGCAATAACGGTTGCCTCACCGCCTTCCATAACGGCTACGCAAGAGTTGGTTGTTCCAAGGTCAATACCTATTATTTTTCCCATATATTTATCTCCTTTTGATATGTTTCTATTATTTCGCTACGACCACCATGCTATGTCTAAGCACGGTATCACCGCGTTTGTAACCCTTTTTGATTTCTCCCACGACTTTGCCCGCATTGTCCGGGTCGTCCACACTCTGCACGGCTTCGTGCAAGTTGGGATTAAATTCTTGTTCCATTGCCTCGATAGCCGACACGTTGTACTTGGCAAGTATGTCCATAAAGGTCTTTTTGGTCAGTTCGATGCCCTTTCTTTGAGCCTCGTCCTTTTGCGCCATGATAGCCATATCCAAAAAGTCCGCTACTTGCAACATATCTTCTATCACGCTGTCCACGCCGTCGTTGTATCTTTGGAGCGAAAGACTTTGATTTCTCTTCTTATAGTTGTCAAAGTCGGCTTGAAGTCTGAGATATTGGCTGTTGAGCGCGTCGTACTTTTGCTGTGTCTCGTCCTTGACTTCTTCAGTCACCGCTTCTTTATACTCAAAGCTCGTTGCCTCTTCGGCGTTTTTATTGATATTTTCTTCGTTGTTCTTTTTCTTTGCCATAATTATTCCTTTTTGCTGTCCTGCAAGAGCATACCCAATTCTTTTAGCACGCCCAAGACTTTTTTGTAATCCATTCTTTCGGGACCAATGACGCCTACGTGTCCCACTTCTTTGCCGTTGATATTGTACTTGGCCGTTATCAGCGCCATATTGGCAAGGTCGGCGTTGTCTTCGCTACCTATCCTTACGCAATATTCGATATCGCCCTCACCTTCCATCAGTCCGCACAACTTTTCTTTGTGCGATACTACCGACATAAACTGTCGCACGTTGTCCACGTCCTTATACTCGGGATATTCGAATATTTTGTCGGTTCCTTCTACGTACAACTGCTCTTCGGTCGCGCTCTTGAAATCCATAACGAAGGCAATAACTTGTTCGTATATGCTTCTAAACGCTTCCAACTCTTGGTCAAGACAATCTTCTCCGTTGGTTACCTCGGCTATGCTCTTGCCTACGAATGCCTTGCGTAGCAGTCCTCCCGCCACTTCGATAAAGTTTTCTTTGACGTCGTGAGGCAGGTCAATTTGCTTGTTTTTGATGACTCCGTTGTCCGTCACGATTAGCACGAGCGCCGTATTGTCGTACATATCAATTATTTTGATATCCTTGATGACGATATTGTCGGCACTGGTAATCATCAACATAGAGGTGTAATTGGTGATGTCGCTGACGATTTTTGCGCCGTTTTTGACGACTTCTTGCACCGATTGGAACTTTTCGTTGACTATCTCTCTAATTTGTGCGCTGTCTATGTCGGTGCTGTCGAGTATATTCTCTACGTAATACTTGTACGCCTTGGACGACGGTATTCTACCCGAACTTACGTGAGGTTGAGTCAAATATCCCATCTCCTCCAGCATAGACAATTCGCTTCTTATCGTAGCAGTCGACACCTCGGGCAAATATTGCTTTTGGATAGCCGCGGACGAAATAGGCTCAACGTCGTTGATATAGCTATCAATGAGCGCCTTAAGTATTTTCTTTTTTCTTTCTGTAAGATTGGTCTCTCCCATATTCGTCCTCTTGGCAGTCGATATCTGTGATTGTTAGCACTCTCATATCTCGACTGCTAAAATCATTATACTACATATTATGTCACTGTCAAGGTTTTTTAATAAAAATTTATGTAAAATCAATGTCAAGCACAAAAAAAATACCACGCCTTGTCGGCGTGGTACTTTTCTTTGATATTTTATTTTTTGGTAAATGTAGCAACTCCAAGCACAACAAGATTGCCATCTTCGTTGATGTAAGCAAAAGGAGTTTCGGTCTTTTCGCCGTCTTTTTCGGTTACTTCGTACACGTATTCTACACCCTTGTCGTTCTTTTTGCTGGTGTACTTGAACTCTTCGGTTCTGCTAAAGCCCAAAATAGAAATCTTAACTTCAGCTTTGCCAAAAGCGCCGAGTTTTACGTAAGAGTCACCATTTACGTAAGTGCCGTTTACACAACCTGCAAACACGAACAAGCAAGATACGAGCATAACTGCTACGAGTGTTGCAACAACAATTTTCTTTGCCATTTTTGTATCCTCCAAAATTTGTATTTATATTTACTATTATATACTGTGTAAAGTTTTTGTCAACTGTTTTTCATAAAGTTCAAATTTCATTCAATTACCATTCTACCTTCCGTCCGTGCTAAAGTCTAGTTTATTGCGTTCGTCTTGTTCAATTTATGATTTTTGTCTCAGTTTTTTGACTAATTGGAGTAATAAAAAAGGACTACTTCGGTAGTCCATATTCTATTATACTCAATTATCGTCGCTATCATCGTCGATTGCGCTCTTGTCCTTGATAGGTTCGTCGTAGATTTTGACTATTCTCGGCGGTTCGTATTCGGGATTTTTTTCGATGATAATCTCCCTCATTTTGACCTTAAAACGATTGCTCTTGGTAAATAGCACGCATATAACGATTACCACCGCAACGAGCACCGCCAACAAAATATAAAATAATATATTGCCTATACTCTCAACCGCTTTGAGCGGAGAAGCCAAATATTGCATAATTCACCTCTAATTTATTATATCATATATATCGACAAGGTAAAGTAAATAATAAGTAAAAAACCATTTACATTATTCAAAAATAAAATTTTATAGACAAGTCGCAAAAATTATATTATAATTAATTCCATAGTAACTTATTAGGAGGAAAATATGAAAATCGACAGCCAAAAGCGAAAAGAAACCGTAGACTTTATGCAGTCGGAAATCAAGCACATTATCACCGAGTACGGCGATAGAGACCCGGGCAACGTGGGAGAAATAAAGACGCTAGCGCATATGCAAGAGCAACTGGGCGAATATTGCGACGAAGTTAAGTCGGAGTCCTTCCCCGTTCACCCTCACGCGTTTTTCGGTTGGACGTACTTTATAATCACCTTCCTCATTTTGGCACAAGTACTTATGTTCTTTAGTCCGATATTCTCTATATTGAGCATCGTAATTGCCGTCGTACCTATGTTGATGGAATTCGTATTCTACAAGCCTTTTATCGACCCGCTCTTCGAGAAACGCACTTCGGGCAACGTTTGGGGCACGCTCAAGCCAAGCGGTGAAGTAAAACGCCGTATCGTCCTCAACGGACACTCCGACGCCGTATATGAATGGCATTGGCACAGAATAGGCGGATATAAGCTCTTCCTTACCTCTATCATTATCCCTGTCATCGGTCTTATCTATTTGCTCGCGTTGTCAATCATAATTTGTATAGTCAACGGACCGATAGGCGTGCCTCAAGGCTGGACTCTCTACGCTCTTATTGCGTCGGTAGTCTTTGAACCTTTCTTCATTTGTTTCTACTTCTTCTCCGACACCAAGACGGTAGTTCCCGGGGCAAATGACAACCTTACGGCTTGCGAAATGGCTATCGGTACCGTCAAGGCACTCAAAGAGAGCGGTATTCGTATGGAGAACACTGAGGTCGTAGCACTCATCACGGGTAGCGAAGAAGCGGGACTTAGAGGCGCAAAGTTCTTTATGAAAAACAATCCCGAGTACGGCTTGGAAGACGGTATCGAAACGATTTTCGTCACCTTCGAAACCTTGAGAGAACTCGACCACCTCGTCATCTACAACAGAGACATGAACGGTATAACCAAAAACGACGACGCCGTATCCTTGCTAGCTAAACAAGCGGGCGAAAAGAACGGTATGAACCTAACCTACGGCTCAGTATTTGCTGGGGCGACCGATGCGGCGGCATTCTCGCAAGCAGGTCGTAAGGCAACGTGCTTTGCCGCAATGGCTCCCGAGGTCAAAGACTATTACCACACTCGTAGAGATAATTGGGACAATCTCAGTCCCGAGTGTCTTGCCAAAGTCTTCGATATCACACTCGATATGATAGAAGAATTTGACAAAAACGGTCTGCCAAAAGTAGAAAAAAAATAAAAGCACGACAAAATTGCTTATGTCTCGCTTCCTATTGGAGGCGAGATTTTTTGTATAAAAGCTTTACAAAACTTTAATATCTTGCCCAAAAAAAATTAACAATCGATTTTTATAATAACCTTGCAAAGGCTTAATTGCATATTTATATAGGGCTAATTATGAAAAAAACGGAAGAATCAAAAATAAGGCAAGTTAAAAAACCACTTACCATATTCGGAGTAGAAATCGTATATCTATGCGTGCTTAGCATAGCGACGGCTTTTTTGGGCTGGCTCGCCGAAAACGCAGTCAAAATGATATCGAGTGGTATTATTGACTGTAGATTTCATCTATTACCCTTTATCTCGCCTTACGCATTGATAGTGTTTGCCGTACATATCGTCTTTGGCAATCCCGACAAAATCGCCCCTTTTGGCAGGCAGATATTTCACAAAGACAACTTGACTAGCAAAATATGCTCTAATACTTTGGTACTTGCAATAATCTATTTTTTCGTATTTTTTGGAGAATTGATAGTAGGTAATCTATGGGAGATACTCTTTGGCGTCAAATTGTGGAACTACTCTTCTTCTCCTCTTAGAGTAACGCAATACGCAGGGCTATTACCCACGTTAGGTTACGGAACGGGAGCGTATCTATTGTTTCGCTTCGTTTACACGCCTGCATTGAATTATTTGCGAAAAAATATGAAGTATAAGATGGCGTTGATAATATCGTGTACGTTGGGCGTGATGATTGTCGTAGACACGTTGATTATGATACTCGTGACCGCAATCACAAGGCAAGCGCCAATGTATTGGTCGATTCGGTTTTAATCAAAAAATAGTTTTCAAGACAAATTTTTGATGTAAAAAGATTTACAAAACTTTAAAATTTTTACAAAAAATATTAACAAGCAAATTTTATACTATAGCCAGATATGTCAAAACGACTTATAAAAAACGATAAAAGGAGACTAATTATGGGAATTAAAAAATTTTTTCAAAACGCCTTCAAAGATATGAAGGAAAGCGCAAAAGTACAACACGAGGTTGACAAAGCCGAATTTTAGGCAGTCAAGGCAGAATCGAAAGCAAATTTGTGAAGAAGCCAAAGCAATGGGCAATCCTAAAACTCGCAAGGCTTTGATGCAACAAGAAAGGGACGAGAGAATCGCACAAGCCAACGCACGAAAAGTAGCCGCCGAACATCGCGTACAATCTACAAAGAAATAACTTTATTCAACAATTTTGTTTTAGTCAATATGTAGGCAACCTTTACGGTTGCCCTTTGACTATTACTCGCATTTGGTAAAAGTCGTGTTGTTGCAATTAGGACAAGGTGGCATTTTGTCGTCTGAACCAAGTCTCAAATCGAAACCGCAGTTGTTGCAAGAATAGCAACCCTTGCCTGGTTTTTCACCCGTATTAACTTTGTTTGCCATTTTAGTTCCTCCTTATTTTGATTGCACTAAAATTATTGCAAAAAAAATAATAATATATACCGCCTACCAAAATATCCTTTCGGCATAGCGGTATATATCAAGTTGCCGACTATATTAATAGGAATACCGCTTGCACAAATATTATTTAGAGCGCCTTTTTTTGTAACCGTTGGCGCCGAATTCGACGATTGTCGAATTGATAATTCTTTCTTTGGACAATTGTGTTTTTTATTAGTTTTGTGTATTTTACCTTATTATAGAGCGTTTTGTCTATAAAAGTATAATATTGACGATTTTGTCAATAGAGCAACGACAAATTGCAACTAACGATTAGCAAATTTCAAAAGTTATCGCACAACGATTTACATATCGCAATTATGGTGATAAAATCAAGTTATGAAAAACAAAAATAACGAAGAAACACTCAACAAAAAACCTAGTAAAATCAAAAGAACGTTTGCAATTTTCTATTTTGCCACTACCGTTGCATCATTATTGTTTTACACCGCAACGGCAATCAAAGACGTGGTCAAAGAGGGTTGGACTACAATCAATATTGCCATGGTCGCCTTTATCGGTCTGAGCTATTTGATTTTGATTGTTTGCATAGTTCTATCCAAAAACATAGCGGGGGCAAAAGCCACCCACGCCAAAGCCAAAAAAATGCTAAAGCTTGGCAAAAAAGTCATCAAAATAGTCCACGCCGTACCTACCGTGATGATACTCTTCGCAACTACCCCGGCTGACTTTCTTGATTTCGTTTCCCGTGCGTTTTCCGTACTTTCTTTGATAATGCACGTCGTCGGTTTGATTAGCGCTATCAATATGATGATTACCAAGTCCATCGTCAAAAAGGTAACCAAAAAAGGAAAAGAAAAAATCACCGCCAAAATCGCAAGTTTCAAAAATAGCGATGAAGAAAGCGAGCAAGAAGTCGTACCGCTTGCAGACAATGATGGGCAATGATTGCAATGCTAAAAAAAACAAAGACGAGACGTGCTCGTCTTTTTGTTTATCTATTCACTCTCTACTTACCGTATTTGCGTTTTAGTAATTCATTTTTTCCAAAAATCATCAATCAAAAATAAGTTGAGATATTATTGAATTCATCAATCCCATATACTCTTGTTTGATTGACACACGCTCTTTAGACATGTTGAGATATTGTTGCACTATTTGCAATTTTTGTCGATACGTATCGAGAAAATCAACGTCGAAGTCGCTATTAAATCTATCAATATCCATGCCTTCGTCCATACGCAATCCAAGCATAATTCGCTCGTCCATCATATCCTTAAGGCTCAACTTTTGCTCGAGTTTTTGAGCTAATTTTCCGTTGTCAACCTTGTCGTAATATTCTTCAAAGTCGCTTGGATTATATAGTCTACGATTGCCTAAGAGGCTATGTGCGGCAAGTCCGACACCTACGTACTGCTTGCATTGCCAATACTTGAGATTGTGCTTGCTTTCCTTGTCCTCTCGACAAAAATTGCTCACTTCGTAGCGATGAAAACCTATATCTTCTAGTATCGATTTGATATGGTCGTACATATCGCATGTAGCGTCTTCGTCGGGCAAGTCGAGTTTGCCTTGCTCTTTCGCTTTGAACATTGCCGTTCCTTCTTCTAGCTTGAGCATATACGCCGATACGTGTTCTACGCCGTTATATTTGACTATTTCCACAAAGTCGTCAATATCGTCAATCGTTTGATTAGGCAAACCCAGCATTGCGTCAACGCTACAATCGAGGCCGCTCTCCACTACCCATTTGATCGCTTGCACGGCTTGCTCGGGCGTATGTCTTCTGCCTATTGATTTAGCAATCTCGGGGTTGAAAGTCTGCACTCCTATACTCACCCTCGTAACGCCTAATCTCTTGTAAGCGGTGATTTTCGCCTCGTCAACCGAACAAGGATTGACCTCAACGGTAAATTCTTGAATATCGCATTTGAGCGACTTACGAAGATTAAAAATTATATGTCCCAACTGTTTTGCGCTCAATACCGATGGAGTTCCGCCACCGATATATACAGTGTCGACGACATAATGATATTTGATTTGTCTAGCAAGTAGCTTAATTTCTTTGACTACCGCTTCCACGTATCTATCTATTTGCTCTTGCTTGACAATAGACGATACAAAGTCGCAATAATAGCACCTGGACAAGCAAAAGGGGATATGAATATAAACGCCGATATTTTCCATTATTTATCAAACTTGAGAATGCTCATAAAGGCTTCGCTAGGCAGTTGCACGCTACCAACTTGTCTCATTCTCTTTTTGCCTTCTTTTTGTTTTTCCAGCAATTTCTTCTTGCGCGTTATATCGCCGCCGTAGCACTTGGCAAGCACATCCTTTCGCATTGCCTTGACGGTTTCTCTCGCGATAACCTTGTTGCCTATTGAGGCTTGAATAGGTATCTCGAACATTTGGCGTGGAATAACTTCTTTGAGCTTTTCGGCAATGGCTCTACCCCTTGCGTACGCCTTGTCCTTATGCACGATGAGCGAAAGCGCGTCGCATACCTCGCCGTTGAGCATAATGTCGAGTTTGACGAGGTCGCTCTTCTTGTAACCCACTATCTCGTAGTCGAGCGAAGCGTAGCCCTTGGTACGCGATTTGAGAGAATCGAAAAAGTCGTAGACTATCTCGTTGAGTGGGATAGAATACTCTATCCTGACGCGAGTGGCCTCAAGATACGTTAGGTCTACGAAGTCTCCTCGCTTGTCTTGGCACAATTCCATAATAGTGCCCACGTACTCCGGCGGAGTAAATAGGAAGGCTTTGACGACGGGCTCTTGCATCTCGGCTATCTCGCTTGCCGGTGGCAAGTTGCTCGGATTGGATATGAGTTCGGTATCTCCGTTGGTCTTGACAACTTGATAGGTTACGCTCGGTGCCGTCGTAACGAGGTCGAGTTCAAACTCTCTCTCCAACCTCTCTTCTATGATTTCCATATGGAGCAAGCCTAAAAATCCGCATCTAAAACCAAAGCCCAACGCCGTGGAAACTTCGGGCTCGTACACCAGAGACGCGTCGTTGAGTTTGAGCTTTTCAAGGGCATCCTTGAGGTCGTTGTACTTAGCTCCGTCAGCAGGATAGATTCCGCTATACACCATTGGCGCAACTTCTTTATAACCAGCGAGAGGCTCGGTCACTCCGCCCTCGGCAAGGGTAATGGTATCGCCGACTTTGGTATCCGACACGTTTTTGATACTAGCACACAAATAACCTACGTCGCCTGCCGAAAGACTGTCTTGCGGTTGCATCTTAGGCACGAACACTCCCACTTCCGTCACGTCAAAGACTTTGCCCGTGGACATCATTTTAATTTTGTCGCCCGCCTTGACTTCGCCGTCGAACACTCTTATAAATGATATTGCGCCCTTATAGCTGTCGTAATACGAGTCGAATATCAACGCCTTGAGAGGTGCGTCCATATTGCCGTTTGGCGGTGGCAACAAAGTTATGACTTGCTCAAGTACCTTCTCAATGCCTATACCTTCTTTAGCCGACACGAGAGGAGCGTCCGACGCGTCAAGTCCTATGATGTCTTCTATCTCCGTCTTTACCTCGTCGGGACGAGCCGACGGAAGGTCGATTTTGTTGATGACGGGGATAATCTCGAGGTCGTTGTCCAATGCGAGATAGACGTTGGTCAAGGTTTGCGCTTCAATGCCCTGCGAAGCATCCACGATAAGTATAGCGCCCTCGCACGCCTTGAGCGAGCGGGAAACCTCGTAGGTAAAATCGACGTGTCCCGGGGTGTCGATGAGGTTGAGCTCGTACTGCTCTCCGTCGTAGACGTAGTTCATCTTGACGGGGGTAAGCTTGATAGTGATACCTCTCTCCCTCTCTATATCCATACTGTCAAGAAGTTGCTCTTTGGCATCTCTCTTGGCAACGGTGCTCGTCACGTCCATAATTCTATCGGCAAGCGTACTCTTGCCGTGGTCAATATGAGCTACGATACAAAAATTTCTTATCTTCGATTGGTCTTTGGGCATATTGCAACCTTTTTGCAGTTTTTAATTATTATATAAAAATATATAGATTTTAGCAATAGAATTTTGTATAATATAACAAAAGAGGTATCAGTATGAAGATAGAAAGACTTATCGACAATCTTAGTTCCAAAGGCTTTGTCGCTCACTATTGCGTGGACGAAAAGCAAGCAAACGACCTCGTGCTCGGCTTGATAGAGCAAGGTCAAAGCGTAGGTATAGGCGGTAGTATGACGGTCAAGCAACTAGGCATAGACCTGCTATTGCATAGCAGGGGCGTGGAAGTACTTTCACACGCGCTAGTCAGCGACGACAAAAAGCCTAATCTCTACGAATACGCAAGGCACGCAGATTGGTATATGTCTTCCGCCAACGCCATCACCCAAAAGGGCGATATCGTCAATATCGACGGCACGGCAAACCGAGTTTCGACGTTGATTTTCGGTGTGCCAAATATAATCTATCTAGTTGGCAAAAACAAGATAGTAGACAATATAGACCAAGCCATAGAACGCATAAAAACAATTACATGTCCGCAAAATGCCGAGAGATTGGATAGAAAAACCCCTTGTCGTTACACCGGCAAATGCGGGGATTGTAGCGGAATAGATTGCATGTGCAACGTCACCACGATTGTGCACCACCCTACCAAACTGCAAAAGCAAGTGCACGTTATCATCATTGACAAGGAGCTGGGATATTGATGAAAGATACTAGTTGGCTTACGAGCGTGCCTATCGCTCACAGAGGATTGCACGACAATAAGACTTTGCCCGAAAACAGTATGGGGGCTTTTGAAAACGCCGTCTCTCACGGATACGGCATAGAGTTCGACGTCTACCTAACCCTTGACGGCAAACTTATTATTCACCACGATATGACTTTGAAGCGTTCGTGTGGCAAAAAGATAAAAGCATACAAAATCAATTCCGATAGATTGCAAGATTACAAGCTGATGAACACACAATACTCTATTCCGCTATTGTCCGACTTACTAAATTTGGTGCAAGGCAAAGTTCCCCTTATTTTGGAAATCAAAGCCACCAATAGAGTTAAGTCCACTTGCTCGGCAGTGTACGAAGCAATCAAGGACTACCCCGGCAATATCTGCATAGAGTCTTTTGACAATCGTATCGTCGATTGGTGGCACAACAATCACCCCGAATACGTGTTGGGGCAATTATACAGCACTATCAACTTTTATCGTGCCATTCAACGCAGACTCGAGCAATATCGCAAAGTCGACTTTTTGGCGGTTGGCGTAAAAAACCTAAAGGAAGAATACTTCCGCTCTGTCAAAGCCCAATGCCCCGACAAGTTGATTATCAATTGGACGGTACGCACCAACGAGCAGTTGCAAGACGCTCTCGAGTACGCCGACAACTATATCTTTGAGAGCAATATCAAATCTGACGAGTATATAACGCCCCCTTCCCTCACACACTAAACGCGGGAGGTGGATTATGAAAATATCGACTGTTATCGGTCTTGGCACGGGCATGATATTGGGATATATCGGTGGCAACGTAATGTCGGGATCTTTTAAGAGAAGAAGCAAAAAGATGCTTAGAGATAAGATTGTAGAGCTTCTCGACTGACCTAGTGCAAAGATTAGGGCGTCTAAGTCGTCCTAATACTACCAACCAAAAATGCACCCTAAGGGGTGTATTTTGTTTACCAATTCAACAAGACGAGTGTTCTCTCAATACACGACCTATCCCTCGCAATAGCACGACTTGACGTGCCGATATTGTCTAACGCCAACAATATAACAACACACCAAATTAATGCTAAATATTTACAAAAAAAACACCTAACAATGCTAAGATTGCTAGGTGCAGTAGTCGTTATCGTCTTTTATTTGCTTTGTCTACTACGATAGTCCTCGATAGCCTTTTTGATTGCCTCTTCCGCTAGCACGGAACAGTGTATCTTTTGAGGAGGCAAACCTTCCAACACTTCGACCACCTTTTTGTTGGTAAGCTTTAGTGCCTCGTCAACCGTCATTCCCTTGACCATTTCCGTTGCCGTTGAGCTGGTAGCTATGGCTGCCGCGCAACCAAAAGTCCTAAACTTGGCGTCAACTATTATGTCGTCTTTGATTTTTAGACTAATCTCCATTATATCTCCGCAACTTGCGTTGCCTACCTTGCCCACTCCGTCGGCGTCTTCGATAAAGCCCACGTTCTTTGGGTGTGCGAATGCTTCCATTACTTTGTCGTTATACATATATCTTATCTCCTTTGATTTCTTTGAATAGTGGCGACATATCTCTGAGATTGTCGATGATAGATACCAGTTGGTCTATGACGTATTGCGTTTGCTCCATAGTGTTGGACTTGCCAAAGCTAAAGCGTATCGTGCCGTGTGCTATCTCAATAGGCACGCCTAGCGACAGCATAACGTAAGACGGCTCGAGCGAACCCGACGAACAAGCCGATCCGCTAGACACTCTTATGCCTTGCATATCCAGCCTCATCAAAATCGACTCGCCCTCGACGTACTCGAAGCTAAAGCTTGCGTTGTTCGCCAAACGCTTGCTCATGTCCTTTGGACCGTTGAAGTAGATATGCGGTATCTTCTCCAATACTTGGGATACAAAATAATCTCTAAGCTTAGCTATATGCTCGTTGTTAGCTCGCATACCCTCTACAGCAAGCTCGATCGCCTTGCCCATACCAACGATGGCAGGGGTATTGATAGTGCCGGCACGCATATTGCGTTCTTGCTCACCGCCGTCCATAAATTTACCTATTCTCAGTCCGTTGCGTTTGTACAGCACGCCCACACCCTTAGGTCCGTAGAACTTATGTCCGCTCATAGACAGCATATCTATATTCATTGCCTTGACGTCGATAGGTACGTTGCCTACGGCTTGCACGGCATCGGTGTGGAATGCAATCTTGTACTTTTTGGCAATTTCGCCAATTTCTGCGATAGGTTGTATCGCTCCCATCTCGTTGTTGGCAAACATAACCGATATAAGAATGGTACGCTCGTTTATCGCTTCTTCCAACAGCTTTGTAGATATTATACCTTCGTTGTCAACGTCAAGATACGTCACCTCGAAGCCTTGTTTCTCCAAAGCCTTGCAGGTTTGAATTACCGCAGGATGCTCTATCTTGGTGGTGATGATATGATTGCCCTTGTCCTTGTGCATCTCAGCCATACCCTTGATAGCCCAATTGTCAGACTCGCTACCACCCGAAGTAAAATATACTTCGCTAGGTAGACAACCTATCGCTTTGGCAATTCTTTCTCTTGCCACGTCCACCGCCTTCAGCGATTCTCTACCCGCCTTGTGTTGAGAAGAAGCGTTGCCGAATACCTCGGTAAAGTACGGTAACATCTCTTGCAAAACAATAGGATCGGTATAAGTCGTTGCCGAATGGTCCAAATATATGTCTTTCATTATTCCCTCGCAATAACGCTTGCCAAGGACATAGAGTCCAAGCAATCGTTGATAGTTTTGTACAGTTTGTCCCACACGCCGTGGGTGGTGCAACGGCAACTCTCACTGTTGCCACATTGTTTGCTACATTCTCCCGACACGCAGTCGACTATCACAAGTCCGTCTTCCAACGCTCTGAGGATTTCGCCTACGCTTATATCCTCGGCGTCGCGAGGCAAAACGTATCCACCGCCGGCACCCCTAGACGAAGTCACCAATTCCGCCTTTTTGAGAGCGGAAAACAGTTGTTCTAGATATTTGTCGCTTACGCCTATATCCTCGGCAATGGCACTTAGCGCAATAACCTTGTCATCGTAGGCTTGCCTTTCTGCCAGACAGCACATTGCTTTGAGTCCGTATCTTGCTTTGGAAGATAACTTCATAATATCTCCTACTTATTTACTAGGAATAGTGTACAATTATATTGTTATATTGTCAAACGATTTTATACAATTCCTATAAATTTGGTAGGAAATGTTAACATCAAAATATTTCAACCGTTTTTCTCTTCAAAATACATGAATTTTGTTGTTTTTGACTATTTGCTTAATAGGTTTCCCTTGCATACGGTAATTACTTATAAAAACATTATATTAATCTAATAATATACTCAACGCCAACAATACATATTTGCCGAAATTAAAAATATTTTGCTTTGCCTAAAGTAAAATCCGTCTCAAATATTGAGACGGATTTTTTGAATTTTGTCGATACGTATCGAGTTATCTAATTACGTCGCTCGCATACAAAGGATACTTTTCGCAAAGAGTGGCAACCTTAGCCGAACATCTCTCTATTGCCTCTTCGCCGTTGTCAACGAGGTCTACTATACACTCGGCAATGACTTCCATATCCTCTTCTTTCATACTTCTCGAGGTTACGGCAGGAGTACCGAGTCTTAGTCCGCTGGTCACGAACGGAGATTGCTTGTCAAAAGGAATTGCGTTCTTATTGGCGGTGATATGAGCCTCGTCGAGCAAATGCTCTATTTCTTTACCCGTCTTACCTTTAGAGGTGAGGTCAACGAGCATAAGGTGATTGTCTGTACCGCCGCTGACGAGGTCGATACCTCTTGCCGTCAAAGCCTTAGCAAGGGCTTGAGCGTTGGCGCAAACTTGCTTTTGGTATGCAACGAACTCGTCGCTCATTGCCTCTTTGAGCGCAACTGCCTTGGCTGCAATGACGTGCATGAGCGGTCCGCCTTGCGTACCCGGGAAGATTGCCTTGTTGATTTTGGTAGCGAGCTCTTCGTCGTTGGTAAGGATAAGTCCGCCACGAGGACCTCTAAGAGTCTTGTGAGTGGTGGTAGTAACGACGTCGGCAATGCCTATCGGTGTTGGGTGGCAACCTGCGGCAACGAGTCCCGCAATATGCGCCATATCCACCATGAGATATGCTCCCACGCTGTCTGCTATCTCTCTAAACTTAGCAAAGTCGATTACTCTCGGATAAGCGCTAGCGCCTGCAAGAACGAGCTTTGGCTTGTGCTCTTTGGCAAGTCTAGCAACCTCTTCGTAGTCTATTCTTGCGTCTTTTTCGCTTACACAATAAGGTACGATATTGAAGTATTTACCCGAAATATTGACAGGACTACCGTGCGAGAGGTGTCCGCCGTGAGCAAGGCTCATGCTAAGTACGGTATCTCCCGGTTGCAACAGAGCAACGAATACTGCAAGGTTGGCGTTGGCACCGCTATGTGCTTGAACGTTGGCGTACTTGCTACCAAAAAGCTTGCATGCTCTCTCTATAGCGAGTTTTTCGGCTACGTCTACGTATTGGCAACCACCGTAGTATCTCTTGCCGGGATAGCCCTCGGCATACTTGTTGGTGAGGTGAGTGCCCATGGCTGCCATAACTGCGGGACTAACGATATTTTCGCTGGCGATTAGTTCGATATTGCCTTGTTGTCTTTTTAGTTCGGCTTCCATTGACTCGTAGAGTTCTGGGTCATTTTCGCGGATAATCTTCAAATCTATCATATTGTTCTCCTTGTGTGTTTTGTATTATATTATCATATATTGCATCTTTTGGCTATCAAACCAAGCGATAATCTACTTGATTTGGCAGGCTATTATTGCTTTTCTTCGGGTACAACGGTGATTGCCAACTCTTGCAACTGCTTGTCCTCTACTCTCGAAGGTGCGTCGGTCATCAAGCAAGAAGCGTTTTGCACCTTAGGGAATGCTATTACATCCTTGATATTGTCGGTGCCCGTGATGAGCATTACGAGTCTATCTAGACCAAACGCAAGTCCTCCGTGAGGTGGTGTGCCGTATCTGAATGCGTCTACGAAGAAGCCGAATCTTGCCACGATATCCTCATTGCTAAATCCAAGGATTGAGAAGAGCTTTTGTTGCATCTTGCAGTCGTGTATTCTTATGCTTCCTCCGCCTGCTTCTTGACCGTTGATAACGAGGTCGTAAGCGTTGGCTCTAACCTTGAGCGGGTCGGTATCTAGCAAAGGCAAGTCTTCGATTTTTGCCGAAGTAAACGGGTGGTGAACGGCGTAATATCTGCCGTCCTCTTCGCTGTATTCGAGCAACGGGAAGTCCACTACCCACAGTACGTCGTATACGCTCTTGTCGTATAACTCGTACTTGTCGGCAAGATGACACCTTAGCGCGCCGAGGCTATCGAGTACCACCTTGTTTTTGTCGGCAACCACGAATATCACGTCGCCTTGCTCTGCGCCGAGCTCTTTGGCTATGCTGTCTTTGGTTTCGTCGGACAAGTACTTGAAGAAAGAAGAAGTGATGCCGTCAGGCTTGTACATAGCGTATGCAAGTCCCTTAGCGCCGTAGCTCTTGACAAACTCACCGAAGCCGTCCACGTCCTTACGAGTCATCTTGGCACATAGCCCTTTGGCGTTGATAGCTCTCACGCTACCTCCTTGCTCTATTGCGCCGTCAAACACACTAAATCCACAGCCCTTGACGATATCGGACAAGTCGTGTATTTCTAGTCCAAAACGAGTGTCGGGTTTGTCGCTACCCCACTTGTTCATAGCTACCTCGTAAGGTATTCTGCGGATATGCTCGTCAAGCTCGATTCCTTTGCATTGTCTAAAGACTTCTCTTATCAATCCTTCGGCAATTTCCATAACTTGCTCAGGCTCTTCCACGTAGCTCATCTCCATATCTATTTGGCTAAACTCAGGCTGACGATTGCTTCTGAGGTCCTCGTCACGGAAGCATCTTGCGATTTGATAATATCTATCCATACCCGCAATCATCAACAACTGCTTGTAGATTTGCGGAGATTGTGGAAGAGCGTAAAACTCGCCTTGATGAATACGCGAAGGTACGAGATAATCTCTAGCCCCCTCAGGCGTAGACTTGCCCAAAAAAGGCGTCTCTATCTCCAAAAATCCGTTGTCGCCCATATAGTTGCGCACCACGCGAGTAATCTTATCTCTCATGATTAGCCTTGACTGCAAGTAATTTCTTCTCAAGTCGAGATAACGGTATTTTAGTCTAAGATTTTCGCCCGCCTTGACGTCCTCGGTGATGACGAAAGGAGTAATCTCGGCTTCCGAGAGAATTTTGAGGTCGCTAGCAAGAATCTCCACCTCACCCGTTGGCATGTTGGCGTTGATATTTCCGCCACGGCTTCTCACCTTACCGCTCACGCACAAGACGTATTCGTTGCGCACACTCGTTGCTTTCTCGAATATGCTCGCGTCGCAACTGTCGTCAAAGGCAACTTGCACGATGCCCGTCCTATCTCTAAGGTCAATAAACATCAAGTTGCCGAGATTGCGGTATTTGGCAACGAAGCCCATGACCGTAACTTGGCTGTCAATATCTTTTGCTCTAAGGTCTCCGCACATATGCGTGCGTTTTGCTCCATTCAAAAAGTCCATATCCTACCTCTCAAAAAGTAAATTTTTCTACAATATCAATATCGACGAGGACGCTCTCACCCGTCGTCATATTCTTAATATTTGCCTTGTTTGCTTTCAATTCGTCTTCGCCTAGCAAAATCATAAATCTAGCGCCCGTCTTGTTGGCATACTTCAACTGTGCCTTAAAGCTTCTATCCATAAGGTCGCTATCGACTTTGAGCCCCGTGCGTCTAAGCTTGGAAGCCATAACCGTTGCCACGACCTTTGCCTCTTTGACAAGTGGTGCGATATATACGTCGGCAGGCTTGTCCACGCCCGTGGACAGTCCAAGGTTTTCCAGCACGATGAGTAATCTCTCCAAGCCCATACCAAAGCCCACCGCCGGACAAGGCTTACCGCCTATTTGTTCCACTAATCCGTTGTATCTTCCACCGCCGCATACCGTACCTTGCGCACCGATATTTTGGGATACGAATTCAAAGACTGTGCGAGTATAATAGTCGAGTCCTCTCACCACGTTAGGGTTGACCACGAAAGGTATATTGAGTGCCTCCAAGCCCTCCACCACTTGTCTGTGGTGCTCTTTGCAATCGTCGCAGAGATAGTCGAGGGTGATAGGCGCGCCATTGGTGATAGCCTTACATCCCTCCTCTTTGCAGTCGAGTATGCGCAAAGGGTTTTTGTCAAATCTCTCTCTACAATCCTTACACATTTTGTCAAGGTTGTCCTTGAAGTAGTCTTTGAGTGCTTGATTGTATCTTGCTCTACACTCGGGACAACCTATGCTGTTGATATTGAGCACGAGATTGCCTATGCCGAGCTTAGTAAATATGTCGTAAGCCACGCTCATAACTTCGACGTCTGTCTGAGCCGACTCGGAGCCGTAGAACTCTATGCCGAATTGGTGGTGCTCTCTAAGTCTACCCGCCTGTGGTTTTTCGTAGCGAAAAACGGGGGTAAAGTAGTACATTTTGGTAGGTTGCGCGTTGGCGTAAAGGCTATTTTCGATAAAAGCTCTCGCCACGCCCGCCGTTCCCTCGGGCTTGAGCGTCATACTTCTTCCCGCCTTGTCGTCAAAGGTGTACATCTCTTTGTTGACGATATCGGTGGTATCTCCAACGCCTCTCAAAAATAATTCGGTATGTTCGAAGGTCGGGGTACGTATTTCGTTGATGCAATAAGTTGACGCCACATCTCTCAGCACGCTTTCGATATATTGCCACTTGTAGCTCTCTTGTGGCAAAACGTCCTTAGTTCCTTTTGGAATAGTAATCATTATGTCCTCGCGATTATAATATATATTTTCTTAGATTTAGGTTTTTGATTGCGCCCGCAAGGTGTTCGAGCACGTAGTTACGGTCTATGACAATCTCCAATTCCGTCTCAAGACTGCCCGCGTTGTAACTGATATCGTCAAGCAAGTTTTCCATCAAAGTATGCAATCTTCTTGCTCCTATATCCTCTTGGTTTTCGTTTTCCGCGGCGGCAATCTTGGCTATTTGCTCAATGGCTTCTTGCGTAAATTTGAGCCTTACGTTGTCAACCTTAAGCAGTTCGGTATACTGCATGAGGATTGCGTTGTCGGGTTGGGTGAGAATTTTGACGAAGTCATCTTCCGTCAAACTGTCGAGCTTGACCGACACCGGAAAACGACCTTGTAGCTCGGGTATGAGATCGCTGACCGACGACACGTGGAATGCGCCTGCCGCGATAAAGAGCATAAAGTCGGTCTTGACTTGTCCGTACTTGGTATTGACCGTACTACCCTCGACGATAGGCAAGATATCGCGTTGAACGCCGTCTCTCGACACGTCGTGACCTTGAGTATTGCCCGAGGTTGCGATTTTGTCTATCTCGTCGATAAATATTATGCCTTCGTTTTCGGCTCTTCTTATAGCTTCGGCGTTGACGTTGTCCTTGTCGATGAGGTTTTCTTCCTCAAACTCGAGCAAAAGCTTATACGCGTCCGCCACGCTGATTTGCTTGGTCTTCATCTTTGGTTTGTCACCGCCGAACACCCCGCCCATTAGGTCGGTGATATTGATTTCCATTGCGGCGCCGTTGCCGAGCATTTGTGGCTTAGGTTGCTCGGGTAGGTCGATTTCTATTATGAGGTCGTCGAGCCTGCCTTCGGCAAGTTCTTGCTCCACGAAGGCTTTCATTTGACTCTCGCTCATATCGGGATAAGCTTCTTTGCGCTTTTTGATTATAGCAGGAATAAGCCTGTTCTCCACTCTCTCTTTGGCTTTGATCTCTACCTCTTTTGCCTTTTCTTCCTTGACGAGTCTGACGGCTACTTCCACCAAATCTCTTACCATAGACTCCACGTCTCTACCAACGTAGCCCACCTCGGTAAACTTGGTGGCTTCTACCTTGACGAAAGGCGCTTTGACGAGCTTGGCAAGTCGTCTTGCAATCTCGGTCTTACCCACGCCCGTAGGTCCTTGCAAAATGATATTTTTCGGTGATATTTCTTCTCTCAGTTGCGGAGAAAGTTTGCTTCTTCTATATCTGTTGCGCAGGGCAACGGCAACTGCTCTTTTGGCTTTGTCTTGACCGATGATGTATCTATCGAGTTCCGTCACAATTTGTTTTGGTGTAAAAGATTGCATCGTCATACCTCCTCTACCGTGATATTGTCGTTGGTGTAAACGCATAGATCACTTGCAATTTTGAGTGCCTTGTAGGCAATTTCTTTTGCCGACAAGTTAGTTTCGTTGATAAGCGCGCGAGCGGCTGCAAGCGCGTAATTGCCACCCGAGCCTATGGCGCAAGCGTTGCCGTCGGGGTCGATTACTTCGCCCGTACCCGACACGAGCAGTAGCGTGTTTTTGTCGGCTATTATCATCATGGCTTCGAGTTTCCTAAACTTGTCGTTACGCCACATTTGCGCTAGTTCCACAGCGCTTCTCATCAAGTTTCCGCTATATTTTTGCAACATTTTTTCAAACTTTTCGCTCAAAGTCAAGGCGTCGGACACAGAGCCCGCAAAGCCCATAACCACCTTGTCGTTGTATAGTCTTTTTACTTTTTTTGCACTGCCTTTGAGTATGACGCTCTCACCCATAGTGATTTGTCCGTCACCGGCGATTGCTATCACTCCGTCCTTGCGAACGGCGCATATCGTAGTGCCTCTCATCTCCATATAAGTATCCTCCGTTATAGTTGATTGTCTTTGATATAACCAAGCATATCGTCCACCGCTCTCTCGTAATATTGCAACTTACGTTGCTTCTTGTCCCTAAGAGGTTTTTCTAGTGGTGGCAATATGCCGAAATTGGCGTTCATTGGTTGGAAGTCTACGCTCGGCGTAGAGATATGTCTTTGCAGACTGCCTATTATAGTCGTGCTTGGTGCAACCCATTCGGTTTGTCCTCTCAACGCTCTATCCATATTGACGGCGCTGACAAGTCCGCTTGCCACGCTCTCCATATAGCCTTCCACACCGCATATTTGTCCCGCAAAGAAGATTTGCGGATAATCTTTACTCTCAAAGCTTGCTTTGAGAAGGTCGGGCGACGATAAGAAGGTATTGCGGTGCATCACTCCGTATCGCACGATTTCCAGACTTTCAAGTCCCGGTATCATACCAAACACCCGTCTTTGCTCGGGGAAGGTGAGGTTGGTCTGAAAACCTACTATATTGTACGCCGTACCCTCGGCGTTTTCCTTACGAAGTTGCACCACCGCGTAAGGCTTTTCCTCAGTGTGAGGATTGGTTATTCCCACAGGTCTAAGAGGACCGAATCTCATAGTGTCTTCGCCTCTACTTGCCATAATCTCAATAGGCATACACCCTTCGAAGACGTTGTTTTCAAAGTCTTTGAGCGGTGCTCGTTCGGCACTCGTGAGTGCGTTGTAGAAGTCAAGATACTGCTCTTTGTTCATTGCGCAGTTGAGATAGTCCTTGTCTCCCTTGTCGTATCTTGCGCCAAAGAACGCCTTGTTCATATCTATGCTTTCGGCGGTCACTATAGGCGCAACGGCGTCGAAAAAGTATAGATATTTTTGCCCAAAGGTATCTGCTATGCTCTTTGACAGTGCATCGGAAGCCAATGGTCCTGCCGCTATTATGGTAGGAATAGTGACGTCAATCTCCCTCACCTCGGCGTCTATTCTTCTAAAGCCGTCGAATGACGATAGACTTTGCTCTATCAACCTACTAAGCTTACGTCTATCTACCGCCAAAGCACCGCCCGCAGGCACTTGCGCCTCGTAGGCACACTTTAGCAGTAAGCTATCTAGCATCTCCAATTCTTTCTTTAATAGCCCCGAACCCGTGTCGGGCGAGGTAGATTTTAGGCTGTTGGAGCATACCAATTCCGCCAATTCGTCAGTCTTGTGACAAGGCGTAGGCTTTACCTTGCGCATCTCGTACAAGTCGACCGAGTATCCTCTCTTGAGCAGTTGGTAGGTTGCTTCACACCCTGCCAAACCACCACCTATTACGTTGATAGTTTTATTCATCGCTCTTTACGATTTCCGTATGTTTGCAATCTTTGTTGGTGCACACGTACTTGGTGCCGTCCTTGCCCTTGACGATTTTCATCACGCCGTGGCACTCGGGGCAAAAGTACGGTGCGGGAATATCCCAAGCGATAAACTTGCAGTCGGGATATCCGCTACAGCTATAGTATGGCGTTCCCTTTTTGGAGAACTTTTTGTATACAGGCTTTCCACACTGTGGGCAAGTTGCCGCAGGCTCGCCGTAAGGCTTGGTATTGCGACACTTAGGGAAGTTAGGACAAGCGAGGAATTTGCCGTATTTGCTATCTTTGATGACCATTTTTGCGCCACATTTTTCGCAAATAACGTCGCTGACCTCCTCCTTTGGCTTGACCTTGACGCCGTCGTATTGCACTTCCAACACCTTTTGGTGGAAGTTAGGATAAAACTCGTCTATGACGTCGTACCACTTTGCTTTGCCCTCTTCTATCTCGTCGAGTTGCTTTTCCATCTGCGCGGTAAACTTGGTTTCCATTATGTCGGGGAAGTATTTGACAAGTTGGTCGCACACTATCTCGCCCAATTCCGTAGGTTTGAGGAACTTGGCTTCTCTCTCGATATATTGACGCTTGAGTATTGTCGTAATGGTCTTTTCAAAGGTACTTGGTCTACCTATGCCGTTGTCTTCCATGGCTTTGATAAACGAGCCGTCGGTATATCTTGCAGGCGGTTTGGTAAACTTTTGCTCGCCTTCCACGTCCTTACACTTGAGCATTTCGCCCTCTTTGAAGTCGGGCAAAGTCTTATCCGCCTTTTCTTCGGTGGAAGAATATATGGCGGTATATCCCTTGAAGGTACACGTCTTGCCTTTGAGATAATACCCGAGTTTGTGACCATCGTCGTCCGATACGATATGCACCGTCAACGTATCGTAGAGAGCAGGCGCCATTTGGCTAGCCAAAAATCTCTCGTAGATAAGCTTGTATAGACGGTATTCTTCTCTCTTGATTTTGTCCTTGAGGTCTTCGGGGTTGCGGGCAAGCGTGATAGGTCTGATTGCCTCGTGGGCGTCTTGCGCACCCTTGGCCGTGCCGTAAACGTTAGGCTTCTTAGGGGCGTAGTCGTCGCCGTAATTGCCCTTGATATATTGCAAAGCTTCGGCTTGCGCTTCGGTGGAAACTCTCACGCTATCCGAACGGATATACGTCACGAGTGCTACTTGCCCTTCGCCCGCCACCTCTACGCCTTCGTAGAGTTTTTGAGCTACTTGCGATACTTGCGTTGCGCTCATACCCAGCTTGGCGATAGCGTCTTGTTGCATTGTAGAAGTGGTAAACGGAGCGGGCGGTTTGCTTACCGACTGCGCGCGCTTGACGTTGTATACCGACCATACGCCGTTTTTGCTATGCTCTATTATTTTGTCGGCTTGTTCTTTGTTTTTGACCTTAAACTTTTTGCCGTCCACGTCGTTGAATTCGCACTTATATACTGCCGTAGACTTTTCTTTGGTTATTTTGGCGGTGATATTCCAATACTCTTCGGGCTTAAAGTTCCTAATTTCTCTCTCTCTTTCGACTATCATTCTCAGAGCTACCGACTGCACTCTTCCTGCAGACAGTCCGCTCTTGATTTTGCGGGATATGATAGGCGACAATTCGTAGCCAACCAGTCTATCGAGTACTCTTCTCGCTTGCTGTGCGTCCACCAATTCCATATTGATGGCACGCGGATTTTCTATAGCATTGAGTACGGCTTTTTTGGATATTTCGTTGAAGACGATTCTTGCCCTATCGTCCTTGATACCGCACACTTGCGCCAAGTGCCAACTTATCGCTTCTCCCTCACGGTCGGGGTCGGCTGCAAGATAAACCTTGTCGGCTTTGGCTATTGCCGACTTGATAGATTTGATGACTTCTACCTTGTCCTTGTTGATCTCGTATTCGGGCCTATAATGGTTGTTGACATCTATACCCGTCTTACGCTCGGGCAAGTCGCGCACGTGTCCTTTGGACGCCATGACGCTATATTCTCTGCCGAGATATTTGGATATCGTCTTTGCCTTGTGTGGAGACTCTACTATAATAAGTTTCATTGCTACTCCTTATATCATTGGGCATTTTACGTAATAATTGCCCGATATTTTTCTAACTAGTCCGTATATTTCCATTTCGCTTAGCAAGGCACTGAGTGCGGACACACCCATCTTGCTCTTTTCTAACAGCTCGGTGAAGTGCACTTCGCCGTCTAGCATATCCAAAATCATATGTTGTTCTATGCTCAATTGCACCTGTTGTTGCTCGTCCTTCGCTTGCAAGTCGCCTACGATATCGGTCGGATCGGTGACGATAGTACCTTGCAGTTCTTTGATTTTGCGATTGGTACCCTGACTCTGTTGAGCGAATATACTACCGGGGACGACGAATAGTTCTTTGCCTTGTTCCAAAGCGCAATCCGCAGTTATCATACTTCCGCTTTGTAGTCCCGCTTCGGGTATCAACACGCTTTCGGCAAGTCCGCTGACGATACGATTTCTCTCGGGGAAGCGGTATGCGTGTACCGTCGTACCTATGGGATATTCGCTTATCATCAAGCCGTTAGATATGATTTCTTGAGCCAAGGATAGATTTTCGGCGGGATAAACTTGGTCGAGTCCGGTAGCCACTACGGCTATGGTTTTGCCACCGCAATCGAGCGCCACTCTGTGGGCTACCGAGTCAATTCCTCTCGCCATTCCGCTGACTACGCATATATCCTTATCGACGAAGGCTTCCACGAATAGCTTGGTTACGTCCTTGCCGTACCTAGTTGCCTTTCTCGTGCCCACGACGGCAATTTTTCTCGATTTGAGTAGGTCGAGATTGCCTCGGCAATACAAAACTATCGGTGGATCGTAGATATCCAAGAGCGCTTGGGGATACAACTCGTTGAGCCGAGTTATGGCTACCACGCCGTGCTCTTGCATCTTAGCAATCATCTCGTCCGCCACAGTAAAGTCATCGTATAGTTCTCTTGGATGCTCTACACTCTCGAATGCGGATATTCTCTTTTTGAGTGTGGCGTCTGCCGATAGCATTATCAAAGCTTTGTCGTCGTCGCTATATCTCATTATTCCCAATATTTCCTATCCAAGGAGCGGTATTGTATCGCTTCCGTTATGTGTTGAGGGCGTATATCTTCACTACCCTCTAGGTCGGCAATCGTGCGAGCTACCTTGAGTATTCGTGTGCTTGCCCGAGCCGAAAGATTTAACTTCTCAAAGGCGTTTTTGAGCAAGGTTTCGCACGTCTTGTCAAGAGCGCAATACTTTTTGACTTGCCCGTTGGTCATATATGCGTTGACGAAGATATTACTGCCCTTGTATCTGTCTCGCTGAATTGCTCTAGCCTTTTCTACTCTCTTTTTGATTTCTGCGCTACTCTCGGCTTCTCCGTCTCCTCTCAATTCTTCATAACTTATATTGTCCACTTCTATCTGCAAATCTATTCTGTCTATGAGCGGACCGCTGAGTTTGGATACGTATTTGTGTATCTCGCTCGCGGTGCATTTGCACTGCTGAGTTTTTGAGCCGAAGTTGCCGCAAGGACAAGGGTTCATACTAGCCACCAACATAAATCTTGCGGGATATTCCAGCGTTTGCTTGGCTCTCGAAACGGTGACGTAGCCGTCTTCCAAAGGTTGTCTCAACGTTTCTAATGTCTTGCGCTGATACTCGGGCATTTCGTCCAAAAACAACACGCCGTTGTGCGCCAAGGACACTTCTCCCGGTTTAGCATTAGCTCCGCCACCTATTAGCGCGGGCATAGTTGCCGTATGGTGCGGTGTGCGGAAAGGGCGTCTGCTTACGATACCTTTGCTAGAGTCGAGCACCCCCGCTATCGAGTGTATCTTAGTCACCTCAATGGCTTCTTCAAAACTCATATCGGGCATTATCGTAGGCACGCACTTAGCCATCATAGTCTTGCCCGCCCCGGGTGGTCCAATCATAATGATATTGTGTCCGCCGGCAACGGCAATCTCTATTGCTCTCTTGGCTACGAACTGTCCTTTGACTTCGCTAAAGTCTACGTTGTATTTGTTGAAAGCGGAATTGTTTACGAAGCGTTTCGTTGTCAGAGGCTTGTGTTCTTGCTCTCCTCTCAACAATTCCACCACGCTCTTGAGATTGTCTAATGCATATATCTCGCAACCATCGACGTAGGAGGCTTCTTCGGCGTTGGCTGACGGAATGATAAACTTTTTGTATCCTGCTTGCAATGCCGATATCAATAGAGGCATTACTCCCTTGATATGTCTTAGCGTACCGTCCAACGACAGCTCTCCTATCATCACGTAGTCCTTGTATGATTTGTCCTCAATCTGCTCGCTTGCCGCCAAAATGGCAACGGCAATGGCAAGGTCAAAGTATGAGCCTTCCTTTTTGCTGTCGGCGGGGGCAAGGTTGATCGTGATTTTTTTGAGTGGAAAGGCAAATAGTGAGTTTTTGATAGCCGACCTGACTCTTTCTTTAGATTCCTTGACGGCAGTGTCGCCAAGCCCCACTATTTCGTAGCTTGGCAATCCCGCGTTGAGGTCAACCTCTATCTCTACCTTAAATCCGTCCACTCCGCTGAGTGCGTAACTGATAAGTTTTGCTAACATTTTTTACCCGTATTTTTTCTAATTACTTGTTTCTTTTGAGCCACGCAAAGCTAAATATATATTTGAGTTGCTCTTTGAGCGGTCTTTTTAACGGTTGCACGGGTTGGTTGACCTCGTAGGCAATCGCGTCTATACAAACGTATATATAGTAGAAGGTCACAAGCACGCTCAACACGCTGAATACGATATAGAACGCGCTATTGCTTGCAAAGGAATATGCCGTGTCCCCCTGCGTACCGCTCACCACGCCGTTGATAGACAACAGTTGTGCTATATTGATAAAGCTTAGTAGCGATAGTCCCGTCAATACGCCGTACAATCTCTTCTCGGGATTGATAGCAAGATATACGACCAACAACACCAAAGCTATCGGCAATATTTCCGCAGACGAGCCAGCGCCCAAAATCGCGTATGCCGTAACGATTGCCGAAGATAGCAACAACAAGTCGAGTCTATTGTGCTTTTTGACGTAAGCCACCGCACTGACGCCACCCATCGTTATTACGAACAACCAATTGGCAACTTCGAGCAAGGTATTGCGAGCCTTGACGTTGCCGGCGCCGAATATAGCGTAGAGGTTAAAGCTATTGTCGGAGAGCAAAGCTTTGGTCTTGAAGAAAGCAAACGTCTTTTTAAATACGAACAGCACGTTGCCGTTTGCAATCTCCGCGTAGCAAGGTGCGATAGACAAGGCAAAGAAGCCTGCCAAGCACAACAGCATCGTCACTACGATAGAAAGCCTATGCTTTTCGTCCACGACTATTGCGTAGATTTCGAATACCAAAATTATAGGGAGCAACAAAAGCGCGTAGTTGCTAAGCGTAAGTGCCAAGGTGTACGTAACCGAAGTTAGCACGTATTTTTTCTCAAGCATAGCCGCAAACGTAGCTATCAACAACGCTATAGCAACGGGTTGCCAGCTACAATACATTACGCCGTAGGTAAAAAAGAGAGGAACGAAAGCGTATATCGAAGCAAATACCGCGCCTTGCTTTTCGCTAGCGTACTTTTGACCAAGCGAATATATCACGTAGCATATTACTATATCGGCAATGAGCGTTGGCATTCTAAGCAAAATGCTATAGCCGAGCGACCCGGCTTCTATTCCCATTGCGTCTGCTAATTTTGCAAACACGGCAACGAAATAATATATTCCTACGGGTTGATTGATACCGGTATTGGCTGACATAGAGGATACGAAGCCCGTCTCGCCGATATACTTGGCGAGCGAGGACAACTGACCAAGCATAGAGTCGTAGCCGTAAGTGGTGAGCAACACCACGAACCTCACTGCAAAAGCCCCCGCCAAAACGTACAAGAAAATAGCAAAATTACTACTGAGCGCCGTTGCGCCACTGTTTAGTTGTTCTCCGTCCGACTTTTTAGTGATAGGGGTTAGACTCTTCTTGAGGGCAATATAGGCTATTCCCAATATCGCCACCACTGCCAAGGCGAGCAGTATCACGAAAGCAATCGAGCCACCGTCGCTTAGGTCTCTATCTTTGTCTATCGTCACTTTGCTTACTACAGCGCCCTCTTCGACTTGGTCGGCTATGGATATGTCGATATTGTCAAATCCTACCTGTCCCGACACGTATTTGTTGGCAGAGCCTAGAGTAGCGCACAGCGTGTAATCGCCACTTTTAGCGACCTTGAAATAAACCGAGAAGGTCTGCCACTCGCTCGTCTTTTGACTGACGTTGATACCGATAAATTGGCTATCTTCTACAAAGCCCACTCTTGCGCCTATATCGTCCGACGGCGTGATGCTATCGACCTTGATAGTCGCGCTGAGTTTGTAGGTCTTGCCCGACTTTAGAGCAACCGTCTGGAAGACGTATTCTCCCGCATTGGTAGAACTATCTCTATCAATGTACACGTATCTAGTGCCGAGTTGAGGGTCGTAGCCGTTCTCTCCCACTTTATTGCGTGGAAAAGTTACGTTGGTTGAACCCGTGGACTTTTTCCAACCAAGCACGTAGCCCGTAGACTCCGATACGGCGTCAAACGAGCCGTTCTCCACTGTAGGTGCGGACTTGTCGTCGCTACAGCCTACGAGCAAGCAAGCTATAACGGCAATGATAAGTATTGCAATTATAATTTTTTTATTCATACCGTCCTCTCTGATGAATATTCAAATATATCATATATCAAAACGACGACTTTGACAAGCCCAAAAATAAAAAAATATTATATTATAATAAAATTATATATAGAATATATTAAGTTTACTCTTTGTTCCCAATCTAACTTTTGGTTTGTTCAAGCATCCGATATCTCGCAACTTTTGTTCGTTTATGAGCGATTTTCAAAACAATTGCACTAAGCCGTAGCCCTCAAAAACTCAAAAAAACTCAACACGTATCGACAAAAATAAAAAAATGCTCACCTCTGAGTATCTTTTGCAAATAACAAGGTGTCTATGTATTTTCTTACAATATCGATTATCAAAAAAAATTGCAAGAAAAAAGGAAGTCGTTTGACTTCCTTCTATCCAATGCTTATTTGAAAACTTCTCTAAGTCTTGCAGCCTTACCGATTCTGTCACGCAAGTAATAGAGTTTTGCTCTTCTGACTTTACCGTGACGAATGATGTCGATATGGTCGATCTTAGGAGAATGAAGAGGGAACGTTCTTTCTACGCCGACTTTGAAAGATACCTTTCTAACGGTAAAGGTCTCTCTAACGCTTCCGTTCTTCTTAGCGATAACTACGCCTTCGAATGCTTGGAGTCTTTCTCTCGTTCCTTCAACGACTTTTACAAAAACCTTGACGGTATCGCCGATTTCGATTTTTGGCAAGTCGGTACGCTCGTTTTCTTTTTCGATTACATTGATTATGTTGCTCATTGACTTATACCTCCACATAATACGAAACATTCTTGCAAAATCTGCGTTTTTTGATTTTCAGAGGAATGTCCGAAGTCTTTTGCTATGATATTCTAGCATAACAAATTAGTTATAGCAAGCAATTTTTAGCAATAAATTATTTATTTTCCTATCAAAAACCTGTTTTTTGCTCAAAGGCGTTCTCTATATGCTGTATTTTGCCTCTCAATATTGCTATCACGTCAAAGCGAGCCTGCGTGTCGTAGAGATGATTTTTCATTATATAATACCTTGCCGCGCCTATTATGCTACGTACTTTGGCGGGGGTGATTGCCTCGATAGGCATGCCGAATTTGGTATTATCCCTCGCCTTGACCTCGACGAAGACCAGCGTGTCGCCGTCCATAGCAACCACGTCTATCTCCCCTACTTTGCAACTAAAATTGCGTTCCAAGATAGTGTACCCCTTGTCCTCGAGGTATTTGGCGGCGATGCTTTCGCCTTCTAATCCCGTCTTTCTGTTGTTCATACTTCCTCTACTCTCACGAAGTTTTTGATAAAGCTTCTTCTATGTATAGGGCAAGGTCCTATCTCCTTGATAGCCTCTATATGCTTTGCCGAGCCGTAGCCCTTGTTGGAAGCAAAGCCGTATTGCGGATAGATAGCGTCGTACTCTTGCATCAGTCTATCCCTATACACCTTGGCAACGATAGAGGCGCACGCAATGCTATAACTCTTGGCGTCGCCCTTGATTATGCTCTCCACCTCGCAATCTACGTCGATATTGACGGCGTCTATCAGCACGACTTGAGGCTTGACGTCGATATTTTCGACGCACCTCTTCATACAAGTCTTGGTGGCTTGCAAAATGTTGATTTGGTCTATTTCCTTCTCGTCCATACTCTCTATGCGGTAGGCTATCGCCTTGTCGAGTATTAGGTCGTAGAGTTGTTCTCTCTTTTTTTCGCTCAGTTTTTTGCTATCGTTGACGCCTTGAATAATGTCCTCTTGCGACAACGGCATTATCACGCACGCCACCACCACGGGTCCCGCGAGCGGTCCTCGCCCCACCTCGTCTATACCGCCTATGAGGCTTACGCCGTCGGCGAGATATGCCTTTTCGTATTCTAACATCGTCATCGTGTCGTGCCTTGTCGCCATATTATTTCTCCGGATAATCGAGCATTATTTTGCCGAATTTTTGCTTCCTAAAGTCGTCCATAATGATAGACGCCACTCTGTCGGAGTCGTATTCGCCTCTCACCTTTTGCACGCCTCTTGCCTTACCAACGGCGTCGAAAATCTCCTCGTAACTATGCTCGAAGCCGTCTATGCCGTATCGGTTACAAAACTCGTCTATACCCCTATCTTTGCAAAAATCTATAAATTCGATAGCCAGCTCGTCCACTCTCACCACGTCTTCTTTTATCGAACCCACGAAAGCGAGATTGACTGCTTTGCCTTGGTCCTCGAATGACGGCGGTAGAGTGCCCGGAGTATCGAGTAGTTCTATTCCCTCGTCTAGTCGCACCCATTGCTTGCCACGCGTCACCCCGGGACGATTGCCCGTCACGGCTCTTTTGCCGGCGCATAGGCAGTTGATAAGGGTTGACTTACCGCTGTTAGGCACGCCCACGACCATTGCTCTCACAATCTTGTTGACGCCCTTTTCTCTATATTTGGATATGACGGCGGAGTTGATTTTTTTCAGTCCGTCCAAGACGGCGTTGCGCTCCTTGTTGCCCACGCTACTCACCGCCAAAGCCGTTGCGCCTCGGCTTGCGAAGTAGTCGAGCCAAACTTTGACTTCTCCGCTTGGCACGAGGTCCTTTTTGTTGAGTACGTACAACACGGGCTTGCCGGCTATCATTTCGTCAAACTTGGGGTTGATACACGAGGCCACAGCCCTGCAATCGAGCACGTAAATTACGCAATCAACTTGCTTGATTGCGTCTTGCATCATTCTCATTGCTTTGGTCATGTGACCTGGGTACCACTGTATGTGCATCAGTCTTGCATTTCCTCAAAGAGTCTATCGTAAATCTCAAATACGTTGGATATGATATTGACGTCCTCGATTGGCTTGATTTCGCCCCTCTCGCCGTCAAGCTCGAATACTTCTCCCGCCTCGTCGAGTTCGCCCTTGTCGAATATTTCCTTTTGGACCAAAATAGCGTACACCCTCTTGTCGTAAGGTATTACGGCTATTTGTTCGTACTCTACGGCTTTGCCGTTGCCGTCGTACAGCGTTACTGCGCCGTCGTACTCGGTGTCCAAAATTTGGTCAATCACGTTGTTCATACTATTCCCCCTCCAGCAGGTCGGGTCGCCTGTCCTTGGTAATCTCTAATTGTTTTTGTCTACGCCACTTGGCTATCTCGGCGTGGTTGCCCGATAGCAACACTTCCGGCACTTCCAAGCCCTCGAAGGTCTGCGGTCTAGTGTATTGAGGATATTCGAGAAGATTGCTCGCAAAGCTCTCCTCTTTGGTAGACTCGTTGCTACCCAATACCCCCTCGACGTACCTTGCCACGGCGTTGATAGTCACCATTGCGGGCAGTTCTCCACCCGTGAGGACGTAGTCGCCTATGGATATCTCTCTATCCACGTCAAGGTCTATGACTCTTTGGTCAACGCCCTCGTAGTTGCCACAAATAAATAGTAGATTGTCTTGCATAGACAACTCTTCCACTATCCTCTGCGACAATCTCTCGCCCTTTGGTGACATATATATTCTAAGATACTCGCGATTGGGGTCTATATGGTTGATAGCCGAGTGCAAAGGTTGTGGCGTCATCACCATGCCCGCGCCTCCGCCGAAGGGATAGTCGTCGCACTTTTTGTGCTTGTCCTCCGAAAAGTCCCTAATATTGACCACGCCAACGTCAAGCAATCCTTTGTCGATTGCCTTGCCTATGATACTTGCGTTGAGCGCGTCGAACGTTTCGGGGAATAGAGTCGCTATCCTAATCTTCATAGAGAGCCAAATCCTCGTATGCTTGTCTGTCCAAGACTATTTTTTTGTTTTGCACGTCGGTGGACAGTATGATCCTCTCTATTGCGGGTATCATCGACTGTCTACCGTCCACGCAGTCTATGACGTAGATATCCGCGCTACCGTATTGGAGAATATCATTGATTTTGCCTATACGCTCGCCCTCAATCTCCACGTCACAGCCTATCACGTCTACGATGAAGTATCTGTCCTTTGGAAGTTTTACGGCGTCCTTTCTGTCCACCGTAATATCGACGCCTCTCAATTCTTCCGCCTTGTTGCGGTCGTCCACGCCTTCCAAAGTCAAAAAAACGTCGTTCGCCGACACTCTTACGGATTTTACTCCGTACTTTTTGTCGGCGACGTAGACGCTGGTTAGTTGCTTAAACCGCGACAAGTCGTCGGTGAGAGGTACGACTTTGACCTCTCCTCTGATGCCTTGCGGTTTGGATATCGTTCCTATCGTGATTTTGTCCATTACTTTTCGATAATCTCGACGGAAACCTTTTGGCTATTCTTGCCACTACCTGCCTTGACGAGGGTGCGGATAGCCTTGGCGATACGACCTTGTTTGCCTATCACCTTGCCTATCTCGCTCTTGTCGGCGATAATATTGATGACGAGGATGCCGTCGACCTCTTCCGATTTCACCTCGACGTTGTCCTTGTTGTCAACCAAGTTTTCTACGATAAATCTTACCAATTCTTCCATAATTCGCCTTATTACTTGATGATTTCTTGCTTCTTGAGGATGGCTCTTACCGTCTCGGTAGGTTGTGCGCCGTTAGCAAGCCATTTGAGAGCCTTTTCGCTGTCAACCTTGATTTCCGCAGGTTGCTTGGTTGGGTCGTAATATCCGATATTGTCGAGATATTGTCCGTCTCTTGCTTTTCTCTCGTCGATTGCAACGATACGATAAAAAGGTGCTTTCTTTGCTCCCATTCTTGTAAGTCTGAGTTTTACTGCCATTGTTTTTCTCCTTTGTGGTCTTGTCGACCGAAATTTATATTATTTTTATTTTTTATCATATTATTGTGGCAATTCTTTGCCCATTTTGCCTAAAAAGGCATCTTCAATCCGCGCTTGCCCATACCCGCCATTTTGTTCATCAGTTCTTTGGTCTGCGCAAATTGCTTGAGTAGGCTATTGACGTCTTGTATCGACGTACCAGAGCCTGCGGCGATACGCTTTTTTTGCGACGACTTGATGAGGTCGGGGTTCTTACGTTCCTTAGCCGTCATAGACAAGATAATTGCCTTGGTGCGAGCCATTTTTTGTTCGTCTATCTCGAGGTCTTGCCCCTTGAGTTTGCCCGCAAGCCCCGGTATCATACTCACCATTTGTTGCATATTGCCCATACTCTTCATCTTGTCGAATTGCATCAAGTAGTCGTCGAGAGTAAAACTGTTCTCTTTGAACTTCTTTTGCATCTCTTTGGCTTCTTCTTCGCTATAAGCGCTCTGCGCCTTTTCTATCAAGGTCAGCACGTCGCCCATGCCGAGTATTCTCGAAGCCATACGGTCGGGATAGAATACCTCTATATCGCTGAGTTTTTCACCCGTTCCGCAAAACTTGATTGGTTTGCCCGTCACGGCTCTAATGCTCAGTGCCGCACCGCCTCGGGTGTCGCCGTCCAACTTGGTGAGCGCAACGCCCGTCACGTCCATCACTTCGTTGAACTTTTGCGCCACGTTGACCGCGTCTTGACCCGTCATAGAATCGACTACCAACAATATCTCGGTAGGATTAAATTCTTTCTTCAGTCCCGCTATCTCGTCCATCAACGTCTCGTCGATATGCAGTCTACCCGCGGTATCCACGATAAGCACGTCGTTGCAGTTGCTCTCGGCTTCTTTGATAGCCTCTCTGACTATCTTGTTAGGCTGTATTTGCCCCATCTCGAAGACGGGCACGTTTGCGTTTTTGCCCACCACTTGCAACTGCTTGATTGCGGCAGGTCGATATATATCGCACGCAACGAGCATTGGCTTTTTGCCTTGCTTGCGTAGCATCACGGCAAGTTTTCCGCACATAGTCGTCTTACCGCTACCTTGCAATCCGCACATAAGTATGATTGTAGGCGGTTTGTCTGCTATCTCAATCTTGGAGTGACTGGTACCCATAATGGATATCAACTCTTCATTGACTAGTTTGATGACTTGCTGCGTAGGGTTGAGTCCCTTGAGTATGTCGTCGCCAACGGCTTTTTGGGACACGTTGTTGACAAACTGCTTGACAACGGAGAAGTTGACGTCGGCTTCCAACAGCGCCACTCTCACCTCTCTCATTGCTTGTTTTACTTCCAATTCCGACAACTTTCCCTTATCTCTCAACTTAGAGAAGATATGCGATAGTCTGTCGCTCAGTCCGCTAAATGCTCCCATAGTTCTCCTATTCTTCCAATATCGCCAAGGCTTGTTTGATTTCTTTTTTTTGCTCGTCGGTGGCTACCTTTTCAAATTCGAGCAGTAGCCTTTTCATCTCCAGCGTCTTTTTGACCAGCCCCAGTTTGCTCTCCATAGTGGTCAAGGTCTTCTCCGCCCTTATCAGTGCGTCCCTGACCCCTTGTGGCGATATGCCGCATTCTTTGCCTATCTCGGCTAGCGACATATCCTCGTCGTAGTACATACTTATTAGCCTGCTTTGATAGTCCGTCAACAATCCACCGTAGAAGTCGTTGTATATACTCATATACAGTTTGTCTTGCTTTTCCATATCCGCCTGCTATAAAGTATTTTTCCTTTACACTTATACCATAACTATTATACTCTTGTCAACGATTTTTATCAAAAAAGCCAACCGAATACCCGATTGGCTATTTTATTTATCGAAGACTTGCAACTTCCTAATTTCAAAAGATAAGGCGACTTACGTCGCCTTAATTCCATTAGAGTTCGCCTTTATGGTAGGTAGCGAAACACCCCTTAACATCTTACTTTCGCCTTTATGGTAGGCAGCGAAACGCCCCTTAACATCTTACTTTCGCCTTTATGGTAGGAAATCTAATGGTACTGTTATTATATACAAATTGTGCAATATTGTCAACTATTTTGCAACATTCTATAACTTATCATAATTTTTATATCTCCAATATACCTTGGATAAAATCTCGTGCGTCGAACTCTTCGAGGTCGTCCACGCCTTCGCCTACGCCCACGTACACCACGGGCAGTTCTCTCTCCACCGATATGGCAAATACCACTCCGCCCTTGGCTGTGCCGTCGAGTTTGTTGAGTATTATGCCGTCTACGTCTATTATCTCGTCAAAGGCTTCCACTTGCGACACGGCGTTTTGTCCCGTGGTTGCGTCCAACACTATATAGGTGCGGTAGTCGCAGTCGGGCATTTCTCTCTCCACGACCTTGTTGATTTTGCCAAGTTCGTTCATCAAGTTTTTCTTGTTTTGCAGTCTACCCGCCGTGTCAATGAGTACTACGTCGGTACCTCTAGCCTTAGCCGACGACAGTGCGTCGAATACCACCGCCGCGGGGTCACTACCTTCTTCGTGCTTGATTATACGCACGTCGGAACGCTTTGCCCACACCTCGAGTTGTTCGGCAGCCGCCGCCCTAAAGGTGTCCGCCGCAGCGAGTACCACCGATTTTCCTTGATTGGTAAAGTAACGAGCAAGCTTGCCTATCGCCGTGGTCTTGCCTACGCCGTTGACGCCTGCCACCAATATCACTAGCGGATAGGTATAAGGCTCTATCTCGTAGTCGATACTGTCTATCATTATTTGTTTGAATAGCTCCTTGGCTTGCTCGGCTTTGGACACTCTCTGTTGATAGCAAGCCTCTTTGAGTTCCTCGATTATTTGTTCGCTGGCTTCCACGCCCACGTCGCCCGAGATAAGCACCTCTTCCAACTCGTCGTAGAAGTCGTCGTCAAGTTCTCTACCCGTAAAGAGGGAATAGAACTTCTTGGAGAGACTCTCTCTCGTCTTTTTCAGTCCTTCGGCTATTTTGCTGAATAATCCCATAATTCTCCTTAGGCTTATGATACTATATTGCAACCGACTTTTCAAGTCGTTTTCAAAAATTTTTATAGGTTTTACAAATACTTGTCCACACGCACCGCAATGACATATCGTTTTGTCATTCCGTTGTGTACATTTTGCGTTAGCAAAGCGTAGAGCGACAATCCCAACTTATTTATGTCATTGCGAAGTATACGCAGTATACTGTGGCAATCTCAATCATTATTTAGCCTCCTTTGTGCAAAGGTAGGTGGCTTGCCGTTTGGTAAGACGGAGGGATTGTTTGACAACAAAAATAGTGGAGAAGGACTTTACGAGTCGATTATTTATCTTTACTTATCCAGCACGTCGGATATCGTGATAGAGAGGAATATTTATGCTAAACGTATAATATGCTTTACAAAATACAAAAAGTATAATATAATATTTTATATTTATAAAAGGAGCATATCAGATGTCAGTCCCGTTATACGTTGTGGCAATAGTAATATTATTGATTTTGTCCTCGTATTTTTCCGCTACCGAAACGGCGTTTAGTTCTCTTAACAAAATTAAGATCAGAAGTCTTGCTACCAGCAACTCTAAGAAGTCGCGTTTGGTAGCCAAGCTGTGCAATGATTACGATTCGCTCATATCGACGATACTCGTTGGCAACAACATAGTCAACATAGTACTTACTACGTTATCTACTTTGCTATTCGTCAAGATTATGGGCGACAACTCGCTAGCGCCTACCGTTTCGACTATCGTTATTACGGTGGCGGTTTTGATTTTTGGTGAGATTACGCCCAAGACGATAGCTAAGCGCAATCCCGAATCTTTCGCTCATTTTAGCGCGCCCTTCATATTAGTGGTGTCTTATACGCTTATGCCTATCGTATGGCTGTTCGGCCTATGGCAGAAGCTCGTCAACAAAATTTTCAAGCGCAAGGACGACGACAACATCACTGATCAAGAGCTCATCACCATAGTCGACGAAGCCGAGACGGAAGGCGGACTCAACGAATACGAGAGCGAGCTTATACGTAGCGCCATAGAGTTTGACGACCTCACAGTTATGGACATACTTACGCCGAGGGTGGACGTAGTGAGCGTAGAGTACGGCGCCAAGATGACGGACGTTTTGCAAGTATTCCGTGAGACGGGCTATTCTCGTTTGCCCGTCTACAAAGACAGCATCGACACGATAGTGGGCATTATCAACGAAAAGGACTTTTACAAGGTATACCTAGACGGTCAAAAGACCTTCAACAAGATTATCGTCAAAAACGTCATCTACGCTACGCCTCGTATGAAGATATCCATACTCTTGCGTAGACTGCAAAAAGCCAAGATTCATCTTGCCATAGTAGTGGACGAGTTTGGCGGAACGATGGGTATCGTAACTCTCGAGGATATTCTTGAAGAACTAGTCGGCGATATATGGGACGAGCACGACGAGGTGGTAGAGGATTTCGTCCAAATCACCGACGACAAGTTTAGCGTGCTGGGCGAGGTAGGCTTGGAAGAATTTTTTGAATACTTCGACGTCAACAAGGCGGGCGAAGAATACGAGTCTATGACGGTGAGCGGTTTCGTAACGGAGAAACTTGGACACGTACCGACTGTTGGGGATACGATAGAATTTGAAAACTTGTCCATCGCCGTCAAGAGGACGGAATATAATAAGATTGTGTCGGTAGAAGTGGTAGTAACCCCCAAGCAAACCGACGAAGAAAACGAAGAAAACAAATAATCACACATACACACTTAGGAGGCAACAAATGTACAACAAGGTCGATTCCGGAATGAATTTTTGTCAAAGAGAAAAAGAAGTTCTTGAATTTTGGAAAGCCAATCACATCTTTGAAAAGAGCGTGGCGAAAAACGAGGGAAAGGAAGAGTTTTCTTTCTACGACGGACCGCCTACAGCCAACGGTAAACCGCACATAGGTCACATTTTGACTCGTGTAATGAAAGATATTATACCTAGATACAAGACTATGAAGGGCTATCACGTTTTGCGTAAGGCAGGCTGGGATACCCACGGACTTCCCGTAGAATTGGAAGTAGAAAAGTCACTCGGTATCGACGGCAAGCAAGAGATAGAAAAGTACGGTATCGAGCCTTTTATCAAAAAGTGCAAAGAGAGCGTATGGAAATATCAAAGCGAGTGGGAGAAGATGTCCGACCGCGTGGGATATTGGGTAGATATGGACAACCCGTACGTGACCTATCACGACGACTATATCGAGTCGGTTTGGTGGGCGCTCAAGCAAATTGCCGACCAAGGACTCATCTACAAGGGACACAAAATCGTACCATACTGCCCAAGATGCGGAACGGCACTCTCTTCGCACGAAGTAGCTCAAGGCTACAAGGACGTCAAAGAAAAGTCGGTATTCGTCAAGTTTAAGCGTAAAAACAACGAAGGTTACTTCTTGGCATGGACGACTACGCCTTGGACGCTTCCTTCCAACGTTGCCTTGTGTATGAACGGACAAGAAAACTACGCTTGCATAAGAGCTAACGGCGAAATATACGTGCTTGCCGAGGCGCTCGTAGACAGTCTTTTTGAGGAGTACGAAGTCATCGACGTCAAGAAAGGTAGCGAGTACGAGAGAGAAGAGTATATTCCGCTCTTCGACTGTTACAACGGCAGAGAAAAGGCTTACTACGTCACCAACGACGCATACGTCACACTCACTGACGGTACGGGTATCGTTCATATCGCGCCGGCATTCGGTGAAGACGACGCTAACGTCGGTAGAAAGTACGGGCTTCCTTTCTTGCAAATGGTAGACGACAGAGGTCGTTTCATTGAGGGCGTAGGCGAGCAATTTACCGGCGTATTCGTCAAGGACGGCGACAAGCTCGTCATCGAATATCTCAAAGAAAAGGGCTTACTATTCAAAGAACTCATGTTCGAGCACAGCTATCCTTTCTGCTGGAGATGCGACACACCGCTCCTATATTATGCAAGAAGCAGTTGGTTTATTAAGATGACGGCGGTCAGGGACAAGCTCCTCAAAAACAACGCCACCGTCAATTGGATGCCACCAACCATCGGTGTGGGACGTATGGGCAACTTCCTCGAGAACGTCATCGATTGGGGTTTCTCTCGTGAAAGATATTGGGGTACACCGCTTCCAATCTGGGTATGTCCCGACTGTGGCGAAATCAAAGTCATCGGTAGCAGACAAGAGCTTAGAGAGCTTGGCGGACTCGACCACGATATCGAGCTTCACCGTCCTTATATCGACGCGGTACACTTCAAGTGCCCTAAGTGTGGCGGGACTATGAACAGAACGCCCGAGGTGCTTGACTGTTGGTTTGACAGCGGAAGTATGCCTTTTGCTCAACTTCACTATCCGTTCGACAACAAAGAATTGTTCGAGAAGCAATTCCCTGCCAACTTTATCAGCGAAGCGGTAGACCAAACTCGCGGTTGGTTCTACACCTTGCTTGCAATATCAACTTTGCTCTTTGACAAAGCACCTTTCAAAAACTGTATAGTTTTGGGTCACGTCAACGACAAAAACGGTATCAAAATGTCCAAGCACAAGGGTAACGTCGTAGACCCGTGGTCGGTACTTGACGTTCAAGGTGCTGATGCGGTTAGATGGTACTTCTATTCTTCTTCCGCGCCATGGCTTCCATCTCGCTTTAGCGCCGACAACGTATCGGAGTGCCAACGCAAGTTTATGGGTACACTCTGGAACGCATATTCCTTCTTCGTACTCTACGCCGATATCGACAAGTACGACCCAACCCGATACAATCTCAAAGATTGCGCTCTTACCCATATGGATAAGTGGATTTTGTCGGGACTCAACACCCTCATCGACGCGGTGGACAAGAACCTCGAACAATACAAGATTACCGAGAGCGCAAGAATGATAGAGGAGTTTACCGACAATCTATCCAATTGGTATATCCGTAGAGGTAGAGAGAGATATTGGGGCAAGGAGATGACGGAAGATAAGATTGCGGCGTACACCACGCTATATCACGTGCTAGTAGAGCTATCCAAACTTATCGCTCCTATGGTGCCTTTTATGGCTGAGAATATCTATCGCAACTTGGTAGTCAACTTTGACAAGACCGCTCCTGAGAGCGTTCATCTTGCCGACTATCCTGTGGCTGACTACAGTATGATCAACAAGGAGCTTGAGGCTGATATGGAATTCGTGCTCAAAGCCGTAGCGCTTGGTAGAGCGGCACGCAACAAGTCCAATATCAAGAACCGTCAACCACTCTCCAAGCTCTTTATCCTCACCGACCTCACCGTCAACGACGAGGGAGTGTATTCTTTGGTTGCCGACGAAATCAACGTCAAGAGTTGCTCGGTTGTCAAGGACAAAGCCGAGTTTATGACCTACGAGCTCAAGCCTCAACTCAAGACGCTCGGACCTAAGTACGGCAAGAGCTTGGGCGCTATTCGTAACTATCTCTCCACTTGCACCAATGCAAGTGAAATAGTCGAAAAAGTCAATACAGGTGCGCAATATTGCTTTGAAGTCAATGGAGAAACTATATCTCTCGGCTTGGAAGATTTGCTCATCACGCCTATCAACAAACCGGGCTATGCGCTCGAAGTGGCAGGAGATATGACGGTAGTTATCGACACCAACCTCAACGACGATCTCATCAAAGAGGGTATCGCCAGAGAGCTTACTTCCAAGATTCAAACTATGCGTAAAGAAGCCGGCTTCGAGGTAGTTGACCACATCGTCATCGGCTACGCATGCGACCAAGAAATCGCCGATATTTTGACGGGCGACAAGTCTATAGCGGTAGGCGTACTTTGCGACGGCTTTGATTGCGAGCTTGACGGCTACGTCAAAGATTGGGATATCAACGGACACAAGGCAACGCTCAGCGTCAAGAAAGCGTAAGGCTATGATCAAAGTAGCAACGGATTGGAAAGATTACGAGATAATCGCCACGGGCGACGGACAAAAACTTGAGAGGTGGGGCAAACTAATACTGCTAAGACCCGACCCGCAAGTTATTTGGCACGCCAAGTTCGATCTTTCCAAGTACAAGGGGCTCAACGCCAAGTATATCCGTAGCAACCAAGGCGGCGGAAGATGGGAGACGGACGGCAAAACCGTTGGCGACTTTACCTTGCAACGCAAAGGGCTTACTTTCAATCTCAAACTGATGGGCTTCAAGCATACGGGGCTATTCCCCGAGCAGGCAGTCAATTGGGATATTATGAGTTCAATGGTCAAGAGTGCAGGTAGACCTTTCAAGGTACTCAACCTATTTGCCTATACGGGCGGAGCTACCGTAGCCCTTGCTCAGGCGGGCGCATACGTCACTCACGTTGACGCCGCCAAAGCAATGGTGGAGAGAGCCAAAGCCAACGCACTGAGTAGTGGTATTCCTAACGATAGAATTCGCTATATCGTCGACGATTGCGCCAAGTTTATCGCGCGCGAGATTAGGCGCGGCAACAAGTACGACGCCATACTTATGGACCCACCGTCCTACGGTAGAGGAGCTAACGGCGAAGTGTGGAAGATAGAGGACTCTATCCACGACCTTGTGCGCGAGTGCGTCAAAGTGCTCGGCGACAATCCGCTATTTTTCCTCATCAACTCATACACGACGGGTCTGCAACCTACCGTGATGAGCAATATTCTCTCACTAGCTCTTAGCGAGCGTGAGGGAAGTATCGAAGCCTACGAAGTGGGCTTGCCTACCAACGAAAATATAATACTTCCTTGCGGTTGTAGCGCAATTTGGAAGAGCAACAGGTGAAATATGCAAGAGTTTAACATAGACGATTTGGCTATAGTGTACGAGGACAATCATATTATCGTAGTTGTCAAACCTCAGAATATCCCGTCCCAAAGCGACGACTCGCAAGACGAGGATATGCTCACCATTGTCAAGAGATATATCAAGCAAAAGTATGACAAAAAGGGCGAAGTGTACGTAGGACTCGTTCATAGACTAGATAGACCGACGGGCGGAGTCATGGTCTTTGCCAAGACTTCC
The DNA here is from genome assembly GCA_937880755.1 of uncultured Clostridia bacterium. GTDB lineage: Bacteria > Bacillota > Clostridia > Christensenellales > UBA3700 > HGM11368. The sequence continues at coordinate 91,792 of CALGRX010000002.1, forward strand.
AAGGCGGCTTCAAGACTCTCCGAGCAAATCAAGGACGGCACTATGAGCAAAAAGTACCTCTGCGTGACTTGCTCCGAGCCTAAACAAAAGAACGGCAAACTCGAGCACTATCTCAAGAAGAATATGGCGCAAAATATCGTCAAAGTCGTTCCGATGCTCACCGAAGGGGCAAAGAGAGCCGAGCTCGACTATTCCGTAATCGAAACGGTACAGGGATTTTCGCTCGTCAAAGTGCAACTCTATACGGGTAGGTCGCACCAAATAAGAGTGCAAATGTCGACCATCGGTTGTCCGCTTTTCGGCGACGCCAAGTACGGCGCAGACCCAAGGACTTGCCGTCACAATCTAGGACTTTGGGCTACCGAGCTTAGACTGAGACACCCCGTAAGCAAAGAATTGATGACCTTCATCGTATATCCGCCTAAGGACGAGATACCTTGGAAGGCATTTGATATCTCTCGTCATATGAATATCGGTATTGCCGTCAGTCCGTACGAGAGTTATACTATCAAGAGTTCTATCAATTTGGAAGACAAATAAACGTATAGATATCTAAGACGACTAACGTATCCAATTGCAATCGCACACAAATCATCACCAACCGTAAAGTGTCAATCGCGTGCGACAGTAGCCCAAAATACTTATAAGTTATCAACAAATAGTACAAAATAGTAGCATTACCGATTGCAAGAGCAGTCGGTATTTTTTTTGCTAAATATTGCCTTCAAAAAAAATTTTTTTCACGCTTCGTCATTTTTTAAATCGGACGATTGCTTTTTCCTTTCTATACGCGCGCCAAATTCCACTCTAAAATAACAACGCGCGTCTTGTTGCCTTTTTTCGACAAAATTTGCAAACAAAAAAAGTTATTTATGACACATAGTGTCAATTATTGTATGGTAATATTTGGGTACAAAAACGAACAAATGTTCAAAATTGGTGTCCATAAAATTTGCAATTTGGCAAATTGGGGGGTATAATAAAAGTGCAAGCCAACCCGAGGATAAGGAGGTGATAGAATGAAAGAAATGCAAATATGGGTCAAGACGGCTTTGAGAGCGTACGGGTCGCTCGATAGAGTTGCCGATACTTTGGATAAGTTGTTGATGACCACGGGGCTAAAAGGTTTTAATTATTTGGGGGACGTAACGGTGTTTTTTGACAAAATGCTGGATCTGGTCAAAAGAAAGGAAAGGATTGTCAATCTCAAGATTTTGATAGACCAAGTTTTTGATAAGATGGACGACAAGTTGGTTGATATGTTGCAAATGCGATACGTTCAAGAGCAAAAATATCCTATCATAGCGGAGCAATGCGAAGTATGTCTCAAGACTGCTTTTAGAAGATGCGTCATTGCCTTGGATACTTTTGAAGAGTTGTGTCTTGCATCGGGTTGCGACAAAAGGTGGTTCGAGCAGTATTTAGACGACCCGTTGGTGGGTAAGATTTACCAAAAGTGTCGCAATCAATCTTTGGCGACAAGAGTGGGCAAGTCAAAGTCGTGGACGGAGGAAGAGCTTCGCAAACACAATAGCTTGATTGTACAAGCCAAACGCAATCAGTCCGTGCTAATACCGTCAAGAGTTAACGGCGTGTTGAGAGAGCAAGCAAAGCCAATAACAGATAACCAAAAATCGAGAGGAAAACGTAAGTCTAAGCTAGTATCGGCAGGCTACGGGGCGTAACGATTTGTTTGCCGTCAAAGACAATCGAGGTCAAAAGCGAGCATCTCTTGCCGAATTCAGTTATAGGTTTCAACAAACGTAGGCGTCAGAAGCATATAAAGTGTTAGCGTTTTGATAATTTAGTAACGCTTAGGCGTTTAGAAATCTTGACGAGTGTGTTCAGTTATTTTTGCGACGGGCGTAGGCACGTAAAAGTTGAAGATTAGCGTAGGATATGTTATTTAGATAGAAGCGGAAATAGTCAAATAATAGGCACACCAATCAAGATTGGCGAGCCTAGAATTTTGAAATCAACACTTGAATATTAGTTAGCTTTTTTAGTTGGCTTGAAAATCAAAAATACGATAATCACGCACAACACGCATATCACGCCTATGAGAATATTGCGCACGAGGTTGTTGCTAGCAGGTTCTTGTATGTTAGGAGCATCTATCGAAGGAACGTCGTCGCGCACTACTATAGAGTTGGGGTGTTGAGGTATAGAGGCAAAGGTAAGGTCTACGGTGTCGGTGCAAGCAGGATCGATAAAGCCTGCATAGGTATCGGCGGAAGTTGTTACGGTAACGTAATAATATATCTTACCGCCTATCTCGTTGAGACCGATAAACTCGACGTCGGTCACGTCCTCTGCCAAGATACGCTTTCTTCCCGTAGAGTCATCGGTCAAAGACGTATTATAAAAGACTTTGATCGTGCCTTCATCGGCAATTATTTGCGGGTCGATAGCGATATCCTTGCTAAAATACGCTTTGTTGCCCTCAATAGGTTTGTCGGTAGGAGCAACGGACGCTTTGGAAGAAACGTCGGTCGTCTTTACCCACAAATAGGCATTGTTGTAGGTGACGAGAGTATAGTCGCCCTTGATAGTACCGGCAGATTGAAAGTAATAGGTTGGCGGTATATAGCAAGCTACGAAGTCGGCGGGAGAGCCGTCGACGTCGGCGTAGAGTGCCAAGGAATTGGCTATCGTAATATCGCCCGTGTTGACAACGTAATACGGTGACTTTGCCGGTGTCTCCGCAACGCAAACGCCCGCCGTTGCCACCGACAACAGACACACGCTAAGCAATAGGATTGTGAGCAACTTTTTCATATATAACCTCAATGTTCGCACGACGGCGGTAACTAAGTCTATGTAAGCAACTATTGGACGATTGCGACCAATAGTATAGTCGGTGAAAGTGTAAACACGATTGCAAAGACTCAGTCGCATAGGATTGCAAATCTGTCCTCGTTGTCATTGCGCCAAGCATATTTTGCAATAACACGCGGGAGCATAGCGACCGTGACAATCTGAATAGGTGAGGTCGAAGCGAAGGCTAATGGCTTGTCAATACCAATGCAAAATATACGCTACCAACCGACGGTACGTTGTACACCTGCAATAACAGACACTTACGACTATATTATATAGGCAAATTGACAAAAATTCAATCCTAAACTTGAGCAAAATAACAAAATATTGGAAAGTTAATAGAAAAATATGCAAAAAAGAGAGATAATTGCCCGAATATTGGCAATTCAAAAAGAACTCAATAGACGAAAAGGCAACGACAAGCTATCAACCTACAACACGGGCGACAAGGTGCACGTCAAGCAATTGGCTTTTCACAAGTGCCCAAAGCGCAATAGATGGGTGTTTGGAGGCAATCGCTCGGGCAAGACGGAATGTGGCGCTGTAGAAGCCGTGTGGACGGCGAGGGGCATACACCCCTTTAGAGAAAACAAGCCGACGAACGGGTGGGTAGTCTCATTGTCCTATGAGGTGCAACGTGAGGTGGCGCAAGCCAAGATACTAAGCTATCTCAACCCCGATTGGATACAAGACGTGGTGATGACTAGCGGAAAAAAAGGAGAATACGAATACGGCATCATCGACTATATACTCGTCAAAAACGTCTTCGGAAGTTTGTCGAGGATAGGCTTCAAAAGTTGCGACCAAGGCAGAGAAAAATTCCAAGGCGCGTCGCTCGATTGGGTATGGTTCGACGAAGAACCGCCCAAGGAAATATATCAAGAATGCGTGATGAGAGTACTCGACACCAAAGGCAATATTTGGGGTACGATGACTCCGCTCAAGGGATTGAGCTGGGTGTACGACGAGATATATCTCAACACGCCTAACAACCCTCAAGTGTGGCACGAGCATATCGAGTGGGGCGACAATCCCTTCCTTGACGATGAGGAAGTGCAAGCCTTGTCGAGCGTGATGGATAAGGACACCTTGGAGAGTAGACGATACGGCAGATTTAGTCAGTCGGAAGGTATGGTGTACAAGGAATTCGACCAAACCAAACACGTAATAGAGCCGTTTGACGTGCCGAGTGATTGGCAAGATATGATAACTATCGACCCGGGACTTAACAATCCTACGGCGTGTCTATTTTGCGCAGTGGACTACGACGGCAATATCTACGTGGTAGCCGAGCACTATCAAGCAGGCAAGGATATAGACTACCACGTAACCAAGCTCTTTGAACTTGCAGATAAACTCAGCTGGAAAAGAGATAGCAAAGGTAGGCTAAACGCAATAATAGACAGCGCAGCCAACCAAAGAACGCTGGCAGGCGTGAGGAGCGTGGCAGAACTATTCAGAGAGGGAGGCATAATGGTCAACACGGCGGTGGATAAACAACTATTTAGCGGAATAGCGAGGGTCAAACAATACTTTGCATTGGACAAAATAAGGATATTTTCTTGTTGCGTCAACCTAATACGAGAAATCAAAGGCTATTGGTGGAGCGAGGGTGATAATCCAATCAAAAAGGACGACCACGCTCTCGACGCACTTAGGTATTACGTAATGACTAGGCCTCAACCACCTACCACGCCGTCGGTCAAATATACGGCAATACAAAAGGACAAAAGAAGACTAATCAACGGATTGAAGCAACGAAGGAACAGCAACGTTTGATAATGCCGTAGCAACTAAGGAAGAACGTTGTTTGATAATGCTACGACAACGAAAAGACATCACCGTTTGATAACGTTATGGCAACGAAAAATGTAGGTTGACTGTCAAAAACGCAATAGGTATGGGCAAAATGCTCAACTCTGTCAAAAGCGGGGTTGAGTATTTGTATATCAAAAATGCCGAAAAAGGAGGAAAAATGGATGAAGAATTGAAGAAGGCTCTATACAAAAAGGCGATAGGCTATACAGCCAAAGAGGTTGTGGAAGAGTACGGCGGAGAGGACGGCAATTTAGTCAAAAAGAAGGTATCCAAAAAGCACGTTCCGCCAGATATGAGCGCAATAAAAGCTTTGATGGAATTGCAAGAGGTCGCCGACGACTTGTCGAACAAGAGCGAAGAAGAATTGCAAACAATGCTAAAAGAGCTGACGCTACAACTCAATCAGCCCGAGCCTAAAACGAGAGCAAAGAAGAAAAAAGCCGAGATGGACGAAGAAGTCTAAAAATAAGGAGAAATTATGAAAATAATCGAGCAAAAAAAGAAGGTAAAGTGCGATATGTCGGGTTGCAAAAATACTGCCGACTATTCCGTACTCAAAGAGGGTAATAGTCCCGACAAATATCTCAATCTATGCAAGGAATGTTTGCAAGCCATATACGAGCAAGCCTCGTCGGTATTCGTACCCAAAAGTCCTAAGAATATCTTGCAAAAGGATTGTGGCAAGGGTGGAATAAGAAGATAAATAGTCGAGAGAGTTGAGCGCGTAGGCTATGAACGTAGAGTCGACAATCGAAATAGCCACGCTTGAGAGCAAAGGTGCTAGGAATATGCCAAATAATCAACGTTGCGAGCGTAGTTGCAAGTGGAATTCCTGCGAATAGATACTTTGCGAGAGCCTATGCAAAAAACGATAAGAAAAGTCAAACAAAAAGGAGGACAATGTGAAAATCGAGGACAAAATACAAGAAAAAATCGTAAACGAAGTGAGAGCCGATTGGGAGAGGCGCAGACAAGAGCGTAGACCGTTAGAGTTGCAATGGCGACTCAATATGAACTTTATGGTGGGCAATCAATACTGCGAGATAACCCCGAGAGGCGACGTCGAGGACTACGGCAAACAATATTTCTGGCAAGAGAGAGAGGTGTTCAATCACATCGCATCTATTATCGAAACGCGTGTTGCTAAACTGTCGAGAACCAAGACGGGTATGACGGTAAGACCGTTCAGTCAAGACGAGGGCGACGTCAATTCCGCCAAGCTATCCACGCAGATAGTGGCTGCAACCTTGGCAAAAAACGATATGCCGAGGCTGATGAACACGGCGACTATGTGGAGCGAGGTGGTGGGAAGCTGTTTCTTCAAAACTATATGGTCGGCTGATAAAGGTAGAGTCGTAGGCAAGAGCAAAAACAACGTGAGCATCAAAGAGGGCGACGTGGAAATTGCCGTCGTTCCGCCATACGAAATCTATCCCGACAGCATATCGAGAGATAGCATAGACGAGTGCCTTAGCATAATACACGCCAAAGCATACCACGTGGGCGAAATTAAGGACGCGTGGGGCGTAGACGTCAAGGGCGACGACGTGGACGTATTGGGTATGGACAATACGCCGAGCCTTGGCGGTGCGGGCTATAGCGCGAGCGTAGGTAGTATCTTCAATACTACGGCGCACGACAGTTGCGTAGTGATAGAAAGATATACCTTACCTACCAAGGATATGCCTGAGGGCGAATTGGTGATAGTAGCCGGCGACAAACTGTTATATAAGGGGGAACTACCGTATCTCAACGGCAAAGACGGCTCTAGAGGTTATCCCTTCGCAAGGATACATTGCATAGAAAAGATTGCCTCTTTCTTCGGAATGAGCGTGGTTGAGAGAATGATACCTCTGCAAAGGGCATACAACGCAGTCAAAAATCGCAAGCACGAGTATATGAACCGTATAGCAATGGGCGTATTGGCGGTTGAGGACGGCTCGGTGGACACAGACAACTTGGAAGAAGAGGGCTTGTCGCCGGGAAAAATACTCGTATATAGACAAGGCTCTAGCATACCTCACATGATGGACGCGGGCAAAGTGCCGAGCGACTTCCATATAGAAGAAGAAAGACTGCTATCCGAGTTCGTCACCATATCGGGCGTGAGCGAGCTGTCCAAGTATTCGCAGACCTACGACAGTATGTCGGGTAAGGCAATCAGCTTGTTGGTGGAGCAAGATGACACCCGTCTGTCTATAGCTTCGTCTAGCATTAGAGAGTGCGTTAAGACGATAGCCGAGCAAATAATAAGGCTATATAAGCAATACGCAACCTCTAACAGATTGGTAAGAGTAGCAGGCGACAACAACGACGTCAAGAGCGTGTACTTTAGTAGAAGCGACTTAGGCAGTGAAGATATCGTCTTCGACAACGAAAATCAGCTCTCCGACTCGCTTGCCAACCGTAGAAATATGGTGATGGAACTCATCAAACTCGGCGCACTCAACGACAGCGACGGCTCGGTGTCCAAGCGCAACAAACTCAAAATTATGGAGATGCTGGGCTTTGGTAATTGGGAGAGCAGTATGGACATCGAAGAATGTCATCGTAACAAGGCTATGAAAGAGAACGCCGAAGTGGAGAGTAAAGAGTTGGTAGTGGGAGAGTTCGACGACCACAACATACACTGCGACGAACATATCAAGCGATATATCGTAGCGGACGACCTACCCGAAAAGGTAAGGGAAAAACTCAAAAAGCACATACGAGAGCACAAGAGCAAGATGATAGAGGCGCAAGTGGAAATCTTGCCAAACCAAACGTATGAGAAGTGAGGGAAATATGCAAATAACGCAAGGAGAATATCAAAATGTGGAAAAGATTTTTGTACAAAATGAGATGGATGCTGAGGTGGGGAGTGTAGCCCCTACGAGCGAAAATGCCGAACAAACTACGGCAAACGTAGAGCCTACGAAAAGCGAGCAAGACGACTTGCGAGAGGCGCAAGGCGTGGCTTTAGCAATGCAAGTATCAACGCCTAATTCGACCTATCAAACGACGAGCAACCAAGATAAACGAGCACGAGAGAGTGAAGAAGCGTCTAGTCAAGTCGAAAAAGGTGGCGAAAACACGCAAGAGCAAAACGCCGAAAATAACGTAGGCGAGGGTGAAAAACCCGATACGTATAACGAAAAATCAAACTGTGAGCAAGATATCGAGCCAAGTCAAACGCCTATATATCAACGGCAAGAGTGGAAGGACAAGACGGATAACTTTTTTGAAAGTTACCCCGTAGCGAGAAGCTTTGCCGTGGAGATTGGCAAGGAGATAGCGGACGACGACCAACTAGCGCGCAATGAGAGTTGTCTGGAGATTGCGCTTGCCAAAGTGCTTAGCAAGGCTTATATCTCACCGCAGGAGATGATATTAAATAAAGACTTTGTTGACAAATACGTGCTGACCAACGAGCAAATCAAATCGACGATAATAGACGGGTACATTCAAAGTCTTGAACGAAACAGCCCACCCAAATCAATGATGGGTAGAGGGCAAATAATCCTCTCGCCACCCAATAGACCAAAGAGCATCGAAGAGGCGGGAGAAATAATCAAAAAGATGCTAACCAATAGGAGGATTTGATGGTAACACTAGAAACAGCAGATAAGGCACTAAAAGAAGTATATCTCGGCATCGTAGCCGACCAACTTAACGTAACGGTTAATCCGTTCTTGGCTAAGATAAAGCAAAGCACCAACGACGTAGTTGGCAAGGATATAATTAAGCTCGTGCCTTACGGAATCAACGGCGGTATCGGGGCAGGTACGGAAACGGGAGATTTGCCTGCCGCCGCTCAAAACAACTACGACAGATTTAAGCTCGAACTCAAAAACTTGTACGGAACGATTGAACTTTCCGACAAGGCAATCAGGGCTTCGCAATCTAGCGCAAGCGCATTCGTCAACTTGCTCAACGCAGAGATGGACGGACTGCTCAAAGCGTCTAAATTTAACCTTGGCAGAATGCTTTACGGCGACGGCAGCGGTATTTTGTCCAAGTGCCAATCAAGCAAGTCTTCGGGCAAGGTCATAGGTCTTGTCAGCGTGAAGAACGTGATGGAAGGTATGGTGGTCGACGTGTACAACGGCGCAACCGACAAAGTCTACAACGGCTTGGCGGGCGTGAGAATTACCAGCGTGGATAGAGTCAACAAGACGATTACTATCAACGTTACGCCGTCGGTGACTATCGCCAACGTCGACTATATCACAGTGCAAGGCTCTAAGGACAACGAACTTACCGGTCTCAAGGCAATCTTCTCGGATAAAGACCTCTACGGTTTGTCGAGAGAGGGAAGAAGCTGGCTCAGTCCTAAGCACGTGCAAAACGTGGGCGATATCTCTTGTTCCAAAATCCAAGAGGTCATCGACTATATCGACGAGATTGCAGGTAGCACCGTGGATATGATTGTTTGTAGCTACGACGTGAGAAGATACTATCTCGAGCACCTCGCTCTCAACCGTACCAACGTAGACTATATGAACCTGGACGGCGGTTTTAGAGCAATTTCTTACAACGGTATCCCGGTAGTTGCCGACAGATTCATCGACGACGGCGAAATGTACTTGCTCAACACGGGCGACTTTAAGTTGCATCAATTGTGCGATTGGAGATGGCTCGAAGGCGACGGCGGTAAGGTCATCAAGCAAAAGGCAGGTACTGCTACTTATACCGCAACCTTAGTAAAATACGCCGACATGTTGTGCGATAAGCCTATCGGTCAAGCTAAGCTCAGCGGTATCACCGGCTGATAAGGAGGGGACTATGCAAAAACTCGTAGCCGTATATAACGACCTATTTGACGTATCAAGCAGGATAAAGAGCATTGATGACGACTATCAAATATACTTTAATCGGGGAAACTGCCGATACGAACTGCACAACCTCAGAATTAGACCTACCAAGCAGGCGGATATTCCGTATGATACTTTGGATTGTAGAGTGCTGACTTGGGCGAGAAAGACCCGTGTGGAAAATCTACAAAGGCTGATAGATGAGATCAACGAGCACAATCAAAGATTGGAGAGAGAAAACGGCTACGCGCAGCTGCAAAGGGCTCAAAACATAATAGAAAATCAAGCGCGTAGAGGGGTTGGTCGATGAGCCGATTCCTCTACGTCAAAGGAGCGATATGAAACTAAAAGAAGTGATAGAAATATGCCTAACCTATCTCGGTGACGAAGACCCGACTATCAGCAGTTCTACCAAAACTACTGCCAAAATCAAATTGCTCGTCAGATGTGCCAATATGGTGATAAAAGAGATTGCCTCGGATTATCTACCGTTGACGGCAAATAAAGCTTGCACCGTAAAGGACGGCGAGGTGGAATACTCGACGCTCGATTATAGAGTAAAAGAAGTGTTGAGCGTAAAGTCCAACGGCGTTGAGGTGGAATGGAGCGCAAAGCCGTCTAAACTCATAGTTAAGAGCGAGGGCGAAGTGGATATAAAGTATTCTTATTTGCCTACCGACGTCGACCTAGACGATGAGTGCGACGTGGACGTAAGAGTTTCGCCCGTGTGCCTAGCTATGGGTGCGTGCGCGGAATATTGCGTGATTGAAGGCAATTACGAGCAAGCCGTGATGATGAACGATAAGTTTATGGACAGTATTGCCATAGCTTGTAGGAATAATAGAGAAAAGAAAATCAAAGGCAGGGTATGGCGATGATAGTTCAAAAGAAGAGCGCAAAACCTCTAAAGCCACAGACTCGTTACTTCGTTTTGTCTAAGTTCGAGGGCAACGGCAACGTCAAGAAAGACGGCAAATTGCCTTGTTTAGGTTGTGACGAAGGATACAACTTCGAGTGTAAAAACAATATGCTCGTCGAGGCAAGGGGCTTTGGAAAAATCAAGTTGGAGGGTGGTAGCGAAGTAGCAAAATTACCCGAGAACGTGGGCGAAGGAAAACTCTTTTTCGTCCGTACCACCGCTACCGAAAAGGGAAGCGGAAAACTAATCTTTTGTCACGATAGGGGATTGGAAATCTTAGACCTAGAAAAAGACGCTAAGTGGCAACACTTGGATATTGACGAAAAGGTGGCGTCAGTGACCGACTACAACTATATGGGCAGAGATTTGGCTCTATTGGGCGGTGAAGGGGGCACTACCTACGTGTTGGAAAATCAAACTCTGACTAAGGTGTTGACCGACAAGGTTATAGTGCAACTTATAAGCCACAACGAAAGAATATTCGCCCTTGTCAAAGGCGGTAACAATAGCGTTTGGTTTAGCGACGTGTTCAATCCTTTCGATTGGGAAGTGTCGCTGAGCGGCGGCGGATATTTGGAATGCGACAATTCGTCGGGCGTGATAAACAAGCTGGTAAGTATGGGCGATTATCTATACCTATTTTGCGATTACGGAATATATAGGCTGACTTGCTATAGTTTGCAGTCACAGTTTGAACTAAAAAAGGTGTATAGCAGCGGTGAAAAAATTTTGGGCGAGTCGGTGGCGTCAACGCAAAACAAAATAGTGTTTTGCACCAAAGATAACGCGTATAGTTACGACTATTACGGCGTAAAAAGGCTGAACGTAGACTTGGAAACTATGACTAGTCAAAACAACTCAATCAAGAGCGCAGTTGCCAAGCAAAACCAAGTGTATATCGTCACACAAAATGCAGAGATTATAATCTACGACGTAGAAAAAGGCAATTATTGCGTGGTGAACGGCTACCAAACGGGCGATTTGACCAACGTAGAGGCAAAGAACTTGAGCGCGATAGTGGCTAGGTCTAAGTATAGCGAAGAATTGGTGATGACGACCGACGTCGGAGAAGATTGCGTCACGCAATGCGCTAGAAGCTGGAAGATAAAGGACGTAGACTTAGGACAGCCTAATAGACTCAAAAATATTAGATACGCCGAGTATAAGGTTAGCGCACAAACGACCTTGTTCGTGACGGCGGACGGGGTGAAGTATGAATTCCCTCTGACGCAAAGAAGCAACAAAGTGGCAATCAACGTCAAGGGCAAGAGCTTTGACTTCGAGCTATTTAACGATACGGCTACGATAAAAATCGCACCCGTAGAATTGAGGATTGACTTGTTGAGGTGCTAAATGCAAGAGTGGATATATAAGGTTGACGAGGCGTTGAGATACTCGCTACAAGCCCTGTCGGCAATGAGAGAAAACCTCGAATGGAGCTATGAACCGCAAAGCGAAAATCCTAGATACGTATTGAGATTTTGGTGTGAAAACACTAGATGCGACGTGAGAATAGTCGTATTGGGACAAGACGCCAAAACAGCCTCGATAGACGGAGAAAGCATCACTTGGCAAGGCGGTGTAAAGCATTGGAAAGGAATGCTATCCAAGGGCGAACACACGCTAGTCGTAGAGTGCGGATCGCATCAAGGTGCATACGTTTCGATAGAGGTGAAAGGGGGCAAAAAGCTTGAAGATTGATACGCTGATATTGAAAAAATGGATAGCAAGGTATAATCGCATAATAGCGATGAGGAGTAGAAAATGTGGGAGAAAATAAAGGATTTTTTTGGGATAGAAACCAAAAAGGATAAGGAAGAAAAGGCGCAAAGAGAGGCGCAAAAGAAACAATTATCCGATTCGCAAAACGAGTTGTACAATCAACTTAGCGAAATGGATAAGGCTTGGAAAGATAAACAAAGCAACAGGTGGGTTTTGTACGAGAATACTATGCCGGAAACCTACGATTGGACGCCGAAAGAGTACGATGGCGAAAGCGAAGAAGAAATAAGAACTCGTATAAACGACTATTACGCACCGATAAGAGAGCAAGAAAAAGCGAGCGTTGAGAACGAGTACGACGCAAAGATAAACGCCCAAAAAGACAAAAAAAGCGAAGCTCTTGCGAATGCGGAAAAAGAGCATGCAAATAACAGACAAAACAAAAAGGACAATTTCGACAAAATCAAGTCGACTACCGCAGAAAAAGGTATGCTTCGCTCTTCTATCAAGACCAATCTCGACGAAGATGCGCAACGAAACTTCGAGCAAATGAGAGATCAAATCTATGGAAAATACGCCGAAAATATAGGCGCGATAGACTACAAGATACAGCAACTTAACGCTCAAAGACAAGACGCGTTGAGCGACCTGGATATTGCCTACGCAAAATCTATAAGCTCGGACATAAACAAGTTGGTCAAAGAGAGAGACGCCGAATTGGATAAGATACAAAAATACAACGACGAACAAAGCCAAAAAGCAAAGGATTATGTGGAAAACAGAACCAAATTGATACAAAAACAAAGAGAAGATATTGCCAACATTCAAACCAAAGAAAGGGAAAGCGAAATAAAATACGGTTATAGCGGTGAAAAGCTTGACGAGTATACTAAAAGGCTGAACGCGGCGGTTGAGTTCTATAAATCAATGCCGTCGGACATAGCCTACGAATTGGTGGTAAACAACCAACAACTCAAAAATTATCTCGGCTTGATGTACGGCAGTTTGGTAAGCGCAATACATGGATAATATGTGGCATACTTTGTTGGAATTTGCCGCCACCAACGGCATTTGGGCGTTGTTGTTTTGCTCGCTGTTGATATATCAGCTCAAGGACAGCAGAGCGAGAGAAAGAAAGTATCAAGCAACTATCGACAGCCTGAGCAAAGGGCTGGAATATATGCAAGATATTGACGTCAATATCGAAAGAATTAGACAAGAAATGAGAGCAAGGTTGGGGTGAGTATGAAGGAAAAATTGAGAAGTTATAATTTTTGGCTGTCAGTCATCAGCGCAGTACTCGTGGCGCTAAGCACTATCAACGGAGAATTGAATATCCCGTATATAGACAAAGTGCTGACCGCTGTGCTCGGCGTATTCGCCGTGAGCGGAATAGTGTCCAAACCGAAAACGGACGTAATAGACGATAAGCCTCAAGAAGACGAGGAAAAGTAGAAAGAATAAAAATCGCTTTGGGTAACCAAGGCGATTTTTTTGTGGAGATTGCGGGGTTATGTTACGCTCCACCGCAATAACAAAAGGATGAGATTGCCACAGTATTGCAAGCAATACTTCGCAATGACATAATGGATAGAGATTGCCACAGCGTTGCAAGCAATACTTCGCAATGATATAACGCAAGAATGAGAGTTTAGTTGCCACCGCCGACGGCGATTTGATAAATGAGATTGGCTATATTGCAAGCTGTATTGCGATCGTAGTTGCGACGGCGAAAATCGGTGTGGTAGGCTTGGTCGATATTGTCTACGAGTGTGGTTGGCGTAAGATACTTTTGCTCCAAGAGGCGGGCGTAGCCCATAGAACATACTTTGGACGCGTTGGTAAGTTGGTCGCCTCTCGACGCGTCGGTCGGCAAGGGAATGAGCAGAGCCTTTTTGCCTAATGCAAGTATCTCGTCGACGAAATTGGCGCCTGCCCGAGAGACTATTACGTCGGCAGCCGCTAGGTAGTCTTGGATATTGTCGGCGTAAGGCAACGGGTAGTATCCGTCGTGCTCGGGCGGTAAGAATTTGCTACCCGTAACGTGAACGACGTCGTAGCGAATGGTAAGCGTATCCAAACACTCAACTAGGGTTTTATTGATAGCTCTTGCACCCAAAGAACCGCCGACGACCAATAAGATTGGCTTGTCGCCCTTGATATGATGCTCGGCGTAGACTTTGGAAGAGTCGCCCTCGAAAACTACGTCTCTCACGGGGTTGCCTAGTAGGTAGGTTTTGGACTTTTGGTACACGCCCTCGTGAGAGGTTACCACAGCCTTGGCAAACCTTGCGGTGATTTTGTTGGCAAGTCCCAAAGAGGTGTCCGATTCGTGACAAACGACGGGTATGCCTAGCTTTTTGGATGCTAGAACTACGGGAAGAGCGACGTAACCGCCCTTGGAAAACACTACGTCTATCTTGTGCTCCTTGAGTATTTTGACGGCTTGCTTGACGTAGCGAGGCAATACAAATGGAATGAGTAGATTGCGAAATAGCTTACTTCTATCAAACTTGACGCTGTCGGTGTGGAAAAATTGTACGCCTAAGCTTAGACAAATTTTGTTTTCGATACCGCTTTCGTTGCCAATATACACCACATTGTCAAAACGCCTATACAGATAGGGAAGTAGCGCGATATTGGGCATTACGTGTCCCGCCGTGCCACCGCCAGTGAGTGCTACGTTCATAATACACCTCCCGAAGGTAAATTGTCGATACGTATTTATTTTATGAAAAAAATTGCACGATTATCCAAAATGTATCTTGAAATAATTATAATATTGTAGTATTATAATATATAGAGGTGAAAATATGAAAGAAATCAAGTTTGCGGGATATAAAAATTATCCCATCAATCTTTATATTTGGGACGAGGTGGACAAGCCTAAGTGCGTGGTGCAGTTGGTACACGGCATGGTTGAGCACCTCGGCAGATACGACGAGTTCGCTCGCTTTTTGAATAGCAAGGGCTATATCGTGCTCGGCGACGACCACAGGGCTCACGGCAAAACCAGCGGAAAAGCCGACCTGGGCAAAGCTCCCGAAGGCGACTGCTATTGGGATACGGTGGAAGACCTAAAACTCATAACCGACTATGCCAAAGAGCAATATAATTTGCCACTAGTGTTATTCGGACATAGCTACGGCTCTTTCTTGTCGCAAGGATATATTCAATCGGCTAGCGATAAGTTGATAGCGTGCGTACTATGCGGTTCGGCGTTCCAGGACGGAGCGGATATCAAAGCGGGTAGATTGGTAGCCAATATGCAAGCGGCTTTGATTGGCAAGGATAAGCCTGCAAAACTCATTAAGAAGCTTTCTTTTGACGTATACGATAAGAAGTTCGATCCACCCGTACCGTTTGCTTGGGGTAACCGTGACGACGCCGAGAGACAAAAGTACCTCGACGACGAGTATTGCAACTACGTTTGTTCGATAGGCTTCTATCAAAGTTTCTTCAATGCACTAAAAGTCATTTGCAAACAAGAAAATATAGACAAAATCAAAAAGGACTTGCCGATATTCATCATCAGCGGAGACAAGGACCCCGTGGGTAAGAACGGAGAATCGGTCAACAAACTGTACGGCAAATACAAGGAGAGCGGTATAGAAAACGTGACGATAAAACTCTATAGCGGGGCAAGACACGAGATACTCAACGAAATTAACAAACAAGAAGTTTTTGACGACGTGTTGAGCTTTTTGGATAAATGCAATAGATAAACGGAGGACATAATGAGCAGTTACGGCTCGAAAGATTTAGAGGTTTTGGAAGGGCTCGACGCCGTGCGTATGCGCCCCGGTATGTATATCGGTACCACGGGCAACAAGGGTATGCACCACATATTGTGGGAAATCGTAGACAACTCGATAGACGAGGTTGCCAACGGCTTCGGCGATACGATAAATATCGAGATTTTTGAGGACAATTCTATCAGTGTGTGGGATAACGGTCGCGGTATCCCCGTCGATATTCACCCCAAGTACAAAGTGCCGGGGGTGGAGCTTGTGTTTACCAAACTGCACGCGGGCGGTAAGTTTAACAACAAGAGCTACGGATTTAGCGGTGGACTTCACGGCGTGGGCGCGTCGGTTACTAACGCTTTGTCGGAGTGGCTGAGGGTGGATATCTACAAGTCGGGTGTGCAATATACCGAGGAGTTTCACTCTTACGACAAGGGTGACAAGGTGGTCAGCGGTGCTATCAAGACGCCTCTTACCAGCGCTCCTTGCGACAAAAAGCTCAAGGGCACTAAGGTTACCTTTTTGCCAGATAAGAGGGTATTTGGTAACGAAAAGTTTAGCTTCGATATAATCAATCGAAGAATTAAGGAGCTTGCCTTCCTCAACGGCGGTATTAAGCTCTCCGTCAAGGATTACCGCGTGGCTGACGGCAAGACCTCTTATAAGTACAAAACATATCAGTACGAGGGCGGTATCAAGGACTACGTGACCTACCTCAACGAAGACAAAGCTACCTTGTATCCGACTCCCGTGTACGTGGAAAAAAGACAGGATAACTTTATAGTAGGGCTTGCATTCCAACACACCGACGGATATCAAGAAAATATATTCAGTTACGTCAACAACATTCCTACCACCGAGGGTGGAACGCACGAGACGGGCTTTAAGTCGGCACTCACCAAGGTGCTCAACGACTTTGGTCGCTCCAAAAGTATCATCAAGGACAAACAAGCCAACTACCAAGGCGAGGACTTTAGAGAGGGTATGACGGCGGTTCTCATCGTCAAAATGCAAAACGTGCAATTTGAAGGTCAGACCAAGACCAAGCTAGGCAACCCCGAAGCCAAGAATATGGTGGAAAATCTCCTTACCGACGCCCTAAAAGACTACTTCAATAAGGTCAAAAAGGACGTGACCGACGCTATATTTAACAAGGCCGCAGTGGCTTGCAAGGCGAGAGAAAACGCATCTAAAGCCAAGGAAGTTGCTCGCAGAATGAAGGGCATGAGCAATAGCGAATTGGTGGGCAAGCTCGCCGGCTGTAGCGGTAGAAAAGCCGAACTCAACGAGCTGTTTATCGTAGAGGGCGACAGCGCGGGTGGCTCGGCAAAACAAGGAAGAGATAGGTCGGTGCAAGCAATCTTGCCACTCAAAGGCAAACCGCTAAACACCGAAAAAAAGAGCAAAAACGGCATAGTTGACAACGAAGAATTGATGAGCCTAATCAACGCGCTGGGTACGGGCTTCGATAAGGACTTCGACATCAAAGGACTCAAGTACAACAAGGTCATTATCCTAGCCGACGCCGACCAAGACGGAGCGCACATCAGGTCGATTTTGCTGACCTTCTTCTTTAGATATATGCGACAGCTCATCATAGACGGACACGTGTACATAGGTATGCCGCCTCTATACAAAATCACCGAGAAGAACGTGGTCAAGTACGCGTACGACGACAACGAACTGACGGAAATGCTCAAAGAATGCGGTAAAAATTATACCTTGCAAAGATATAAGGGACTCGGCGAGATGAACCCCGAACAGTTGTGGGAAACGACGCTCAACCCCGCTACGAGAACGCTGATGAAGGTTACGATAGAAGACGCCGCAACCGCGGACAAGCTCATAGACACGCTGATGGGCGCAGACGTAGAGCCTCGTAAGCAATATATCTACGAATACGCCGACTTCAACAAGGTGGACAAATTCAAAGAACTTAGCGCAAAATAAGGTACGGTATGGCAAAAAAGAACGAAATAATAGAAGATAAATCAAGAATATTGGAGGGAAGCGTAGAGGATATTATACACAACTCTATGATACCTTATTCCGAATACGTCATTCTCGACAGAGCCTTGCCGAGAGTCGAGGACGGACTCAAGCCCGTACAAAGAAGAATTTTGTACACTATGCTTGAGCTCGGCATCACCCCCGACAAGCCTCACCGTAAGTGCGCGCGTATAGTCGGCGATTGCCTCGGTAAATATCACCCTCACGGCGATAGCTCGGTGTACGAAGCGTTGGTAAGACTAGCGCAAGACTTTAGCGTGAGAAGCACTTTGGTGGACGGACACGGCAACTTCGGCTCGGTGGACGGCGACTCGGCGGCTGCTATGCGTTATACCGAAGCAAGACTGACGCCTCTTGCAATGGAGTTGCTCAGGGACTTGGATAAAGACACCGTGCCTATGTCGCTCAACTTCGACGACTCGCTGGAAGAGCCCGATATTTTGCCGGGTAGGTATCCTAACTTGCTAGTCAACGGCACGAGCGGTATCGCGGTAGGCTTGGCGACCAATATTCCTCCGCACAATCTAGGCGAAGTCATTGACGGCGTTATTGCCTACATAGACAACCCCGATATTACGCTAAAAGAGATGATGAATTATATCCCTGCGCCCGACTTTCCTACGGGCGGTATCATCATCGACAGCGAAGAAATCTTCAAGGCGTACGAGACGGGCAAGGGTAGAATTATCACTCGCGCGCGCACTCATATAGAAAAGGACGGCGACAAACATAATATCGTCATCACCGAGATACCTTTCGGTATCAAAAAGAGTACATTGTTGCAAGGCATCAACGCTCTGAGAGAGAGCAAGAAGGAAGTCTTCGGTGTGATAAGCGACATAGTCGACGAGTCGGATAGAAGTGGTATGCGTTGCGTCATCAAGCTCAAGAAGGACGCCGACCCCGAGAGAATACTTGCAAGCTTGTTCAAGACGAGCAAGCTGGAATCGGCGTGCTGTTGTAATATGGTAGCTATCGCCAACGGCAAACCGCAACAAATGGGGCTATTAGATATCATATCTTTCTACGTAGAGTACCAAAGAGAGATTATCTACAAGAGGTCGCAATACGAAATCAACGCCGCCAAAAAGAGAGCGCACGTGCTCGAGGGCTTGTTGATTGCGGTGGCAAACATTAGAGAAGTGGTGGACATAGTGCTCTCGTCCAAGACCTACAACGAGTCGAGAGAAAGACTCAGAGAGAGATTCGAGCTCTCCGATAAGCAAGCCGTGGCAGTGTTGGACGTTCCGCTCAAAAGGCTCAACAAGCTTGACGTAGACAAGATGAAAGAGGAACTAGACGCTCTCAAAGAGAAGATTAAGGAACTAGACGCTATCATCAATTCTAAACGCAGACAGCTTGCCGTGGTCAAAAAAGAGATAGGCGAAATCAAAAAGAAATACAACGAGCCTCGTAAGTCCACTATCGTGGCGGAACACGAAACTATATCGTCGGATATCGACCTTAGCAAGATTAAGTTGGAACGCAAAGGCTTTATCGTGCTCGGCTACGAGGGCGAGATGAGATTTTTGACGGAAAAGAGCTACGCAATGGCTAGCAAGAGCATAGTCAACTGCACGGCGCCTAACCTCGCCAGACAAGTCTTGCCTTGCTCCAACGACTGCAATATACTCGGCTTTACCGACAAGGGTAACTGCGTAGTATTTAGTATCGACGACCTGCCCGACGACAAGTGGAAGAGCAAGGGCACGGCTATATCCAAGATATCCAAAGCCGACAGCGACGAGAAGCTGGTGGCTATATTCAATCCTAAGGACATCAAGGGCAAAGAATTGTATATGATGACCAAAAACGGTATGGTCAAGAGGACTGCCGGCGACGAGTTTAGCGCAGACAAAAAGACGCTTGCTCCCGCTATCGTGCTCAAGGACGGCGACGTACTGCGTTGGGTAGAAATCAAACAAGAGGACAGCGGTTATATATTCTTTGCCACCGAGCAAGGTATGGCGCTCAACGCTCAGTCCGACGATATTCCTCTGCAAGGTCGCAAGGCGAGCGGTGTGAGAGGAGTGATGCTCGGCGAGGGCGATAGCGTGGCTTACGCTAGCCAAAACGACGGTGCGGGCGAGATAGTCGTGATTATGGAAAACGGACTGTGCAAACGCATTATTCTGCCTGAAATAGAACCGACTAAACGCTTCCGCAAGGGAGTGAAGCTCTTTGACAACAGTGGTGGTAGCGCAGTCTTCGTGGGACTCGTGACCTATCCTTACGATATAGCCCTAGTGGGTATGAATAAAGAATGCGTGGCTATCAACACCGAGGATATCCCGATAGATAAGCGTACCTCAAAAGGTAAGAATATCCTCAAACTGAAAGCAAAAGAGATTGGGGCGATGATTGTTATTGACTCTGCACGCAAACACAACGTTTAATGCTCTCGCGCCATATCTACTTCGTTATGCTTTGTCGACTTTACGTTTTTGCGTAGGTCACGTATGCTCAAGTACGCTCCCCATGCAAAATCCGCAGTCTTCGCGCCTAACTCGCGCCTATGGCGCGAGAGTTGCATACTAGTAAATAATAGCAAAAGCAAGCCACCTCCCTTTGCACAAAGGAGGCTCGATAGGATAGAGATTCCTACCCCTTACAAGTAAGGCTCGGAATGACAGAGGTGTAGAGATTGCCGTACTCGATTAGGGACGCATTTTGATTGCTTTATATAGATAAAAGTATTATAATATCGCTGCAACAATAAGCGGCGATATTTTTTGGACAAATGACGGAAAAAAGACTGACGATAAAAGACGGAATAAAGATGGGACTGCCCGTAGGACTTGGATACCTCAGCGTATCCATTGCCTTTGGTTTGACTGCCGTACAGAGCGGGCTTGCCAAGTGGGTGCCTATCCTCATATCCCTCACCAACTTTACGGGCACGGGGCAGTTTGCCGCCGTCAATCTATGGAGCGTGGGTGCGGGAATAGCAGAGATTGCCTTTACCGTCTTGATGATAAATCTCAGATACTTTTTGATGTCGTTGTCGGTGGCGCAAAAACTGCCGAGCGATATCACGATGGGTAAGCGGTTGCTAATCGCATTCGGTATGACGGACGAAAACTTTGCCGTAATATATTCTACCAAAGGTAGGTTGACTTTTGGCTACTGTATTGGCGTGATGACTGCCTCTTACGTCGGGTGGGTCGGTGGTACGGCCATTGGCGCACTACTGCAAAACGTGATACCGGTATTGCTTTATTCGGCTCTCGGCATTATGATTTACGCAATGTTCGTGGCGATAGTTACACCGACTTGTAGGGAGAACAAAGCCGTGCTCGGCGTGGTCGGTATTGCCGTGGCGATAAGTTGTATATTCTATTGGACGCCTCGTCTTAACAAACTCTCCAGCGGTTGGGTATACGTCATTGCGGGCGGTGTGTCGGCGGTGATTATGGCCATAGTTGCGCCTATCAAGGACGAGCAAGATAAGAACCTCGAGCAAGAGAGCGTAGACGATAAACCAATCAAGCCGATTACCGAGAATGAGACGGCTATTGACGTCGGCGTCGAGAGTGTCGAGGATAGTATAGAAAATAGCGACGAGCAAAAGCCTGCCGACTTAGCAAAAGATAAGGCGGATAGCATAGGGGGCGAGGTATGAAACTATTGATAATGATTGCCGTGATAGCCCTCGTGTCCTACTTGCCGAGAGTATTGCCGTTTGTGATTTTTAGGGGCAAAATCAAAAATACCTTCGTCAAATCGGTGCTCAACTATATGCCGTACGGAATTTTGTCGGCGATGATTTTCCCCGCCGTATTGTATTGTACCTCTTCGATATGGAGCGCGTTGGTGGGGTTCGTTGCGGCGATATTGGCGTCTTGGCGCAAGCTGGGACTGTTGCCGGTGGCACTCATATCTACGGCAGCGGTCTTTGTTGTGGAACTAATTATGAAATTTTGTTGTTGAAAAAGGCAAAATATATGATAAAATATAAAGGTACGGGAGGATAGTATGGATATCAATTTTTTTAAGAAAGCAAAAATGCAAGCAATGAAAGAGAAAAATAGGGACGCAATGAACGCTTACGACGCCGTAATCAGCAAGATTATGTTGCAGACTATCGAGGCGAGAAGTAAGGGCAAAGAGCTGACCGAAGGCGATATCATCGTGATTTTGCAAAAAGTAGAGAAGGAGTTGCAAGAAGAAAGACTTGGCTACGAAAAGGGCGGAAGAGCCGAATCGGTGGCAAGCCTCGACGTGCAAATCGCCACTGTGTCGCAATATTTGCCTAATATGATGAGCGACGAGGAAATCAAAGCCGAAATAGAAAAGCTCGACGACAAGTCTATCGGCAACGTGATGAAGTACTTTAAGTCCAACTTCAACGGCAAGTGCGATATGAAGAGAGTGGGAGAGATACTCAAAACTCTGTAAGATAGTTGAATAATATCAAAGGTGAGGCGGGTGCCTCACTTTTTTTACGATTGACGCAACCTTAGTCGTACTCAAAAGGTTAGTATAGGGTTTTCATTCCCTCCGTCTTGACAAAGCGGCTTGCTTACGGTGGAGATACGAGCAAGACAAGGAGAGTGAGGACGGCGTGAGGAAGCATACTAATGCGTATGTGACCGATACGCTACCGCAAACTTGACACAGTATTGCGAAGTATATACGCTGTAAGACCACTTCCCTTTGCACAAAGGAGGCTTCAAAAGGATGAGATTGCGAAGTATTGCAAGCAATACTTAGCAATGACGAGATAGGATAAGCGCTCCGTCTATGCATAGACGGCTTCAAATGGATTGATATATTCCGTCGGTAAGTTCTTAGAAAGTAACGTTGAAAATCTTGAGAATTTTGATGATATTATAAAGAGACTGTTCAACTTTGTTGCATTCCCACTCACTTATACGCTGTTGGGTGGTGTTTTTCAACTTGGCTAATTGAGCCTGACTCGTTATTATATATATCGTCAAGTGCGGTTGCTAATTGTAATAATTTGGAAGAGGTTACTATTTCTAAAAAATGACGTCTATTGGGGATCACGCATTTTTTCGTGTTCTAAGCTTAAAAACATTATTTGCAATGACAATTTAGAATATATCGGAATCGGTGCGTCTAAGAATTGTAATCAACTTGATACTATTTCTTTGCCAAATAAAATATCAACAATAAAAAATGACGTATTTATTAATTGTGTTAATTTGAGAGCAATATATTACCAAGGTACTACGTCTCAATGGAATAGCATTAGTAAAGGATATAATTGCAAAGTAAGCGGTGGAGAATTTTTGGTGTATTGTACTAATGGTAATATTTCAAATAAATAATTACTAATATAATCCACAAATTCTATTAACTGTTATTAATTAAAAAACTCGGCAAATTGCCGAGTTTTTTTAATTATATTCATAATTTTTTCAATTATATTTACGCCTTAGGGGAAGCGAGAACGTGAGTAGTCTTGGTGACTTGCGTGTATTGTTTCATACTCTTGAAGACGTTGAGGATATGGTCGGCGATACGCTCCATATTGCTGACGAGGGAGAGGAAGACTCCCGCCGACTCGGCGCTACATTGACCGTTGCCGAGGCGAATGAGGTGAGAGCGTTCGAGATTAGCTTTGTAATCGTCGACGACTTCTTCGAGGCCTTTGATTGTCTCTTCTTGGGTGATGTCTTGTCTCTCGAAAGCCGACACGACGGCGTCGTAGAGGTTGTCGATAGCGATCTTCATATCTTCGACTTCTTTCTTAGCCGTATCGGAGAACTCGGCGTTGTAGTCGATGAGTTCTTGGGTGTATTCCATAATATTTTGCGCATAGTCGCCCACACGCTCGATATTGGACACAACGTAGTAGTAGGAAGCGCTCTCCTTCTCGCTGATATAGGAGATATGCTCGCTGGATACCTTGATAGTGTATTTGGTGATTGCCTTGTTGAGGAAGTCGATACGCTTTTCCCTAACGTCAAACAAGGATTTTTGGGACAAGTCCTTATTCTTGACGGCATTGATAGAGAGGTCGAGGTTGTTCTTGGCAAGGTCTGCCATTGCTAAAATCTCCTTGCGTATCATCATCAACGCGATAGAAGGTGTGGAGAGCAGTCTGTTGTCGATAAATTGGAATTTCTCCGTCTCGATAATGTCCTTTTGGTCGTCCGCGCTCGACTTTTTGTCGGGTACGATAAGCGTTGCAAGCTTTGGCAATACCTTGACGAAAGGCAGTAGCAACAGAGTAGTGATAACGTTGAACGCCGTGTGGAACATTGCTATTTGGTTGGCGATAGAGCCGTTGAAAGTGCCCGACATCCAAGTGAAGAAGGTGGTAAACCTGTCCAAAATCAAGAATACTATAAAGAATAAGAATGAACCGATACAGTTGAAGAGCAAGTGAATAATCGAGGTGCGTTTTGCGTTGACGGTAGAGCCTATGCAAGCGAGCACTGCCGTGATACACGTGCCGATATTGATACCCAACGTGGTGTAGATAGCGCTCTCAAGACCAATGAGTCCGCTGATACCCATACTGATAATAATCGACGTGGTGACGGAAGAACTTTGGATGACCGCAGTGATGACCGCACCAAGAAGCAAAAGCAAAAGTGGGTTGGTGGTAGCGTTGAGCAAGTTGCGTACGGCTTCGATTTCGGCAATTTGTTTCATTGCGCTACTCATAACGTCGAGACCGACGAAGAGCACGCCCACACCCGCTATGATAGAGCCTACGTTGCGCACGTGCAACTTTTTGGAAGTCTGCATAAATGCGCCAACGCACGCCATTGCCGCAAAAAACGCCGTGATTGGCAAGGATTGGAGCGAAACGATTTGGGCGGTGATAGTCGTGCCTATATTGGCGCCCATTATGATAGAAGTGGCTTGAGTGAGCGTCATAACGCCGGCGTTGACGAAGCCCACTATCATGACAGTCGTGGCGGAAGAACTTTGGATAATCGCCGTCACGCCCGCGCCGACCGCAACGCCCGTAAATCTATTGTTGCTGATTTTGTTGAAAATAGTTTTCAAAGAATTGCCCGCAACGGCTTCGAGGTTGTCGCCCATAGCTTTGATGCCTATGAGGAACACACCAAGACCGGCAAGCATCATCAAGACGCATTCTAAAATGTCAATAGCACTCATATTTTTTCCTCAAAATTCGGCTTTGGACGCCGAACGTATATATCTTGCAAGTTGCAAGAATTAGTAATTGCCAATTATATATTTATTTTATAGCAAAATAAAGGCGTAAAAGTCAAATATATCCGCCTATAAAATAAAAATAAAATTGGACATATTGGTAACAATCATATATAATATAATTATTATCAACTAGCCTACGCTATACTCGCCAATACCAAAATTATGGCGGTGAGCACAGAGAGAACTATGACCAGACTCGTTTTGTTGGACTCCAACAGCCTTATCAATCGCGCATATTACGCCTTGCCGTATCTTAGCAACAAGGCGGGACAGCCTACGGGCGGAATTTTCGGCTACGTCAATATGCTGATGAAAATCATCGAGCAATATCAACCTACTCATATCGTTGCCGTATTCGACCAAAAAGCCCCTACCTTCCGCAAGGCTATGTATCAAGAATACAAAGCCAACCGCAAAGGTATGCCCGACGACCTTGCCAAGCAACTGACGCCTATGAAAGAGGTGCTCAAGGCTATGAATATCCCTGTTGTTGCCATGGACGGATATGAGGCCGACGATATCATCGGTACCTTTGCTAAGCGCTACGGCGTGCCAACTTATATCGTGACGGGAGATAGGGACAGTCTGCAACTCATTGACGATACAACCACGGTTTTGCTTACCAAAAAGGGTATTACCGAGATAGCTACTTACGATGAAGAGGCGCTGGCGCAAGAGGGGCTTGCTCCGTCGCAGATTATCGACCTCAAGTCGCTGATGGGAGATAGCTCGGATAATATCCCCGGCGTTGCGGGCGTGGGCGAAAAGACTGCCAAAGATTTGCTATCCAAATATGCCACTTTGGACGGAGTGTACGAGCATATCGACGAGATTAAGGGCAAACTAAAGGAAAAATTGGAAACCAATAAGGATATGGCGTATCTATCCTACAAGTTGGCGACTATAGACGTCAACGTGCCGATTGACTTTGACTTGAACGGTGCAGAGGTAAAGCCTTGGGGCGAAAAGGTAAAGGAAAAGTTTAGAGAACTAGAATTTTTTAAATTGATAGCCAAAATAGGCGAAAATACAAGCGTTGAAGAAAAGACGGAAACGACAAAAGAAGTCGTCTGCGAGGTGGTGGAAATCACCGACCTGCAAGGCTTGCAAACCGCACTCGACCAAGTCAAAGAGCGTAAAGTTATGGCGCTGAGTCTTGCCGAGGAAGTGTCCCTGTGCGCTAGCGAGCAAAGAGCCTACAAGATAGTAGTGTGCGACAACCTTTTGGGAGAGGGAATAGGTTACGGCGAGTTGTTGCAAACAATTAAGCCTTATCTCGAGGACGAGAAAATCAAAAAGTTGCTATTTGACGCTAAGAGCGTGATGCATACGCTTACTTATGACGGCGTTGGCTTGAAAAATTACGACGACGTTTTGCTCAAAGCCTATCTTTGCAACGCTATTAAGAACTACAAAAATTTATCCGAATTGTCCGACTCATACCTTGCAAAAAAAGGCGTGGAAAGCGAAGATATCTTTGCCCTCAACGGCTTGCTTGACGAGGAAATGAAGCAAAAAGGTTTGGTGGAACTGTATAAGGAGATAGAATTGCCACTAGTAGAGGTGTTGTTCGATATGGAAGAGCAAGGCTTTAGAGTGGATAGAAAGGTGCTAGACAATCTCAACCAAAAATTTGGCGAAGAAATAGACGAGTTGAGCAAGGAAATAATCTCGCTTGCAGGCAAGTCCTTTAACATCAACTCTACCAAGCAACTTGCTAGCGTATTGTTCGAGGAACTAGGACTCAAAGGTGGAAAAAAGACCAAGACGGGATATTCTACCAACAGCGAAGTGTTGGAAGGGCTGAAAGACGCTCACCCTATTATTCCGATGATTTTGCGATATAGAGAACTCACCAAGCTCAAATCCACATATTTGGACGGGCTTATTCCGCTCATTGACTCCAAGGGCTACGTGCATACCGTATTCAAGCAAACCGTGACGGCTACGGGTAGATTGTCGTCTACCGAGCCTAATCTGCAAAATATACCCGTCAGAAGACCCGAGGGCAAGCAAATAAGGAAAATGTACATCGCGGGAGAGGGTAACGCTCTCGTGTGTGCCGATTATTCGCAAATAGAACTAAGATTGATGGCGCACCTCAGCGGTGATAAGACTATGATAGACGCCTTCAACAACGGCGTGGATATTCACGCAACTACGGCTTCGCAAGTGATGGGCGTACCTCTTAGCAAGGTCGACTCGGATATGCGTAGACAAGCCAAAGCAGTCAACTTCGGCATCATCTACGGCATTAGCGACTACGGACTATCCAACGACCTGTCTATACCCGTATGGAAGGCGAGGGACTTTATCAACAAATACTTCGAGAAGTATCCAAACGTCAAAAGGTTTACCGAGGAATGCGTGAGCAACGCAAGTAGGGACGGATATATCACCACTATGTACGGCAGAAGAAGAGATATACCCGAGCTGTCGGCAAGTAATCATAATATCAGAAGTTTCGGCGAGCGTATCGCTATGAATATGCCGTTGCAAGGTAGCGCCAGCGATATAATCAAGATAGCGATGCTGAGGGTTTACGAAGCACTCGAAAAAGAGGGTTTGAAGGCAAAACTTATAATGCAAGTGCACGACGAGCTTATCGTAGATACGCCTTTGGGCGAGGTGGAAAAGGTGCAAAAATTGATGAAAGATTGTATGGAAAACGTGTGCAATCTAAGCGTCAAACTCGCAGCCGAAGTCGGCGTGGGTGAAAATTGGTTGGAGGCTAAGTGATGAAGGTTGCGATAATAGGTAACATAGGTAGCGGAAAATCCACCGTGGCACGATATATCGCAAGCAAAGGAAGAGTCGTCCTCGACTGCGACGTTATTGCCAAAGAGGTGATGAGCGATAGTATAATCAAAGCGCAAATTGCCAAGGCTCTCGGCGTGAGCGAGAGGATGGTGGGTGATAAAGAGGCGCTATCACAGGCTATCTTCGGCGACGAAAATAAGCGTAATGCTCTCAACTCAATCGTACATAACGCCGTCAAAATTCGTCTGATAGAGCTGGCTAGTGGACAAGAAGAGACCTTCGTCGAAGTGTCTGTATACGTTGGAAGTGTGCTAGAAGGATTCTTTGACAAGGTGATTGGCGTGGTATGTGACGAGTTTATACGCATAGAGAGGGTAATGGCAAGAAGCGGTTATTCTTTGGAAAGAACCAAGACTATTATTGCAGCCCAACCTAGCGACGAAACAATAAGTAGACTTAGCGATTGGACGATAATCAATCAAGGAAGCGAAGCAGAATTGTATAGTCAAATCGATAGCGTGCTGGATACGCTTGAAAGTAAAAAATAACATTGAGGCTTTGGTTATCAAAGCCTTTTGTTGTACTCAATACTTTTTAAACTCATTTTCAAAAGTATTATATTGATAATCTATGATTATATAAATTGTATATTTAAGTAAAAATCGAAAAAATTTAGTGCCTTTGGATAAAATTGGACAGTCAAAGCCCGAGATTCGAGAGATGTGCCCCGCCGCAAGATGAGGCGAGGGGAGCAAAAAGAGCTAAAAGGCTACTGCCGACAACTTGTACGAAGGACAAAGTATATTGGAGACGAAAATCGGGGCTTGGTATTGACTTAAAAATAACGTTGTGCTAATATAGATTAAAATATTGCGGGTGCGCGTGAAATATCGAAATCGGGTAAGCGTAAATGCCAAATAATCGAGCGTTGAAAACGGTGCTTTTGGAAAACTATATATTTATAAGAAGTTTCGGCACTTGGCGTAGAAACCTTGTATTTGATTATGTCAACTCGAGGTAGCGTATACGTTGGTAGTGCGTACTCCCGGTAACTGAGAAT
This sequence comes from uncultured Clostridia bacterium, assembly GCA_937880755.1. GTDB lineage: Bacteria > Bacillota > Clostridia > Christensenellales > UBA3700 > HGM11368. The sequence goes on from CALGRX010000002.1 coordinate 120,601, forward strand.
AATAACTATATTAAAACAAATCATATTGCACGATATGCACCAATAATAATTGTAAGATACGTCGTCGCGTAAGAGGAAGTGATATGGAAGATCAAGATATGAACAAATACTTAGATTGTAAGACGCACGTCGTTGAGGATGACGGCGAATTTATTGCCACCGATATCGACAAAAAGTCTGAAGTCGATACCAACGTTATGACTTCAAAAAAACCTATCGCAAAGAAGCATTATATCAATAACAAGGTCAAAAAGGGAGAGAATAGGGTCAATTTGAGCCAAGTGCTCGGCAAGTTTTCTCCTTTCAATTTTTTGATGTTGACTATCGCAGGTATCGTCAACGCTACGGGCGTGACGCTCTTTCTCACCCCGGTAAGTCTATACGACGGCGGTATATCGGGCACGTCGTTTTTGCTTTCGCAGATTGCGGGAGTGCCTTTGAGCGTGTTTTTGATTGCTCTCAACTTGCCGTTTTTTATATTCGGCTTCAAGAAAATGGGCGTTAGGTTCGTCGTGTATTCGTTGTATGCAATAGGCGTGTATTCCTTGTTTTCTTATCTATATCAATACGTCTTTGGCATCAACTTCGAGTTTGGATCGCCTTTGGTGGGACGAGAGATGATTTTGTGTGCCGTGTTTGGCGGTATCGTGTCGGGTATAGGTAGCGGACTGACTATCCGTAGCGGAGGAGCTATTGACGGAATAGAGGTTGCGGCGGTGGTTTTTGCCAAAAAAATCGGCTTGACGGTGGGTACGTTCGTAATGATTTACAACGCCATAGTCTATATCGTGGCAGGAGCGTTGATGCACAATTGGGTGCTGTCGCTTTATTCTATCGTGTCGTACGCCGTGGGTCTAAAGGCGGTCGACTTCGTCGTGGACGGCTTGGATAGAGCAAAATCAGCATTTATCATCACTGACAAATGTCAGGACGTAGCCGACGCTTTGTCTAAGGAATTTAGACGAGGTATAACGGTGATGAAAGCCAAAGGACACTATTCTCAGACCGATAAAACCGTCATCTATTGCGTGGTCAATAGATTTGAAGTGGGCAAGCTCAAAGCAATCGTGGGAGCAATCGACACGCGAGCGTTCGTTGCAATAAGTGACGTCAGCGATTCTTTGGGTAGTAGCGTAAGACTGAGAAGTAAAAAAGAGAGAAATAATAGTAAATAAAGCGACTTTGCTTCTTGAGCAAAATTTGTGTAAAGTTGACGCGAATAATATTGAACTTGGTCGTAAAAAATATTATACTTAATCAAAATCCTATTATGAAACGCATAAATCAAGCCAAAATATAATAGAAACCCCGTGGTATGAAAGAGTTGGCAGATTGCGGAAAATAAGGAGACTCGATATGTATTTGCAAGATTATTTTTGGTTTTTGGGAGCATTGGCAATATGTATGCTAATCAGTTTCGTTGCTAGTAGCAGGGTAAGCAAGACTTTTGCCAAATACGACGAAGTAGTGGCATCGTCCAATATGACGGGTTACGACACCGTCGTGCGCTTGATGAAAAGCAACGACATTTACGATATTTCTATCGGGAAAATTAGCGGAAAATTGTCCGACAACTTCAACCCTAAGGCAAGAATGATTAATCTATCCGATAGCACCTACGGTAGCAATTCCGTTGCGGCGGTTGCAGTTGCGGCACACGAAATGGGACACGTTTTGCAAGAGAGAAGAGGTTACGTTTTTTATAAAATCAGAACGGCTCTGGTACCCGTAGTCAACTTCGGGACACGATTGTCGCTTCCGCTCGTGTTGGTTGGTCTGGTTATCGATTTGCTCATCAATTCGACAACGGCAGGCATAGGCTTCTATATCGCGATGGTGGGCGTCATTCTCTACGGCGGTTCGTTTTTGTTTACTTTGATTACTTTGCCGGTAGAATTTAACGCAAGTAGAAGGGCAAAGAGAATGCTACTCGAAGAGGGAATATTGAACGAAGACGAAGTCGAAGGAGCAAGCAAGGTGTTGAGTGCGGCGGCTATGACTTACGTTGCGTCGTCTTTGGTTTCGCTATTGTACTTTTTGAGATTTTTCGTGTACGTGTTGACCTTGTTCGGCAGAAGAAACAATCGTTGATATGATTATTTGACATATAATAGCATCGATTAAACTTGGTATATCAAATAAAATTATAAGCATATTAACTAATCTAAACTATATGAGTAAGTATCAACGTCTTTGGGAATTTGTAAGCAAACAAAATAGCGATAAGTTAGTATTGACCTTTGCCGAGATAGAAAAAATCTCGGGAACGCCTATAGACCATTCTTTTTTGAATTGTAAAAAAGAATTGTCGGACTACGGCTATACGGTGGGCAAAATATCTTTGAAAAATCAAACCGTCGACTTTGAGAGAATTGTTGATAGCAAATTGGCAAACGTAAATAAAAACAATAAGTGAAAAATCGAGATCACTTCTTACAACGACATTCAGCGTTTCAAATTTTCAAAAACCATCGACTATTTCATACAAAGTTTTGTAGAGAAAAAGTAAAAATATTGTCGTTATTGAGTTGACAAAGGCACAAGTTTGGTTTATTATACTATTGCTAAATAAATGCGGACATGGCGGAATTGGCAGACGCGTACGTTTGAGGGGCGTATGGGAGACCATCCGGGTTCAAGTCCCGGTGCCCGCACCACAAAAAATAGGAGCAAATTTTGCTCCTATTTTTTGTGACGTGGCACACACCGAGTTGAGCCTAACGAGCATAGCGAGTGCAACTAAAAGAGGTATTATTTATGAAAAACGCAATTATTTATATTCACGGAAAAGGCGGAAACGCTCAAGAAGCCGAACATTACCGAGATATTTTCCAGACTTGCGTCGTGATAGGTTTTGACTATAAGTCGGATACGCCTTGGGACGCTAAACAAGAATTTGAAGAATATTTTGATAATTTGAGCAACGACTACGACTCCGTAAGCATTATCGCCAACAGTATTGGAGCCTTCTTCTGTATCAATGCTTTGGCAGACAAAAAGATAGAAAAAGCGTATTTTATCTCTCCTATAGTCGATATGGAGCAACTCATCTTGGATATGATGCAATGGGCAGGCGTTACGGAAGAGGAGTTGCAAGAACAAAAACGTATTGAAACGACTTTTGGAGAAACTCTATCTTGGGAATACCTTGTTTGGGTAAGAATGCACCCAATATATTGGAAAATACCGACAAGAATTTTGTATGGAAGCAAAGACCACTTGCAATCGATTGACACGATTGAGCGCTTTGTCAAGCAATTCGGGGCATCGGTTAGCGTTATGGAGAACGGCGAACATTGGTTCCATACCAAGGAGCAAATGAATTTTGTAGATAATTGGATTGTCAAATAATATCTATCGTTACGGCTCTTTATTTACCAATTGCCTTTTGATAATATGTAATATTTGAACAAAATTTGAAAATTATACACGATTATATTTACATTTTTTAGTTTTGGTGCTACATTATTATTGAATATAAATATTGGTAAAACGGAGGTCAAAATGAAAAGATTTAGATTTTTGGCATTGATCGTTGCTATTATGACGATATGCTCAACTGTAGCTTTCGTGGGTTGCAACAAGGACGATACGCCAACCAAAGAGCCTGACAAGGCTTTGGTGACGCTGAATATCAATCCTTCTATAGAGATGGTTGTGGACAGCAACGACAAGGTAGTTAGTATCGCGGCAAAGAACGAGGACGCTCAGATTATGCTGTGCGGAGAAGAGGGCATAATCAACGCAAGCGTTGAGACGGCAACTACCAAGATAGTGGAACTGGCTATAGAATACGGCTATATTACCGAGGAGAACAGCGGTATTTCTATGAGTGTTGCGGGCGAAACTACTACTTTAGAGGATAGCATCAAGACTACAATCTCTAGCGCAATAGGCAACGTGCAAAGTAGCTTAAATATTAGCGTTAGCACCGATATTCCTTTCTCGGTGGAGAGAAAATGGGAGGAGTGGAAACAAAACAATCCCGAGTACGCAAACGTTACGGCATCTAAATTCGCTTTGGCACTAGGTGCGTGCGCTTACGACGCTTCTTTGGACTTGGAGACCGCCGTGGCTATGGACAACGGCGAGTTGATAGAGATATGCGAGAGTGGCGAGGATAGAATATCCGTCTATGCAACGGCGGTATATCAAGCGGTGTACGACTCGGCGAGCGTTGCTTTCAATCTTGCCAAAGACACGGCTAACTTTGGCATATACAACGCCAAATATATAGAATTTATGAGTCAAAAAGCCAGCGGTATTTTGGATACCACAAGCTCTATTGCCAATGCAACTTGGATGGGCGCTAAACTCCTAGGACTCACCACGGCGCAGTATGCTTTGCAAGGCGCAATTTACGTGGCGGAAAAAATCGGCGAACTAGAGATAAGCGAGAGCGTTGCGAGCTATATAGCCACGATTTTGGGTGTAGAAGTAGAGCAACTGCAAAATCGAGACGGCAAAGTTACGGTGGAGAGCATTGACGCCTACTGCGACAAGCTTATCAAAAACGCCTCCGAGGCAGACAAACAAGTAGTGCAAGCCAAGCTAGATCAAATCAAAGCGGGTTTGAACGCTGCGGAAGAACAAGCCAATCAAGATATGATGCAAAGTAGCGCTTCGGCATACGCCAATCTCAGAAACGCCGTAGAAACACTCGGCGAATGGATAGAGGGCATTGACGTCAACAAGTTGACCGACGTCGATAGTTACAAGGCGTTGCTTGCCGATATAATCAAGGCGAAAGAGGACACCAAAACGGAGATGGATAACAACCTCACCGATGAAGAAAAGGCAAAGATTGTCGAGGCTCAAGAGAACGCAAAAGGAAAGATAGATAGCGCCCAAGCCGAGTTTAATACGAAGATAGAACAGGCAAAAGACGAGGCGATAGCTTATCTGCAAGCCAAGCAACAAGAAAGAAAGGCGACATTGACCGAGTAAAAGTATGAAATTATAAAGGGGCGGACGGGTGTCCGTCCTTTTTGGTGGCGTAACGTAATGACTATATAAAAACGTTTGTAAAAAGTTAGTTGTGTGATATAATAACAAATGGTAAGAGTATGCAATACAAGAACGATGAAATGCCGAAAGAAGAATACCACGCGCCGACTACCACTCCTGCGCCCGTCGAATTTAATAATAGCGAAAAATATAGGGTGATCAAGAAGAGCGGTACGATAGCGACGAGCACGTTGCTGGCGATATCGGCTCTGCTGATAGGCGGTGGCGTTGCTACGACTAGCGACGTAGAGGTGGACGCGTATATCACTTCGCTGACTTCTTCTAGCAACCAAATCGAGTGGGTGGTCAACGTCGAGGGTGAGACAAGCGACTTGACGGTAGAGGCGTACAACGACTTTACTCACCGCATAATCGAGATAGAGGGCGGAGAGAGTAGCGGAAGTTTCGACAACCTCAAAGAAGGTATGGAATACACCGTTGCCGTGTATATGAAAGACGGCAATTCGCAAAAACTATTGACCAAACAAAAAATAAAAACCAAACGAGAGTAAGGATAAAATATGAGTAAAATAAAAAGACCTATGAAAAAACTAACTAAAAGAACAATTCAAATAATCGTATTGGTGCTGGCTTTGGCACTCACCGTATTGACGGGTATATTTGCCAACCAACTATACGGCGAAGATTCGATATTCAATCAAGCAATCACGGGCAACGACTTCGTCAACAAGTTGTTCAACAAGATACCCGCTATGATAAAGAGCGTGCAGATAATCGCCTTTGCCGTATTGGTGTATTGGCTAATTAAATACGTTATGCGCAAGAGTTTTGCCGATACCAAGAGAGCAATTACGATACACAAATTGCTCGTCAACTTCCTAAAATGGCTAATTGCACTCGTTACTCTAATGCTTGTGCTTGGCGCGTGGGGCGTCAATACGGGCACGCTACTTGCCGGCGCGGGAATATTGACTCTCGTCATAGGTCTCGGCGCGCAAAGTTTGGTTTCCGACATAGTTGCGGGTATGTTTATCGTATTCGAGGGTGAGTTTGAAGTGGGCGACATCGTTGTGGTCAACGGTTGGCGAGGCACCGTGCAAGAGGTGGGCATTCGCACTACCAAAATCGTCGACGCAGGCGGTAACGTCAATATAGTCAATAACAGTCAAATTACATCCGTCATCAATCAGACTCAAGAGATATCCGTGGCAAAATGCGAAGTGGGCATTGAGTACGGAGCTTCGATACCTAAGGTGGAAGAGATCATCAAAAACAACCTCGATACAATCAAAAACAATATCCCCGCTATCGTCGAGGGGCCCGAATATAAAGGCGTCAGCGCACTGGGCGAGTCGAGCGTCAATCTTTTGCTCATTGCCAAGTGTAAAGAAGAGGACGTCTTCCAAGTTCAACGCGATATGAATAGAGAAATCAAAATCTTATTCGACGACAACGGCATCAATATTCCGTTCCCGCAAGTGGTTGTAAATCAACCTAAGTCTAAGGACTGATTAGGAGAAGAATTATGGCAGAGTGGCTAAATAGTTTTTTTGCAAACTACGACGGCGCGATTTTCGGCGCAATGCACTCGCTAGCACAGTCGGCGGGAGGATTCTTTTCGCCGTTTTTCAAGCTAGTTACGCTACTTGGCGAAAAGGGAATAATATTTTTCGTGGCGTCTATAGTGCTGATGCTATTTAAGCCTACGCGCAAGTTTGGCGTATGTCTATTCGGCGCGGTTGCGTGTGGTGCGCTGATCACTAGCGTGATACTAAAAGACGTGATAGCTCGCCCTCGTCCTATGACCGACCCGACCTATACGGCGTTTTGGCAAGCGGTGGGAAGCCCTGCCGAGGACGGCTATTCCTTTCCGTCGGGACACGTGACCGCAGTGGCTGCGTGGGCAACGGCTATGCTACTGTGTTGCAACAAAAAGTGGAGCTGGGTAGGCTATATCGGCGTGATAATAATGGCTATCTCAAGGGTGTATCTCATTGCGCATTACGCCAGCGACGCTTTGGCGGGAATAATAGTCGGCACGCTATCGGGCGTGGTTGCATATTTGATTGCAAACCTTATTTTTAGGCTTTTGGAAAAATACAAAGAAAATAAATTTTGCTACTTTTTGCTAGAATGGGACGTAAGTCAAATAGGCAAAAATAAGCAAGAGAAGGCTTAGTTACTATTCAAATATAGCCACTGACGTCAAAACGACAATTATAGCGCTAAGTGCCAATATATCGCCTATTTGACTGAATTATTGCCACCGCCTTGCATACAATATCTATATGTGGCAAAGCAAAGTTTATCTATCCCGTAACAAAGACAAAATCGCAGACTTATTGGAGAGTAAATTTGCAAGGTTATCCAATCTTGCGTACGCAAGGGCAGAAAGCATCGGCTATTGCATTTTTGCGCTAGCTTGCGACGACGATAAGTCGCCTATCGTCAAAGAGCGCGTGGAAGAGATACTAATAGACGTTTTGCTCAACAATTACAAATATCAATATATCGTCAACGAGTGCGACTTTGAGCAAGACTTGCCACAAGACAAGGCTTTGGTGAGCGCACTCGTCTTTTATAATAGAGAATACGAACGCAAAAAGGTAGCGGAAATTTTGCACGGTAGCAACGTGTATAATCTTGACGGAATTTTCGATTTTAGAATGGAAGGGCTACAATTCGATTGGTCGGAGCTAGGAATGATGAGCATTGAGTTGTTGTCCTACAATCCCCAAAAAAAGGATATATACCAGATAGTAACTTACCTTGGCAAGGGCAATAGGATTAGATGCAAAAACGCCGTCGTAGCCACTCAGCCTACCTTGCGACTAATCGACGGAGCGAGTGGAATTGATATCGATTGGGTGCAAATTTTCGACGACCCTATAGACGATATGGTGGCGACTTTGATATACAACAGGGTGGAGCAAGTGTCGGTTGAACGCAGTCGAGTTAGTCCGTCGCTCGTAAAAAAATTGGTAGAGCTAGTCAAGGTTAAGTTTTTGTAAAAACCGTTGACAAAGCAAAATGCTTGTAATATAATATCGTTACGAAATTGCTGTGACTTAGGTCAGGCAAAAGGACAAGTAAGGTTGTCTACGTTGATACAGAGAGCGTCGGGAGCTGAGATGACGCACAACGCCAATACTTATACCACCTTTTGTAGGCACGCTACGTTGGGCGAATCAACGCTAATTAAGTGGCAACTTAGGTTGCAAATAAGGTGGAACCGCGATAATTGTCGTCCTTATATTCTACGGAGTATAAGGACTTTTTTATTGACGAAAAGGAGAAAAATATGATTATTACACTCAAAGACGGAAGCAAAAAACAATACGAGGGCGGTATCAAGGTGATGGACATTGCCTTGGATATATCCGAGGGCTTGGCAAGAGTTGCTCTTGGCGCAAAAATCGACGGCAAAGTCGTAGAAATGAATGCGGTAGTTGACAAGGACTGCACGCTCGAGCTTCTTACCTTCAAGGACGAGGAGGGGCGCAAAATCTATAGACACACCTGTTCACACGTGCTTGCGCAAGCTATGAAGAGCATCTATCCGACCGTCAAATTGGCTATAGGACCTGCTATTGACAACGGCTTCTATTACGACTTCGACTTCAAGACGGCTATCACTATGGAAGAACTCGTCAAGGTCGAAGACGAGATGAAGAAGATTATCAAAGCCAACTATCCGCTCGAGCGTTTCGAGCTTCCTAGAGCCGAGGCTATCAAACTCATGAAAGAGTACGGCGAGGATTACAAGGTAGAGCTCATCAACGATTTACCTAAGGATGCGATAATATCCTTCTACAAGCAAGGCGACTTCGTGGACTTGTGCGCAGGACCTCACCTTCCTAGCACGGGCTATATCAAAGCATTCAAGCTCACTTCGCTCACAGGCGCTTATTGGCGTGGCAATGAGCACAACAAGATGCTATCGCGCGTATACGGCACTTGCTTTGACAAAAAGAGCGATTTGACCGACTATCTCAACGCTCTGGAAGAGGCTAAGAAGCGTGACCACAACAAGCTGGGTAGAGAGATGGGCATCTTTATGACCGACGAAAACGTCGGTCAAGGCTTGCCACTATTGATGCCTAAGGGCGCAAAGCTTATGCAAACGCTCGTTCGTTTCGTCGAGGACGAAGAGGAGCGTAGAGGCTACGTGCGCACCAAGACGCCTTTTATGGCTAAGTCCAACCTATACAAGATTTCGGGACACTGGGATCACTATCTGGACGGTATGTTCGTCATCGGCGACGAAAAAAAGGACGACGAAGTCTTTGCGCTAAGACCTATGACTTGTCCTTTCCAATACACCATCTACAACAACGGACTCAAGTCGTATAGAGATTTGCCTATTAGATACGGCGAAACTTCCACGCTCTTCCGTAACGAAGCCAGCGGAGAGATGCACGGACTTATCAGAGTAAGACAGTTTACGATAAGCGAAGGACACCTCATCTGCACGCCGTCGCAACTCGAACAAGAGTTTAAGGGTGTAATCGACCTTATTAACTATATGCTTACTTGCACGGGACTCAAGGAGGACGTAACGTATAGATTTAGTAGGTGGGACCCTAACGATACCGACAAGTATATCAACGACCCCGACAAGTGGGAAGAGGCGGAGAACACTATGCGCCAAATTCTCGACCATATCGGCATCAAGTATACCGAGGCTATCGGCGAAGCGGCATTCTACGGTCCAAAGCTCGATATTCAAATCAAAAACGTCCACGGCAAAGAGGACACCATCATCACCGTGCAAGTGGATATGTTCCTTGCCGAAAACTTCGATATGTCTTACATTGACGAAAACGGCGAAAAGCAAAGACCTTATATCATTCACCGTACCTCGATAGGTTGTTACGAGAGAACCATCGCGTTGCTCATAGAGAAATATGCGGGCGCGTTCCCGTTGTGGGTTGCTCCTACGCAAGTCAAGGTACTTTGCCTCACCGACCGTACCAAAGAACTGTCCGAGAATATCGCCAATCAGCTTAGAGCAATGGGCATAAGGACGGAAGTAGACGCAAGGAGCGAAACCGTGGGCTACAAGATAAGAGCCGCTCAAATGGAAAAGATACCTTATATGCTCATCATAGGCGACAAGGAAGCCGAAGAGGGCGTGGTAGCCGTGAGAAGAAGAGGCGAGGGCGACTTAGGCAAGATGAAACTAGAGGATTTTGCCGCACGAGTTATCAAAGAGGTAGCCGACAAAAGATTGGACTAAAATACCTATAAAAAATAGTTGACAGATTGCTTGGACTTTGGTAAGATATACGAGGAAAACAAAGCAGTCTGGTACTCACCTAGCGACAACGGTTGGCTATGGTTAATAATTCGAAGGTATTTTTTCGGGTGACAGATTGTTTTTGTCACCCGTATTTTATTGCCAAAGGGCAGGGAGGAAATTCTTATCAAAGAATTATTGATCAACAATCAAATCAGAGAAAAGGAAGTCAGACTTCTCGGTGCTGACGGAGAACAAATCGGCATTATGTCGAGTTTTGAAGCCAACAATATCGCGGACGAGCAAAATCTCGATTTGGTATTGATATCACCAACAGCCAAGCCACCCGTATGCAAACTGATGGATTACGGCAAATACAAATACGAGACCACCAAGCGAGAGAAAGAAAATCGCAAGACTCAAAAAGAAAAAATCGTAGAACTCAAAGAAGTGTGGCTGTCGGCGTCTATCGACGTGGGCGATCTCAACACCAAAGCTAAGAGCGCACGCAAATTTTTGGAGAGTGGCGACAGAGTTAGGGCTTCGATAAGGCTCAAGGGCAGACTTATCACCCGTCCGGAACTTGCAGTCGGAGTTATGGACGACTTCTTCGACCTTCTCAAAGACGTATCTACTATGGAAAAAAGACCCGTGCTCGAAGGTCGTACCGTGGCTATGATACTCAACCCAATCGTAAAAAAATAATTATAAATATACCTATGGAGGATAACGAACTATGCCAAAACAAAAAACACATAGTGGCGCAGGTAAGCGCTTTAAGTTGACAGGAAACGGCAAAATTAAAAGAGCTAAGATGAACAGAAGACATATTCTTAGCAAAAAATCGTCTAAGAGAAAACGTGGTCTCAGAAAGACCGCTTACGTGTCTGTGACACAAGAAAAGACCATCAAGAGTTTGATTTAACAGTGGAGGACTAGAATATGAGAATTAAAAGAGGCGTCAACGCTATAAAGAAAAGAAGAAAGATTATGAAGCAAGCCAAAGGTTATTTTGGCGCAAAGTCCAAGCTGTATCGTGTGGCTCGTCAAGCCGTAATGAAATCCGGCAACTACGCATTCGTAGGCAGAAAGCAAAAGAAACGCAACTTCAGACAATTGTGGATTGCTCGTATCAACGCAGCCGCAAGAATCAACGGACTCAGCTACAGCAGATTTATGAACGGACTCAAGAAGGCAGGCGTCAACCTCAATCGTAAGGTTTTGGCTGACATCGCAGTCAACGATCCTCAAGCATTTACCGCACTTTGCGAAAAGGCTAAGGCGTAAGTTTTTGTAAAAACTGAATAATGACGGGCAACCTAATCGGTTGCCCGTTTCAAAAACGCCGAATATGCGTCGCAATACCGTGTCGAGTTTGCGGTAGCGTGTCGGTCACATACGACAAGTATGCTCCCTCACGCCGTCCTCACTCTCCTTGTCTTGCTCGCATCTTCAGCGTTTTGCTTAAGTCGAATATGCGTCGCAATACCGTGTCGACTTTGCGGTTGTACTCAGTCACGTACCCCAAGTACGCTCCTGTCGTACAATCCTCACTCTCCTTGTCTTGCCCGCATCTTCAGAGTTTTAGCAATAGTTAATTTAGTGATTATATGGAAATTATCACATCGACTGCCAACCCTACAATCAAGGCTATCAAAAGCCTAAAAGATAAAAAAACTCGATACGTATCGGGTTTGTTTGTCGTGGAAGGAGCTAATATCGTCAAAGATTTGCCAAGTAGCGCTGAGGTCAAATACCTCGTCGTCGACGGGAGCAAGAGAGAGCAATTCGCTACTTTGATAGACGAGTATGTAGGGCAAACGGTTTTGGTGAGCGAAAAGGTTATGGCTACGTTGTCCGAGACGGTGACCCCTTGCGGAATTTTGGCGGTGGTCAAAGTACCTACGCCAAGACCTATCGGCGACGGCAATATCGTAGTGATGGACGGGGTGGCTGACCCCGGCAATATGGGCACTATAATTAGAAGCTGCGTGGCATGTGGCATCGAGGACGTGGTTGCAATAGATTGCGCCGACCACTTGTCGGGCAAAGTCGTCAGGTCTTCTATGGGCGGTGTGCTCAAATGCAATATCGTGCCTTGTACGAGAGAAGCAGCGAGCGAGCTGTTGCAAGGCAAGCAAGTGCTAGTGTTGGATATGAACGGCAAGAGCATATTTGACTTAAAAATAGACGAGTCCAAGCCTTGGGCTTTGGTCGTAGGCAACGAGGCGCACGGGATAAGCGAGGCTATGAGGAATAGAGCAGACCAAGTAATTTCGTTGCCAATGAAAGGGAATATGGAATCGCTCAATGCCGGCGTAAGCTTGTCGGTTGGGCTATTTGAATTGGTGTTCAATCGCTAATATTGCGTGAGTATTATAGATATACGGCGCAAATTGACAATATCAAAATTGTCAAGCATAACAAAAATAGAACTTGAACCGTAGTATTTCAAGCATTGAAAAATAGAAAGCAAGCCTACAAAAAACTTGATTTTTGTACGACTATATAATATTATATTTTTAGAATTATTTTCATTGACCGTAGGAGGAATATATGTCAGGACATAGCAAATGGGCTAATATCAAAAACAAGAAGGGCAAGTCGGACGCCAAGCGCGCAAGTATCTTTACCAAGATAGGTAGAGAGCTTGCCGTTGCAGTTAAGGCGGGTGGACCTGACCCTAATAGCAACGCAAGACTTAGAGACGTCATTGCCAAAGCCAAAGCCAACAATATGCCTAACGACAATATCGTGAGAGGTATCAAAAAGGCTAGCGGTGAGCTCGGCGCAATCAACTACGAAGAAAATATCTACGAAGGATATGCCGCAGGTGGTGTTGCAGTCATCGTTGAGACGCTTACCGACAACAAAAACCGTACCGCGTGCGACGTTAGACACGTATTTGACAAGTGTGGCGGATCTATGGGTACTACGGGTTGCGTGTCCTATATGTTTGACAAGAAGGGCGTAATCGTGGTAGACAAAGCAGGTCTGGACGAGGACGAGATTATGATGCTAGCCCTTGACTGCGGCGCGGACGACGTGCTCGTAGACGAGGACGTAGTTGAGATATATACCGACTATACCGCCCTCGGACAAGTGAGAGAGACTATCGAAAAGGACGGAACGCTCAACATTTTGTCCGCCGACGTTGATATGATACCGTCCAACACCGTTACGCCTGATGAGGAAACTCAAGTCAGGGTACGCAAACTTCTCGATATGCTCGAGGACAACGACGACGTACAAAACGTATACCACAACGCAGAATTGGACGAAGAGGACGAAGAAGAATAATGTCTGTAAAGGATATTTGCCAATCGGCTAGACTTGCAAGCTACGACTTAGCGGCGGCCGATACGGCAGTCAAAAACGCAATACTTGCCACCATAGCCGACAATATCGTTGCGCATAAGGGAGATATTCTCTCTGCCAACGCAACCGACGTAGCCGAGGCAGACTATCTAGGCAAGGCTATGCAAGATAGACTTAGGCTCAACGACGCACGCATCGAGGCTATGGCGGAGGGCATAAGACAAATAGTGGCTCTACCTGACCCCGTTGGCGCGGTAGTGGCTACTTTTAAGCGCCCCAACGGACTTGTCATCGACAAGGTGAGAGCACCGCTCGGCGTAGTGGGCGTAATATACGAGGCTCGCCCCAACGTGACCATAGACGTAGCGGGTCTGTGTATCAAGTCGGGCAACTGCGTGGTTTTGCGTGGCGGAAAGGAAGCAGTCAACAGCAATCGAGCTCTATACAAGATCGTATACGATAGCATATCACAGTGCGGTTTCAATCCCAATATAGTAGGCTTTATCGACGACGTGACGAGGCAGGGTACGCAAGAACTGCTCGGGCAATCCGATAGCGTGGACGTAATCATTCCGAGGGGTGGCGACGGACTCAAGAAATTCGTGCTTGCCAATTCTTCTATCCCCGTCATAGCGTCTGCGGGTGGCAACTGTCATATATTCGTGGACGAGAGCGCCGACCTAGAGATGAGCCAAAAGGTGGTGTACAACGCCAAAATGCAAAGACCTTCGGTGTGCAACGCTTTGGAACAACTGTTGGTGCATAAGAGTGTAGCGGGCAAGTTTTTGCCGTCTATGATCGAGACGTTGCAAAAGGGCGGTTGCAAGATTGTGGGTTGTCCTATTACAATGCAGTACGGCGAGGGCATAATCCCCGCCACCGAGGACGACTACAAAAAGGAACATCTCGACTACGAATTGACTGTGAGAGTTGTGACGGACGTAGACGAGGCTATCGCTATCATCAACGCCAACAACACCAAGCACAGCGACGGCATTATGTCTTTTGACAAGGCTAATATCGACAAGTTTACTAAGAAGGTGGACAGTGGTTGCGTGTACGTCAACGCTTCAACTCGCTTTACCGACGGCTTCGAGTTTGGCTTTGGTGCGGAGATAGGTATCTCTACCCAAAAACTCCACGCAAGAGGACCTCTGGGACTAGAGCAACTTACTAGCGAAAAGTATATCATCAAAGGTCAAGGACAAGTCAGACAATGAGGATTTTAGGTATCGATCCGGGACTTGCCATAGTGGGCTACGGAGTGATAGACAGCGAAAAGGGCGTCTATCGTCCCGTCGACTGCGGAGTCATAAATACCCCAAAAGAGCTATCCTTGCCCGAAAGGTTGCAACTAATCTACAAGGGTATGGGCGAGTTGATAGATACCTTCAAGCCCGACCAAGTGGCGATAGAAGAACTATTCTTTACCAAAAATATCACCACGGGCATCACGGTAGCCGAGGCGAGAGGAGTCATTCTATTGGCGTGCAAACAAAGCGGACTGCCGATGTTCGAATATACCCCTAACCAAATCAAGCAGTCACTGACGGGCTACGGCAAAGCCGACAAAAAGCAAATTCAGTTTATGATAACCCGCCTTTTGGGGCTAAAAGCAATGCCGAAACCCGACGACGCCGCCGATGCGCTAGCGATTGCGCTGACGCACGCGCAGACTAATAGGCTTGGCGGACTGTTTAGTATATAAGTATCACGCCATGTCGCACCTATGGCGTGATAAGCAACGTTATACATATAGATTTTTCTATTCCAACTCTCTCGTAATTGAGAGAGTTATTTATTTTGTGTTGATTGGCTAATATTTGAGCATACATACTTGACGTGGCGTTGTATGCCAATGGATAAATATAAATTGACCAATATAAGTTTTGTTGATAATATTGGTATAAATATCGATTGGTAAACGTAGTCTATCAAAATGCGTATTACGTAAAGAGTGAATAATGATTACAATCAAAAACCATACCAAAATTTATGGCTATGACTGAGCCGAGGTGGTTGCCGTCAATGATATTAACATTGAGATACCGAGTGGGAAATTCGTGGCGATAGTGGGCGAGTCTGGCTCGGGA
>CALGRX010000003.1 GCA_937880755.1 uncultured Clostridia bacterium
TTTATGGGTAGAGCCATTGAAGAGAAGCGCTCCCGCGTTCGGGGCGTAGCCTCAGGCTTTCCCATAGGGAAATGCCTGTACACATCTCTGCCCACCAAATTAGGATATCAACTTTTGTTGATATCCTAATTTTATGGGTAGAGCCATTGAAGAGAAGCGCTCCCGCGTTCGGGGCGTAGCCTCAGCCGCCCCGAAGGGAAACGGCTGTATCAATCTCTACAATTTAATTTTGTAGCTGAGATGTCTTCCGTTGCGTTTCACGCAACAGTATATTCGCTACGCTCATATACCAACCGTCTACTACGATGTGTACGCTCATAGGCTCGCTGTAAGGTGAACCTCTACCCACCAAATAGACCTAAGCAAAATGCTTAGGTCTAAAATAAGGATACGTAAGATTTTGTTTAATAATCGCTTCTTCCTAATAAATAATCTACGCTTACGTCAAAAAATCCGCAATTTATACTAAATTCGGTGCTGTTGGCTAGCTTCTGTTCGTTTCCCAATAGCAAACTACCGCATAACTTACGTTCAGACTCTTTGCAGGTGTCGTTTGACTGTTTTTTCATTGTTTTCACTTCCAATAATCTTACAGCAAATACTTTCATACGTTTATTATACTCAATAAATTTAATAATAATCTTTACACTCAATATATTGAGTGACATCTTAATCGTAACGAAACTTAATAAAGAAGAAGAATCGTTGATATATTATGGAAAAATCAAATAAAGAATGGTTAACCCATCTAACGACGCTCAATCTCCCGACTACTATTTCGAGCTTTGGATAGCTATCAAATAGTTATAGAGTAATTATATTCCAATCAGCGACGGCATAAGCCGTCGTTTTTTATTGCTAAAATCCGCCATATCCTATCAAACAATCTCATTTAGTGACATCTATTTTGACTTATAATTTAGCTATCAATCACAAGGAGAAGAATATGCAAATAGAGATAATTCATCAACCCAACAAGTTGATAGCTCGTTTGACGGGAGAGTTGGACGAATATTCGGCGGTAGAAGTGCGTAAAAAACTCGACTGGGCTATAGATTTAGCCGTAGTCCAAAATTTTATTTTTGATTTTAGTGGCGTCACCTTTATGGATAGCACGGGCATAGGCGTGCTACTTGGCAGATACAAAAAGCTCAAAGCCAAAGGTATGTACGTGCACATAACGGGTGCTAGCGGTCATATTGACAAAATTCTCAACACCGCAGGCATCTATACAATCATCAACAAGATAGCAAAGTGAGGTAATTATGAACAAATTTTGTATGCAAATATCGGCGTTGTCTTCCAACGAGGCTTTTGTAAGAAGCACCGTTTCGGCGTTTTGCGCTCATCTCAATCCAACGCTCGAGCAATTAGACGAAATTAAAACGGCAGTATCAGAAGCCTTTACCAACTGCGTTGTGCACGCATATAGTCGCGATGAGCAGCAAACGATTGACGTAGAAGTGAGTTTAGAAAAAGGCATTGCGTCAATAATCATAGAAGACCACGGCAAAGGTATCGAGGACGTAGAAAAGGCAATGCAACCGTTTTTTACTACTCGTCCTGAGCAAGAGCGTAGCGGAATGGGCTTTACGCTTATGAATACCTTTATGGATAGCGTCACTGTCACTTCGCAAGTTGGCAGTGGTACTAGAGTGGTAATGACCAAAATAATCAAAGAGGATCACTGATGCTTGACCACGACACGACAATCAAGCTTATAAAACAAGCGCAAGAGGGCGACAAACAAGCCTTGACCGAATTGCTTGTCAACAATATGCCACTTGTCAAAAGCATAGCTAAGCGCTACAAAAATCGTCAAATCGAGTATGACGACTTGTTGCAGTTAGGCTCGCTCGGCTTTGTCAAAGCCGTCAGCAATTTTGATTGCAGTTACAACGTACGATTTTCCACATACGCCGTACCAATGATTGCCGGCGAAATCAAACGATATATTAGAGATGACGGCGCAATCAAGGTCAGTAGAATGGTCAAACTGCTTAATTCCAAAATGCAAGCCTATATATCGGAATTTTGTCAACTAAACGATAGGCAACCTAGTATAGAAGAGATAGCCGAGCATTTTGAAGTCGACGTGCACGAAGCCGTCTTTGCGTTGGACAGTTCCAAGTACCCGGTGTCTATTTACGAAAAGTACGACGACGACTCTAAGGGGTGCGTGTTGGACAAACTGTCGGACGGGCAAGGCGAAAACGATATGCTTGACAAAATAATGCTCAAAGACGTCATCAAATCACTTCCCGAGCGAGAGCGGAACGTCATAGTTTTAAGGTATTATAGGGACAAAACGCAAAGCGAAATTGCTAATATCATGGGCGTTTCGCAAGTACAAATATCACGAATTGAGAGCAAAGTGCTCAAAGAATTGAGAAAAGCTCTCAGTTAAGGAATAAAAGACTCCTACTAGTCAACAATATAGGTAGGAGTTTTTTTATGCAAAAAATCAAGGGGTTTAAGAGCGTCTTCGTCAGAGATAACTTGGAAGACACCGAAATTAGGCGCATAGAGCCGACCGAAAGAGAGGGAAAATAATGATAGACAGCAAGCAATATCAAGAGTACGTACACAAAAACGCGCAAAAGAGCAATGAGTTGTTGACTTTAACCATAGCGTTTGTTGTAGGCGGAATAATTTGTATGATAGGTCAAGGTTTTAGCGACCTCTACACTTATTTGTTCCCCAAGTGGGAGACCAAAGACGTTGCTACGCTCACAGGCATAACGATGATTTTTTTAGGCTCGTTTTTTACGGGATTAGGATGGTACGACAAGCTCGGCGCGTATGCCGGCGCAGGTACTATAATACCTATCACGGGTTTTGCCAATTCCGTAGTATCTCCTGCGATAGAATTTAGAAAAGAAGGCATAATATTCGGCACTATGGCTAAGATGTTTCTCGTAGCAGGTCCAATTATCGTTTCGGGTGTGGGCGTATCGGTAGCCGTGGGTATTATTTATTATATAATCGGCTTGTTTTGAGGTGAAATATGAGAGTCGGAGAGTCAACTTACAAATTAGAAAAAAAGGTCTATATAGACAACGTTGCAACTATTGCGGGTAGTTTTGAAGGCAAGGGCAAGTTGCACCAATTCATAGATACGATAATAGAAGACGATATGTGGGGTTGCAAAACCCACGAAATGGCAGAAATCAAAATGCAAAAGACCAATATCCAAAACTGTCTGGACAAGGCGGGGCTTACTCAACACGACGTTGACTGTATAGTCGGCGGTGACCTTATCAACCAAATAATGCCTACGAGCTTTAGTGCTAGAGAGTTTGAAGTGCCTTTTATGGGTTTATACAATGCTTGCGCTACTTTTGGCGAGTCGCTCATCGTGGCAAGCAACTTCATAGGTTGCGATATGAGCAAGGTTATTGCTATCACAAGCTCACACTTTGCCACGGCTGAGAGACAATATCGTTTTCCTTTGGAACTTGGCACTCAACCTACGCCCGAATCGCAAATGACGGTAACGGGTAGCGGTTGCGTTTTGCTTACAAAAGAGCCGAGTGGCAAGCCGTATATCAGCGAATATACCGTGGGCAAGATAGTTGACCTCAAGTGTAGTGACGTCAATAATATGGGAGCTGCAATGGCGCCTGCGGCGTTCGATACTATCTATGCTCATCTTAATGCAACGGGCACAACGCCCAAAGATTACGATATGATAATTACGGGCGATTTGGGTAGATTTGGACGAGAAACTTTGCACTATTTGTTGTCGCAAGAGGGCGTAGAGGCAGACAATCTCAACGATTGCGGTTCTATCGTATACAGTAAGGAACAAAAGGTAGGACAAGGCGGGTCGGGTGCTGGGTGTTGTTCGCTGGTATTTTGCTCGTATTTCTATCCGATGCTTTGTTCTCATCAACTTCGCAAGATTTTATTCGTACCAACGGGAGCGCTCTTATCTAAGGACTCTCCGTTGCAAGGCGAGAGCATTCCGGCAATCGCACACGCGGTGACGATTCAAATCGACTAAATAATAATTGTTCGAGAGTGTAGCGTTGCTGTCCAAGTATTATTATCTGCTAGGCGAGAATGCACGCTAAGCAGAGAGTACCGATAATAATATAAGTGAGACGATTCAAATCGACTAAATAATAATTGTTCGAGAGTGTAGCGTTGCTATCTAAGTATTATTATCTGCTAGGCGAGAATGTACGCTAAGTATAGAGTACCGATAATAATATAAGTGAGACGATTCAAATCGACTAAATATAAAAGGATAATATATGGAAAACGTTTTATTATATCTTAGAGTATTTCTGGTGGGTGGTGTAGTTTGTCTTATAGGTCAAATACTCATCAATAAGACCAAAATCACGTCGGCAAGAATTTTGGTTAGCTTTTTGCTTCTAGGAGCGGTTTTGGAAGCCGTTGGATTATTCAAATATATAGAAGAGTTTGGTAAGGCAGGAATAACCGTGCCAATAGTCGGCTTTGGTAGCTCTTTGGTCAAGGGCGCAATAGAAGGCGCTAAAGAAGGATTGCTACAAGCCTGCACGGGCGGAATGGCTGCGGTAAGTGGTGGCTTGACGGCAGCAATTGTGTTCGGCTTTATATTTGCACTAATATTCAAGTCGCACCCTAACAAGAGATAATATGTTTTATATCGACTTTGTTTCTTGTAACCAGACAATAGGCAATTTAGATATTATTGAGTAGTTTTGTGGCGATATATTCAAAAATACTTCTAAATAATCAAAAATATTATAATAATTTTATTGATTATAATACTTTCAATTATTAGTACGTTATTATTTAACTGTCCAACTTATTTTAGCCTATTAAAAGTCAGTTAATGCTCAATGTTAGATTTTGCGTTAGAATATACTCAAATGCGTCAATAGAAAATTGTCGGCATATAGTATAGTGTGAGAGATTGTAAGTCAAAAAATAAAAATCGAACCAAACGCTATTTGTTGATATACGTAGTGCTTGTGGTATCGGTAGTAGTGCTAAGCGTCTATTCTTTCAACGTTGCTAGGAGCAATCTCATTGACTTCGTAGACGAATACACTTCAGCCAATATTACGGCAGAGCTTGTAGACGGCATCAACAACGCAGTTCTCAAAATTTTATCGGACAACGATGCTTATCAAAATTACGACAATTTTATAGAGATTTCGGTTGGTAGCGACGGCTACGTATCTCTTATCAACGTCAATATGCTAATGGTCAATCTTTTGCTATGCGACCTTACGGAAAAGACGCAAATTAACGTCAACAATCTATGTAAAGAAAAGATTTACAACGTGCCGTTTTATGCAATTACGGGCAGTCTTATGCTTGCTCAATTAGGCAAAAACATAGAGATTGAGGTCAAGCCGATAGGGCACGTAGAGTGCAAGCTATCTTCAAAGTTTGACGGTGTGTCAGTCAATCAAACCAGACATAGTATTTTCGTTGACATAACTGCTAGAGTCAAGATGATTTTACCTCTTTACGTCAAAGATTTGTACGTCAACACCAAGATTGTCGTTGCAGAGAGCGTGATAGTAGGCAAAGTCCCCGAGGTGTATCTGCAAAATCAAGACAAACTTTTGACACTTAATTAAAACGTGCGATAGGGGGTTGATTATAAGATAAAAATTTAATAACAAAATCTTCAAGCATTTATATAGAGATAATATAACTCTTGACACTCAATTAAAGCGTGCGATAGGGGTTTGATTATAGATGAAAATTAAATAACAAAATCTTCGAGCATTTATATAGAAATAATACAAACTCTTGACGCTCAATTAAAGCGTGCGATAGCAATTATACTAGATAGTAAATTATACTTGAGCAAAATCAAACGCCGTTTGGGATAGATTGCGTAACGCTTTAGTAGATACAACGTGCTTTTAGTTGTCTACTATCAATTTTTGTATATATCGACCTGCCTTGTTTTTGAATTTTGTTTCTTGTGTAGCTATTAGTTTTATTGACGGCAAAAAATTTTTCTTCAAAAAGTACCGAAAATACTAGGTTTTGAACTCAAAATCCAAAAATATATGTCCATAAAACTTGCATTTGTGTATTTTTGGTGGTACAATTATTACAAAGCGTAGAAGAGGACAAGTAGGTCTTTGGCATAGTCTTAGAGAGGTCGTTTCGTGGGCTGAAAGAACGACTGACGAGTGCGTTGACCCAATTCACCTCGGAGCAGCCTCGCCTAAATGTAACAGAGTAAGCGAGGACGGTCGCCCGTTATAGCGTAATAAGACCGATTTTTCGGTGAATTTAGGTGGTACAGCGTCAACGACGCCCTAATTTGGGGCGTCGTTGTTATATACTTTTCTACAATTTGTGCCTACTAAAACGTTAGATTTGCTTAAAACTTAGCAACGACTAATAAAGTAAAGACGCTTGGAAGTTAGCGTCGGCTAGCGGTAATACAAACGTATCGACTTGGCAATGCCTTAGCGCAATGCTAACCTAGGAACGAAGCTTACTTAAGCAACTTAGTTAATAATATTAGTGACTAGGGGATTTAGCAACGACTAGGAACGTAAAGACGTCGAGAATCGAGCTAGATCTAGGAAAGGTGCAACGAATGGCTAGGTGAACGTTGTCAGAAAAAAACTAAAATAAAATTAACTATTTTGAAACAAATAACACAATGATACAAAGGGAGTAAAAGTGTATGAAAGAGAGAATTGATTTGCTCATCGAGAACGCTAAACAAGTGGTAGGAGCTTGTGTCAGCGTGATGGACGTCAACAATGCCAAAGTTAAATTTTTGGGCAAAAACGGCGAGCTTACGGCTCTTCTCAAGGGTATGAAGGAGGTACCTGCCGAGCAAAGACCCGAGATTGGCAAGCTAGTCAACGTGGCAAGGGACACGATAGAGGAACTTATCGCTTCCAAACAATCCGAGCTTGCAAGCAAAGAGTTGGAAGACAAGATGCAAAAAGAGTCGGTGGACGTCACCTTGGATAGCGGTGTGTGCCAAAGAGGTAGTTTGCATCCGACTACACTCGTGCAAAATCAAATAATAGATATATTTACGGGCTTAGGCTTTTCTATTGCGCAAGGACCGGAGATTGAGCTTGATTTTTTCAACTTCCAAGCCCTCAATATCCCTAAGGACCACCCGGCAAGAGATATGCAAGACACCTTCTATATTAGCGAAGATATGTTGTTGCGCACCCACACTTCCCCGGTGCAAGTACGTACTATGACGTCGCAAAAGCCACCTATAAGAATTATTTGTCCCGGCAAGGTTTATAGACCTGACGACGACGCAACGCATAGCCCAATGTTCCAGCAAATCGAAGGATTGGTCGTGGACAAAAACATCACGCTGTGCGACCTCAAGGGCATACTCGAGAAGTTTGCTCAACAGCTTTTTGACAGCAACACCAAGACTCGTCTCAGACCTTCATACTTTCCGTTCACAGAACCTAGCGTAGAGGTTGACGTAACTTGCTCGGTGTGCCACGGCAAGGGTTGCCGTATATGTAAAGGCACGGGTTGGATAGAGATTTTGGGCGCAGGTATAGTCAATCCAAAGGTGCTTGACAATTGCGGTATCGATAGCAAAGAGTATTCGGGATTTGCATTCGGTCTTGGCATAGAGAGAATTGCAATGATCAAGTACGGTATACCTGATATGCGTATTCTTTTTGACAACGACGTACGTTTTCTCAAAGAGTTTAAGTAAAGGAGTAAGATATGAAAGTTTCACTAAATTGGCTAAAAGATTTTGTAGATATCAACGTAAGCCTTGATGAACTGTGCAAAAAACTCGTCAGCGCGGGCTTTGAGGTAGAAGAAGTAATAGAACAAGGCAAAAATTTTAGAAACGTCGTGCTTGGAAAACTAGAAAAGGTCGTCAAGCACCCCGACGCCGACAAACTTAAAATTTGCTCAGTCAACGTAGGAAAAGACGAACTCGTGCAGATAGTTACGGGTGCAAGTAACATTGCCGAGGGTGATATAGTGCCCGTTGCTTTGGATAACTCGTTACTTCCAACGGGACAAGTTATCAAAAAGGGCAAACTCCGCGGGATTGAGTCCAACGGTATGTTGTGCTCGGGCGAAGAATTGATGCTTACCGAAGCCGACTACAAGGGCGCGAGCGTGTACGGTATACTTATTATGAACGGCGAAACGGCACCTCTCGGCACGGATATAACTCAAGTGCTAGGCTTCGACGACGTGATTTTGGATATCGGCGTTACTGCCAACCGTAGCGACTGCAACAGCGTGCTAGGCATAGCAAGAGAAGTGTCTACCGTGCTTGGAGTGCCTCTCAAGATGCCTAACTTGGAATATCAAGTAGAAGAAGGCGGTGAGAGCGAGGTCAAAGTTGACGTAATTGCCAGCGACCTATGTCCGAGATATATGGCGCAAGTGGTCAAAGATATCAAGATTACGAGTAGCGCGCCTATCATTCAAAAAAGACTCAAAGCCGTTGGGCTTAGACCAATCAACAATATCGTTGATATCACCAACTACGTGCTAGTCGAGATTGGTCAACCTATGCACGCATTCGATTTAGCTCTTTTGGATGGCAAAAATATCGTAGTGAGAAGAGCGAATAACGGTGAAAAAATTACGGCGCTCGACGGCAACGAATATACGCTTGACGATAGCATTCTTGCTATTTGCGACCAAAACAAGCCTGTAGCCGTTGCGGGAATTATGGGTGGAGAATATAGCGGTATCAACGAAAATACCCAAGATATCGTCTTTGAATCGGCTAAATTCTTAAGAGATAACGTAAGAAGGTCGTCTAGAAAACTCAACCTTAGAAGCGACTCGTCCTTTAGATACGAAAGAGGCATAGACTTCGAGAGTCAATCAATGGGACTAAGAAGAGCTTTGTCGCTCATATCTCAGTACGGCTACGGCAAAATCGTGGGCGATACGATAGACAAAAAGAGTGTCAACCTCGAAGAGAAGACTATCCAGGTGCCTACCGCTAAAATCAACGCAATACTCGGTATCGAAGTGCCCGAGCAAACTATGGTGGATATCCTCAACTCGTTGCAAATCAAGACCACGCTCAAGGACGGCGTACTTACTTGCGTGCAACCTTTCTTTAGAGACGATATCGAAAACGCCAACGACCTTGCCGAAGAGATAATAAGACTCTACGGTTACGACCATATCAACTGTACGCTTATGGACGGCGCGCATCAAACCAGCGGTGGAAAAACGCAAGCGCAAATCAATGTGGATAAGCTAAAAGAAATTGCCGTTAGCCAAGGAATGAACGAGATTTTGACATACTCTTTTACTTCACCAAAGTCCTTCGATACGTTGAGACTTGCTGAGGACAGCCCACTGAGAAATGCAGTAAAGCTCCTCAATCCACTCGGCGAAGACGTGTCGGTTATGAGGACGACGCTTGTGTACAGTATGATGAGCACTCTTGCCAAAAACTGCCTCAAGAGCAACAAATCGGCAAGACTATTCGAGATTGCTCACGTCTACGAGCCTAATCAAGACGCCACTATTCAACCCAACGAAACTACCGTGATGGCGCTAGGTATGTACGGCGACTGTGATTATTACACTATAAAAGGCGTTATTGAAATAATCTTGAGAGCCTTTGGTATCAAAGCCGAATTCGTCAGAAGCTCGCTCCCATACATGCACAGCGGAAGATCCGCCGACGTTATGGTGGGTAGTCATAGACTCGGCTATCTAGGCGAGGTGCACCCAAGCGTAGCAGGCGACTTGGACGTCAAAGAAAGAATGTACGTGGCAGAGTTGGACGTTGATTTGCTCAATAAGATAGCCAACCTCGGCTACAAGTTTAGCGAAATTGCCAAGTATCCGCCTGTCGAGAGAGATATCGCAGTGGTACTTGACGAAGACAAAATGGCTGCCGATATCATCAAATGTATCAAGAAAGCCGGTGGCAATATGCTGGTAGATTGCTCGATATTCGATATCTACCGCAATAAAGAAGCCGTGGGCGAAAATAAAAAGAGCGTTGCAATCAACCTTGTCTTCCGCCTTGCCGATAGAACTTTGACGGAAGAAGAAGTCAACGCCAAAATCGAAAAGATACTCAAAAAACTAGATATAGAATTGGGAGCAACTCTTAGATAATGACGGAGATATTGGCGCCTGCAGGTAGCGTGTCTGCTCTAAAATCAGCGATTTTTTGGGGCGCGGACGCAGTATATCTCGGTTTGGATTGCTTCAACGCTCGTATCAAAGCCGACAACTTTAGTCTCGACAATATAGCCGAGTATATAGACCTTGCGCATTTGTTCGGCGTCAAGGTTTATATTACTTTTAATACCAACGTGCGTCAAAACGAGATGAGCTTGCTGGAAAAATACGTGCAAAAGTGTGTGGAAAGCAAAGCCGACGCCTTTATAGTCACCGACTTAGGCACACTAGGTATTTTTAGAAGATACGACGTGCCTCTACATGCCAGCACTCAACTTGGCGTGCATAATTTGTTAGGCGCGCAACTGTTGCAAAAGCTTGGCTTTTGCCGAGTAGTGCTAGCTAGAGAAACGCTGGAAGAGGATATCAAAGAAATCAAACGGAATACCAATCTAGAGATAGAGCACTTCGTGCATGGTGCGTTGTGCGTGAGCTTTTCGGGCGGTTGCCTTATGTCGTCCTTTATGAGTGGCGATAGCGGTAATAGGGGTAGGTGTAATCAACCTTGTAGACTGCAATATTCTTGCTCTATAGGCGACGATAATCCTCACTATTTGCTATCTCCTGCCGACCAATGTCTTATAGGTAAACTTGATAGCTTGGTAAAGCTTGGGGTAGATAGTCTAAAAATTGAAGGTCGACTCAAAAATCCGCACTACGTGGGTCAAGTCGTGTCGGCGTACAGACAAGTGATTGACAAAAAGAGCAACGTCACTGCCGATATCAAGTCGGGACTGCTCAGAGCCTTCAATAGAGGCGGATTTTGCGAGGGATATAACTATTGCGATACCAAAGAGTTGATGAGCGTTGACGTCCAAAATAATTTGGGCGAGTATATAGGCGATATAGTAGGCTACAAAAACCGTGAAATTGTCGTCAAAAGCAATCAGAAACTTTGCGTGGGCGACGGAATAAAGATAATAGACGGCGCAAAGCAGTTTGGGCTTACCGTCAATAAGGTGAGAAAAGATAAAGACAAAATATTCGTTGCATGCGACAAATTCGTAAATAAAGGCAAGATATATATCACTCTGGACAGCAATCAAGTCAAAAAGTATGGCGAAGTAGAGCCGAAATTAAAAACAGACTTGTCGGTTACGGCTGTAGTGGGACAACCACTTAGCATAGTGGCTAAATATAAAGACTTTGAGTATAAAGTAGTTGGGGACATAGTAGAGCAATCGCAAAAATATACCGTTGACCAAGACAAAGTTAGGTCTATAGTCGATAGATTGGGCAATACGCCATTTGCACTCGGTAAGGTGGATACGACGTTGGACGAAAATGCCTTTATACCGGCATCGGCAATCAACCTACTGCGTAGACAAGCTTTGGACGGACTAAAGAGCGTAATATTGCAATGCTACGAGAGCAATATGCAAAAGGCGAATTTTGACCTGACGAGTTATTGCGTATATCAAGGCGTAGAAGTGGATAAGGCTAAGCCGTTTGTCGAGGTTGCAAGCTTAGACGAGCTTACGGGCTATGCACTAAAAAATGCTAATATCGTCCTCAATCTACAACAAATCGACTTCAAAACCCCTCAAAGTATTATAAATAATCAAGTATTTTGTAATAATTTTGATATATTTATAAATAATGGGTATATAAGACTGCCAAGGGTAGCTAGAGGAATTGACGTCGGAATAGTAACGAATTTGGTAGAAAAGCTAAGACGTCATATAAAAGGAATAGTATGTGACAACTTGTATGCCGTAGAATTGGCAAAGAAATTCGGACTAGCTAAGGTTGGCGGTTACGGACTAAATATCTACAATCAAGACGCTTTGAAAACGATAGGGCTTGACTACGCAATTGCCTCGCTCGAACTCAATCTCGGACAGCTAAAGAGTTTGCAACAAGACAAAATAATGGTATTCGGCTACGGCTTGGTGCAAGTTATGACGCTGACGCACTGTCCCGTGCAGTTGAATACGGGTTGCAGTTGCGCTAATTGTAAGTACGACGGAGAATTTAGATATAAAGATAAGGTAGCAAGCTATACGGTGGTGAGATATAAATCGGGACATTGTTACTTTGCGCTTCACAATCCGTCTATCGTAGACGTTAGAGGCAAATGGGGGCAAATGCCTTATCAATGCTATATTAACGCCATGGGATTGAATAGAGAGCAACTTGACGATATATTAAAAGATTTTGTACAAAGAACGGGTGAAAAGAGCAAAAATTCTACTTGCGGACATTTGTTTAGAGGTGTAAATTGACGGATTATAAAGCTTTGTTGACGTTGGAATACGATAAGATTTTGGATATATTGGCGCAATATACCCAGTCCGAACCTACGAAAAAATTCGTCAAAAGTATCAAGCCAAGCACCGACAAGGGTGAGGTTGAAGCATTGCTTGACCTAACCGAGCAAGCAAGTATCGTTGCATACGAGCATTGCGCAAGTATAAATCTTGCTTTTGACGATATGACGGAAATATTGGAAGCTTGCAAAAAGAACGCAACTTTGAGTATAGCCGATATCCTCAAGACGGGTAAAATCTTGCGTACTTGTTACAATATGCGCAAAGCTATGGACGCCGTAACAGACGTTAGATTAAATGAAATCAGAGATATCGTCAATTGTTTATACACCGATAAGAGTCTCGAAAAAGCGATATTCGAAGCATTTTCGGGAGAAAACGAAGTTAGCGACAACGCTTCGTATGAACTTAAGTCTATTAGAAGACAAATAAGATTGTGCAACGAAAGAATAAGACAAAAACTAGCAAGTTATCTAAGCGGAACAATTGCTACGTATCTACAAGATAATATCGTCACCGTGCGTAACAACCGATACGTTTTGCCCGTCAAAGCCGAGTGTAGGTCTAGCGTGGAAGGCTTGGTGCACGATAGATCGGCTACGGGCTCGACTATCTATATCGAGCCTATCGGTATTGTCGGACTCAACAACGAGCTAAAGGGCTATATGCTTGACGAAGCCAAAGAGATTGAGAATATATTGCGAAAATTCTCTAGCGATATAGCAACGTCGGTAGTTGCGATAGAGGAGTCTTATCGAGGGTTGATTTTGCTTGATAGTATCTTCGCAAAGGCCTCGTATGCCAGGGCAATAAAGGCAGTAAGAGCAGAAATTAACGACCTCGGAATGGTCAAAATAGTTGAGGGAAGACATCCTTTGATATCTAACGACAAAGTTGTGCCTGTGTCGGTTGAACTTGGTAAGGACTACGATATTATGGTAATTACCGGACCTAATACGGGCGGTAAAACGGTATTGTTAAAGCTCGTGGGGCTAACTTGCCTTATGAGCTGTAGCGGTATGTTCGTGCCATGTAAAGTGACAACGAGCGTGTGCGTCTTTGACAAGATATTCTGCGATATCGGAGATAATCAAAGTATAGAAAACAACTTGTCCACGTTTAGCTCTCATATCAGCAATATTGCCTCTATCGTCAACGAGGCAACCGACAACTGTTTGTGTTTGCTAGACGAGTTGGGCGGTGGTACTAATCCCGCCGAAGGTAGTGCGCTGGCAATAGCAATAATAGAATATCTTAGGAAGAAGAACTGCCGTAGCGTCACCTCAAGTCACTACGACGAGTTGAAGGAATACGCCTTTACTACCGATAGGGTGACTGTGGCGACGATGGATTTTGATCCTATTACTCTCAAACCAACCTATACGCTTTTGGTTGGAATAGCGGGTGGTTCAAAAGCCTTGGAAATTGCGAGAAATTATGGGCTAAAAGAGGAGATTTTACAACAAGCGAAAAGTCGAATCGGTAGCTCGAAAGCCGACTTTGACAAGGTAATGACTATGGCTGAAAAGGCTAGACGAGATGCCGAAGAGTTGAAAACCCAAGCAATGGCACAATATGCTGAGGTTGAAAAAATTAAAGCCGAAAATATAAACGCAAGCCTAAAGCTTGAAGAAAAACAGCGAAAACTTGACGAAAAAATGCAAAAATCCGTCAAAGAGCTCTTGTCTGACTACGTTGAGCAAGCGGAAGAAATCATAGAACAGATAAAAGAAAATCTTGCCAAAAGCGACGAGAGCGCGCTCTTTGAGGCGAGAAAGAATAAAAAGAAACTAGAGAATGCCTTGGTGAGTGAAGAAGCTCCCGAAGATATAGAAAAGATTGGTGGTAAAATTGGCTTGGGTGACGACGTGTACGTAGAGTCGATTAAATCTAAGGCGGTAGTGTTGAGTATCAACGAAAAGAAAAAAGAGTGTCTAGTCAAAGCGGGTATTTTGAGTACTACGATTAAGCTCAAAGACTGCGTAAAGATAAAAAAGACTAAAAATAGCGAGCCTAAAGGCAAAATAGTGAGAGCCAATCGAGTACTCAAAAACGACGACGTAAAGCAAGAAGTCAACTTGATAGGTATGAGGTGTGACGAGGCAATCGCTAGATTGGAAAGATATCTGCACGACGCTCTGAGCCACGGATATAGCGAAGTGAGAATAGTGCATGGTAAAGGTACGGGAATCTTGCGAAAAGCTGTGGGAGAGTATCTAAAAACTTGCCCGATAGTGAGTGAATTTAGACTCGGCAATTACGGAGAAGGAGATATGGGCGTAACCATAGCCAAGCTGATATGAGATACACTTTACAAATAAACTGCGATAGACTAAAACCGCTAATAATTATCATACTTGCGGCCTGCCTTGTAGTTGACTTTGGCAATCTCTGGATATTTTTGGCGGGAATTGCTACGAAAAATATATGGGAGGTCGTCAAAAGTCTGGCTATCTTTGTGGCGCTATTGCTTATTAGAGTGATAGCCTGTACGCTTACGTATAAGTGGAATTACGACTTCGATAACGAAATAGTCGAAATAAGCAAAGTTATACTTGGGAAAAAACGACAAACTACTACAATCGAATACGCAAAGATTGAGAATATTGCAAAGCTAAACGGTGAGGTCAATGTGAGCGCGGGAGCAAAAATCCTAGCGCCAAAGATCTGCAAATATCAAAAATATGCGATAACCTGCGATAGCAAACAATATATTGTTGCTATGGACGAATACGGATATTGCAAAGTAAAAGGAAGGACCAATGATTTATCTTGATAACGCCGCAACCACCAAAATGGACGAGAGATGCGTGGATATCATAAGAAAATACGGGGTAGAACAATTCTTCAATCCGTCGGCATTATACGGTGAGGCTTTGAAGGTGTCAAACGACGTCAAAGCAAGCCGTAGCGCGGTAGCTCGTTCTATTGGCGCTGATAGAGAAGAAATAATCTTTACCGCCTCGGGTAGTGAAGCCGACAATCTTGCAATGCTATGTAGCATCAAATCCAAAAAAGGTAAGGTGATTGTGGGTGGAGGAGAACATTCGGCGATTTTTGCTTGTGTTAATGAATTGTCTAACCGTGGCTACGAAGGGATTTTTGCACCCGTGGACAGATACGGTAGAGTAAAACTAGACGAATTGGAGAGTTTGCTCGACGAGCAAGTTGTGCTGGTGTCGGTGATGCACGTGAGCAACGAGACGGGCGCAATAAACGATATCAAACAAATCGTGGATATGGTACGAACTAAGTCACCGAGAGCCTTGGTGCACAGTGACGGCGTACAAGCCTACGGAAAACTGCCTGTCAACGTCAAGAGCCTAGGCGTAGATATGTATAGTATTAGCGCGCATAAGGTACACGGTCCAAAGGGATTGGGGGCGCTATACGTGAAGAAAGGACTTTTTTTAAGACCGATTATCTTGGGCGGTGGACAAGAAGGCGGAGTTAGGTCTGCTACAGAAAACGTGGCGGGAATTATGGCGCTAGGCGCAATAGTCGATACCGACGTCAAGGCAGTAATTAAGAAATATCAAAACTATAAAAAACTGCAAAAATATGCGGTGGATAGGTTGCGGAGCGCTTTGCCCGATTGCCTGATAAATACCGACGTAGAAAATAGCGTGGGAAATATCGTCAGTCTGGCGCTTGCCGATATGAGAGGCGAGGTTGTAGTGCATTGTATGGAAGATATGGGCGTAATAGTTGGCACGGGATCGGCTTGTTCGGCGGGAAAATCCACAAAACGCATACCTAAGGCTTTGGGCATTGAACCTAGATATGCAGAGGGTATGCTGAGAATAAGCTTTGACGAATCCAATACTCAACAAGACGTCGACTATTGCGTGGATTGTCTAGCCAAAGTGGTCGAAAACTTGAAAAATTATCAAAGGAAATAACGGAGAGATTATGCAAAAAGTATTGTTGCTTAGATACGGTGAAATATTTTTGAAAGGAAAAAACAAGGCTTTTTTTGAAAATAAGCTTATCGAAAATATCAAAAAGGCTTTGGACGGCTTGGACTATAAGTTTATCAAAACGCAAAACAGATATTACGTCGAAGATTACGACGAGTGGCTTCAAGATGAATTGGTCGATAAATTGAGAAAGGTATTTGGATTGACAAGTCTTAGCGTCGCTATCAAAGTTAAGTCGCAATACGAGTTGATGGGACAAGCCGTGCAAGAATACGTGCCTCAAGGCAAGAATACCTTTAGAGTCACAGTCAATAGAGCCGACAAAAGATTGGACAAAAACAGTATGCAAATCGCCGCAATGATGGGCGGATATTGCCTTGACAAAAATCCTATGCTCAAAGTTGATTTGCATAGTCCGCAAGTGGAGATTTTCGTTGATATTAGAGAAAGAGGGTATGCCTACGTGTTTTCCGATAAGATAGCTTGCGCGGGCGGTATGCCCGTTGGAACTGCGGGCAAAGGTATGTTGCTACTGAGCGGTGGTTTCGACTCGCCCGTGGCGGGCTGGAGAATGGCTAGGCGCGGTATGGAAATATTAGCAATACATTATCATAGTTATCCGCACACGAGTGAGCTTGCTAAGCAAAAGGTCATAGATTTGGCTCAAAAATTGACGGATTATTGCGGAAATATCAAGCTTTTCGTCGTTCCGTTTACCGATATACAGCAAAAAATTCATCAATATTGTCGCGCCGATTATATGATTACCGTGATGCGCAGAATTATGATTGATATAGCAGAAAGAACTGCCGTTAAGTACGGTTGCGGTGCGTTGATTACCGGCGAAAGCTTGGCGCAAGTGGCTTCGCAAACAACCGAAAGTATCACGGTTACTAACAACGCAGTTAAGCTTTTACCGGTATTTAGACCCCTCATCGGTATGGATAAAAACGAGATTATGGATACGGCAAAGGATATCGATACCTATGCGACGAGTGAATTACCGTACGAGGATTGTTGCACTGTATTTTTGCCAAAGTATCCCGTCATCAAGCCTTCGATACAAGTTGCCGTCAAAGAACAATCTAGGATAGAAAATCTAGAAGAATCTATACTAAAAGCCATTGAAGATACCGAGATTTTGGACTTGGGCGTTGAGAGATAACTCATATCTGCCACTGATATACCGATTCGGGTTTACCTATTATTTTGATGCCACGATCGTCAAAATAATATGCAATCAAGGTGTACTTTTCTCCAAATAGAGAGCTCTTGGTACTTCTGTCAATCGTTATCGTCGTTTTGCCGTTTTGGGCTGAAACGTCTTGAAGTAGCACTTCGTCAGATAATATATTGCGATAATATAGGGCGTATCTAAGTCGTGGATTGGCGGTGAAGGATACGCTAATTTTTTCTTTTTGTACCTGACAATCAAAATCCTTGATGGACAAGTCATCGTAGCTCGTATCTATGGTAGTAGGCAGGTGCTTTTGAGCAAATTCTACTGCGATTACTTGTGATTTGGGCGCGTTTTGTCCCGACAATACGATTGCGTGGTCGTTGTCGTAAGAATATTTGTCGATATTTTTGACGACTAGACCGGACGGTTTGTCAAAAGGCTCGGGCTTAACGAAAGAATAAATCGAAGATAGTATGCTTTTGGTAATAAGCGTAGGCTGACCGCCACCTGTAACGTTGCCGTCAAGAGGTTTGTCATTGGTGCTACCCATCCAACATAGTACAGTGTGACCTTTGGTGTAAGCAATACAGTATGCGTCGGTGTTGTATTGGTGATTACTATGTGCGCTTGTACCTGTTTTGCAAGCTACGTCAAAGCCTAGGGTGCTTAGTTTTTTACCCGTTCCGCTCTTAGCGGTATCTAACAGCATATCGGTGAGGAAATAACTTGTAGTAGTGTCGAATACTCGGGTATAGAGTGGACTGTGCGTATAGAGGCTTTGCTCGCCTAGACGAATACTCTTTATCATAGTCGGACGGGAATAATTACCGCCTCGAGCCAACGTGGCGTATCCACCGACTAGTTGAGTCAATGTCGTTCCATAGGTCATTCCACCCAAGGCAAGTGATAGGTTGTCGTCCTTTGGGTCAAAGGTAAAATCCATTTTGGTAGCGTAATCTTTAGCGTTATTTACGCCGACTATATCGAGTAGTTCTACAGCCGGGACGTTTTGCGAGTATTTGAGAGCGTCTTTGAGTGAAGTCCACCCAAGATATACGTCGTGGTAGTTGGAAGGCGAGTAGCCTTCAAAATTCCTCTTGACGTCGTTGACCATAGTCATAGGGTGAGCATAACCCATATCAATGGCTGGCGCGTAGGCAATAAGTGGCTTGATAGTAGAGGCAGGTTGTCTTTTGAAGGTTGCAAGATTGTGACTTACTTTGCCGTAATATGCTTCAATTGCCGAGCTTGTGTTGTCAAGTATTATTGCAGAGCAATCGGTAGAAGAAAAATCACTATAGTATCTATCGTCTTGAATTGTTTGATATAGAAAATTTTGCTTGGTCGGGTCAAGGTAGGTATAGATTTTGACGCCTTGATATACGAGTTGTTCTACGTCGGTAGAAAGAAT
This sequence comes from uncultured Clostridia bacterium, assembly GCA_937880755.1. Classification (GTDB taxonomy): domain Bacteria; phylum Bacillota; class Clostridia; order Christensenellales; family UBA3700; genus HGM11368. Next base: position 18,928 of record CALGRX010000003.1, read on the forward strand.
AGATGCGACTTCAAATAATGCGTTTTCGACATAATTTGAGTATATATTATTCTCGTTTAGGTCATTATTTATAATAATTTGGTCATAAATATAACTATTAGGGGTGATATAGCCTTGCTCGGTCATACAATTTAAAACAAGCTGCGTTCTTGCTATAGCGTTGTCGTAGTTGTTGATTGGGTTGTATTTGGTCGGGCTCTTGACGATGCCTGCAAGCATTGCGCATTCGCTAACGTTGAGCATATCTAAATCTTTGTTAAAAAAACGCTTGGCGGCATTTTTGACTCCGTATTGTCCAGAGCCAAAGTACAATACGTTAAGATATTTGACTAAAATATCTTGTTTGGATAGTGTTCTTTCTAGTTTGATTGCAAGTTTTGCTTCTTTTAGCTTGCGATTGTAAGATTGCTCGGAGGTGAGCATAGTATTTTTGATAAGTTGTTGAGTAATCGTAGACGCACCTTGCAGTCGATTGCCTTTGATATTGTTGAGTATCGCTCCGCCAATTCTTTTGTAATCTAGTCCGTGATGGTTAAAAAATCTTTTGTCCTCGATAGCTACGAAGGCGTTGACAAGATTGGCAGGAATTTCGTCGTAGGTCGCAATAAAATTGTGAGATTGCGAGTTGCATAATACGCCGTCTTTGTCGTATATTTGCGCAAAACCCGTGTGAGAATCTAACTTAGAAAAGTCTACGTCGTCATTGCCTACATATAAATATAGGGCTAGCGTGGATATAAGTATCGTCGACAAAACGAGTATAGTGATAAGAATGGATATAGTTGTCTTTTTTATTATATTTTTTGTGCGCGCTTTCATTTTATTATAATACCACTTGAATTTTTTTGAGATTTTAGTTATACTTGTTGTATGCAAAAATATAAAATTATTACTTACGGATGCCAAATGAACGTTCACGAGTCGGAGAAAATCGCCGGCACGTTGGAATATATGGGATATAGCGAGTGTCAAAGCTGTGAAGAAGCTGACGTCATCGTCTTCAATACTTGCTGTATTAGAGATAATGCAGAGCAACACGCACTAGGCAATATCGGCGCAATTAAACACTTGAAAAAGAGTAGACCCGAGCTTATCGTTGCAGTCGTAGGGTGCATGACTCAACAAGATAACGCCGCTAGCGAGCTCAAGAAGAAATTTCCTTTCGTCGACGTAATATTGGGCACTAACAATATCGACAAGCTCGGAGAGTGTATAGAAAAGAGAATAAATACGCGCAAAAAGTCGATCTTGATTGACCCTAGCGAAAATCCCTCTATCGTAGAAAATCAGCCAATCTATCGCACCAGCGGTACTAACGCATGGCTCAATATTATGTACGGTTGCAATAATTTTTGCACTTATTGCATCGTTCCTTACGTTAGAGGTAGAGAGAGAAGCCGAAAAATGAGCGACATATTGGACGAATTTAAGTCCTTACTTGACCAAGGATATCAAGAGATTACTTTGCTCGGTCAAAACGTCAATTCTTACGGAAGTAACCTGCAAAACGGCGAAAACTTTGCGAAACTGCTGGAAGAAATTGCAAAATTGGACGATTATACCAAGCATAGAGTGAGATTTATGACCTCGCACCCTAAGGATTTGAGTCCCGACGTAGTGGATATAATCGCGGACAGTAAGAGTATATGTAACAACATTCACTTGCCAATACAGTCGGGCTCGGACAAAATACTAAAGCTGATGAATAGGCACTATACGAGAGAATATTATCTCAAAGTGGTAGATGATATTAGATCCAAGATACCGGATTGTGGAATTACTACCGATATTATGGTGGGCTTCCCCTACGAAGAGGATAAGGACTTCGAGGATACCTTGGATATAGTGAAGAGGGTTGAGTTTTCGACTGCATTTACCTTCGTGTATTCGGTAAGACGAGGCACTGTAGCCGCCAAAATGCCACAAGTGCCCGCTAGCGTGTCCAAAGAAAGAATTATGAAACTAATCGAAGTACAAAACGAGATTACTGCAAAGCTCTCTAAAGGATACGAAAATAAGACCTTTGAAGTTTTGTGCGAGGACGTTAACGACAAACTAGACGGTTACGTTATGGGTAGAACCGACTCGGGCAGACTCGTCAACTTCGAGGGAGATAGCTCGATGGTGGGTAAGTTCGTAAACGTAAAAGTAGTTAAGTCAAAATCAGCCGTTTTGTACGGAAAAGTTGAGGAATAGTATGGCTCTTTCACCAATGATGAATTTTTATATGTCGCTAAAAGAAAAGTATAAGGATTGCCTTGTGTTCTTTAGACTCGGCGACTTTTACGAGATGTTTTTTGATGATGCGGAAGTTGCCTCGAGAGAGCTTGACCTCACCTTGACGGGAAGAGATTGCGGACTAGAAAAACGTGCGCCTATGTGCGGTGTACCTTATCACGCCGTTGAGAGTTATATATCCAAACTTATAGACAAAGGCTACAAAGTGGCGATATGCGAGCAACTCTCCGACCCGGCTACCAGCAAGGGTATGGTTGAACGTGACGTGGTGAGAGTAGTTACGCCGGGTACGGTGGTAGAAGAAAAAATATTGCAAGAAAAAGCTAACAACTATCTTGCTTGCGTCAATATGGATAAAAATTCTTTTGCCATTGCTTGGGTGGATTTGTCGACGGGCGAATTTTGCGCGACGCAATCTAAGGTAAAAGATAGCGACGTCGAGATAGGTGAAGTGGAAGATATGCTGTCTACGTTGTCGCCAAAGGAAATTATCGCCAATCGAGTAGCGTGTGACGCTTTGAAAAACAGCCAATCGGTGAGAATGGGCAAACTACCCAGAGTACAAGAATATTCGGAATGGGCGTTTGACTACGACACGGCGTACAAAGCTCTTGCCAATCAGTTGAAAGTAGCAACTCTTGCAAAGTATGAGTTTGACGACAAAAAGCTAGCGATAGGCTCTGCGGGCGCTATTGTCAATTATCTAAGCGAAACTCAAAAGCGTGCTTTGCCTCACATAGACGATATCAAGTACGTAACGACCAATAGATTTTTGGTGATGGACGCCAATACGAGAAGAAGCCTCGAACTTACCGCTTCGGTGAGAGACGGCTCTAAAAAAGCAACGCTGTTGTGGGTGCTTGACCAAACCTCAACCAATATGGGAGCAAGAAACCTAAGAAGGTGGATTGAGCAACCGCTCAGAGACAGCAAGCGTATCAACGCTAGGCTCGATAGCGTGCAAGAATTGATAGAAAATAATAAGGTGAGAAATAATCTTGTTGAGAGCCTCTCCGGCGTAAGAGATCTAGAAAGACTAGCCTCTAGAGTTGCTTACGGCAATACCAATCCGCGTGACTTCGTGGCTATAAAGCAATCGTTGCAAGCCTTGCCTACGGTAAAATCCTTGTTAAAGTGCACTAAAAGCCGACTGCTACAAGATTGCATGCAACAAATTGATACCCTAGAGGATATTGCCGTTCTCGTAGAACAAGCTATAGACGACAATCCGCCTAGCGTAGTCAAGGACGGAGGATTTGTAAAAAAGGACTACAATAGACGGCTGGACGAATACCGCACTGCGGGCTCGCAAGGCAAGGTATGGCTAAGCGAACTTGAAGCCAGAGAAAAGGAAGAAACGGGCATCAAAACCTTGAAGATAGGCTACAACAAGGTCTTTGGATATTATATAGAAGTGAGCAAAGGACAAGTAGATAAGGTGCCTTTTAGATATCAACGCAAGCAAACCCTCACTAACGGGGAAAGATACATTACTCAAGAGTTGAAAGAAATCGAAGATAAGCTGCTCGGCGCACAAGAAAAAGCTATTGCGTTGGAACTTAAAATCTTTGAAGAAATCAAACTGCAACTGCTTGAAGTCGTGTCTAAGATGCTTGCAAGTGCTAGGGCAGTTGCCGTCGTAGATACCTTGCTATCCTTTGCAAAAGTGGCTATAGCGGGCAATTACGTCAAGCCTACTATCGGCGACGAGGTGGAAAGTATAGAGATAATCGAGGGTAGACACCCGGTAGTGGAAAAGATATCCAATAGGGGGTCTTTCGTCCCTAACGACACTTTGCTGGACAACAATCAAAACCGTACTATGATAATTACCGGCCCTAACATGGCGGGTAAAAGTACGTATATGCGACAAGTTGCTTTGATAGTCATTATGGCGCATATAGGCTCTTTCGTGCCTGCAAAATCTGCAAAAATCTCCATTACCGATAGAATTTTTACACGTATCGGTGCGAGCGACGACTTGGCGTACGGACAAAGTACCTTTATGGTAGAGATGGTGGAAGTGGCAACTATATTGCAAAACGCTACCTTTAGAAGCCTATTGGTTTTGGACGAGGTTGGCAGAGGTACTTCTACATTCGACGGACTTGCTATTGCTAGAGCCGTGACGGAAGATATCAACAAGCGCATTAGGTGTAAGACTATGTTTTCTACCCACTATCACGAGTTGACGGAATTGGAAGGATGGCTCGAAGGAGTCAAAAACTACAAAATTTTGGCAACCGAGAGGGATAAGGGAATAATCTTTTTGCACCGTATAGTGAGGGGTGGAACTAATAAGAGCTTTGGTATAGAAGTAGCAAAGCTCGCGGGACTTCCTAAGGGCGTAATTGCCAGAGCTAAGGATATATCCAAAATTTTGGAAGAAAATCCACTCACTACGCATGAGGAAGAAGACTTGCCTCTCATTGCCGAGGCCAAAAAGGTGGATGAAGAAAACAAAACTCTAACCGTAGTCAAAGAATTGAAAAATATAGAAACCGAGACTTTGACTCCGCTACAAGCACTCATAAAATTGACTGAACTTGTAAATATGGTGAAAGAATAATATGGCAAAAATCAATATATTAGACAAATCGGTATACAATCTCATATCCGCGGGCGAGGTGGTTGAAAGACCTGCCTCGGTAGTCAAAGAATTGGTCGAAAACTCTATTGACGCCGGCGCTAGCGAGATAATTGTGTCGATAGAAGATGGCGGACTTGCTAAAATATCCGTAATAGACAACGGCTCGGGTATTGATAGGGAAGATATGAATATATGTTATCTGCCTCATACTACGTCCAAGATTTCCAAAGCAACCGACTTGGACGAGATTGCTACGCTTGGATTTAGAGGCGAGGCGCTAGCTTCGATTACTGCCGTGGCTCAAGTGGAGATTGCCAGCAAGACCGATGACGACGAGGTGGGGTATCGTATCAACGTCAACGGCTGTCAAGTAGTAGATTGCGGTGAGGTAGGTATGTCTACGGGTACTAGAATAACCGTGTCTAATCTATTTTTCAATACCCCCGTTAGACGAAAGTTCCTCAAAAAACCTAAGGCTGAAGAGGCTAGCGTAACGCAAATAATGACACAATTGATATTTGCCAATCCTGATATAAAATTTAGCTACTATAGCGACGGAAAGGTGGTTTTTGATACCAATAGAGGACTAGAAAACTCTATTTTTGAGGTTTTCGGTACCGATATCGCTAACAAAATGTTGCCTTTTGATAAATCTCAAGGAAACGTTACAGTGTACGGCTACATAGGCGACAAGACGGTATACAAACACAATCGCAATAGTCAAACCATAGTGATCAATGGTAGAACGGTAGAGTCTACTACCGTTCAAACCGCAGTTACTCAAGCCTATGGCAATAGGTTGATGACAAGGTGTTATCCCGTCTTCGTAATCAATATTATATTGCCTTTTGACGAAGTTGACGTCAACGTTCACCCAAACAAAAAAGAGGTTAGATTTGCTAATTCTCAGCACATATTCTCGAGAGTTTATCACGCCGTTGAAGAAACTTTGGCCGATGACGAAAAGCTCGTAACTTTGTTTGATAATGCTAATATCAAGGCGGAAACCACAGAAAATACGCAAAATAATGCCGAAAATACTAGTATTACTTCTTCTAAAAACAATATAAGTATAGGTTATTTATTTAACAAAAACGACAGTGAGAGAATAGGGACTGATTTGGCTCAATCGCCAAATGAGTTTGAACTGAAACAAGCCATAGAAAAGCAAAAAACTTTGGTCGATTACGGTGACAATCAATATAGGTTTAGCGATACGACTTCGCTTAGAAAAGTTGGCGACAATAACGGATACGTTAGTCGTAGCGTTGAAAAGCTAAATCAGTATAAATTAGAGTTATGCGATAATCAAGAAGAAGAATTGAAAATTTTGGGTCAACTTTTTGATACGTATCTCGTGCTCGAATATCAACGTTACGCTTATATCGTAGACCAACACGCTTGCCACGAGCGCTATCTCTACGACCAATTAAAAGAAAAAATTGATGGCGGCGACGTGTCGAAACAACCTTTGTTGGTGCCTTACGTATTTGATTGTAACCCAAGCCAATTTGAATATATGGAATCTATAAGCGATAGTCTTATAGCTATAGGTTTTGAAATTGAAGAGTTTGGCGGACTTAGCTACAAGATTAACGCCGTACCTGCCGTATTGTCTAGTATCAACCTTGACAAGTTTTTTGCCGATATCGTCAACGAAAGAAAAGTCGTTGAGAGCACCAAACAATCCGACCTTATCAAGGATAAACTGGCGATGACGGCATGTAAGTCTGCAATCAAGGCTGGCGATAAGTTGAGTAACGAGCAAATTAAGTCCTTGATAGTTTGTATGCAAAACGGCGTGCCTACGCAATGTCCTCACGGTAGACCTGCGCTAATTAGATTGTCTCGCAATGATTTGGACAAAATGTTTAAGAGGATAGTATGAACAAAGTCATCATCGTTGCAGGGGCTACCGCAAGCGGGAAGAGCGACTTGGGCGTCGAGCTGGCAAAAATACTTGATACCGAGATTATATCTTGCGACAGTATGCAAATATATAAAGGCTTGGACGTTGGAACCGCTAAGATAACAAGTAGTCAAATGCAAGGAGTCAAGCATCACTTGATTGACGTGGTTGAGCCTAACGAGTCTTTTAGCGTGAGCGAATGGCGCGAGCGTGCTACCCGTGTGATAGACGAATTGCATGCAAAAGGAAAAATTGCTATCGTAGTGGGAGGAACGGGACTGTATATTGACTCATTGGTGTATCAATTATCTTTCTTTTGCATCGGTGATGAGAGTTTGAGAGAAAAACTCAAGAAAGATTTGGAGAGTCAAGGCGCGCAAAAGATGCACGATTTGTTGAAAAGCCTCGACCCGATAGACGCTGAAAAAATTCACCCAAATAACACTAAAAGATTGTTGAGAGCTTTGGAGATTTATTATAGCACGGGTGGAGTCAAGTCGGACAGGCAAGAACGTAAGAGAAACCAAGACTACGATATCTGCCTCGTAGTGATAGGTAGAGATAGACGAGAAACCTACGAGAGAATTGATAGGCGCGTGGACGAAATGTGGCGATTAGGACTTGTCGACGAGGTAAAACGTATAATTGGCGAAGGGCTAGCCGATTGGGACTGTCAAAGTATGCAAGCTATTGGCTACAAAGAGTTTAAAGACTATTTTGACGGTAAGTCAGAGCCTGAACAAGTGAAAAATCAAATAAAAATCAATAGTAGACATTATGCAAAAAGACAGATAAGCTGGCTAAAACGCTATGATTTCGGACGGTACTTTGACGTAGACAAAAGCTTTAGCGAGGCTATCAAATATGCTGTCGATTGGGCTAATGGTAAAGAGTGAGAGAGATATGGAATTTGGAAAACAAACGAAAATGATAGTGGCGCAAGCTGAAGAAAAACTAAAAAAACAATTCCAAGAAGTTGACGAGATTGCCTTGGTTAATCAAGCTAGAGTCTTGGACGCTTTTAGAAGCAACAATCTTGGACAAAGACACTTTGCGCCAACTAACGGCTACGGCTACGACGATATTGGCAGAGATACGCTGTGTAAGGTCTTTGCCGAGCTCTTTGGAACTCAAAGCGCAATCGTCAGTCCGTTGATTGTTTCGGGCACGCACGCTTTGTCGTTGACGCTGTTTTCTCTGCTTGGCAGAGGCGATAAAATGTTGTCGGTGACCGGCAGTCCTTACGATACTTTGCAGACCGTGATAAACGGCGACAATATCGGCTCGCTGAAAGATTTGGGCGTCATATATCGTCAAGTTGAATTGAAAAACGGCGATTTTGACTGGGAAAATATAGAAAAATCCGTGGATAACGACACGAAATTGGTGTTCGTCGGTAGGTCGAGAGGCTACGAGTGGCGCGACGCTTTGACCGTAGAGCAAATTGGAAAGGTAGCTAAATTGGTCAAATCTCTAAATCCTAATACTATCGTAATGTGTGACAACTGCTACGGCGAATTTATCGACACCTTTGAGCCAACGGCTGTCGGCGTGGACGTGACCGCAGGTTCGATGATAAAGAATATTGGCGGTGGTATTGCTCCAACGGGAGGTTACGTGTGCGGTAGAGCCGACCTCATAGAAAAAATCAGCTATCGTCTTACTGCGCCGTCTATTGGCATGGAAGTAGGTAGTTACGCTTACGGGTACAAGGATTTTTATCAAGGTTTGTTCCTTGCGCCTCACGTCGTGGCTCAAGCAGTCAAGACTTCTTTACTATTTGGACAAGTTTTTAGTGACGTAGGATACAATACTATGCCTAAGCCTTGCGATAAATGCAACGATATCATTAGGTCAATTAAGTTCGATACCGAAGAAGAATTGGTTGCGTTCGTAAGGTCGATACAGGAAGTTTCGCCAATAGATAGCAACGTCGTGCCTTATGCGTGGGATATGCCGGGATATGAGGACAAAGTTATTATGGCGGCAGGCACTTTCGTAGGGGGCGCTAGCATAGAATTGTCAGCCGATTCTCCAATCAAAGAGCCGTATATTGCTTACGTGCAAGGTGGTTTGACCTATGAACACGGCAAAATCGCAGTATCTTATTGTTTGGATAAGGTATTGAAAATCAAAGCAACTAAGTAATTGTAATATTGCCTTGTAGAAACGTTATTCGCTATAGCAAACAAATGAAAAACCGCCTTACTCAGGCGGTTAAATTATACTATCAAGGTTGTTATTGATATTATCTAAATTGGTTGCGCAGTAAGCCCGATATAACGCCCAAAATGCGGAATTGGTGGTCAGGCTCTACTATTATGTCGCTCATAAAGCTATTCTCAGGGTGAAGTCTAATATGGTCTTTTTCTTTGAAAAACCTCTTAAGCGTGACTTCTTCGTTGTCGATTTGAGCAACGATGATATCACCGTCGTTGGCGGTATTTTGGGCGTTGATGAGCACCATATCGCCGTCTAATATACCTATATCTATCATAGAACTACCTTTGACCTTAAGCAAAAAGCTCTTGTCATCGTAGCGGAAAAAGTCACTTGGAAGAGTGTAGGTTTGATCGACTTCTACTGCGGCAAGCAAAGGTTCACCTGCAGCGATATTGCCTAAAAACGGAACTTTGGCAAAGTCTTGCGAAGGCGTGCTATCGTTGTCCATTATCTCGATAGTACGATTTTTGCCGTCGGACTTGCGAATTAAGCCGTTTTCTTCAAGTTTGGTAAGATAATATTGCGCCGAAGCCGTAGATTTGAAGCCTACGACCGAGCAAATCTCTCTAACGCTTGGGGGATAATTGTTGCGTGCAACGAAATCTTTGATAAATTGATAGGTTTGTTCTAGCTTTTGAGCTGATTTGGTATATGACATAATCTTCTCCTTATCAAAATTTTAGCACATATGTTTGCATTTTGCAACAAAAATTTTTAATTATCTGAAATTTGGTGAAAAATTACGTTTTATGGCGAAAAAATTGACGATTTTATTTAACTTTTATCCGCATTGATACGCTACTTTTTACTAAAATACATTTTGCCTTACGTTATATTGAAAAATAATATTATTATATCAATTATTGATCTACGTCGTCGATATCGTCAGTGTTGGTACTTTCTTCCAAATTGCCACGCAAAGTTACCTTTTTTGACGCGGCACGTTTGATTTCGTCACTAATTGCCGCATAGTGCTTTTTGGTAGTGTTGATGTCCTTGTGTCCCAAAACTTCTGCAACCACGTATATATCGTTGGTATTTTGGTATAGGCTAGTGCCGTACGTGCTACGCAGTTTGTGAGGCGTGATATGCTTGAGCGGTGTGATGATATGGGCGTACTTTTGTACCAAATTTTGCACGCTACGCACGTTGATGCGCTTGTTTTGCAAGGATAGAAACAGAGCCGATTGGTCGTCTAATAGCGGATTTTGGGCTCTTTCGTCCAAATATGCAAGTAATGCCTCGGCAACTTCGTCACCAAAATATAAGATCGTTTGATTGCCGCCTTTTCGAGTAATTTTGAAGGCGTTGTTGTTGAAGTCTAAGTCCTCGACGTTGAGTCCTACAAGCTCGGAAATTCTTATTCCGGTACCCAAAAAGAGGGTAAGAATAGCTAAATCACGCTTAGCTGTACGCTTGTGGTAGGCTTTTTGTTGAGGCGAAAGACCTTGACCGTCTTCAACTACGTCTAGAAGCCTAGATATTTCGTCTACGTCAAGGCGAATGATAGGCTTTTCGAGCATTTTGGGCGTCATAACCTTGGATGCCGGGTCGCACGGCAAGTTGCTTTTGTTGTAATTGTACTTAAAAAACGACTTCAAGGTAGCTAATTTTCTTGCCTTGGTCTTGAGGGAATTGCTACGAGATTTGCCATCGGCCTCGTAATACGTGACGTATTCTAAAAACATTTCTATATGCGTCGTGGTTACTTGCGCTAAATGCTGATAATTAAACGAACGTATATTCACATTTTCAAATTCTATTATTTGCGTGGTCAAAAATTGAAAAAACAACCTTAGGTCGGTAGCGTAACCGAGCTGAGTGAGCTCAGACGTGCTATTTTGGATACCGATAAAATATTCGTTGCAAATTAGGGGAAGTTGCTTTCTAATTTCCCTAAGTTTTTGTATTGCGGTAGTTTTTCTTTCGTCAAAATACGATTCGCCGTTCATATCAAAATTATAACACAATCAGAGATAAACTTCAATATTTGCACGACAATAAAACGGGCATTTGTTCATTTATTTTGGAAAATCGACAAATGACAACGCCTAAAATATGTAATCGCCAATCGTAGTAAATTGCATATCAATAAGCAAATAAATCGTTATCGATAAATTCGATGATAAACTAGTTAGACATTAAAATTGGATAATGGTTAGTTATGGATTGTTGAAAATAATTATTAATTTGTTGATAAATTAGAATAAAATACCCCTAACTATTCGCAAAGGTTGTGTTTTGCGAATAGATGTCTAATCGTGTATATCTACTTTTCTCTACTAAAAAGTGAGCTTGCGGGGAAGTATTTACCCTATTTTCAATTAAGATTTGTTGAAGTTTTTGTCTAAAATGATATATTATTGTAAATTGTTGCGTTGATAACATGAAAGGGATTTATAGAGTAAATTTTTCTTAAGTGTTTTGTAGTTATATTTGTTTGAGCAGTATTATCCACCCTATATTTGCGTTATTTGCGATAAAAATCACGATTCTACGTATTCGATACTGCTTGGCACTACTCTACTAAATGACAATTATCGTTAGAATGGCAGGTACATCGGGCGAGAAATATATTATGCAACAAAATATAACAATTTTGACTATTATTTTTGCCAAGGATATTGACATAATTTTTGATAGCATTATAATATATATTAGAATATGAAGTGAGGAGACTTTATTATGAGATTTTTTAAGATTTTGTTTAAACTGATACTTATCGTTTTGCTCGTTGCAAGTTTTGCACTAGAATATAACGTAATTAGCTTAGATAACGGTTTCGCTCTTGCGTCTTTTGATATGTCAGGTACCGGTGACGCAGTTGAGGCAGGAACTATACAATCCGTAACCTACGATACCATTCCTTTTGCAGGTATTAATATTGCTTACGTAAAAGGTGACGCAGGATCCGGTATAGTATTTAACGCAACGGACGAGTATTTGGTAGCAAATAGTGCAACGCAAAGTACGGCTACCAGCCCAATCGTCTATCTCATCATCTTCTTCGTAATCTTGATGATACCTACAAAGAAGATTAAACAACCCGTAGGCTCTAGAAGAAGATAACCTAAATTAAAATTTGGCGGCGTAACTAAACGATGGTTGCGCCGTCTTTCTTTGTATGCCAAATACTCTAATCTATGATTGCCCTAACGTAAGCCACCAATGGTATAAAATTTAGCGTCTTGTAGCTCGCATTTTGGTCGTTTATATATAAATAAGGGTTGATTTTTTGCAAAAAATATAGTATTATTTTTTTGAGGTGTAAATATGGACAATAATGCTAACATCGACTTGATAAGAAGCCACGTTGATACTATCATTCTTCGTTCTCTTTTGAACGAGGATAAGTATGGCTTGGAAATCCTCAACGAGATAAAAGAAAAAAGCCAAGGTCTATATACCCTCAAGCAACCTACGCTATATAGCTGTCTAAAACGCTTGGAAAAATTGGGATATATCAGTTCTTATAAGGGCGCTACGTCCAACGGTGCGCAAAGAGTCTACTATACTCTATCCGAAGCCGGAAAAAACTTTGTTTTGACCGACCAATATCAATGGGAATATAGCCGTACAATCATAGATAACTTGCTCTCAGACAAAAAGTACGACCCAAATACCGCTCCGCCGTTTGACGCCTCGTCACTTAGACCTATGACAAAAAGACAGCCTTCCAATCCAACTAATCCAAAGCCTTATCAGCCTATTGGAGAAGCCTTTTTGGAAGAGTCATACGATGACGGGGACGAGAGCGACAGTTCTACCGCTATGACCGAATCGGCTCCTAGAAGCGAGGTAGAAAGCACAATTGGCGCTACTGCTCCTACTCGACCTCAAGCTTATACTCCGCCTCAAAATTCTACGCCTACCACGCATAGCAACAGCTTTGAAAATTCCTTTAGCTTTGATACGACAAGTCCAAACAAAGCCGAGAGCATGGTTTTGCCTGAGATGCCGACCGTCAATGAAAATACCAACGTCAACTATATCTCAAGCTTTGAAAATTTGTATGCTCGCAATAATAGTACCGTCGTGGAACACGCGCCCGTGCAAAATAATGACGACGAATTTGATTTTTTGACAGTTACCGAGCTGAAAAATAAGTTGGCACTCGAAGGATATACACTTAGACCTTACGTCAAGAAAAATACGACCGAGTATTACGTGGGCAAGTATTATAAGCCAAATAAACTGCTCTTCTTTACCTCGTTGATTATGAGCGTAATGTTTTTTATACAGATTATGGTTGCGCATTTTCAGTTAAAATACACAGCCGTTACTCCGCTAGTTTTGTGCATTTTGGCGTGTGTTGCAGTACCTGTCGTGACCGGTATTAGAATGTGGCTAGCCCCTAATAAGCGGTCACTTGCTGCGTTTAACCTAAAAAATGCACTGATAAATTCTTTGATTTTGCTCATAAATCTCGTAGTCATTATCGTTATCGTAGGTTACTTTGCAGGTGGAGCTAATTTCCAAGAGCCTTCTACTACTATCAAACCTATAGTTGTACCGTTGATAATGCTAGTCAATATCCCTATAGCTATCGTGATATACGACTTGCTATTCCGCTCAAAATACTTCCACATAAATTAAGCTAATAACGAAACAAAAGCCACCAAAATAGGTGGCTTTTTATAATATTGTTTGGACAAATAGACTTGATTTTGATTAGCTATATAGATTAACTTATCTCTACGAATTGATTACAAGTTGCTAAGCTAAATACGATATAACAATATACGATAGTATTATTGATGACTTTTGATTTCGCCGGTAGCCAATATGTCGCAACGATTGTTATATTCGTTGTCAGAGTGCCCTTTTACCTTGAAAAATCTATATTGATGCTTAGATAGTTCTATCAAAAGCATCTTCCATAGGTCGTCGTTTTTAACCTTTTGCTTAGAAGCTGTTTTCCAATCGTTGTTTTGCCAAGAGTCTATCCACCCCTCTTCAAAGGCGTTGCAAACGTAAGCCGAATCTGTATATATCTCTACTTGGCAAGGTTGATTGAGCTGTCTTAGAGCTTGAATAACGGCAAATAGCTCCATACGATTGTTGGTAGTGTCTTTGTTGTACCCCGATATCTCTTTGACGTGCCCGTTGTAGATAAGGATTGCACCCCAACCGCCCATTCCGGGGTTGCCCGAACAAGCACCGTCCGTATATATGGTTACTTGCTTCATTTGCTCAGCTCCTCACTACGATTTTTGCAAGCGCGAATACCGTCTTTGATAGCTTGCTCCACGCCTTGAGAGTCAAAGGTTTTGATAGCCTCGATAGTCGTGCCACCCTTGGAACATACGTTGTCAATCATAGTGTCAATAGGAATTGTTGATTGCTCAACCATTTTGACCGCACCTTCGAAGGTCTGCAAGGTGAGCTCGAGCGAGTCTTCAAAGCTAAGACCGCCTTCGACGCCGGCTTTGGTCATTGCTTGGATAAAATAATATACGTACGCAGGTCCGCTACCACTGATTGACGTGACAGCATCAAAGAGAGATTCTTGCAAAAATACTGCTTTTCCTACGCTGTTGAATACCGCTAAAACAAAATCGTTGACTTGCCTTGGACAGTCGTTGATAGCTATTGCAGCCATGCCCTTGCCTATCATACACGGGAAGTTGGGCATTACTCGCACAACGTGGTTAACGCCCGTTGCCGATTTGATTTTTTGCACAGATTTACCAGCCATTATGCTTATAATTGCTTCGGCTTGAATACCGCTGAGGGTATCGGCTATCGCATCAAAAACTTGAGGCTTGATAGCAAATATGATATATTTACATTCTTTGAAAACTCTAGAATTGTCGTCTGTGATTTCTATACCTTCAAAATTACCACGCGCAAGGTCAGTCATAATAATTTGGTCGGCTTGGAGCAATCCCCCGCTAAGCACGCCTTTTGCTATGGCTTTTGCCATATTGCCGGCTCCGATAAAGCCTAGACAGTATTTTTGTTGCATAATAATCTCCTTATTGTAATTAAACTGTTGACACAAATGCCCTTTTTTTATATAATAAATAAGAACTTAGGGGAGTGGCTCAACGGTAGAGTAGTGGTCTCCAAAACCATTGGTTGCGTGTTCGAATCGCGTCTCCCCTGCCAATCAGTCTATATACGTAGGCTGATTTTTATTTTATATCGCGATTCTCCACTATTTTGCCATATCCTATGGCAAAAGGTTGCGTGTGACGCTCGCAAGG
>CALGRX010000004.1 GCA_937880755.1 uncultured Clostridia bacterium
CGTTATCAAGAAAAAGAAATTTGCCGACCTAATTGCATTGTTCAAGAAGAAATAACCGGTGCTAAACAATTACCCCTTGCCTTTCGGGGCAAGGGGAAAGCCAACGTAGATAACAATAAGAAATAATCAAGAAATGTCTTAATCACGGTTTAACGACGCATGTAATGGTTGACGGTACGTTAGCGGAATAATCAAAGACAGCAATGAGCCGTTCGGTTTCCGAGCGGCTCAAATTGTAAAATATGGGTATGAGATGACAAACGATACAATAAAATCAAATTGCTTGTTCTATGGGATATTCTGTGCAAAAATACGGACGAGAGGCGGGTAGTATTGTCGAATAAAAAGTGTCCATAAAAACGTGTTACAGCTTTTTTAAACGTAAAGCAATGTAATTATATTTGAGTATAGCTAATTGCGAGGTATATAGTATGAGGCATTAGGGCTTATTTTTTTTGCCTAAAAAACTTGACACCGTCTAAATTTTAGCGACGTTGATAAATTGTTTGAACTTGTTATGGTGCTTTTAGGTTTTTATATGCTTTATGCTTTTCAAAACGTGTTCGACTCAACTTTTTACGGGCTTGGAAACCCAATTATATGCTCTTTGAATCGCTTGTAGCCAACTCAATTTACTATGGAGGAGCATTTATTCTTTATCTTTGTGGAGTATGGCAACCAACACTTATCGGTATAGCGTTATTATTCGGTATTGGCAACGCCTTTGATGCAATTGTTTCACTCGTGGCTTATGCTTTCTTACTCAAAAAGTAGTTAAATATGCTTTTATATTTTTTGTAGGCGTGCTATAATTTTAACAATAAGAAAGTAGACGTACGATGGGATTTTGTTGACAATTAGCTTCGACGTACTATTGACTATAGAGAAGGAGTTAGGTTATGTATATTTCTGAGAATATAAAATACGTCGGCGTAAATGACCACGATATTGATTTGTTTGAAGGGCAGTTTGAGGTGCCTTTGGGAATGGCGTACAATTCGTACGTTATTCTTGACGACAAAATTGCGGTAGTGGATAGTGTAGAGCACCGTTTTAGCAAAGAATGGCTTGCTAACATACAGAAGGTAGTAGGTGGTAGACCTGTCGATTACTTCATTATTCAACATATGGAGCCCGACCACTCTTCGAGCATATCTAGCTTTTTGCAAGCTTATCCCGAAGCAATGGTGGTTTCTTCCGACAAAGCATTTACTATGATGGCAAACTTCTACAAGACGGACTGCGTCAATCGCATTGCCGTCAAAGAGGGCGATAGTTTGTCACTCGGCAAGCATACTCTGCATTTCATAACCGCACCGATGGTACATTGGCCTGAGGTAATTATGACTTACGACGATTGCGACAAGGTGTTGTTCTCTGCCGATGCGTTCGGTAAATTTGGCGCAAACGACGTAGATGACCCCGAAGGTTGGGCTTGCGAGGCAAGGAGATATTACTTCGGCATTGTCGGAAAGTACGGTGCACAGGTTCAAAACGTATTGAAGAAGGCTGCAGCTTTGGATATCAAGACGATATGTTCCCTTCACGGTCCGGTGCTTGACGGCGACCTTACCCCATATTTGACGGCATACGACACGTGGTCGGGATATAAGGTGGAGTCGGATGGAATTGTCGTTGCATACACCTCGGTTTACGGCAATACTCAAAAGGCAGCAGAGTTGATGGCGAAATACTTAGAGGAAGGTGGATGTAAAAAGGTCGTACTTATCGATTTGCTCCGAGAGGACTTGCACGAGAGTATTGAGGACGCATTCCGCTACGGTACTTTGGTATTGGCTTCAACTACTTACAACAACGACGTATTTCCTAAGATGAAACAGTTTATCGAGCATCTTGTAGAAAGGAATTATCAAAACAGAAAGGTTGCGTTCATCGAAAACGGCTCTTGGGCTCCAAACGCGACAAAAGTAATGAAAAACTTATTTGCAAGTTGCAAAAATATAACTTATGCGGAAAACAACGTTACCGTTCTTTCCGCACTCAATGAAAAGGCAGAGGAGCAAATATCAACGTTGGCTAAGGAACTCCTTGTCGATTGATTAGGGCGTTAATAATTAAATTGTGAAAGGCTTAATATAGTTGTAGACACCTAAAAATAAAAGCGTTAAGTTAATTGTGAAACTTAACGCTTTTATATTATTCTTCTTTGGTAAATTGGTCTTTGCCTACAGCACACAACGGGCATTCAAAGTCTTCGGGTAAATCTTCCCACTTTGTGCCAGGAGCAATTCCGTTAGCAGGGTCGCCCGTCTCTTCGTCGTAGACGTAACCGCACACGTCGCAAACGTATTTCATTGTCGTTACCTCCTTATTTTGATTATACGTTCCGCAGTAAAGTGGAGCATCTATATTATATCAATAATTGATTATAAAATCAATCATATATTTAGTGCAAAAACGATAAAATATCTTGCATAATTCGCTATATAAGTTAAAGACTTATAAAACGGCTACTCAAAACCTTAACCTTTTTCCAAACTAGTTTATTTAATAACTATTTGAGGTTTTTTGATTGTTCAGAGATGGCATTGGTTACGTATATTGGCATCGTTCTCATAAAGGCGTATTGCAAAAACATTACGAATAATATCGTAGAGAATATATATATTTGAGCAATAGCAGAAACGGGGCACGGACCGGGGGCTATATTGGCTTCTTTGATTGCCACAAACGAAGTTATAAAAAGATATCCTACAATGCCTAGAGAAATCAAACCTTGTCTATAATTGCGGAAGAAAGTGGACAAAAATAGTAGTATCGTTGTAGCTACAACCATAATGAAACCTAACGCGGAAAGGTTGTTATGAATTTGTCTTAATCTATCGTATTTGGGTGTGAGTTCCCCTTCAACGTGCAGCCAAAGAACAGATAGTCCCGTAACTATAACTTAAGCGCTGATAGCGGCGAGTGAATAAAAAACTATTTTCCATTTTTTCGTATAGCCACCCGAGTATAGGATAAGAGTCAGTGCAAAGAAGTACCCAATAAAGAAACATAGTACCCACAAATATATTAGTGCCATATGTCCTTCCGTGTAGGCTAAATACGAGAGAGATTTGTAGATGACCCTATCTTCTCCTCTCGTTGCAACAATAGCGGACAGAGCGGGTATTATTATGCAACTGTATATCATAAGCATTATCTCATATAGTTTTTGATGCTTGGATATTGAGAGGGGAAGTTTATTGTTTAAATCGAATATTTTTAGAAAATTCTTTATTGCACTAGCAAAACTGATGTTGGTGTAGTAATTTTTTAGTTTATGACGGAGGATTTTGTCAAATATTGAAATATAAATGACACCAAATAAGAATAATTCGGCGTTTTGGTTGCAATTATTTTATAGATATCATTATTTATGGTAGTAGAACGATATTGCGTGTAAATTATTTTAGAATAAACAATAAAAACTATTGAGTTGATGTTATAGGAAAAACCTATTTTATAAATAAAATTCGCATTTTTCCATACACTGAAACTCAGTAAATATTGACGTGCCACAGTATTTAAGCGATGTAGTTTATTTGAATATTGGCGATTGCGTGGTGAACGAACGAGTATATTAGATAAGTTATTATACCTAAAAAACTTGCCCCGTCATATTATAAAAGGTTGTTGGAATATCGCTTTGGGTGTGATATACTAAAATAACAAAAGCTGAAAGGAGACTTGTATGGAAGAAAATAAGGACGAGAAAATGCAAAAGCATCTCAAGACCAAGAAGAAACTCAAGACGATAGGGCCGATAGTGCTTGCCGTCGGCTTGGTATTGGCGATAATAGGTTTTGTTGAATTTTTCGTGTCGATGGGCAGTTTTGGAACGCCAAAATTGTTTTTTATGTGTTTTTTGGGTATGCCGACAGCGGTAGTGGGCGGAGTAATTACTATGTATGGATATCAAAGAGAAATGGGCACGTATGTCAAAAACGAGTCCGTACCAATCTTTAATGAAATGGGAGAGGAAATTGCGCCCGGAGTGAGAAATATCGCACAATCGGTCAAAGAAGGTATTGACGAAACAATAGTTTGCGAGTGCGGCGCGGTCAACGACGCCGGTAGTAAGTTTTGCAAGAAGTGCGGACAACCGCTAGTCAAAACTTGTCCTTACTGCGGTCAAGAGTTGGATAGCGACAGCGAATTTTGCAATCACTGCGGACGAAAACTTTGATATTATTTTAGCGACAAGGCCGTCTTGTATGGGCGGCTTTTTTGTTTTCAATAAAAATTTTTATATGACAAGCGTTGTCACAAAAAGTATGCTTTAATGCAGTTGGGAAAACAAAAGGGAATCTCGCCAATAGCAAGGCGAGAAAGGATGCACTATAAGTAGAGAAGTATGTAACAGAAAGGTATTGAAAACCGCAAAAATATATGTTATAATTTTATTGCAACAAAAAAGAAAAAACTGCTTGCGCAGTCTTTCTACCCACAAACGCGGGACCCTTATGGGCATTGAGTATAAAATTTATTTTAACTCACTTTGCAATTCCAAATAGGTGTTAAACACGTGCGTAGTTCAATGTTCCGTCCGTATTGTTTTAGTACTTTGTAATTCCAATTATTATTTTATGAGAGGAGATTGAGTATCAATTTAGGCAGTCTTTAGGGGCTGTCTTTTTATTTGGCGTGAAGGAAGATATGCGGACAGGCATCGCCAAATTGTTGGGAGAATATTTATTGACGGCGTTGGTATTGCAAAAGAAGGATAAGTATGATAATCTAATTGATAGATTACGGCATCAAAAAGAGAATAGGGTGAATATATGGCGTATCAAAATAGAATACAAAGAAATGACTTGGAAATAATAAATTACGGAGATAATTATGTGTACGGCTGCAACTTATAAGACGATAGATTTTTATTTTGGACGGACGCTCGATTACGAATTTAGTTACGGAGAGGAAATCGTAGTAACACCGAGGAACTTTGATTTTGGTTGGAGAAACGTCAAAGGAGCGGGAAAAGGTTATGCTATCATTGGTATGGCGCACGTGGCAGGTGGCTATCCGCTATATTACGATGCGGTCAACGAAAAAGGCTTAGGTATGGCGGGACTCAACTTCGTTGGCAATGCTAAATACAATAGCCAAATCGTGCAAGGTAAGGATAACGTTGCACAATTTGAACTGATACCTTGGATATTGTCGCAGTGCGATAGCGTAAAACAAGCTAAAGAATTGCTAAATAAAATCAATATTACCGACACGCCCTTTGCAGCAGAGCTGCCTGTGGCGTCGTTGCATTGGATAATCGCCGACAAAGATAGTGCGATTACCGTTGAGAGCGTAAAAGAGGGATTGAAAATCTACGATAATCCCGTGGGCGTACTGACCAACAATCCGCCTTTTGATATGCAAGTCTTCAATCTCAACAACTATATATCGCTATCGCCTCGCTCGCCACGAAACGAATTCTGCGAGCAAATACCTCTATCCACTTACAGCAGAGGTATGGGTGCGATAGGGTTGCCGGGCGATTTGTCGTCGGCGTCTCGTTTTGTTAGGGTGGCTTTCGTGAGAGGCAACTCGAAGTCGGCGGCCACCGAAGAAGCAAGCGTCAATCAATTTTTTCATATTTTAGGCTCGGTGGAACAGCAACGAGGTTGTTGCGAAGTGGACGACGGCAAGTACGAAATAACCATATATACCTCGTGTTGCAACGCAACCAAAGGCATTTATTATTATACTACCTACGACAATCACCAAATAAGCAAAGTGGATATGCGCAAAGAGAATCTCGACGGGTCGACGATAATAACCTATCCTATGCTGACGGGCGAAAAGATTTTTTGTCAAAACTAAATATCGATTATCAAATAATGCGGTGCTATGCTTTGCGAGGCATAGCATTTTTTTGTAAAATAAAAAATATTTGCAAAATATGACCAGAGTTGTCATAATTGATTGTCTATCATATAAATAAGGAGGGAAGTATGGCTGATTGGAACGGAGACGGCAACTTGGATAGACGAGACGACGACTTTTATAACAATGTGATAGATAGCGACCAAACGCCGCCGACTAATTATAGCGGAGGAGGATGGAGCGTCGGAAAGACTCTGTTGTTTGTCGGGTTGGCTATATTTTATTTGATATTGAAAATTAAGTAGAGGTGTCTTGATAAAATTAGCGACTCGATTGGCAAATTTGTATCGACAATTGTTATGTATCAGCAATAGGGTATTAGGAAGTCGTCAAAATATACTAAAAATAGATAATTATTGACACTTTTCGACATATTCGGGTTGGTACAATAAACCTAACGTAACTAAATAAAGGCTATCAAAACTGCAATCTATCAAGGAGGAAATCACAAGAAACTTCAAAATAGTCTGCAATTTTGCACAACATATCGAGATCTGGCTCTCGACTTCCCGATTCCCAAAAACTGATGGTTTGGTTGCATACGCCAAACACCTCTCCCAGTTGTCTTTGGGATAGACGTCGTTCGATTCTCAATTCTCGCAATATTTTGCCGAAAGTATTGTTGTGCATAATGTTATTCTACGATATTTTCCTACAAAATGTTGACTTCCTACAAAATGTAGGGTATAATCAAATATAGCCAAAGGGAGTTTTTTTATGCAACATATTAGAATGATATTTGGCAACGTCCGATTTGTGAAAAACAAAAAGATATTGTACTTGACAAAGATAACTTTTTGGAATAGGGAATAGTATTTATTTTAGGTATATATTTTAGAATAGCATCGTGCTCATCAACACTAAAATATAAACCAAAAATAACTGAGCTACATAATATAATTGACATAAATAAAAAAATTTTTTAAGGAGGCTTTTGTTATGAAAAGCAAAAAGAGTATTTTGGCTCTTCTCGTTGCTCTCGTATTGTGCTTTACGGCTTGCGTATTCGTAGGTTGTGACGAAGAAGTAGACTCTCGCGATCCTAAGATTGTGGCAGTATACGACCTATACGTAGCAAGTGCGGAAGAAGCAGGCGCAACGCCTTTGTCCTATGAAGTATGGATAGAATCCATCAAAGGTGCAAAGGGTGATGCGGGTGCAACCGGTATTGCCGGTGCTGACGGTAAGTCGGCTTACGAGATTTGGAAAGCGCTCAATCCTAACAGCACTTTGACCGAGGCTCAATGGATTGCTAGCTTGGTAGGCCCACAAGGTGAGCAAGGTATCCAAGGCCCACAAGGTGAGCAAGGTATCCAAGGCCCACAAGGTGAGCAAGGTATCCAA
>CALGRX010000005.1 GCA_937880755.1 uncultured Clostridia bacterium
TTAGATTATTTTTTAAGAACAAACTTATAAGCACTATCGTGCTTGTGATTTTGCTCGTCGCATCTATATTCGCCATTACGGTAATGAATATATTTTTTAGTTACGTCGAGATAGGTAAGAATACCATAGAGGAGACTTATAACGATTGTAAGAAAAGAATAAGATTCCATATCGGCGAACTAAATGAAGATTATTATTCGGCAGGAGATATAGAATTTTTGTCGGCAAATGCAAAAGAGTGGGGGTATGACAGTCAACTGACTTCGGAAAATATGGCTAAGATTGACGTTGAACAGAGTAATACAATTATGATTTACGCTCGTGGCCGTGTGGGCAATGATTGTGGTCTTGATTTTGGCGTGGCTTTTGTGTATGCAACGACGCCGCTCGTAGCATACGGTTGCGCTAATGACTTCACCAAAAAGAACATAACCGAAATACTTAACGGTAAAAATCAAAACTGAAAAGAGATAATAGACGATACTCTTAAGTCATGCCTATCTAATAGACTTGACTTTTTTATATAAATAAATTATGATTGAGATATGTATTATTCTATCAGTGGAAAAGTGATATATTGCGGCGAGGGTAGGCTCGTCGTTGAGTGTGGCGGAGTGGGATACGACCTTGCGGTGTCGACCTCAACTCTCATTAAACTCGGCAATATCGGTCAACAAGTGACGGTATATACCTACCTACAAGTGCAAGAGGACGCGCTGCGACTCTTCGGCTTCAATAGCCGAGAAGAAAAGGCTATGTTCGAGAACCTACTCACCGTGTCGGGGGTAGGTCCGAAACTTGCCATACAAATCTTGTCGGGGCAAGAGTTGGGACAGTTAGTAGCCTCTATCGTCAACGCCGACGTCAAGGCTATAGCAAGCAGTAAGGGTGTAGGCAAAAAGACTGCCGAGAGGATAGTACTCGAGTTGCAGGGCAAGCTCAACGCCGACGGTGCGTTGGAGAGCATATTGGGTGCAAACGCAACGCCTGTCGCTACGAGTGGCGACGCAATCACTCGCGACGCGGTAGAAGCCTTGATGAGTTTCGGCATATCTCGCTCGCAAGCCGAGCAAGCCGTGGCTAAGGTAAGGGGCAACGCCGACGACCTCGAGAGCGTCATTGCGCTGGCATTTAGGAGTTTGTAATATGGATTTTGAACAAGACGATACCCAAAGATTTATGTCCTCACTAGCGGGGCTTGGCGAAAAGGAAGCGGAAAACACCCTTAGACCTAAGACCATGCAAGACTACGTGGGACAAGATAAGGTCAAAGAAAATCTCGAAATTTATATCAAAGCCGCTCTTGCCAGAGGCGAGTCGCTCGACCACGTTTTGCTATACGGACCTCCGGGACTTGGCAAGACTACGCTTGCGCATATTATCGCCAACGAAATGGGCAGTCAAATAAGGATAACCAGTGGACCCGCAATCGAAAAGGCGGGAGATTTGGCGGCAATACTCACCAATCTCGAGAAGAACGACGTGCTATTTATAGACGAAATTCATCGTCTCAACCGCAATATCGAAGAGGTATTGTATTCGGCTATGGAAGACTTTGCGCTCGACTTCGTGGTGGGCAAAGGTCCGTCTGCCAAGAGCATTAGAATATCGCTCAACAAGTTTACACTCATAGGTGCGACCACCAAGGCGGGTATGATAACCTCACCGCTTAGAGATAGATTCGGCGTCAACTGTAGGTTGGAACTCTACACCCCCGACCAACTAGCCGATATCGTCAAGAGGTCGGCGCAACTGCTCGGCGTCAAAATCAGCGAGGACGGCGCAAGGGAAATCGCACTCAGAAGTCGTGGAACACCGAGAATTGCCAATCGTATACTCAAGCGTGTGCGTGACTTTGCCGAGATTATGGGGGACGGCGTTGTGGACAAAAAGGTTGCCGATTATGCCCTCAACAAGATGGAAATCGACTCGCTAGGTCTTGACAACGTGGATAGGAAGATACTCGATACTATCATCAACAAGTTTGGCGGCGGACCCGTGGGACTCGACACATTGTCGGCTTCGATTGGCGAGGACAGCGGAACGATAGAGGACGTGTACGAGCCTTATCTTATGCAGATTGCATTCGTTGCTCGCACGCCTAGAGGTAGAATATGTCTATCCGACGCATATCGTCATCTAGGACTCATTCCGCCTAAGGACGAGAGCAGGCAGTTATCGCTGTTTGAGGTAAACGATGACTAATCTATCGACTCACGACTTCTACTACGACTTGCCCAAAGAGCTCATTGCACAGACTCCCGTCGAGCCGAGAGACAGCTCTCGTATGCTAGTCTATCATAAGGACGATAAGAGTATAGAGCACAAACGTTTCTATGATTTGGTAGACTATCTGCACGAGGGAGATTTGCTGGTTGTCAACGAGACCAAGGTCATACCCGCAAGGCTATTTGCCAGCCGTATGAGCGAGGTTGCAAGCAAAGAAAAGAATTGCGAAGTTTTGCTACTCAAAAGGCTAAATTACACCGCTTGGGAGTGCATAACCAGACCTGCCAAAAAGTTGAAGATAGGCACACGCCTCGACTTCGGTGACGACCTAAAAGGCGAAGTAGTCGGCTACGGCGAAGAGGGTATAAGGAAAATAAAATTCGAGTGGCAAGGCGTATTCGAGGATGTACTCGACAAGATAGGCAATATGCCACTTCCACCGTATATCACTAAGAGGCTCGAGGACAAAGACCGATATCAGACGGTATATAGCAAGGTTCAAGGCTCGGCTGCCGCACCGACCGCGGGACTACACTTCACCAATAGGCTAATAAATGAACTCAAAGCCAAGGGCGTGCAATTTGCCAAAGTATTGCTCCACGTGGGACTAGGTACTTTCCGTCCCGTCAAAGTCGACAATATCTTGGAGCACAAGATGCATAGCGAGTATTATGAGATAGACCAAGCTAACGCCGATCTCATCAACAGTGCGGTGAGAGAGGGACGACGCGTAATATGCGTAGGCACTACCAGCGTTAGAGTGGTGGAGAGCGTTGCTGACGACGACGGCTACGTCAAGGCTTGTAGTGGCAACACCGACATATTTATCTATCCGTCCTATCGTTTTAAGACGGTGAGGGGCTTGATAACCAACTTCCACTTGCCAGAGTCAACGCTCATAATGCTAGTCAGCGCCTTCATAGGCAAAGAGGAAACTCTAAAAATGTACGAAATCGCCGTGCAAGAAAAGTATAGATTTTTCTCATTCGGCGACGCAACTCTATTGATATAAGGAATTTATGTTCAAATACGAAGTAATCAAAGTATGCAAGCAATCGGGCGCAAGAGTGGGCAAGCTCACCACTCCTCACGGTGAAATCATCACGCCGGTATTTATGCCCGTAGGCACCAACGCCACCGTCAAAGCCCTGACTCCGAGAGATTTGGAAGAAGCCAAGGCTTCGATTATACTTGCCAATACCTATCACTTGTACCTAAGACCGGGTGAAGACTTAGTAGCCAAAGCCGGCGGACTGCACGAGTTTATGCAATGGCACAAGCCTATCCTTACCGACAGCGGAGGCTTTCAAGTCTTTTCTCTATCCGCTATGCGTAAAATCACCGACGAGGGCGTGACATTTGCCTCGTATATCGACGGCTCGAGGCACTTTATGAGTCCCAAAAAGGCTATAGAGGTAGAGAATAAGCTCGGCGCGGACATCATAATGGCTTTTGACGAATGCACCGAGGGCAATAGCGACTACGCCACAGCCAAGACCGCTCTCAGAAGAACCAATCTTTGGCTCGATAGATGCGTCAAGGCGCACCAAAGAGATGACCAAATGCTATTCCCGATAGTGCAAGGCAATATGTACAAGGACCTACGTATAGAGTCTATCAAAAAGGTGCTCGAACACGCCAAATGCGGCTTTTCGATAGGCGGACTGTCGGTGGGCGAGCCAAAGCCCGTTATGTACGAGATGCTCGACACGCTAAGACCTTACTATCCCGACGATCAGCCTCGATACCTCATGGGCGTAGGTAGTCCCGACTGTTTGGTCGAGGGAATTATGCGCGGTATAGATATGTTCGACTGCGTTTTGCCTACACGTATGGCGCGCAACGGCACGGCCTTTACTCGTGACGGCAATTTGACGATACGCAACGCGGCTTTTGCCGAGGACTTTGCGCCGGTGGAAGAGGGTTGCGACTGCTATTGTTGTCGCAATTTTTCGAGAGCCTATATCAGACACCTCATCAAGTCGGACGAGATTTTGGGCGGTAAGCTCTTATCCATTCACAACATAAGATTTTTGACTAAGCTTATGGAAGATATCAGACAAGCCATTATGGAAGACAGGTTTGGCGACTTCTATCGCGAGTTTACCGCAAGATACAAGTGGGGCAAGGGCGGAGTAAGAAAATAACGCCTTGCGACAAAAAGTCCACTCATTGTGTAATTTTTTTGTTAATATTTTTAGAAAATACGCAATATGTGTTGATTTTTTTGCAAATATTGTTTAAGATAAACTAAACGAAAATTAAAGGAGAACGTTATGAATAATATAATTTTGGCAGCTTCTTCCCAAACCAGCTCTATAACTATGCTCATCGTAATGGCAGTTTTGTTGGTTGGTATGATGCTACTTTCTATCATTCCTCAGAAGAAAAGACAAAAGAAGGCTCAAGAGATGATGAACTCTATCAAAGTCGGCACCAAGGTCAAGACCATCGGTGGTTTCGTGGGAGTTATCAAAGCAATAGACAACCAAAGCAACTGCTTCGTGCTCGACCTTAGCGCTAGCGAGGACGGCTCGGTTACCGTCGTACTTGACAAATCTGCTATCTACACCACCATGACCACTTCGGCAGAGGGCGTCGTAGAAGAGGTTAAACCTGAAGAAAACGTTGCCGTTGCAGAGGACGAGGTTGAGGCTGAGGCAAAACTTGCCGAGAAAAAGGCTAAGAAAACCGACAAGAAAAAGGCTCAAGCCGAAGAAGCCGAGGTCGTTGACGCAGAAGTCGTTGAGACCGAGACTAAAGACGAAATCTAATTGGCAAAATAACAATCAAGCGGTGCAAGAGATTGCACCGCTATTTGTTTATTTTTGGGAAATTTTTGCAACGAAACGGCAATTTGCCAACTATTTGCGTAATTTAGTGTAGCCGATATAGCGTTTGTTTTGTCGATATCTAAAGTAGTTTAAATAAGATATCATATCTACCGCCTCCTCGTCATAGATTGAGGCAGGAGGATTATATGAAAAAATTAGGTTCAAGGGATATTTTGGACGTGGTGTTGGGCGGTGTAATTGCCGTCCTTATATCGGTTTTGCTGACACTTGTGTTTGCGATAGTGCTCAAGTTCGTCAACGTGTCGGACGGGGTAATAGACGGGGTGAATATCGCCGTGAGAATAATCAGCGTGGCGGTAGGCAGTTTTTTAGCAATCAAAAGCACGCGCTACGGCATCGTCAAGGGACTTCTTATCGGGGTGATATACGTGCTGACGTCCTTTTTGGTGTTCGGTCTTTTGGCAGGCTCGCTCAGTATAAGTACGCTAAAACTCGTCGATTTTCTTTGCGGTATAGTTGCGGGCATCATCAGCGCGGTGGTGGTCGTCAACGTCAAAAAGCCTAGCACGGTTTGAGAAAAACCACTAAAATTTGCGACAAAAACCGCTAAAATAAGTTATTGTAAAAAAGTACTTGCCAAACCGTATAAAATGATATAAAATATCAATAAATAAATAACCTTGACGGAGGCATTATGAAACATATTAATTCTATCGTAAACAATGGTATGAAAAAGTCCGGCAACATCGGTTGCGGTGAGTGTCAATCCAGTTGCCAATCTGCTTGCAAAACTTCTTGCACCGTAGGCAACCAATCTTGCAAAAACAGAGATGAAAAGGTAAATTCGCCAAAGAAACCTTTGCTGTAAGCGACAATTAGGTACAAAATGACGCATTCTTTTAGTTTTAATTATCACGAGAGGGCGTACTATTTTGTTTGGGACAAAGAAAGTGGCAGTCTACATAACGTGGATTATGTCGCTTTTTTAGTTGTCAAAAATCGTTTCGGCGAAGATATGACCGACCAAGAAAAGGACGATTTTGCCAAGCTTGATAGTACGACTATAGGGGAGGTCAACGAAGAGCTCGACGTCCTCGTCGAGCAAGGCGTGCTAGACAGCCCTTGCACCGTTACCCAAAATCAAAAACGCGTGGGCGAAATCAAAGCCCTGTGTTTGCATATTTGCCACGACTGCAATCTAAGGTGTAGATATTGCTTTGCCGACGAAGGCACTTATCACACGACTGATAGAGCTTATATGTCTTTGGAAGTGGGTTGCAAGGCGGTGGACTTTCTCATCGAGCATAGTGGCAAAAGACGCAATTTGGAGATAGACTTCTTCGGCGGCGAACCTTTGATGAACTTCGACGTAGTCAAGGGCATAGTGGACTACGCCAGAAGCAGAGAACAGGAGAGCGGTAAGACCTTTTCCTTCACTATGACCACCAACTGCGTGCTTCTAAACGATAAGACTATTGAGTGGCTTAACAAGGAGATGAGCAACGTAGTGTTGAGCATAGACGGCAGACCTTGCGTGCACAACGCCGTGCGTAAGGCAGTCAACGGCAAAGAATGCTACGATATTATCCTCAAAAACGTGCAAAAATTCAGAAGCGTGCGTGGTGACAAGTCCTACTACGTGAGAGGCACTTTTACGGCGCTTAACCTTGACTTTGCGGATGACGTGGTTGCTCTCAATGACGCCGGCTTTGACCAAATATCGCTAGAGCCCGTAGTTACGGATATACCCGACCTTGCTATCAAGGAGGAGCACCTTCCACGCATTTTGGAGCAGTACGACAAGCTTGCCGAGATTTATATAGATAGACGTAAGGGCGACAAGTGGTTCAACTTTTTCCACTTTATGATTGACCTAGAGGGCGGACCTTGCGTAATCAAGCGTTTGACGGGTTGCGGTTCGGGGTGCGAATATCTCGCCGTGACGCCTGACGGAAGCCTCTATCCTTGCCACCAATTTGCCGAAAAGGAAGGCTACAAAATGGGCAACGTCTTTGACGGCGATATCGATATGGACGTGTCGCTCAAGTTTGCTAAGAATATCGTCACCAACAAGCCCGACTGTGCCGATTGTATTGCCAAATACTATTGCAGCGGCGGTTGCGTTGCCAACAATCTCAACTATGCAGGCTCTATGGACAAGCCTTACGCTATCAGTTGCGCTATGATGCGCAAGCGTTTTGAGCTTTCGCTGGCAATATCCGCAATCGAAGGGGCGCAAGAGTAACGACCTAGACTAGTAGCCGACTAAATTTTATATTATCTTGACGATATACGCTTTTCGTTATATGCGAGAAGCGTATTTTTGCATTTATATAAGTATTTCTGAGATTATTTCTGAGAAATTTTATTCCGTTGCCTCTTTATTTTGTCAAAGTTATTGACAATAATATTATATAAATATATAATAAAAAAGACTAAATTATTATGTCCTATAGGACTATATGTAGAGTTGACAAATATTAGGAGGCAACACAAGGTGAACAAGAAAAAATCAATAGTGATTTTATCTATATTTACTGTATTGGTTATCTTGGGCGGTGTATTTGCTTTCGTTTCTCTCGATAACGGAGAACTCGGCATTTACAACTACAACGCATTTCCTAAGACAATCAAACTCGGTCTTGACCTTAGCGGTGGTGCATACGCCGTATTCGACGTGGACCAAAACGCAGTAATCGACACGACCGACGCGGGCGTAGAGCGTAAATGGGCAGACCTCGATAGCGACGAGAGAGATCGTCTTATCGAAGGTACTCGCTCTAGTCTAGAGAGCTTGTTGGTAGAAAAGGGATACACCGAAGCTCAAGTTACCACTTACGACAATCGTATCAGAGTAGAAGTCCCTGACGTAGACGACCCCGACAGAATTTTTGATTTGATAGGTCGTCCTGCTAGTTTGGAATTTAAGAAGTACGAAGGCGAGTATTCTCAAGGTGCGGGTGTGTCTTACGACGACCCAATCACAGGTAAAGATATAGCGCAGACGGGCGTAACCTACAACAGCGAAAGCGGTAGTTACGAAGTTGCTCTCAAGTTTACGAGCAAGGGCGCTAAGAAGTTTGCCGACGCTACCGCAGAAGCAAGTTCTTCCACCTCTAAGCGTATAGGTATCTATATCAACAAAGAAGAGGTAATCGCTCCGCAAGTATCTTCCACCATTTCGGGAGGCAACGCTTCTATCTCGGGCAACTACACTTACGAGCAGGCTTACGAATTGGCTGTCAAGATTCAAGCAGGTTCTTTCCCACTCACCCTCAAGATGAGTGAGTCCAACACCATCACCGCAACCCTCGGCACCAACGCAATCAAAGCCGGCGTCATTGCGGGAATAGTAGGCTTGGCTCTCATTATAATTTATTTGTGCATAATATATCGTATGATGGGCGTGGTGTCGTCTTTGTCGCTTATCTACTACTCGCTCACTTACGTGTTCCTACTTGCTATATTGCCATGGGTACAGCTAACCCTTAGCGGTATTGCGGGCGTGCTATTGTCCATAGGTATGGCAGTCGACGCCAACGTAATTATCTTTGAAAGAATTAAAGAAGAGCATATGGCGGGTAAGATGATGCGTACCGCGGTCAGCAACGGATTTAAGAGATCTTACGGCGCAATCATCGACGGTAACGTAACGACTATCATAGGCGCTATCGTCCTTATCGTCGTCGGCGCGGCTTCTATCAAGGGCTTTGGTATAACCTTGCTCGTAGGTATTGTCTTGTCATTGCTTTCTTCCTTGTTCCTCACCAGATTGCTCCTCAGTTGCATCATGGTATGGTTCAAAGAAGAGGACGCTCCTATGTTTGCACTCAAATCTTACGCAGGCGTTGCTAACGAGTCTACATTGGCAGAGGAGGTAAAGTAATATGAATAAATTGTACGGTACTTCCATCACCAATAAATGGAGAATTTGGGTAATAATTCCTTTTGTAGTTTTGCTTATCGCAATTATAGTCTTTGCAGGTGTTGCAATTAGTCAAAAAGACTTAAGTCGCGGTATGAATATCGGTATCGACTTTTCTGGCGGTTCGGTTATCACCATAGTGCTTGGAGAAGGCGAGCTTGGCTCTAACGACGGTTTCAACTCTCATTTGCAAAAGATTGAAAACGTTATCAAGAGCGAAGAGATTGCCACTAAGACGGCAGAATTCGCGGCTGCCAACGGCATCAATTTGTCTGCAAGCGCTGCTGTAGGTTCTATCAGCTATTCCCAAAAGTCCGACGTGGGCGAGAACATGTCCATCATCGTCAAATACGACAACGTATCTAAGACCTTTGACAAGGACAACGCCATCACCAACTACCGCAACGAGCTTATCAAAGAGCAACTTCAAAGTATATATTCCGATGAAAACGGCTACGACTCAGTCAAGGTGGATATGAGCTATATCGGTGCAACGGCTTCGGCTAAGCTCATTCAAACGGCGCTCATTTCCTTGCTCGTAACTCTCGTGCTCATTCTTATATATATTGTTATAAGATTTGAGATTTGGAGTGGCTTGGCGGCTATCATTGCCATTGCGCACGACGTTTTGATGATGGTTTGCTTGACTATCATCTTTAGAGTGCAAGTCAACAGTGCCTTTATCGCGGCAATGATTACTATCGTATCCTATTCTATCAACAATACCATCGTCGTATTCGACCGTGTGAGAGAGAATATGAAAAACGAAAAGACCTTGTCCAAGTCTATGGCTCTCAACAACAACGTAATCGTTGATAAGTCGATTTGGGACACCTTCTCTCGTTCCGTCAACACCACGATTACGACTATGATTTCTATCGTAATCTTCGCGATTTTGGGTGCTTCTAGCGTTAGAGAATTTGCGTTGCCTGTTATCTTCGGTCTTATCGCAGGTTTCTATTCTTCGCTTGTTATAGCACCGTCGCTATACTGTTTGATGAAGAACGCATACGACAAGTCCAAAGTGAACAAAAAGAAGATTACTACCGGCAAAAAGCAATACGCAGGTATGTAACCTGACACAACTAACGAAGAGGGTTGCAATGCAACCCTTTTTTGATAACAAATACCAACAGATAGATTGGATAACGAAAGCAACCGAATAATTATATTATGATGCACAACGATACGAAGAAGGACGCCATATCGTCGCTAATATCCTCTCGTTTTGGTCTTGACAAGGTAATTGCCGATGTTTTAGTTAGTCGCAATATCGATACTCTTGACAAGGCCGAGGCTTTTTTGTACCCAAAACAAGTCGATATGACGCCTCTTGACAAGTACGTTGGGCTAGAGGGTGTGATAGAACGAATTAGACGTGCCATTGACACTCGTGAAAAAGTCGTACTGTACGGCGACTATGACTGTGACGGAATTTGCGGTGTGAGTATATTGTACCTATATCTCCAATCGCGAGGCGTGGACGTTTCGTACTTTTTGCCAAGCAGACATACCCACGGCTACGGCTTAAGCATTGAAGCACTCGAGAACATTGCTGAGCAAAGCTTCCCCGACTTAATCATCACCGTAGACTGTGGCATCTCTTCAAAAAACGAGGTACAATACGCTCAAGAGGTGCTAGGCATCGACGTGGTTGTTACCGACCACCACGAGCCTATTGTCGAGCTTCCGGAGTGCGATATTTTCAATCCAAAGCTGTCGACAGGCTGTTTTAGAGAGTTGTGCGGCGCGGGCGTAGCCCTCAGGCTCGTCGAGGCTTTGGCAGGCGTGCAAGAGAGCAAAAAGTACTACGACATTGCCGCTATCGCTAC
Organism: uncultured Clostridia bacterium; assembly: GCA_937880755.1. Lineage (GTDB taxonomy): Bacteria > Bacillota > Clostridia > Christensenellales > UBA3700 > HGM11368. Next base: position 10,782 of record CALGRX010000005.1, read on the forward strand.
CGTTGCCGATATCGTACCACTCGTAGAAGATAACCGTATTATCGTATATTACGGCTTAATGCTCATCAATCGCGGATATCGAAAGGGTATCAAGTTGCTAGTGGATAGGTGCGTAAAAGGGGCAGTCAAGTCTAGTGATATCGGCTTCAAGATTGCGCCTCGCATCAATAGCGTCGGCAGATTGCAAGACGCCAATCCCGTTGTTGAGTTATTCGTCAGCAACGATACCTTCGTACTTAACAACCTTGTTGACGAGATAGAAAAGCTCAACGACCTTAGACAAACTATGACCAACGACCTTGCCGAGGCGTGCGACGATAGACTGATAGGCTTTGACTTCGAGGACAATCCTATCATAGTATTGTACGATAAATATTGGGACGACGGCATTTTGGGTATAGCAAGCGCAAGATTGGTAAGTGAGTTCAATCGTCCCGTAATACTTCTTACCAAAAATAAGGACGTCGTCAAGGGCTCGGGCAGAAGCGTCGAAGGCGTCAATATCCTCGATTGCGTGTCGGCTTGCTCGGATATTTTGCTCAAATTCGGCGGGCACAAGATGGCTTGCGGTCTTTCGCTAAAGGAAGAAAACGTAACGGAATTTATAAGACGTATTAACGCCTTTGCTAAAGCGACTATATCAAGCCAAGCTTTTGAGCCAAAGGTTGAGGCATTTTGTCGGCTCGACAGCTTTGACCTAGGGTTTGCCAAGCAACTAGCCTATCTCGAACCGTACGGAGAGGGCAATAGAGAGGTGACCTTTGCTACCAATCTCGGCAGTTGTGATTTTGTTCCGATTGGCAACGGCGAACACCTAAAATTTCGTAAGGACGACTGTGATTTTTTGGCTTTTTCGGCTATTGACAAGTTGAGTTTGCTCAATAGTGACGCCAAGAAAAATATACGGTTTTCTCTATCGGTCAACGTTTTCAAAAATACCGAAAAACTGCAAGTAAACGTCCTCAACGTCACGTGTAACGACGTGGATTGCGATATGGGAGTTGCCAACTACGTTATGCGCAGTATGTTCAAGTCCGATAGTCCGATACGCACGAGCAGTATTGATATGACTCGCGCTTTTGATTTGATATCCGATAGTAGCTACGGCACGTGTTATTTGTGTTACGACTACGATACCCTCAAGTCGATTGACCCAAGAATTTTAGCCAAGTTGAGGGTAAGCAACGGTTTTTGCGATAGCGATTGTCCCTACAATAGACTAATCTACAATCCTAATGCCAACGTCAATCTCTCTTATTACAACGATATAGTGTTGCTGGAAAGACCGCTTGGCGACGTTATTACGGCAAATATGAAAATATCCAAAGACGCTAGGGTTTGGGTGGTGGACAATGATATAATGTTGAGTCGCTGTCGAGAAAAGTTGCTCGACTACGTAGGTCTTGGCAAGGTATTTACCGCCGTCAAAACTCTACTTGCCACCAAGTCGTATAGTGACTATTATGCTTTGTTCCAAAATATCGGCATTGAGGGTGTGACGTGGGAAGAATTTTGCGTTGCAATAGCTGTTTTTGTAGATTTGGGTATTGTAAAATACGATAATAATGCTATAATTGTTGATAGAGAGGTTAGGACGAAACTTGATTGTAGTAAGCTGTATCAAGTTTTGAATAAGTGACGTGGAAGGACAATTTTTAACTAAAATCAGAGAAAATTATAATGAAGCCAACTACAGTAAGATAGAGAAAGCCTATTATTTTGCTAAAGTAGCTCATAGCGGTCAAAAGCGTCAATCGGGCGAGGATTATTTTATTCATCCAAGCGCGGTTGCCGAAATTCTCGTTGACCTTGGACTTGACACGGACACTATAATTGCCGCGCTATTGCACGACGTCATCGAGGATACCGAGCACTGCGCCGAGGAAATTGACCAAGAATTCGGACACGACGTGGTTATGCTTGTCAACGGCGTAACTAAACTCAACAAAATCAACTTCAAGTCAAAAGAAGAGGAGCAAGCGGAAAATCTTAGAAGAATGTTCCTCGCTATGTCCAACGACATAAGAGTCATCATTATCAAGCTTGCAGACAGATTGCACAATATGCGTACGCTGTCCTTCAAGACGCAAGAGAGTCAAATTCGTATTGCTACCGAGACGCTCGACATATACGCGCCTATTGCCGCCAGACTCGGTATATCGGGGCTAAAGGGAGAGCTAGAGGACTTGTGTTTGAGGTATTTGCACCCCGACGACTATTATTTTATTGCCGAAAAGGTAGCCCAAAAGAAGATAGAGCGCGAGAGTGACGTAGAAAAGATTTCGCAAGAGCTCAAGGATATGCTTGCCGAATTGGGCATCAAGGGCGACGTCAACGGCAGACCAAAGCACTTTTATAGCATTTATCGCAAATTGCAAAAGGGCAAGACCTTTGATCAAATCTACGATCTCGTAGCTTTGCGTATTATCGTGGACGATATCAAGGATTGTTACGCCGTACTTGGCGCGATACACACCAAATGGCGTCCGCTTCCTGGTAGGTTTAAGGACTACATCTCCGTACCTAAGGGCAATCTATATCAGTCCTTGCACACCACTGTTTTGACGTCGTACGGCTTTCCTTTCGAGATACAAATTCGTACTCACGAGATGCACAACATTGCCGAATACGGTATCGCTGCGCATTGGAAATACAAGCAAGGCAACGTATCGGGCAAAGCCAACACCTTCGACGACAACAAACTTGCTTGGATACGCAACGTTATGGAATTGCAAAACGAGGTCAGCGACTCCAAAGAATATCTCGATTCACTCAAAATCGACCTTTACGCCGACCAGGTATTCGTATTTACGCCGGCAGGCGACGTTTTCAACTTGCCTAACGGCTCGTCGGGCATAGATTTTGCCTATGCAATTCACTCTCAAGTGGGCAACAAATGTACGGGTATCAAAATCAATTCCCGTATGGTGCCTATTGATACCAAGCTTTCCAACGGCGACGTGGTGGAAGTCATCACTTCCAACAATTCCAAAGGTCCGTCGAGAGATTGGCTAAAGTTTGTCATCACCCCTAGTGCCAAGAGCAAAATCAAATCTTTCTTCAAGAAGGAAATGAAGGAAGAAAATATCAAAAACGGCAAAGAATTGCTCGAAAAAGAAGCAAGACACAAGGGCTTTAACATTGCCGATTTGCTTTCTTGCAACGGCTGGAAAGAGGGGCTTTTGCAAAAATATAGCGTTACGGGAATAGACGAAATTATCGCTTTGGTTGGCTACGGCGAAATATCGGGCGCGCAACTCGTCAATAGAATGATAGAATTCTACAAAAAAGAGCATCCCGATACCGAAACTCTAGTTGCCGTCAAGACTCGCAACGTTTCTTCTAAGAAGAAAGACAACGGCATACTAATCAAGGGGTTTTCCGGTATGAAAACTCGCTTTTCGCACTGTTGCACACCGCTACCGGGTGACAAAATCGTGGGTTACATCTCGCGTAGTCGTGGCGTTACTATTCACAGAGCGGATTGTCCTAATTGCAAGTATTTTGAGCCCGAGCGTATTGTAGAAGCCGAGTGGCCGACTACCGTTGACAACAGTTTTGTTGCGTCGATAGAGGTCTACGCCGAGGATAGAATAGGACTACTCATAGACGTAGCGTCCACTATAAGCGAAATGAAGGTAGCCATTACCAATATCAGTGGCAAAAAAGAAAAAAACGGTATGGGTAGCGTTTCGGTATCGGTAGAAGTATCAAATATCAAGTTTTTGGAGAGTATAATCAACAAGCTCAAGGGCATCAAGGGCGTCGTTGACGTGGTGAGAGTATAATGAGAGCAATAGTACAGAGGGTAAATAACGCGACTTTGAGCGTTGACGAACAAGTAGTATCTTCTATAGGCACGGGCTACCTCGTGTTGGTGGGCTACACGCAAGGCGACGACGAAAAAATCGTCAAATATATCGTTGATAGAGTAGTCGGAATGCGTGTTTTTAGGGACGAAAACGGCAAACTCAACAAGACGCTGGCGGACGTCGGCGGAGAAGTGATGGTTGTGTCCAATTTTACGCTATACGGAGATTGTTTTTCCAACAGACGCCCCGACTTCAAGAGATCGTTGCATTTTGACGAGGCTTTGCCGTTGTACAATCTCACCGTCGACGAGTTTAGAGCCAAGCTTGGCAAGGTTGCTACGGGTGTATTTGGCGAGCATATGCACATTGATATGTCCAATGACGGACCCGTTACTTTGTTATTGGAAAAGAACGCAAAAAAGGAATAAATATGTCGCTTTCTATCAAGACAATCGTTTGTGGTATATTTGATACCAATACCTACGTCGTCTTTGACGAAAAGAGTAAGCAAGGCTTTGTCGTGGACCCAAGCGACGGATACGAGGCTATCAAAGACTGCTTGACGGCTAACAACGTCGATTTAGAGGCAGTTTTAGTCACTCACGGACACTTTGACCATATCGGCTCGGTTGCCAAACTGCAACAAGACGGCGCTAAGGTGTATATGAGTCGTAACGACGAGAGCAAGATAGCCAATCAAAACAATTATCTTGCAACAATGCTCGATATTACGACTCAGCCCTTTGATATCGACGTCTACGTGGAGGACGGGCAACAATTGCCGATAGCAGGCGCTAACGTACTAGTGTTGGCAACTGCAGGACATAGTAGAGGTGGGGTATGTTATCTATGTGATGACGTAATATATCAAGGCAAGCATTACGATAGGGCAATCTTTTGTGGAGATACTATATTTAGAGATAGTTACGGCAGAACGGATTTTCCCGACGGCGATTTAGCAAAACTTAAAAAATCTATTACCAAAATACTCAACCTTCAAGGCGATATTTTGCTCTTGACGGGACACGGCGATAGCACGACAAGTGCGTACGAACGCCAATCTAATCCAATATTTTATGACTAATATTCGCATCAATTTTACCACCGATAGAGAAGAGTTTTTCAACGATTTTATGGAACTTTTGAGGGCTTATTACCCTCACGTCGTCATAGATCAAGAGGGCGACGAGGTAAGACTTACGATCGTGCAAAGCAATTTCAATATATATCATTGTATAATTGAAGATTATCAAAATCCACAATATTGTTCTAAAAATACCTTTAATTTAGAACAAAATGTCGATTTGATACACCAAAAAAGCGAAATCAAGCGCTACTCAAAAATCGCTCTATACAAATATTTACAAGCGAGGACGGGGGTGTCTTTGCCTTACGGCTCGCTTACGGGCATTAGACCTACTAAGCTTTTTCACGATCTCACTTACCGTGGCGAAGACGCCAAAGAGTATTTTATCGACACTCTCTTAGTCAGTCCTGCCAAAGCCGACTTGATTGCTAACGTATGTAGCAATCAACGAGGAGTATATTGCACCGATACCGACAAGGCAGACTTGTTTATCAATATACCGATATGCGTGTCTAGGTGCGTGTACTGTTCTTTTCTCTCAGCCGAGTTGTCCAAAATATCCAAGTCCGTCGAGCCTTATTGTGACCTATTGCAAAAAGACGTAGAGGACGCGGTAAAGATGCTCGGCAAAGCCGGCAAAAAGGTAAGGTCTATATACGTGGGAGGTGGAACACCCACTTCGTTGACTGCGCCGCAGTTGCAAAGAATACTATCGCCTCTCAAAGGTGCAGAGTGTAGAGAATTTACCGTTGAAGCGGGTAGACCCGACACTATTGACGAGGAAAAATTACAAGTTTTCAAAGATTTTGGAGTAGGCAGAATATCCGTCAATCCGCAGACGTTCAATCAAAAAACTCTGGACGAAATTGGTAGAAAACACACCGTTGACGATATATACAAGGTGTATAGAATTGCCAAAAATATGGGTTTTGACGTCAATATGGACTTGATTGCCATGCTTCCGAGCGAAACTTACGACGATTTTCGCCGTTCGGTGGATTGCGCTATCGCTCTAAGTCCCGATAACGTCACAGTACATACTTTGGCAATCAAGCGTGGTTCGTCACTAAAACTCGACGGCTACGACAACAAGAGCGACGCTTCTCTTGCAACAAAAATGGTAGATTACAGCATTGAGGCTTTGACGAGCCACGGTTACCGACCATACTATATGTACAAGCAAAAGTATATGAGTGGAAACCTAGAAAACATCGGCTATTGTAAGGTTGGCAAAGAGTGTATATACAATATCGACATAATGGAAGAAACTCACGACGTCGTAGCATGCGGTGCGGGTGGAATATCCAAAGCCGTTTTCCTTGACGAAAAGCGTCTGGAAAGGCTAGCCAACCCAAAGGGGTTAGACGTGTATCTTGAGCGCGGAGAGGACAATATGCTCAAGAGAAGGGAGTTTTTTGAAGAAAAATTCTCTCGCTAAACTCAAGTCGCATACTCGAGCTTAGTTGCATCAATTAGCTTGACTTAGCAAAAAATAACTCGGCAAGGCTTGCTTTTATAGATATCGCAATTCGGCGTGTCGACGGATAGCGCTTTTGCTACTTCAACGGCTTTACGCTCAAATAATTCGGTATCAAATCTAAATAATACGGTATCAAATTTTAGGTATAGATATTTATTAATAAATGCCTTTCAAACAGTTGCCAAGAATTTTTTATTGTGTTAATATACTACCGTACCCTTTGCGAGGTTTAACAATTTTCCTATGTTATGCTTGGTTTAGGGCAAATAAACTCAAGGAGTCAAATATGGAAAACAATCTTACGAAACAACAAATTATCGAGCAATATGCTCTAACCGAAGGGGATACGGGTTCTCCTGAAGTTCAAATCGCGCTTCTTACCGCAAGAATCGAACACCTCAACGAACACTTTGCCACCAACGCAAAGGACTTCCACTCAAGAAGAGGCTTGTTGAGAATGGTAGGTAAGAGAAGAAACTTGCTTGCATATCTCAAAAAGACCGATATCGTTCGTTATCGTACTCTTATTGCTAAGCTTGGATTGCGTAAGTAAAAACTTGAGAGCGTTTATTTCAACGCTCTCATTTTATAAAAATTGGTTATAATAACAAATAGAAGATATTATCAAAAGCTAAATTGGAGGTTAGTAATGAAAGACAGAAAGATTTTCAGCACGACCATCGGCGGTAGAGAAGTAACCGTAGAGACGGGTGCGTATTGCGGACAAGCCAACGGCAGTTGCATCGTTCGTTGCAACGATACGGCGGTTATGGTCAACGCTACGATGGCTAAGACACAGAGAGACGGAATCGACTTTTTCCCACTCGGATGCGACTTTGAAGAAAAGATGTATTCGGTTGGTAAGATTCCGGGAGGCTTCAAGAAGAGAGAGGGAAGACCAAGCGACAAGGCAATTCTCGTATCGAGACTTATCGACAGACCTTTGCGTCCGCTTTTCCCTAAGGGATTTTACAACGACGTTTGCGTGACGGCTACTTGCTTGTCGGTTGACACCAATTATCCGCCGGAAGTATACGCGATGCTCGGTAGTTCCATCGCGCTCAGTATCAGCGATATTCCGTTCGCAGGACCTACGGGTTCGGTAATCGTGGGCTACGTTGACGGCGAGTACGTCATCAACCCCGACAGCGAGCAAAGAGACAGAAGCAGACTTCACCTCAGCCTCAGCGGTACTAAGGAAGCCATTTTGATGGTAGAAGCAGGTGCCAACGAATTGACGGAAGAGGAGATGATCGGCGCTATTTTGTTCGGTCACGAAGAGATTAAGAAGATAGTTGCTTGGATAGAGTCTATCCAAAAAGAAATCGGCAAAGAGAAGTTCGTTCCTACACTCTACGCTCCTGCTCCCGAGATTGCTACGGCAGTCAAAGAGTATGCCGACGCTAAGATGGACGCCGTACTCGAAAACTACGATCGTCAAGCAAGAGAAAAGGCAGAAGAAGCTCTTGACGAGGACGTTTACGCTCACTTTGCCGAGGCTTTCCCTGACGGCAAAAAGGACATAGGCGAGACCTTGTACGCTATGAAGAAGGCTAAGGTTAGAGCCAAGATTCTCAACGAAGGTATCAGACCTGACGGCAGAGCTTTGACGGAAATCAGACCTATTTGGTGCGAAGTCGGCGTTTTGCCAAGAGTACACGGCACGGGCGTATTTACTCGTGGTCAAACTCAAGTTCTCACTTGTTGCACCCTCGGCACTATCTCCGAAGTTCAAAAGCTCGAAGGTATCGACGACGAAGTTTGCAAGAGATATATTCACCACTACAACTTCCCACCATACAGCGTAGGCGAAGCAAAACCTGCCAAGAGTCCTGGAAGAAGAGAAATCGGTCACGGCGCACTTGCAGAGAGAGCTCTCGAGCCTGTTCTTCCATCCGAGGACGTATTCCCATACGCAATCCGTACCGTCAGCGAAGTTCTCAGCTCCAACGGCTCTACTTCCCAAGCAAGCGTATGCGGTAGCACCCTTGCTCTTATGGATGCGGGAGTGCCTATCAAAAAGCCTGTTGCGGGCGTTGCAATGGGACTTATCAGCAACGAAGACAAGTCCAAAGTGTCGGTTTTGACGGATATTCAAGGACTCGAGGACTTCCTCGGAGATATGGACTTCAAGGTAGCAGGTACTAAAGACGGTATCACCGCTATCCAAATGGATATCAAAATCAAAGGTATCAACGAGGAAATTTTGCGCAAGGCTCTAGCTCAAGCTAGAGTAGGTAGATTGGAAATTCTTGACAAGATGCTTGCCGTTTTGCCTGAGCCAAGAAAAGAACTCTCCAAGTTTGCTCCTAAGATCGTTTCTTTCAGCATCAACCCTGACAAGATTGGCGACGTAGTAGGTAAGCAAGGCAAAGTCATCAACAAGATTATCGAAGATACCGGCGTCAAGATTGATATCAGCGACTTTGGCGACGTATTCGTATCCAGCGACGATATGGAAGCAATCCAAAAGGCTAAATCTATCATCGAACTCATCGTCAACGATCCCGAAGTCGGCACCGTGCTCGAAGGCGAAGTCGTTAGAATTATGAACTTCGGCGCATTCGTACAACTTGCTCCCGGCAAAGACGCAATGATACACATCTCCAAACTCAAGAAAGAGAGAGTAGATAAGGTAGAAGACGTAGTTGCTATCGGCGACAAGGTAAAAGTACAAGTCATCGACATCAACGAAAAGGGCATCGCGCTTAAGCTTCTAGAAGTAATCAAATAAGGATTAATAGTCAACGTCACGCCACGTTTGTGGCGTGATTTTTTTTGCAATATTCAAATATATAGGTGAAGTCAAAAGCATATCAAAAATTGATATAGCCTTGCCCTTTATTAGTGCCGATATCATATATTGATTGGATTGAGAATACAATTTGGTATGAAAAAGTCAAAAATCACGAGCGTTAGACTGACGAGCATACTCACCAACGTGATAATCATCGCAATGCTTGCGATAGTTGCGGTGACGAGCTTTGGGGGATACAATTCTATCTTTGCCTTCTCGGGCGACGTAGACGAGCCGTATTATCGTGGCGAGAGCACGCGCAACGAGGTTGCTTTGATGATCAACGTATATTGGGGCACAGAGTTTATCGAGCCAATGCTCGAAGTGATGAAAAAGTATGGCGTCAAGTGTACCTTTTTCGTAGGAGGCAGTTGGGTTGACGACAACAACGATTTGCTCAAAAAAATCATTGACGAAGGGCACGAGGTTGGCAATCACGGATATTTTCATAAGGACCACAAAAAGCTTAGTTTGGAGGGCAATCTAAGCGAAATCAAAGCCACCAATTCTTTAGTTTATGCTGTCAGCGGATATAATATTAGACTCTTTGCGCCGCCGTCGGGAAGCTACGGCGAAGCAACGCTCAAAGCAGCTAAGAGCCTAGATATGACGGTGATTATGTGGTCGAAAGATACTATTGATTGGCGTGACAAGGATAGCTCTTTGGTGTATCAAAGAGCCACCAAAAACGTGAGCGCGGGCGACTTGATTTTGGCGCACCCGACCAAACATACCTTAGAGGCGTTGCCTAAGATATTCGAGACGTACGCAAACCTTGGACTCAAAGCCGTCACAGTCGGTCAAATAATTCAAAAAAACAACGTATAGACTTGGTTGACTTTACAAAAGCTAGATAATAATCTATAATATGCTTATGAATAGTTTTATTTATCAATATCCAAGCGGACTTAGATTGGTCTACAAAAAATTATCCGGCGTAAGGTCGGTAGGTATTGCCGTCGCCGTAGGTTGCGGTAGCAATAACGAGAGCCTTGCCAACAACGGCATATCTCACTTTATTGAGCATATGACCTTCAAAGGTACGGCAACTCGAAGTGCGTTTGAGATTGTAGACGAGATAGATAGCATGGGAGCTCAAATCAACGCCTTTACTTCCAAGCAAATGACGTGTTATTACACTATCAGCGTGGACGACGTGGCGGAGGATTGCCTAAAAATTCTCAGCGATATAATTCTCAATTCCACCTATCCCGAGGATGAGCTGGAGAGAGAAAAGGGCGTCGTACTCGAGGAGATATCTATGAGCGAGGACGACAACGCCGACTTGGTACTCGAAAATCTTTCTACGGCTTACTTTGAGGGCAATACCTTGTCTATGCCTATTTTAGGACCTAGGGACAACGTCAAAAGCTTTACTCGTCAAGACCTTATCAATTATATTAGAACCAACTACGTGGCGAGCGATATAGTAATATCAATCGTCGGCAATATCGAGGCGGAAAGAGCCAAAAGCCTTGTTTTAGAGTACTTTGAGGGGCGTTTTGCCACCAACAAAGATAGAGTATGGACGGATATATATCATGTTCCTACCAGCCGTTACGTGTCCAAATTCAAGGACATAGAGCAGTCCAATATCGCCATAGCTATGCCTGCGTACGAGTATGACAACAAGCTGTCTATGGCAATGATGCTCGTCAATAATATCGTCGGCGGCGGTATGAGTAGCAGGCTTTTTCAAGAGATTAGAGAGAAACAAGGTCTTGCTTACAATGTGTACAGCTATCCTTCCACGTATATCAACAACGGTGTGACGACAATCTATATCGGTACCAATCCCGCATCGGTGTGTAAGTCGTTGCAAGGCGTCAAAAGGTTGATTGACCAAGTGAGAAAGGACTATCTTACCAAGGCAGAATTGCAAAAGGGAATTAGACAACTCAAGAGTGCCTACGTCCTAGGTCAAGAGAATACCTCCTCGCAGATGAGAGTGCTATCCAAACACGCACTTTATACGGGAGAATTGTTTAGCATTGACGACAAAATTAAAGTCATAGAGTCTATCACAATGGACGACGTTGAGCGAGTTATCGACGATTGCTACGACTTATCCAAGGCAGTCGTCAGCTACGTTGGTCAAAAGGTGGACGAAAACTTGCTCGATTGCTTACAATAATAATAGTCAATATTAGTTATTGTCGTTCTACGCCGTCTTCGTTTTCGAGGACGGCGTTTTTGTCAAAGCTATTGATAATGCTTTTTATATTTTTTAATTTAGTTTAATTTTATATTTATATTGTAAATTATAATATTTTGTGCTATAATCAATTATAGTCAAAATTATGTATAGGAGATGTTGACGTGAGTAACGATTCAACGGAAAAGCAAACTCGCTCTAATAGAATTTTCAACGGACTGATGATATCTAGTTTGGCACTTTTATTATTTTGCATATTATTGGGAGTGTTCGGTAGAGCGGGGGCTTACGTAAGAGACTTTTTCGTGGGCGTATTCGGCTTTGCGGTTTACGGTTATAGCTTGGGCGCGCTAGTTTATGGTTTGCTGTTGATTTTCGGCAAAAGACCTAGTGCCAATTTTGGCGCCAAGATTTGCTATATTCTAATCGTGGCTGTAGTCATAATGATGTGCCACGTTTCGCTCACCAAGCATTTGTCGGTGGTGAGTTATTCGTCTTATATCGACGCATGTTTCAAGTCGTCCGACACGCCTGCGGGTTGGTTAGGCGCGTTGGTTGCATATCCTATGTGCAAAGCTTACGTCTTTGCAATGATTATTCTCAGCTTGTTCTTGGCAGGACTTGTGGCAATGGCTATCGTCATCAACGTCAACAGCGAGCTTATTTTTCCTTCTCGTGCCGAAAAGGTCAGAGTATTTTCCAAGCCTAATAGACGTAGCGTCGACCAAGCCGATAGGCAAAGTTTAGACACTGCGACCCCTAAGAGAGAGCTATACAACAGTACGCCTACGGGCAAGCCTCTATCCAACAATATCCCTAAGAGCATTATCGGCAGCAATCGTCCGTTAGAATACGAGCCTTTGGAAAAGGTTGATTTCAACGACGATGAGAGTGGCGATACGATTGACGAAGACGGCACTCTCATCAATCCTCAAGAGGTCAAAACCGGCGTCGATGCCGAAAGACAAGCGATACTTGACTTTTGGTACAACGACGGAGCAATGCCCGCAACACATCAGTACAATGGCAATTTGACCGTTGACCCTACGGCTAGATACGGTATTCAAACAAGCTCAACGCCAAAGCCTCAACCCGAAGAAAAGCGTGAGACGGAGCAGTCTCAACAAGTCGACGATCGCTACAAGCCTTATCTCAGCGAATACCGTAAGCAACAGCTTATGAAGAATATCGGGCTTGACAATTCCGGCGACACGTCGCGAGAAGAGCAAGGTAGCATTGAACAATCCGACTTTATGCAAGAGATAGAAAACGCTCTCAACCAAGGCTTGCAAGAGTATAACGGCTTGGCTAAGGACGATAGTGACGATTCTCAAGTTGTCGACGATACGACTGACGCTATCGTAGACGGTGTTGACTCTTACAATCACCAAAGCCAACCTCAAAATGACGAGCCTAAGCCTTACGAACAACCGCAAGAGCCTGAGAAATCACAAGACGAAGAGAAGAAGGCAAGAGCCGAAAGACTTAGAGAGCTTAGAGAAAGACAGGCTCAAAGGCAGAGAGAAGCCGAACAAAAGGCACGAAACGCCAACGCTAAAGAGGTGGAAGAAACCCCTGTCAACTTCCCTTATCAGAGTCTAAAGCCTGACTTTAGCGCAATTAGAAACAGCAATCAAACCGTTCAAAATCAAGCTGTGCAAAACCAAACAGCACCTAATCAAGCCGTGCAAAACGAAATTAAGGAAGCTCCACAACCAAAGCCACGCGTTATCGTACCTTACAATCCGCCGTCTTTGGATTGCCTAAAGGATTATCAAGAGGACGTAGCGGTGGACAGCGCCTACTTGGACGATCTGGCTAGGACGCTCACCGAGAAGATGGCAGACTTTGGCGTAGAGATACAGGTGTCCAACATTGTCAAAGGTCCTACTTTTTCTCGTATCGAGTTTGAGACCAACGCGCAATTAGGTCGAATTACGTCCAAATACAACGACATCGTCATGTGGCTTGGCGTGGAGAGTATGCGTCTGGAAGCGCCTATCCCGGGCAAGAGATGTTGCGGTATAGAAATTCCTAACAAAGACAGAGGTATCGTAGGACTAAAGTCTATTATCAACAGTCCGGAGTTCAACAATACCAAAAAGGACGGATTGTATTTTGCTCTAGGCAAGGACATTGACGGCAAGTGTTACGTCAGCGACGTTACCACCTTTCCGCACGCATTGATAGCAGGCGCTTCGGGTGCGGGCAAGTCGGTATGTCTCAACGGCATGATATGCAGTATGCTGTACAAGTATTCGCCTGAGCAATTACGAATGATACTCGTAGACCCTAAGGTCGTGGAGCTTAATATCTATCGCAATATTCCGCACCTACTTATTCCGCAAATTTTGTCGGAAGAAAAGAAAGTTATCAACGCGCTCAAGTGGGCGGTAGAAGAGATGGAAAAGCGTTATCAACTGATGACGGATATGTCGGTTGCCAACCTTGCTCAATACAACGAAGAGGTCAACGACGAGCAGAAGATGCCGTTCATTCTCATAGTGATAGACGAGGTAGGCGATATTATTTTGTCGCCTGTAGGCAAAGAATTCCAAGCTTTGGTCAAAAAGCTTGCCGCCAAGGCTCGTGCCGCGGGTATACACCTCATTCTAGCTACCCAAAGACCGTCCGTTGACGTTATCACGGGGACTATCAAATCCAACCTTCCTACGAGAATTGCCTTTGCCGTTACCAGCGGTGTGGACAGTAAGACGATACTCGACTATCAAGGCGCTGAGAAGCTCTTGCGTTACGGTGATATGCTTTACAAAGAGGCAGTCAAGCCTAACCCGGTGCGTGTGCAAGGAGCGTTTATTCATACCAAAGAGGTCAAAGCTATAGTAGAACAAGTCAAAGAGCGCAACGAGGCTTATTTTGACGAGCAAATCAACAACTTTATCAACAAGACGGAAGAAGAGACGGCAGTCATCGATGCCGACGGTACGGACAAGCGTAATAGCGAATTTCCTGACGAATTGTGTATGGACGTCTTAGACTACGGTCTTGAAAATTCTACCATATCAATATCGGGCTTGCAGAGAAGATTTAGCCTAGGCTTCAATAGAGCGGGTAGAATAGTGGATTGGCTCAAGAGCAAAAACTACGTAAGACAAGAAGGCAAAAATTTGGTATTTGCCCTCAACGAAGAGCAGGTCGAGCAACTCAAAAAGAGAGCGCTCGAAGGAGAATGATAATGAAAATAGGAACAGTATCTCTTGGCTGTGACAAAAACAGAATAGATACCGAAAATATGTTAGCTTATCTCAAAAACTACGGCTACGATTTTACCCCCGACCCTAGCGAAGCGGAGATAATAATCGTCAACACTTGCGGATTTATCGAGTCGGCAAAGGTTGAAGCAATCAACACGGTTTTGGAGATGGCGGAATACAAAAAGCAGGGCAAGTGCAAGGTGCTCGTAGTTACGGGCTGTCTTGTCCAAAGATATATGGACGAGATGAGCGCCGAGATGCCCGAGGTTGACGTTTTCTTAGGTACGGCTAATTACCACAAGCTTCCCGAGATACTCAATAGTTTGACAACGGACAGCGGACAAGTAAAACTCAAAAACGATATCAACGACAGACGTTTTTCTGCCGATAGAGTGTTGACGACGCCCGAGCATTACGCCTACGTCAAGATTGCCGAGGGTTGCGACAATCATTGTACCTACTGTGCCATTCCTTACATAAGGGGCAAGTACACGTCGCGACCTATCCAAGATATCGTACAAGAGGTTAAGGGCTTGCTTGCCGACCATCCAATCAAAGAGATTATATTGGTGGCACAAGACGTGACCAATTACGGCAAAGATTTATACGGTGAACCTAAGCTCATAGAACTGCTTGAGGAACTGAGCAAACTTGACGTCGAGTGGATACGCCTTATGTATCTTTATCCCGAGCTCATCACCGACAAGCTACTTGATTATATTGCATCAAATCCAAAAATTTGTAAATATCTTGACATACCTTGTCAACATATAAGTGATACAATATTGAAAAGAATGAATAGACGCGTGGACGGCGACTATATCCGCAAGCTCATTGACAGGATAAGAAGCAGAGGCAACTTTGCCATTCGTTCCACCTTTATCGTAGGCTTCCCGGGTGAGGGGCAAGAGGACTTTGACGAGCTATACGACTTTATTGCCGAGGCAAAGTTAGACAGATGCGGTTTCTTTGCCTATTCTTGTGAAGAAGGCACTCCGGCAGCTCGCCTTGGCGGACAAATCGACGAAGCGGTCAAGCTAGAGAGAGTAAACGAATTGTACGAGCTTACGGAGAGTATTCTCGCTCAAAAGCTTCAAGATAGAGTGGGTGAAGTGGTTGACGTCATTTACGAGGGAGTTGATTACGATAGACAATGCTTTTACGGCAGAACACAGTTTGATGCTCCCGATATAGATACTACGGTTTATTTTACGGCTAATCGTCCCGTTGATATCGGCACGATATACCAAGTAAAAATAATCGGAGTAGACGGAGAGGATAGTATAGGAGAATTGATATGAACTTACCTACCAAAATCACGGTCGCAAGACTAGTATTGATACCGATATTTATTTTGTCTTATTGTCTACAATCGGTGTGGAAATACGCGTTTATTTTCACTTGGTTGATCTTTATGGTGGCATCGCTTACCGATTACGTAGACGGACATTTGGCGCGCAAGTACAATCTTGTCACCAATCTTGGCAAATTCCTTGACCCCATCGCCGACAAAGTGTTGGTTGTAGCGGGGCTTTTCGTCATAGTAGACGGTGGCTACTTGCCTATTGCTTATTTGGCAATGATATGTTCCGTGCTAATTATGGCTAGAGAGCTAATCATAGGGCTTTTTAGACAAATGGCAGCATTGCGCAACTTCGTCCTTGCCGCCGATAAGCTTGGCAAAATCAAGACGGCATCGACAATGTTCGGTATGTCGTTTATACTCTTTTCGCCACCTGTAATGTCGTCGCAATACGTAGTATTCAAGGTATTTTCTTGGATAGGCACGGTGATATTCGTCTTTGCTACGGTTATGACTATCGTCAGCGGACTCAACTATATACTCAAAAACAAGGCTATTCTTGCCGAAACGAAAGAATAAAATTATGATAGACAACAACAAAGATTTATGTATCATTAGAGCTTTAGAATTGACGGGAGAAGAAGTTGACGAGGTTTTGGAGCTATCTACCGACGGCATACCCGTTGCAGTCGATTGCGAAGGTCTTGACTACAAAATAATAGTAGACAACTTCAGTGGCGAAGAAGACGACTTTTTTGCCACGATAAGTGCCGTCAAAAAGGTGATTGGCAGCAAGATATACAGCGAAGACGACGAAACCTTGGAACAAAAGGTAGTCGGATTGTGTCTAGAAAAGGGCATTAGAATTGCTATTGCCGAGTCGCTCACGGGCGGAATGCTCAGTAGTAGAATAGTCAACGTGTCGGGTAGTTCGGGCGTGCTCAACGAGGCAATAGTTACTTATACCAACGTCAGCAAGGTCAAGAGACTTCACGTCAAGTTGTCTACTCTTAGGCAATTCGGACCTGTAAGCGAAGAAACGGCGAGGGAAATGGCGCAAGGACTTAAGAACAAAGACAACGATTTCGTAGTGTCCACTACTGGCTGTGCAGGACCTGCCAGCGATGAAAAAGATACCCCCGTGGGCTTAGTCTTCGTAGGTATAGCAGGTGACGGGTTTGTAGACGTTTTCCGCCTCGAATTGGAGGGAGAGCGCAACGTAATTAGGAAGAGTGTGACGGATAAAGCGTTATATCTGTTGCTCGATTATATATCAAAATTTTAAGCGAGGTTAATTATGGCTAAAGACAAAAAAGTTGACAATGAAAAGAATAGCTTGATAGAAGATGCAATCGCCAAGATAGAAAAACAATACGGCAAGGGCGCAATTATGAAATTGGGCGACGAGAGCGTAGGACCTATTGAGGTCATCAGTACGGGTTGCTTGTCACTCGATATGGCGCTAGGCGTAGGTGGACTACCTAAGGGTAGAATAATAGAGATATACGGACCCGAATCTTCGGGTAAGACGACGGTTGCCTTAAGTGCGATTGCTGAGTGTCAAAAGAACGGCGGAACGGCTGCCTTTATCGACGCAGAGCACGCATTGGACCCCGTTTATGCCGAGAAGTTGGGCGTTGACGTCAACAACCTCTACGTATCTCAACCCGACGACGCTGAGCAAGGACTCAACATTGCCGAGACTTTGGTGCGCAGTAATTCTATAGATATCATTGTTATCGACTCGGTTGCGGCGCTCACTCCGAGAGCGGAAATCGAGGGCGAGATGGGACAATCTACCATCGGTTTGCAAGCAAGACTTATGTCGCAAGCTCTCAGAAAGTTGACGGCTATCATCAGTAAGACCAACACTTGTCTTATCTTTATCAATCAGCTAAGAGAAAAGGTAGGCGTTATGTTCGGCAATCCCGAGGTTACGCCGGGCGGTAAGGCGCTCAAATTCTATTCTAGCGTAAGAATGGAAGTTCGTAAGGGCGACGCAATCAAGGACGGCACCGAGTTCGTGGGCAACAAAGCCAAGGTAAAAATTGTCAAAAACAAGGTTGCACCACCTTTCAAAAATTGCGAATTCGATATTTTGTTCGGCAAGGGTATATCGGCTATGGGTTGCATAGTAGATACGGGTATCAATATGGGCATTTTGGTCAAGAGTGGTTCTTGGATTAGCTACAACGACGAGAAAATTGCGCAAGGCAGAGATAAGGCAATAGCTTACCTCGACGACAATCCGGAAGTAGCCGAAGAAATCAAAGTAAAAATCATCGAAAAAACCAAGGAAAACAAATAATTGCTATATATGGTATTGACTTTATAGTTAATATTATTTATAATATAATCAGCATAAATAAATGCTATTGCAACTTAACAATTTAATATCAGGAGGTTAATATGACAACTACATTCAGTTGCTTCTATAATCTTCTTGGGATATCGTCGGGAGGCGTAGTGGGTATAGCCGTAGCCATGGTGGCATTGGGCTGTGCAATCGGCTTACTTGTTTACAGGTTTGTAGCCCGCCGTATGGTAGGTAGCGTAAAGCAAGAGTGCAACCGTATTAGAGAAGAGGGTCGTCAAGACGCCAAATCTTATCTCAAAGAGGCAAAAGTAGAAGCAAAAGACGAACAGCAAAGACTTAGAAGCGAGTTTGAAAAAGAGTGCAGAGAGAGGAGAAGCGAAATCAATCGCACGGAACAAAGACTTGCTCAAAGAGAAGATTTTTTATCCAAAAAAGAGAGCGCAATAGACCACAAGTCCGACGTGCTTGACGATAAAAAACGTCAACTCGAAGAAAAGGAAAAGAAACTTGACAATCTTGAAGAAGAGATTCAAAACGCTCATTCCAGAATGATTGAAGAAATCGAAAAGGTTGCTCAGATGACCCAAGCCGAAGCCAAGGACGTTTTGATGAACGAACTTTTGGAAGAGGCACGCCGTGACGCCGCTGTAGAAGCAAAAGAAATCGAGCAAAAAGCTAAAGAAGAAGCCGACAAAAAAGCAAAGAATATCGTTGCTATGGCTATTCAAAGATGTTCGGCTGACCACGCTTCCGAGTTTGCGGTTTCGGTAGTAGAACTGCCAAGCGAGGATATGAAAGGACGCCTCATTGGTAGAGTGGGAAGGAATATCCGTGCAATCGAAAACGCTACGGGCGTAGACCTTATCATCGACGATACGCCTGACGTAGTAACCTTGTCGGGATTTGATCCGGTAAGAAGAGAAGTCGCAAGACTTACAATTGAGAGGCTTGTTTCCGACGGCAGAATTCATCCTGCACGTATCGAGGAGACAGTCGAGAAGGTAAAGAAAGAACTTGACGCGCAGATGAAGGAAGCGGGCGAAAACGCAGCGTTCGACGCTAACGTTTACGGCTTGCATCCGGAGATCATCAAGCTTTTGGGTAGACTAAAGTATCGTACTAGTTACGGTCAAAACGTACTCAAACACTCATTGGAAGTCAGCTACCTTGCGGGCATTATGGCAGCCGAACTCGGTGCCGATGTCAAAGTAGCCAAGCGTGCGGGATTGTTGCACGATTTGGGCAAGGCGGTAGACCACGAGGTAGAAGGTACTCATATATCTATTGGTGTAGAACTCGCCAAGAAATTCAAAGAAAGCCCTGCGGTCGTGCATGCGATAGAAGCTCACCACGGCGACGTAGAGGCTAAGACTATCGAGGCGGTTATCGTACAAGCTGCAGACTCGATATCGGGTGCTAGACCGGGCGCTAGAAGAGAGTCACTCGAAAATTACGTCAAGAGACTAGAAAAACTCGAGAGCGTAGCCAACGCCTTTGAGGGTGTGGAACAATCTTTCGCTATTCAGGCAGGAAGAGAAATCCGTGTTATGGTAAAACCCGAAAAAGTTGACGACAAAGCTACGGCATTTTTGGCTAAGGACATTGCCAAAAAGATTGAGGCAGAGCTGGAATATCCGGGACAAATCAAAGTCAACGTCATCAGAGAGGTTAGACATACGGAATATGCCAAGTAATCAAAAACTACCACTTGCAATTAGCAGGTGGTATTTTTTTTGCTTTTCGCTTATAATAATCTGATTATAAGGATATTGCACTGCTATTGGTACTATAGCTGAGCCAATATATTGCTATTTTGACAAAGCGCTATTATTGTCAATAGAGCTTAGAAAAATAGCAAATTGAATATCAACGGTAATAGCACGCACAAAACAAGAGCTACGATTACGGCTAATATAAATATAAACGACGCTGCACGCCCCGACAGTATTATCAAATTTTTGCACCAATTAATTGATTTGATGCAATTATTGTATGTGAGGTTAAATATTATTTGCGTGGCGATAACCGTCAAAAAGGCTATCCATAATGGCAAATAATAAAATATCAGTGACAATATAGCCGAAGCGACGTTGACGTTGAATGATACCGTTATTAGATAGCCCACGCGGTATCCTACAAAAATTGCAGTACAAAGGCTAAGTAAGCCAAAATTCGGGTTTAAAATTGACAAAAAAGCTATTAATATCACTAAAGCAAAATATATTGAAATTTTCAAAAAATTGCTAAAATATCCGTATTGAGACAAGTTTAACAGCTGATATGGCGCAAATTGGTCGGGCTTGTCGATATTTTTGCCTACCATAACGCCAATTATCAAACCTACGATTGATATTATTGCCGTCATCAAATACACCCACCAATACTTTTCTAGTTGCAATGCCGACTTGATATTACTTGCATAAAAGCGAATTTTTGGCTTGTTTTTGTCTAATTTTTTCATATAATATTTTATCAATAATCTAATGGTAATATGCCTACGTAGCGTCAAGAGCGTTGATAGGACGATAGATATTATTTTAATTGCTATAATAACTCGCCCAATAGAGCTGTCGAACCTATTGCATTAGCCTTATATTTTCATAAGATTGCAATATAAATTGTTTAGAGGTAGGCTTGCCTTTTTCTTGGTCAATCGTGTTGCCAAAGTAGGTGAATAGCAAGTCTAGGTCGCACGTATTCCAAGCTTTGGCGATACAATTTTGAATATTCTTGTCTATATTTCCAACGCTTTGGCAGTATTTATCCGACAATCTCTTGTAACCGTTGTGTTTGAGGGGAAAAATATTAATTCCTTGGCAGAGGTCGTCTATCAATTCGCTCAAATATCTATAACCCGAGCAGTTGGGCATTATTCCCATTGCTATCAAATACTTTTTTATCAACTCTTGCATATTAAGATTATAGTATATTTTTGTTTGGCTAATTTGTCGTGTTATGAATTTTTGTAGACAATTATATCTTTTCAAAAAGGCTAATATGGTATATAATAGTGGTATGAAAGCAATTTTATTGGTCTTAGACAGTTTTGGCATAGGCGGGGCAAAGGACGCCAAGCAATACGGTGACGAGGGCAGCAATACGTACTTAGCAATCTCGCAAGGTATCAATATTCCCAATCTTGTTTCCTTTGGTCTCAACAATATCGACGGGGTTAGCGTAGAGCCCAAGGCAGATACGCCTAAGGCAAGCTTTGCACGCCTTAGCGAGCTCTCTTGCGCCAAAGACACCACAACAGGTCATTTTGAGCTTATGGGCATAGTAACCACAACGCCTTATCCAACCTATCCGCACGGCTTTGACGAAGATATAATATCTCGCCTGACCAAAGCGTGGGGCGTTGACGGCGTACTAGGCAACGAACCTGCTAGTGGTACTGAGATTATCGCAAGATTAGGCAAGGAGCATATTGCCACGGGATATCCTATTGTGTACACTTCTGCCGATAGCGTTTTGCAAATTGCTTGTTGCAATACAATATATTCCACAGGTAGGCTATACGAAATGTGCGAGCAAGCTCGTAAGATTATGAATGGTAAAGACGGCGTTGCCAGGGTAATAGCCAGACCGTTTGCTATCGACGAGCAAGGCAACTATTATCGCACGGCTGACCGTAAGGACTTCGGTTTACCGCCTCAAGGGGAGAGTGTGCTCGACAAATTGCAACGTGGTGGTGTCAAGACGATAGCAATAGGCAAGATCAACGACATATTTAGCGGAGCGGGTATTGACCAATCGATAACTGCTCACGGCAACAAAGAGGTGGTAGACGCAACTATCCGCGCAATGCGCGAGTGTGATAATTGCTTGATATTTTCTAACTTGGTGGACTTTGATATGTTGTACGGTCATCGCAACGATATAGAGGGCTACAAGAGGTGTTTGCAAGATTTTGACGCCAGATTACCCGAAATTGTGAGTGCAATGCAAGATACTGACCTTTTGATTATCACGGCGGACCACGGTTGCGATCCGTCTACGCTAAGCACCGACCATTCTCGAGAAGACGTGCCTGCGCTTTTCTTTTCCAAGGGCGTAACTTCTTGCAATTTAGGTACGATAGACGGCTTTTGCTTCGTGGGCGAGCAAATACTTAAATTTTTCAAAATAAATAACAAATAGCTATATATTATTCAAAATTATTCTAAAAAACGCATTTTTTTATAATAAAATTCGAATATTGCCTTGTATTATCCACACAATATAGCCATAGTGAGGTGTATATGAAAAAGTTTTATTCGATATTATTTTTGTTGCTAATCACGCTTATTTTGACCGTTGGCTCAACCTTGTGTCTACCTGCCAATCTACAAGAAGCAAGTGTGGACGAGAGTGTGGATAACAAGTCGTTTAGCAAATATATGACGGATTTTGATACGGGAATGGAGCTGTATAGCTATAAGCCTGACGAAAAGCACGAGATAGCCAGCATGGTCAAGATTATGACTGCTTTGCTAACTTTGGAAGAGATAGATAAGGGCAATCTGACTTTGGAAGAAAAGGTAACGATTTCTTCCAATTCTTCGGCAATGGGCGGGTCGCAAATGTTTTTGGAGACGGGTGACAGTTACGTAGTAAGCGATTTGCTCAAAGGTATTATTGTCGTTTCCGCCAACGACGCTTCGGTTGCGGTTGCCGAGAGGATTGCGGGTTCTCACGAAGCTTTCGTTGATATGATGAACGTTAGAGCAAAAGAATTGGGGATGAACAATACCTTGTTTTGTAGTGCTACGGGGCTTCCTAGCGAACGTGAGCAATATAGTACGGCGCGTGACGTCAATATTATGACTAGAGAATTGATGAAGCACGCCAAATACTACGATTACGCCGGTATTTATTTAGAAAATTTCACTCATCCCGACGGTAGAATTACCCAGCTCGTCAATACTAACAAGCTTATTAGGCACTATCAAGGTTGCATCGGTGGCAAGACGGGATACACTGCCAAAGCCGGCTTTTGTCTGTCGGCGTGTGCCGAGAGAAACGGTCTAAAAGTAGTAGCTACCGTCATAGGTTGCAACGATTCTAAGACGCGTTTTAATCAAGTAAGTCGGCTATTCGATTACGGGTTTGGCGCTTATAAACAGCAAGTCGTCTATTTTCACGACCAAGATATGCCCGAGCAGTTGACTGTCAAGGCTTCGCCCGTCAAATTTATTACCGTAAGACCCGAGCGAGACGTAGCGATACTTTGTAAGGGTGGGGAAAAACTTGGTAGTGTGAGCATAAACCTACCGCAGTACGTCAAAGCGCCTATCAAAAAGGGCGACGTGGTTGGTAGCGTAACGATAACGACGCAAAGCAACGAGCAGACCATCAACTTGCTTGCCGAGCAAGACGCCGACAAAGCAAGCTTATTCGACTATATCAAAGATTTAGCGTCACAATGGTAAGACGTTGCTTGATAATGACGTTGAAAGGCAATATGCAAATAAAAGGCAAGGCTCAATCGACACCTTATGTTGCTATATTGACTACGAGAAATGACGTATAACCTCGACGTTTCCTATGCGAGTATCCGACGACGTATCGTCTAATCGATATTCACACCTAATGGGCGTGTAGAGAGTAAAAAGACCGTAAATATTTGCGGTCTTTATTGTATAATTTTATTCTTCGCGTTGACTTTACTCTCGCGTTTTGTTACAATCAAACTTGGCGATAGTTTATCGTCCTTGGAGAATAATATGAACTATAGAGAAACGATGAACGTCAACGAAAAGGGACACCTTCAAATCGGTGGCGTTGACTGTGTAGATTTGGTTGCCAAATATTCCACGCCATTGTACGTAATGGACGAGGATTATATCAGAGGTGTCGTGAGAGCCTTTAGAAATACCGTTGCCAATACGTACGGCTACGGCAACGTTGCTTATGCTTCCAAGGCTTTTAGTTGCAAGTCAATCTACAAAATAATGAAAGAAGAAAATAGCAACATAGACGTCGTTTCGGCGGGCGAGCTATATACCGCTATCAGTGCCGGGTTCGATCCTGCCAAGGCGTATTTTCACGGCAACAATAAGTTGGTGTCTGAACTAGAATATGCTATATCCAACGGCGTAGGCGTGATAGTCGTGGACAATCTCGAAGAGGTAGATCTTATCGACGAGATATGCGCCAAATATTCGCGCAAGCAAAAGGTGCTTATCCGTACCAATCCCGGCGTTGAGGCGCATACGCACACCTTTATTCAGACTGCCAAGGTTGATAGCAAATTCGGCTTTTCTATTGCCAACGGAGACGCCCTCGAAGTAATCAACAAAATCAAAAAATCGGGCAACGTATATTTTAGAGGCTTGCATTGTCATATCGGTTCGCAAATTTTCGACAAGTCGGCGTTTGCATTGGCTGTCGAAGTAATGACCGACTTCATTGCCAACCTCAAAGAGCAAGGTATAGAGGTAGAGGAGCTCAATCTCGGCGGCGGCTTTGGCGTACATTATAGCGGGGACGACCCTAAGTTCAATATCAGAGAATATTGCGAATACGTCGAGCTTCTCACCAAAACTCTGTGCGATTGCGTGGCTAAAAAGAACATAACCAAACCCTACTTTATGATAGAGCCGGGTAGAAGTATCGTAGGCGAAGCAGGCGTTACGCTTTATAGTGTTGGGGCAATCAAAGACATCAAGGGTATCAGAAAGTACTTAGCTATCGACGGCGGTATGACCGACAATATTCGTCCGGTGCTATACGACGCTAAGTACGAGGCGGTTATTGCCAATCGAGCCAACGAGGCGGGAGAGGAGGTCGTTACCATAGCGGGCAAATGCTGTGAGAGTGGTGACGTAATCATCAATGATATTTGCTTGCCTAAGGCGAAAAGAGGCGATATTATAGCCGTATTTACCACGGGTGCATACAATTATTCTATGTCCAGCAATTACAATCGCAACCTCGTACCGCCTGTCGTGTTCGTATCGGGTGGCAAGAGTAGATACGCCGTCAAGCCTCAAACATACGAAGATTTGGTTCGCAACGACGTGGAGGAAGATTATCAATAATGTTGTATATTATCCAAGCATTAGCCGACTATCCTAGACTTGCCTTTTTGGGCGTTCTGGCATACCTCATTGCAATTTTGTTTGCAATAGTTTTGCACGAAATGGCGCACGGCTGGGTGGCGTACCTCAACGGCGATTATACGGCGAAGATGCGAGGCAGGCTTTCGCTCAACCCTCTCAAGCATATTGACCCGATAGGTTTTTTGATGATGTTGGTGGTTGGATTTGGTTGGGCAAAACCCGTACCTATTGACCCTCGCAATTTTAGAGAGTACAAGAAGGGTATGATAACCGTATCCTTGGCAGGGGTGATTTGCAACTTTATCGTTGCTTTTTTGGCTACGGCTGTCTATGCGATTTTGATTGCTTGCACCAAAAACGTGGATTTAGCTATCTACGTAGGCCAAGAGATATCGGCGGGACAATACGCATACTTCTTCTTCTCGTATTTGTTCCAATTTAGCATAATATTCAATTTGACTCTTATGGCGTTCAACCTGTTGCCTATTTATCCTTTGGACGGATTTAGACTTTTTGAAACGCTTAGACCTTCTAGCAAATACGTAGATTTTATGTATAGATACGGCAATTACGTGCTTTTGATTTTGCTTATCGGTAGTAGCGTTTTGGGCAGAATTAGTCCATATCTCGATATATTCGGAATGTATATCGGCTTGGTACGCAACGTAGTCGGCAAGCTCTTCGGGTTGATATTCGGTATCAATATTATGTAGGTGATTATGGCAAATTTTTTTGAGAAGCACGCCAGCGACGTAGTCAAGTTTAGTTTGCTTGATTTTGAAGGACCAATCGACTTGCTCTATACACTCATAGTCGTAGAGGGTAAGTACGATTTGCTTACCTTTCCGCTTGCGCAAATCACTAGTCAATATATGCAATATATGGAAGGCGTTGGAGAATTAGACATGGACGTAGCTTCCGACTTCGTATCCGTTGCCGCAACGCTATTAGAAATCAAATCCAAGGACGCTCTGCCTAAAGAAGAAATCGAGGACGAAGAATATATCGAAGAAGAAGATCCCGAAGAATTGCTCAGACGCAGGCTGCTCATGTACGCAATGTTCAAAGAGAAAGGCGAGGCTCTCAAGGCGAGAGAAACTCTCAACAAGTTTTATCGCAAGCCTGTCTTTACCGACAAGGACGCAATCATTGTTCTGAGCAATTTTGACCTAAACAATCTTATCGACGCATACGGTAGAATGCTCTTAAGACTCAACGAAAAGGAGATTGCCTTTGCCACCAAGAAGATAGTCAAAGACCCTTACACGGTAGCTGACAAAATCAACTATATCGCCAAGCGAGTCGTAGAACAAAAGAGTATCAAATTTAGTGAATTATTTGGCGAAAAGGTAGAGAAAAGCGAGAAAATATCGACCTTTCAAGCACTACTAGAGCTTATGAAAAAGCAAATCGTCAAGGCGACTCAAGAGTCGTTTACCGACGATATTCTTATCGAATACAACGATGAAATCGACAGCGAATCAATAGACTATTCGCACTTGAGTGATACGGAGGAGTAGAATGAAAAATTTGATCAACGTCGTAGAGGCGATAATATTTGCGGCGGGTGTGCCTATCAGTAGACAAGATATATTGTCCAAACTTCCCGATGACGTGTCCAGACGCAATCTCAACGACGCTATAGCCGAGTTGGAGACAAAGTATAGCGGAGATTGCGGTATTAGATTGGAAGTTTTCAACGACAAGGTACAGTTTTGTTCCAATAGCAAATACGGCGAAATCGTAGCCGAAGTATTGCAACCCGTCAAAGAAAAAGAACTCTCTAAGATATTGGTAGAGGTGCTGTCGATTATTGCGTATCAACAACCAATTACGCGTAGCGAAATAGAAGAAATCAGAGGTGTAAGTCCCGACTACGCTATCAGCGTACTTCTCAAAGCCGACCTCATCAAAAGTTGCGGGTTCAAGCAATCTCCGGGAAAACCCGTATTGTACGGCACTACGGAAGAATTCCTCAAAAAGTTTGAATTGCATTCCATTGACGAACTGCCTGACTACGGTGAGGTTATGAAGCGACTTATCGAATACGGCAACTTCAACGCTCAAACGGAAGGTTTGTATAGAGAAATTCAATTATCCGACGATTTTGAAGGACCAACGTCAAGTCAAATCCAACAGCTAGACGAGTTGGATGCTATGCTCGATAGCAACAATCCCGACTTTTTGGAGGGTGAAGACTTCGTTACCTTCGAGAGCGACGATGATACCATAGGCGTTTGATTGACGCTTTTAGGATAATTATTTGCAAATATAATTTATTATAGACAATACGGTTTAGGCTTGCCCAATCAACTTAATATAATTATTCAAAAAGAGGATTTTTCCTCTTTTTTTGTATTTTGGCGGTAATTGCACACAACAATGGTATGACTTGGATAGTTGGTATTGTTACGTTGATTTTGCAACTATTTTTGATATTGTTTTCGAGTGTAATTATGAGAGGGTATTTTGACTCGCGCAACGGCAAAATTAGCTTAGAATTGACGTTTTTGAGAGTGTTGTTGTTAAAAGCCGTCTTGTTTGAATGCAAGGGTAAACTCTATTATCAAATAGGTAAAAGAGATTTCAAAAGAATAAAGCTATCAAATCTCAACAAAAGCATAGACGAGACCAAACATACTTCACGAGAAAAGACAAATTTTACTAGATTGTTGCCTATACCTCTAGATAGCTTACGCGTCAATTTATCCTATTGTGCTACCGACGTTTTAAGCGCTACGTTTAGACCGCTACTTGAGACCTTTGGTGGGATGATAGACTATTTTTGTAGTCGCTTTATTAAATGCAACGATACTTCGGTCGTTATCAACGACGCTATAAGTAGACAAGGCTTTATGCTTTCGGTAGGTGCAAGTATTAAGGTGTTGACGATTTTGAAGATAGTGGCTCAAAAGCTTTTATATAAGCAAAAAAAACAGCCAAAAGATAAATCGTAACCAAAATTAAAACAACTATTGAGTAAAAATTGTGATATCGATACGTAATCAAGTGAGTTCTTGATAGTAATCAAATTATTATTGGTACTTGATAAAAATTACTAATTTACAAACAATATAATTGTCTACTTTTGATAAGGATAATTGACAATCAAGAAAAGATAAGGGGGTAGAGTATGAACGATATACAAGATATTATGAGTAGCGCTCTCAACAGTCTAAAGGGTGTGGTTGAGAGTGATTCTGCCGTATCCAAACCGATAACCATGCCCGACGGCACGACTATCGTACCTATGTCCAAGATAACGATAGGTATAGCGAGCGGTGGGGGAGAAATCAACAAAAATAAGGAATACGACGTATTCAATATGCCGTTTGCAGGTGGTGGCGGAGGTGGAATATCTATCACGCCACTAGGCTTTTTGGTTTGTTACGACGAGGGTTTTAGATTGATTAAGGTGGAAGATAAGGAGAAGGAAGAGAGATGGAAAGATTTGATAACTCTGGCAACAAAAGTCATCAAAAGATAAAATTAGTGCTCAAATACTTCTCAATTATTGCAATATTTATAATAATATCAACTTTTTTATTACCTACAATAATATTTTGTAGACTAAGTAAAGATAACGATGTTGCAACTACGATGCAGTCGCTTGACGCAGTTAAATACAATTCTTCAAGCGCGACAATCGTTATAGAACAATCTTCTAAGAAGGTCTTGTCAAGCAACAATTCACGCGTTAGACTTGCTATGGCTAGCACTACCAAAATTATGACGGCATTGGTAGTGCTGGATAATATCGCAGACGTAGACATTCAGCTTGCAATCCCTGAGCAAGCCGTCGGCGTGGAGGGGTCGTCGGTATATCTTAGACGCAACGAGATATGGAGCGTGAGAGATTTACTCTATGCTCTAATGCTCAGAAGTGGCAACGACGCCTCCGTTGCGCTTGCAATAGCCGTATGCGGAAGCGTACAATTCTTCGTTGATATGATGAATGCTAAGGTTGAAGAATTGGGACTTAAAGACACTCATTTTACCAACCCGCACGGATTGCACGACGACGAACACTATACTACCGCATACGATTTGGCTATTATCACTGCTAAGGCTATGCAGAATCCTTTATTTAAGACTATAGTTTCGGCGAAATCGTACGTCGTAGAGGGCAACTATACACACGACAAATATTACTTCGGCAACAAAAACAAGATGTTATTGATGATGGATGGCGCCGACGGAGTCAAGACGGGCTATACCAAAAATTCCGGCAGATGTTTGGTAAGTTCGGCTACTCGTGAGGGTAAACAGCTGATTTGCGTGGTGCTCAACGTTCACGATATGTGGAACGTCAGCAAAAATCTATTAGAAAAAGGATTTGAGCAATTGCAAAATAGCAAAGCTTAAGATATCGCCGACTTAGTAAGGTTATATGCAAAATATATGTCAAATTGCTTCGATCTAACGCACAAATACTTGCATTTCGGGTCGAGGCAATTTATAATATATTCGGAGAACGAACCATGGAAAGACTAAACAGATTTTTAGCTCGCAACGGGGTAGCTTCGAGACGCAACGCCGACAAAATGATTGCCGAAGGACAAGTAAAGGTCAACGGCGAAGTCGTTGATCGCCTTGGCGCAACCATCAATCCCGACAACGACGTAGTTACTTGCAACGGAGTGACTGTCAAAGCCGTCAAGCCGGTCTACATAATGTTTTATAAGCCCAAGGGCTGTATCACCACCAAAAAGGACGAATTGGGGCGCAAGACGATATTCGATTACGTAACGGTAGACGTGGCTGGGCTAGTTCCTGTCGGTAGACTTGACTACGAAACGGAAGGCTTACTTTTGCTCACCAACGACGGACAGCTTGCGCACGCATTGACTCACCCAAGTCACGAAATTCCTAAGACTTACGTCGTCAAAGTAGAGGGTGAAATTCCCGAGCACAATCTTGCGCAGCTTCGCAAGGGGGTACTTGTAGACGGTGTCAAGACCAAGCGTAGCAAAGTCAAATTGTTAGAATACAAAGACGGAATATCCAAAATTCAAGTCACCATTTACGAGGGGAGAAATAGACAAATTCGCAAGATGTTCGAGGCAATAGACAAGGAAGTCATATTCCTCAAGAGGACTGCCGTTGCCGATTTGAGACTTGGCGGTCTGTCTAGAGGCGGATACAGATACCTCAACGACTTTGAAATAGACTATCTCAAGAGGCTTTGATAGAATTATTCGATTATGACAACGGCGTTTTATGCCGTTGCTTTTTTTGCTTAACTATATTGTATTATCATTACTTTTGAGCAATCTTTGCGTAATTCTAACGTTGTCGTATATTTTTGTCGATAATTGGCTTACAAATATAGCATAGCAAATTCCACAGTAACGCATAATAGAATAATTTACTCAAAATCAGCTTAATAAAAACCTAAAATAATATTTTTCTTTATTTTTTGTTTACAATTATACACAAATATTATTTTTATTCAATTTACATACAAATGTACTGCAAATCCTTGCAAAATTTTTAACAAAAATATATAATGCTATTTGGTAAAATTATACAATACTATTTGGAGGTAAATATGGAGAATAAAAATCTCTCAACTTTCTCTAAGGCGCTGGACAAAGCTTGTTCCAAGATCAAGTCTTTCGTCAACGATATCGTAGACGCCGAGAGTTTTGTAGAGACTGACGCTTTCCTTACCGGCAAAGGCTTTGACAGTGCCCTCGAGGCTCTGGGCGAAGGTGTAATCACGGGTTACGCTACCATACAAGGGCATCCCGTTCATCTTTTCGCTCAAAACGCCGAGGTGCTCAAAGGAAGTATGTCTCAGGCTCAAGAAGCAAAGATTAGCAAAGCAATGCAAAGAGCAGTCAGTGCGGGAGTACCGTTCGTATCGATTATCGATTGTAGCGGTGCAAGAGTAGGCGAAGGTGCGGCTGTTTTGGAGAGCTACGCTCAACTTATATACAACGGTGCCGCATTGACCAGCAACGTGCCTCATATCGTCATCGTCAAGGGTGTAGCCGTAGGTATGATGGCGACTTACGTTGCGGGCGCAGACTTCGTCTTTATGTCCAAGGATGCGATTATGTCGGTCAATTCTCCAATGTACCTTGCTTCCGACGTCAAGAATTTCCCTGTCAACTACACACAGCTTATCGGATACGACAACTACGCCAAGAGCACCGATTTGGCTCAATTTGTTTACAAGGATACCGCCGATTTGAGTGCTCAACTTGCGCGTTTGTTCGCTACGGTTTTGCCGGCGGACGAAGATGAGAGCGAAGACGATCCTAATCGTATCGATCCCGCTCTTGACGGAGTATTGAATGCCACTCAAAGGACCGAGAGCATATGCGACAAGGGTAGCGTGATTACTTTCAACGAGGGCTATGCTCCCGAAGTCGTTTGCAGCCTTGCCAAAATCAACGGCATTTCCGTCGGTGTAATAGCTACCGAAGGCGACTATATAAGTCAGGAGGGCGTTGAGAAGGCTACCGATTTTATCGACAAACTCGAAAGTTTCGATTTGCCTCTCGTTACGCTCGTAGATACCTTGGGTGTCAATCCTACGCTTGAACAAGAGCTTGGTGGTTTTGCTAAGAAGACCAATCGTCTTATGCAGACCATTGCGTCGAGCAGTATTGCCAAAATCGGCGTAGCGGTAGGCAACGCGGTCGGTTTCGGATATAGTGCGTTTATGAGCAAGAGTTTGGGCTTTGGATACACGCTTGCTTGCGAGCATTCCGTCATCAGTCCTATATCTTCCGACACCGCAGTAGTCGCTATGATGAACGACCAACTCAAAGAGGGTGGTAACAGTGAACAATTGCGTGCAAAGCTTGCCGAAAAATATCAACAAATACAAGCCAATCCGCTCGTAGCGGCTAAGGACGGCTACGTCGACAACGTAATCGAGGCGTGCAATATCAGACCTTACGTATCGTCGGCGTTGCTAATGTTGCTCGGCTTGTGAGGTGCAAGATGAAGAGAGCAAAAATTATATTTTCAATAATTTTGCTTGTTTGTCTAATGTCGTTGTTGGTAGGTTGCACGCTAGAATACGGCAATCCCGACAGCCTCGGCATAGGTGATATGTCTGTCGGCAGAAGAATTACCACGGGACTATTGGTTTCGGTTTTGGGCATAGGAATGGTATTTGTCGTCCTAATAGTATTGATATTATTTATCAAACTTTTGGAAGTGTTGCTCAATTTGTTCAAAAATATGAAGAAACCTCAAAAGCCTGTCGAAGCCAAGTCGCAACCCGTTGCACAAACGGCGGTAGTCGAGGACAATCAAGCAGAGGAAGAAGTAGTCGCAGCGATTACGGTGGCACTCGTAGCGTATTACGAGTCCAACGGCGTCGTAATCACGTCCAGCTTGCCTTTCAAGGTTCGCTCAATCAAACAAATAAAATAAATATCCATACACTAATAGGAGAGTATTATGCGTAAATTCAACGTAAACGTAAACGGCAAAAATTACGCCGTAGAAGTAGAAGAAATAGGCGGAGCAACCGTCGCAACAGCTCCCGTAGCAACTACCCAAGCAACCGCAGCTGTTGCACCTAAGGCAGCTCCTGCTCCCGTGGCGGCACCTGCAGGTGGCAAGGCAGTCAACGCTCCAATGCCGGGTCTTGTCAAGAAACTTTGTTTTGACAACGGCGCGACCGTCAAAGAGGGCGATACTATCGTAATTTTGGAAGCAATGAAGATGGACACTCCTGTAGTTGCCAGCGCAAGCGGAGTTATCACATATTCTACCACCGCGGGTACCAACGTAGATACCGGCGCGGTATTGTGTACTATAGCATAATTTTGGAGGAAAGACCGTGAACTTTTTTCTTACTCTACCATCGTTCTCTCTGGTAGACTCGCTCAAAAATCTGTGGTACAGCACGGGTTTTATGACCTCGCTCACACCTATATGGCAAAACCTTATTATGATGGCGATAGCGTGCTTGCTCATATACCTTGCCGTAGCCAAAGAGTTTGAACCAAACCTTTTGCTTGCGATTGGTTTCGGTATGTTTATCATCAACATACCCGGAGCGTATTCTATCTTGTACGGAACGTTGGGGTACGACGTAACCTTCGTTGGCTCACAAGAACAAATCAACGCGCTGATATCGGCGGGCGTTCTCAACGAAGCGGGACAATTTATGTACAACGGCAGTGTCATAGCGGGCACCGTTCCCGAGCTTGCCCAAATGTTAGGCATAACCTTACCTAACGGCGCTAGCGCGATTACTCAGTTGCATATCGTAGAAGAAAAGATTGCCGAAATCGTCGGCGGATATCAATCTCTTTTTGCGGGCAATTCGGCGTTTGACGGCGTCACTCTCACCGAGCAGATGACTATCAACCACACAGTAGTTGCCGACCAAGGCTTATTCTACTATCTCTATAAGGGTGTAGAATGGGTTATCTATCCGCCTCTCATCTTCTTAGGTATAGGCGCAATGACCGACTTTGGCCCGCTCATTGCCAATCCAAAGAGTTTGTTGCTCGGTGCGGCGGCCCAACTTGGTATTTTCGTTACGTTTATTATTGCGGTTAATATCGGATTTACAGGCGAAGAAGCCTCTGCGATCGGTATCATCGGCGGCGCAGACGGACCTACGGCAATTTACGTTACCACCAAGCTAGCGGCTCACTTGTTGCCTGCAATAGCGGTAGCGGCATATTCATACATGGCGCTCATCAAGGTTATTCAACCGCCTATCATGAAGTTGCTCACCACCAAGGAAGAGAGAAAGATCGTTATGGAACAGCTCAGACCCGTTTCCAAGACCGAGAAGGTTATCTTCCCGTTGGCAGTAACGGCAATCGTAGGCATAATTCTTCCATCGGCTATACCGCTTTTGGGTATGTTGATGCTGGGCAACCTTATGAAGGAGTCGGGCGTAGTACCAAGACTCGTTCGCACTGCTTCCAACGAACTTATCAATATCATCACGATATTGCTCGGCTTGTTGGTAGGTACCAAGGCAACTGCCGACGTCTTCCTCAACACGCAGACCTTGCTCATTATCATCATCGGCGTATGCGCATTCTCCTTTGGTACGGCGGGCGGACTTATCATCGGCAAGATTATGTGCAAGCTTTCTAGGGGCAAAATCAATCCGCTCATCGGTGCGGCGGGAGTATCCGCTGTGCCAATGGCTGCGAGAATTGCCCACAACGTAGGACAAGAAGAAAATCCAAGCAACTATCTGCTTATGCACGCTATGGGACCTAACGTCGCAGGCGTTATCGGCTCCGCGGTAGCCGCAGGCGTATTGCTCGCAATATTCGCATAAGCCACAAACTAAATAGAGGTGTTATTATGGTAAAACTTACAGAAACAATTTTGCGTGACGCGCATCAGTCGCAAGCCGCAACGAGAATGAGACTTGACGAGATGTTGCCAATGGCTTCCAAACTCGACGAAGTAGGATATTATTCTATAGAATGTTGGGGTGGAGCAACCTTCGACGCTTGTTTGAGATTTCTCAACGAAGACCCATGGGATAGACTTAGACAACTCAAAAAGGCTATGCCTAAGACTAAATTGCAGATGCTTCTCAGAGGACAAAATATCCTCGGTTACAAGCACTATGCTGACGACGTGGTGGACGAGTTTGTCAAGAAGTCGATTGAAAACGGTATAGACGTAATCCGTATCTTCGACGCACTCAACGACAAGCGTAATATGGAGCAAGCAATGAAGAGTTGCAAGAAGTACGGCGCGGTTTGCGAAGCAACCATCTCTTATACCACAAGCCCCGTACACACCAACGAGTACTTTATCAAGTTAGCCAAAGAACTCGAAGACATGGGCGCAGACAACATTTGTATCAAGGATATGGCGGGCATCTTGCTACCTTACGTAGCTTACGACCTCGTCAAGGGTATGAAAGCCGTGCTCAAGCCCGAGACGCTCATTCACGTGCACACTCACCAGACGGCTGGCACGGGCAACCAAACCTACCTCAAGTGCATCGAGGCGGGCGCCGATATCATAGATACTGCGCTCAGCGCACTCGGCAACGGTACTTCTCAACCTGCTACCGAGCCAATGGTTGCTATTTTGCAAAACACCCCATACGATACGGGCATCGACCTCAAGACGGTATCCGACCTCTCCAATATGTTCGTGCCTGTCGCGGACAGACTCAAGAAGGACGGTTGGCTCACTGACAAGTCGCTCAAGACCGACGTCAACGCCCTTATTTACCAAGTACCGGGCGGTATGCTTTCCAACCTCGTAGGACAACTCAAGAAGCTCGGCGCTATGGACAAATACGAGCAAGTGCTTGCCGAAGTTCCTAACGTTAGGAAGGACCTCGGCTATCCGCCACTCGTAACTCCTACCAGCCAAATCGTCGGCACGCAAGCCGTGTTCAACATCGTGTCGGGCGAGAGATACAAGATGGTTTCCGCCGAGACCAAGGGACTTTTGAGAGGAGAGTACGGTCAACTCCCTGCCGAGCCAAATCCCGAAATTATCAAGAAGATTCTCGGCGACGAAGAGAGAATTACTTGCCGTCCCGCAGATAGACTGCAACCCGAACTCGACAAGTATAGAGAAGAAATCAAAGAGTATATCGAGCAAGACGAAGACGTACTTTCTTACGCGCTCTTCCCTCAAGTCGCTCTCAACTACTTCAAGTACCGCCAAGCCAACAAATATCACGTCGATAGCGAAGTTGGCGACGTCGCCAAGGGTATTCAAGTAGTCTAAAACTTGACAAAATCTATAAATAATGATAACAAAAACGACTTCTATATTTTAGAGGTCGTTTTTTGTATTATATTGTTCAATGATATGTATGTCATTCCGCTGTGTACATTTTGCATAAGCAAAGCGTAGCGTGGCATTGTTATGTATTGCGCCTCGTGCATTGGCAATCTCAAAACAATATAAAAGCCGCTTTGTGCAAAGGTAGGTTTCAACGCAGTTGACGGAGGGATTGACCTATTGCATAGTATCACAAGCCTTTGCAAATACTTCTTTACTTTCCCCCGTATTTTTGGTACAATCTATCTATGAATATTCTTATTGTCAACGACGACGGAGTATATGCAAGCGGTATCACTACGCTTGCCAAGGCGCTTAGTCCCAACCACAAGGTGACGGTAGTTGCACCGCACAAGCAAATGTCGGGCAAGAGCCACTCTATGTCTTTTCACGAATGTGTCAATTATATCAAGCTCGACCTCATAGACGGCGTAGATTGCTATGCCACGTCCGGCACGCCTGCCGACTGTGTCAAGATGGGTATCGACCTTATTTTGGGCTACAAGCCCGATCTTGTCATCAGTGGTATCAACAACGGTTACAACCTCGGTACCGACGTGCTATATTCGGGCACTGTGGGCGCAAGTGTAGAAGCCGCTCTTATGAGCGTTCCTTCACTTGCCGTATCGCAAAATTATCATCTCGACAATTACACCTATTCGGCGGATTTTGTTGCCCGTCATTTAGACAGTCTATATCGTATGCTTACCACGGCGTGCTCTATACTCAGTATCAATATCCCGTATTGCGATGCTAGGTATATCAAGGGCGTCAAGTTCGCCAAGATAGGCAACCACGTCTACACCGACAACTACGTAGACTGTGGCTTGGACGGCTATCTTCTCACGGGCGAGCCTATCGAGGATATCGAAAACGAGGACGACGCCGACGTGAGATACATCCGCGAGGGCTATATCACTATTTCGCCCGTGCGTGCCGATTTCAACGACTACACGGCGTATCAAATTCTCAAGGACATCGACTTATGAGAGTAGTAGTCATAGGCGGAGGAGCAGCGGGGATATTTTGCGCAGGACTCGTAGCCGAGGGCGGCAACGAATGTATTTTGCTCGAAAAAAACGAGCGTATCGGCAAAAAACTCTATATCACGGGCAAGGGTAGATGCAACGTCACTCACTGTTGCGCCGCCCGAGATTTTCTCGAGGGCGTAGTCACCAACGCCAAGTTTTTGACCTCGGCAATCTATCAATTTCCGCCTCAGTCCACCATAGACTTTCTAGAAAGCCACGGTGTACCTACCAAAGTCGAGCGTGGCGACAGAGTTTTCCCCGTATCCGACAAAGCCAACGATGTAATATCGGCTTTTGAGAAGTTCGCTCGTAGCAACGGAGTACAAATCAAACTCAACACGATGGTCAAAGAAATCGTCGTAGAGGACGGCAAAATTGTTGGCGTCAAGACGGATAACGAATTTATCCCTTGCGATAGAGTGGTAGTTGCCACGGGGGGCAAGTCGTATTCTTCCACCGGCTCCACGGGTGACGGCTATATCTTAGCCAATAGGCTCGGACACAATATAATCGAGCCTAAGCCCGCCTTATCGGCACTTATTGCTGACGGAGTAGACGGACTAGCCGGACTTTCTCTCAAAAACGTTACCGCCACGGCAATAGTGGACGGCAAGAGCATTGACAGTCATTTTGGCGAAATGCTTTTTACTCACGACGGACTAAGCGGACCCATTATTCTCACTTTGTCTAGTCTTATCAACAGATACTACAAGGGTGGTAAATTCAACGCTCAAGTCAAGGTGGCTATCGACCTCAAGCCCGCGCTTGACGAGGCTCAACTCGACGGTAGGTTGCTCCGAGATTTTTCCGCCAATCCCAACTGTGCAATCAAAAACGTCCTTACTTCACTTATGCCCAAGTCTTTGATACCGATAGTGTTGTCGGGGGCGCAAATCCCACCTACTGTGACCGTCAATTCCGTCACCAAAGCTCAGCGCGCAAGACTTTTGACAACGATCAAGCACCTTACCTTCGATATCGATGATATGGCACGCCTTGACTTTGCCATAGTCACCAATGGCGGAGTGGACGTGAGTCAAATCAGCCCCAAGACTATGGAGAGTAAGCTTGTCGAGGGTTTGTACTTCGTAGGCGAGGTGTTGGACGTGGACGCTTATACGGGCGGATACAATATCCAAATAGCCCTCTCTACCGCTGTCAGCGCCGCCAAAGCCTGCATTGAATGACAACCTAATAATTTTACGTCTAAACTAAAATTTGCATAGATTCGTTAGGATATTACTTAACGTTTATATTTAAGCAAGCGTAGAGTAATAATATTGTCAAAAATTGTATATACAGCGTTTTTGTACTTGAAAAAGAGTATATAATAATATATAATTAAACTACAATAATTAGCCTCCTTTGTGCAAAGGGAGGTGTCGACGCAGTTGACGGAGGGATCGTTAGCCGTCCTATGTGTTCGGGAAGGTGGTCTTACGGCATATCTACATCGTTATGCTTTGTCGAATTTGCTGTTGTGCTTAGTCACGTACAATGAGTATGCTCCGGTCGCCCAATCCTCGTTTTTCGCCTAACTCGTACCTATGCCGTAAGAAAACCACGAAGTGGTGGAAAGGGTGTCAAATTATTATTGTTATACAATAGGTGTGAAACCACACTATAATATTACATTTAGCCTTTTTCATAAGGCAAGTTGCAGTACAAAAGGAGAAATTATGATCAACGTAGCCATTGACGGACCAAGCGGAGCAGGCAAGAGCACTATCAGCAAAATGGTTGCCGAAAAACTCGGAATTACTTATCTTGACACAGGCGCAATGTATAGAGCCGTAGCGCTCTACGTTCACCGCAAGGGCATTGACGTCAACGACCCAGAGAGAGTCGTACCGCTTTTGGACGAAATAGTCATATCTTTTGAGCTCAAGGACGGACAAAAGATAATCTTGCTCAACGGCGAGGACGTATCCCAAGCGATAAGGGAGCATCACGTTTCCAAGCTCGCTTCCGACGTGTCCAAAATTCCTGCCGTTCGCAAGTTTTTGGTAGCTATGCAACGCAAAATCGCCGAAACTACCGACGTGGTACTAGACGGCAGAGATATTACTAGCTACGTATTGCCTAACGCCAAATACAAGTTCTACCTTACGGCAACAGCCGAGGAGAGAGCAACGAGAAGGTACAAAGAGCTCACCGCCAAGGGTCAAGAGGTAGACTTTGAACGAATTCTCAACGACATAATCGACCGCGATTACAATGATATGAACAGAGATTTTGCACCGCTCGTGCAGACTCAAGACTCGGTGTATATCGACAGTACCCACCTATCGATAGACGAAGTAGCTAATATCATCATAGCCACCGTCACGGGTGCAGCCAATCGTTGACCCTATGGTTGAGCATCTTTCAAGCGCAAGAGCGTTGAATATCGCAATACAAGACTAAACCTACAAAAACGAGATAATACTTCAATAAGCCTACGTATCGCGACCAACCGACTAATCAAAAATATTAGGCTAAATTTTGGAGAATAAAGTGGAAAGTAACAAATACCAAACAAAGACAACTACAACCGACAGAGTCCAAGTCGACAAACACGTCAAAGAGGCGAAAAAACATCCTCAAGATTGGTTGATTTATCGCATAATAGGCAAAGTAGGCAGAGTTTTGGCTAAGTTTATTTGGCCTACCTTTATCTACGGCAAACGTAATATTATCAAAGGTCGCAAGTGCATTTATATTTGCAATCATTTAGACGCGCTCGATCCGTTCGTCATAGTAGGTAGGGTGCTCAAAGAAGAGTCCAACGTCGTAATGAAGTCTTCGCTTGCAAACAGTGCATTTTTACGCTACTCTTTGTACAATATAGCGGGCGGTATTCCTATCAAGCGCAACGAAAACGACGTTACCGCCGTCAAAAAGATACTTAGTGTGCTCAATCAAAAAAATCAACCGATTTTGATTTTCCCCGAAGGTACTCGCAATCCTCACGATATCAAAGAGATGATACCGTTCAAAGACGGCACGGCTGTTTTTGCGCTCAA
This sequence comes from uncultured Clostridia bacterium, assembly GCA_937880755.1. Classification (GTDB taxonomy): domain Bacteria; phylum Bacillota; class Clostridia; order Christensenellales; family UBA3700; genus HGM11368. Next base: position 50,785 of record CALGRX010000005.1, read on the forward strand.
GACCAAGTGCGAGATAGTACCTATGCTTTATTACAAAAAAATCGGACCTTTCCGCATCAATAGACTTTTTATTGGCAAGCCGTTTGATTTGAGCCAATTTTACAGCCAAAACGGTGCCGACGCCAAGAGTATGGCGACAGAGTTTATTTATCAAAAAATGCTTGCGCTTAGGGCAGAAATAGACTTTTTCGTAGAAAAGTGCCACTGCGACAAAAAGAAATTTTTAGCCGAACACAGCGAAGGAGAATTTATCTGATTTATGGAGATTATCGTTGCCAAAAATAGCGGATTTTGCAGCGGAGTAAAGAACGCAATCAATATGGCGCTTAAGTATGGCAAGTGTCAGACCTTTGGCAAACTCATTCACAACGAATACGCGCTCAACAATCTCAAAAAGCACGGAGTAGAGTATATAGACGACCTTGACGATTACAACGGCGGCATACTCATCATACGTTCTCACGGCGTTTCAAAAAAGACTTACGACTATCTCGAAAGTCACGGCATCGATTATCTTGACGCTACCTGCGTATTTGTCAAAAAAATTCATAAAATTGTCAATCAATATCACAATGAGGGCTACCAAATAATTATAGTTGGCGACCCGTCGCACCCCGAGACGCAAGGCATCAACGGTTGGTGTGACGACAGCGCTATAATCATTGATAATGCCAATCAACTCAATTCTATAACACACAATAATTTAGACAAATATTGTGTGGTTGCACAGACCACTTTTGACCGCGAAAAGTTCGAAAATATCGTAAAAATCTTAGAAAAATGCCTCAAAACAGTTGTCATACATAATACAATTTGTTATACTACTAGCAGTAGGCAAAACGAGGCGTTTGAGCTAAGCAAAGAGTGCGACGCGATGCTTGTTATCGGTAGCAAAAACAGCTCCAACACACGCAAGTTGTATGATATATGTAGAGCCAACTGTCCACGTACCTATTACGTCGAGACGGCAAGTGACGTCAAGACAATCAATGTAGCAAAAAATTTAAATAAGCTCGGCATAATTGCGGGCGCATCAACTCCCGAAGAGTTGATCAAGGAGGTTATAACACAAATGGACGAAATTTTAAAGAAAGATGAGTTCGGAGCAATGCTTGAACAATCCGAGTCTAAGACTAAGGAAGTCAAAGCAGGCAAAATTTTCAAAGATTGCAAAGTAGTATCTGCAAACGAAGACGGTATCGTTATCAACTTCGGTGGCAAGAAAGACGGTTTTATCGACAAGACCGAAGTAGAAGTTGACGGCGTAGAATATAATCCGGACAACTACAAAGAAGGCGACGTCATTGCCGCAATCGTAGTAGAAAAATCCGGCAACAAAAAGAACAACGATTGTATATCGTTCTCCAAAAAAGCATACGACTTCAAGACTATCGTAGCCAAAGAGAGCGAAGAGAAACTCAGAAGTTCCGAGTTTAAGGCAGTAGTAGAATCCGTAGTCAAGAACGGACTCAAGACTCACGTAGGACCATACGAAGTATTCGTTCCCGCTTCTCAAATTCGTATCGGTTTCGTTACTCAAGACGATCTTAGCAAGTACGTAGGCAAGACTCTAAGACTTAGAGCTATCAAGGGCAAGAACGACAATCCTGACGGAGAAATCGAAATCAAACTTCGCAAGACAGTCATCGCATCTCAAAGAGTAATTCTCGAAGAAGAAAAGAAAGCCAAAGAGGACGCGCTTTGGGAAGTTCTCGTAACGGGCAATGTAGTAACGGGTAAGGTAAGAAGATTTGCCGACTTCGGAGCATTCGTCAACGTCAACGGTTTTGACTGCCTCGTTCATATCAGCGATATTTCTCATTACAAAATCGCTCATCCAAGCGAAGTTTTGGAACTCAACAAGTCTTACGAATTCGTAATTCTCAAGGCTGACAGAGAGAGCCAAAAGGTATCTTTGGGATACAAGCAACTCCAAAAGAAACCTTACGAAATCGCTGCTGAGAAGTATCCTGTAGGCTCGGTAGTTACCGGTACCGTAAGAACGGTATTGCCATACGGTGCATTCGTACTCATCGAGAGAGACGTAGACGGACTGATCCCTGTATCGGAGATTGCACACACTTTCACCAAGAGTGCAACCGACGTATACAAAGAAGGTGACGTAGTTACCGCCAAAGTTATCAAATTCGAAGGCAACAAAATCACTCTTTCCGCCAAGGCACTTATAGATAAGCCTGAAGAAAAGGAAGAAGAGATCTCCGAAGAAGAGATGCAAGCAGCCAAAGAGAAGAGAGCAAGCAAAGCTTCTAAGAAGTTCGATAGCGCTGCCGCAGTAGCTCGTAAGCCTAAGGCTAAGAAAGAAGAGAAGGAAGAGGAAGAAGTTACTTCTTGGACTTCTGAGCAAGTAGAAAATGCTACTTTCAAAGATTTGTTCAAAGGTTTCGTATTCGACACCGAGGACAATAATGACAATCAATAATTTACAATTATGACTTTTTGGGGTCATACCAATGACCCCAAAAAAAATTGTAAAAACTTACACAATTTTCTTGACAAAAAAATATTGATATAGTATATTGAATTAGTCGCAAGGATTAGATTTGTCGGGGTGTAGCGCAGTTTGGTAGCGCGCGTGGTTTGGGACCATGATGTCGGGAGTTCGAGTCTCTTCACCCCGACCAATTTATAACCTAAGACAGACGTGGGCCATTAGCTCAGTCGGTTAGAGCAACCGGCTCATAACCGGTCGGTCCAAGGTTCGAGTCCTTGATGGCCCACCACAACTTAATATTATGGTTCGGTAGTTCAGTTGGTTAGAACGCTAGCCTGTCACGCTAGAGGTCGAGGGTTCGAGTCCCTTCCGAATCGCCAAAAATTTTGCGATATTATTATCGCATAATTTATGCCTCGGTAGCTCAGTCGGTAGAGCAGGGGACTGAAAATCCCCGTGTCGGTGGTTCGATTCC
>CALGRX010000006.1 GCA_937880755.1 uncultured Clostridia bacterium
CTTCGAAACAATGTCCGGCTTTGCTAAGCCAACAGTCGTATCAGTCAACGTCATCGATGAAAAAGACTTAAGCTCCTATGACTGTATCACGTTCAACACGGGTAAAAAGCTATGAGTAAAGTCAGTATCGAAAAACTAGCTAAAGCGAAGGAGATTATCAAGAAGGTGATGCCTATCGTATCTCTCGTTCTCCTCGTTCTTGTTGCAACAATACGTTACGTAGTGTGTCGCTCTTTCGAGTGCGCTATCTCGTACGGTCTAACGGCGCTTCTTATATGTAGCTTAATCACCGCGCTAGTGGATGCTGTCCTCTCGACTATCATCAAGCTACGTATTAAGAAGATGAAAGCCGAATTAAAAGACGTAGATATCAATGACGAACTGCAGTCGTCGGATAAATAAATTATAGGAGGCAATATCTTTGAGCATTTCGCAAATTTTCACAGACATCGCAACCGGTCTCGCAGCTTTCGCCCCAGCTTTCGCAAAGTCTATCTGGCAAGTCTTCTGTAACCTCTTTTTGACGTTTACTGAAGGTGAATCAGGCGCCATTACTGTCACCGGACTCAACACTCTAGGTATGCTTGGCATCGTTGGTCTCGTAATCGGTATCGTTTATAAGGTTCTTCCAACTGCTATCAATTTCCTGGGCAAGTTGAGAGCAAGACGTGCTAAACGTAAAGCTTAACACGTCTCATCGTAAAGCCCTAAGTAAAATTAGGGCTTTACTTATATCAATATACAACTATGAACGAATTACTAACGCACGTAACTAATTTAGTATCTCCTATGTTCGAGTCTTTGGACTATCTCATGTCCAATTTCTTGGCATTGCCGGAAGTATTCGGTTTGGGTATTGGCTATTGGTTTTTGTTGTTTCTGGGCGTTGGCATCATTTTGAGAGGTATTTTTGATGGCTAAGACAATATTCATTATCGTATTGCTGGTTATGGTTGGCTCGATAATCGGGTCTTACGTTATTGACGGCAACTTGTGGTATTACTTTTCAACTTACGTAGTATCTCCGCTTGGTAATCTTGTTAAACCTGTTGCTCGAATTTTCGAAGTATTTTTGTCGTTCAATAGTCTCAATATTGTATTTTCTATAATATTGATATGCAGCTTTGTAGTGTTTATCGTCAATCGATTTAGGGGTGAATAATGAAATTTAGACAACTAATAATCATAGTGTATCTTCTTGTTATCTTAATGTCTGTAATTATGGCTCCTGTTTGCGCTGCCGAGAATATACCTTTTGCACCATCGTCTAACGTATATTATGAGCATTTGTGGTATAGCTCCGATGTCGGCGGTTATCTCGATCCATCAAGGAATTTACATCAGCAGTTTTCTCCTTACAGCATTAGCTTGATGAACATGTCCGGATATTATCATCTACATGGCTATCAGACATATGACCTTACGACTAAATATAATACATTAGCTGATTCCGATCTTAATTCTTATAGAAATCACGTCCTCTCAGTCTTAGAGGATTGTATATATATTAACTCTAATAAACTCGCTGAAGGCGCTGTAATCAATCGATTGGATTTAAGTCCGGCATCATATTCTATTACAATTAATTATGTTAGCGCTTGTAAATACACTATGTATTTATATTTTAATTTTTACGTTAATTTTGATGTCGATGTTCCTGTTGGTTCTTTTACTTTTTCCAATATTAATGACACGAGCAAAGATCTAAGCATATTATCAATTAACGTTGATCAAGTTAGCGAATGGGCTGAGACTTCTCTTGTATCTAAGTGTAATCTCATAAGCGTTACGTTAACGCCATGGGGTTTACTTAGCGATATAACATATAAATTTCCTACTAACGTTATAACGGATAAATTGGTATTTTCGCAGAGTTATTCTGTGATATTGGATGATTCTGAGCTATCAATGTCGCCGGAAGTCAATGTAAAATTGGATAATTACAATCTTGGTAATTTTACGATGAAAAATTTTGCCGGCGTTATCGAATCCAATTTTGATTATGCTCTAAATGCTAATAGTATTAATTATCAAACTGCTCTAGTTGGATTTCCCACTAATACATGTCCTACTAAACCTGTTACTCATTTTACGTATAATTTTACATTCAATAAGCTAGTTCCTGTATCTACTTATTCTACATCCGGTGGTGAATCTTATGGGACATGGCAATCTAAATCATGCCAAACTTTTGATTTTATTTGCCATTTAGGTAATGGTTTAGGTTACTTAATATATGAGTTTCCGCTTACGTCTTCGATTACGAAGCTTGTCGCACCAATTGGTGAGTTTTTCATCAAGTCCTTCGACTTCCTAGAAGGTTTCTCATCAATAGGCGTTGCATACGGTGTCATCTTTACCATGATAATGATATCCGTTATTATGTTTTTAGTTTTTGGTAAATAGGAGGTAATTATGGATATAGTAAATCAATTTATCAATTTGATAAAAACCAGCTACTCGATATCTATCGTGGAGTTCGCTGCTTTCATATTTGTGTTCGAGCATATCATTCAAGGCTTGATTTTCATTTTCAAAAAAATAAGGGGGTGTAAAAAATGACTGAAGGTGCATTCGTCGGTCTATGGGACATTATAGAAAAGTGCTTGGCTTGGTTCTTCCCGGCTGAGCTCATGGCTACGCCAACGTGGAGTATATTATATACTGCTTTCCAATTTATTGCCGGGTTCTACTTGCTCTACTTTTTTCTTTTCAAGCCTATTATAATTTTCTTCCGGAGTCTCAAATCTTGGAGGGTAACTAAATGACTAAATTCAAGCAGGTATTAGCCTTTATACTAAAATTCCTCAATCGATTAGCGCCTTACGTAGAGGTTGCTATCGTTTGGTTTTGTATTGACGGTCTTAAGCAACAGTATCAAGATAAATCCTACTTTATCCTATTTTACGCTATCCCGATTTTAATGCTTTATCGTGTGCTGAAGTGGGAATGGATATGCTTCAAGTCTAAGGATATCATCAAGACTAATGCACTTAACAGCAGGGTACAAGGTTTTGGTGGTAAACAAGGTGCTGGCAAGACGTCCTTTATGCTCTACTCGCTTTACGTTATCCATTCGGATAATATATATACTAACTTCCCTTGCAAGATTCGGGGTAAGTATACGTATCAATTAGACAACAAAGTACTCAACCTGGATGAACGTATCCCGGATAACAGTTGTTGCGCTATATCAGAGGCGACGATGCTGTTCCACAACATAGTATCTGGCGGTCGTGGTAACGTTGAAGAAACTAAGGATCTATACGCTCAACAGTTGCACCAACAGATTATACGTCATCTATACGACGGCAATTTGTTCTATGACTCAGTTGACCTTACACGTCTACCTAAGATGCTTAAGGACAATATGGGTATGACAAACTTTATGTTAGGACAAGGTAGCGTAAAATTGAGCTTTATCATCAATCCTATACTGAATATGTTTGCAAAACTTCTTGGCTTCGAGCTTTCTGGCTCAATTAGGTATTGGGACTTGCAGCAATTTGAGAAAATACCGGAAGATGGCTATACATTCGATTTGTCTACGCAGGAAAAATCTACCGACTTAAAGCATTATGCTAATCTTTTACGTATCTCTACGTGGAATAGTTCGTTACGTTTCGATTATGATGACAGATTCTTACGTGGACTTTATGCTAAGTTGCCTGAGCACGTAGCTAAGCAATGGGACTCGCTTAAGTATTGCGAGCAAGATTTGCGTGATATCGGTTATGGCTTTTTACTTGAATTTTTCGATGAAAAATTAAAAAGATAGTACACGCAACAAGCGCGAGCGTGCGTGTGCTATCGTAATTCATAATGTAGGTGAGTTATGTTTGAACAATTACAATCTGTACTCGAAGGTAAAGAACGTCGTTACCAAGGTGACAATTTTGCTGCCGTCAAGCAAGGATATCAGGTCGCAAATACCGTATTTAATTTTTATCCGACTTTTTCGGAGCTTTGTCTTTATAAACAAGACTTCCAATGCAGGCGAAAAGGCATTGAGTATAAGTCTTCGGAAGCCGATCGTCGACGTTCTATGGAGCTCAAGGACGGAGTTCTTGTTCCAGCTAAAAAGACTTTCTCGATTCAACGTCTTTATAAAACTCTTAAAGCTTCACGTAAACGTGCTGTTGATAATTTGTATGCTTACGCTCTATCTAATCGTTGGCGCTATTTTTGTACGTTTACTTTTGATATAACGAAGGTGGACCGTACTAATGACGATGCGGTCAAGAAGGCTTGGTCTAAATTTGAGAAGGACATGCGACGTACATATCCTTCGATTAAAATCTTAAGCGTACCTGAACGTCATCCTTCGTCCGGCTATTTGCATTTCCACGTTCTCATCGGCAACGTCGATTTATCATCGCATATGACTCCACAACTTTACTCGGATTGCGACAAAAATCGCCGTAAAGAACGTGTAGGTCAACACGTTATTACTAAATTTGGTGACAAAGTATATGATATGGATCTATATAAATTAGGTTTCATGTCTTGTATTGACTTTCAAGCCGACGGCAAAAGCTACAATCCAATACGTGTTACCAATTATCTGTCTAAGTACATGTCCAAAGACATGATCGTTGGTTACAATCAGAAGTGCTACTATCGTACGTACAATCTACTTTACAAAAATAAGTACACTACGTACCTCAATTCCGACGATATTTTTAAACTTCTATGCCCTTACGACGTTCCCGATGATGGACAAGCTTCTTTGTTCAATCTCTCCGGTTTCGAGCTTGAGCATTACAAATCTACGTCTACTATGGACGTCTATCGGTTTATTCCGCAATCAGGAATAGCCCCACCATCTGATTAAAGCTTCATTCAACGTCATTATGTCGGCTTACCGCACGGTAGGTCTATTTGTCATATAATGAATTGACCGAAATAAGCATTATATGCCTTATTTTGGTCTTGAGCAGAGCGCTGCATATCAAAAAAGCTTTGTCAAGTGGACCGTGGAATAAATTTTTATGCCGCGAAAGCCACTTTACAAAGCTTTTTTATATGCCATATCCGATTAAAAATCGCCCTGTGTGACCATCACTCGACAATGGTCACACTTATTTCACACCCGGCAAAAAAAGTAGATTCAGTACGCTCTTTTGTGTATTTTTTCGTGTTTATACTTAGTATTTGCCGTGTTTTCCGAGGTTTCTCCC
>CALGRX010000007.1 GCA_937880755.1 uncultured Clostridia bacterium
GTGTATTTTTTCGTGTTTATACTTAGTATTTGCCGTGTTTTCCGAGGTTTCTCCCTACCCCGTGGAGTCACCAAACAAAAATACACCTAACTTAGGGTGTATTTTTTGTTTCTCGTATCATAACGGGGATTCGAACGAGAGCGTTAAAAAATAAAAATCCCCAAGATAACCCTTGGGGCAATGTCGTTCCTCACGACCCGGTGCTAGCATTTCAGCTAGCCTGCATTCCACGCTGAGCGTGGTGGTCTCTCTAGCATTTCGCTGTGTTTCATCCGTATGTCCTAGAGTCATCGAGGACTATACCACATTATAATTAACCTGTCAAATAAAAACTAGTTCATTCTTAAAAAATCGTCTTAATAGTAATAAACCTTATGACAGCCATACTAAATTTACTCACCGCTGTCATAAGGCATAAAGAGAAGTAGTAATACTTCTTGGAGTGAGGAGAGCAATCCTCTCCTTGCCCATTACTATCTAGATTATTATACCACGACAAAAATGATTTTGCAAGCAAAAAAATAGACGAGTTCGGTGAGTAGTACGTCAAAGCGTACCCCGCCCGTAAATCTACTCGTCTATAATGGTAGAGCCACGCGGGCTAAGAACAAATCCACCCGTTGTCTTCTATCAAGAAGTCCTCTACTAATGTGATATAGTATAATCTGTCAAGGATTATATAACAACAAGTTGAAATAACGACTTAAAATACTAACTAAGTATTATACGCATCCAAAAAAAGAAGAAGTAAAAACTTCTTCTCGAGTGCACTACCGGTCGACTGACGTCCCCGATAACACCATTTGCCATTATACAAATGGGAGTGCCTACCTTGACCGAATAATATCATACTTTGTGATTGTTGTTAACAAAAACGTAGCGCTTTATTCCTCTTGCAGCCTATCCAGCACAATCTTATATCCGCCGTTGCCGTACTCGATGCATTTGTTTACTCTGCTGATAGTAGCCGAACTCATACCGGTGGTAGCGCTGATGTCGTTGTAATTGGCACCTCCGATGAGCATCTTAGCGGCCTTTAGTCTTTGTGCCATGCCCAAAATTTCGTTGATAGTGCAAGCGTCCTCAAAAAACTTGTAACACTCATCCACGCTCTCCAATTTTGTTATAGCCTTAAAAAGTTCATCCACTTCTTGCGTATGCCAACTGCTCATAATTTACCTCTCCAACACTTTAATACTTTAATTTACTAAATTATAATACACTTTTATTGCGTTGTCAAGCAAAATATAAAAATCGGTCATCGCCCACATTCTTATCAAAAAAATATTGTATTTAAAATAAATAATATCGCCAATCTCAAATATAATAGCAACACTAAAAAGCGAAAAACTCGATACGTATCGAGAAATTGACTTTCTAACAAAAACTAAACAAAAAAACGGGCGTATGCCCGTTTTAATTATTATACAAATCGCAGTCCGTCAAAGTTGCCAGCATAACGGCTTTGATAGTATGCATTCGATTTTCCGCCTCGTCGAATACAATCGACCTATCCGACTCAAAGACCTCGTCTGTGACTTCCATACAGTCTATGCCGAATTTGTCAAATATCTCTTTGCCTATCTTGGTATTGATGTCGTGGAACGCAGGCAAACAATGCATAAATTTACACTTATCGCCCGCGTTGTTCATTACGTCCATAGTTACTCTATATGGACTTAAGTCGGCTATACGCTTTGCCCAAACCTCGTCGGGCTCGCCCATAGACACCCACACGTCGGTATATATCACGTCGGCGTTCGCCGTTGCCTTGGTCACGTCGCTCTCCAACTCTATGATTGCTCCGCTTGTATTTGCAATTCGACGGCATTGCTCTACCAAGTCGGCATTGGGGAAATATTGCTTAGGTGCACACGCGACGAAATGCATTCCCATTTTTGCGCAACCCACCATCAGCGAGTTGCCCATATTATAACGGCTATCGCCCATATATACCAACTTTTTACCTTTCAGCTGTCCGCAATGCTCATTGATTGTAAGGAAGTCGGCAAGAATTTGCGTAGGGTGAAACTCATTGGTAAGTCCGTTCCACACGGGCACTCCCGCATATTCGGCAATTTCTTCGACTATACTTTGTCCATAGCCGCGATACTCTATGCCGTCGAACATTCTACCAAGCACTCGAGCCGTATCCGCTATACTTTCCTTTTTGCCTATTTGCGAGCCTTGCGGGTCAAGATAGACGGGGTGCATACCCAAGTCGGCAGCCGCCACCTCAAATGCGCATCTCGTCCTCGTACTCGTTTTTTCAAATATCAACGCAACACTCTTACCTCCACAATATCTATGAGGTACGCCTTGCTTTTTCATAGTTTTGAGTTTGCTTGCCAAATCAATCAGCCCTTCGATCTCTTGAGCAGTAAAGTCCAACAACTTCAAAAAGTTTTTCCCTTTCAAGTTCATATTATTCCCCCACTATTTCCAATAAAATATTCAGCGCTTCGTCAAGCAATTCTTGCTCGATATCGAGTGCAGGCAACAGTCGTACCTTATCTTTTGCGGTTAGACAAAGCACCCCTCTTTCCAAGCATTTTTCCACCACTTCACGAGCCGGTTTGTCAATCTTAATTCCTATCATCAAGCCCATACCGCTCACACTCTCGACTCCTTTGGCATTTTGCAATTTTTCCCACACGTATCGACTTTTTTGCCTTACTTGCCGCAATAGGTCGTCGTCTATTCTTTTCAAAATCGACAATGCACCCGCGCAAGCTATAGGGTTGCCACCAAAGGTTGAGCCGTGCTCGCCGTGGCCAAGCACGTCCGCCACTTTGTCGCCCAGCATAGTCGCACCTATAGGCAGTCCTCCGCCAAGACCTTTGGCTGTCGAAACAACGTCGGGCTCGATACCGTATTCCATATATGCGTAGAGTCGTCCGCTTCTACCATTGCCCGTCTGCACCTCGTCAACCATCAAGACTATATCGTTGTCTTTAGCAATCTTTTCCACACCTAGCACGTAGTCTTTTTCTAGGCGGTTCACGCCTCCTTCGCCTTGTACTATCTCTATCAAAATGCCTGCGACTTTGTTATCTTTTACGCATTTGTTCAACGCATCCAAGTCGCCCGCGTCGGTATGCAAAAAACCTCCTGTTAGCGGCTTAAACAATTGATGATAATGCTCTTGTCCCGTTGCCGCGAGAGTCGTCAAAGTCCTACCGTGAAAAGAGTTGTTGAGGGTAACGATATTGCAGTAATCGTCGCCCTTTTTGTTTTGGCTATACTTTCTTGCAACCTTGATTGCGCACTCGTTGGCTTCTGCTCCCGAATTGCTAAAGAACACCTTTTTCATATCGGTTTTTTGGCATAAAAGTCGTGCCAAATCTGCGCAAGGTTTGGTATAATAAAGGTTGGAGGTATGTTGAAAACGAGCAAGTTGTTCCGTCACCGCTTTTATCCACTCGTCGTCGCAATATCCAAATGCGGTTACACCTATGCCACTACCCAAATCGATATATCTCTTACCCGTCTCGTCCCATACTTCGCTTCCCTTTCCTCTGCATATCTCTATGCCAAAACGGTTGTAGGTATTGGCAACGAACTCTTTGTCAATTTGTTTCGTATTCATTGGTTATCTCCCATCACCATCGTCCCCGCGCCCTCGTTGGTAAGCATCTCCATGAGAATGGCGTGTTCTACTCTTCCGTCCATAATAATGACCTTGTGCACTCCTCTATTGATTGCTTCGATGCAACAATCAACCTTAGGTATCATTCCACCCGTTATGACGCCTTCTATGAATAGCCGTTTTGCTTCCGCAATAGTTATAGAAGAAATCAACGTCGACACGTCGTCCTTATCTCTCAATATTCCCGCAACGTCTGTCATCATAACCAATCTTTCGGCGCCCAAAGCTCCTGCGATATACGCTGCCGCGGTATCTCCGTTGATATTATACGTGTTGCCGTCCTTGTCGCAACCCAAAGTAGAAATCACGGGTATATAGCCTTTTTCGAGCAAGTCGAGTACGGGGGCAATATTGACGTTGGCAACTCTGCCCACGTAGCCCAACTTTTCATCCTTTTGTTTGGCTTCGATAAGTCTGCCGTCCATTCCGCTTATGCCCATAGCTTTGCCACCCTTCATCTCTATCAGGTTGACCAAAGTCTTATTGATTTTGCCTGCCAAGACCATCTGCACGATATCCACAGTCTCCTTATCGGTGACTCTCAATCCATCTACGAATTCGGCTTTTTTGCCAAGTTTTTGCATGGTCTCGCTTATCTCCGGTCCGCCCCCGTGCACCAACACTACCTTGACTCCTACCAACCACAACAACACTATATCTTCCATTACCTGTTGCTTTAGCACGTCGGAAGTCATGGCGTTGCCGCCATATTTGACTACTATTATTTTTCCGTTATATTTTTTGATATAAGGCAAAGCTTGCGTCAATACTCTTGCCCTTTGTACATTAGAAAAGTTATCCATATTCACCTCAAGTACGATAATCTCCGTTGATTTTTACGTAATCATAGGTCAAGTCGCATCCCCAAGCCGTTGCGCCGTATACACCTTGATTTAACTCAACCTTTATCAATACTTCTTTTTCGCTCAAGACTTGCTTGGCTATTTCTTCCGAAAATTCTATACCCGCTCCGTCCTTACAAACCTCAACGCTTCCGGCGCAACTCTCAAACGCTACGTCAATCTTGTTGACGTCCACGTCCGCTCCGCTATAACCTATAGCGCACAACACTCTGCCCCAATTGGCGTCCGCACCAAACATAGCCGCTTTGAGTAGAGATGAGGTAATGACGCTCTTCGCCACCGTTTTTGCCGTTTGCTCGTCCTTTGCACCACATACAACGCATTCAAGTAGTTTCGTTGCACCTTCGCCGTCGCCGGCTATCATACGACACAGCGCAACGGTTACACTGTTGAGAGCCTTGACAAATACTTCAAAATTGCCGTCTTCTTGCTCAATCGGTTCGTTACCCGCAAGCCCGTTGGCAAGCACCGTCACCATATCGTTGGTAGAGGTATCACCGTCTACGCTCACCATATTGAAAGTATTGACAATATCGCCACTCAACGCTTTTTGCAACATTTTGCTACTTATTGCAACGTCGGTAGTTATAAACACCAACATAGTCGCCATATTAGGGTGTATCATACCGCTACCTTTAGCCATACCGCCGATGCGACAGCTTTTGCCATTCAATTCAAATTCCACAGCTACTTGCTTGTCCACCGTGTCCGTAGTCATTATTGCTTCGGCAGCGTCATTGTTACCGTTATAAGACAAAGCTTGTTTCAATTTTGGCATGCCGTTTTTGATAGGCGTCAAGTCGAGTGGCTGACCGATAACTCCCGTAGATGCAACGACAACGTCGTTTTCTTTGATACTCAAAGTCTCGGCTACAGCTTTACTCATCTCATCTGCGATATACTCGCCGTCCGAATTACAAGTGTTGGCGTTACCGCTATTGCAAATTATTGCTTGCGCCACACCGTCCGCCACGTGCTTCTTTGTAACGACAATAGGCGCGCCCTTGACGAGATTGGTGGTATAAACACACGCCACGTTGCATTCTACGTCGCTAACGATGAGCGCCAAATCCTTTTTGCTTTTGTTTTTTCTGATTCCGCAATGTACTCCGCTTGCCTTGAAGCCTTGCGCAGCACACACACCGCCTTGTACTACTTTCATATTTACCTCTTAATTATCAATCCTTTTGTTATATCTTGTCCCAACACTATGTTAAGATTTTCTATCGCCGAACCCGACGCGCCCTTTCCAAGGTTGTCATATAGAGCAATCAGCGAAACTCTCTCTTCGTTGCCTGCAACCGACACGAGCATGTTATCCGCTCCCGACAGTTTGTTGGCGTATATAAAGCCTCCGTCCGACATATCGTCGCAAAAGCTTACCAGCCCTTGCGAATACGTCTTTCGATATACTTGTTTTATCTCGTTGACGCTTGCTTTTATATCTTTTGCAAATAGCGGCACACACACTTCCATACCACTATAAAAAGGAGCTACGATAGGATAAAATGACGGCGAAAACTCGATACGTGTCACGCTTTTCATCTCTTTGAGATGTTTGTGCGACTGACTCAAAGCGTATTGGGCAGGAGAACTCATCAACGTACTATCGTCCCCGCTTTCATACTGCTCAATCATCTTTTTGCCTCCGCCCGAATAACCCGTAACAGACCAACACGTCAGAGCAATACTCTTGTCTAAGATTCCCGCGTCGACGAGCGGTTTGACCAAGGCGATAAAACCACTTGCGTGACAACCTGGATTAGCTATTCTTTTGCTATTAGCGATGGCATCTATTCCCGTCAATTCCGCAAACCCGTACGTCCAACCTTCGGCAGTTCTATGAGCGGTAGACGTATCTATCACCACTACGTCGGGATTGTCAATCATACCTACCGCTTCTTGTGCCGCCGCATCGGGCAAGCACAAAATTGCCACGTCACAATTATTGAGCGCATTTTTTCTCTCTTGGGCGTCTTTGCGCTTGTCTTCATCAAGCACAATCAACTCAACGTCGTCTCTCATAGATAATCTATCGACTATTCTCAACCCGGTCGTACCTGCGCTACCGTCAATAAAAACTTTTTTCATAATCCTATTGTTCCTTTGACGAAAGCAAGTTGCTTTTGCACCGAAGTCAAGCTCGTTCCACCCTCGGAAGTGCGTTTTTCTACGCAGTTTTTTAGATCTATCGCTTGATACAAATCGCTATCGAATACGTCGCTATGCGCCTTATACTCGTCAAGGCTCAACTCCTCGAGAGTCTTGCCCTTGCCTATGCACTCAGCCACGATTTGACCGGAGATTTTGTAGGCTTCTCTAAACGGCACTCCCTTTTTGGTCATATAATCGGCTAGGTCGGTTGCATTGATAAATCCACCCGCAGCCGCCTTTTTCATTTTGTCGGGCTTGGTGGTCATAGTGGCTATCATGGGAGCCGTCACGTCTAGACACTTTGCAAGGGTATCGATTGCGTCGAAGACGCTTTCCTTATCCTCTTGCATATCCTTGTTGTAAGCGAGCGGAAGTCCTTTGAGCATAGTCAACAGCGCCATCAAATCGCCGTACACTCTACCCGTCTTGCCTCTTACCAATTCCGCCATATCGCTATTCTTCTTTTGCGGCATAATCGACGAGCCCGTCGTATAGGCATCGCTTAGCTCGACAAATCCAAACTCAAGGCTAGTCCACAGCACTAACTCTTCGCACAATCTCGACAGATGCATCATAGTGATGGCGCAAGCGCTGACGATTTCTAGACAAAAATCTCTATCGGACACGCCGTCCATTGAGTTTTTGCACACGCTATCGAAACCAAGTCTCTTAGCTTCAAAGGCTCTATCGGTGTCGTAGGTCGTTCCCGCCAAAGCGCAACTGCCTATAGGCGAGACGTTGAGCCTTTTTGCTCCGTCGTCAAACCTTCCCAAATCTCTAAGTAGCATCATGCAATAAGCTAGCAAGTGATGCGCCATAGTCACTGGTTGCGCCCTTTGCAAGTGTGTATATCCCGGCATAATGCTATCTTGGTTCTTTTCGGCTTGTTCGACAAGTGCCGATATGAGCTTTTTGATTTTGCTCGTCAGCTCTCCCACGCACTCTCTCACGTACATTCTCATATCCAACGCGACTTGGTCGTTTCTGCTACGCGCGGTATGGAGTTTTTTGCCCACGTCGCCTACTCTTTGGGTAAGGACTTGTTCTATGAACATGTGCACGTCCTCACAAGATAGGTCAAAATCAAGCTTACCGTTGTCAATATCTTCGACAATACCCGCCAAGCCGTCTACCAAAATATCTGCTTCGGCTTGCGTGATAATACCTTGCTTGCCGAGCATTGCGGCGTGCGCCATACTGCCGGCAATATCTTGCTTGTACATTCTGCTGTCAAAAGCTATCGAAGAATTGAAGTCATCGGCTATCTTATCCGTCATTCCGCTAGTTCTGCCCGCCCAAAGTTTTGCCATACTCTCTCCTATTATTGCCAAAAGTCTTTCGCAGGTCGAAAGACTTCTAAAGCTTTATTTTTTGTTTTTTGCGTCAACCATTGCCTTGACCTTGATAGGCAATCCGTATAGGTTGATAAATCCCGCGCTATCTTGTTGGTTGTAGTCGCTCTCGCCAAAGGTTGCAATCTCCTCGCTGTACAACGAATAGTCGCTCCACACGCCGGCATTGATCATATTACCCTTGTAGAGTTTTAGTTTTACCTTACCCGTCACAGTCTCTTGCGTCTTGTCAACGAATGCACTCAGCGCTTCTCTCAGCGGTGTAAACCATTGTCCGTTGTACACCAATTCGGCAAAGGTTATGGAAAGCTTTTGCTTTTCGTGCATGGTCATTTTGTCTAGACAAATACTCTCCAACACGCTGTGCGCCTTATAAAGAATAGTTCCGCCCGGGGTCTCGTACACGCCACGGCACTTCATACCTACCAGACGATTCTCTACTATATCAATTATACCTATGCCGTTTTTACCTCCAATCTCGTTGAGCTTGAGAATGATATTTTTTGCGCTCGTCTTTTCGCCGTTGAGAGCCACAGGCTTGCCTTTGACAAACTCTATCTCCACGTATTCGGGTACGTCGGGCGCGGCGATTGGCGACACGCCCATCTCCAAAAAGCCCTTCTTCTCATACGTAGGCTCGTTGCCAGTATCTTCGAGGTCAAGCCCCTCGTGAGATAGGTGCCACAAGTTTTTGTCCTTGCTATAGTTGGTCTCTCTATTGATTTTGAGAGGTATATTGTGAGCTTCGGCATAGTCGATTTCTTCGTCACGCGACTTGATATCCCACTCACGCCAAGGCGCTATGATAGGCATATCGGGCGCAAAGTGCTTGATTGTCAACTCAAAACGCACTTGGTCGTTGCCCTTGCCGGTACAGCCGTGGCAAATAGCGTCGGCACCCTCTTTGAGAGCAACCTCCACCAATCCCTTAGCAATGCAAGGACGAGCGTGGCTCGTACCCAAAAGATACTCTTCATACACGGCACCCGCCTGCATGGTAGGTATGATATAGTCGTCCACGTATTCGTCAGTCAAGTCAAGCACGTAGAGCTTGGACGCCCCCGTCTTGAGCGCCTTTTCTTCCAATCCTTCCAACTCGTCGGCTTGTCCCACGTTGCCCGACACGGCAATAACTTCGCAGTTATTATAGTTTTCTTTTAGCCAAGGAATGATAATAGACGTATCAAGTCCACCGCTATATGCCAAAACTACTTTTTTAATTTTACTTTTATCCATAAAACACTTCCTTTGATGAATATTTATTCAGTTAATTCTTTTTTGTGTCTTAATTATATCCATATCAAAGAGTATTGTCAACAGATTTTATTTATAAAATTACATTATTTGTGAATATTATTATGTATAATTGTATATTTATACCAATATATTGCATATTATACAATTGTTGCATAATATACAAAGTTTATGCAATTTATAAATGCGGCAAATGAACGTCACTTCTATATCCAAAGACAAATGCGAGACAAAAATAAGACGGCATATCGCCGTCATAATTCTACGTCAAAATATCTTTCTACCTATTTTTTATCTTTTTGACGGCAAACACGATGATTGCCACAGCTATTATCGTCACAATGATAAACGGTATCGCCTTGTCCAAACCTTCGATGCCTACCATATCACCGAGTCTACCCAAAACTCCACCATCGTTATAACTACCGCCCTCTTTATCGCCCTTTGGCTTCGTAGGCTCGTCTTGAGACGGCTCGTCGGGAGTCGTTGGGTCTTGAGGTGTAATAGGTTGTGCGGGTTCGGTCGACTCATCAGGATCGCTCGGTTGGTCGGGCTCAGTCGGCTCATCAGTATCGCTCGGTTGGTCGGGCTTAGTCGGATCTTCAGTATCGCTCGGTTGGTCGGGCTTAGTCGGATCTTCAGGGGCGACAGGTTCTTCGGGCGTAGTAGGTGTAGTTGGCACGCTTGTCTCAACTTGAAACTCTGCTTCCTTTGTAGATTCCACGTACTTATTCGGCACCGCCTTGGCTACGACTTTTATCTTAATCTTTTTACCGTTGGCGTTTTGAGGTACGACAAAGCTTGTGCCGTCAATACGCACGTAGTCGCCACCGTCCACGCTATAATATATCGCCGTCGAAGTTTCTACGCTAAAGAGGTCATAATTAGGGTTAGTAAGTTTTACGCTTAACGAAGCGACTTTACCGACTTCCCACTCTTCTTCGTTTTTAGTAATAGCAATATTTATTTCCGTAGCCACAACTTTGATAGTTATTACGTCTTCTATCGCAGAGTAATTGGTATTATCGGGCACGAATCTTACCCTATGATTTTCCGTCGACGTAGCGTAGCCGTCTACACCCACGCTCCACGTACCGCTCAACGGCGCACCGCTATACTTGTCTACGACCACACCTCCCGAAAGCGTCGTATCTTTCCACTTTTGTCCGTATTTCAACGCACTTGCCGTTGGAGAGCTTTGCACTTGACAAGCTACTCTGACCGTCAAGCTGGTCAGCTTTTCAGTAGAAGCGTATTTTCCTTCGACGCTCTCCGTCTCAACTTTGACGTATATATGAGAGCCGTAAACCGCCGAGTCTGGAACGGTAAACGTATTGCCACTCAGACTCACCCAATCGCCCAGCAGTCCCACCCTGTAGCTATACTTTATCACACCGTCGTAAGCCAATTTCTCGTCGTAGAGGTTGGTGACTCTAGCGACTATTTCTACCTCTTGCCCCGCATAAACCAACGAGTAAGGCGCTTCAATGGTAATCTTAGGACAAGAAGTCTCTACTACTGCGCTGACTTCCACGTTGATTGGAGAATATGCAGATTTGTAGGGCTTAAAGACAAGATTGACCTTGTCGCCGTTTACGTAAATTGCGTCGGAATTTTCAAAGCTCCACTCTCCCTTAATGATTTTTTCACTCACGCTATCCTTGACCTCACCACCGTTTATCGTCGCTTCGCTTATCTTTTGACCGTAATTGATAGTGGACAGCGTAGGTGCGGTAACAACGTTCGGCGTACCCACGTTGGCATCGACGGAATAAGCCTTTATTCTTAAGTTGACGGGTAACGTCCCGCTATTAAAGTAGTTTTGACAATCGTACCACGTAGTACCACCGCCGGAAATATAGGATTCTCCCGCGTTGACTGTGACGTTGCTGTTGACTAAGGTAATCTTGTTGCTTCCCGAATATGCCTGCAAAGCACCGCCACGATCAATACCGACATTTGCAGTAGTGCGAAAGCATACGAAGAATTTTTCGTCCGTTTTAAGTTGCACTTCTTTCGTCAACTTTATCGTACTCATTCCCACTTGTCCAAAGTTGCCCGATTGAGTATGTGCCAAGTTTCCCTTGATTAGTCCCGAAGAATTGTCGGTACCCTTATATATCTCCAAAGTATATGGTTTACCCGAGCAATCTTCTCTTGTCGTGTTGTTAGTTTGACAAGTCTCGATACTCACCGCCGTTAAAGTTTCGTCCCCGACACTTTGGAAGACGTTGCCGTAGTAAGTATTGCCACTACTAGGAACATACGCCGGAATAATACCACCGTCGTGTTGATACCTGTTGTCGTATTCGGTGGTGTCAACCACGTCGTACGCCGTAGCGGAAGTCATTGTTTTATCTTCGTAAGAAATCCAAAAGTATCCGCCAAGCCCCCAACCTGTACCCCAACTGTTTTTGATTAGCCAAGCGCCGTTGCCCGAAGGCGTGGTCGAAAAGTTGGTCTTAGGATAGTCATCGTCCCAACCCACGATAGTTACGGCGTGGTTTTCACTATAATTATTGTTACAAAAAAAGGCAGAATTAGCGGAATTGAAATAGTAACTACTAGTAGAAGAATAATAAGACGTTGCCACCGCGCCATAAGTCAATATTGCGTTTTTGACGTCGTCGGCTTGTGTTGGCAAATCGTAATAATATACGTTGTCTATGTAATACTTACATTGGTATCTAATACTCGGGTCAAGCTTAGTGTCACCACTATTTTTCGCGGCGTACACCAAATCGTCGTAATCGGCAATCGATTCGCTGGCAAAGCCGATGCCTGCGGCAAGAGTATGTGCCGCCATAACGCTCGAACCTCCGACATCGTAATAAGGTTCCTCCGTATACGCATATTCCACGCTGTCGCCCGTTCCGTCACGAACGGCGTCGTAGGCAAAATAACCCAAGTGCCATTCCGACAAATCTAAGTTGGCGGCGGCACCGTGATTTTTGATTGCGTCACTCTCTGCCGCAGCGCAAGCGGCAAAGGCCCAACACATACCTAGTGGATTTTGATTTTTGACGGAAGTAATATATTGAAGATTGCGATAATCATCGTTGTAACTTGTCGGCGGTGTTGACGCTTGCGTTTCTACCTGCGTTTCTACACTCGTGTTGGCAACGTGCGTATCGTCTGAGATATCTTGTACTAAAAGCTGACCGCTAAAATCTATGGTGACGCCTATAGCCAGCACGCACCATACGCTGAGCAAAAGAATTATCAAACCTATTGCCGTAGCAGTCCTTTTCATCGATACCTCTAAGAAAATCTACTATTAGACACGCATAATATACGCAAACTATTATATTATATTGTACAACAATTCTTTTCGTTTTGCAATGCCTACTTATAAAAAAGAAGACTACTTGATTAGTCCCCAAAATTTTACAACGACCTATTTATCGTATTTTAGACTTGCTAGTATTGCGTCGAGCGCCTCGTCCACGCTATTGCAATTTATCTTAGCCACGCTCTTATCTTGCATATCAATTCCGTAAGAGTTGTCGGCTAGACTTAACATACTATGATCGTTGTTGCCGTCGCCTACTACGAACAAGCCCTCTTTGCTCACGCCGAGATAAGTCATCACCTTCTTGACGCCCACGGCTTTATCAATATCACAGGGACTAAAGTCGTAGCAATCGCATTGTCTATACACGTTGACGCCGTGCAAAGCTTCGCTATAATCTTGCACTATCTCGTCCAAAACCTCCCACTCTCTTTCCCCTCTAGGAAAAGGCGTCAATGCCACCTCGTTGGGCTGAAACCACACCCCGTCGCCCAACTTTTCTTCTATCTCCTCTCTCAACCTATCGAGAGTGTTTTTGGTCCCTTTGTCAACCTTTACTCTCTCGTATCTGATTGGCGGTAGATCGTATCCAAAACATATCACAGCGCCGTTTTCGCCGATATGTATCGGGTTTTTGAGCTCCAACTGCCTAGTCAATCCGCATAAATAATATATGGGTTTGCCCGAACAAATAGCAACGTCGGCATACCTTTCTATCTCTTTGAGTTTGTCTACGTTTTCCGCCTTTACGGCTTTGCCGATTTCGGCAAGCGTGCCGTCCAAATCAAACACAACCAGTCTTTTCATATTTTTTCACTTAATCTTTGTATTTATTATTGCATTTACAATTCTATTTTATCCTCATTACCAAGCCGTTGTCAACCGTGTAATTTATTCGGTTATTATTGGCTTTTGGACGCGCCTTTTTGTAATGTCGTATTTATAAAATTTTAATTTATATTCTCAATTGCACTCAATTGCAACAGTCGTTTTTGATATAACTCTTCTTAGCCATCCACATATACCCTCCAAGCCTTACTCTAACGGCATATCAAAAGTGAACTAACACTTTGGCAGGGTCGCATAAGTTGTTATTTGATTTCTTTGACGGGGTGTAGTTCTATATATCCTCGCTTGCCTATCGGCTCCAACTGAATGGTTGGATTACTATCGTCCCACTTGTAGCCCGACACAGTAGGGACGTGTTGTTGCATTTATCACTCCTTACGCTAAGATAACAGCATTATCGTTGAAAGCGTTTCTCGACTTTTTTGCCAACTTACACTAGCTGACCTTTTCTCTTTTCTTTCACCTTAGGCTCAAATTCTTTATCAAACTCGTCCACTTCGCTCTCTTCGACCATATACACGGCAGGGTCGCTGTATACGCCCTTTATGGTTTGCGCCTTTTGCTCGTCCAAGACTTTGCACATAAAAAACGGCATTTCCATATCCTCGGGTACTCCTTCGTATGTAATACCGTACTTGTCTGCGCTATCGAAGCCGAAACGGTGATACAAATCGGGATTGCCTGTGATGAGCGCCATGGCGTATCCCATTTGCTTAGCCATATCGCAAGTCGACTCTATAAGCTTTCTTGCATAGCCTCGCCCTTGATAAGTCGGCAAGACCGATAGTGGCCCGAATATTGCCACGGTATGGCACTTATCTCCCTCTTTGACGGTGGCCTTTGCCCAAACTATCTGCGCTACTATTTCGCCTTCCTCTTCTATAACGTAGTCAAGCTCTGGGATAAAGCAGTCGTCGTTCCTCATCTTGTTGATAACTAAGTGTTCGAAACACCCCGGTCTATACACGTTCCAAAAAGCCTCTCTTACGAGGTTTTCGGTCTCTTTATAATCTTCTTTTCGCTCTTTTCTTATTATCATTATTCTTCCTTTTTTAGATTTTTGCCGACACGTATCGGCTTTTTAGGCACAAACGGAACCTATCAAGGTTCCGCCGCGCTATATCAGTTGTATTCTCTTTGCAAGTTTTTCAAATTGCGTCATAGACCTAACTACGGTATCTTTGGGCACGCAATAAGCAAGTCTTACGTAGCCTTTGCACCCAAAACTACTGCCCGGCACCAGCAATAGATTATATTCTTTGGCTATACGACAAAACTCCTTATCGTCCTCGATAGGCGACTTGACGAATAGATAAAACGCACCTTGCGGATTGACGTACTCGAAGCCCAACTTCCTTAGTCCCTCTGTCAACAAATCTTTGTTGTCGACGTAAGGCTTGATATCGCAACTCTCTTCCACGCATCTTTCCACAAGCTTTTGTTGCAAGGACGGCGCGTTGACGAAACCGAGTATGCGAGTCGCCACGTTGCAAGAAGCAACGAGGTCTTCAAAGTCGGCGCAAGCGTCGGGAATAAGTAGATATCCTATTCTCTCCCCCGGTAGAGAGAGCGACTTGCTATACGAGTACCCCACGATAGTATTGGCGTACAAAGACGGCAAAAACTCAACCTTAGCGCCATCGTAGACAATCTCCCTATACGGTTCGTCGCTTATGAGATAGATAGGATTGCCCCACTTTTTTTGCGCTCTATCGAGTCTCGAGGCAAGTGCCGTCAAAAAATCTTTGTCGTACACCACGCCCGTAGGGTTGTTGGGAGAATTGATTATTACCGCCTTAGTCTTGCTCGTGAGCAACTTTTCCGTCACGTCGAGATCGGGCAAAAAGGTAGGTGGATTTGCCGGAACTTCGATTATTTTTCCACCGTAGTTGTCGATATAATTGCGGTACTCACCAAAGTACGGACAAAATACCACAACCTCGTCGCCCTCGTTGAGCAAACTCTTTAGAGCCACGTTTAGCCCGCCTGCAGCTCCCACGGTCATAACTACGTTTTTTTCATCGTAAGTCGTGCCGTAGCGCTTATTAAAGTAACCTGCAACGGCAGCCCTCGTAGAAGAAAATCCGCTATTGTTCATATAGCCGTGCAACTCTGTCTCGCTCACCTCGTCGACGATATCCTTTATGCTTTTATTGACGCTTTGAGGTGGTTTTACGCTGGGATTGCCTAGCGAAAAGTCGAACACGTTTTCTTTGCCGTATTTTTCGGCAAGTCTTTTGCCCTCTTCAAACATCTCTCTGATTGCCGAACTCGTCGCAATCATCTTCTTCATTTTTTGCGAAATCATACTTCTTTTGCCTCAAGCTGAATATTGTTTCTCAATGCCGTAATAATTACCAAAAAGCCGTTGTTGATGTAGGAGAGCTGTATTTTTTCCACTGTATTCTCTTCCGCATTGACGTCAACGACGACTTTTACGTCGAGTCCCTCTTTGCCCAGCGCCAAGTAAGAATCTCTAATCACACCCTCAAAGCAATATCCGTTGCTCGTCTTGACGTACTCTCCGTCAAGATTGCTCGTCTTCCAATTGAGTGCAAATACGTCGTTATTGGCAGTCACGTCCAGGTCAAGAGGATTGCTAATCACTCCGTCAATCTCGCTATACACGATTTGCTCGTCTTGCATAACCACGGTATCTATCCTTGCAAAAGAGTCTTTATCGAGGTTATCGAACGCGCTCTGCGTCGTCCTTGAGTCCTTAGTCACTTCAAAGATCAACGCCGAAGACGCAACCAATATCGCAATTACGAGTACGAAAAATAATAACAATCTACCGTTAAATTTCATTTTTCTTCCTCCTCACTATCGCAAGTCCCAGCAAACCGAGTGCGCCTATCGCTCCTACGGCGTATTTGACTATTATCGCTCCCGACAAAGACAATGCTTGCTCGGTGACTTCTTGCGCCAAATCTTTGTACTCGACAAAGGCTTCTCTCACTTGGTTGAGATACTGCACGTCTACGTTTTCCTCAATATCTCCCTCGGCTAAATACGTCAAACATCTCTCCAATTCTCTATACTTTACCACGTCCTTCAAGGAAAATCCTTCAAGGTCGACGTCCTTCATCATTTGGTCAAAAACTTCCGCATCGAAGCCGGTGCGCACCGTCTTTGTCAAAATCTTTTCTTTGTAGTTGGCACTTTCGGCAAGCTTGACCCTAACTTCATAGTCTTGCATAGGTCTACCTTCCAGCTCGTTGCTTTGCTGCCAAGTCTCTCCGTCTATACTAAAGGCAACTTGTATATCGCCAAAGTCGGTCTCTATGACGATAATCTTTTTGTCGTATAAACGAACGTCGAAGTCGTCTATCGCATACACCGCCTTGTCGATATCAATATACGCCTTGGTATCGTCCACCACGAAGTCGTAATTTTCCACGTCATCGCCCTCGAATATGCAAGTTAGCAAATATTTGCCCGCATTGAGTGGCAAGTCGGTCTTGCCGTTGTACTTTACGGTGACGCTCACGTCGTCGCCACTCACCACGCCCGTCATCACTGCCTCGGCGCCATGGACGTTGCCGTCGTATACGACTTGATTGTCCACCGTCCAATTTACGTCCACTCTCTTTTTAAGTATGGTCACTGTCTTGGTATTGACGATGTAATAATTAGGATTATCGCAAGTCATAGACAGTTGGTATTCTCCGACGGTTGTCATATCTTTGACTTGAAGTCCTTCTTTTTTGATAATTAAAGTCGTATTTGCGCTGTCGTATGCATTAGTAGCGGTATTATACTTCCACTCGGATTTTATTTTTGCCTCAGGCGTTCTATCGGTTCCGTCGTAAATAATCTCGTCATCCAAAACGTAGTCTACGTCAAGCGGTGCGGAGGTTATCGTAAATTCTCCGTCATATCTTTCTACGTCATTGATATAGTTGTCATTGTCAAAACTAATCTCGACCCTATACCTTCCCGCGTCGATAGGTCTTACGTCTTCACCCAATCCTATTTCACTGCCGTTAATCAATATCCGATAGAACTTAAAACTAAACATTGACTCAATGTCATCCGGAGCGCTGGAGGCATCCTTTATTTTAGGCACATGCCTATAAACCGAACCACTATATACCATATCTGGCAAGCTATCACTAGAAAAGGCGATAGGCAATTTGTCTATCTTAAATTCTTGACTAGAATTTTCTTCGGCTACGTAATACTCCTCACTCGTTATTGTAATTTTGACGGTATATGTACCTGCCTTGCAAGGGGGCGTTGCATTAGCTAAAGTGCTGTGCCCCTTAAGTTCGATGCGGTCAAACACCATTTTGAATCCCATATCATCGCCGTTACTATCCTCAAATGTAAGTGTGTACGGCACTATAACGTCAGAATGGGGATCATCCCACTTTACGGCATACACGTACCACTGGTCTCTCCCCACCCCTCTATAAACTACGCTATTGTTGTCGTCTATTATGTGCTCTATCATAGTATTACCCAATGTACTTACTTCTTGAGCCATAAAAATCGGTTTCAACTCGGTGGTTGGCGTCGCAGTATTGACGACTTGGACGTCGGATTGCATTTCGGTTGCGTTTTGTCCATCGTCCGTTGCCCCATTGCCCAAACAAAGAACGGCGGCGCCTACCAGTGCAACTGCCGTCAACAATATCGTTATCAAGATTTTTGTCCCAACTTTTATCATAGGTCTATTATATATATTATTTGTACGCGTGTCAAGGTCAACGTGTCTTGGCTACGTCAAGTTTTTGCGCGTAATTCTTTGCGCTTTGTACGAGTTTGATTTTTCTTTTACCAAAACTTGCCTATTCTTCGCTAAACGTGTGGTCAATACACGCAGTTGACGACTTTGCCTTCCAAAAATTTCCTAACGTTGTCGCAAGCAATACTTAAGCATCTCTTCCTTGCGCTCACGCTTGCCCAAGCTATGTGTGGAGTTATTATTGCCTTAGCGTGATTTAGCAATCTATTATCTTTTGACGGTGGCTCGCTTGCAGAAACGTCGGCGCAATAACCCGTCAACTTTCCGCTATCGAGCGAGTCCGCAACGGCGTCCTCGTCCACCAAGCCGCCCCTCGCGGTATTGATTACGATTGCGCCCTTTTTCATCTTAGACAAAGTATACTCGTTTATCATCTTTGCGTTATCGGCGTTTAGCGGACAATGCAGACTTATCACGTCACAGTTGCCTATTATCCAATCGAGATCCCTATACTCGGCGTTGTCGTCCACCTTACCTTTGCGATTGTAGCCGTAGACCTTCATACCGAGTGCTCTCGCTATCTTGGCAACGCAAGTGGCAATAGAGCCGTAGCCCACCAAGCCGATACTCTTGCCGTCGAGTTCCTCTATGCTCTGCACCGTATAGCAAAAGTCGGGACAAACCGCCCAATCGCCGTCTTTGACCGACCTATCGTGTTTACCCACGCCCATACACGCTTCCAACAACAGAGCAATCGTCAACTGCGCCACCGAAGCCGACGAATAGGCGGGCACGTTGCATACGAGGATATTGCGACTTTTGGCATACTCCACGTCAACCACGTCGTACCCCGTAGACAACAGACCGATATACTTTAGATTATCTAATTTCTCCAACAAACTTCGGTCAAGTCTCACCTTGTTATTGAGAATAATATCGGCATCTTTTGCCCTTTCCAACGCCTCACTTCTACTACTGCGGGGATAGACGGTCACTTCTCCCAATTCTTCCAATTCTTCCCAGCTCAAGTCACCGGGGTTGACGGCGTTGCCGTCCAAAACGACTATCTTTGTTTTTTTCATATCAATTCCTCATTTTTGCCCATACGTATCGACTTTTTAGCATTTTAAGTCCTTTCTCAGACCCTTTGGATAATGATTTTTGGCTTGCAATCCGTCACCCTTACACCAACCGCAAGGATAGCCGTCCACACACACTAATCCCCACCCTCTAAAGTCGCATTGGAGAGTCTGTCCTACATAGTACTCTTCCGCCTTGCCGTCATTCGCAGTAGTATCTAATACTCTCTTGGCATCGTTTGCTCGCAAGTGCATAGCGAGAGAATGTGACGGCTCGAATCTATCCTTTTTGACTTCTCCAAGATGCAGTCCGCATCTCAATATCCTCACGCCCTTTAGATTAGGCGCAGGGTGTGGAAGATAGTATAGATTATCTCCAAAAACCACGTTAGGCGAGAGCGTTACGTTGAGATTTTCCCTTTGCCACTTGTCGAAAATCTTAATCATAGCAGCGGGCACTTTAAAGGGCTTTTCACTCACTGCGTTTTCGCCCTCACCCTCTTTTTGCATTACGCAGAAGAAGTGCCCCTCACCCCTATATCTGTGAGGAAAAATTCTTTGAGCCATAGCTATGCTACTCAGTCCTTTTTCGGTATTGCAGACCGTGCAATCGTCAAATCTCACGCAAGGCTCTACGATAGACATATCGCCGTGCCTATCCAAAAATCTCTCTATAGCCCTTTCGTTTTCTTCCACTTCGAAGGTGCAAGTGGAATATATCATCTTGCCACCCTTTTTGAGCATCTTGTAGGCGCTATCAAGAATGAGGGCTTGTCTTTGCGCGCATATAATAGGGCTCTGTTCGTTCCATTCTGTGATGGATTGAGGGTTTTTCCTAAACATACCTTCGCCCGAGCAAGGAGCGTCAACTACTATCTTATCAAAAAATTCTTGCCACCTATCTTGCAACTCGTCTGGAGAATTGTTGGTGACGATTGTTCTCGCTATGCCCATTCTCTCAATATTTTGCGAGAGAATTTTGGCTCTTGACGGCACTATTTCGTTGGCAACCAATAGCCCCGCATCACCCAGCTTACACGCAATATGCGTAGCCTTGCCCCCGGGTGCGGAACATAGGTCGAGCACAACGTCGCCCTCTTGCACGCCGAGTGCTTCGACCACACTCATTGCGCTCGCCTCTTGTATATAATACAATCCCGCCTCGTGATATGGGTGTTTTCCTGGTCTTATCTGACCGTTATAATAATATCCGCTGTCGCACCAATCTATCGTTTGCAAATTTCCGTCTAATAGCTCCACCGCTCTTTTAGGCGAAAGCTTGAGGGTGTTGACTCTCAAGGATTGACTAGGCTCATCGTCAAAACTTTTTTCGAACGAAAGATATTGCTCGCCTAGCAGCAATTTCATATTAGCCAAAAATCGGCTTGGCAAGTTGTCGTGGTATTTATTTTCCATACCGATATTATAGCATAACAAATTGTCAAACAAAATAGTTGCCACGGCTTTTTTGCAAATATTTTGCGACAATGACTTATCGTTCGCATAGCAAGTAATTCTCCTGTGCTAATATTTATTGATTGACTATCAATTGAGTTTGCAAATTCTCCTTGCCTCTGGCAAAAAAATACCGTGCAAAGCACTTGACCTTGCACGGCGCCATTTGATATTTGCTTATCTAAATCTTGGCATTCTCATTCTTTGGTTAGAAGAACTCGAGCTTGCCGTCCTTACGTTTTGCGACGACACGGTATTGGTTTCCCCCACGCTCTCGCCCCTATTCTGGTCTACGAAAGTGACGAACTTGACGTTGAAAATATCGCAAACTATGTACGCGTCAATGCTGGCTTGATACAGTACCAAAGTTTTGGAGCCGACGGAATATAGAATTCCGCTCTTGGTCGTCAAAATGTTGGTTCCTACCAAAAATTCCACGATGACGTAACTGCCAGTATTCATTGACAGCACTTCTTGAAAAGAACCGCGATAGATTTCGTTGGTCAAATCGCTATCGGGCACTTGCACTTGATTGTTGTTCGGCATAATATATCTCCTTTTAAGTTAAATAATAAGATTCGGTAGGAAGATAGAAACAATGGTCTCCTATTCTTATTCCAAAGACGCCGTTTTGATTAGGAAAGTTGTCCCTACACGACGGCATATAGGGATTAAAATACCACAAAGCTTCCGACACGATCGGCAGTTTACCACCGCCCAGCGCCCACTCGGCTATATCATAATGTATCTGCTCCGGACGCATATTATATATATTTTGAGGGTTGTATCTACCACCTATAGTCTCTCTTGCGCAATCGAATTGTACGGGTGCAAAAATCACGTCTTCGAGAGTATTTTGTCTACCGTATTCTCCACGCGTTTCTTCCAATCTATTAACTATTACCGTAGCCACGGCTCTCATTCCGTCCTCGCCTTCACCGCCTGCTTCGCATTGCAGTATTCTTGCCAAAAGTTCCACGTCGTCCATATTTCACCTCTTTTTCACTCTATGCGCACGCTTTACAATTCGTTACAAAAAAATCGCCATACGTTATCGTATGGCGATTTTTGTTGACACGTATTGATTTTTTACTTCTTTTCCCCTGCGAACACTCTAAACAGAGGCAAGCACGCACCGAAGAATTTTTGATAAGCCTCGCAATAATCTCTATCCTCTCGACTTCGTTTGCAACCGCCTGCACGACAAATTCCGTACAGTTTGCACTTCTTGCACTTGTCGGGTACGCTAAACGATTGTCTTATAAATTCTATCGCTTTGTCGCTATGCGCAAGCTTATCAAAGTCGCTGTCGTTGATATTGCCCAGTAGCCATTCGTCCAAGCAGTAGAAGTCACACGGATAGACGTTGCCGTTGCCCTCGACTACGAATTGATGCGAGCAATGACCGCACACTCCGCATTGTTCTACGGGGTTGCCCAGATACATATGCACCATATTGTCTAGCAGTCTTACGCTGGTATAGTCGTTCCTTACGTAGTCTTTGACGTATAGGTTAAATAGCCTTATAAGGAAATTGCCGTACTGCTCCACCGTCATATACAATTCGCTCTCGCTCTTGTCTCCGAAAGGTCTGAGACAAGGTATAAATTGCAAATACTTGTATCCCTGCCCCGTGAGGTAACGATACACCTCTTCCACGTGGTCGGCAGTCCAACCCGTGGTAACTATCAAGATATTAAAGTCTACGCCCTTACTTTGCAAAATTTCAATGGCGCTTTTGACCTTAGGAAAGGTATAGTTGAGATTGATATCCAATCTATATCTATTGGCGCTTTGGTCGCCGTCAAGGCTCACGCCAAGCAAAAAACCGTTGCGAGCAAAAAACTCCGCCCACTCTTCGTCGATGAGCGTTGCGTTGGTCTGCAAACTATAATATATCTTACTGCCACGCTTGTTTAGCTCTTTCACTTTGTCCACAAAGTAGGCAAACCACTCTTTTCCTGCAAACAACGGTTCTCCGCCTTGGAAGGCAAAGTAAATACTACCGCCGTCTGCAAAGTCAAGCGCTTTTGCGATAACGTTGTCGGTCGTCTCGGTATTCATTTTGCCGTAGCTAAAGCTCTCTCTCGAGCCTGCAAGCGAGTGATAGAAACAGTACTTGCATCTAAGGTTACACATACTCGAGGCGGGCTTGAGCATTATTGACAAATCGGGCATAATTCCTCCGTTTGCAAAAAACGCATTCGTCTTGACGACGAATGCGCCCTATGTCATTTGAGATTATTTTTTGTAATAATCGGTTTTGATAGCACGACGATTGGCTTTGAGGTCTTTCTTTACCTTTTCCATAGTGTCGGCGTACTCTTTGCACAAGTCAGGGAAGACGTCCGCTCTCTGATAGCTCTCGGAAGTATCGTCGGTTAGACACATAAACCAATTCTTTCTTGTCTTATCAAAGAACTCAGGGTTGTCGTTCTTGTATTGCTTGATATACTTCCAAGTCAGCGTCTCGTTGTCTTTGATAAAAGGTATCTCTGCATAATCTGCTTCGTTGCCCGTCTGTATCTTATGGTCGGTCGTCGTAGTATATCCCGACACGCTTTCCAGCACGTGGTCTTTAGTAACGGTATATTGTATAGCTTGCACGACCTCTCTCTTCATATGGAGGATAGGATTGTCTTGACCGTGGATAAATACCGTACCGGTGGTATCCTCGAGCAAAGGCATCATAGATACGCCGTCGATTTCTCTATCCACGTCGCTTGGCAAATATAGCGCCTTAGCGGCGTTGTCGCCCACCTTGCCGGTAATTCCGCACGCCTCAACGATGGTTGGATACAAGTCTACGAGGGTAGCTATTTGTTCTACCGTCTTAGCCGTGCCTGCAGTACCGCTACTAAATCTACCTTGGGTGTCGCCGTCCCATCTGATATAGAAAGGAAGCTTTTGACCTGCGTTGTAAGCGGAATACTTACCGCCTCTAAGCTCGTTGGTAGAGCCTTGCAATGCAGGACCGTTGTCGGAGGTAAACACGATGATTGTATCGTCCAACGCACCCTTGGTTTCGAGCATATCGAACAGCTTACCGAGGTATGCGTCAAATTCCGTTACGCAGTCGGCGTAAATGCCCGCGCCGGTGCTACCTTGGTAATCGTAGCCTACGTATACCGGTGCGTGTGGCCATGGCGTAGCGTAGTATGCAAAGAACTGTTCTTCATTGTCGATTTTGTCTTCTATCCAACTAGAAATCTCACTATGTATAAGCGCCGTAGCGTTGCTTTGGTCGAGTTTCTCCGTTCCTTGAACGATTTTGTAGCTACCGTTAGTCTCTACCGAATGATAGAAAGGCGTCATATCGTTGACGTGGTGCGAACCGTAGAAGTAATCAAAGCCTTGGTTGGTTGGCAAATATTGACCGTAGTCACCAAGGTGCCACTTGCCGAAACAACCCGTAGCGTAGCCTGCTCTTTGGAAGGTCTCCGCCATAGTAACTTCGTCGCCGAGCATACCGTCTACGTTAGCACCGAGCTCAATGGAATTGAATACTCTAGTCGAAGCAAGAGGGGTAAAGGTGTTGACTGTCGGATACATAACGTTGTCGGCGTATCCTCTATACGGATATCTACCCGTCATGAGCGCAAATCTTGCAGGCGAGCAAACGCTGTAAGAAGAATAGAAGTTGTCAAAGTCAGTACCGTTGAGCGCAATGCTATCGATGTTAGGCGTCTCGAATGCAGGAGTCATACCCGCTTTGCGCGCGTTGTAACTGGTATCGCCGTAGCCGAGGTCATCCATAAGGATAACGAGCACGTTAGGTCCGTTTTCTTTTTTGTTGACGTTGTCGAGGTATTCCTTTTCGCCCTTGCTCATATCGAATACTCTAGGATTAGATCTAAGATTGGTGGTAAACACGAATACCACGCTCATACCTACGAGAGCAACGGATACCGCGCTAGTGATAGCCGTCTTGAGCTTGCCGCTACATCTAGCCTTGTCCACGATTAGATACATAGCGAGGAGCAACAAAAACGCCGGTCCGCAAATAATAATATTACCTGCAAGTCTGGTCCAGAAGTTGCCTTCGCCTTGCCACAACGGATTGTCTCCGCTGACAAATCCCGTATGACCGTTGTCAATCAAAGCTCCCCAACCTGCGTCGGCGCCGTTGAATATAAAGTAAGTGGCAATGCCAAAGCTTACCGCAACGTAACCCAACAGATACCATAGGTATAACTTTCTTTTGACAATTACGCCAATGCTTATAAGCACAGAGCTTGCAATCATATAGATTGCGCCAATGAGAACGATAATGTTAAGACCGATTATCCATTGCAATAGCATCAACACTGCGCCTATGCTAAACATAAGCAAAGGCATAACTTTTTTTGCCTTGTCGATTTCTACCGCACGATAGGTCTTTTGCTCGATATTATCCATATTCTCTTGCATAATTCCCTCCTGCAACAATAGTTTTGATATTGATAATTATATCATATCATATACCAAAAATCAACGCCGAATTATTATATAATAGTAAATAATAAGGCTTTACACGCTCATATATTTATGTTATAATCAACTCAAAGGTACATACTAATTATGGGACAAAGCAAGCTAAGAACTTCAATCGACGCAACGGCGTCCACAATGGAACAAGGCTTTTATAGCAATATATATTTGATACTGATTGTCGCGGTATCGGCGTTCGGTTTTATTATGGAGTCGGCGTACGATTTCAAGAGCGGTACCGCTCTTTTTGCTATGGGCACGCTCATCGTTCTTATGTCGGCGTCCCTCTTGTTTTGCAAAGACGCCACTCCGTCTTTCGTCACGTTTTGCTTTATTTGTATGATGCCGCTCGGCTTTTACGGCGCGCATATGGAAGACTTCTTTCATATGTGGTGGGTGGGGATATTCCTCGTTCCTTCCTTTATTTTGCATATGATACTCTATCCCGCCGACAAGGTCAAAGCCGACGCGATGTTTTGGGCAATCGCGCTGTACGCCGTAGCCTTGCTATTGGGCGGCGTAGGTTATATTTCTATTCAAGATTATCTCAAAATTCCCGCTCTCTACTACGTAATTTTGCTAGGACCGGGCATGTTGTGTTTTTACATATTCTACCAAGCCTACGTCACTCGCGACGCTTCTACCAACGTAGATTATTTTGCAAGGGCAATGGTGGCTTTGGGCGTCACGATACTGCTCATTTGGGTATCTCAATACTACGTAGACTTCAAGGCGGGCAAGGATATCGGCATCTTCTTCCCTTATCGCCAGTTCAAGAACAATCTCGGCAACTACACCTTGCTCACTATGCCGTTTGCTTTCTATTTGGCTACCAAAAGAAAGGGGCTCAATTCCGCAATATTATTCTTACTTGGCGTGTTACAATACTGTGCGTTGGTTCTATCGGCTTGTCGCGGCGGCACCGTGATGGCTACCGTATTGATGCCTTTTATCGTAATATATTCGCTCGTAGTATCGTCTCGTAACAATCGCAAGATATTCGTATCTCAACTCGTCGTGGTCGTAGCGTTTGCGGTATTGTTGACGGCGCTCAACTCCGAAGCGGTGCTCAACAAACTCGCCTCGCTTATCGCGGGCGGCACGTCGGGCAGAAAGGGTTTGTACGCCGAAGCCATTCGCAACTTCAAGGCGCACCCGCTCAACGGCGTAGGCATTGGCTATATCAGTCCCGATCCTTACAAACCTCAAAAAGAAATGACGATGTATTGGTATCATTCGACATTTTTCCAAGTCATTGCCTCCATGGGAATTATCGGGCTGGTTAGTTGGTTATATATGACGATAGTACGCTTGGGAGTCCTCGCCAAAAAGGATAAATTCAATATATTTATGTTCTTTGCCTTCTTAGGTTTCGAGGGCTATTCGATGATCAACACGGGCGACTTTGCGCCGTTGCCTTTCGTCACGATGCTTACCTTTATGTTCGTGTTGTGTTCCAAGCACAATTCGGTTTGCAACCCACAGTCGTTGCTAAGTCGCAAAAGTAGCAAGAGACGCTTGCAACCTAACGTGCAATCCTAAAATATCGAACAAGCGAAGGACTTATTATTTGCAAGCAAAAACGCACGATTGTCGTGCGTTTTATTCTTCGTCAACTATCGATTCGAGTGCTTTATCGTCGAGTTTTAGCAGTTTGAGTAGCCCTCCAATATCCAAGACCTTGAGTTTGCTCTCCTCTTGCGCAAGGATTTTTTTGACGTTCTTGCTTCTGTCGCATTCCTCCTCACCCTTCAAGAAGTAGTCGCTTTTGCCTACTTTGGTACAATAAAAGCCTCCCCTAAGTCTTATCTCTTGCACCAAAAATTTGGCTTTTGCAAAATGCGTCTCTTCAAAATCTTTGCTTAGACAAAAATATTTTTCTTTAACTAGTGGATTTTTGGGAAGTCTGCGGTCAATTTTGATTTTTCTTGCAATATCCAACAGCTTTTTAGAATTGCTTATCACCGAAAAGTTATTGACTACGCTTCCGTCGTCTTTGACGGTATAAAAAGCCGTCGGCAACTTGGCGAATATTCCTTGCACGTCGACGTTGCACTCCTCGCAAAGAGCCTTCATCACCGACATAGTAAGGTATGCGTCGTAGTCGCTTCTATGTAGGTCCGTCACTTCGATACCGTACTTTTCGCACAATTTACTCAGCGAGCTTTCGTTTTTTTCTTTGTGTAACAACTTGTACAACACTTGAGTATCGTAAGCGTTATAACCAAAGGCAGGCTTGCCGTAACGCTTGCATTCCGACAAAATAAAGTGTATGTCGTTGATGACCGAGTGTCCAAAGACGATTTGATCGGGGTAGGTCAACAAATTTTTGATAGTAGGATAATAATAATCAAAATCAGGGGAAGCCGTAAACATCTCTAGAGGATAGCTGAGTTCTATATCTTCACCCTCTTTGCGACGGTTCTTTAGATGAAATTTGGTCTTAGGATTGATAAGTATATCCTTTTGTTCCAATATCTCAAAGTTATCGTTAGTAATAACGTATCCAAAACTGCAAATCTTGCCGTATCCGTTAAAACAGTTGGCGCATTCTATGTCAAAAAATAAATATCTCACGGCTACCTTCCTTATGTTCTGCCACAAGTATATACTTTTTTGACGCATTTTTCAAGTGTAAAACTGCTTATTCTACATAAATTTTCTCAATTCTTCTTCCCAACCCGCTGAGTAACTCGTACACACTCGTGTCGCCCATACTTGCAAGCTGTGTCAAATCCACCTTATCGCCCCACATTTGAGCCTCATCCCCCACCTCAACGTGAGCAACGCCACTCACGTCAACGATACAAGTATCCATACAAATCCTACCCACCACCGGTGCGAAAGCTCCGTTGATATAAACTACGCCTTTGCCCGACAAAGTTAGCGGATAACCGTCGGCATAGCCTATCGCTAGCGTTGCCAGCGTACTATCTTTGGTTGTGACCCATGCTCCGTCATAGCCCACAGTGCACCCCGCGCTCACTTTACGCACCGAGATTATCTTAGCGTACAAATTCATAGCAGGCTTTAGCTCTCCACTATTCCTCTCGCCGTAGCCGTAAGTTCCAAGCCCTATTCTTACGGCGTTGCCCCAATTATTGCTATCGTTTAGCGCGTCGTCGGTCGCGGAAAGGTGCAGTATTCCCGTATCAATGCCCCTACGTATTAGACTTTGAGTCCATTGCATCAGTCTTTGTTTTTGCACACACGTATCGAGTTTTTTCCCTTTTAGCGTAGTGTTGAGATGCGAAAATATCCCGTAAATTTTCACACCGTTCGTATTTGTAACACACTCAACGACCTTAGTTGAACTCTCGCCTATTTCGACACCTAGCCTGTGCATATTGCTATCGACGGCAACGTTGATTTTTGCCACCACACCCATTGTCGTTGCAACTCTGCTTATACGCTCAATTGTCCCACAATTTTCTACAGTCAATATCAGTCCGTGCGCCAACGCCCTCTTGATACTATCTGTCTCGAGTATAGGTTGCAACACCAATATATCTTTGTCGATTTCAGCCTCTGCTAGTTCCACGCCCTCATCGCAAGTAGCCACGCATAGAGCGCACGCCTCGCCTTTAACGGCTTTACTCACCGTGGCGGCACCGTGGCCGTAGGCATCGGCTTTGACTACTATCATCAAATTGTCAACTTTAGCCATTCTTTTTATTGCCTTGACGTTGCTTGCAATATGCGACAAGTTGATGCTCGCCCAACACCTATCTTTCATATCTTATCACCTTAGCAATTTGCTGTTGGATATATTCTACAATTTCCGTCGCCCTACCGCCTACCTTCATTCCGTCAAGGCTAACTACCCTCATACAAGGCGCGCCGGAGCTGCACACTATCACCTCGTCGGCTTCGTACAATTCCGCTAATCCAAAGTCGGTCTCTTGCACGCACAGCCCCATTTCTTTGCCAATAATAGCAATCTTTTCTCTACTCACACCTCTCAGACAATATTGGTCGCATATCGGGAATATCAATCTCCCGCCCTTAATCAACCCGATACTGCTGTGGCTGCACTCCTTGACTATTCCGTCCCTTATCAGTACGCACTCGTCTACGTTGCAATCGGCGGCATATTTGCTTGCCAACACGTTGGCAAGCAAATTGAGCGACTTGACGTTGCAATAGCCGTGTCTTTCGTCGGGCATACTGACCAACTTGTAAGGCAAGCTCATATCTTTGACTCTTTGTCCCCGTATCATAATCCACAGATTGGGGCTCATATCGTTGCAATATTCGTGTCTTCGCAGTCCGCATCCTCTAGATATTTGCACGTAAATTTGTTGGTCGGGGCTATCTAGCATTTGCACCAATTTTTCTATAATCTGTTTGAGCTGCGTTTTGTCAAAGTTTGGTTTGATATCAACGATTTTGCACCCTTCCCACAGCCTATCCAAATGCTCGTCCAAGCAATATACTTTACGCCCAAATGCGTAAGCTACCTCGTACAATCCGTCGGCAAAATAGCAAGCTCTATCCAACATAGGCACTTGCATATTTTCCAGTTCGCCAATTTTACCGTTATAATAACCGATATCTTTCATACAATCACCACAATATTATATGGTGGCATTTTAATTGATATGAGAGTCTAGCTTACACGCTCTAGCTACTACCGTTCAAAAAAACGTTAATAAAATTCTAGTCCTACTACTCTTTATTTGCCCGTATTATCAAAAAAATTCGCTCCCCTATTTTGGGGAGCGTGTGTTGGTTTTTATATTTATTCTACTTTATCCACAACTTTGGTAGAACTAGCGGTTGCTTTCTTTTTTAATTTTACGTCAGTTACAATCAAAGCTATTACAAAAGCTACTATTACCGCAGCCACGTCGGCGATGATGATAGTTTTAACGCCCAATCCTTCTATGGAAATTGCTTTTGCGGATTGCAACTTAACTACCGCATTTTTAAGGTTTTCCACGTCGTTGTATTCGGCGATAGCGTCGTTGAGTTTTTTGTTGGTGTTTTCCAATTCGCTAGCAATATTAGCAACCATATTCTCAGCATTTGCAATCATACTTGCCTTTTGCTCGTCGGTAGAGGTAGAAAAGACGGACGTAGGACCGTAGCCGAGTTGCATCTCTTCCACGATACTCAATCTCTTGCTTGCGGCGGCTTTTTGTGCTTCCAAGTCAAGGAGTTGGTTGACGAGGGCTACGTAATTGGTGTCGTCGTAAATCAAAGTTCCGTCTTGGCTGACCTTGATGTTGCCGAGTCCGTTGGCGAGTTTGTCAAGACTGGTGGTAGCGGAAGCGATCATACTCGTCAAAGAGTCGATTTCGCTCTGTTTTTCGTTCTTGATTTGTTTGAGATATGCCACCTCACTCGAGGTCGTACTTTGGCTCGACTCAACGCCCGTTTCGGTAGCGTAGGCTTTGAGAGCAATCAACTTAGTCTCGTTGGCTTTGAGTTCCGATACTATATCGGCAAAGGTCATTTTAGATTCGGTTGCCCTAAAGGTAGGATTGATTTTTTCCAAAGATTCCGCCACGCTGATTGCGCCAAGCATATTATTTTCCAAAGTATCTATAGCTTGAATAAAATTGTATTTCTTGACGGTATCGACGCTTACCGATTGAGCGTAATTCTCATAATTGTATTTGCTCTTATAGTTTTTGATAAATACGTCGCACACGTTGTCGAGCAACTCTTGCATTTTGACTTTGCTTAGTCCGAAATCGTTGTTACCCGCAAGCGTCACGGTAAAAGAAAACGAGTTAAGCGTTGAACTCGTCGAGTCAGTATCAAAATCTGCAGTAACAGATAAATCCGCAATGACTTTCGGCAACAATTTGATTCGTTGTTCTTCGCTCAAGCCTATATTCTCGAGGGCTTGATTGACCACGTAGGTGGATTTTATCTCTCCGCTCGGGTCGAATTTGGTATTCCAAGGCGACATACCCGCGTTGGCGTATTCGTTGGCAAACATAATTCTCGCTTTGTAACTGCTACCCTTAGTTGCCACCGCAACAGCGCCCAACACTGCCGTCAAAACTATCACGGTAACTATAGAATAAACGACTATTCTCACACCTGCTTTTTTAATTTTTAGCCATATAGACTTAAAAGATATCTCATTGTTTTCCATTGATTATTCTATTCCTCCGCATTTTTACGCTGCAAACAAAATATATATGCAACTTAAATATAACACAAATATATTATTATGTCAAAATATTTTTCCAATTGTTATGACGGACGGTCAAATAATATCTTCGTCACAATTATGACCACGCTTCGAATATTCACAGCCACAATAATTTTGTCTATAAAATCCCATCCGAGCACTGATCTCGCAAGACCTCTTGTATCCGTCTTTTTTCTTAAAATCGTTAGGCAAATGCTTTACGCCGTATTTTGCCTCGCAAGCCTTGCCAATCTCATTGAGCTTTTTGCTGTCCTTGTGAGGCGACACCGATAAGGTGGACGCAAAATAATCGTATCCTTCTCTCTTGGCAACTCGGGCGGTATAGGACAATCTCAGTGCGTAGCACGCCATACATCTTTCGCCGCCTTCGGGGCAGTTTTCTCTACCCTCGGCTATTTTTTCAAAATCGGCTTTTTGGTGACCTGTATCGAGAAATTTGACTTTTCCATCCCAACTTTGAACCAATCTCTGCACCTCGCTCTTCCTCAGCTCGTACTCCTTAATATCGGTTATGTTGGGATTGTAAAACAATAGCGTTATCTCAAAGGCTTCCACCAATCTTTCTAGGCACACACCGGCGCAAGGCGCACAACAAATATGCAACAAAAGCCGAGGCCTTATCCCCCGCTTTTCGTTGTCTTGTATGATATCGCACGTTTGCTGATAATAGTTGTGTTGCATCAATAAGCTTCTTCCAAAAGATTGATTATAAAAGAATAACTTAGCTCGTCCGATTTGACGTCGGCGGCAGCAATAGTTTCTTCGGCAATAGAAGCAAAATCCGACTTGGATATATTGAAGTCACCGAGGCGACTGTTATAATTGACGGCTTCGTCAATCTCGTGATATATCGCTTCGATTTTTTCGAGCACGGCCCCATCGTCGTCCATGCTTTTCGAGTCGTCGAAGCACACTCTCAACTGACTTAGCACCTCTTTATCTACGCCCGCACTAGCTATATAATGGCGGAACAAAATCGCCATTACGTTGGCTTGATTGACCTTATATCTATCGCTAATCACGTCGCTGAGCACCGCCAAAAAGTTCTTTTCCAGTTGATAATAGCCACAGCCTGCAATCACCACCGCAGACATTATTTCTCTTCGGTGGTCTTTGTCCGCAACCTTCAAGATGCCTTTGACCAAATGTTCTTTCAATATCTCAATCGCTGTCAAAGCATACGGCTTGGTGTACAAGCTGTCCCCGCTTTTCACGTAGCCGTCCACCGCCATTGCCAAGGCGTAAAGTCCGTACGATGCCACGGCTTTCGGTGGGGTTATGTCGGTCATGCGAGAGTCGCATACCACCACGTCGCTTTGAGCGTAAACGCTGTCGAATTGGTATATCGTCTTAAAGTCGGGGGAATATATCCTTACCTTGTTAGAGCACTCTATACCGCTGGCGTAGTTGGTAGGAACGACGAAGAGCGGAATTTTCTTGACCTCGATTGAGCTTAGGTCTTTTCCCTCGTAGTCGGCGACGTTCAACTCGCCCTCGCACAGCATTATTTTGCTTATCTTGCCCGCACTCATCACGGCTTTTTTGCCTAGTAAAATCATGCAATCGCTGTCGCTTTTGATAAACTCTTTGACTATTCTTTCGCAGTCGTTGGTAGTGGCAATATCGCCGATAGAGTGGTCGATATAGTTGATATCGGTGTCGGTGCCGTCAAATGCCTTTAGCAAAATGCTCTTGTATCCCAATCGTCTCGCCATATCGTCGCATACCAACATAGGCTTGTCACAGCCCTCTAGTCTAATCTCGTAGGCAAGGTTTTCCAGCGACTTTTCGCCTATGATAAATTTGATATTATTGTCGGAAATCTTGACCATATTCACCTCACCAGCACATTTCCAAAATCTTCGTCATATCGCTCTTTTCGTACCACTTGGCGTTAGTAAGCAAAACGCTATCGTTGCACGCTAGCTCTGCAATATGTTCCAGCGCCTCTTTTTCTATTCCCATATCCTTCAATCTATGTGGCAGTCCGTACTTTTCCAACACAGCTTTGATAAAGGTGCAGGATTTTTCTACGAAATAACCCGCGCGTTGACCCTCGTCTATTTTGCTCCACTCTTCTTGCGTTACCATATATTTCAATATGGTAGTTAGTTTCTCTGCGTCCTCGTCCAATCTCTCTGCCAAGCATACGGGGAATACTACCGCAAGCACTAAATTATGGTAGGCTTGCGAGCAAGCGCAAATCGCATTGGTGAGCGCGTGACTAAGACCGCCCATAGAGCTTGCGAGTGCCATGCCCGAAAGGGCTGAACATTCTTGTATCTCAACGCAGTTGTTTTCACTAAGCTTGCCGTTGCTGACGAAGTCGTTCATAGCTTTGCTTAAATTTTTGATAGAAAACAAGGCGTAATTGTTGCTGATAGGATTGTATCGCTTGTTGAGGTAAGCTTCCACACTATTGATAAACAATTCGATAGCGCCTAGCACGAATCTATCGTCGGACAAAGACTCTACGAAAGTTGGGTCGAGTATGCAAAAATCAGGTTGCATAATCTCTGAAGAAAATTCGTGTCTGGTCATATTGCGCTCGTCGATAATGCTAGCCGTCTCGGCTATATCGCTACCACCACCCACGGTCGTTGCTACCACGCCGAAAGGAATGTCGCCTTGCTTGCGAGCATATCCCGTACCGCACAGTTGCGAGATTTTTTTGGTCTTAGTCGCCACCATAAGCTTCAGACATTTGGCGGTATTGAGGACGGAGCCTCCACCGCAAGCGATAATACTGTCACAGCTGTTGTCCTTGAATAGCGTATAGGCTTCTTCTATCGTGTCCATAGAAGAACCTCTAGGCACGTTGACGTAAGTGGCGTTAATTCTTAGACGAGTATTGGTCGCGATAATCTTTTTGATGACGTCGATATACCCAAGCTTTTTGATATTGCGATCCGACACCACCAAAATATTTCTTGCGCCTAACAAAACCATCTCTTTTGCCAGCTCGTCGATACTGCCTTTGCCCGTCAAAATCTTTACTTTATTAGAAAATTGATAAAACTTGTTCATAGCAAACCTCTAAACATAACTCTCGACTTGACCACGGCAGGCGCGACCTCGAGAGGCAACGATTCCGGCAAAGACTCCTTTCTTTGTCTAAACGAAGCAAGGTAGCTTTGCACTATCATCAGCATTTTTATATACTTGACGGCGAGCAAGTTGTCGCCTACGGTAATTAGCCTACCTTGCGTATAAGCTTGGAAAAACGATATTTGGTTGCCAAGAACGATCTCTTCGCTGGCAAGGTTCTTAAACATAATCTGCAAAGAATTGTTTGAAGATATGTAATCCACGACGATTTTGCATTGCAACTCACCGTCTAACTTAGTAATCAAAGCTGCGTGGTGT
The DNA here is from genome assembly GCA_937880755.1 of uncultured Clostridia bacterium. Taxonomy (GTDB): domain Bacteria; phylum Bacillota; class Clostridia; order Christensenellales; family UBA3700; genus HGM11368. The sequence continues at coordinate 34,643 of CALGRX010000007.1, forward strand.
CTGTCCAACACCCCGATTACCAAGTCGAAGCCGTCGGGCATTTCGTCAAATATTTTCCTTACTCTGCTGTCGTATTTGTAGCAGGCCTTTACGCCGCTAAGATATACGTAAGAATTAAACAACGCATAAGATTTTCTTATTCTGAGTGGCTTTGCATTATACTTATTGCTCATACTTGCTCCTTGTAATATATTATAACACAGCCACCCCTCGTTGTCCATATTCTCCCCGTCATCTTAGTCGTGTTTACAATATTTTTACTTGTAATATTTTCGCATAAATGTCCAACCAATGCTCACAATAACGACGTCAACCCCAATCGACGCCAAAAAGTCGATACGTGTCGACAATTTTTAGTATAGGAGACTATTATGTACAAGTTTCGTCCGTTTTTTCTACGATATCGCAGTTCCAACTCAACCGAGCGTCCTATGTCGTCGCCCTTTGACCCCAACGGCAGTTATACGGGCACGGCGGAATTTGACGATATTCCTACGCAAGACGCAGACGATCTATAAAACACCCTCAAAACGCTTGCCACACTCCCGAAAAATGTGGTATATTTAAGTTACAGAAGGTTTTCGGTAAACACTTCTGAATAAAAAAACCGAGGTATTTTTATGAAAGGTTTCTCAACCCGTATGCTTGCGCGTGCAGGCATAATTGCAGCAATGTATATTGCACTCACCTTTTTGGTCTTCCCCGTTGCGTCGGGAGCAATCCAATTCAGAGTATCCGAAGCTCTCACCCTACTACCGTTGTTTTACGTCGAAGCAATACCCGCTCTATTCGTGGGCTGTATGCTCTCCAATATTATCACGGGTTGCGTGGTATCAGACGTAATCGTTGGCAGTCTCATCACGCTGGTAGCCGCTTTACTCACCTATTTGGTAGGCAAATTTTTCAAGTCTACTCCGCTCAAGATATTTCTGGGCGGTCTGCCAGCGATACTTCTCAACGCCTTTTTCTTGCCTGTAATATGGTACTTTGCGTACGGTTCTTTGGACTACGTGTATATGCTCCAAGTGGCCTTTTTGCTTGTATCTCAAGGCGTAGTGATATACTTGCTCGGCACTGCCGTTTACTTTGCAATAAGCAAGCTTTGCGCCAAAGGCGTCAAAGTATTTCTTACGACCGACGCTTGTGTGTCCGATACGTGTAAGAGCAAGGACGACGACTCCACTTCCTCCTAACTTTTCGCCTAACCATCGACGATAACTAATTGCCCAATCAAGTACAACACTTGACGGTATAATTAACCAAGTAATCAAAAAATCGGTTGTTTACAACCGATTTTCTTCTTTGTAAAAATTATTGATTACTGCAAGATATCTTCGATTTCGTCGACTTCTATATCGCTAAATTGAGTATTCTCCAAAGCTTGAAGATTTTGCAAAAGTTGTTTGGTACTGCTTACGCCCACCAACACGCTGGTGATAACGGGATTGCGCATTATCCAACTTATTGCCATTTGCGCCAAGGTTTGTCCTCTCTCAAAGGCAATTCTGCTCAATCTCATTGCCTTGTCTATGTTGTCGCTCTTAAATATTCTGTCCATGGTAAAGCCGTTCTTGGCGCGACGGCTGTCGGCAGGAATACCGTCGAAGTACTTTTCGCTCAACATACCTTGCGCAAGCGGACTAAAGGCGATACAGCCTATACCGTTCTCTGCCAGCACGTCGCAAAGGCTGGTTTCGCCCTGCTCTATCCACCTATCAAGCATATTGTATCTAGCTTGATGAATGATAAAAGGCGTACCCTTTTCTCGCAATAGTTGCGTCATTTGCAAAGTTTGCTCGGCGTTGTAGTTAGAAATACCCACGTACAAAGCTTTGCCCTGCTTGACGATGAGGTCGAGAGCGTGCGCGGTTTCTTCGAGAGGAGTATTAGGATCAGGTCTATGATGATAAAAGATATCCACGTAGTCTAGTCCCATTCTTTTTAGGCTTTGGTCGAGACTGGCAACGAGGTATTTTTTGCTACCCCAATCCCCGTACGGTCCGTCCCACATAGTGTAGCCCGCCTTGGTGGATATTATCAACTCGTCGCGATATCCCTTTAGCGTGCTCGATAGCATTTTGCCGAAGTTGGTCTCCGCGCTACCCGGAAGAGGTCCGTAATTATTGGCAAGGTCAAAGTGCGTTATGCCGTTGTCAAAGGCAGTCGTAATAATGTCTTTGCACACTGCCGTATCGCTGTTGGTGCCAAAATTTTGCCACAAGCCGAGCGACATCTCCGGTAACTTCAATCCACTGTTGCCACAATAGTTGTACTTAGTCTTTTGGTAGCGGTCTTGCTTAGCAACGTAATCCATAATACCTCCTAATATTTGTCTGACAAACTTTGACTGTCCATCAGCTCGTAATACTTATCTCTAAATTCGCCGAGCTTGCCGTCTCTTTCAAAGCTATACAACTGATGTTTTGCCACGATTAGGTGGTCTATCAATCTCACACCCAACATTTCTAGCGCAGCGGTAGCCCACTTGGTAAACTCTATATCGGTTATGCTCGGATTAGCGTCACCGCTCGGGTGATTGTGCACAATATATACGTTGGGCGACGCTAGGTTATGACACATCATAACCATTTCTCTAGTCATCAGTTTGCAGTCGTCTATACTGCCCTGACCTATGAGGCTCTTGTTGATAAGTTTGCCTCTGTTGTCCACGGCTAGCAAATACAATACCTCGTAATTAAGGTCGGATAGCAACGTCTGACAATACTCTTTTACTTTGCCGTGAGTGGACAAATCGGGCTTTGGTCCAAACTTGCTGACGTTGTACTTTTTGACTACATGTGGCATAGACGAAAGAAATAACGCCGCTTTTTGAGTCATATTGGGTACTTCTTTCAGTGCATTGAAGTCCGACTCCAACACCCCCGCCAGAGAGCCAAATCGCGTGATGAGTTCGTGAGCAATAGGATTGGTGTCCTTGCGAGGAATAAATGGATACAACAAGTATTCTAATATTTCGTGTTCTTGAAAATTCTCCAATCCCTCTTTGAGCACACGTTGTCTCATTCTATCTCTATGATTGGTGTGCATCATTCCTAATCCTCTTCATCTTGTTCTTGATAGCTAGAGCTATTCGCTTGGCTTTTTCGTTGATCTCATCTCCCCATTTTTTGTCCATAGCCTCCACTATCCAATATAGCGCAAGGTGACTGGCCGTTCCTATAAGTCCGCCTAGTATAGCGTAAGGCAAATGTCGCCATGCCACGACCTCTAAGCCGAAGAACAAATTGCCTAAGTAATGCGAGTCTATATATACCGAAGCCACGGTCAATATAATCATAGTCGCTATCACGCAAGCGCGCAGTTTGTTTAGCGGTGACGATATTATGAGCATTGCCCCGAAACTTGACACTATCAGAGCTATCGTCAATATCGAATTGCGGTAGTTTTCTAGATTTTCCACACCGCCTAAGTCTAACCTAAAGTTGAGCGCGTACGTCACGAATACAGCCACGCACAACCCCACCGTCGCAGATATGCTCGACTTGATGATATTGTGCATAAATCGTCCGCTTATTCGGGCGTCGTTAGGCTGGAATGCGTATATGTAGGTAGGCAAGCCTATGACGAACATCTCGACTATCATTATCTTCTTGGTGTCAAAAGGATAGCTTGGCGTATTTATTGCCAGCGTTATTATCGAAAAAACGAAGGTCATCACCATTATAAAGATAGTCTTCATAATGTACAGCGACGAAACCTTTTCCATATTGTTGATAACTCGTCTTCCCTCTCTCACGATATTAGGCATTGCGCCAAAGTCGTTGTTGAGAAGTACTATTCTCGAGATATTGCGAGCCACCTCGTGCGCACCGAGGAAGGATATAGAGCAGTCGCTCTCTTTGAGGGCTTGAATGTCGTTGACGCCGTCGCCTATCATACCCACGACTCTACCCTTGTCTTGCAGAGCCTTGACTATTTCTTCCTTTTGCGACGGTGATACTCTACCAAATACCACCGTATCTTCCACGACGTCGCTAGACATACTTTCAACTACCGAGCAGTTGAGGTATTGGTCAGCTTCTCTAACACCCGCTTTAGAGGCAATATAGCTCACCGTCTCGGGGTTGTCGCCTGAGATTATCTTGATATCCACGTCGTTGCGAGCAAACCAATCCAGCGTATCCTTGACGTTTTCTCTCAATCTATCCTCTAAGGCAAATAGCGCTATCGGGGTAGCGTTACTCTTGTCAAGCTTGTCGATATCGCCCTTGGCGGTGGATAGCATTATCGTTCTTTTGCCCACGCAAGCGTTGTCGTGGCAGTATCTTTCCGTCTCTTCCGACGGCACGGCAACGTAGTCGGGCGCACCCAAAAAATAGCAATTTTCGCCTATCTTGATTGCGCTACATTTTCTTAGCGAGGAGAAGCTCCTCACTTCGTCACAGTCAATCACTAAGGATAACCGTTCCTTGACTTCGCCACTATCTTGAGAGGCGTTGTCGAAGCTACCTCCAAAGTAGTCTACTAGTGCGCGTGCAGTAGGCTTGTTGTCCCTCGTCCAATAGTTGATAGACGCCATAATGCTACGCACGTCAACTTGCGGGTCAAGAATTTTGACGTCAACGACCTTCATTTGACCATCGGTCAAAGTTCCCGTCTTGTCCAATAGCAAGGTGTCGACTTGAGCCAACATTTCAATAGCGTAAATATCTTGAGGCAACGCTCCCGTTTTGGAGAGTTTGAGTACCGAGCCTGCAAGTGCGGTTGAGGTCAACATAAACATACCCACGGGGAGCATACCCAATATGGAACTTGCCACGGTGATTATGATGTCTCTCCACTCCCCCGTCATCGTCAATTTTTCTGACAAAAATATAAACACGCCCAATATCACCAACACGCAACTAAGGCACTTGATGATAAAGTTGAGGGTGTTGAAAATCATAGATTTCGGCTTGTTGAATTTGCTTGCAATACGCAAAATCTTTTCTATGTAGCAATCTTTACCCACGCGGTCGGCACGACATCTGGCTTCGCCCGCCACTATGTGACTGCCCGCCAAAATATTGTCGCCGATATTCTTCCTTATAGGCACGCTTTCGCCCGTAAGTATCGACTCGTCAACTTCCATATACCCGTCAAGCAACACGCAATCTACGGGCGCTTGCGCTCCCGCGCCCAATACTATCACGTCGTCAAGCACGATATCCGAGCTGTCAATTTCTCCTTCTTTGCCATCTCTTACTACCTTGACACCCGCCTTATGTACGATTGCGAGCTTGGACACGGCTTTTTTGGCTTTGACTTCTTGCCAAATACCTATGACGATATTGACCAAAATTATGCTGGTGGACAAGGTATAATCCCACGCGCCTATACTGCATAGCAAAATAACCAGCGCAATACAAACGATATTGCAAAAGTTGAATAGGTTGTCGGTGACAATCCTTAGATACGACTTACTCTCTTGAGTGTTTCTGTGGTTGGTGAGATGGTCGTTTTGTCTGGAGTCGACTTGAGTGGCAGTCAAACCATAGTCGGATTGAGGATACAATCTATCGGCTTTTTTCATCTTTTGGCTGTCTTTTTGTTTGTCTATACTTCGACTGATTTTTTTGTAAGTCTTGTTGTTCATTTGCCGATGATTTTTCCTTTGACGATATCGAAACCGAATACACTCTCTCGTCCGTCTTCGATATATTTTATTATTACGTTGTTGCCTATCTTGTCGCAAGATACCACTTGCGTATTTCTCTTTCTTATTGCGTCCTCGAACAACTCTTTGCCCTCTTGGTCGTAGGTAGATACGTCGTCGGAGACGAAGCATACTCCACCCATCATAGAGTTGACGGTGGCAAGAATCTTCTTTTGCTCTGCACTAAATTTGAGATTGTCGTTTCTCGCAAAAAATACATCCGGGTCAAGGGCAAACGCGCGTGAGTTGAGATGTCTGCGAAATATAGTGTTGTATATAGAATTTTGCGTGCAAATAATCTCTTGATTGGTGCATTTGGTATATAATCTCGGCTTGTACGTCAAGTCCACGTCACAGCCTGTACGACACATATCCACCAATCCCCAACCCGAAGCGAGTGGCATACCGCAACCAAGTATAAGCTTATCACCCACGCACTCTCTAAGAAACTTCATCGTCTCGTACATTATTCTACCACGCGTTTTGTTGCCACGCGGAATATAACAAGCAGAATACAAGAAGTCAAGCTTGACCATATCGTAGCCCCATTCTCCCACTACAACGTCAAAGACGTGCTTCAGATAATCTCTCACAGGCTCTTTTTCTATATCGAGCACCCATGCTCCGCCCCAGGCTATTCCGCCCGACACGAGCTTGCCGTCCTCATACCTCAGTAGCCAATCGGGGTGTTCTTTGGCAATTTGGCTCTTGCGCGATACCAACGTCGGAGCAAGCCATATCCCCGCCTTGTAGCCCTTGGCGTGAATGGCGTCGGCAAGATATTTCATACCGTGCGGGAATTTATCTTCTTTGACTGTAAGCCAATCGCCAACAGCCGACTGATAGCCGTCGTCTATCTGGAACAAGTCAATCTTGTCGCCGTACCGAGATATCGCTTGCAAGTCGCCAAGTAGTTGTTCTTCGGTAATTTTGCCAAAGTTGTTGTACCAACTAGTGTAGCCTGCAAGTCTGTCCACTCTTGGCTTAGGCAGATCGAGCAAGGAAAAATACTTGTCGAATACCTCGTCGTATCCGCCCGTAAGCACAACGACGTTGATACCTTCAAAGACCTCGCCTTGCTCGAGGGTCGTGCCCTCTACGTCCTTAGAGATCTTGATACGATGACGATAAGGCTCGAAGCCAACTATAGTGAATGCGTTTTTTTCGTTGAGAGAGCCAACTAAGCATAGCTCGTCCAAGCGTCTTACGTAGCCGTAAGTATATCCGTGGAATAAGCCGGTAAGATTGCGATACTTATAAAAAGAGTAGTCGCCCGCAAGCGAAGCGTACTTTTTGATAGGATATAATTTACCAATACCGCGCAAGCCCTTTTGCTTATGATATATCGTCACTTCACGGCTGGTAGTCCACGACTGATAGCCGTTGCAAAAGACCTTGTCGGACTTGTCAAAATTATACTCAAAACTCATGGCGCATTCTAGTAGTCTAATGCTCTTGAATGCGCTGATATTCATAATTATTCTTTCGCCTTGACAAGTCAAATCGATGCGAAGGTCGTCGTTGCTCACGCCCGTTATATACACGTTGTCGTCTTGTTCGTAAGTAACTCTAATTTTTAAGTTGTCCATATAGTACCCCATTTTTTTATATTATTATAGCTTATCGCTAGCATTAGGTCAATAACTAAGCCTATCTATAAGCGTATTATTTTGCGACTATATAAGGCGTGTAGCCAATACTTTAATCGTCCTCAATAGCGATAATCACCTAGATTTTGGGATATTAGCAATCAAAAAGCCGACTAAAATCGGCTTTTTGGCACTAAAGCGTTACGCTTTGCTCAACGCGTATAAATCCGCCGTAATTGTTACCCTCGAACAGAGTATTGCCACTGTGTCTTACGCCGTATCCGTCAACTTTGACTACGTTGTCAAGGACGTCCTTGATAGTCCACTTCTTTTCCGGTATAGTTACACTACCGACCTTGTTGATACTGATAATCTCGGTTTCTAGTATCTTTGTTTTGAGCGCTGCGGTAGAATCGAACAGAGTGGTATCACCCTCGCTCGCCGTACGGTTGCTGTTGATGATATCTTTGAGTATCTTTTGTTCGTCTTTCGTCATATTGTTGAACATCAACGTCGTTGCGTAATCGGTGTCGTCTACGTCGATAAATACCGTTGCGTCAATGCTGTCAGGGAGCAACGTCGTGGCTTTATTCATAAGTCCACTCGTCTTGATATTGAGCGTCATCAACATATACGAATGGGTGTCGGTAAACTCCATACCGCTAAAGACTTCTTTGACCTTTTCCACATTGTTTTTGACCGTTTTCACATTGTTGTAGTTAGGATTGAACATAAGCACTTGCTTGTAGCTTACGCTCTCTTTAGTCAATCCCAAAGCAGTAGATACACCACCCTCAGCCGAATCCTCTTTGGCTAGCAAAGTTGCTGCTATATTGCGATCGTTGATTTCCATAACGACTTCTCCGTGAGGGGTTGGAGTCAGTACGTAGCTAGCATCTATTTGTTCACTCGTCATCTTATCGTCCGTAGCGTTGATACTCGTCTGTCCAACGGTTGGGGTGAGGGTAAAGAGCGACTTCATCATCTTTTGGAATTGCTCCTCGGTTGGCTTGGTGCCGTCGCTATAGATATTGTTGATTGCCAAGCCGTAAATGCTTGCAAAGGTTACCGTTCCGCCCTTGCAGTCGGCGTTGATTTCGGCAATGTCGTAAGTCATAGTTGCGCCGCCCGTCATATCGCCCATCTTGGCTTTTACTTTGTCAGAAGCATCGGCGTTGATAGTGGTAGGCGTAACAGTCTTGTTAACTACTACCTTGAATAGGTTGCAGAATACCTCAAGATCGGCATCGTCCATTTCATTGATAGTAAAACTCGTGCACACTTCGCTGCCACTTACTTTGTCTGTATCGACTTCCACTACTATTGCCACGCTATTTGGCAACAAGGTCGAATATTTGTCGGTCGTTGTCGACTCAACCGTAGCGGTAAATACTATACGCAAGGTGGTGGTAGAAGTGACGGTAAGACTAATCATACTTACGTCTTTGAGTCCATCGGCACTCACCGTTACGTCGCCGCTGAGCAGTTTGCCGAGTTCTCCTCCGCTTGCCTGAGGCTTGAGAACAACCCCGTCGGTCACTACTCTCGTGTCGTTCGCCATTTTCTGACCGCTTATCAAAGTAGAATAGTCTCTCGATATTGCGGCGATTTGGCTCGATACCTCGGCAGTGTCGTCAATAGGCGTATTGAGATAATACTTGTCACTGACGTCGCTTGCCAACCTACTCATATCGCTTGCAATATTGTTTTGGGCAAGTTCATCCGGAATTACGTTGACTTTTTGCAATACGCTTCTGAGACCTACGCTGGTTGGAACGAGCGACGGATCGCTGTCGGAATAAATTTGGTCTATAGCGATATCGAAGACGGTGGTATTGAGTTTCATTGCGCCGACTTGGAATACTATCTCTATCGTTCCGCCAGCCTCAATATCAGACATAAAGTTGTAGATATTATCCTCGAGTGCCTTGCCTACTTTCGTGGCGGTTACTTCGCTTCCTCCAAGCTTGGTAGCCAACTCGAAAAAGTCGTTCATCTCGTCGACCGTCATACCGTCTATATCAAAGCTCGTGCAAGTTACGTCAGCGCCCGCGATTTTGTCTTTGAGAGCGACGGTGTCGACGTATACGTTGACGTACACCTTGTTAGGTAGCAAAACGGCGTACTTGGCATTTTCTCCCGTAAGGCTAACCTCTCCGCTAATCTGCATATTGAGCTTAGTCGCCGTGATATCGGTAGATACGACGGTAATACCCGTCAATACGCTGACGATATTGTCAAGCTTGCCACTGGACTGAATGAGGAAGCCTAGCTCTTCTTGAGTCAATATTGGTTTTAGCGTGTCGATTGCGCTCGTATCTCTCGCCATTTTGTCGACGTCGATGTTACTCTCGAAGTTGTCCTTGATAGTGGTGACGGAATTGAGAAGCGCCGAGCCGTCGTTGGCATCAAGCACACCCGTCGTCAAATAATATTTGTTTTCCAGCTCGCTTACGAAGCCTGTCGCACTATCCGACGCGTTGGCAGTAGCACTCTCAAAGGTATAGGTTGCTCTAAGCATATCGTGAAGCTCTCTATCGTCTACGATGGCTACTCCACCCTCGTCTTTGAGCATCTCCAGTCCCGAAACAGTCTCAAAGATAGACGGCAATATACATTGGGTGGAAATGAATTCTATATCCGTGCCGAGCTTGTTGTTGATATTGGTCAGGTTGTCTCTTACGCTCTTCTCGAGCTTGCTTGTCAACTCGGTAAGGTTGAGCCCGCTGACGTTGATACCAAGGCTACCACACAAAGTATTGAGATTGTTGAGAAGCTCCGTCGTCTGCTCTACGTCACACTTGTTGATACTTATCTCTGTTGGTTTGGCAACATCGGATACAAGGCTCAATTTTGCTTTGATAAATATTTGCTCAGGCAAAATTTGAGGAGCAAACACCGCAACGAGCGAGCCTTCTTCCGCATTGCCGACAACGGCTTGCATAACGTCAACCGCTATATACACTTCGAGCATTTCGTTGGTTTGGTCATACGCCATATTGAGCACGGTGATTGGGAATGCGCTCGCCTCTTCGCTACCCGTTGCAAGTTGGCTGTTGAGTAAGCCCGCCAAAGCAAGATATGATATGCCGACCTTGTGCCCTGCGGCGTTGTAGCCGGAGGTATCGTATTGGAGGGTAGCAAGATTGAGTTTCGCAAGCATAGCGTCGTCTTGCATAAGTCCCGTAATACTTGTAAATACGTTGTCCGTTGTGATATCGTTGCCAGAGTTGTCAAAACCGTATTTGGTAGTAAACTCGTCTATAAAGGTAGCGAGATTTTGGGTACGCAACTCTTCGGTGAATTTGTCTAAGCCTACGTCGGAAGCGGTAGGAAGCTTGATGTCTCTTATCAAGCACAAGAATTGCGCTTCACCCAGCTCTACGCCAAGCACGTTCATCAATCCTTCGACAGGCTTCATATCACAGCCTGAATCTACGAATGTGAGCGGTATGACTGTATTGAGCTTTTCAACTACGCTCTTGACTGCGTCGTTGATAGTCTGCATAATAGGCGTTTCTCCGCCTGCGAACTTGTTGAGAATGCCCTCAATCTTACTCATCAAATCTCTGTCAATCCGGTTGATGCCTATGCTTGCTTGACCGTTCTCCGCATTTGGCTTGACGTCCATAGTTATGAACACCGTCTTAGGCAACAAGCCCGCAACGAATGCGGGCACAGGCGTGCCCTTGAGTAGTTGAGGTGCAAGCGAAGCCAAGTCGATTTTGATAGTGAGCGACAAAGTCACGTCCTCAATCCTTACTCCCGCAACGCTGTCAATCACTACTTGCGACACCTTGACGTGTTTGAGGTAAGGCGCGTATTGAGAGATAGCTCCCAATGCGGGGTCTTCGGAACTCTCGCCACTTTGGGCGACGTAGTATTGCAAAACGCTGTCCATGACCGCCGCGAATTGTTTGTCGGTCACTTCCAAAATATTCTCTTCACCACTATAAGTAGCGAGCGAAGAAAAGTCAAACTCTATCTTATTCAGCAAGTCGTCGAGCGCCGCATTGCCCGTACCCGTAGGGGCGTCCTCCACCAAAGCCATCGCCATCTCGGTTGAAGAGCTTTCGCTAGACTTAGCCGACGTAACCGAGTCGAGAATGTCAACTATCGTGATATCACTGTCTGCGGACATATAGGTCTTGGCTTTGAACTCGCTGTAGAAGGAGTCGAGGTCGGAAGAAGTATACGGGTTGGTGACGATTTGTTTTTCGTCGGCTTTGTACAGCGACGTCAAAATTTGGAACGCCTCGGATATACTCAAACCTACTTGTGGTTCTACGTACTTTCCCCACGCCCATACACCACCGCCTACAATACCTGCGACAAGTACGACGAAAATTACCACCAAAGTGATAATGCACGTAAAACAACCGTGGCTCTTTTTCGCTTTTGGCGCTTTTTTTGCCTTGCTTTGACGATTGTCATTGGCTTGAATTTCGTTGAGATCTATTTTGTTTTTCTTAGCCATAAACTACCTCAATATAGAAATTTATTTCTATATAATAATATATTATACCACCACTTTTGGTGATTTTCAATATTGTAGGACATATATAATTTTATAAATGCGCATATTATGCAATCAAAAGCCCTATTTTGTTGGCTTTGGAGAGAAAAATTTTTTTGAAAAATATTTTATAGAAGCATTTCACTTATAAAGAATATGAAGCGTTTTTGCTTGTATAACGTAAATGGCGTGAGAGAGCGTACTTGGTGTATGTGACCGATATAAAACCGCAAGGTCGACAAAGTAAAATAATTACACGTCTTAGCATAGCCTTGACGGCATAGGTGCGAGTAAGACGCGAAGAGGGAGTTTTTGTGATAGGAGCATACTATTGTATTTTGACGGTGGAGATACGAGCAAGACAAGGAGAGTGAGGATAGCGTGAGGGAGCATACTTGTTGTATGTGA
>CALGRX010000008.1 GCA_937880755.1 uncultured Clostridia bacterium
GTGTATTTTTTCGTGTTTATACTTAGTATTTGCCGTGTTTTCCGAGGTTTCTCCCCACTCGTCGGAGTCACCAAAAAATAAGGAACGACAACCGTCGTTCCTTATTTTTTGTTACTCCCTGCGTATAATCGAATAGACGAGCAACCACCAACTTTCAATATCCATCAAGTTGCATTGCGAGCGTTTTCGCATCCGTAGGATATTCGCCGATAGGCGAACTTCTCGTCGGAGTCATATCCTTTTTAATTGTCCCCTCGCCTGCAATCGAATAGACTCGTCTCATCAAGTTTAACAATACAATATGCCAAAAAGATACTTATTATGTGAAAAACAAAAAAATGAATGAAAACTTCTTGGCGAATACAAAGTTTCTCTTGATTTATAATTTGCAGTACGCTAAAATGGTATTAGATATTAATGAAAACTTGCAAAATAGTAGTATATGATAATTTCTTATAGATAAAGACATGAAAAAGTCGCAAGGAGTTCATGAACACAATTTAAAACTTGGTAAAATATAAAAATGCAAAAGTCTACTATACGTCCAAACATGACATAGCCGATATAATAGAAATTATTGAGTCAAAAAATATAATATATGACAAATTTTGTCATATTTAATAACATATACTTAATTTAAGGAATAACAGGAGCATGTAGAATCATGTCTTTTGAAATATGGAATAGAAGATACACAGGAAGTAAATATAAACTTGCCGATTGGATATTTGATATAATTGATAAGTATTGCAATGGAGATTCCTTCTGCGATATTTTTGCAGGTACGGGAATAATTTCATACCATGCTATTTCTAAGATGCAATCGATTATATTGAATGATTTTCTATTCTCCAATGAGATTATATATAAGGCTTTTTTTCTTCAAGAAGCTTATGATGTTGATAAAATAAGTAAATATAAAGAGCTTTTTCAATCTTATGGAGAAATAAAACTAAAGCCAAACTACGTTTCTAAAAATTATGGCAACAAGTTTTTTTCTATAAACGACGCCTTGAAGATCGGTGAAGTTAGAGAAACTATTGAAAAAGCGATAGACTTAAACGAAAAAGAAAAGTCTATTTTAATAGCGTCGTTGTTATATTCAGCTGATAAAGTGGCAAATACAGTGGGACATTATGATGCGTATATAAAAGGACATAAAATTCCGGACAAATTCAATTTTGAGTTAATACACCCATATCAAACTAATGCTAATGTGGAAATCTATCGTAAAGATGCAAATGTATTAGCGAAAGAATTACAATGTGACATCGTTTATATAGACCCGCCCTATAATTCAAGACAATATAGCCGTTTCTATCATGTTCTTGAAAACATTGCAACTTGGAAAAAACCTAGACTTTATGGTGTAGCGTTCAAACCTGAGCCTGAAAACATGAGTGAATACTGTAAAAGTTCTGCATTAACGGCTTTTTCCTCTCTTATAAAAGACTTAAAGTGCAAATACATCGTAGTATCTTACAATAACACGTATGCTTCAAAAAGCAGTTCTTCTACAAATAAAATGACTCTTGACAATATTAAAAAGGTTTTGTCCGAAAAAGGAACTCTTACTTGCTTTGAAAAATCACACCAGTTTTTCAACGCAGGGAAAACTAAATTTGCAGACCACAAAGAATTAATCTTTTTAGTTGAGGTAAATGACTAATGGAAAAGAATAAGAAAATTAACAGTGAATTTAATCGTTCTCCCTTTTTCTATGTAGGCGATAAGTTTAAGTTATTATCTCAGTTAAGAGAAAACTTTCCTAAAGATATAGAAAGACTTGTTGAGCCGTTTTGTGGTGGAGGAAGCGTTTTCTTAAATACGCCTGCAAAGGAATATGTATTAAACGATATTGATAACAATATGGTTGCTCTTCACAAATTTCTAATTGCATACAGCAAAAATGAAACGGAGTTTTGGGCAAACGTTGAAAAAATTATAAATCAATATCACCTATCTGCAACTTATAAAGGAATGGTTGTTCCTCAAGAATTAAGAGCCGAATTCCCTAAAACGTATTTTGCAAAATATAACAAAGAAGCATATGCCGCGCTAAGAAGTGATTACAACGCTCACAAAGATGATTTAATGAGATTGTACATGCTACTTATATATGGATTTAATAGAATGATAAGATTTAATGCAAAAGGCGATTTTAATCTTCCTGTTGGAAACGTGGATTTTAATGACAATGTGGTTAAAGCATTAAATTCTTATTTTAATTATGTCAGAGATAGACAAATACAATTTTTTAGTATGGATTTTGAAGAGTTTTTAAATTCTTTAGAATTATCCGAAAAAGACTTTGTTTATTTAGACCCACCTTATTTGATTACCTTTAGTGAATACACCAAGTTATGGGACGAAGATTGTGAAATGCGTCTTATTAAAGTTTTGGATGAATTGAACGAACGTGGTATAAGATTTGCAGTATCAAATGTTTTATGGCATAGAAAGAAGTACAACGGGACTTTTAATTTGTGGGCTCAAAAATACAATATTGTTAGAGTAAAAAGCAATTATATTAGTTTTAACGATAATACAGACAAGGACACTTACGAAGTCCTTGTTAAGAACTATTGAGGTTGATATGAGTAAAGAAAGAGCAAAAGAATACAAACCATTATCGTTTTCTACAACCATGAGAAATCCCGCAAGAATTGCAGCGTTCTTAAACTGTATATTGCCTTATGAAGGACAAATTCTTACTAACGCAGTAATAGACCAAGTTGCGATAAATTTAATTAAAAAGAAACTTTATGTTCCTGTTGCGGTAAATAAAAATCCTGCGTGGAAGTCTGTTCTTATTTCTGAAGAGGAATTCGATGTCGCAACTGCTATAGAGATAAAAGAAGCAAGCCCGCAACAGCATAAGGAAGCAGGATTCGAAGAAGGTTGGCCTTCAAGATTTGATACGTGGTATAAACTTCCTATGGAATTTGGCTTCATTTGCTATGAAATGGACAAGCCTATCTTAGTTTCTACTACAGGACACATGCTAATTGATGCCTTAAACGAAACACCTGCAAATGATGAAAAAATTCAAAAGGTATTTTTAAATGCCTTAATGAAATATCAAACAAGTAATCCATTTAGGAAAAATGCAAACGATAACGCTCCTCTTCCACTTCTTTTGAGAGTCATAAAACGCTTAAAAGAAGATAAAGAAGAAAATGATGCCGGTATATTCAGAAGCGAATTATCATTGATAATTTGTTGGCCCAATAACGATGCGGAAAAATTATATCTCACTATTAAAGATTTAAGAAAGAAATACGGATTTAATTATGGCGACGAAATCGTTTACGAGCGTTGTTTGAAATTGTTGGGCGTTGGACCTGATAAGAAAAAACGCTTCAAAATAGAACATATCACAAGTGAAGCTGTTGATGAATTTATACGTAAGATGCGTATAACAGGCATTGTTTCTCTTAGAGGAAACGGTCGATTCCTCGATTTTAACAGTTTCGAAATTGATAATATCAACTATATATTAGATAATTACAGTACTTACCCAAAATTCACATCAAAAGAAAAGTATTTTGAATATATGGGCGCAGTAGATTCAAATGTTCTTTCTACACATGAAATAAAGCAAGAAAATATTGATGATGCTAGACAAAAAACCTTAAATGAATGGGTTGCTAATTATTCTAAGGAAGATATTATTAAAGAACTTTATATTGTTTGCGGTAAAGGAGAAAGTAAAAATCCTGTCTTGCGCATTATAGATAAGCCTACAAGATTCGAATTTTTAACGAGTGTTGCCTTAAAACAACACTTTGACGGTTTGGAAGTAAGACCTAATTATCATGTAGATGACGAAGGTTTACCTACATTTACTGCGGCAGGTGGATTGGCTGATATTGAATGTTTTGATACCGACAATAATCCCCTCGTTGAAGTTACGTTAATGACGGCACGTACACAAGCAACAAATGAAATGCCTGCGATAACTAGACATTTGCAAGAGGCAAAAGAGAAATACCCCGACAAACTTGTTTTCTCTCTTCTAGTAGCACCGTCAATCCATGCAGATACTAAATATATGGCGGGATATTCAAAGTTTCAGTACAAAGTCGATATTTTAACTTACACTACTGAAGAATTTATTAATAATATAACAAAAGTTGAAAAAATAAAAGCATTACTGTAGAAATAATTTAATTGTTATATAGGAACAAAGGAGGATTTATATATGAGTGGATTTGTAAAATTATTATGGTCTTTAGTTTCATTGATTCCTCTGTTCTTTGTGCTAATGTTAGTGTTTTTCGCTGATTATTTTTGGGGCAAAACGATGCCGTATTCGTTACTATTTGCAATAATTTCCACTATTATACTTGTAGCTTTATTAATTATAGGACTTGTCATAATTAAATGCCTTATTAAAAAGCTTAATGGTATATCGTTTGAAATTGAAGAAATCGAAAGTAAAGACGAAACTGTAGCATCAAGCATTATGACTTATTTGCTCCCTTTAATAACTATTACCTTTAATGAAATAAATTGGATAGCCTTTGCAGGTTTAGTTGTTGTAATGCTCATTTTACTTTGCCTAACAAGAGTTGTATTACTCAATCCTCTACTATATTTCTTCGGGTATAAATATTACACAATTAAAGCCAAAAGTGGTGCCAAATACACTCTTATTACACGGACAGAAAAATTTAATAAAAATAACAAAAAAATCATGGTAGAGATATTTGACGATATCTATATTGAATTGGAGGATACAAATGTTTAATCAAGGAAGCACGGTTTTTTTACTTGCAGCGAAAAAGAACGAATTTAAGGTTTGTAGATTGAACTGTGACAACACAGTAAAATCATTGTTTATTGAAGTGTTTAATACTTCTCTTAAAGAAAATATTAACGAATATGAAGAAATCTTATTTCAATTAGGTTATCAATTGAATGATGATGAAATATGGAAAATTGATAATTTTAATATTCCACCAGAAATAATTTATGCTTTGGAAAATCCTGATGCAATAGATTTATATTCGCCTGCAGATGAAACGGGTATAACAGTGGACGGGTATTATATCAAAAGCATTTTCATGGGAGAAATTGTAAATAATAAACACTTAATAAAATTTCAAAGATTTGAAAAATCTCAAATTTTAAAAAGGAAAAAGCGTGCTATCATTTACAAAAACAATATGTTTATAAAAAATGAAGATTTCTGCTTGAATATTCTTGACGCTTTAGATGCAATTTATTACAATAATACGTTCAAATTTATTAACTATACAAACGCAAATAAAGTTTTGCCTTTAGGAGAATATTATAGAGAAGCAACTCAAGCAGAAGTAGATATTTTTAAAGCATTAGAAATGTTTACATTAAGTAACGAGGCTTCTTTCGATAAGTATGCGTCTGCTCACAATGTTAGAGGTCAAATCGCAAAAATATTAGATAGCAAGGTTTTGGCTCAACATACTGCACACCAATTAAAAGAAATAGCAATTTCTTATAATATAAATATAGATGTTCAAGATGATAAGATAGTTATCCCAACAGAAAAGAAAGATATTAAATATTTCTTAACTTTCTTGTCAGAGAAAATATATAAAGGTCCTTTGTCGGGAAAAACACTTATTTCAAGTAGCACGCGAGAAAAAGAAGAATAGTACATATTATTCCAATGTTGGGCGGGAATTATTAGCTTTAATAGTAAAATTTATAGGGTGGGACTAAGTGTCCTGCCCTTAATTTTATAAAAGAGCGTAAAAATTGTGCGTTTTACGCTCAAATTGGCTCACCAAAAATTTACACCACAACGAATTGTGGTGTAAATTCTGGTACTCCCTGCGTGCAAGTTCGCCGTTAGGCGAAATTCTCGTTGGAGTCTTATGTTTTCCAACTCGTTTTACTTATTTTTGACACAAAACTTCGGCGAGGCTATATTGACAACTATCCAAAACAGCAGTAAAATTATTGTAGTATAAACTACTAAAAGGAGTAAATATTATGGCTAACGTATGTGTAATAACGGGTGGCGGAAGCGGTATGGGACTTGCTGCTGCCAAATTTATGCCAAAAGACAAAATCATCGTAATATCGGGTAGAACGATAAGCAAACTCGAGGTTGCGGTTGCCGAGTTGAAAGCGTTGGGATACGACGCTTATGCAAAAGCGTGCGACACTTCCGACAGAGAAAGCGTAAAAGAATTGGTGGCTTTTGCATCTTCGCTCGGCGAAATCAAAAACGTCATCAATGCGGCGGGAGTCTCCCCTGCTATGAAGGGAACGCAAGAGAGCATTTTGCGTATCAACGCTTTGGGAACGGTTTACGTAAACCAAGAATTTTCTAAGGTTATGTCAAAAGGAAGCGTTATCGTGGACGTATCTTCCAACTCCGCATACATTTTGCCTTCTTTCTTAATCAACAAAAAGGTGTATGCTCTTGCCGAGACCGACGAGGCTACGTTCTTGAAAAAACTCGTCAAAAAGAGTAACCTCGCCAAGGGAGAATATCAACGCAAAGGCTTTGCCTACTCTCTCTCCAAGAACTTTGTCGTTTGGTATGCGCAAAAGTGTGCCTTCGAATACGGCAAAAAAGGCATCAGAGTTGCTTCTTTGAGCCCGGGACTTATCGCAACCGATATGGGCAACCTCGAAAAGAAAGACGGCGGAATGCTTATTCCTTTCTCTTGCGAAGAAAGAATGGGTACGCCTGAAGAACTCGGCTTTGCAATCGCCAGCCTTGCCGACGAGCGCAACGGCTACCTTGCCGGCGTGGATATACTCTGCGACGGCGGTAGCACCTACGGCATGAAAGAATTTAAGAAGAAAAAATAAACCGCCAAATTTAGACGAAAACATCCTTCGCCACTTCTAAGCAATATAGGTTTAGAGGTGGCTAATTTTTACGTCGTTCTATTTTTGGACAAGGCGTATAAAATATAATATGAACACAATTTACGTCGTGATGATGATTGGGTCGCTACTGCTCGTGACGATTACCGCACCGGAGTCGGCGCTAAGCATTATGCTTGGCGGAGCAAAGAGCGCAATAGGATTGTCTGTGTCGCTGTGCGCAATATACACCGTTTGGTTGTCGGTGTTGCAAGTCATAGACAAAACGGGAATGGGCAAAGCGCTCAGCAAAGCCTTTAAGCCTTTGACCAAAAAACTCTTTAAGGGGGAGAGCGACCTAGCCTTGGAATATATCACACTCAACTTCTCCGCCAATCTATTAGGTATGGGCGGAGCGGCAACTCCCCTCGGTATAAAGGCAATGGAATATATGCAAGACGGCTCGGACAAGGCAAGCGACAATATGATATTGTTCGTAGTCATCAACGCAACGTCAATCCAACTCTTGCCCGCAACTATCATTGGTCTTAGGGCGAGCAAAGGGTCTGCTTCCGCCTCGGATATAATTTTGCCAAGCCTCATTGCCACCACTTTCTCCACGCTTATAGGGGTAATTTTGTGCAAGGTATTGGCGGGCAAAAAAGTGAAAAACAAACAAGATCTTTTGCCTCTGAAAAACATAAAATGAGCGCGTATATTTTGCCTGCCTTTATAATCGTGGTAATAACGATTGGAATAATTAGAAAAGTCTCGATATTCGATTGTTTTGCCACGGGCGCAAAGGAAGGCTTACACCTTATCGTCTCGGTATTTCCCTTTTTGTGTGCCATTATGATTGCCGTAGAACTGTTTTCAATGAGCGGTCTCAGTAAGTATTTTTCTAAAATTTTGGAACCTGTATTGACTTTTTTGGGTGTACCGAGCGAATTGTGCGAACTACTTATCATTCTCCCGTTGAGCGGAAACGGCTCTATTGCAATGCTCGAAAACATTTACAATACCTACGGTGTGGATAGCTTTATCGCGCGTTGTGCTTCGGTCATAGTCAGCGCAAGCGAAACGGTTTTTTATATCGCAACGATGTACTTCTCCACTACCAAAGTAAAAAAGTTGAGATACGCCATACCGGTATCGTTGTTCTCAACTTATGCGGGAGTATTAATTTCTTGTCTTACGTGTAGATTGCTATAGCTGTTATAACGAATAATGTTTTGGTATAGCGTCGAAACGGAAAAAGCAATATCAACTTCAATCAATATTTTGTGCCGATAAATTCGCCCATAAAAAGACGGCTCACACCGTCTTATTTACTAATTATTTTGTCTATAACCGTAGTGTCTATGATAGCTAGGTGGCTCCTGTCTCGGTCGCACACCGCCACGAATTGTCCCGCGACCTCTTCGATATGACGGGTCGGGCAACCGCACTCTTTGCACCCTCCCGCAAGGGCAAGCTGATAAAGAATACCGTCCACGTTGACTCTAGGCGGTTTGCCGTACTTAATTTTTTTGATTGCAAAGGCACTCTTGGACATAGCGCCAAGCATCCTTGCCTCATAAAAGTTGTCTACCACGAGATAAAGTCCGAAAGTCGCAAGTCCCAGCCCTACTATAATGCACAACGCCATCAACGTTACGTTGAAAGAATTGGCTTTGATAATAAAAAACGCTACGATACAAACCGCAATAATTAGCACCCCCAACGCAATCATTACTATGCTCTTGCCCAATGCTCGCTTGGTGGTAGATATTTTGGTAAGCACTAACTCTTTTGCGTCTACTACTTGCAAATCTTGCAGCTGCTCTTGATGAAGATACGACGCATCTATCGCCCTCTGCGTTTCTTCTTCTCTCGCCTTTCTTCTCTGCGCCCAATCCGGCTTCTTATTGATTTCGAGTTCGGCGCCGCAATGCTTGCAAAATTTGGCGTCGTCTTCTACGTTGCTAGAGCAAACGGGGCATTTTTTCATTGCTTTTCCTCCTCGCGTATCGTCTTGGTTGCCTTGGCGTAAGACGTTTGCCACTTGACTAGCACAGCCGTTGCACCCATCAAGACTATCGGCAAAGCGTACGCGCCTACGCCCGTCACGAAAGAACTGCCCGCAACCCCCTGCAAAGATACAACCATAAGCGTAACAAGCTCCGCCAAACTCAAAATCGAAAACACCGAACATAACACGACTAATAATGAAGCCGACTTCTTTTTAGCCGAGCCTATTGCACCGACGACAACAATCGCTATCCACATAACTGCAAACACGAAAGCCACCGCGTGTTGCAAGTCCATTACTTGGTCTAGCATAGCCTTCTGCGAGGTGGTGAAGCCTGCGTCTATATAGTCGACAATCGATTGATTGATTGCGTCGCTGTTACCGCCGCTAAGCAGCCCTTGCGCAAGAAAATTTATCCAACCGCCCTCTCCAACGGATATCGGAGCAAATAGTATAGACACAACGTTGACAGAGGACGATGCTTTGTACACGCCTTCTCCGCCCCCGTCGGATAGGTCAATAGTAGCGTTGATACCCGTGACAGGCAAACAAAGACATACCAAAACCAGGACCGCAACCGCAATGACGACGTAAGGAAACGCAGTATGCAATTTTTGTAAGGTCTTGTGCGCCTCAATCACTCTCGGATTGACGAGCTTTGCACTACCGCTATCGCTGTTTTTTGCCTTTTTCTTAGATCTACTAGCCATAATAATCTCCCGTAACTATTATATTATAAGGCAAATCCAAGAAAATTTCAAGGTATATTGGCAGCATAAATGCACACATTAACAATACTTTACAAAAGGAGTATGCTATATGATGACAATTACTATTATTGCGACTTTGCTTTTGATAGTCGGCGCATTCAACTGGTTTACCGTCGGCGTATTCGGCTTTAACTTTATCAACTGGATATGCATGGGAAGTATGGTTGCGCAAAGCATTATCTACGGCATTGTCGGCATAGCGGGCTTGTGGGTACTCATATACCTTATAGCCAACAAGTTTAAGCTTACAAAACAAGCTTAATACTCCCCGTCAAGGGGGTACATATCAAACTATATTGCTTAGATAATATCCTATCGTAAGCTGATTGATAAGCATATCGCGAGCGTTTTCTCCGCTCACTTTTTCGTTAACTTCGCCAAGCAAATCTACCGTCTCTACGTTGAGTCTGCGCATCTCGACAAGCACCTTGCGCAAGTTGTCTTTGGGCTCTGCTCGATATTGCGACGACACGCTAAAAAATCCATTTTTGTCGATACGTATCGAGTTTTTGGACAATAACTTGGCAATATTGTCTAACAAAAATACGTTGGTCGGGTTTTTTGCGCCCTCTCGTAAGCTCTCGACCATAGCGGTTAGCGTGGCTAGGTTTCGTTTGATTTTGACTAGATATTGCACCAAAAAAATAGGAAAGTTGCCGCTTGTACTTTTGTTTTTGTATTCTTCGTTCATATCGTGTATTGCCTTGTCACCCGGCATTTGTTCATCGTTATACATAAGCGCACCTCATATATATAATATTCAACGCAAAATAAATAATAAGTAATTGTTGCATTTTCTGCACGCAACGCTTATAATGCTATTATGGATAATATGATTTTGACTCCCCTTCAATTGTGGGAAGATTACGATCCTCAAGCACAGCCTTTGCAAGCGTCGTTCAAACGCTACGACGATAGAGGCGATTATTTTTACGTGCAAGGTTATTTCAATGGCGACAGCTATTCGGACGGCGTCGTACGTATATTTTTCAAAGGCATATTGCCAAAAGGCGACTGCAAGAAGTTGGCGATTTTGATTGACGACTACGACGGCAATCTGAGCGAAGATAATTTCAAAGGCTTGATTAGACAAGGCTTTGGATATATCTTCTTCGATTATTGCGGAGAAAAGGTTGGCAAGAGCAACTATACCAAATACCCAAAGAGCATCGATTACGCCAACGTTAGTCGTGCGGGTAGTCACCTCGACCACGCGATCCCCGACGCAAAAGCTACTTGCCACTTCGTGTGGACAAAAGTGTGTCGTAGAGTGATAACTTTGGCTACCTTTTTGCTAGGCGAGGACGTGCAAATCTTCTTGGTGGGACTACGCAAAGGCTCTACTATCGCTTGGCAAACGGCAGGCATGGACGGCAGAGTCGACGGATTGATTGCCACCTTGAGTGCCGGTTGGGAAGAATACGGCGACTACCACAAATTTAGCGACAACGATATAGTGTTGAGTGACGAGAGAGCGCGTTGGCTTGCGGGTTGCGCCCCTCAAACTTATGCAAGATTTATCAAGTGTCCTACTCTATTTATCGGTGCAAGCAACAGCGACTTGACCCCTGTGGACAGATTGGAAAACACCCTCAACGTCATAGCAGAAAAGAACAAACTCAAAAAGTGCATTTGCGCAGGACATTGCCATAGCGTGGATTATAGCGCGATTATGTTGGTGATGAAATGGCTGAGCGCTACGTCGTCGGGAGAACTATTGCCTCACTCACCTAAGATGAGCCTCGTGGTCAAAAACGGAAAGCTTGTCGCAGAGGTTGCCTTTGATGAAAGCATTGCCGTAAGCGAGCGCTGTATATATTATTCTTACGACGAGCTTGACCCAAAACTGAGAAGCTGGAATAAAATTGCCGTTGCCGAAGGCACGAGCGACGTGGCTATCCCCGTGTACGCCAACAACGAAAGAATTTACGCTTACGCTCAAATAACTTATGCGGAAGGATATTCTCTATCTTGTCTGTTGCGTACCTACGAAGTGGGAGAAGAAGACATCACCTTTACCCCGCTAAAACGCTCACAAATAATATACGAACGCAAAAAAGGTACTAGTAGTTGGGTGGCTGAAGAGTGTGACGAATTCGATATTTGCAGTACGCCTCACATGCAAAAAGGCGCCTTCGATATTATGGGTATTACCGCCGACAAGGGCGATTTGACTACTTACACTATCGGCGAGGCTAAGTACTTCGGCGACGACGACAACCTATTGCAGTTTGATACCTATTGCGCCGAGGAAAGGACGCTAGAGGTGGAATTGACGGTGGAAAGCGGTGGAAAAATATCGCATTATGCAACTACGGTAAAACTCTCGGACGGTGACGCTTGGCAAAAGCATCCTATCGAAAAACAACACTTCAAAACTGCCGATATGCTCCCTCTAAAAAGTTGGAAAGGGGCAAAAAAACTCACCTTCAAAAATATCAGTGGTGTGTTGATAAACAATATACTTTGGGTATAGTATGGAATACAAAATAGGTGACTTGGTTACGACCAAAAAAACTCACCCTTGCGGTGGCAATCGATGGCAAATAGTGCGTGTGGGCGCGGACTTCAAACTAAAATGCCTCACTTGCGGTAGAGTCGTGATGTTAGATAGCGAAAGTGCAAAAAAAGCAATAAAATCAGTAGTAAAGGACGATAGCAATGACTAAAAGACCCGCTCTAATCAACTTGATCAACGTGTTTCTTTCGCTGATTATCGTTGTGTTGATACTGGCAATTATATGCTTGCTGTGGATAATCTCGCCAATGATGGTGAGTGGCAACTCTATGCAAAACACCTTGCAAGATAGTGACATAATTTGGGTACAAAAGACGGGATACAATCTGCAAAAAGGCGACGTAATCGTATTCAAACGCCCCGGAGCAGACAAACCGCCCGTCAAAAGAATAATTGCTACCCAAGGCGATACGGTACAGTTTGATATGGTAGGCGGATACAAGGTCAACGGCGAGTATATAGACGAAGACTATCTCTCCTTTGACAACGACTTGCTATACGACGAGTATTACTTTACGGGCACGCATCAGGACGCAACGGTAAGTGCACTGTTGATGACGACGGGCGTAATAGTGGGCGAAAACCAACTTTTCGTGTTGGGCGACAATAGAGGCGTTTCGCTAGATAGCCACAGCTACGGCTGTATAGACATTGACTGGATAATAGGAAAAGTAGTAAACAAATAAGGAGTATATATGAAAGCAATAGTATCGGTAATAGGAAAAGACAAAAAAGGCATTATCGCAAAAGTCGCAACCAAGCTCAGCGACCTCGACGTCAATATCGAGGACATATCGCAGACCATTATGCAAAACTTTTTTACTATGATTATGGCGGTAGATTTGAGCGAAAGCGCTCATTCTTTTGAAGAAGTCAAGCAAGAGTTGACGACTACGGGACAAGCTTTGGGCGTAGAAATACATATCCAATCGCAATCCATATTCGAAAGTATGCACCAACTTACCACCAACACCACTCTATAAACGGACGAACTATGTACACGAATAAAGAAATCATTGAAACTATAAATATGGTATCTCACCAACATCTTGACGTGAGAACTATTACTATGGGTATCTCTCTAATGGACTGCATTAGCGACAGCAAAACCCGAACCTGTGAAAGAATTTACGACAAAATTATGCGCAAAGCCGGCAACCTAGTCAAGGTCGGAGAGCAAATTAGCTCCGAGATAGGCGTGCCTATCGTCAACAAGCGCGTGTCGGTGACGCCAATAAGTCTAGTGAGCGCGTCTAGTCGCGGTCACTTAGAAATTATACGCACGCTGGACAAGATAGCCGAAGAAATAGACATAGACTTCTTAGGCGGCTACTCTGCGTTGGTACACAAGGCTATGAGCCCTTACGAAGAAGAGTTTATCCGCTCTATACCCGAGGCTCTTTCCACTACCAATAAGATTTGTTCTTCCGTCAACGTCGCAACCTCTAAGGCGGGTATCAATATGGACGCCGTGGCTTTGATGGGCAAAATTGTAAAAGAGTGCGCCCTCGCCACCAAGGACAACGACTCTATGGCTTGCGCCAAGTTGGTTGTCTTTGCCAACGCCGTTGAAGACAATCCTTTTATGGCGGGCGCTTTCTTAGGTAGCGGTGAGGACGACACCGTCATCAACGTAGGCGTTTCGGGTCCCGGAGTAGTCAAGACGGCTCTAGAAAAAGTCGACGGCGACCTTACGCAAGTAGCTGAATGTATCAAACAAACCGCCTTCAAAATCACTAGAGTCGGCCAACTCGTCGCCAAAGAAGCGGCTAAAAGGCTGGGTGTATCAAGCGGTATAGTAGACCTTTCGCTAGCTCCTACCCCCGTCGTGGGCGATAGCGTGGCGCATATTCTAGAAGAGATAGGTCTGGAGAGCGTGGGCGCGTGCGGTACGACCGCTACCCTAGCAATGCTCAACGACGCCGTCAAGAAAGGAGGTATAATGGCAAGCAGTCACGTAGGTGGATTGAGCGGTGCTTTTATCCCCGTTTCTGAGGACGCCGGCATGATTAAGGCGACGGAAATCGGCGCATTGAATATTGAAAAGCTCGAAGCTATGACTGCCGTATGTTCGGTTGGCTTGGATATGATTGCCGTACCGGGAGATACCGATGCCGACGTTATCTCTGCTTTGATAGCAGACGAAATAGCAATAGGTGTGGTCAACACCAAGACTACCGCAGTGAGAGTTATCCCCGTATACGGCAAAAAGGAAGGAGAATACGCCGAGTTCGGCGGACTGCTAGGTCGCGCACCTATTATGAAGATAAGCCAATATTCGCCAAGTAAATTTATATCAAGGGGCGGACGTATACCTGCACCTTTGCATAGCAACAAAAACTGACGAGGAAGATATGCAAGCAGAAGGAAAAAACGCCGTTACGGAAGCGCTCGATGGCAACGTGGTCGTAAAAAAACTCTACGTATGCAAAACCATGCGCGAGCTTGACAAAATCATCGACAAGGCAAAAGTAAAAAATATCCCCGTCGCAATGGTGGAAAAGCGTGAGCTCGACAAAATGACCGAGACAGGCAGACACCAAGGCGTGATTGCCGTGTGCAAGGACTTTGAATATACCCCTTTGGACGACGTGATTGCCAAGGCTCGCCAAAGAGGGAAACAATTATTCCTAGTGTTGTTGGACGGTATCGAAGACCCTCACAATCTTGGAAGCATCGTTAGGGTTGCCGAGTGCTGTGGAGCCGACGCCGTGGTCATTCCTAGTCGTAGGGCAGTGGGCGTAACCCCAACCGTCATAAGAGTATCGGCGGGGGCAACCAATCACTTGCCCATCTGCCTCGTAGGCAATATCAACGACGCCATTCGCAAGCTAAAGGACGAGTTCGTAGGCGTTATTTGCGCCGATATGGACGGAGAGCCTCTCAATCAAGCGAGACTTGACGGCGATATCGCTATAGTCGTAGGCAACGAAGGAAGCGGAGTCAAAACTTTGACGGCAAAGTTGTGCGACAAAACCGTTGCCATACCTCAGTTTGGCAAAGTAAACTCGCTCAACGCTTCGGTTGCTTGCGGAATTATATGCTACGAAATAGTCAGACAACGACTAGAAAAATAAAACGAAAAAGCCCTCGATAATCACGGGGCTTTTCGGTGTCGTAAAGACGTAAAGAAAAAATTATGTTTTGCTACCTAATCTATACTTACATACTACTAATCGTGTCTTAAACCTTCATTAAATTATCAAAAATTTTTTTTAATTTTGGTTTAAGACAATGCAAGGAGGGATTATGAGAATTTTATTGGTTGAGGACTCGATAAGCTTGTGCGAGGTACTCACCGAAGTACTACAAAAAGAAAAATACGAAGTGCAATGCGCCTACGACGGCGAAGAGGGGCTTAGCCTTGCAGTGTCGGACATATTCGACCTAATTATACTCGACGTGATGATGCCTAAGAAAAACGGCTTCGACGTGCTAAAAGAGTTGAGAGCAAAAAAAATTTCTACACCCGTCATTATGCTGACTGCCCTATCGCAAGAATCTAACAAGGTGCAAGGGCTCGACCTAGGCGCGGACGACTATCTATCCAAGCCTTTTTCTACCTCGGAACTGCTGGCGAGAATTAGGGCGATTTTGCGTAGAAGAGGCGACCTTACCGTGGAGAACACCCTGTCATATCAAGGCGTTGTGCTCAACTTGTCAAGTTATCAGTTGATTAGGGGAACCAAGTCGGTCAAGCTGTCGCAAAAAGAGTGCGATATTATGCGCTACTTTATGGAAAGACCACGTTACGTGGCGGAAAAAGAAGCTCTAATCAACAAGGTGTGGGGCTTCGACAACACCTTCGAGTCCAATTCTTTGGAGGTCTTTATATCCTTTTTGAGAAAAAAGCTATCCTTTATCGACGCGCCTTTCGTCATCAATTCGATAAGAGGCGTGGGATATCAGTTGGGAGATAAACAATGAATATGTTTCGTGACGCGCAACTAAAGTTTATGCTCATACCGCTATTGGTGTGCGCTACTCTTTTGTGCGTCGTTTTTTCGGCAATATTTGCCATTGCTTCTACCACCTCCCTCAAGAGCGCTCGCGATTACGTCACCGACGCGCAATCCGTCAGTACGGAAAAGGCGATGAATTCGGGCTATCAATTTAGATGTATAACCGTGATAGAATTCGCCGACGGACAAGTACTTACGTCAAAAGACGACTTTTTTGCAAACGTCAATATATCAAAACTGTTAGACGACGCAAAGGACGGCTCTAACAACGTCATCAAAGCGGGTGAATTGTCGTTGGTAGTAGGCTACAAAAACGACCAATACAACGAATATCCCGTAGCAAGATATACCATGTACGATTATTCTTCCGAACGCGCCACACTCAAAAATCTCGTTTTGACGTTGGTGGTGGTATATATTATTACGGTATTGATAATCGGTCTGTTGTCTTACTTATTCTCAGCGAGCGCCGTCGAGCCAATGAATATTGCTTTCAAAAAGCAACAAGAACTTATCGCCAACGCTTCGCACGAGCTCAAAACGCCTCTTACTATTGCTTTGACCAACATCGACTTGGTTACGAGCGAGCCCAAACAAACGGTACTTGAAAACAAAAAGTGGCTGGATAGCGCAACCTACCAACTCAAGAGAATGAATAGCTTAGTGTTGCAAATGTTGGAGCTTTCTCGCCTTGAGATGAGAGGCAAGCAGCTTCACCACGACGACGTCAACCTAAGCGACTTAGCTACGGGCACGCTGTTGTCCTTCGAGGCTTCTATATACGAAAAAAACATATTGCTCACTGCCGATATTGCTCAAGACGTGCATTACGAGTGTGATAGAATAGAAGTGGAAAAGTTGATGACTATTCTGCTCGACAACGCCAAAAAGTATACGCCTGAAGAAGGCGAAATAACCTTTACGCTTCAAAGCTTGCCGAAGGCTATCAAGCTGAGAGTAACCAATTCGGGTAATGGTCTTAGCAAAGAAGAATGTGAAAACGTCTTTGAGAGATTTTATAAATCTGACCACTCGCACAAAGAGAGTGGCAACAGTTTCGGACTCGGTCTGTCTATCGCCAAATCGGTAGTAGCATCTCTCGGCGGCAACATAAGGTGTATGAGCGACGGTATGAGTTGGACTGCGTTCGAGATAACTCTACCCGTCAAGTCTTCCAAAAACGCTAAATAAATCAATACGTATCGACAAAAATGCAACCGACGTAAATATTCGGTTGCATTGTTCGTTATATTATTTTTTATGATATTCGTAATAATTTTGTGCTCGATTGGCAATAAAAATTTTTCGCTTGGTTGGATAATCGTTGGTTATTCTATTCTTGCAACAGTTGCATTGCCACCTTGTAGACTTGGTCTTTAGTCAATTTATTACGTTTGGCTACTTGTTTGATTGCTTCCTTCTTGTCAATGCCTTGACTAATCTTGTCTTGCAGTTGCTCTTCTATGCTCTTACTCTCCTGCTCAACGGTCTCAATAGGGTGTTCTACTATCAGCACGAACTCACCCTTGGGATTGTCGATTTGCATCTCTCCCAAAACGCCGATGACGTGGCTCTCGTGAATTTTGGTAAGCTCTTTGACGATATGTACACGCCTATCGCCAAAAGCCGCGTGCATTACGTCTAGGTCTTTGTTGACGTCGTAAGGTGAACTATAAAACACCAATGCGCTGTCGTAGCCTGCAAGTTTGCCAAGCAATGCCTTTTTGTCCTTGTCCCTGCTCGGTAAAAAGCCTACGAAGGTCCATATAGGTCTTGTTATTCCGCTGAGCGCCATTGCGCTAGCAACCGCAGTAGGTCCGGGGACAACCTCTATATCGTAGCCTCTCAAGGTGAGTTGTTCGACCACTATTGCCCCCGGGTCGGAGATGCAAGGCATGCCCGCATCGGTGACGAGCGCAACGCTCTGTCCTTGGTCGAGCATAGACGCTATCTTCTCGGCGCTCTCCCTCTCGTTGTGTTGATGACAACTAAATAGAGGCTTCTTGATATCGTAATAATTGAGTAGCCCCAGAGAATGACGAGTATCTTCGCAAGCAATTGCCGACACCTCTTTGAGCGTCTGTATAGCCCTAAACGATACGTCGCCGAGATTGCCTATCGGCGTGCCTACCAAGTACAACTTTGCCATTAGTTTTTATTGAGCTTGTAGCCGTCTTTGGTGTCGAGGATTGCGTATCCCTTTTGTGCTATTTGCTCTCGCAAGCTATCCGCCAAAGCGTAATTTTTGTCGGCTTTGGCTTGCTTTCTTTGTTCTGCAAGGTCGATGACGTCTTGAGGTGCGCTCTCTTGCTCGCTCTGCATAGGAGCGGCTTGGTCGAGGCTCAAGCCCAATACCTTGTCAAAGTCCAAAGCCATAGCGTATACGTCCTTGCTCTTTGGTTCTTTGACCATCTTCCAAAGCACGCCAAGCGCCATAGGAATGTTGATATCGTCGTCTATTGCGTCGCAAAATTCCTTTTTGTATTTTTCGAGTACCGTAGGATCGGTAGTCGCATTGCTTACCTTGTGTTCGTATAGCGCGGACAAAAGTCTTGCGTAAGACACCTTGGCTCCGTCCATACCCTCGAAGGTAAAGTTAAGTTTTTTGCGATAATGCGCGTTGAGGCAGAAGTATCTAAAGTCCATTGCGCTATAACCCATTTCTTCAAGTTGACTGATGCGGTAGGTGTTGCCAAGGCTCTTGGACATTTTGCCGTTGTTGACAAGCATAAACTCGCCGTGCATCCAATAATTAACCGTCTTGCAACCCGTGAGCGCTTCGTTTTGCGCAATTTCGTTTTCGTGGTGAACGGGTATATGGTCCACTCCGCCCGTATGCAAGTCGAATATCTCGCCGAGATACTTTCTGCTCATTGCAGAACACTCGATATGCCAACCGGGATATCCCATGCCCCAAGGGCTAGGCCATTGCATTATGTGGTTAGGCTCTGCCTTTTTCCATAACGCAAAGTCGGCAGGATGACGCTTTTGGCTATTGACGTCCACTCTTGCGCCCGCTTGTTGGTCGTCGAGTTTTAGACGACTAAGTTTGCCATACTCGGGGAATTTGGATATATCAAAGTATATACCGTCGTCGATTTCGTAAGCGTATCCCTTGTCCACCAACGCTTGCACGTAGTTGATCATATCTTGGATATGGTCGGTGGCTTTGGCAATAATCTCGGGTTTGCCGATATTGAGCTTGTTCAAATCTTCAAAGAATACGCCCGTATAATATTCGGCTATCTCGTAAGGCGACTTTTGTTGTTCTCTGCTCGCCTTAGCCATTTTGTCTTCGCCGTCGTCGGCGTCGGACATAAGGTGTCCTACGTCGGTAATGTTCATTACGCCTTTGATTTTGTAGCCGTCGTATTTGAGCACTCTGCGCAATATATCCATAAAGATATACGTCCTTAGATTGCCTATATGAGCGTAGTTGTATACCGTTGGTCCACAACTATACATACACACCTTGTTGTCTTTGATTGGTTTGAATTCTTCTTTTTCTCTAGTCAAAGTGTTGTATACTTTAAGCATTGTCTTCTTCTCCTTTTTGTTTAAATTCTTCGGCAAGCAACGCGTCGTCGTTCATAGTGATGCTATACTTGCAAGAGTGTACGTCAAGTTTTTCTTCGAGTTTTGTCATACGGTCGTTGATTCTCTTGAACTCCTCGAGTATCGGATCGGGCAATTTGGTTTGATTGAGGTCGTCCACGCGCTCGGTGTTTTGTCTTACTATTCTACCGGGTACGCCTACCACCGTGCAGTGTGGCGGAACGTCTTTGAGCACAACGCTACCCGCGCCTATTTTGCTATCGTGTCCTATCGTGATTGGCCCGAGCACCTTGGCTCCCGCCGATATCATAACGTTGTCTTGTATGGTCGGATGCCTTTTGCCCGTGTCTTTACCCGTGCCGCCCAACGTTACGCCTTGGTATATTACCACGTTGCTACCGACCTCCGCCGTCTCGCCTATGACCACTCCTACGCCGTGGTCGATAAATACTCCGCCCGCAATCTTAGCCGCGGGGTGAATATCCACACCCGTCAATCGCCTCGTGCGAGAAGCAATGGCTTTGGCAAAAAAAATCATCTTGTGATTGTAAAACCAGTGCGCAATACGGTGACGGAACAAAGCCTTAAATCCGCCGTAAGTAAAAAAGATTTCCGCTTTGTTGCGTGCGGCGGGGTCCTTCTCCATTGCCACTTGCAAGTCTTGTTTTATCTTTCCCATTTCTACTCCTATTGATATCAAATAACTCGATACGTATCGTTATTTTCGTTGTTTTTTGCAATACAAAAAGCGTCTTTGCTTGCACAAAGACGCCTTATGACGCGGTTCCACTTTGATTGGGCTAAAAGCCCCTCTCTATATGCTATAACGGGCACGTCCGCCTTGACATTTCCTTCAAGGAGCGAGTCGACCGCACTTTCTTGGTGTATGCCCGAGTGGCTTTCAGCCGCCGACCACTCTCTCTGTCGAACACTTGCCCAATACTCTTGTCGACTATTGCTTGTCTATATATTATATGTGTATTATAAACTATCGGTCACACTTTGTCAAGCGATTACATTCTTTGAGGCGTTTTGATGCCGAGCATCGTTAAACCGTTGAATATAACTTGCTTGGTTGCCGACACCAACGACAATCTCGCCTTTTTGATTGCGTCCTCCGCGTTGTTGATATTGTGCTCAAAATAAAATTTGTTAAACGCCTTGGCAACGTCGACGATATATCGAGTCAATATGCTCGGCTCGTATTTGCGCGCGCAATCTTTGAGGATATCGGGATATCTGTCAAGAAGTCTGATGAGATCCGCCGACTCCTTGTTGTCCACTCCCCGATAGTCTGCTACGCAGTCGATTGAGCCGCACCTCTCGAGCAGCGAGTTGCATCTTGCGTAAGTGTATTGTACGTAAGGTCCCGTTTCGCCGTCAAAGTTGAGGGCTTTGTCGTAACTAAACACCATATCTTTGATACGAGAATTGAATAGTACGCCGAATATAATAGCGCCGACGCCCACCATCTCCGCCGTAGCTTCTTTGTCGGGCAAATCGGGGTTCTTGTCGTTGATGATATCCAACGCCTTGGCAACCGCCTTGTTGAGCACGTCTTCCAAAAAGACTACGTTGCCACCTCTCGTGGAGAGCGCTCCGTCTTCTAGCGACACCATTCCGTGCGCTACGTGCACCATGTCCTTGGACCACTCGCAACCCATCATTTCCAGCACTTTGAAGATTTGTCTAAAGTGCAAGTTTTGTTGATATGCTACTACGTATAGACACTTGTAGAAGTCGTAGGTCTGTTTGCGATAAAAAGCCGCCGCCATATCTCTGGTTGCGTACAGCGTTGCACCGTCGGCTCTCACCAACAAGCAAGGTGGCATATCTTCTTTATCGTCAAATCTTACTACTTGCGCGCCGTCGCTAAATTCCAATAGACCAAGTTCTCTCAATCTGTCGAGTACCGGCTCCATTTTGTCGTTGTAGAAGCTCTCGCCCGCATAGCTATCGAACTTGATAGACAATCTGTCATATATCTTGCCAACCTCTTTGAGGGTGATTTGCTTGAACCAATCAAATAGCTCCAAAGCCTCTTGGTTGCCGTCCTCTATCGCCTTAAACCACGCCCTAGCCTCGTCGTTGAGCTTAGGGTTTTGCTCGGCTTCCTTGTGAAATCTTACGTAGATGTCAAGCAGGCCTCTCACGCCTCTATTGTCAATATCTTGCTTGTCGCCCCACATTTTGTAAGCAACGATAAGTTTGCCAAACTGAGTGCCCCAGTCACCGAGGTGGTTGATACCTACCACGTCGTAGCCTAGCGCACCGAAGATGCGATACAACGCTCCACCGATAACGGTATTGAGCAAATGTCCCATATGGAAAGGCTTAGCAATATTGACGGAAGAATAGTCGATACATATCGTCTTGCCCTCGCCCTCGTTGCATTTGCCGTAATCGGCACCTTCGCTAGCAATTCTCTTCAATACCCTCTCGGCAAACTCAGTTTTGTTGAGGGTAAAATTGACGTAGCCCGCCACAGCCTCAACCTTGGACAAAAAACCCGGCAATTCTACGCTACTTGCAATATTGTTAGCAATATTGATAGGCGACGTCCTAAAAATCGAAGCAAACTTGAAGCATGGTAAACAATAGTCGCCCATTGCGCTGTCCTTAGGCAAAGCTATCAAATCGTATATTTCGTTTTCCGCCACGCCGTCAACCTTGATAAGTTGAGCAATAAGTCGTTTGTAATCCATATCCACCTTATACGTTGAAGCGGAAGAGCACCACGTCGCCGTCTTTGATGACGTAATCTTTGCCCTCGCTCCTTACCTTTCCTTTTTCTTTTGCCGCAGTATAACTACCGAGTTCAAGCAACGTTTGCCAATCTACAATCTCTGCACGGATAAAGCCCTTCTCGAAGTCGGAGTGTATCTTGCCCGCCGCTTGAGGCGCTTTGGTCCCCTTGGTTATCGTCCAAGCTCTCGTCTCCTTTTCGCCCGCGGTGAGATAGCTGATAAGCCCAAGCAATTCGTAGCACGCGCTGACTAGTTTGTCAAGTCCGCTCTCGTCAATGCCCAACTCTTGTTGGAACATTGCTTTGTCCTCAGGGTCCATTCCTGCAAGGTCTTCTTCTATCTTGGCGCATAGAACTATAGTTCTGGCATCGTTGCGAGCCGCATAATCCTTGACTGCCTTGACGTAATCGTTGTCGGGTTGTCCTATATCTCCCTCGCCTATGTTGGCTGCGTAGATGACGGGCTTGGTGGTGAGCAAGAACATATCGTTGATGATTGCTCTCTCGTCGTCGTTCATCTCGATAAGACGAGCAGGCTTGCCACTCTCGAGCTCTTGATATACTCTATCGAGAAAATCCGCTTCGACAAGATACTTTTTGTCGCCGCCCTTGGCGCTTGACCTTGCCTTGGCACTTCTTCTCTGCACCGTCTCCATATCGGCAAAAATCAACTCGAACTCTATCGTTTCGATATCTCTCAAAGGATTGACGCTACCGTCAACGTGCGTGATATTGGCGTCTTCAAAGCATCTGACCACGTGCACGATTGCGTCGACCTCTCTAATATGCGACAAAAACTTGTTGCCAAGTCCTTCGCCCTTGGACGCACCCTTGACGAGTCCTGCAATGTCGACAAATTCCAACACCGTAGGAGTAATCTTTTTGCTGTTGTAGAGTTTTGCCAAAGCCTCGAGTCTCGGGTCGGGCACGGCTACCACTCCCACGTTGGGCTCTATGGTGCAAAACGGATAGTTGGCACTCTCCGCCCCTGCTTGAGTAATTGCGTTGAAAAGGGTACTTTTGCCTACGTTAGGAAGTCCCACTACGCCTAATTTCATAGTTTACCTCTCGTCTATATAATGTCTATATTATTATAATTAAAAATAAGCTACAAGTAAAGCAAAATCATCAAAAGCATTGCTTAGGCTATCTTTTGCATATTTTTCCTGTTGCCCGAGAGAGCCAACCTGTCGCGCGAAAAATAATATCGTTATTAGCAATACCTACAAAAAACTCGATACGTGTCTATTATTTGGAAAAATCGCTATCAAAAAAGGACAAGGCTTTCGCCTTGTCGATTCTTTTATTTTCCGCTGTATCTTCTGCAATTATCTATCCACGATAGATCCGTTACGCTGAGTTTACTTACGTTGTCTTGGTTGTAAGTAAAGTATCTATAATACTTGTTTTTAGAAGTGCCGTGGAATAATACTATCGTCGCTTCCCAGCTATTGTAAGTATGGTAGTATCTCATAAGACCGCAATCCCAAATCTGCATAGTCACTTCGTGGAAAACGTAGTCCAAGTCGCTAGAACCGGTGGATTTTCTCAGTCCTTCTCTACCGAGGTTGAGAGCGTCGGATTTTGGGTCTACCTTGATGAACACTTCGTAGTAACCCTCTTGGTCGTTGTGAGTAATACTTGCCTCTTGGATATACTCTGCCAAAATGTTGGCGTTGTCTATATCTTGGTAGTGCTTGTTGATTTTACCTTCTCCGCTCGACACCCATTGCTTGTCGTTGTATTTCTTGCCTTTGCCTGCCTTGTCCCAATTGATATATCCGCCTTCGCCCGGTGTGAAGTTGGCAACGGAATTGTTGTCAAGTCCACCCTTGTTTTGCTTATAGAAGACCGTTCCGTCAGGTGAGTACGTCCTATCCGCATAGTTGAGCAGGCCTCTTACTACGCCGAGCAGACTGGATTCTTTTCCGCTCTTTTTGTCGGTGCCCGTCATAACGTAACCGTATCCTTCGTAGAACTTGGTAGCACCTACGTTGCAGTTATATTCTCTAACTTCCATGTCGCCACGAAGGTCTAACGCTCCCTCGTATACTACGTCGGCAAAGCCTCTGCCTTCCGATACCGATGCGCTAAAAGCTACTTTGTGCACGTTTTCGTTGGCAAGCTGATAGAGATACGAAGCCGACTCCAATACCGCGGTATCCGTCGTCTTGTCCGCACTGATAGCAACTTTGTCAGAATCAACGGCGACGGCGCCTTGACTGGCGGTAGCGGTTGGCGCAACCATTATGTCGTCGTAGTCGGTATTGATAGCATTGGCACTGCTACTGTCGTTGTTACAACCCGCTAACGGTATTATACACGTCAAGGCAACGAGTATACATACGGCAATTATTCTGATTTTTTTCATAATTTCCCTCTTTTCTTTTTTGCAAAGCGTAAAAATCGCCTTGCTACTTTTGATTATATAAGATTTACGGTTTTTTTGTCAAGGTTATACTTTATTTAAGACAATTTATATAATTATATTGGTTATTGTGACATTAGGTTTATCATTATAACTTGTCTTAGTATAAGCCGTATGCTATAATCTTTATATGAGTTTACCAAATTTAATTACTTATATTACTCTGTGTATTCTCGCTTATCTAATAGGCGCTATCAACTTTGCAATAATATTTGCCAAAAAGGCGGGCAAAGATATACTCAAGAGTGGAAGCGGTAATCCCGGCACTATGAACGTGCTGAGAGTGGCGGGCAAAAAATGGGGAGCTTTGACATTCCTATGCGACGCACTCAAAGGTTTGGCTTTTACTCTCGTAGTAAGGTTTATCTTTTGTAGTGAATCGTATGCCTTAGCACTACTAATTGGCTTTGTTGCAATAATCGGTCACGTTTTCCCTATTTACACTCACTTCAAAGGTGGCAAAGGCGTTGCAACTTCTATTGGCGTCTTTATGGCAATAATGCCTATAACTACGAGTATAGTGCTAGTGTTGTTGATACTATGGCTCTTCTTCGGCAAGTACGGCTTTATCGGGTCGCTCGTCGCAATCACATTGCTATCAATAATATCTTGCATACTCAATCGTAATAGC
This sequence comes from uncultured Clostridia bacterium, assembly GCA_937880755.1. Classification (GTDB taxonomy): domain Bacteria; phylum Bacillota; class Clostridia; order Christensenellales; family UBA3700; genus HGM11368. The sequence continues at coordinate 25,432 of CALGRX010000008.1, forward strand.
GTGACTTGCATAATAATATCTATTCTCATTGCCATACTTGTATGGTGGACGCACCGTAGCAATATTATGCGACTTGTCAAGGGCAACGAAAACACTTTGCAACTTGCCAAAAAAGAGGAAAAACCAACCGACGACAATGGAGAAACAAAATAACGTTTATTAAACTCATATACAAAAGAACGGCGTTTTCGCCGTTTTTTTAATGTTTGATTATTTTTCACTTTACCAAATAAGACTACAAATCTTATGCTTTTTCTAAAACAATCGTTTCTTCTAACATATTTACTCCAACAACAACATAACCTGCACTTTGCCAAGCGTTGGAAATAGGTCTATCGGTATTTGCCCAAAATTCTCTATATCTTCTCGCAGACGCAGGCAAAGTTTCGCCCAAAATATCCTCTATCATATTAAAAGTCAACTTGATTGAGGACTTGCCACTCTCAACTAAATATTTCATTAGATTTTTGTATTTTTTACTGCTCTTGCACGTATTTTTTTCTTCCATACTCTTCTCCATTTCTAATTCCGCAACTCGTATTTCCAACGTTTTCACCCTTTCAAATAATTCTACCAATAATGCACTTTCCATTATTTTTACCTCCTTTGTACACTCATTATATGCTAAATTAACTGTACTGTCAAGTATTTATATTTATTTTTACCATTGTTTGATATTTGTTTATCACAGTAGTCTACAAAAAAATATACGCCTAAGAAAATCTTGACGTATATTTTGCTATAATGTCTTGTTTGATGTTGCTATTTTCGCCTTATTTTGCCTTGGTGGTGTCGATGACGGCTTTGATACGTCTGATACCTGCCGATGAAGATTGTTCTTTGACTATCTTAAACTCGCCGAGTAGTCCCGTTCTCTCTGCGTGAGGTCCGCCGCATATTTGGCAGTCTACGTCGCCTATGGTGTAGACCTTGACTACTTCGCCGTAGCGAGAGCCGAACACGCCGACTGCGTTGATTTCTCTTGCCTTCTCGATAGGCATCTCCTCGCATACTACCGGAATGTCGCGCGCGATTGCGTCGTTGACGAATTTCTCCACGCCCTTCTTTTCTTCTTCGGTGAGAGGACGCTCGAAGTTGAAGTCAAATCTCAATCTCTCTGCCGTGATATTACTGCCCTTTTGCTCGATATCGTCTCTGCCGAGCACTTTCTTAAGTCCTGCAAGCATAAGGTGGGTTGCGGTATGCAAGTAGGTCGTTTGCTCTCCGCTGTCTGCTAGTCCGCCCTTAAACTTTTGTTCAGCGCCCGCTTGCGACTTCTTTTGGTGTTCTGCAAAGGCATTGTGATAGCCCTCGATATCCACGCCAAAGCCCTTCTCCTTGCATATCTCTTGCGTCATCTCGATAGGGAAGCCGTAAGTGTCGTAGAGTCTAAACGCAGTCTTGCCGTTAAGCATGCCGTTTTGGACGAATTTTAGCACTTTTTCTATTTCTTTGATACCGTTCTCAAGAGTCTTGCCAAACTTTTCTTCTTCCTTGGCAATCTCGGTAAGCACCTTGTCCCTATTGTCGGCTAGCTCGGTATATATATCGCAATACTTGTTGATGAACATCTCGGCGATAGTGACGAGTTCTTTGCTGTCCATACCGAGTTGTCTTGCAAATCTTACCGAGCGACGGAGAAGTCTACGAAGCACGTAACCTTGGTCAACGTTGGAAGGAACGATACCCTTTTCGTCGCCTATCATAAAGGTTGCCGTGCGCATGTGGTCGGCAATTATACGCATTGCGCGAGTATCTTCTTCATCCTTGCCGTATTCTTTACCGCAAAGACTGCTGATTTTGGCAATAACGTCGGCAAATAGGTCGGTTTCGTACACCGATTGATAGCCGTTGAGCATACATATCGTTCTCTCAAGACCCATACCCGTATCGACGTTCTTTTGTGCGAGCGGTTGGAATTTGCCCTCCTTATCGCGATTGAATTGCATAAATACGTTGTTCCAAATCTCCACGTACTTACCGCAATCGCAAGCGGGTGAACAGTCCTCTCCGCAAGGCTCTTTGCCCGTGTCTATGAATATCTCGGTGTCGCTGCCACAAGGTCCCGTAGCTCCCGCATACCACCAGTTGTTCTCCTTAGGTAGATAGAAGATTTTGTCCTTGGCAATGCCCAGCTCGTTCCACTTCTTAGCGGCGATTTCGTCTCTCTCGCAATCCTCGTCTCCCGCAAATACGCTGACGGCAATCTTCTCGGTAGGTATCTCCAAAACTTTGGTCAAAAACTCGAAGCTGAATTCTATCGACTCTTCTCTAAAGTAATCGCCCAAAGACCAATTACCCAGCATCTCGAAGAAGGTGCAGTGCGTTGCGTCACCTACTTCGTCGATATCGCCCGTTCTCACGCACTTTTGCACGTCGCATAGGCGCTTGCCCGCAGGGTGCTTTTGTCCCAAAAGATATGGTACCAACGGGTGCATGCCCGCAGTCGTAAAGAGTACCGACGGATCGTTCTCCGGGATAAGCGAAGCAGACGGAATAACTGCGTGTCCCTTGGACTTAAAAAACTCCAAATAGCTCTCTCTAAGCTCTCTCGATGTCATTTTTTTCATAAAATATTTCCTCTTTTAGTTATAAAATAAGATATCCGAATAAGTTGGATATGGCCAAATTTCCTTTGGCATCATTCCTTCAAGTTTGTCGATGACTTCCCTAATGCTATCCATAAGCGTAAGCACTTGGTCTCTCACCAATATTGCCTGCTTGTTGACGTCCTTGCTCTGTCCTGCCGTATTTTTGGCAAACTTGAGCTTTTCTATTCTGTTATCCAACATATTGAGTAGCTCCGACACGTTGAGCAAATGTTTGTTTTGCACGTCGGCAAGATTAGGCGCAACGAGGTTAAGCGCATTGATTTGGGAAGCAAGTATGCTCTGATACTTCATCGTCGCAGGCAAAATATTTTGCTTGACCATCATTATCAAAGTTTCCGCTTCGATGCCCGCCGACTTGATATAGTTGTCGAGGTATATCGACTGTCTGCTCTCTATCTCCCTGCGAGTCATAACCTTGTGCTTCTCGAAGAGCTCAACGTTCTTGTCCCTAGTAAAGGTCTCGTATGCGTCTACGCTGTTTTCCAACACTTCCAAGCCTCTGCGACGAGCCTCTTTGCTCCACTCTTTGCTGTAGCCGTTGCCGTTGAATACTACTCTGCTATGCTTGGTATACAGTTCTTTTACCAAGTCCACAATTGCCCTATCAAGCTGGCTAGGCTTAACCTTTTCAAGCCTATCGCATATGTCGGATAGCACGTCCGCCGTAGTGGTATTGAGTATCACGCACGGCGTGGATAGCGTTGCCGATGCGCCTACCATTCTAAATTCAAACTTGTTGCCCGTGAATGCGATTGGCGCGGTACGGTTGCGGTCGCTGGTGTCCTTGCCGAGTTCGGCTAGATAATTGACGCCCGACTTGATATATTCTTTGACTCTCACGCCCACTTCTTCGCCTGCGCAAATGGCGTCAAACATATTTTCCATATCCTCGCCCGTGTAGACGGAGATGATGGCTGGAGGCGCTTCGTTGCCGCCGAGTCTTGCCTCGTTGCCAAGGCTCGCCGCGCTCATGCGAATGAGGTCGGCGTACTTGTCCACCGCCGCGATGACCGCCGTAAAGAACAACAAGAAAGTCCTATTGTGGCTAGGGTCGCTACCCGGTTTGAGCAAATTGACTCCGTCATCGGTACTCAAAGACCAATTGCAATGCTTACCGCTACCGTTGATATTGGCAAAAGGTTTCTCGTGTAACAAACAAGCGAGATTATGATTTTCCGCCACCTTCTTGAGCGTCTCCATAATAAGTTGGTTTTGGTCGGTAGCAAGGTTGGCAACGCTGAAAATTGGCGCAAGTTCGTGTTGAGCGGGAGCGGCTTCGTTGTGCTCCGTCTTGGCGGTGATGCCGAGCTTCCAAAGTTCTTCATCCACGTCCGCCATAAAGTCGCTGACCCTATCTCTGATAGAGGCGTAATATTGGTCGTTCTTCTCCTGTCCCTTTGGTGGGAGCGCACCGAAGAGAGTTCTACCCGTAAATCTAAGGTCGTCACGCTTGTTGAAGTCATTTTTGTCAATCAAAAAGTACTCTTGCTCCCCGCCCACGTTGACGATAACTTTGTTAGCTTGCACGCCCAAAATTTTGAGCAATCTAAGTCCTTGCTTGTTGATGGCTTCCATTGACTTGAGAAGCGGAGTCTTCTTGTCGAGAGCGTCGCCCGTATAACTGCAAAACGCCGTAGGAATATACAACACGCCGGTACCGTTTTTGCTCCTCTTGATAAAAGCAGGCGACGAGCAGTCCCATATAGTATATCCCCTAGCCTCGAAGGTCGCCCTTATGCCACCCGAAGGGAAGGACGACGCGTCGGCTTCGCCCTTGCGAAGATTGCTACCCGTAAATTCCAATACGGTATTGCCGTTTTTGTCCAAAGCAATAAAACTGTCGTGCTTCTCCGCCGTGGTGCCCGTCAAAGGTTGAAACCAATGGGTGTAGTGTGTCGCGCCGTTTTGAGAAGCCCACTCTTTCATAGCGGCGGCTACCTCGTTGGCAAGCTCCTTGCCAAGTTGTTTGCCTTGGTCTATGACCTCTCTCAACTCCTTGTATGCACTCTCGGAAAGATACTTCTTCATAGTCGCGTCGTCAAAAACGTTGCAACCGAAAAAATCCGTTATTTTTTTACTCTCGGTAATTCGCATACTTGCACCTATGCCTAAGTTTTTAGAATATTTATATTTTATATTAACGATATAAAAATAGCAAGGTTTTGACCTCACTATTTTATGTTTTTGATAATTAATCGTTATTTTTTTATTAAAATATTTATTTTTGCATAATCTTACGTTCTATTCGGTTCTCAACGCCACTACCGCATCTCGTTTGGACGCCGTGTAGGAAGGAATTAGTCCCGCGATTATCGTCAAAAGCGTGCTGATTGCTATCAGCATCAAGGCGTGCCAAGGTGATAGCGAACACAGCGTGGTTATGCCCGATTTGGCGCCGATAATAAGATTGATAGGTATGCTGAGAATATACGTGACTATTACGCCTATCGTACCCGCAACCGCACCTATTATCGTCGTTTCGGCGTTGAACACGTTGAGGATATCGGTTTTTCTTGCACCGAGGCTTCGCAAGATACCTATCTCTTTGGTGCGCTCTACTACCGACACGTAGGTGATAACGCCTATCATCACAGAGCTAACCAGAAGCGATACCGCGGCAAAGCAAATGAGCGCTATAGATACGATATTGACTGTAGAACCCATCATGTCGGTGGCGAACTTGGACATATCGTTGTAATTGATTTTTTCTCCCGTCCAACTGTCAAGATAGTCTATGACCTTTTGCTTGCCGTCAAAGTCCTTAGGGTAGATATTGATGCCGATAGGCACTGCACTGCCACCGATTGATATTAGTATATCTAGTGCCTGTTGCTCACTGATAGTTGCACCCGTAAGCACACTCTTAGTCATTTCTGCTTTCTGGGCTTGCACGATATCGGAGGCAAGGCTGTCTTGCATTATGTAACGAGTAAGGTCTGCAGTATATGCGATACCTGTAGACAACATAGGCATCATATTGTCGGGTTTCTCTCTCAATATTCCCACTATCTCCAAGTCGATTATTCCCGTATTGTCAGCACCGTTATACAAACTTTGTGTATCTTTGACTTTATATACGCCATTCGCTTCGTCATAATAATAATAGGCGTTGTTGGTGACAAGTTTTAACTTGATATTCAGCAAGTCGTCAAAGGATATTCGTTGGTAGGTTTGGTAATTCATTCCCAGCGATGCAAGCAACGATTGACTGAGCTGGTTGGACTTATCTATAACCAAAACGACTTGATTTTTCTCGGTAGGAAACTTACCCTTGAGCAGTTGATATTGGCTTAATACGTAGCTTTCGTCACCCATCATCTCCTGCCAATTGATATCCGCCTTCTTGGCGCCACCCATCATAGAACCCATCATGTCCGCCATAGTTGAGGTTCTCGCCACTTTGTCATACTGTTTTGTTCCTCCAAAATAGCTTTTATTAATTTTGCCTATGACGTTCATATCTATACCATAACTGTAGGTCACGCTATCTACGTAGTTTTCTCCCTCCAATACCGCAACGTAATCTACGTATTCTTGCGTTATGTTATTATATTTGATTAGGTCTTTCACGTTAGCCGTAGGATCGTAAGGATATACCACCTCTTCGTCGGGGTATTGCGGTCTAGAATTGGTGGTAGTGCCTCCCGGGGACATCATCATCTCCATCATCTTGCTTGTATCGAAGCTCTCTTTGGCAATTTGAATAGGATACCCTGCCAGCACCGTCCTCTCTATTTTGTTGATATAACCTTGCATGCCGTTGGATATCGCAAGCACGAGAGCCACACCTATTATGCCGATACTACCCGCAATCGACGTCATTATCGTTCTGCCCTTTTTGGTGCGAAGATTGTTGAAAGATAGTTTGAGCGCCGTCCAAAAAGTCATAGAGGTCTTTTTGAGATCCTTTTTCTTCTCCTTGACGCTCTTTTCTTCTACGCTCTCTTCGTAAGTATAAACAAACGGGTCGGAGTCCGACACTACCACGCCGTCGTTAAGACGTATTATTCTCGTGGCGTATTGTTGCGCAAGCTCGGGATTGTGAGTAACCATTATTACAAGCTTGTCTTTGGATATCTCCTTGAGAATATCCATAATCTGCACGCTGGTTGCGCTATCCAACGCACCCGTCGGCTCGTCGGCAAGAATTATGTCGGGATTGTTGACGAGAGCTCTGGCAATGGACACTCTCTGCATTTGTCCACCCGATAGTTCGTTGGGGCGCTTGTTGACTTTGTCCTCTAGCCCAACGTCTTTGAGGGCTTGCAAGGCTCTACGCTTGCGCTCTTCTCTGCCCACGCCAGATAGGGTGAGAGCCATCTCTACGTTGGCTAAAATCGATACGTGCGAAATGAGGTTGTAACTTTGAAAAATAAAGCCGATGCGATTGTTGCGATATGCATCCCAATCTACGTCCTTGTACTTTTCGGTGGATACGCCGTTGATAACGAGGTCGCCCTCGGTATATCTATCTAGTCCGCCTATAATGTTGAGCATGGTAGTCTTGCCACAGCCCGACTGTCCAAGTACCGCTACGAACTCACTCTCTCTAAAATCTAAGCTTACGCCCTTGAGCGCGTGGACGACGTTGTCGCCTTGTCCGTAGTTTTTGACGATATTCTTTAATTGCAACATATTGCTCTCCCTATCGATTGGCATTTCGTTTGATTTATTCTATCATAAATGCCAATAACAAAAAACCTTAATATGCCAAAATCTATCGTTTTACTAAACTTTTACATTTTTTCTTGCAGTTAAATTGACTCTTCTCGTTAGCTAGTCTATAGAATTTTTGCAAGCAAACGTTGCCGCCGCTTTGCCTTTTGAGCAACAAAACCCAATAAAAACACTAAAAACTCGATACGGGTCGTGTAAATTGCGTTGCTTAGATATCCGCATCTTTGTGTGCCTTATATCGCTTATTGATTGTTCAATAATCTCGGTAGGAATATTTACCTTTTTCCAATATACAAAATAATATAAAATTGCCCCGCAACAACCGTGCGAGGCGAAAATAATTTTGTTAGTATATTAGGTGCGAGCCAATCCGTCTACGCTCAAGACCACACCCGTAATATAACTTGCCTTGTCGCTTGCTAAGAATACGAATGCGTTGGCAATATCTTCGGGCTCACCAATGCGGCGCAAAGGTACCATTTTGATAAGAGGCGCTATCACTTGCTCCGGAACGGCTTTCATCATATCCGTTTTGGTTATTCCCGGTGCAACAGCGTTGACACGAATACCGAATGGACCCAACTCTCTTGCAAGAGATAGCGTTAGTCCGTTGACTGCAAATTTGGAGGTTGGATAAGCCACGCCCGACGGTTGTCCGTATATACTTACCATACTACTTGTGTTGAGAATACATCCGCTTGCTCTCTCTTTCATACCGTCAACGACGGCGCGGGCACAATTGAACGTGCCTTTGAGGTTGAGGTCCATAACCTTGTCGAATATCTCTTCGGTATAACTCGTAAAAGGCTCGCTGGCAGATATACCCGCGTTGTTGACGAGAATATCAATCTTGCCGTATTCTTTTTCCACTTGGTCAAAAGCCTTCTTAACGTCCTCGTAATCGGTAAGATTTGGACTGATACCGCTCACCTTCCAATCGGGATTTTCCGCTTTCAATTCTGCAACGGCTTTTGCCGCGCTCTCGGGTTTAGAACCGCACAAAACTACGCTTGCTCCTTCTTTGAGAAACTCTTTGACAGTTGCAAAACCTATTCCTCTCGAGCCACCCGTAACGATGGCTACCTTTCCTTCTAACAACATAATATTTTCCTTCCTTATATTTATTGACGCTTGATTATTACCGCATCCTTAATTGTATTATAATATTTTTTTGTCCGAATAGTCAAGATGTAAAAAAAATTGCAAATACGTAAAAATTTCGATAAAAATCGCTCCCGTTAGGGAGCGAAAATCAAATATTTATTTCCTTTACGTCGTCGGGCAAATATTCGTCTAATTGCTCGACCATATCGACGTCGGTGATTTTGGAAGGTGGCAACTTGACGTAAATCGCCTCGCCTTCCGCAAGAAGTTTGCCGTCTTGGTCAAAAATCTCGCTCTTGGCGGTAAAGCCTCGCTTGCCGTTGATAAGCAACGTACCTACTCCCACGAGGGGAACGTCGTATGGCACGGGCTTACGGAATTTGAGTTTTAGACTCGACGTTACGGCAAGCGTGTCGGGCTCGTACGTCCAAATCACACGCCCTGCCAACTCGTCGAGCATACACGATATCATTCCTCCGTGCGCTCTGCCGGGGTAAGATTGATGGATGTCCTTGTACTCAAACAACGTTGCAACCCTCTTGTCTTCAAGCTCGTAGAAAGGTGCTTTGAGTCCGCTGTCGTTGTACAGCCCGCAGATGATACACATCTTGCTGTTGTTTTGCTTCTTGACTACCTTCATTTGACTATCAAACTCTTGCCCGTCATCTCGGCAGGTATTGCAAGACCCATCATCTCGAGCATGGTAGGCGCAATGTCGCACAGTTTACCCTCGGTGAGCGCTTTGACGTCGTCGTTGCCTACCGCAATGAGAGGAACGGGGTTGGTAGTGTGAGCCGTAAACGGCGTTCCGTCAGGCTCGAACATATAGTCGCAGTTGCCGTGGTCGGCGGTAATCAACGCTTGACCGCCCACTTCCAATATGGCGTCTACAACCTTCTTGACACATTCGTCGGTAACTTCTACCGCCTTGACAGCCGCTTCCATAACGCCGGTATGTCCTACCATATCGCAGTTGGCAAAGTTGAGGATCATGACGTCGTATTTGCCCGATTTGATGACTTCTACAGCCTTGTCGCACACCTCGTAGGCGCTCATCTCAGGCTTCAAATCGAAGGTGGCAATCTTAGGAGAATCGATAAGAATTCTATCCTCTCCCGCATTTGGAGCTTCTACACCGCCGTTGAAGAAAAAGGTGACGTGAGCGTACTTTTGAGTCTCTGCAATACGGAATTGCTTGAGTCCCAGCTTGGAGAGATATTCTCCCAAAGTGTTGACGTATTTCTCCGGTCTATAAGCCACGTCGAGCCTATCGTTGAAGGTCACGTCGTATTGAGTAAAGGACACGAAGTTAGGCGCAAGGAACCCCTTGGCTCTCTTGAAACCGTTGAAGTCGTCGTAGATAAACGAACGAGTAATTTGTCTTGCTCTGTCGGGACGGAAGTTGAAGAAGATTATTCCGTCGCCACGACTGATAGTCGCGATAGGGTTGCCGTTCTTAGTGATTACGGTTGGCAAAACGAATTCGTCGGTCACGCCGTTGTCGTAGCTATTTTGCATAGCCTCGATAGGGTCGGTTTCCGCTACGCCTTCTCCGTCGACCATTGCTCTGTACGCCTTGTCCACTCTATCCCAAATGTTGTCTCTGTCCATTGCGTAGAAACGTCCGTTGATAGTAGCAATTTCGCCAAAGCCTATCTCTTTGGTATAAGCGACCAACTTTTCGATAAAGCCCTTACCGCTGGTAGGAGGTACGTCTCTGCCGTCCATAAAGCAATGGATATACACGTTGTCAAGACCTCTCATCTTAGCCATTTTGATAGTGGCAAAGAGGTGCTCGATATGCGAGTGAACGCCACCGTCCGACACGAGTCCCATAAGGTGGAGCTTCCTACCGTTACTCTTGGTCTTGTCCATAACGTTGACCAAAGCCTTGTTGGTAAAGAAGTCGCCGTCGTCGATAGCCTTGGATATACGAGTGAGCTCTTGATAAATAATTCTACCCGCACCGATATTGAGGTGTCCTACCTCGCTGTTGCCCATTTGTCCGTCGGGAAGTCCCACCGCCAAACCGCTGGCGTTGAGGGAAGTAGACGGATATTTGTTCATCATTTCGCAGACGTTGGGCGAAGTGGTCGGGGATATTGCGTTGTTGTCGGCAGGAGCGTTGAGCCCGTAGCCGTCCATAATAATCAATCCTGTAAATTTCATAGTTTCCTTATAAGAAAGCCTTGATTTCTCAAGGCTTAAATAGTTTTTAGTATTTTACAACTTGAGAAAAGTCAACTGCTTTGAGTGACGCGCCGCCGATAAGTCCGCCGTCAATCTGTGGCATAGCCATAAGGTCGCTAGCGTTCTTAGGATTCATAGAACCGCCGTATTGGATACGAACTTTGTTCTCTGCGCAGTCTTTGCAATACAAGTCAGCCATCTTGTTGCGGATAATGGCAATGGTGTCGTTGGCTTCTTCTTTGGTAGCCGTCTTGCCCGTGCCGATTGCCCATACAGGCTCGTATGCGATGACGATGTTTTCAAGCTCTTCGTGAGGGATATCCTTGAATGCGCCCTCGGTTTGTCTAACGAGTACTTCTTCTACCTTGCCGCTTTCTCTCTCTTCGAGGGTTTCGCCCACGCAGATGATTGGCTTGAGTCCCACTGCGAGAGCCGCCTTGACTCTTGCGTTGACGGTTGCGTCGGTTTCGCCGAAGTATTGTCTTCTTTCGCTATGGCCGATGATTACGTATTCTACGCCGAGTTCTACGAGCATCTTAGCACTGATTTCGCCCGTAAACGCACCTTTTTCTGCCCAATGTACGTTCTCCGCGCCAACTTTGATATTGGTACCCTTGGTCATCTCGACTGCGGTGGCAAGGTCGGTGTATGGGGTGCAAATTACCACTTCTGCCTCAGCGTCCGCAACGAGCGGAATGAGGTCGGTTATCAATGCCTTGGTGTCGGCAATGGTGTTGTTCATTTTCCAGTTTCCTGCAATAATAGGTCTTCTCATTTTGTTACCTCTTTTCTATTTAGTTTGTTGCAAGGTAATGCTTGCAATCATATTTTGTTGACAAAGTAAGTTGCTTTGACGCTACGTCCTTTGCATATTTGTTGCCTACGACGAAGTCGCCGTCAATCTCGTCTACAGTTCATTCCACGATATATTCTATCATTGCGATAGTCACTTTTTGTCCCGTAATTCTATCAAAAATTCCACTTTCAAGTTTTGTCTCCTTGCAAATAGTTGCAATAACAAAAGATTGCTTTCCTTTTCCTATTGCGATAGCTCATCAAAATGAAGAACATAAAGCTAGGAAACAAGTAGACGAACGGACTGATATAGTCGGGCTTGTATTGCAAACACTCGTAATTAGTTTTACGACACTTGCAAATGCCAACAATACCGCCGCACAAGTCAGTAGGTTGTAACTCTCTTGGTCAGTTACATCTATTAGTCCTTGTCGTTGAGACAAGCAATACCAGGGAGAACTTTGCCTTCGAAGAGTTCCAAAGACGCTCCGCCACCCGTAGAGATATGGGTCATCTTGTCTGCAAAACCGAGTTGTGCAACCGCGGCAGCACTGTCGCCGCCACCGATAATGGTAGTTGCGTCGGTTGCTTCTGCCAAAGACTTAGCAACAGCTACCGTACCTGCCGCAAGAATTGGGTTTTCGAATACGCCCATAGGTCCGTTCCAAATAACCGTCTTAGCGTTCTTAACGGCATCGGCAAAGAGGGCTTGGGTCTTGGTACCGATATCGAGTCCCATTCTGTCGTCCGGGATATTCATACTGTCGACGTTTTCGATAGCGATAGGCGCGTCGATTGGGTCAGGGAAGCTTGCCGCAACGGTAGCGTCAACAGGCAACAAAATGGTCTTGCCGAGTTCTTCCGCCTTAGCGAGCATGTCCTTGCAGTAGTCGATTTTTTCGTTGTCAACGAGCGACATACCAACTTTTCCGCCCTTAGCGGCAAGGAAGGTGTAAGCCATACCGCCACCGATGACGAGCGTGTCGCACTTGTTGAGCAAGTTGTCGATAACTTTGAGCTTGTCTGCAACTTTAGCACCACCCAAGATAGCAACAAATGGTCTCTCGGGAGCTTCGAGCGCTCTTGCCATTACGTTGAGTTCCTTCTCGATGAGGAAACCACAAACTGCCGTCTTGACGAAGCCGTATTCTACGATACCTGCGGTAGAAGCGTGACTTCTGTGTGCAGTACCGAAAGCGTCGTTGACGTAAATATCTGCATACTTAGCAAGCTCTTTGCAAAATTCTTCGTCTCTCTTCTCTTCTTCTGCGTGGAAACGGAGATTTTCGAGCAATACGCATTCGCCCTCTTTGCAAGCTGCGACTTTGGCTTTTGCGTCCTCGCCGATTACGTCCTTAGCAAAGGTAACCTTGCCGTCCAAAAGCTCGTTGAGTCTGTCGGCAACGGGCTTGAGAGTCAACTTGACAGGATCGTTTTTGAGAGCCTTGGCGATATAAGCTTCCTTGGCTGCCTCTTGCTCTTCTACAGGCAATTTTTCTACCTCTTTTTTCTCCTTCTTGCTAAGACCTACTTCGGCACTAAAAATGCTGTGTGGCTTGCCCATATGAGAACAAAGAATGACCTTTGCGCCGTGCTCCATAAGATACTTGATAGTAGGGAGTGCGCCGTTGATTCTGTTTTCGTCGGTGATTTTGCCGTCCTTCATAGGCACGTTGAAATCAACTCTGACCAAACATCTTTTGCCTTTGACGTCTACGTCTTTGATTGACATTTTGTTCATAAAAGTAAACTCCTTTTTGACTGATATTTATTTCACAATGATTATAGCACTTTTGGCGTGCGTTTGTAAAGCAAACTAACCTACAACGTAAACCTTGCTCTCGCAAGCGTCGAGTTTGATTTTTTGCAACTGCCCGAGCGTTAGGCTCTCGCCCGTCCATACGTCGGTGGCAAGGGTTTTACCCTCCCAAGTAGTAGCGATATATTCGTCGCTCGAAATCTTGCTCCAATCTACCTTTTTGCTAGCCTTGAAGCCTTGCTTGTTGAAGAAACATACCGCAACCTTGCCACCCGCAAGCGGTTTGGCAAGCACGTCCACGCCACCCTTGATTATTCTCTTGGCTTGTCTGCCCAACTCGTCTTGGTTGATAGCGATAAGCGCCTTGTTGGTGACGATAGACAGCACGTCGTCCGTTATCTTCCTCACGTCGTTGCCGAGCATAAGCGGCGCGTTCATCATACACCACAGCGCAAAGTGCGATTTGTTTTGCTCTCGTGTGAGTTTGCCGTTGCCGACTTCCAACATATCGGGGTCGTTGTAGTGTCCCACCGAAGCGTATCGGTGCAACGTCACGTTGTGCTCGTAGATACGCTTTATCCACCACCACATAGACATTATGTCTGGGGTCGTCCTCCACATATTGCCCGTCTTAGACGCCCAGTTGTGAGGGTCGTTCCTACCCCATTCGCACACCGAAAAGGTGATAGGTTTGACGGGTTCTCCGCTCTCTATAGCCACTTGCTCCGCCGCATCTTGAAGCGCCTTGCCCATCTTGTAATATTGGAGCATCGCACTGTCGGCGCGAGTGCCTATCGGGTTGGTAAGTTCTATGACGTTGACGCCCTCTTGCAATGTGACTTGGGTGCTAAATCTTGCCACCGTATTCCAAACCTTTTGAGGCGGAATATCGAAATAGTAAGACTTGCCGTTGATACGCGCTCTCAAAAACTTGTCGTAATCGCTACCCTTTTTGACGATACGTAGGGTGAGGATATACTCTCCGCCCTCTTTGACGTAGACGTTGTCGAAGATCGCTTCGCCCTTGGCTTTGTCCATACCGGATATATAACGCTTGCAAGCAACCTTTTTGGTTGGCATAAGTTTTGCCGTACCTCTGACGACGGCTCTGTCGCAAGTGATACTTTGCAACACCTTGCCCGTGCCTATCTCGCTGACGTCTATGGCGTATACGAGAGGAGCGTAACTGCTGATTGCTACGTTGTGACAAAAGTCGTACTTGAAAAACTCTATGCCCCACCTTGCCAAAGTCAAGGCGTCCTTTTGCTCGTGATAGAGGCTTGCGGGCAAATCTTCGCAAGTGTAGACGCCGTTGCTGGAATATGCGCCTACTTTTAGCCCCATAGCGTTGGCTTGCTTGACCAACTCTGCTATACCCATAGAGAAAGTTACTCTATCGCCTTGCAATTCGCCTTCCGCCGTCCTTTGGCTGTCGTGCCAACAATCGTCAAGGTTGAGATAGCGATATCCCGCGTCAATCAAACCCTTGTCGCGCATTGCCTTGGCAGTCTCCAAAATCATCTCTTGGTCGATATGATTTTTGAAGGTGTTCCAACTTGACCAACCCATAGGCGGAGCCGTTACGCCGTTGTCGTAGTCTTGCTCCACGTCAATGGACGTAATTCTACTCTTAGGCGTAAAGAGTTGCTTTAGATAACATAGCGGACACATTCCGTTACGCTTCATTGCTCTCCTCCTTAGCCATAATTTTGTGATATATATCCGCTAATTCTGTTTTGCCCATAAACTTAGGCACGGGATAGAGCGGATTGGCTTCTTTGTATGCTCTCTCTACCATAGTAGGTATATCCTCTTCTTTGATACCCTTGATAGTGGTAGGAATATCCATTGCCTTCTCCATATCCTTGACGGCTTGGATAAAGGCTTTGGCGTTTTCTTCTTTGCTCTTGCTCATATCGGCGATGCCAACGTACAAAGACAACTCGTAGAGTTGCTTGGTGATGCTGTCGCCGTAGTACTCGAGTACGTATGGCAATACTACCGAGTTGGCGAGTCCGTGAGGCACGTTGTAGAAGCCTCCCAAAGTGTGTGCTATCGCGTGCACGTATCCCACGTAGGCTCTTGTGAAGGCAACGCCCGCATAGTAAGAGCCCTTTTGCATATTGGCTCTTGCCTCGAGGTCGGCACCGTTGTCGTAAGCCTTTTGCAAATTGGCAAATATGAGCTTGACGGCTTTGACCGCCGCTTCTCTCGTGCTCTTGACGTTGCCCTTGCCGATATATGCTTCTACTGCGTGAGTCAGTGCATCTATACCCGTGGTAGAAGTAATGTGCTTAGGCAGTCCTACCGTGAGTTTTGGGTCAAGCACTGCGTAACGCGGTATGAGCGAGTGGTCGTTGATAGCGTACTTCTCGTGAGTCTTGCTGTTGGAAATAACCGCTGCCAAAGTCGTTTCGCTACCCGTACCCGCCGTGGTAGGAATTGCAAAGATAGTAGGCAACTTCTTGCGTACTTTTAGCACACCCTTCATCTGAGGTATTTGCTTGTTTGGTCTGGCAATTCTCGCGCCGATACCCTTAGCGCAGTCCATTGGCGAACCACCGCCGAATGCAATGATTGCCTCACAACCGTCGCGCTTGAATATCTCTACGCCCGCTTCGATATTTTCGATAGGCGGATTAGGCACTACGTCGCTATATACGCTATATTTGATGCCTTGCTCGTCAAGCTGAGCCACCATACCGTCGATGAGCCCTAGCTTTTTGAGCATACTATCGGTGACGACGAGTACGTTGGTTATGCCCTTGCTCTTGATGAAAGCAGGCAAGCCTTCGACGCCGTTCTCGAATTCTAGCAACTCAGGCTCTCTCCAAGGCAAAACTTGGGAAGCTACGTACATAACTCCTTGATAGAGTCTGCATCCGAATTTTTGTAAACAATTCATACCTATACCTCACATATACATATTAAATATTATAATACTATTTGGCTTGGGTTGTCAATACGGCGGGATATTAAGTCCCCTAATTTTACGTCGATATTTTTGCCGCGTTTTGAATATCGTAGCGAGTGCTTCCGCGAGGCTTGCACGGACAATATAATTAGTATTGATAAATTGTCGCGCATATGCTACTATATTATTAAGTCGCCCGCCCAAATGGCAAAAAACGGCTACCGCTTGTGGCGACGAATTCTCCCGACAACTATTCGGGATTAGGAAAACAACCGCTATAATGACGAGTAGAGAATTTAACAGACATCTCAATAGAATAACTACGGACGAAAAATCCTTAGAGCGTATCTACGGCTATTATTACGGTAGAATTATTTTGCATATTGAGAGCAACTTTAGCCGAGGAGAAAATTTTGCTAGCGACGTTGCGCAAGAATTTTTCTTATATCTTGTCAACGGCAAACCGAAACCTCACGTAGACTTCCCGACGGCTTGGGTGTACAAATGTTGCGACAACATCGCTCTAAAGATTTTGAAATCTCAAGACGTCTTTGCGGAATTGAACGAAAACGCCCTCGTAGAGACTTCCGCCCCATTAGAAACGAGCGTGTACGGAGAGTTTGAAACACTGATCCGAGACTTAGACGAAACCACCCAAAAAATCATCAAACTACTGTATATAGACGACTATTCGTTGAAAGAAATAGCCAAAATATTGGGGCTTAGATACGGCACGGTGAGACAAAAACATAGCAGAGCGATAAAAAAATTGAAAAATCTTCTCGACTCGTAACAAAAAGACCAAAAATTCACCTCTCTAATATGGACGAAAATAATGAAAAAGTATAAAAAATTGCAAGAAAAAGTCGACGGCTATTTGAGCGAAATGAAAGACGAGCAACTGTTGCGCTCTCTCAAAGCCCAAACTTGCCAAAATAAAGAAAGAAAATCTCCGACGCCCAAGCGAAAATGGACGTGGGCTTTTGCTTCCGCCCTTTCGGTTGTGCTAATTTGCGTAATATCGATAGTAGTGTGGGCACCTATGCTCAATCAGGATATGGGACAAGACGGAGATATGGGCGGTAATAGCGGAGATTCGTCACCTCCATGGGACTATGAAAACGGAGGTCCTTCCCCGGTGCCACCGCCAAACAACGAAGACCCTATCTATAACCCCGACAACGAAAGCCAAGTTGCAACGAGTTTTGAAGAACTCAACTCTCTTACTCAATTCGTTGACGTATATCCGCCTCAAGGATTTAGCGTGAGCAAATACGTGGACTCCGTTACGGGCGACGTGCTCTACTTCGTCGTCTCGGGCACAAACACGGCAACCTCAGAAACTTATACGATAAAGATAATAGTCAATCAATATTATAAAGAAAACGGATATGAGCTCGATTATAATTTGCAAGTGCCGATAGGTGATCAAAATATGTCGTATTTCGAGGAGTGCGAGAGAGATAGCGAAGGGTATTACAACTACACCACCGTAGCCAAAATAATAACGAGTAAAGAAAGAATATTCGTACAGTACTCGGGTGTAACAAATGGCGCACCTAACCCGTTCGTAACTTCTATCCAAAAAATATTGAAATAAAAAAATATATTATTCGTGTAACAAACACCCCTTTTGCCACCTCTATATAGTAGATAGTAGTGCAAAAGGGGTGTTTTATGCAAAAGGCTTTCTTCATAGTAACGATAATAGTGCTTATTGTGTGCAGTTTGGCGGGTTGTGTAGACGATATAGTTATCGTTGACCCACCCGAGATGATAGATACGCTCAGACAATACGCCTTCTCCAAAGGGAAAGACAATTATAGCGAGCAAAATTGGGCGGAAATCAATTCAATCGTAGACCAAACTATCAAACAAATGACTTACTCCAAGAGCCAAAGCGAAATTGAGGATATCGTCAACGCTTCCTTGGACGAAATAGATAAGGTTGAGCCTAACAAAAGTGATACTATAGATGACGGCGCTTATAAATTGACAGACAGTTGTTGGGCAAGTATGGTCAATAAAGATGCCAAAAAATATTGCAAAGACAAACAATGGGTACAATCGGCAATAGTTGACGGAGAATATACTTATCAATATAACGGCTTTGAGTTTGCCAACAAAAAAGGATACTATTGGTTGACTGCTGTGGGAGAGCAAGCAACTCTTTTGGAGGGACACGACGCCGTATATATGCTAAACGAAGACGGTATATACGAGGGCGAGGGGGTCGGGTTTGGCTCTACGGCAAAACTGTGGTTGCTCAAAGGCGTATTATACTTCAAAACGAATACTAAGTTTTTGCAATTGACATTAGACGATACTTATACTATTGACGACGCTCCTAAGCATATCGACACACCGAACGGCGTGCGAGTAGAGGCAAACTCCCTCACTTGGGACTATTCTACGACAACGAAATATGCTCCGTTTTGGTGTGCTTACGCCCAAATTGACGTCAAATTCCAAGGAGGTAACCAATACGTTGCCGTCGGTATAGAATATCCTGTGGGAGGTGCTTGTCCCGACGGATATATTGCGTATTACAAAGACTTGCAACTGCAAGTCGGCGTCAACGAATTGCGTATATGTTACGTCGGCTGTTCGACTATCACCAACGACAACAAGATAATCACGGGCAAAAGTTCCGACTACTATTATCTCACTCTGATAGTAGACGAGGCGGGCAACGTCACCTTGGCGGGCGACTAACGCCGAGTTAAGCAATCGACCAAAAGCCTTAAGATAAATAGGCTTTATGAAAAACAAAATCTGTATTATCTTGTTAGCGTTGACGTGTAACTCGTGGGGTATATACCCTACGAAGACATAAGAGATATACGATATGTCGCATGTCAAATAATCTCATCGCCACAAAGCCGTTGACACTATAAAAATATTATTACTATTGATATAATATCTTATATGTGCTAATATAAAAAACAATAGAAGTACGTAGCGATTTAGGATAATTATGTTGCTATTAAAAAACGTAGTAAAAGAGTATAAGTTGAAAAAATCCGCTCCCGTGACGGCGCTCAAAGGGGTCAATTTGACTTTGCAAGACCGAGGTCTTACTTTTATTTTGGGCAAAAGCGGTTGTGGTAAGACTACTCTGCTAAACGTGTTGGGTGGATTGGACGACTTCGACAGTGGCGAAATAACGTTGGACGGCAAGGACTTTAGGAGTTTGGGTCCGCAAGAACTGACGGAGTATCGCAATAGATACGTGGGATTTATCTTTCAAGAGTACAACTTAATAGACGACTTTAGCGTAGGCAAAAATATCGAGATAGCCCTGCAATTGCAAGGACGAGAAGACAAAGACCTTGTGTCCGAAGTTCTAACCAAAGTAGGACTGGAAGGCTACGAGAATAGAAAAATATCGGAATTGTCGGGTGGACAAAAGCAAAGAGTCGCTATTGCAAGAGCAATAGTCAAAAATCCAAAACTAATTTTGGCGGACGAACCTACGGGCAATTTGGATAGCGTAACGAGCCAAGAGATATTGGATTTGCTCAAAGAGTTGTCCAAATACGTAAGCGTAGTGGTAGTGTCCCACGATGCTGAGAGTGCGGAAAAATACGCCGACGTTATAGTAAGGATGAAGGACGGGGAAGTAACCGACGTCATCGAACAATCAACCTTGGCACTTTCTCCCATAAAGCCGTTTGAGAGCGAGCAAAAGCAAAAAAAGAAAGGCTTGAGCAAGTCGTCTATATTTAAGATGGCTTTTGGCGGAATGAAAAAGCGTTTTGTAAGACTAATTCTATGCATATTGACGTTGATGCTGTGTCTTAGTTGCATAGGTTTAGCCTTTGCCGCCACTTACAACGATACCAATAAGATTTTTCTAAAAGCCTGCGACAAATACGACCAACATAGCGTCACCGTACAAAAAATAGAAAACTATTCCGACGATGCTTCGACTTCGCCTATTGCTCAAAATCTTAATGCCCAAGACGTTGCAAAAGTCAAAGATTTTGTCAACGGCGATTGTATGCCCGTTCACCAAACTAATATTCAAATAAATGATTATGCCTTTGACATAATGACACAAGGAAGTTATCGTTTTTCTCTCTGCGGACCTTCGAAAGAATTTCTACAACGACACGATTATGAGATTGTGTATGGTAAATATCCTACCCACGACGATGAAGTGATGATTCCTTCCGTATTATTTGAAATATTCAAGAGAACGGGTTACTATAATGCCGATACTGCGACCACTTATCCTATCGACGAGATGAAGGAATTAATTGGCAAACCAATAGGTCAATACGAGGTCGTAGGTATAGTCGACACTCGTCCTAATCTCAACGTGATAAATCAATTCTTTGAAGCATACGACAAAGACCCACAAGCAAGAGAAGTTGGGACTTTGTTGGCAGACTTTTCTTTTGAAATATACGATACTATACATAGTGCACTTTTTGTAAGCGAAGACTGCTATAAATATAGACCAATGAATAAATTAAGCGTATCTTTTGTTGACTCGATAGTCTTTAATGATGATTTCGATAAGACCTATCGCTATGAAGACGTGTGTGAGGAAATGGCATCTAATTTATTTGTAACTCAATGCGATAGTCAAGAGGCGTCGGTCATTTTGCCTTATGGATGGATACAAACTTGGGCACCACGTTATTTGAGTATTGATGAGTCTGCCTTGGAATCCATACAATCATGCCAAGAAATATTGAATAATAATAAATATTACATAATAATAAAGACTTCAAATGCACCATATTATTCAATTCGAGCACGCTTAGTTGGCATTCATAATATTGATAACGATACTATAATTATCAACGACAAGGTAGGGGAAGAGTTGTCCAAAAATACACTTCCCATAATTGGAACGCAAGTGTACTTAAGCAACTCTTACAAAGAAAACGAAAAGTTGCTTGCGTTTTTGGAAACGACGTTTGAAGAAGATGAAACAACTTATAGATACGTGCCAACGTGTGGCTTTTGGAACAACGTTGAACGTATGCTCCGTTCTAAATATATCGGTTGGCTGCCTATGTTTGGCGGAATAGGAACGATAGTTGCCATAATTGCCACCTTGATGATATGGAACTTTACCTATACAACGATATTGGATAGCAAAAAAAGCGTCGGAATACTCATCTCCTTGGGGGCAAAAAAGAGTGCCGTGTCTATGATATTCGTAATAGAAGCGATTTTTATTTGGATAACATCTAATCTTCTCTCATATACTCTAATACCTCTCTATCGATATATCTTCGGCGACGTATCCAATTGTATCAAAATATTTAATTATGCACCACGCGACGTTTTGGCAGTGTTGTTATACTCTCTCGTAGTTATAATGATAGGAAGCATAACTACAATTTACAAATTTTTAAGACAAAAACCGATTGATATCATAAAGCGTACGTAAAGTTTGTTACCGACGTGCTAAAACCGTCTACACCAACAAATATATATTTTGACTACTTTGGTTGAAAATAAACAAGAGATAGCTTTTGCCTATCTCTTGTTTATTCAAAGTCGGCTTTGCTTGTGAGTTCTACCCTCTCGTCGCTGATTGGCGAGTCAAAGTAAAGATAACTGCTATGCAGCGCTTGACGGTCTAAAACTTTGCCGTTGGGGCAAAGGAAAGGTTTGCCGTCGCCGTATAGGCGGTCACACACCAATGGATGTCCTACGTATGAACAATGCGTCCTTATCTGGTGCGTTCTACCGGTAAATAGTTGAAACTCAACGAGGGTACAATCGTCGTAGTTTTGCAAGGCTCTATAAGCCGTCTTGGCGTATCGTCCGCTTGGGCTGACCAATCTTTTCATTCCTTCTTCGCTACTCGCAATAGGAAATTCCCACACGCCATCTCCTTGCAAGTTTCCATGACACAAGCCTACGTACTTTTTGATTATCTTGCTGCTTGCAAGTATGCTGTGCGCCAAAGAATTTTTGGCAATTATCATCAATCCGCTGGTATCTCTGTCAAGCCTATTGACGGGTCTATAGACGAAATCTCCCCAAATCGAAGCTAATGCGTTGGCAAGGCTCTTGCCGTAGTGTCCGTGGGTTGCGATGACGGCAAGTCCGTAGGGCTTGTCCACCACGGCTACGTCCTCGTCCTCGTAGACGATATTTAGGGGAAAATCATACTTGGGAATTGTAGTCGGTTCGTCGTGCAAGACTATGTAAAACTCACAACCCGTATCGAGAAAATCCACCAATCTGAGAGGTTTTTTCTCCCCGTGAGCGATACGATAGACTAGCCCCAATCTCTTGCGAAGCTGTGTGCAAATAGAAGACGATACGCCAAGCCTGCGGAGATTGACTTCTACGCTATCCGAGCATACCGCAACGCATTTGACTATTCTATCTACGCATCCCATTGATACTTCTCCATATCGACTATATAATCGTCGCCAACCTCCACTCCGTCGGCACGCAAGAGTTGCGCTTGCGCCTCTATTCCGCCAAAGGCAAACTGACGAGTAAGCGAGCCGTACCTGTTGACGACTCTGTGGCAAGGAATGACGACGGGCTGAGGATTGGAATGCAACGCATATCCCACGGCTCTAGACGCCCTAGGAGAATTGAGTATGCGTGCAATTTGTCCGTAAGTGGCGACCTTACCCTTAGGAATGCACCTAACTACTTTGTAAACTTCGTCGTAAAAACTCATATCGTCAATCCTTTGGGAGAACTTCGGCAAGAGAGTCTGCGAGACCGCTACGATTAAACCTGCCGAGAAGTCTTGGTTCTCTACCCGACTTTATAGTACAACTTCTTTCTCCGCAAGTCAAACTAATAGGCACGTTGAGTTGTTTGAGCACCTCTTCGCTCTCCTTGCAAAAGAGCCCGTAAGGATAGGCGTACACGATAGGCGATATGCCTAATTTATTAAATTCTCCAATCAACTTTTCGGTGTCTTGTCTAAAAGTTTCTTTGTATCGCTCGCTGTCCTCTCCGCACAAAATCTTGACGCCCTTACGCCCCTTGAGTCTATGCATATCGTAGGAATGCAAGCCCCATTCGATATGAGGATTGTTAGCATACTCTCCTATGTCCGGCCACTCTAGGTACTCTTGTCCCTTGGCTATCTTGGGGTTGGATTTGCCGTATGACGTAAACTCGCCCACCACCGACAATAGCGCCGAATATCCGTACTTTTGCAGTATAGGTAGTCCCAAAGTCACGTTGGATAAGTGACCGTCGTCAAAGGTGATTAGCACGGCTTTGTCGGGCAGTTGTATGCGCTCCTCGACTAGTCGCAAAAGATAATCGAAACGGATAACGGTGTAGCCGTTGTCTTGGAGATACTTAAAATCTTTGTCGAGTTGCGTCGTGGTAATGCAATACTTGCCCCTTTGGCTTCCCGCAGGCAAAAGATTGTGATACATTAGTATAGTGACGTTGCCAAGATACGTGTTGGCATTGGTAGAATCGCTAGAGCACTCTACACTCTCCGCATTGCACTCTCGCAACTCGATATGCGCCGACAAAGCCAATAAAGTGCAAATACATACGACAACCAAAAAAATTCGCGCTTTCATATTGCGTATTATGTGAAAATAATCTCATTTTATGCTCCGAGAATATCTAAGCACGCATTCGCTATAACCCCTGCCACTTCTCGCCTATACGTATCCGTAAGCAATAGCTTTTCGTCCTCGGCGTTGGATAAAAACCCACACTCAACTATCACGCTGGGACAAGCGTAGCACTTGGTAATAAACAAGTCGCCCTTGATTGCAATATAATCGCTTCTGCCTGTGTACTTGGAATTGAGGGCTTGATTGACGGTATTTTGAAGATGCTCGGCAAAATTTTTGCCCACACCAGTATCGTCGTAAAAGACTTGAACGCCTCGCCTCTTAGAAGAAGAAAACTTGTTGATATGCACGCTGACCACCACGTCGGGTTGGGCTTCGACGATAATCTTTTTTCGATTTTGCATATCCTGCTTTTTTGTAGCGCCTATCGCTCCTTCGCCCGTTCGAGTCATCACCACCTTGACTCCGCCCCTCTCCAACTCTCTTTGCAATTCTCGGGCTATCATCAAATTGAGATCGCTCTCTTTGACTCCCGTGCTACCTACCACACCGCCGTCCATTCCGCCGTGCCCCGCGTCTACGACAACCACTTTGGGTTGAGTGCTCGTAGCAGTTGCAACTATCCCGCACGAAGTCGCAACCAACGCCACGACAACTAACGTAACAAATATGGCTAGTAAAACGCTTTTTTTGATAAATAAAGTCGTCATATCATAGCCTATTGCGATTATCGTCTATTTATTCCAAACCATTATCGCCTGTTAGAAATAATCCTATTATCGTGGCTTAAGCAAGTCATACTTGTGCTTTGCCAAGCATAATAATGCAATAGAAAGGCTCGCTATGAATAAAACGTCGAAATTTGCGTTTTTATGCAAAACGAGAAAAAACACCGTCTTGTTGCTAAATAGGTTTTTTTGCGGATATTTCCACTTTTTGAGGGGGTTATCCACCGAGTTATCCACACAAACGAATGTTTTTGTGGATAACTATATACATTTTGCCTCCCTCGGCTATGTCAAATTTGAGTGAGAATTTTGGCGAAAATTGGCGGTTTTGCCCCTTGACTTGCCCGCAAAATCAATGTATAATATAAAAAAGGCGAGTTATGATTAGAGTTGTTCCACTACCTTACAAAATTATAGAAGGCAACGGCTACTTCCCTGTTCCTAAGGGAAGCGGTTTGACTGTGGACGACTTTGACCATTCCGAGAAGCTCGGTTGGCTCGACTTTATCAAGTCCGACAACCTCGTCATCGACAACGACAATAGCGAGTGCTACAAGTTGGATATCAAAGAAAATCGCGTCAAGATATATGCGCCGACAGCCGTGGGAGCTTTCTACGGTTTTATTACCTTGATGCAACTCAGCCATACCTACGAGGGCAAAATACCTTGTATGATAATAGAGGACAAACCTCTATATCGTTATCGCGGATTTTTGCTAGACGTGGCAAGATACTTTTTCTCCGTCAAGGACGTCAAGAAGCTGGCGGATTTGCTTGCCGTACACAAAATCAACAAGTTGCACTTGCACCTCACCGACGACCAAGGCTGGCGTGTGGAGATCAAAAAGTATCCTCTGCTTGCCACCCACGGAAGCGAGCGTAGCCGAACCAACTTCAATCTAAAAAAGCAAAGCGGTTTCTATACCCAAAACGATATACGAGAAATAGTAGCCTATTGCAAGACGAGAGGTATTGAGGTTATCCCCGAGATAGATATGCCCGGACACGTCCAATCGGCGCTATCTTGTTATCCGCATTTGGGTTGCTTTGACCGCCTTCTTCCCGTTGCCAAAAGTTGGGGCGTCAAACACGATATTCTATGTATGGGCAAAGAGCGCACTTATCGATTTGTCTACGACGTCATCGACGAGATAGCCGAACTATTCGACAGTCAGTATATACACATCGGCGGTGACGAGGTATATATGACACGCACGGAGATTTGTCCTCACTGCCAACGAAAGATGCAAGAATTGGGACTTGAGAACGAAAAACAACTCAAGTATTACTTTATCAAAAAGATTTGCGCCTACGTGCAATCTAAGGGCAAAACCCCTATCGTCTGGAACGTAGACGCCCCTATCGACGAAACGACGAACGGCACACTGTGGCAAGTTTGGGAGCCTACCAACGACGCCAAAGCCTTGGCAAGCGAGCTAAATAGAGGCAAACTCGTCATCAACAGCGATAGTACTCACCTCTACCTCGACTTCCCTTACGGCGTGACTAATCTAGAAAAGACTTACAACAACCCACCCGAGATAGAATATCTTGCTCCCGACCTTATGGCGGGCGTAGAATGTTGTTTGTGGACAGAATACGTGCCCGACCTCAAAAAGGCAATCTTCCTCACCTTGCCTAGACTCGGTGCAATATGCGAAAATATGTGGTCGCCTAAGGGCGTAAGACTGTGGGGCAACTTCAAAGCTCGGCTAGGTTGGTACTACCAATATATGACGAGTCTCGGATATGAGCCCGCGCCTCTTGGCAGAACGATGCCCAACGCCTATTACTCTCTCGTAGACGGCGTCAAATGGAATAGCAGATGGATACATTGGGACGGATTGCATAATGTAATCGACAACGCCTTGGTGGCACGCAAAGCCAAAAAACAAGCCGAAACGATGCAAGAAAACAATCTCCCGACTGACCCGACTACTAAGATTAAACCCGACGAAATAACCGATAGCAACGTGGCTATCGAGGTTGTCGCCGATGACGAAACCACTGCTCGAACAGACGAAAACTTAGAGGAAGAATAAACGCAAAAAATATGCAGAAAACTATAAACACCGCCAAGAGATTGGCGGTGTTTATGTAAAAAGATAGGCACTCGAACTTGAGTTCGAGTGCCTTATTGCTTTGTAGGCAGGTTATTGGGTAACCGTTTGGGTGGTGTTGGTCTTGGTAGGTCTGATTTTGTTCCAATTATTGTCATCTGCGTTGAGCCATGGACAAATATTGTACCAGCCCCAATACTCACGGAAGTTGTTTACGCCTACGGTAATCTCTTCGGCGATTGCATTGTAGGTGAGTTTGACGTTGTTGAAGACGTACTTGTTAAGGAAGTTGGTAACTCCGCCGAACTTGGTGAGCGCATCTATCTGCGTTGGAGTGACGTAGGTATCTTGGGCAATATCGCTTATCGAGGTAGTTACGGTCGTGGTCTTATTGCTTGCCGATTGCTTGTGTATTCTCACGAAGTTCTCGCCCGCGTTGGCAACGCTTACATTACCCGTCGTAGCGGTAACCACCCTCATCTCAGTTGCCACGTCGGTTACACTTCTTACGGCGCTCGTGGTCAAAGCCGATACGGTTACGTCTTCCGTAGTTGCCGTTGCCACTACCATAACGTTGCCCATAACGAGGTTGGTTACTCTTGCCGTCTCCCCCATATTTGCGAACAAGCCTACGTTGTTCTCTCCCTTGAGGATATAGTTGGTGAGCGCGTATCCCGCTCCGTCTATGCTGCCTTCAAAGACAATTCCGTTGCCCCAATCGAACGGCGTGATGAGCGAAGACTTCATATTGATATTGCCCGTCATCTTGTAAGCGTATTTATGATAATTGCTCTCGTATTCTGTTCCGTCGATATCAACTACCGCTCTCTCTCCTATCATCAATACGTCTTTGTAAGTCGACAACTCAAATTCTCCGTTTGCATTGACAATGAAGTATCTAAATTCAATTACCTCACTATCAGGCACGATTACGTAATTGCCATATGCGGTGGCTCTTGCATTGTCTTTGATGATAGTCGTAGGTAGTTTGAATGCAAAGTACTTGTCGCTAGCGGTATACGCTATCGAATAAGTACCGCCATTGTCGTTGTAGATTATTTTGCTTCCGCTCTCAGCCGACATCAAGCTCAACGTATCAACGTTTGCCGTGCTTATACCACTCATAAAGTTGCTGAATGCATTCCTTTGGTCCTCAGTCATGGTCGTAGGCAATGAGTATGCACTGATATCCCAAGGTTTTGGACTTATGGTGACGGTATCTTTGGTGTGAGTTGTTCTAAACGACAACTTGTCTGCATTGGCAATGCTGTAGGTTGCCTTGCGCTCGGCAGGCAGAATACTTGCGTTGCTCGAACCTGCAAGTACCTCAAAGACGCTTGGCTTGATTTCGCCGATATAGATATTATTCATGCTTCCTACCGCAAGTCCGTCAGCCGTAAAGGTTACGTTGCCTGCATTGGCGCCAATAGTCTTAGGTACGAAGAAGTAGCCCTTGGTGTCGTCAAAGTATCCGTCTGCGCTGTCAGCAGCCTTGATAGCCGTCACGTTGTAAACCCAAGCGTTGGTGTAGTTGGCGTTGCCTACTAGCGTAGCATCGTTGGTGGTAGCCTTGTTGTAGTCGATAAGTTGAGCCATTGCTCTCATCAACGAGTTTTTGGTTATCATGTTAAAGTTGGTGCTCGTTGTGAAGTAGCTCTCTATTCCATTCCTCGTCGTTACGGAAATCTTGGTATAACTATAGGTCGTCGTACCGTCAGATTCGGTCTTGTGGTGTTGAGCAATGTAGTAGCCGTCATTATCCACGAGTACGTTGCGGATTGGGTTGAGCGTGTTGGCGAAGCTTACCAACGAAGTGCCTACGTCACTTGCCGGGGCACCGGTACCGTCCACGTAAGTACCGAGCAGCGTTACGCTCTTGCCGTCTATCGTGGTGGTAAACTCACCGATAGAGGTGGTGTCGTAGTGTTTGCTGAAGTCGGTTGGCAAATCAGATTGCTTAGGATAGATGATGAGGATTGCACCTGCTACGGTTGCGCCGTCGTCTATCTTAGCAACCACCGCAGTACGGTTGGTGGTATCGTAGTTGATATCGTCGGTGGTAACGTCACCCGTCAACTCAACTACTACGTTGTCGTAGTAGCCTGCGTCTACGCCCGATACGCTGATGCTAGTCACTTTGCCGTCTACCGTAATGCTTACTTCGTGCGAGATTTGTCCGCCCGTGTATTCTACCTCTTTGATGATAGAACCGCTTGCGGCAATCTCTTGGCTACCTCTAATACCTATTGCAGGACGGAACATAGTTACGTCTACCGTGATAAAGCTAATATTCGTCTTGCTTTGTCCGTCAAGCGTGTATCCGTCTTCTGCGATAACGGTGCCGATTGGCATAAAGGCTACGTATCTATTGAGCGACAAGTTGACGTGTCCGCCGCCTGCGACTTCCGTTTGATAGCTGTGCGAGTACGCTTCCCAGATAAATCTGTTGCGAGGAGCAAGCGTCTCGATTGCAAGCGCTACGGTATCGTTGTTTGCAATAGTACCGTAGGTTTGATACATCGTCTTATCTCTCTCGCTTGCACCGCCACCGTAAACGTTGTGCGTCCTGACACCCGTCTTATTGAGAGTGGTGAAATAGTACTCGATAAAGCCTTCGGTGTGAGGTGTGAGCAATTCGAGTTTGCCGTTGGCTTTTGCACCCGTTGCTAGTGTGTTGACGGTGTAGAGATTGGTTATATCCGATGCACCCAAAGTGCCGCCAATCATATCTATTACGCCGTCAAAGGTGCAACCGCTTGAAGTAGCAACCAAGGTCTTGCCCGTCGTGGTCTTGCCGTTGTGCCCTCTTACGCTTACGTTGTTGAAAGTTGCGCCCGTTGCGCTACCTACAAGTCCGCCGAAGTTAGCATTATTTACGCTTGCGTTGAATATAACGGTTGCGTTAGCAATACTTCCGCTTGCCGTACCTGCAAGTCCGCCGATAGTTGTTGCTCCGTCAAAGGTAGGCGAGTTGATAATATCGAGCGAAACGTTGGTCATTATTCCCGCCATATTGCCGACAACGAGACCTACGTTGGTTGCGCTCAAGGTTTGTGCGCTTGTGAACTTGAAGTTGACGTCTCGGATAGTTCCGCCGAGGCTTGCGATAAACGCACCGCCGTTGGTACCATCACTATTTAGACCGCCAACGAGTTGTATGCTGTATCCGTTGCCCTGCAACGTGCCCGTGTAGGTGATTGCGCTATCGAGCAAGGAAGCGTCCCAACCGTAGATATTGCCGATGAGGTGAATGTCCGCATTAGCTTTAAGCGCCGTTGCCAAAGCCTCTGCATTAGCTACAGCCGTACCCGTAGTAATTGCCGCACCGCTCATTTGACCGTCGGCAAGTTCGCTTGAAGTGATAGCAAGGTTGGTAGAATATCCGTCGGTCGCACCTGCCACCGCAAAGACGTATCTATCGGTGTAAGTTGCCGCGTCAAGAGTATCCTTAGCAAGATAGTTGAAAGTAATCGTGTAGGTGACGTATCCGAGTGCGTCGGCGCTTTTGGTTTCCTTTATAGAGCTTTCTACTATTTCGTCGGTAGTTGCCAACTCGAAGGAAGCAAAGCTGTTGACGGAAATCTTGAGCACGCCCGCAATGTTGGTCTTGTCAATGGTATTGTTGAGGAATTGCGTACCTGCCAAGCCCGTAATAGCCACCTCTATCTCTGCCGAAGTGCCGTCGTAACGTCTCTCGGCAACGACGATATTGCTTGGATTGATAGTGAGCGTGACGTCAGTGTCTGCCGCAATGGTGTAGTTAGCCATTGCCTTGGCAAAGTCTACCGTGCCGTCTTCTTTTAGCAACGTAGTATTAAATCCGTTGGTTGCGGCGTTGGCTATACTGTCTACGTCAATCAATACGTTGACTATCTCGAGGTTGCCTATTACAAATGTATGACTGCCCGCCAAAGCCTTTTTGTTGTAGTCCGCAACGGTATTCTTCAAACCTACGATAAGTTTTTCGCCGACTATTACACCATTTCCGCTCTCGTTGCCGTCGTTGACTTCGACTTCGAAGTAGGTAGTACCGTCAAAGTTCTTGACGTAGCTCGAAGCAAGTTTGATTTCTTTTGGCAAAATGGTATAAACCGCATCGGAGCCGTCCTTCAAGCTTACGTTGTAGAAGTCGGTTGCTTTGATAGAATAGTTTGGATCGTTGGAGGTCAAACCACTAACTTTGAGCGTAAGTTGATATCCTCCCGCGTTGATAGGCGCGTCGCCAACGTATGCAAAATCCGTTGCCGTTATCGTGCCGCCCAACGACACCGTTTTGCCGTCTTGGTCTGTTGCAACCGCACCGCTTATACCGGTAATCTGCTCAGCGGTCAAGTTATTTGCCTTGCCGTTGTAAGTCGTACTTACGGCATTGTCCATCTTCAAGGTTACGTTGCTTGCACCGAGTTCTTGCTGGTTGATTTTGAAAGTTCCTGCATTGCCTGCGGTAAGTTCGTAGTTGGCGTTAGCAACTACGGCTCCGCCATTCATTACTTTGACAAGTTGTATATAAAGCGTATAACTTCCCGCATCGCTAACTGTCAAGGTGCTTGTATTGTTGTTGAAGTAAATCTTGAAGTACAATTTGTCGCCGTTGATACCGTCCGCTACGGCAAACTCCGCTCCGTCGTAGGTAACGTCCGCAGTCTTTTGGTTCTCGTTGAAACCTATTGTGGCTTTGAACACGCCGACGCCATAGTCATATCCGTTGCGATATACGAATGCCGTAGAGTTGTTATATGCATACCAAGTACCGCTCTTAATCTTGAACTGGATATCGTAGATGTTTCCGTTCTCGGTAGTGGTCGAGCCACCAATATTGATGGCAACTTTCTTAATTTCGCCGATGCCCGCAAACTTGACGTAGCCGTTACCTTCATCGGTTGGCTTAACGCCCGATGCAGGATACGTTACGTTGCTGTCGGCATCAATACTAAATACGTAGTAGTTGCCTGCGTTGGACGCCGTAGTATTAGGGTCGTTGACGAGGGTATAATAGCTGATACCGTTGTAAGTCACGACTTGATATTGGAGATACACGTCGATACCCGTTCCTACTTCTCCTACTCCCGCGCTAGCAGTATAGTAATAACCCGTTGCTCCAACGATTGTGTCGCCCGAGAGTTTTCCGCTGACAACTTCGGTGGTCTTGTTGTAGTCGGCGGACGCCTTGTAGGTGATAAGGTTGGTACCGTCGTAAGTCTTGGTCAACGAGGTATATCCAACGGCTACAGGGGTGATGACGCCCACGTTGCTTACAGTTACGTAAGAGCCTGCTCCCGTGCCCGCAATAGCGTAGTTGGTGCCGTCTATGAAATAAGCAACTTGCGACTTGCCGTCTGCATCGAAGTAGTTGAAGCTTCTTGCGTTGAATCTTACGTCTCCGCCTATTAGTTTTCCGTCTTGAACTTTGATATTCTTATCGGCGAAATATCCGCTCGCGGCGATAATCTGTGCATAAATGCCGTCTGCGTCTCCTTCCAAAATACCGCTCGTGTTGAGAGTAATAATGGTCTTAGCCCCCGTGGTATCTGCCGCATTGACAACTATAGGCGTACCGAATGCCCCCGTGCCGTCATACTCTTTGTATACACCCGTGACACTCAACTCTATAGGCAAGATGAAGTATACAGCCTTGCCTTCTTGCGCAAACTTGGTAATCTCGGTTACGCTACCGTCAAAGGTGTAGTTGGCTGCGTCGATAAAGGACGTATCGACTACGACGCTTACGCTGTATCTACCTATATTCTTAGGCTCAACGGTCGACGCTCCGTCCACGTAGTCGCCCGAATAGTACTTGAATGCCGACAAACCGCCTCCGCTCGAAGTATTGGACTTGACGTCTCTGTCGGTGTAGTAGTCCTTGACAACGAAACTAAATTGGTCGCTGCTCTCAGGCTTTTGCACTGCGCCGTTGTAGATGTTGACGAGGTAAGGAATGTTGATCACCACTCTATCTTCGGTCACTATCTGCTTTTCGATAACTATCGTTCCCAGCGTTGCGCCCGTCATCTCGTAGTTGGCAGATACCAATTGGTCGAGGATTACGGTATACCTGCCGGAGTTTTTGATAGTGCCGCTGATAGATATCTCCATATCGGCGATGTTGTCGCTTGCATTGAAGAGTTCTTGGTCTTGCGTTGGTTTGAGCCCCGTAACGGTAAACTTGCTACCGTCATAGGTATAGCCGTCGGCATAAACGAAGGTTGCCGTCGTATCCTTATTCAAAGGCAAATCTTGCAATTCTTTGTTATCTTTGACGTAACCGGTCACGTTGACGGTCATCACGCCGTCGGTTATGACGAACTTCTTGACGATACCCACGCCGTCTACTGCGATATATCCGTTGCCGTCTGCCACGCCGTCTACGTAGTAGTTGGTGTACGTGCCGTTGGCGTTGAGTGCGATTGCATAGGAGACGTTGCCCGTCGAAGTCGCTACGTTCATTGTGCTCGTCTTGAAGTTGACCGTTCTTGTAGAAGTCGCGTCAGCAAGGACACCGTTGGAGTGGTGCGTAGACATATGGCTTGCATAGGTGGCGCTGAGCTTTTCCGTCTTGCCACCGTTGTATGCAAACGTCGCCGTAGCAGTATCGGTATTGCCGTCGTAGGTCTTGGTCACGGAGGTGACGTTGAGAAGCGCAGGCTTGATAAAGTACATGCTTTGTTCGCTTGTATTGTCTATGCCGAAGATGGCCTTGCCGTCAAGCGTAAGTCCCGCAGTATCGTAGTTGTCGGAAGCACCCGTCACGGACGCCGCGAAGAGGTAGTATGCGCCGATGTACACTCCATCGGTAGCGGTAATAGGTGCTTGAGGCGTACCGTCTACCGTCTTGCTGAATGCGAGCGAAGCAATGGCAAAGGTATGACCTTCTTCGCCTTTGACGAACGGCACAATTTCTCCGCTTATTTTGTCCTTAATGCCTATCTTATAGACCTTATCGCTCGCGCTCGGGTTGTCAAAGCCCGTCGTACCGTATTCTCCGTCAAAACTATTCATAAATACAGAGATATTGTCGGCAGAGTCGACTTTTTGTTTGGTAATTACGAAGTTGATATCTATCGTACCTGTTGTGAAGTAGTTGTCTCCGCTGATCGCAATCTTGACGGTATATGTGCCCGCGTCTTGAGCCGTGGTTATTTCTACATTTCCCTTAAACATTTGCACGCTGATTGCAAGGTTCGGCTCACTCTCTTGATACAAAGTCAAAGTCCAAGCACCAAGCGTATTCTCTTTGGTTGCGCCGTCCATTGCAACGCTACCTTTGATAGCAGACAATAGGTATTGGTAAGCAGAAGAATACTCTGCGGTATTTGCCGTAGGATGTATTTTTATCTCACTACTGTCAGAGTTTCTAATCATCGTAACGCCGCTAAGGTCTGTCTTGGTAAACTCTCTCTTAGCGATATCGCCCGTAAAGCTTGCGTCTGCAGCTATGCAGTAGTTGGTAAGAGCCCCATTGACACCACCGGTGGTCAATACTCTATACTTAGTACCGTTGCGCAACGTAGAGTCTTTGGTATATACAGTGACTTCTTTGCCTGTACCTGCGTTGCAATCGACGAACTCGCCTTCAAACTTGACTATCTCGCCGTCGACAACGCCGTCGGTTACCGCTCCGCTGACTGCGGTGGTGCCGTCGTAAATCTTTTCTTGAACGGTTACGGTAACGATTTTGTACTCGATATAAGCCACGTCCGATACCGTATTGCTACTACCTATTTGATAGTTGGTGGTCGTAGCAGTATCACTATCTACCGCTTTGATCTTGATACGATGGGCAGAAGTAAGATTTGTCGCGCCCGATGCGTAGTATTGGAACACTTCGGTATCGAATACAAAATTACTATTGCCCGCATTGACTTGACCAAAGCTTGCGCATACGCTCATACCGTCGCCAAAGTTGATTGCATTGCTATTGGCATCGTTGAGAACTACCGTAGCTCCCACAAGGGTATTGTTGCCGTCGTAAACTTTATGCGCTTCGGCGAGAGTTGCCGTCTTTGGATATATAGCAAACTCTGTCTTGGTGGCGCTTCCTTGCGCAATTACTACGTCAATATCCGTCAATACGGTGTTGAAGACGTAGTTGCCTTGCGCACTACCGTTGACGGACACCTTGACGTTGTATCTGCCAACTTGAGTTTGACTATTGGCATAATTAGAATCTTTGCCAACCTTGACGCCGTTGACGCCACCTGTGATGTCTACCTTTGCACCGTCTGCGTCTATTGCGTATATCTCAAAGTTGGCTTGCTGGGTGTCATAAGTCAAATCTCCACCCGTATATTCGGTGGCATAGTGTGAGCCTACCACGTTGACGTTAGTGATTTCTTGACGAATGATAGTAAAGGTTAAGTCTATTGCTTGCGATGCCGCGATTTCGTAGTTGCTTGGAGTAGAAGCAACTGCTTTTAGATATACTTTATAGTCGCCTACGTTGATACCTGTTGTACCCGTCAAGTCGTTGTAACCCTCACCCGACTTGTAGATACCGAGAGTTACGGTCACCGTATCGTCAACTGCAAACGCACTGAACGTACCTGCCGCAACGTAGGTTGCCGAAGTATAGTAAGTGAACGAAACGTCCGTGCTCGTGTTGCCCTTCCAAGTTTGAGTTACCGTCACGCCCGTGATTTCGCTACCCTTGATAGCATACTTGTTGATGACGCCCACGCCGTCTATAGTTGCCTTGCTCTCATTGGTCGTATGGATATTAGCCAACTTGTAGTTGGTATCCTTAAATATATCCACGCTAACCGCTGTTCCTTGCGTGTTGTAGTAGCTAAACGTAGCCACGTCAACTATTATACTCTTACCCGTACCCGCGTTTTTGTCGGCATAATCACCCGTAACGGCAACGCTTGCAGGAGTGGTGACGATAGTCGCACCCGTAAAGTCTACCGTGCCGTCGTAAGTCTTGGTTACGCTGTCGATAGTTGCATCGGCAGGAATGATATACAAAGCCTTAGCTCCGCTTGGGGTTACGGTTACGTTTATGGTAGTGGTCGAACCAATGACGTAGTTTGTAGTGCCTTCAAGTCCTACTTTGCTGTAGTCGATAGTAATATCGTATCCACCGATAGGACTCGTCGAAGTAGCGGTAGTGCTAAATCCGCTTATCGTGAAGTTGGCAGTTACTCCTGCGCCGGATTTTTTGTCTGTTGCAACAGCCGTTGCACCGTCAATGGTAGTAGGGATAGCGTTGCCATAAACCACGTTGATAGGCTTGACGCTCACGCTCACACTATCCAAAGTCTGTGGCTTGATGATGAGTTGCGCGCTCAAAGTGCCCTTAAACTCATAGTTGCCTGCGTCTGCACCCGTCAAGCCGTTGAAGGTTAGGTCGTAAGTGCCTGCATTGTAAACGCCACCACAAGGGTCGGTGATAGATACGCCAACCGTATCACCGCCGATTACGCCACTAATTGTTGCGCCATAATAATAAGTTGCCGTCGAGAAGTATTCAAAGTTACCGGGGGCATCGGCTGTACTGTCTGCAACATTGCCCTTGCTGTCGCTTTGAGTAATGCTAACCGTACCTATGGTCACTTCCTTAGGCGTTATCACACCGACTTGCAAGGTTGCATAACCGTCCGTTACGGTTGCATCGAGATAGTAGTTGGACATCGTTGTCGCATTGCCTGTAGTAGCGATGACGTACTTGGTCTGCTGAGCACCCGTATTATCGTAATAGGTAAAGGTAATAACCTTGATCTTGACGTTGCCCATTGCTATAGCGTTGTAGCCTTGTATGTTTTTGTTTTCGTAATCGCCCACGAAAGCATTGCCAAGCGGCGAATCCGTGCCACTCTCAGTCTTAAATGTCGTGCTTGCCGTGAAATCGGTAGTTCCGTCATAGACCTTTTCTACACTGCCCAGCGTAGTCTCGAGAGGCAAGATATATAGAGCCTTAGCTCCCGCAGGGTCTACGGTTACGCTGTAAGTTGCACCTGCAGCCAACTTGTAGTTGTCGTTGCCCGACATAGTTATGGCAGTAACTTTGAGATTGTATCCGCCGATAGGACTAGTCTTGGTAACTGCGTTGTTGCTATCGTCAACCCATTGATATGCGCTGATACTAAATGCCAATCCGCTTATTTCTCCGCCCGTCACGCTATCCTTAGCGCTCCAGCTATTAGCCGTAGCGGTAGGCAAATCTGCGCTGAAGTCCTTGTTGGTAGGATTGACGGTGATAGCAACGCCATTCACTTCTTGTTGATTGATAACCAAGTCTTGACCGAGGTCAAACGGAACGACAAGCGTATAGTTACCCGCGTCAGCACCCGTGAGTGCCGTAACGTTGATATCGTAAGTACCTACGCCGTAAGTGCCGTCCGTGTTGGTGGTGGCAAGACTGCTCGACTTGTAGAGAGCATACGCACCGTCCACGTTGTCGTCGTTGTTTTTCTTCTTGACGTTGCCACTGACAAGATATACCGCTCCTGCAAAGTATACGAACGTCAAGCCCGTAGCGTTGGTCGTGCCGTCCGACTTGTTTTGATTAGCCGTCACGCCAAGGAAGTCGGCTTGCGTAAGAGTGCAAGGCGTGATATCCGCATTGGAGTTGCCGGCAACGCAGTAGTTGCCTGCATAGTTCTTGCCGCTCGTTGCCGTCTTGGCTTCTTGCAAGATATTATATGTGGTAGCGTTGTAAGTAAACGAAGTGGTCGTCCATACGACTTGTCTATCGGTGTAGGCGTGTCTTGCATCGAATTGACCTACAGGATAGAGTTTGACGCCCGTAAGCGAACTATTGGTTACGGTAGTGGTCATATTGGTATATACCGTATCTGTGAGATCCGTATTGCCGTCGTACACCTTAGTGATACCCGAGAAGGTGACGGTGGCAGGCAAAATCATACCCTTAGCCGAGCTTATCGGCATATAGTAGTTGGTATATCCGTTTACTTGATCGTAGTACGTGCCGTCTATAGCATTGCGTGTAGTGGCAATACTAATGCCCACGCCCGCCGTATTGACGTCGCTACTTGCAAAAGTAATGGTAGGCTTGGTGGTCGTATCTCCGCTGACAAGTCCGCTAAGTAATGTACTTGCGCTCGAATAACTGTAAGTC
This sequence comes from uncultured Clostridia bacterium, assembly GCA_937880755.1. GTDB lineage: Bacteria > Bacillota > Clostridia > Christensenellales > UBA3700 > HGM11368. Next base: position 62,883 of record CALGRX010000008.1, read on the forward strand.
GTCGTAGCGTCGTAGGTCTTATACACAAGGTTAGCTACGTTGGACGCCCAAGTCAACTGCTTAGGAATAATCACGCCCGTAGTATAGCTAGTAGCCGAATAAGCGTAATTCTTAGCGGTAGAAGTAGCGAAGTATCTTGCGCCGTACTCGTTGGCGAGAGTAGCGTCTGGATATACGAACTGAGTCGTACCCTTGATTGTAATAGTCTTGCCGTCTCCCACGTTGGCGTCTGCAAAGGAACCGTTGGAAGCCGACAAAGAGGACAAACCGAGATCGCTTAATTGTACGGTTTCGCTATTGCTTACCTTAGCCAAAGTATAAGTCATTCCGCTGACAAAATCGGAGTTGCCGTCATAAGTCTTTTTGGCTTTTTCTACTTTGACTGCTTGAGGTATGATTACGCCGAGATTAGGTAGCGTAAAGGTTTTGGCGGTGCTATTGTAAGTACCGCTATTGGCTATGGCATAGTTGTTGCCGTAAGTCGAATTGGCATCTGTCAACGCGTAGAGTACGGAACTGTCAGTCTGGTCTACTATGGTCACTACGTCGCTAAATACGATAGAATTGTATTTGTTTTGTCCGCCGTACACGACGCTTGCGCTACCGAACGCCGCGTTAGGTTTGAGCCCCGTAGTGCCTCCGCTATAAGAGAAGTTTACTTTGCTATAGTCTATAGTCGTGGTGTCGTCATATTCTTTGGCAATATATTTTACCGTAATCTCTTGAGGCAAAATTGTACCTATCGACTTGACTTGCACGGTAGCGGCGTTAGCCGTCTTCAATTTTCCGCTACCGCTTGCGGTGAGCGCATTGCCGAATTGATGCGAGCTCTTAGGACTAGCCTCAACGTCAACGCTGTTCTTCCAGTTGTCGATGGTGTTGTTGCTATTAGTAGCACTAGCCGCTCTCATTGCGAAGCCGCTAGATTGATAATATCTGTCTATCTTGTACTTATAACCCTCGAAGGTTATTCTGCTCATAGACATATATATCGTCTTGTCGTTGCCTGCATTGGCGTCGTCGTATCTTTCAAAAGAAGGCGCGCCCGTACTGCTGGTACTATTGCTCAATACTTTGCCGTAAGACACCGTAGCACTCGTGGTTGCGTTGCTACCGTTGTAGGTCTTTTGCACGTAGCCTATCTTGCTGTCAACAGGGACAACCAAACCTCTGCCTTGCAAAGTCACTTGAGAACCGCTGACTTCGAACTTGACGTTAGTGCCGTCGAGTTTGGTGTACGAATTGTTGTTAGCGTCTTCAAAATCGTATTCCAGCGTAAAGCCGCTGCCAGCGATGAGGTAGCTTCTGTTGGTGCCCAAAGAGTTGGTAGCGGGAACGTAACCGTAATACTCCCAATCTTCGAGATTGAGCGTTACGTTGGTCATACCTATGGTAGACGTGCTCATAGAATCAGGCTTGATGCCGTCAATCTTGCCTGCGTAATTGATACCGTCGTACTCGTAGTTGCCGTTACTAAGTACGTTGACTCCACCGACTAGAATTTGTGCTACGTCAAGGTGTAGATTGGTTTTGCTATTTGCACTTGCACCCTTCTCGGCAATAAAGGTCATATCCCCTGCTCTAAGTCCGAGAGGTGTGACAATCTCGACAATCTTAAAGTTGCCCGACACGATATCGTTCTCAGGGAAGATAATGGTCTTGCTAGAGATATCCTTGATTGCACTACCTATGCTTGCATCCGACTTGGTGTCGAAGGATATGCGATAACTACCCGCGGCAGGGTCGTTGACATTGACGCCGATAGTGTTGCCGCTTCCGTCTTTGATAGGGGTAGTTGCCACAGCCGTCATATTTGATTCGTTGGTAGGGTCTTTACCCGTAAATCTGTTTACGAGAATGGACGAGAACAAGGTGTTGGATACGGAAGAGTTGGTTATCTCGCTACCGTCCGCGCCGTAGAACTTGAGTGCAGGCATATCGAAGTTGTTGCCGTAACTCGTCGTCGTCTTGTGATAATATACACCCGTAGTCGCGTCGTAATAATACTCGTTTCTGTCTATGCTAGCGCTACCCGTACTGCCGTACGAGTAATAGAGGTAAACGTTGTTACCACGCGCGAAGGTATGCGATACGTCGGCGTAATGGATAGCGTCGGACATGGTATTGATCTTGTCGTACACGTCGTTGTAGAAGAGCAACTTTTTGTACAGCCTGTTACCCGACGCGTCCTTCACGTAGTTGGAATCGCTATCAATAGTCCAGCCTTCGCCTTCGATAATAACATTATCGCCTTCAGGCTTAGCGTTGAGCAAGTCGCCGGGATCTGGGCTAACTTGCCATACTTGCGTATCCCAGAGGAACTTACCTTCCGCGGTTGGATCCGATATCGTAAAGTCAAAGGAGAGGTTGGCGTCAATACCGGTACCCGCCCAAGACAAACCAATGTTGGTACCCAAAGCCGTCTTGTCTTTGAGTTCCAAATTGTCAGGATCGGTATTGTCGTAAACGTACAACTCGTAAGGCGAAGATTTGGGTTGTCCCAACACACCGCCACGGCCTACGTATTTGGCAGGGATTTCCAAATCGCCCGGAAGTAGTGTTCCGTAATAACTCCAGTGCTCATCGCTCACGCCGTCGCCGTGATCTCTGTCCACCCAACCTTTAATACCACCTTCCGGCGTTATTCCTGCCGCCGAGCCGGACACGAGATAAGCGTTGTTTATCTTTTCCCAGTCGCATATGCCCGCAATCTGTCTATATCCGTAGACTACTGCCGTCAATCCTTTATCCAAATTGCCTCTATCAAGAATAGGTCGGTCGTATTTGTCAACTATTTGCATACCTTCTATCTCGTAGACATCACCGCCGGGGGCATGGTGATCTACGCGGATATATATCCTCTCTATAGTAAAGCCGTACCAGTTGATGATTACGCCGTCTACGGTAATATCTTGGTGATATGCCGAAGTTACGTTGGTATACGCGGCAGTATTATAGTCTTTCGTTACCGTACCCGAACCGTCGTTGTATACGCATGTGGTATTGATTGTATTGCTATGGTCGCCGTTACCTGCAATACCGTCACTTTTTCCACCCGTATATACGTAGTTGTTGGTATTGACGCCAAGCAATGCGCCCGCTCCCGAAGACAATATGTTTTGTCTTAAGAATTCTACGTCTCCGTACCAACTCCAGTTGATCCATTCGGTAAAGCAAATGATACCTCTCGTAGACGCTTCGATAAGTCCGCCGCCGTTGAGTGTAGAATTGACGAGGTTACTCCTTGCTCCTACCCAACCTACCATACCGCCTGCAATAGCCTGACCGTGCGGATAGTTAGTAGAGCTCCGGAATCTTCTTATTTCGCATATCGAACGGAAGATTGCGCTATCGTCCATATTGAGCGTGCAGTTTTCAACCGTTGCATACGTCGATCCCCTACCGATATTCATACCTGCAAAGCCTCCCGCAATACACATATTGGATTGGCTATACATATCGTCGCTACCGTTATTGTAGTCGGTGATAGTTCTGTTGAGAACGTAGTTGGCGCTGGCACCCAATTCCAGAGTACAATTGCTGATAGTACCCATATTGATTGCCGACACTATACCGCCGACAAGTGAATCCGGCATCCTGACGTAATTACCCGATTTACCCGTAACTACCCATACTTGAGAATTGAGATAGAACGTAACACCCTCTATCACCTTGCCGGGCATTAAAGCGCCTACGAAGAGACCTGCAACTCTCGCGTGGGTATCAAGGATAGGCGTCTCTCTCGAGTCAAAGCCGTAAGCACCGGTATTGCTCGTATCGTTGGCTGTGCCGTTGAACGTTATCAACGGGAAGTCGGAACTGTCGCCCGGTACGATATGCTTGTAACTATCGGCTGCCACGAGAGTAATCGTATAATTGTTGCCGTACAAATCTTTGTTCAGTTTGTAGTAGTTGACGTCTTGCGTCAAAGTAATATTGGCACCCAAAGTACCTGCCATTGCGCCGGCATATCCCGTAACGTTGTAGTCTATATTATCGTTGCTACTGATAAATTCTTTGAGTTGAGCTTCTGTCGTTATTATAACTTCGTTGCGGAAGAGTTGTATGCGCAAATTGTTGTGTTTACCACCGCTGTCGTTGTTGGTGAAGTCAGATATATTGCTATACGGAGTTTGTGCATTCAATACGCCGCTTCCAATAGTCTTGACGTCTTGCAGACCCGTCTTATTGTCGGCTGCCACAATTTGAGCAGTCCAAGATCTGAGATATTCCGTACCCGTAACGTTGAGTTCGGTAGTATAAGGTGTATATCCGCCTCCGCCCGTAGTCAGCGTGCCTATCAATCTGATATTGAGTGAACCTCCGGACATATAAGCCGCTACGGCAATGGAAATATCCTTACCCTTAAAGTCGCAAGCCGTGATTTTGCTATAAGTCGCCAACTTTCTATTACTGCTATAACCACTCTTGTTGTTGCCCTCTTTTATAAGGGTGTTGTATTTGTCCGTCGATACGTAACCGAGCACCGACATACCCGCTATGTTGGAGAGCGTTATTCCCGCCGTATCGGTTGCGCCGAAGACTTGAATCTTGCTAAACAAGTCGGCTTGCTTGCGAGTAAAGTCAATCCATACGAGGTTGCGCAAGTTGTCGCCATATGCCGTTGTGTCGTTGATATATCTACCCGTCACGTAGCCCGCGTATCCGCCGTCCGGCATAGCAATCATACCTATCTGACCTGCGTATACGTTGTTGATCTTGGTGAAGTTGAGAGTATAAGTCTTGCCGTTGATAGTCTCGGTATAAGCGTCGGCAGTACCCGTGAGACTCATACCGTTGCCGTTGCTACCAAGTCCGAGGAAACCGCCGATATAGTTATACGTTGTGTCGCCCGCGCCCGTGCCCACGTTGTTGATAAGTCTTGCACGGCTATTGACGCCGACCGTTTTGATAATTCCACCAAAGGATACGCCTACCGCGCCACCCATCGCCGACACTCCGCTACCGCTACCGCCGTTGAAGGTCCATGCCATATCTTTGGTCCAAGTATAAGCGGTAGGAAGAGTATTGGCATACGACACTCCTTGGTCTACGTTGATGTTTAGCAGGTTGGAGTCTGCCAAAATGCCGACGAGTCCGCCGAGACCGCCCGTACCGCTAAATCCTACGGTGGAGGTAAAGTCAAAGCCCGAAGTCGTGGTAGAATTTTGATTGAGATATAGCACGGTTGGGTTGGCTACGCCTTGCAATACACTGCCTTGCATCAATCCTACCGCACCACCTACGGCAACGTTTTGCGCATTGCCCGTCATGGTTACGCCAACCAAATTGACTTGGTTGGTCGAGCGTTGATTCAAGGATACAGTAGTATTGTAAATATTGCCAAACAAACCACCAAAGGAAAGTGTCTTGCCACCGTCGTCAAAGGCAATCGTCGTACCGTTGTAGTTGACTTGCACGTAGCCGAAGGTTGGCTTCGTACCGCTGATAATACCCGCCACGCCGCCTACTGCGAGGTTGACTCCCGTAGCGTTGATCGTACCGCCCGTAATATTGACTACTATATTGAGGTCGTCGACAGTACCCAATATCGCCGCAAACAAACCTCCCACGCCCACTACGTCGTAGCCTTCTATCGCGTAGAGATTGCTTGCGTTGGTATCGTTGATATCCAAAGTCTTACCTGTCATATTGACGTTGACGGTCAAAGTATGGCTCTTACCGTCAATTCGTCTGGTCGATTCCAAAACTCTACCGGCACTCATATCGTCAAAGTTTACCGTAACGTCTGCGCCTAAGTTCAATACACTTGCAGCACCCGCAACTCTATATTGTTGAGCCGTCTTGCCTTCGATAAAGCCTTGTATAATATTACTTTGGTTGCTCGTATCTCTACTTGGGTCTATATCCCAATAATATTTATAATTTGCTCCGCCTACTTTGTTGCCGCTGGTCTTCTCTGGAAAAGCGGGCAAAGCAATCTTTTCAAAAAATTTCAATATCGTATCGTTACTTAATGTCGTATTGTTACTTTCGCTTTTATTAGCCAAAGTGTCGCCCTTCAAAGAAGACTCCCTTTGAACAATGTAGCCGTTAGTATCCAAATAACTCGATACGTTTTGCAAATCAAACTCAATGAAGGCGAATTTGCCTTCCATATAATCTGTAAGACCGCGGAGGAGCGTAGAATTGGTGGTGGTCACGTCGTAGCTGTACATAAACACGCTATTGCCGTGGCTATCGAATATATCCACCTTACCACCACTGACGCAAGACGTGTCAGGCGTTGCGTCGCCGTAATCGTAATATCCCATCATCGTCAACTCGCCGTTGGTGAGTGAGTTGTTGAATATTCTATCGCTAGCAAAGTAGGATAGCACGCCCGCGACGTACACGTAGGATACGGCAAGGTTAGGGTTGGTCTGCATATCCATAAATGCAAGACCGCTCATTTGTCTGCCGGTATCGTATCCGAGGTCGCCCGTCACAATACCCGCGAAGATACCGCGGCTACCGTAAGTATTGATCGTACCGCCACTGTATCTGATACCCATACCGCCGGCTACGATGACGTTGGCATCGGATATAACGGCTTTAGCCCAGTCGGAAGACTTTGGCGTTGCTATATCTATGCCTGCAAAAGACACGGTGCCGTGGTTGTTTGCCACGCCAAACACACCGCCCACGTAGAGGTTTTTGTTGGTATTGCCGTTCGTCTTGCTGACCAGCTCTATGGCGTTGTCGCCGAATACTTTGACGCCCTCGGCAAAACCGCCGTCGTTGACACCCGCGATTGCGCCCATAGCCACGCCTACGGATCCACCGAACATACCACTGACGGAGAATAGCGCGCGGTTGAATACGTTGGTCGAAGATATCGCGCCCGTATTGACGCCGGCAACCAGACCGGCTATCGTGTTAACGTTGTCAGAATGGCTATTGTTGTAAGTATGGCTATTGTTGTAAGTGCCGATGCCGTTGTTGATATACGTTACACCTTTGATAGTGCCGTTGTTGACGGCAACCAACGAGCCTACGATATGATTAAATGCAAGATTATACGTGCTAAAGTTGCCCACCTGTCCGGCGAACTTGAGATTTTGGATAGTACCGTTGTTGACGCCCATCAAGTCGTATACCAACTTGTAGCCGTTCCAGTTGTCGCTACTGCTATAGTCGGCATATACCTTGTTGTTGGAAGTCAAATTCATCGTTACGGTATAGTTATTACCGCCGTTCAGCGTTCTGCCCGCGTCGACTTTGAGCAAGGTCGAGTTGTCCCACGCATTTATCGTTATATTTCTCTCTATGTAGATACCGTTGACGATAGCCATAAGAGGCTCCCTCGCATCCGTACCCTTGAGGAAGTCGTTGAGACCGTCCGCCGTGGTTACGGCAAGAGACATCGTCAAGACTGCTGTGATTTGGTTGGTTGTAGCGGCACTGCTGGTTGCGCTAAACCCCGAGCTTTCAAAAGTCACGTAGGCGTTGGTGCCGTTGCTAGTCACGCCGCTTACCTTGGGGTTGGTCTCGAAAGCAAGATTTCTCACGTCAGTCCTATTGAAGTATAAGCTCGTGCCCGATACGGTATAGTCGAGCATATCTAGGACTTCCGAATGACTGCCGTCACCTTCTCTGTCGTTGTAACTATCGTACTTGAGCGTAATGCCCGTACCGTATATCAAGCCGTTGCTTAGGGTGTTAGTCGTAGTCGTAGGGGAGTCAGCCTCCAACCTGGACAATACGCCGTAAGCCGACCAAACACCACCGACGTTACCACTACCATCTATTGCGAAGAATGGCAGTACATTATTAGTCTTGTTGAAGAAGACTATATTGCTAAACTTCTCTTCCGACATCTCGAATCTCGTCTGTCCCGAAACGTAGCCCGTAGCGGTAATTAAGCCTATGGCAGCCTTGACCTCACTATCTTCCTTGTTGGTCACGTAGTCGCCAAGATACATATTGTATATATTCTTGAAAGAGCTTGGCGCTGCCATTGGAATAAAGTTAGCCTTTGCAGTGCTTTCCTGAGCAAAATTGACGCATACGCTAGGTCTTGTTGTAAGGTTCATTATGCCCACTACGCCACCGATGTAGCCGTAGAAATTGGTTTCATAGGTCGAACCATACGTGCCCGACTTGTTGATGATTTTCGTGCCGTATCCGCCGTTGACGGTGATATTGCTGAGTCCTCCACCATCGTTGACGCCTATCACGGTGCCCCACGTTGAAGGTTGACCTATGCTACCTATCTCTTGGTTGCTAGCTACGGTAACTTTGACGTTGCTAAATCTTCCGCCTTGGTTGAGACCTACCACGCCGCCTATAGCGTAAGACTTGACGTTGGCAGTGCTTATACCGAGGTTACCGCCCAACACGATATTTACGTCTTGGATAGTGCCAAGGCTGACCGCTGCAAGTCCGCCTCTATATATAAAGTTGGCGTAGCCGATTACGTTGGTAGGATATCCCGGGGTACTGTAAGTCGTACCCGTGGTAGATGCGTAATCCGCACCCGTAGGCTTGTTGATAGTTATAGTATATCCCGCACCGTACAACGTCTTGTATTGGTTGAAAACGGCTACGGTAGATGGATCCGGATCCGAGTTTATCGTTACGTCGACATTCAAGGTGAGTGTTTGCGCACCTGCATATAGACGGTTGACTTTTGCGTCTCCCGACAAGAACGCCTTCAAATACTTTTCTCTATTGGCTTCTGCCACGCTTGGAGCCATAGTAATATCATATAGATATAAGCCGTTGAGGTCAAAAGTCTCGTTCGAGCCATAATATTTGCTCATGTCGCTTTCGGATACGGAAAAACTAAATGTGCCGCTTGATGGGTCACTTGCAAATGAGACTTTTGACCGCTTTACGGTATTGCTTGGTTTACCCGCAATGGCAAAAGTAGGCTCATAATTATTTTCTATGTCCTCGAATATTTTCTTGAAAGTAACATCGTCCAATTTTACAGTAACAGTAAAGGTATACTTTGGCTCCGGCTCACTATCGCTTGTCTTGCCATAAGTCCACTCCACATCTGTTGAATACGGCGTGGTCGAAAGGTCGTAGACGTTGAGAGAATTAGCCTTTTTGCCTATGTAGATATTTACCTCGTTGTCGACGTTATACTGTATCAACGCCTTAATTTTGTCGGAGATAGTATTATCGGAGATAGTATTAAAGGTAAGCAAACTGTAATCACCCGAAGCAACGCCTTTTAGAGACAATTCTGGAGTGTAAACACCGCTACTAGGTTTATAACTTGCAATCTCATCCTGATAATAAGTACCGTCCAACAACCACGCGCTATCGTTGATAGTGAGGTCGGTGGTGTCTTCTTTATCTATATTATATTGATTATTATCAGACCAATCATCAACTTCTCTATCATACACGTGGTATATGTCGTTGACTCTTATATCAATCTTACCTACTACGTAGTACTTGTCTTGTACGGCGTCGGTTCTGTCCACAATAGTAATATCATAGTTTGAGTTGAGTGAGCTTCCTGCAAGTATAGAAGTATTGTAAGCATAACCGGCTATGAGCGCGCTATAGAATGCCGACCCGCCCGTCAACGACAATTTGCTTAGCAATTTACTTACAATATTCTGCAAGTCGCCTTCTATTATGCCTTGATTGGCTTCCGTTTCTGACTCGGTGTTGATTGTGCCTACAGACAAAGTCTTGCCGTATCTTAAGCTACCGAACGTGTCGGTAGGGGTCGTCCAATAAACGGAGTAAACAGTCTGTGCGGCATAGTTAGTCGGACCAACTTGCATCAACTTGTTTCCCGCATCGACTATAGACTTTACTAAGGTTATATTTACTCTTATACTTGTCGTTTCGCTAAAATATACGTTGACGTCATCATAAGACGTGACGCTGTCTCTATATCCAACGTCGATTTTGGTAATGTCCCTCTCCGAACAAGTCGTCTCTTTGATAACGTAACAATAACTACCGCTTGTCCTCCAAGTGCCGGCCGGGTTATTCATTGCAAAATAACGACAGTTGCCACTTGCGTACTGGTTGTACATGCTTGGCGTGCCTTCAACCATCTGACCGACTATCGTTCCGTTGTCGTTGGCACAAATAGCAGATATGTTACTACAAGCAGGCACGTTGCCGCTGTTATTGAGGTCGGCTCTAAGTTGTCCGCTTATTTGCACGTATCTTGCGCCGTAAATCCTACCGCCTGAGTTTTCTCCTGCGATACCGGAGGCCATACCGTAAGCGCCACCACGGAAGTTACATCTCAGCACGTAATTGTTAGAAGCGTTGGAAGCCGCCGTCCACGTATTCATAACAAAGGTTACGTTGCTCAGCGTGCCTTTGTTGTTACCAACCACGCCGCCCAACATATACCACGCTGTACCCGTACCGTGAACTTGATAGTTGCCGCGATAGTCTACTACGCAGTTGGTGATTGTTCCCGAGTTCTCACCGACGAAAGGGCTCGACCACATTGTAGAACTATTATCCACATACAATTGACCCGTAAATATATAATTGAGGTCTTTTATAGTACCCGCATTGGTACGGAATAGTCCACCGACGTTTTCTGGAGCGTTGCTCGACCATCCGCCGTAAGAATACGATACGGTAATCGTATAGCCGTTGCCGTAGAGCGTTCTACCCGATGCAAGCGCATACGTAGAGCCGTTTGATTTACTGCCAAAGTTTATAGAAAAATCTCCCGTCAAATATCCGTCGCCACTACCGCTGAGCCAACTCTCCAAAGTGCTTTGGCTGTAGATTGCCGTACCCGAAAAAGTCTTGGCTATCGGCTGCTGATATTTGCTATAAGAGTTGGTAACAGCCCCAGAATTATAAGTATTGGTACCCGTCGGAGCAAGTCCCGAAAGGGCCTCTCTGATAGGCGCTGCAAGATACGCGGTAGAGTTTTTGACAATAAACTCTTTGATTGTAGCGTCACTAATACTACCCAAACTCTCCCACGACTTACCGTCAAGAGAATATTTTCCTCTATTATAACCGTCTTTGTCGTAGATAAATTGTGGCAACTTGATTTTTGCCTCTCTTTGCAATATAGCAACGGTTATCGTTGCATTGTCAACGTTGGCGTCGTATATCTTTTGTGCTTCGTATACTCTAGTAGCGGTTGCCGTTGCCGTTCCCACGGTAGCTTGACTGCAATTTATCTCTTGGTAGAAGGTGCCTTGTGAACCAACGGTAAAAGTTTGTATAAGTTTCGGTACTGTTCCGTTGTATTTAGTAGCATAATATGTTGCATTATTACTATCCATATATTTAAATCCATTGTAATCTGTACCGGTAGTTTCGTTGTCTATTACGTTCCAAGTTCTTCTTGTACTTGTCTTGAAACCAAAGGTCAAATTGCTACCAAAACTTGCGCCGTTACCGACAGCCATATCCACAACAGGATTGTACGTCGCTTGCGTGTAAAGTGTAGAATAGCCGTCCATAGACCATACTATTCTCTCGCTATAAGTCTGAGCCGCTACTGGCACAATCTTTATTCGACAATCACTTCCGCCCTCTGTATGCGACCATTGAAAATTTATTGCACTATCAACTACTCTATATCCGGAAGATACGTAACCAGAAGCACTAGTTGATACGGAAGAGCCATAATAATAATACGTTGCAGCATTATTTCCGACACCTATGGTTACCCAGCCTCCGTCGCCTGCTTCTCTAGACATAACAGGGGCGTGCAACAAGCATACTCCGCTGACGGTACCGTCATTGGTTGCAACGACTCCGCCTACGTAGCCGTAAATATATGTAACACCGGCACCTTTACTGTTGGCCTGCTTCAAATGGTATCCGTCGGAAGGCGTAGAAGAAATATAGTCTACAGTAATTCCTTTGATTGTTCCTCTATTGAGAGCGACGCCACCGCTTACGTGAGCATATCCCGTGTTGCTCCATGCACTTCTTCCATCTGCTTTCATAGAGTTGTTGATTGTCGCACTGCAGTTGTATATTTTGCCGTCGGTGTTGTTGATTGCGCACAATCCTCCAAGAATTTTCTCTGCCCAGTTGCCGCCGTCGTTGTTGTATTGGAACTTACCGTTCAAAACAAATTTTACGTTTTCCATAGTGCCGTTGTTGACGCCAATCATAGCCAAAGCGTCGGCAGAAACACCCGCTTTACAAATAAAGTCGTTTTGTTGAACAAAGGTTATATTTTTGAGCGTTGCACCCGCGCTAATAGCACGCAAGAACGTGCCCGCAATATATATATTCGTGCCCGCCTTACACGTTACCCCGTATTGAGATTTGTTTGGAGATGACGCTTCCGTATACGTCTCGGTATAAGTAATCGTGTGTCCGTTGCCGTCCAAGGTATAGTTGGCAGGCAAAGCATAGTTACTACCTCGCCCCCAACCAGTGCTTATGGTCAAATCTGCGTTTAGATATGCTTGTGTGCCTTTTGACGTGTTAAAAAATTCTTTTAGGTCTTCCACGCTGTTCAAAGCCGTACCAACCGTTCCTGTCTTCTCTACCGTCGTGTCTTCCGACGAATCGTAGATATTGTCGAGGCTCTCGCCGTTGCCACTTGTATATGCGCCAAAGTCTCCGCCAAGGACTACAGCCATACCGAATATCATCACTACCGCTATGAGTGATGCGAGGATTGCTATTAAGTTGTGTCTATTCGATTTGTTCATTTTACAACTCCCTTGACTCGATGGTCGCTACTACTTCTACTTGGTGCATTGCCGGCGGCAGCAATTCGTTGTTGACGTGAGGACTTATCCTGAGGAACAAGATTATCGTTCCGCTCTCGCCCTTACTTATTCCGCTTCCGCTTGCTCCGTTGGCTTTGGCTAGCTCGAAACAGTCGGTGGACAGCTCTTGCTTGCGGTACCACTTGGTGGCTTCGTTCGGTGATACACTGTCTACCGCCTCATCTTTGCCCACCTTGACAAATGCGTATTGTATCACGCTGTCCATATACTTTGCGTTGGCTGAGGTAGGTTCGACCACCGTCGTAGTATTGCCTGCCGACACCAATGCCGAGCCCGTCGTCGCAACCCTATATTGCAAGTTGCTGACGGTGAAGTACATATTGGCGTATGCGGTCTGAGTGGTATAAGTCAAAACAAGGCGAGCAACTTGACCATTAGACTCTACCGAGTCGTCGGTCTTGATTGCATCGCCCGATATAATTTGGTTGCCACTCTCAGAAAAAGCCACAACGAACTTCTCGCTGACCTTGGAACCTAATTCAAAAATGTTGTTGCTGGATTGGACGTTGAAAAAAGAATACGTAACCGCCGTTATGCAACAAACGATTACTACAATCATCACTATCGTAGATACAAGTGCTGACTTCTTCATTTCTCCCCCAAGAAAAGACGTCCTTATTTAAGTACTCTTATTATATAAAGAGAAGATTATTATTACAAGATTTTCAAGTCAATTTAATTTTCGTTTATGTAAGAATTTACATACATTAAATGTTTATTAAAAATTAAACAATCGTTTTTCAAATTTTGTTCAAATTTTTCATGTTTTGACAATATAAGACAGCCTGGCGTCGCTCGCCGTTATTGCCATTGAGAGCCTTGTTGTCAAGGCGTAGGAATCTTGTCCTTTTGGGATTGCCACACTTCGGCACAAGCGCCTTGTTAGCAATGACATAGGATATTATTGCAGTGACGTTAAGCGTTGTTGCCATTCCGAGGGAAGCCCTTGACCGTGGGAATCTCATCCGATTTGACATTCAGAGGACACTTGGTGTCCGTGGCAATCTCTATGTAAAAGAAAAAAATCCTTTGCAAAATGTAAAGAATTTCTCAAAAAGTCAATACGTATCGAGTTTTTCGATATTATCTTACTGTGGTAGTGAGTTTTGGACACATAGTAAAGCAGTCCGCACCGATAGTCATTCCCGTCGGTTTGCTGTCCAATGCGTTGCCCGAGCCGTCAACCCAATTGACTTTTTCGAGGTTCTCCAAACCCATAAAAGAGCCGTCCAAAATGCTCGTTACGCTGCTTGGAATGGTCACTTCCGTGATAAGGTCAAGGGCAGGAAACTCCTCGGGACTCATCATTCTTATCTCGGAGACAGTCACAGACTTGGTGGTCGGCGTAGAGCCGAGCGTAACGGAGATAGAGCTTGGGACAATTAGGCTCTCCAACTCACCGAGGTTGGTATTCGCATAGCCCACAACTCTTGCATGGCTTACGTTAGCAATATCAAAAACCGTGCCTATAACGCCGTCCTTGTACTCATTTTGATAAACTTCGGCATATTTGTAACTTTTGTTGTTGATGTCGCTATCGTCGTACTTGACGTAGCAAAAATTGCCCGCCGTGTCGTATATCTCAAAAATTAGGTATTTGGAAGTGGTGTTGGTGACTTCCACCTTGGTACCGCCCGCGGGAATACTACCCGTGTCCGACCATACCGCATAGGTGATGCCCACCACTGCGCCAAGAACTACTACTACGGCTACGACGATTATTGCCAATTTCATATACTTGCCACTCATACGCTCACCTTCTCGCTGGATATTTTGAAAGAAAAGACGAATGTGCAACCTCTAAACACGTCGTTGGAAAAGACAAATTCTCCGAATTGACTTGCGTTGCCCGCAGGTGCACTGTCGCCAAAGTCGTGATAGAGCCCAATGGTTATCTTGGTCTTTTGCGGAATACATTTGTTTTGGTCAAGATTGACTTCTGAGTGCCCTTGTGTATTTGGCGTGTTCGTATGTCTAATCGCCGTGGCAAAACGCACGTCCGTCGTCGCCGAGCCGTCTACAAACTCGTAGGCGCTATTACCCGCATTGTATTGCACTTGGTATCTCGCATACGTCAAATGAAAATACTCCGCCACGTATTTGCTCTTGATTATAATTTCCGTCACGTCGCCCGTGCCGTCGGCATTTTTGGTAATCAAAAAACCCTTTTTGCCGGCATTGTCAGCCTCGTGCATAGGTCCGTAAGTATATATAATCGTATCGTCGGCAAGTTGATTGCCTTCGTTGTCAAAATAATCCGCACCCCCTACTTCGTTGCTGTCATACTTATAACTACCCTTGACACCGAGGTACGCCTTGCGATTGTCGGCGTTGTCCACAAAAGACGAGTCACCGAAAACTATACGCACCACGTCGGAGAACGGCAACGCCTTTTGTGCGTCGAGGCGAACGGCTATATAATCAAAGCCAAACGATACGTCAACGGCGCTCTCTCCCACAACGTAATACGACACGTCAAAATTAATAATATACGGTGCATCGGGCGGATTCTTTTGGTTTCCCGAACTGTCGTAGCCCTTTTGTCCGTTGTATTCTACCAGCGAGCCGGGCGTCAAAGTGGAAGACGTCAATACGACTTCTTGTGGATTTTCCACCGACAAAAGTCCCGTCATATCGACTTGTTGAAAGCTACTAAACCACGCAAAAGTGCCTGCCAATACGCATATTAGCAGAACGAGCGTTATTATTGGTATCATAGCTTTGACGTCTTTCATATAGTACCCGTCTTATTGTTTGAGATTGCGAGTTTACAACCCTATTTTGTTATTCCTTTTTTGTCATTGCGTTGCTTGCATTTTGCGTTAGTAAAGCCGTTAGGCGTGGGAATCTCTATCCTTAGACATCTCCTCTCTAAATATCTCCACCATACTCTCAATATACGCCGCCTTTTGCTCCTCGGTCATTGGCGAGCCGTCGGGGTTGGTGAGGTCTTCTCTTGCCGTCAAGCCGTCGCGTATCTCTTGCACGGCTTTCTCCAACTCTTCGTTGCGTTGCCTGTCAAAACTTTCGTCGGCAATTTTCTTTTGTTCTGCCGATTTCATTTTGATTACTTTATGCACCTCGAATATCAACACGCCAACTAGTGGCAGTATTATCAAGGTGGCAAAGCCGTACCATTTGCTAAGGAATCTCATCAGTCCCGCCAACAAGTCCGACGTGCCTACGTAGGTGGCTCGTACGTTGGCAACGGGTACCGCCACCTTGTCGGCAATAGAGTTGGCATCACCCTTGGTCTCTATCACCCACGTACCGTCCTCGTCTTGGTACGGCGCAACGATGATACGGTGGGTTATGTTATGCCCGACTATCGCCTTAGGCTCGAAGCCTTCGGGGGCTTCAAAAGTGATAATGTCGCCCACTTGCAACTGTCCGCCGTCGTACTTTTTGCATATCACCACGTCGTCCTTGTCTATCGTGCCCGTCATAGAGTCGGTGAGCACGTAGTACATTTGGTATCCGAAGAGGCTAGGTTGCTCGCCTCTCAGTAGGGTTATCCCCACCGACAAGAGGCACACCATCGCGAAGGCGAATATCACGTACCATACTATATTAAAGATTTTTTTTGCCAAAGATTTGGTTTCTTTGGCATTGTTTGGCTTGCTCATTTCAAGTCGGAGAGTTTGACTCTCGGTTTCTTATTTTTCATTGCTTTGCCGGTAATCGGCTTGCCGTCGTCATCGTCGTCGTTTTGATTAGGCGCGGTGGCTTTGGTATATTTAGGCGCGACTTTTCCGCTCAACTTGACAGGCTTGGAGGCTTGTATCTCTTGCGCTTCCACTTCCACGTCAGCCGACTTGTCGTCCACGGCGACAGCGGTAAAGCCCTCTATCTCAGGCATTGCTTTCGGCGTGCCGTCCTTGTCGTCTTTTTTGTTTTTGGACGACCTGTTTTGAGTTTTTGGCTGTTTCTTTGGTTTGACGAAGGCGTCCGCCGTCAATTTTCCTTTGCCTGCCGACTCCTCTTTGGCTTGCTCTATCTGCTCCTCGGTCATTGGCGAGAAGTCCTCTACGCCGTGCTTGGCAAGAATAGCTTTGCCTAGCTCTACCAATTTGTCTTGGTCGTCGCTGTCGAGCAAGTCTTCAAGCTCGTCGACTTTGGCTTCCATATCTCTGTCTTTTTGGTCTTGCTCGTCTATCTCGTCCACGAGTGCGCCGACAACGTCGTCCTCGATAACCTCGTCTTCGATATCGTCGTCCTCGTCTACCAACCCCTTTTGCTCGGCAAGTTGACGTTCGAGTTCGGCAAGTTTCTTACGCTCCTTTTCAAGCGCACGCTCGTTGGCAAGACGTTCTCTTTCGGCAATCATTATGCGCTTGTCGATAGCGCGTCTGACCACTTCCATTTCCTTTTCGATTTTGCGCACGAGCTTGGCTCTGTCCAGCTCGTTGTTCTCCACTGCTTGCCAAGCCTCTGCCGATTCTTCTTCGCTGTTGAGCAAACGGTAGCGGAGCAAAACTCTGTCGATAGCCTTGTTGATACGTTGCAACTCGGCTCTGGACATAGTGGCTTCTTCGGAAGTACGCTGGAAGACGTTTTTGGTTTCGGTGAGCAGTTCTTGATATTGGTCTGCTTCTTCGTCCTCTTCTTCCTCTTCTTGCTCTTTGTCTTTTTCTTCCTCTTCGTCAGGCGTATGCTCGGCTTCTTCGTCTTGAGGAGTCTGCTCGTCGATAGCACCCGACTCGTCGATAGCCTCTTCTTGAATCTCTTTTTCGATTTCTTTTTCGAGTTGTTTTTGTTCTTCTTGAGGCTCTTCTTCGTCCTTGATCGACTCTTGTGGCTTTTCTTCTTCCTTCTCTACGATATCCTTTTCTTCGAGGTTGGACTCGCTATAGAAGGCGCTGTCCTCAACTTCGCCTTGGACTAGACCTTCCATAAGCATAGAGTTGAGGCATATCATATCCGTGACGCCTTGTTGCAAGGTGTCGTCCATATCCATTTTTTTGACTTCGTTTTCTACCGCAAAGCCCGTCTTGGTATAACTTTCGATAAACTGCCAAAGCACCAACGCCTTCTTAAAGTCAGGGTTTTTGAGGATGACGTTGGTACGGGTGATAGGCGGTCTTACGGGTGCGGAGTTGATCATTTGCTTAGCGAAAGCACTACCCAAGAAGTCGTTGATAATGCGTTGCATTTTGGCTATACGTTCAACGACGGACAGGTCTTCGTTTTGCATCTTTTGCACTTCGTCAAATGGCAGAGAGGCAATGAGGTCAAGTTTGTAGAATACACGAGTTTTGCCCGTAAATACCGACGTGTCAACGTTGAGTTCCAATACGTGGTCGTTGACGTACGCCGCTTTGATAGCCTCGAGTCTTCGGGTTACGAATTGACTGAGGTTTTTGAGCAAAGTATAAATAAATCTATTTTCGTAAATCTCAAAGGACTCTTCTTTGGTCGTATTGAGAATTTTGTTAGGCGTAACCATTCCGTCCTTATCCACGCTGGAGATAAGGTTGGTATGCTGAGCGAGGTGCTTGACGGATTCGGTGGAGATAGCGCGGGCAAGCGAAATGTCCACGATATCTTCTTCGATGACGATGTGTTTACGAGGGTTGCGGACGATATTGTCGAGGTGTGGCAAAGTAGCCTCAATAATCTCCACCCAATCGAGGTCAAAAGACTTGTTGCGGTGCTTGGTATTGAGCTTGACAGTAGGCTTGGCAGCCTTCAACTTCTTTTTGAACGACGCATAAAACTCATCGGAAGCCAACATTTTGTTGACTTTGTCGACGTATGAATCGTATCGCTCTCTATCAGTCATTTTGCCTCCTCTTTTAGTCGCTTGCCGTCACTTCGGCTCGATTGAACTTGTTGTTTGAGATTGCCACACTCCTTTCTGTCGTTCGCAATGACAGTAGGTCAATTCCCCAGCCCGCCTTGCGGATAGCACCCTTTGCACAAAGGGGTCTTTCGTTCGGTAGCATATCAACCTACAGGCCTTATATCTTGGTAATCTTGCACGCTAAAGGTTATCTCAACGGTGCAATATCCACCGATAATCTCGTCTTTGCATTGAGCGTCACTGCCCTCAAGCCACATAAAGACGGTATATTTGACCACCTCTCCCGCGGTAAGTTGTTGGTCGGTGATTTTGTCGATATAGTGTTCCCAATCTCCCTCAACGCCACTATAACCCAAGAAAGGCTTAGTTTGGTTGGTTGTGAGTTGAATAGCACCGTCAAAACCTTCTTTGCCGGCGTTGAGCTTAGCCAACGAGATAGGCTTCTGCAATTCAAAGTCGTCACTATCGTAAGCAATATATTCGGAAATGTCCTCGGCTTTTTGCTCGGCGTATACGACTATCTCCGGCTCGGCATAAACAATCTTTTCGGAGCCGTCTTTTTGAGCTTCTCTATGGTCCTCTCGATAGGTCACGACCATAATACGCATAGCCTTTTCGGCGTCCTTTTTCTTGTTTTTCAACACGATATTGGTCGTATATTGCAAGGACTTATACTCTGCGGCGTTTTTGAGATACATAGTATACGCAATATATCCGCTAGCCCCCAATGCGCCGTCCTTAGCCAAGATCTCTTCTCTCATGTCCAATCTACTATACGTAGTTTGAGCCATATTTTCGGGACCTTTCATATCCAAAAAACTGGTAGGTTTGGCAAAATCGGCAGTTTCGGAAAGCACAAGTCCCGTGGATTCCTTGTCGATGCTGATTTTCATCGAGTTGTATTCCACCAAACTCAATACGCCCCACGCAGAGCCCGTAATAAGCAGAGCAATAAGCAAAAGCAACGCAACCCATTTGGACACGGTGCGTCGTTTCATTTTTTGCTCAACTGTCTTGTTCCTGATTATATCCAGCTTTTGAGCTTCGGACAAATCATTGGTTACAGGTCTCTTTTTTGCCATTGGTTTTCCTTTTTTTGGTCGCGCGACTTTACAGTCGCTTGCGTGAGATTACGTCGTACTCTCATTTGATTTTATGATATACAATCCCCCGCTGGGCTTAGTCGGGAGCCACCTTTGCACAAAGGGGCGTTTTTTCTGTTGTAGTCACGCCCAAATAGCTAAGTTGTTTTCCTTTTGCCGCACGTTGCACATGGGTGCATAGATACGAGCAAGACAAGGAAAGTGCGGATTGGGCGACAGGAGCGTTCTTAGGCGTACGTGACTGAGCACAAACGTCAACTTGACAACGTATTGCGACGTATATACACAGCCACTACTCGTCTGATTTTTTCTGTGATGCTAAATACTCCTCCACAGCCCTACGCTTAATCTCCTCTTCCTTAGCCTTACGCTCTTGCTCGGCTAGGTATTCGGCTATTGCTTGCTTTTTGAGTTCTTCTTCTCTCTCCTTGTCGTCGAGAGGTATAGACGGCTGAGGCGTGTCTGCCGGCTTAGCGCCGTTGTTAGCCATAATAATGGCTTTGAGTTCGTCCATTTCGGCTTTGTGCTTGGCTTCGCTCTCGGCGAGTTCTTTCTTATGCTTTTCGTCCTTATTCTTGACAGCCATTCTGATAATCATAATGATATTGTAGAGAAGTAGCGCCACCAAAGGTAAAATCAATATCAAGAAGAATGCTACCTTGTTTTGTAAGAAGGTAATTACACTTCCGAGTTTAGGAATTTGCCCCTTGTAAATGCCTACGACTGCACTCGCATAGACAGGCTCTTTGATTGCCTCGATATCGTAGTCTGCATCGAGTTGCTTGTCACCCGCAGTGTAGTAAATCGTTGCCGTATTGTCAATATTACTACCGATTTCAACGATTCTGTGGGAGATATAACCAAAGTTGTCTCCCACCTTTCCCACGTAAGTGATGATGTCGCCGACCTTGAGATTCGCTCTCGTCTCGTCGGTGATTTTCTCTACTAAGATAGCGTCGCCCGCGGCAAAACTGTCGCTATGCTTACCGTCCATAGAGTCGGTGAGTACGGGCATCAAGGTAACACCCGTTGCCAACTCGCCGTTGTCGCCTTTTCGTGATTGGAAAATCATAAATATCGCAAAAATCACACACGCAAGTATAAGCACTACTTGCACGCTGACGATTACGATATTCAAAGCTTTTCTTTTTTGTGTTTTTTCTGACATAGTTTTTCCCTTTTTTTGTTGCTTGCGTAAGATTACATTGTACTCTCATTTGATTTTATGATATACAATACCCCACTTGGCTTAGTCGGGAGCCACCTTTGCACAAAGGGGCTTTTTTTATTGTTTGAGGTTGCCGCAACATACTGCGTATTTGGCGTGGGGAGCGTACTAGGCGCACGTGTCCTATGCCAAAACGTAAAGTCGACAAAGCATCACGAAGTAAGTTCGGCGTTTGGCTAGAACAACTTCTTGAGGCGTTGCAGATATTCTTTCGACTCCTGCATATTCTCCTCTCCGAAGAGTTCCGAGAGATATTCGATAAGTCCGTCTACTTCGTCACGAATGTAGCCGAGGTTGAGGGATTCGAACTTACGGAGAATCTTGTTACACAATACGTAGTCGATACCGTCGATTTCGGTGCCGCCGCAACCTACGTACACCGGCACAAACTCTTTGAGCTGCTTGACGATACGGTTACCGAAAGCCAAACGGAAGTGTTCGATAACGTAGTCGTCAAGGATATTGATTTTGTCAATAATTTCTTGACTTACCTTGTGTTCCTCTTGCGCCTTGTGGAAGAGATCCTCGAGGTGGGTGTTGCTGATATAGAGCTTGTCGGTGAGAGGCGCGTCGAACGGCACACCCTTGGAGTTGATGTTGATAGGAATAGCACGGTCGTAAACCTTATCTGATATTGCAAAGGTCGAGTCGTCGTTGTTTGCGGTGCCTATAAACCACATATTTTCCGGCAAGGTAAATCTACCTTTGACGATATGTTTAGGGTCGTTAGGCCAGCCCGAAGGGACGAGGTCGACTATCCAATTGGCTCTGGACGGCATTTCCAATATGGAAAGCATCTCTGCGAAGTAGTACTCGACACGCGCGATGTTCATTTCGTCGAGAACGGTGAGGTAAATGTTGTGATTCCACGTTGCCTCGTACATCTTTTTCAAAACTTCCGTTTCGTTAAATCTCTTGGTAAATTCGTTGAAGTAGCCGAACAACTCGGTACGGTCACGCCAAGACGGTTGCACGGACGCGATGGTGGTCGGATTGTCGAGGAATTGTCCTACGGCATAAGGCAAGGAAGTTTTACCTGTACCGGATATACCTTGAAGTATCAGCAATCTGGTAGTTGCAAAACCTGCAAAGAAAAGTCTGATTACACGCTTTTCGTAGAATAGTCGCATATTGGCGCAAGCAAAGTTGCGGAATCTGTCGCACAAGCCCTCGAGAGTGATTTCGTCATCGTACTCGGGTGCTTGATAGTTTTCGTAAATTTGGTCGATTTCGGTAAGTTTGTAGAAACGGCTCTCGCCCGTGCCTTCGCCCTCTTCCTTTTTCTCTCCGCCTTCGCCCTCTTCGTCGAAGTTGTAGTCGGTCTCTCCTACTGCGTTGAGGCGCATACCGAGTATGCGGTCCTTCTCTTGGGTGAGTTTGACGATTTGTCTTTTGAGATTATGTATCTCGTCGATGAGATCTTGGTTGGTGACTTTCATTCTCAACTTGCCCACGATACGTATAATGCCCCATACTACCAACCAAATTACGCCTACCAGCACGACGATGACAAGCAAGGCAATGACGATAGCGCCTACCCATTCTCCTGCCGACCAAGTCGGACTGTACGTCTTGAAGACGTCAAAATAGTCGGGGAAGTTGAACATCTGGAATAGTCCGCCGAATATGCCGACGAATATTGCAGAAAGTCCTTTCCACAAAACTCCTAAAAACGATTTGATAAAATCTAGCATAATTTTCTTCCTTTTTTGGTTGGCTGTGAGCCTTGTATGAGAATTGGTTTGTTGTTAGTTTAGCCGTCCTTCCGTGTTCGGGAAGGGTGTATCACACCATAGTTGCTTCGTTATGCTTTGTCTAACTTGCAGTTGTGTTGCGTCCACGTACACGAGTACGCCCCCTTACCCAATCCTCGCTCTCCTCGCCTAACTAGCACCTATGAAGTATGAGTTGCCACGAAGTGGTGGAAGGGTTGTTATCCTTTTTGGTCAATCCCCCGGTCCGCCTTGCGGACAGCCCCCTTTGCATAAAGGAGCGTTTATATTGTTGCCTATTGGAGCCTCCTTTGTGTAAATGGAGATGGCTCGGCTTGCCCGAGTCGGAGGGATTGCTCCATTCTATATCAATATATATCCAGACGGTAGGCTCGTGCGCCCACCCTCTGCAAAACGCTACTTCTCCCGCGGGAGAAGTAGCCGTTAAGACGGTATAACTAGTTATTTAGATTAGATAGATTAAGCTTTGGTTACGCTTATGGTAGCTTTGAGGCTTGCACCTGCTGCGTAGTTGTCTGCAGTGTGTCCGTCAATCCAGATATATACGCCAATGGTATACCATTCTGCAGAAGTGTTGTTAGCAGCTGTAAGAGTTGCGGTAGCTTCGGCCTTCGTGTCAGTCGTAAGGGTAAATCCGCTGTTAGTAGCCAAATTGGTAGATGCTTTACCAATAGCGGTAGTATCGAACTCTTTGTTTATACTAAGATCGTCCGTTTCCTCGGTCATTTGGTATTTGAAAGTAGAGCCAACAAGAGTACCTTCCGCACTACCTATACCCTTAGCATAAGTCATAACGATTTTAGTGTTGTTGACAGCATATTTGTCTTGGTCGGTTGCGGACTCATTGGATGGAACTACGGTAGCGGTAAGAGCGATATTTTGAGATTCAGTAGAAGCGTTTCTAACTTGGAACTCTACGAAGATGTAGTTGGTGTTTGCAGTAGCGTCGCCGTTAGAAATATACTTAAGATCGCCAGAAGCATTCTTCTTCTTAGTTGCGCTGAAGAAACTTGCCGCCGTATAAGTAGACGCGGTGTAAGACGCGCTGCTTGGTGCGGCAATAGCCGTAATATCGGTCTTAGGTGCTACCGGTGAAAGAGCGGAAGCGGTCAATGGGGCCAAAGTGTTGGTCCATTGTGCGCTAGCACCTGCCTCTCTTACTTCGATACCTGCGCTACCTGCATTGATGGTAAGCGTAGCTTCGGTGGTTACGGATTCAAAGCTAGAGAACCATGCGAAGGTTGCTGTACTAAGTGCTACAACTACTACTACGATCATAGCAATTGTGCTAAGTAACATACTTTTTTTCATAATTTTTTCTCCTTTTTTTGTTTTTTATAACATTTTGACTTTCGCCCACAGAGCAATGCTCTGCTACCGTCTATAGGCTGGGTCAAGTTGTTTCCTTGTTGCTCTCGCGCCATATCTACTTCGCAATACGGTGTCGAGTTTGTGGGTGCGTTCGGTCACATACGCTCAGTATGCTCCCTCACGCCGTCCTCACTCTCCTTGTCTTGCTCGCACCTATGGCGCGAGAGGGTGGTTGTGAGAGGGTGGTTGTTAGGCTGATTTGATTATTTGCGTTCTCCTCGCCTAACTCGCACCTATGCCGTGAGAGGAGCGTTGGATTAGGCTAATTTAGTTATACTCTCCTTGTCTTGCTCGCACCTATGGCGCGAGAGGAGCGTTGGGTTAGGCTAGTTTGGTTGTATTCTCATAGTATTGAGATTGCCACGTCGTTTCACTCCTCGCAATGACAATGGTGCAATCCCTCCGTCTCGCCTTTCGGCGAGCCACCTCCCTTTACACAAAGGAGGCTTTTTTATATGGTTGAGATTGCCACGCTTCACTCGCAATGACACACTACTTGGTCGGTGTCCTACACCTTTGACGGTGGAGATGCGAGTTAGACGCGAAGAGCGGTGACTTTATCGAAACGAGCGTACTTGTCGTACGTGAGTGAGAAAAGTTGCCGCTCGACAAAGTATAACGATGTATATCCGCCGTCAAACCCCAACTATATTTGATAGTTTCTTTCTCGGCTTAACAATCGCCGTGCCCGACAAGGTGTTGATGCCCAAATCGTAGAAGATACCCAAATTGTTGTCGTCATTGACGTTGGACACCGCCAACTTGATATTTTGGGTGTCGGCGATATGTTTGATCATTGCCAAGACTCCTTGGTTGCCGCTGTTGTAGTATCTATAGTCGAGTAGGAAGTATTGTGCGGGATATTTGGTGAGTAGCTCAATAGGCGCGCGGGCTATGCCCTCTATCATTATCTTAGCGCCCTTGCGGAGTAAGTAGTTGAGTGCCATCATTGCGTCCTTCTCGCCCATCCTCTCCAATTGGTAGATGTCGAAACACATAATGAGGTTGTCTGCTATATAACCGCCCAGCCTCTGAATGTTGCCTTCTTCGAGCAAGCGAGAGGATAGCTTGTAAATAAATTGAACGTGAGGGAACTTGACTGCGTCCTTTTGGAATTGACCGAGAGCAATAAAATTAAGTGCTTCAATACGCTTGCTGGATTGCGCACCCACGGCGTATTGCCACGGATACAACTTGCCCAGCACTTCGTCTTCAAGCACTTGCCATACTTCTACATAGGCAAGAGCGGTCGTGCCTGTGTAAAACGGATTATAGAAATATGTTATCGGTTTGATAGCCGATTTCTTTACTGCCATATTGTCCCCCAATGCAAAAACGACGCCCTAAATCATTTTTGTATTGTTATTTTAATACAATTTTAATCTTGTGTCAATACCCTTTTATATTTTATGTCATATTTTGCCGTTTATTTAACGAAAATTCGGGTGTTTTTGGGTGTTTTTACCGCTTTTTTAAGTGGGTTTCTCGCTGCCGATTTTTGGGGTTTTTGTCGACACGTATCGAGTTATCGGGGTGCAAAATATCGCTACTCAAAAAATTATTCAAATTTTGTTCAAGTATACGGCGAGTGCGTTATATGACCGATGGGCAATCCCCCACCGGGCTTCGTCGGAAGCCCCCTTTGCACAAAGCGGCCTTGTTGTAAAAATGATTTTCCAATTTTTAGCAAAACTTTTTTGGCTACCAAGTAAAACCCTTTCACGCCGTAGGTGCGAATTAGGCGAGGAAAGTGAATTTTTATCGAAGCGAGCATACTGTAGCGAACGTGAGCAAGAAAAAATTGCCACTTGACAATGCATAACGACGTAGATATGGCGTGAGAGATTTTACTTGAAAGGTATTGACAAAGAAAATCATCAATATTATAATAATGATACTAATACAAATAACTTTAGGAGGTTATTATGATGAAAAAGTCAAAATGGTTGTCAATCATCGCGATCGTTCTCGTCTTTGTTTGCATGGCTACTTTGTTCGTTGGCTGTAAAGACAAAGAAAAAACGCCTGACAAAAAGCCTGTTCAAACAGAAGTAGTAGACGTAAACGATGTATTTGACAAGGTTATTACCGGATATGCTAAGGCTATAGGCGAAGATTCCGCTTTCTCCGCGTTCAACTTCGCTACCAAGCTCAACGTGTCCGCACAAGAAGAGGGCAAAGCTGCCAAGAACTACACCGTAGAATTTAAGCTCGGTCTTGACCTCGTCAGCTCTCTTGCTAACGGCAAGGGCGACAACGGTCTTATAATTGATATCAAAGAAGGCAACAACCAAGCTTTCTACTTCAACTATAAGAACAACTATGGCGCAGGATACGAGGCTTACAACAGCACTGCTTTCTTGCAAGTTGGTGACAAGAAGTTTAACATCAAGGCTGTCGACGTTGCTAAGACCGTAAAAGAGCAATTCACCAAGGCTAACATCCAAATCAATCCGGACCCAGTAGGAACCGATCCTGAGACCGGTGAAGACATCTACGATTGCAAACCTATCCTCGACGATGAGATTGCTGCCGTAGCAGATAAAATCGGCGAATACATCAAGATGGCTGCACTCGCTGCTTCCAACCCAACCTTGTCCGATACCGCTTGCTCCTTCGAGATCAACCTCGGTACCCTTCTCGATCCAACCAACCCTGACGGTTTGGGTAACATCGTTGCAGGTTTCGCACCTACCGCCGCTCCTTGGCTCGCTGCTCTCGGCGTTGACCTCGACCTCGGCAACCTCGCAAACGTTCTCCCTGCTATTGCTATCAAGTTTAACTTTACTTTCGACAGCACGGGCAAAGTTTCGGGTGCTGATGCAGAAATCGTTATCCCTGCTAAGCAAGTAGTTGTTAAGAACACCAACGGTGGCAATTTGCTTGATATCACCATCCCTAACAAGCTCACCGCAAAAGTTGAAGTTGAAAACTTCGTTGTCAACGGTGCAAACTTCTCTTTGAACAACAGCAAATTCTACGATGGCAAAGCTATCAACGCTCTTGACCTCAGCGTAGCTGCTAAGATCAACGTTAAGAAAGCTATCAACATGAGCATCGCAGGCGCTGTGGATCTCAATATCCCTGCTCACGAATACACCCTCAAAGCCGACGTATCTATCGATCCAACCGCTTTGCTCGGCGTAGACTTTACTGACGCTCAAGGCAAATTCCTCATCGGCAACTTGCTCGACGCTTTGCTCGGCAGTGACACCAAAGATCCGGCAATCGGCTTCATCAACGCAACCATGACCTATATGGAAGGTGGCGTAGAGAAGACCTTGCTCTCCGTTAAGCTCGACACCGAAGCAGGTAGAGTTGAAGCAGAACTCGGCGCAGTTGGTATGGGCTCCCTCAATTACAACGACATGGCTGCACTCAAAAACTTCATCACCGGCTTGTTGCCAAAAGCTGACGAACCTGCTACCGCAGATGCAGCTGCTGGAGAGAAAAACAAGCTTACGCCTGCAGATCTTGTGCCTGTAGGCAACGCACTCAAGAACTTGCAAGTTAAGATTGACGCCAACGGACTTGACGTAACCTTCGCTAAGACCAAGTTCAACCTTGGCTACAAAGATGCAGCAACCGGCGAAACCAAATATGACCCAGCTAAGTTCTACCTCGAAGTAGCTGCAACCGCTAAGGTTACCGCTGACGGCATCACGATTACCGCTCAAGTAAACAACGGTGGTGAGATCGTGGCTGATGCAGACAAGTTCGACATCGACGTAGAAGTAGAGATTAAGTTCGCTGACCTCAAGTACGGCGAAGCTGTATCTCCATTCCCACAAGCTGAATAAGCAAAATCAATCTTTTGATTGACATCAATGCCCTGTCTATATTATTTAGGCAGGGCATATTTTTTACGATGGATATGCTCCGTCACGCCGTCCTCGCTCTCCTTGTCTTGCTTGTACCTATGGCGCGAGAGGAAATTTTTACGTAAATAGATTTAGTCGTGGATTTTACACCCCTTCCACCGCTACCGCGGTTTTTCTCACGGTGTAGATGCGAGTAAGACAAGAAGTACGCGGATTTTGTGCAGGGAGCATACTCCTTGTATGTGACCAAACAAAAACGTAAGTTACGACGCAGTATTACGACGCATATCCGCCGTGAGACACCCTTCCCGAACACATAGGACGGCTTTTATAAGGATGAGATTGCCACACTCCTCTTCAGTCGTCTTTGCTGTCGCAAAATGCACTGGGCGCAATGACAAGGATATTATTGCAATGACATAATGCTGTGTCATTCTGAGCGAGTAACGCGAGCGTGAGAATCTCGTTCCTTTTGAAGCCTCCTTTGTGCGGTTGAGATTGCCACACTCCACTTCTTTACGTTCGCAATGACATAGGCTATTGTCATTCCGAGTGAGCATAGCGAACGTGGGAATCTCTATCCTTTTGAGATTGCCACAGCGTGTAAACACGCTTCGCAATGACGTTGTCTATTGTCATCCCTATTTTCGTGGCTCGTGCACGAAAATAAACTTTTTTCACATACTACAAGTGATGAACCATACCCCGTCACGTAGAGCTCCCAAAGTTAAGTTTTATTATCTGAGTTTGCTTGCGATAGCAGTATCATTTTTGGGTTGGATTGTCGAGAATATCTTTCGTGCTTTTTGCAACCGTACTATCGACAGTAGGTTCCATCTGTTGCCCTTTTTGTCCCCATACGGCTTGATAGTTTTTGCCTTCTACTTGTTGCTGGGCGAGCCCGACGACCTTGCAGTATTCGGTAAGCACGTCTTTAGACAAAAGTCCAAAGCAACTATTATTTTATCCAATATTATTGCTTGGGTGGGCATGTGCCTAGCTGTTTTCTTAGGAGAACTTGCCGTAGGCAACTTTTGGTATTACGTTACGGGCGTGGAACTGTGGCACTATTGCAACGGAATTTGCGTAACGCAATTTACGGGTGTATGTCAATCACTAGGCTACGGCTCTGCCGCCTATGCTCTTTTCCGTTTCGGCTACCACCCTGCCGTCAAACGCGTGCAAGTAAAAGTGCCTTACAACGTTGCCAAGGTTGTTTCTCTCGTGTTGGGTACGCTGATAATTGCCGACACGGCTTTGATGTGCGTGATGATTGCAATCAACGGCAAAGCGCCTATGTGGTGGAGCTTAAGTTTTTGAAGAATTGCTCATACATTCTTAGCATTCAACCTTTCTCTTTTTGGCTACCCTCTTGACACCCAACTTCTAAAATCTTATAATAAACTTGATTGAGGTATAATTATGATTACTACTATTACCAACGTAATTCCTTTGGTCAAAGGAAAATTTTTGAACAAATGCAACGTCAGCTTTGACGAGGGCAAAATCGTCGCAATAGGCGAGCAAACCTTAGGACAAATCGTAGACGGTAAGGGCGCCTACTGCGTAGCCGGTTACATAGATATCCACACCCACGGCGGTTGGGGCAAGGACTGTATGGAAGATACCGTTGAGGCTATCGACACTATCGCTCGCTACCACCTCTATACGGGAACGACGGCGTTTTGTCCTACCACGATGACGGCAAGCATGCCCGATATCGACAAGGCTATCGACAATATCAGGCAATATCAAGCGCAAGGCTCCAAGGGCGCCAAAATAATAGGCGTACATATGGAAGGTCCGTACCTTGCAGCAAAGAGCGCGGGCGCTCACCCACCTTATCTGCTTGTTGCTCCAACCGAGGACAACGCCGTAGTGGTGTGGAAAAACCTCGATATGGTGTCGAGAATTACCCTCGCTCCCGACCTCAAAGATAGCGACGTTTTTACCGCTCACGCTACCGCCAAGGGCGTGCAAATTTCGCTAGGTCACGACGACAGCATTGACGACGAAATTTTGGCGTGCGTAGATGCCGGGGCTTCTACCGTCACCCACCTATACAACTGCACCAGCCGTCCTAGCCGTAGACAAAACCCAAAGAAGCACCTCGGCTTGACGGAAATGGGACTCATTGACGATAGACTTGTCTGCGAAGTAATAGCCGACAATCGTCACGTGCCCAACGCTCTATTTAAGATGATATTCAAGCTCAAAGGCAAGGACAGTATTTGCCTCGTGTCCGACTCGCTCAGCGTCGCCGGAATGGCGACGGGCGACTACTATATAGGTAGCGGAGAGTCCAAACAAGCCATTAGAATCGAGGACGGCGTGGCTGTATTGCCAACTCACAACACCTACGCCGGCTCGGTGACTGCCGTCGGCAAAATGGTTCAAAACCTCGTGGGCGCGGGCATAGACCCTCAAGACGCTCTCGATATGGCTACCCGTGTGCCTGCCAAGGTCGTGGGACTAACCGATCGTGGCGATTTGCAAGTAGGCATGCTAGCCGACTTCAACTTGTTGGACGAAAACTTTGATATTTTGGCGACCTATTTGGACGGAAAAGCCGTCGATAGAGAGAGCTTAAAATAAGGAGATATTATGAAATCAGTCATTCCTAAGATTGCTTTTGACTTTGACGATTGGTTCAAAGATTGGAACACCAACGGCTACAAGCCTCAACAAAATATTGCAGTAAAAAACGATATTGCTTACGACGAGTGCGAAGCTTGCACACTAGACTTGTTTATCCCGACTAAAGCCGACGGCGAGAAGTATATGGTTCTCATCAATATCCACGGCGGTGGTTGGATTACGGGTGACAAACGCAAACGCAGAGGGCTTGGCTTGCTCTACGCCGACATGGGTTTGCTATTGGTCAATATCAACTACGGACTGTGCCCTAAGTACAAATATCACGAGTCGGTGCAACACTGCTTCAAGGCGCTCAAGTGGGTGTACGACCACGCAGACGAATACGATATCGATACCGACAAAATCTTCGTGACGGGCGACAGCGCCGGCGGACAGCTGGCGTGCCTATTGATGGCTACCCAAAACAACGTAGAGTTTAGACGTCGCCTTGGTGTGGAAGACTCCCCCGCCAGAATAAAGGGCGGCGTGCTATCGTGTGGGGCTTACGACGTCGACGCTATGCTCAAAAACCCTATGGCTAAGTGCCTCATCGAAGATATGACGGGTGTGACGCCAAAAAATATCGAAGAATATCCTTATTATTTCGCTATGCGCACTATCGACCTTGTGGATAAGGACTTCCCCGACGACGTAATTATCACATACGGCGGTTACGACGCTTTCGTAGGCGGTTACGAAGTGCCTCTCGCTCACAAGCTCGACGACCTCGGCAAACGCTACTTCGTACATAGAGGCGCATTCCCCGGCGACCACTGTTACCACCTATACTATAGACGTAAGACGAGTCGGCAATTCTACGATTTGCAACGAGATTACTTTGACCAAATGCGCAAAGCGGGCAAGATAGCTAATCTCAACGCCTGCACCAAACGATAAATTATATAGATTACGACGGCAACTCAGGTTGCCGTTTTTGGTATATTTTCGCCCCTTTTGTGCAAAAATCTCCTATATGTACGTAGATTGCAAAGAGTGGACTGCCTCCATCTCCAAAGCCTTTGGCGAAGATAGCGATATGATAACTCTCCATTACACGGTCGCGGACAAAACCGCCACCGTGACGTTTTTGGACGGATTTGTCGACAAAGAAACCTTCGAAAATAATATCCTAAAGCCTATCAAAAATCTCACCTCTCTCGAATATCCATACCTAGACACCATTAGACAAGTCACCTTGCACACAACCCCCATTGAGGTGCTGACCAACCTGCAAACGTGTATCTCCAAGCTTGCAAGCGGAGAAATTTTGTTGATTATTGACGGCGCGGAAGGCGTATTGATGTTTTCCGAAAAGGACTACAAGAGCAGAGCCATTGCCGAGCCACCCGTGTCCAGCGTGCTTAGAGGTCCTCGT
Organism: uncultured Clostridia bacterium; assembly: GCA_937880755.1. Taxonomy (GTDB): domain Bacteria; phylum Bacillota; class Clostridia; order Christensenellales; family UBA3700; genus HGM11368. Next base: position 94,664 of record CALGRX010000008.1, read on the forward strand.
GAGGGCTTCGTCGAGGATATCAAGACCAACGTAACTATGCTCCGTCGTAGACTCGCCACGCCTAATTTGCGTCTTGTCAGCTTGCAAGTCGGCAAGTATTCGGGTACGAAAATTTGCGTGGCGTATATCCAAGGCGTGGCAGAGTCCGAATTGGTGCAAAAGGTGCTAGATAAAATCAACGCTATCGACATAGACGGCATAATCGAATCGTCTTACGTGGCAAGATTTTTGGAGTCCAACCCCACCTCTTTGTTTCACCAAGTGGGCGACACCGAAAAGCCCGATATCCTAACCGCCAAAATGCTGGAGGGGAGAATTGCCGTGTTCGTAGACGGCTCGCCCGCCGTGCTGACTTTACCCTACGTGCTTTACGAAAGTTTCCAAGCCAGCGAGGACTATTACGTCAAGAGCTATCGCGCCACCCTCATTAGGTGGGCTAGGCTCTTTGCTATGCTGTGTGCCGTCATATTGCCGGCACTACACGTTGCGCTATCGCAATTCCAATACCAGACTATACCATTCAAGCTTCTCTTGCCACTTGCCACGTCAAGCTATTCCTTGCCGCTAACCCCCGCCCTCGAAATGCTATTCGTATTGCTGGTGTTCGAAGTGCTCAGCGAAACGAGTATTCGTATGCCCAAGTACATGGGCATGGCGCTTTCGGTGGTGGGCGCAATCGTTCTAGGTCAAACGGCTGTGACGGCAGGCATACTGTCTACACAGACGGTATTCGTCATAGCCGTATCGACGATAGGCGTGTATTGCGTGCCCGACGAGAGCAATAGCGCTAGCGTGCTAAGGATACTTTTCGTTGCTCTTGCGGGAGTGCTGGGATTGCTCGGCATAGTGCTCGCAACGATAGCGCTATTCGTCTATTTGTCCTCTATGACTAGTTTTGGCACGGCGTATCTCTCGCCCTTTGCGCCCCTCGTTACCCACGACCTTCAAGACGGATTTGTCAAAGCCGAAGTGGTGCAAATCAAAACCCGACCTTACACTATTCCTACCTCCAATCGCGTGCGAATGAAGACTAAGAATACCGAAAAAGTCGATACAGGTGAGCAAAATCAACAAACCGAGGTGCGACACGATGACTGACAACAACAAGGTTTACGCTTCTCAGTTTTTGCTATTTGCCTTTATGTCCACGGTGGCTTTTAAGGTGTTGATGCTACCAAAATACCTCGCCACTGCCACGGGTGCGACGTCGTGGTTGATTATGGCGATTATGTCGGTGATAGAACTTGGATATCTTGCGCTACTATACTTTATTTCTTTGCGTGGCGGGATTTTTGGCGACGCCTTGCCGTATGCGTTCAAAAAGGTTGCCGCTGTCTCCATAATTATAAGTTGCGCCGTCAAACTATGCGTGTTTGGCGGAGAGTTTTGCTCCTACGTCGGCACCAGCGTCTTCGACGGGGTAAATTGGTTGTATATTACTTTAGCTTTTGTCCCTTGCCTCGCCTACGTCGCATCTCGAGGACTCAATAGTCTTGGCAGAGCTTGCCAAATTTTCTTTTGGATAATTGCTTTTACCGTTACTTTCAACGTGTTTTTCGCAAGACTCGAGGGCAACGCATACAACCTATTGCCTTTTGGCTCTTTTGCCGACGCCGTAGGGGGCGTGGATAGACATATGGTGTGGTTTGCCGACTTTACCCCACTGCTGTTGGTGCGCTCTAGCAGCGCAAAGCGCCAACGCGCAATGTCGATATTTACGGTGATTTTGACAGCAATCTTTCCTACTCTCATCACGGTTTTCTTTATCTACTCTTATGGCGACGGGGCGGTCTTCGTCGACAACGCCATCGGTAGACTGACCGACTTCCACCTTTTGGCAACTATCATAGGCAAAGCCGATTTGTTTACCGTGGTGAGTTGGTTGATTTTGGCTGTCGTCAAACTGTCGTTGATATTCTACGCGCTCACCACCTCGATATCCGTTTTGATAGGCGAACACAAGGTCACGCCGTTCGTATTGTCGGCATTGGTCGTCGTTGCAATAGTCTTTGGTATGCGTGACGTAGACAGATATTACTTATTCGGCACTAGTCCGATTAGATACGTCGTGAGCGGGATAGAATATTTACTTCCCGTTGTTACGGGCATCGCCCTTGGGAGAAAGTATGCTAAAAAATAAAACGATTATGATATTGGTGCTAGTAGCTCTGTTGATTATATTCGACTATCTCGTGCCGAGCATTGACGTCAGCAAGCGCGCTATCGTGGTGGGGATTGGGCTTGGGCAACAAGACGGACGGCTACTATTATCCGTCCAAAGCCTATCTCGCAAAAAGAGTGATACGGCGGAATATCAAGTGGATTCCGTAACGTGTGACGAACTAATAGACGGTGTAGAAACGCTGGGACTAACCTTGGGCGGTAGACTTAGCCTTGCTCATACCCTGACGATAATCGTCGAGGATAACGTAGTCGCTATCTCTGCCCTCGACTATCTCGCCAAGAACAATCTAGTCAGCGACCGCACCTATATACTTGCCACAACCATTTCTGCCAAAGACCTTCTTTCAGCTAAAGCTACGGGCAACGACTCGACCTCGGCTGTGCTGAGAGAGGCGCAAGACATTGCCAAGACCCGCGCGGGCGTGCCCGCTTGCAACGTACGCAAATATCTCTCCGACAGCTCGGGCGTAGGGAGATGCGTCAATCTTCCCGTAGTTACCCTCAAAGACGGGGCTTTTTCTATTACCACTTCGCTTACCGTCAAAGACGGCGCGCCTACCTTTTTGCTGGACGAAGAAGGGTGCTTGGGCGTGAGCCTCGTAGAAGGAAGAATCTTTGACGCCAAAACCTACGTCAAAGAATTGGGAGAAAGCGTGGAACTAGTCTCTTCAAAACTCGACTTTTCTATGACGGACGGCACAGTCAAACTGCAACTCAAGCTTTCCGCCAAAGCCTTCAATTCGCAAAGACTAGGGCAAGAAGAAAAACGTGCCGTGGAAAAACACGCCGTTTCAGCCGTAACCCACGCCTTTCATCAAGGGGCAAGTTATAACTGCGACGTGTTGCATATATTCCAACGTATCAAGGCGTTTTATCCCAACGAGTGGGCTTATATCGAGCCAGAAATCTCACTATTGCCGGTACAAGTCGCCGTAACTTTCGTATAACTTGTAGCCCTATTTGCTAAAAAATATCCGCTCAACCCTAAGATTGAACGGATTTTGTTTATCTTTACGATTATTTGTTGAGGTCAAACTCTACGTTTTCGTCGGCATTGTACCACTTGGCTCTACGCTTCGCGCGAGTGATAAGGTTGCGCACGCAAGATATCTCGTCCTTGGCGTAACCTATGCCGTTGGCTGTCAAGATTGGCTTAAACTCGTCAAGGCGAGCCTTAAATTCTTTCCAATTTTTGCCGTTTTGGTTCCAAGCCACTTCGCTCAAAGCTTCCATTCTCGGATATAGTTGGAAGTTGAGCTTTTCGGGAGTAGCAATCCATTCCGTCCACACCGTGCCTTCCACGCCCAGCACGCTATCCTTGTGACAAGGCTTGATACCGTCGAAATACGGTTGGAAAGAATACGTCGTTTGGAGAGGGTATTGCGCATAAGGCATATCGAAATAGAAGTATTTGTGTTTGCTCAGCACCACTTGACCGCCTCCGTTGAGGTGATTTTTGACGTTGAGGTCAAGCGTTGGTACCCAATATTGTACCACCACGCTACTGTCGAGGTTTTTGCCCTCAAGCACCTCGTTCCAACCCAAGAGCCTTTTGTTCTTGGTGGCAAGATACTTTTGCACCTCGTTGATAAAATAACCTTGCAGTTGCTTTTCGTCTTTTAGACCCTTTTCTTTTATCAAAGCTTGGCAATGCTCGCAGTTTTTCCACTCTTCCTTTGGAGCTTCGTCACCGCCGATATGGAAAAATGGCGCAGGGAATATCTCACATATCTCGTCAACGACGTCGCGGATAAATTGCATTGTGGTAGGCTTACCTATGCACGCGCTTCTATTCCAATCCTTTTGACCAATGGACAAAGGGTATTTTCCGCCGAAGTACCACGCAACTTCAACCTTTTTCTCCCTACAAGCAAGGTGCGGATAAGCCGCAAAAGCAGCTTGGAAGTGCGCGGGCATATCTATCTCGGGGACGATGATTATTCCGCGTTTTTGGGCGTATTCTACCACTTCTTTGGCGTCCTCTTGGGTATAAAAACCGCTCACAGGCGTGCCGTCGTCGTCTGTAGAACGCCAACCGTGGATATTGGACTTCTCTCTCTTAGAGCCTATCTCGGTGAGTAGAGGATATTTTTTGATTTCTATTCTCCAGCCTTGGTCGTCGGTGAGGTGCCAATGCAGCACGTTGAGCTTGTGCATTGCCATCATATCTATGTACTTTTTGACGAATTCTTTGCCAAAGAAGTGCCTTGACTCGTCAAGGTGTAGCCCTCGCCAACTAAATTCGGGGCTGTCCTCTATATGGCACTTATCTACAACGCCGTCAGAGTCCTTACAGTCGGCATAGCTCATAATTCGCAAGGTTTGCAAAGCGTAAAAAGCGCCCTCATAACTGCTAGCCACGATACTCACGCCGTCCTCAACGTCAAGCACGTATCCCTCCTTGGCAATGGACTTGTCTACCGTAACTTTTAGAGTTTTGTCTCCCCCTTGGTCAAAATACTTGCCAAAGTACTCTTGGACAAACCCTCCCAAACCGTCAAAATCTTGAGCGATCTCAACCCTGCCAATGCTTTTGAGGTCTGTTTTTCCTTGCTTTTGCTTATATTTTTGCGGTTTTGGAATAATATTCATAAACACCCTCCCTATATCTTATACTTTGAGTATATACAAAAAAATTCCTTGTGTCAATAGGGATTTTCACTTTTTTAAGTGGCTTTCATAAGTCTAGTTGTGGCTTGGTCTTCTATGTAGTGCTATTCGTCGTCCTTTTTGTTCTCCTCTCCCAATAAGCGATCGCTAAGCTTTATTATCTGACTTGAATATTTGTTTTTGAGATTGCTAAAAATCACCTTGTGTAGCAACGGTGCAACGATACAAGCAAGCACGCCGATAGCACCTATTATTGAACCTACGACCACGTTCTCCCACACCATAACGATAGACATACCTAAGCCAAGCACCAACGTGCCGACCACTCCGACTATCGTTGCTATCGTTTTTGGTATAGTCTTTACCTTTTTGTCAAGTTTCAACAATTCGGCTAAGTCGCTCTCTTTTTGATTGTCGAAACCGCCGTACTGTCTTTTGATGTTTTCTACTTGTTTCTTTTCGGCTTGCGAAAGGGAAGCATACGTATAGTTAAATTCTGCATTATCCATTTGTTTCATTTCCTTGTATAATTTTTGCGTTTGCAATTGTTAGTAATCTAGTTCTTCTTTTTTGTCCCCTAACTATTATTATTACGCCAATAGCCAACACTCCGAGGCAAACTACAATTCCCGTAATACCGTTGTACAAAGGTTGTCGGTTTTCCTCTCCGCCAAACTGCGCCAAAAGTGCCGTTTGCAAGGCTATCAGCGATACCAAAGCGTCGGTAAGCGATACGGCTTGCATGGCTTCTACCGTCATATCGCCTTGTCTCTTGGATTTAGGCAAATTGACGATTGCCATAGTCAATTTGTAGACGGTATATGCGGCGTAGGCGTATATCAGCGTGCCTTGATATCTAAAAGACTTACCCGCAAAGGTCATCATCAATACGACCAAAAACAAAGCCGAGTTGAGCACCAACAATACTATTCCGCTGTTGCGACAAGTTGTAGCTTCTTTGATTTCAACAAAAATCTCGTCATGGTCCTTGCCGATTTTTCTTTTGTGATGCACGAGTATTCCGCCTCTAGTCAAGGCAAGCATTACGTAATAGATTGCCAACGCTCCGTGCCAAATAGAACCGGTAATGAGCCACGTGTATCCGTTGATAAGTCCGTAGCCCGCACTCATTACGAAGCTTCCTATACCAAAGATAATTTTTCTAAATCCGAAGTCGTCCATCAGTTTGCCCGTAAAAGGGTGCGCACGTAGCCACTCTTTGACGCTTTTGACGGTAATAGCCAAGTTTTTGATTATCAACGCGGTGCTATAAGTCAGTCCTAGCATAGCCAATACGTAAAAGACAAAAGATAATTTTTGCCAACCCGTATCGAGTTTTTGAGCCGCAGCGAGTATCGAGAACACGACGCTCGCTACCGTAACGATATACACGACAACCCGCACGGCAAGAGGAGGCCTTAAACACGAAAACCTCTTGTCACTCATTGATTACCCCCTTCAACACGACCGTAAACGTCGTGCCGACTCCAACTTGCGAGTCCACCGATATTTTTCCTCCAACGATATCTATGACTTGTTTTACCATTGCCAAGCCCAACCCGTTGCCGTTTACCGAGTGCGAGCGGTCACATTGATAGAATTTATCAAATATCCTTTCGCCGTCTTGTGGCGAGATGCCGCAACCGCTGTCGGAAATTTTCACCACGGCACAGTCTCCGCTTCTACCCAACTTGACCTTGATAAACCCGTTCTCCGTAAATTTGAGCGCGTTGGACAAAAGATTGTTCCATACCAATTCCAATAGACTATCATTGCTTATTATGTGCATTTCTTCTAATTCGCATTCCAATTCTAACCCCTTGTCTGCAATGTTCGGCTCGTATTCCGCTATTATCCTTTCCAGCTGTGCCGTAAGGTAATATTCTTTGTTTTCCACTTCCAATTCTTGATGTTCGAGCTTGCTGAGTTGCAACACGTTGTTGACGAGCCCTGTGAGCTTGTCCACCGAGCCTATTATCTTTTCAACGCAACGCCTTTTATCTTCTTCTTTTATTTTGTCGTCGGTCAGCCATTTTGCGTACGAGGACATTACGGCAAGCGGCGTCTTCATCTCGTGCGAAACGTTGGAAACGAAGTCGTTGTTGAGGACTTCCGCCTTTCTCAATTCCCTTGCCATTACGTTGATTTTGTCTGCTATATCGTCTAGTTCTTTTTGACGAATTGGCGTACCCTCAAGTCGTATTTGTTGATCGAAGTCACCTTGCGCTATCTTGGTCGTGGCTTCCAAAATTTTGCCTACCGGCTTGTCAACCATCACCCTTCGCCTAATTGCGTCAATCAGCGTACATATAGCCGACAACACAACGATTACCGCGAACATTATCAGCGCAATCCACCGCCTGTCTTGCGTTCTGCTCGCCACGGCGTCGTATATCAGCACCGCTGTCTCGATGACCACCGTCGTCCATATAAAAAAGAATACAATTCCCGTTAGATTGCCCTTCTTTTTCATTTAAGCACCGCCTTATAGCCTAGTCCGTGCACGGTTACTATCTCAAAGCCCGTACAAGTAGCCGTCTTTTCTCTCAATTTGGCCATATATACGTCCACCGTCCTTGACGTTGCCGAGCTGTCGTAGTCCCAAAACTCATCCATTAGCGCCGAGCGCGTAAAGGTCTTTTTGGGATATGATAACATCTTGAACAATAAGTCAAACTCACGTACCGTGAGGGATATTTCTTTGCCGTCAACACTTGCCGATCTCTCGTCAAGATTCATACAAAGGTTGCCCACGGTCAACTCCTTTTTGCTCTCGACGCTTACCCTACGCAAGACGGCGTTGATTTTCATAATCAATTCGTCCATATCGAAAGGCTTGGTAACGTAATCGTCTATACCCAAGTTGTAGCCCAACATTTTGGAAGGCTTGTCGTCCTTGGCGGACATAAAAATCACGGGCGTTTGGTCGCCTTTGCCACGCAACTTTTGCGTCAAACTAAATCCGTCGAGCCTAGGCATCATAATATCGGTAAGCAACAAATCGTACTTAGTCTTTTCCCACTCTTCCAACGCCTGCACCCCGTCAAAACAAGCTTTGACCTCGTAACCGTAGTTGTTCAAGCTCACCGAAACGTACGTATTGAGGTCCCTATCGTCCTCCGCTATCAAAATTTTGGTCATAATTCACCTTCCTTTTAGTCTATCATACCATTTTTATAATTGCCTTTGGTTACTATTTTGTTAAAATAATGTAAAATTCTATTACATTAATACAAAGGAGCTTCCTTTCCATAAGACTTTTTCGTTGACAATAAAACTCTACAACAGAACCAACGTTGTCTCAACAAAAAATATTGTTGACAGCCATTGTCAGTTATTGATTGATATACTATAATAAACAAGGAGCAAAAACTATGAAAAGCGTATGTACTGACCCGAAAATTATTGCCATATTCGAAGAAGTCAAAGCACGAGCGCAAGAGCTGTATCCCCAACAATTTGACGATTGTAATATCGATTTTGTGATTAGAGAAACGAGGAAACAGCTTGGCTCTTGCCGGCTGTCGATTGGCAAAGCCACCGTCAAAGACGCGCCTGCTAAACATCGTTCGGCAGAAATTGCAATCAGCAAATATCTCGTTGACGAAGATGCTATTAGAAAGGTGTTGGTACACGAGTTGGGTCATTTCGTTGCGCCCGACCATTACCACTCTGCTATATGGAAGGAGCGTGCCGACAAAATAGGCAAAAAGTGGGGAATTATTTGTCACACTCGCGCCTCTCTACAAGAGAGCCTATCTTTCCGCGACAACCAACCCACACCCAAAGCCAATCCAACGGCAACAACTTACGTATTAGTTTGTCAACAATGCGGACAAATTATTGTGAGGCATAGGCGGTCAAAATTGGTGACGTACCCCAAAAGATTTAGATGCGGGAAATGCGGTGGAAGCTTTAAACTTTTACCCAACGCCAAGCTATAGGAGCACCACTATGAACGATAAGGATATACAACGTAAACAACGCCTCCAAGAAAGCAAAAGTCTGTATCGTAAGCGAGCTAAATTAGCCAAACAAATACTGCGAGAGCATCGCCCGCCCTTGCCTTGGAAAGAAGTGTTCCTCGTCGCCCTACTCACAACCAAAGCGAGGAACAAACACGGCAACTTCTAATTGCCATTGTATAAAAATCACAAAAAGTCGATACGTATCGACTTTTTTAGTTTTCTTTGACAATAAAGTTAATAGTAAGACAAGGAAAAAGGCAACTTTATCGAAGCGAACGTACTTGGCGTACGTGAGCAAGAAAAGTTGCCTTTATTGTTACATTGTTGCTATGTCGTTACCATCTCGCGGCATAGGTGCGAGTTAGGCGAGAAGAGCGAGGACAGCGTGAGGGAGCATCTATTATATTTTGACGGCATAGGTGCGAGCAAGACAAGGAAAAAGGCAACTTTATCGAAGCGAGCGTACTAATGCGTACGTGAGCAAGAAAAGTTGCCTTTTGACACAGTATTGCGATGTAGCTATGCCGTCAAAAATTATTTGCCGTAGTAAGCATTAAGATACATCTGCTTAATCTCACTCATCAACGGATATCTTGGGTTGGCGCCGGTGCATTGGTCGTCGAAGGCGTCTTCTACCATTTGGTCGAGGGTGGTGAGGAATTTCTCTTCGTCCACGCCGGCGTCTTTGATAGTCTTTGGCAAGCCGATTTTCTCTTTGAGTTCGTCGATTGCCTCGATCAAAGACTCAACCTTCTCTGCGTCGGTGTCGCCCTTCAAGCCGAGAGCTGTTGCCACGTCGGCGTATCTCTTGGTGCATTGAGGGTATTTGTATTGAGGGAAAGTGCCCATCTTGACAGGGTTGTCGTTGGCGTTGTATCTGATAACTTCGTCAATCATCAGCGCATTGGCAACGCCGTGTGGCAAGTGGTGATAACTACCGAGCTTGTGCGCCATAGAGTGGCAAACGCCGAGGAATGCGTTGGCAAAAGCCATACCTGCCATAGTGGAAGCGTTGGCCATACGCTCTCTCGCTTCTGCGTCGTGTACGCCGAGCTCGTATGCTCTTGGCAAATATTTGAAGATATTCTTGACAGCCTCGAGAGCGATACCGTTGGTGTATTCGGTCGCCAACATAGATGCGATTGCCTCGAGAGCGTGGGTCAACGCGTCGATACCCGAAGCGCTGGTCAAGCCCTTAGGAATGTTCATCATAAGGTCGGCGTCGACGATAGACATCTTAGGCAACAACTCGTAGTCTGCGAGAGGATATTTGGTACCCGTCGACTCATCGGTGATAACGGCAAACGGAGTAACCTCACTACCCGTACCTGCCGTGGTAGGAATGGCGATGAAGTAAGCCTTGTCGCCCATATGAGGGAAACGATATACTCTCTTACGGATATCCATAAATCTCATAGCGAGGTCTTGGAAGTCCACCTCGGGATGCTCGTACATAGTCCACATAATCTTACCTGCGTCCATTGCGCTACCGCCACCGATTGCGATGATGGTGTCTGGCTCGAACTCTGCCATAGCCTTAGCGCCCTCTTTGGCACAAGCGAGGGTTGGATCGGGAGCAACGTTGAAGAAAGTCGTGTGTCTGATGCCCATAGCGTCGAGTTGGTCGGTGATAGCCTTGGTAAATCCACTCTTGTAGAGGAAGGTATCGGTAACGATAAACGCCTTCTTCTTGTTCATAACTTCTTTGAGTTCTCTCAAAGCAACCCCCAGACAACCTCTCTTGAAGTACACCTTCTCCGGTGCTCTAAACCACAACATATTCTCTTTTCTCTCCGCAATAGTTTTGATATTGAGCAGGTGCTTTACACCCACGTTTTCGCTTACGCTGTTACCGCCCCAACTTCCGCAACCGAGCGTCAAGGAAGGTGCGAGCATAAAGTTGTAAATGTCGCCGATACCGCCTTGCGCCGAAGGGGTATTGATGAGTTGACGACAAGTCTTCATTCTTTGCGACCAAACGGCAATCTTGTCCTTGCCCGTCTCTACGTTGATATACAAAGAAGAAGTGTGTCCGAGTCCGCCGTCCTCAACGAGTCTGGACGCTTTGTTAAGTGCGTCTTCGAAGTTGTCCGCCTTGTACATAGCAAGGACGGGACTGAGCTTTTCGTGAGCGAACTCTTCTTCGAGCTCTACGCTCTCCACTTCACCGACAAGCACTTTGCTTCCCTCGGGAGCGTCAAAGCCTGCAAGGTTGGCAATGGTGCAAGCGCTTTGTCCTACTATTCTTGCGTTGAGCGCGCCGTTGATGAGAATGGTCTTTCTCACTTTGTCGGTCTCCTCAGGGGTGAGGAAGTACGCGCCTCTAGCTTGCATCTCTGCCTTAAACTCGTCGTAAATCTCCTTGGCAACTATGCAAGATTGCTCCGATGCGCAAATCATGCCGTTGTCGAAGGTCTTAGAGTGAAGTATCGAATAAGCTGCCGTCTTGATATCAGCCGATGCGTCAACGATTGCAGGGGTATTGCCCGCGCCTACGCCGACTGCAGGCTTTCCGCTGCTGTACGCTGCCTTGACCATTCCGGGACCGCCCGTAGCCAAAATGACGTCCGCCTCTTTCATTACCATTGCGCTGAGCGGAACGCTTGGCTCGTCTATCCAACCGATGATGCCCTCGGGAGCGCCCGCCTTAACTGCGGCGTCAAGCACGATTTTAGCCGCCTCGATGGTGCTCTTCTTGGCTCTTGGGTGTGGAGAAATGATAAGTCCGTTGCGAGTCTTGAGTGCAAGCAACGACTTGAATATTGCCGTAGAAGTAGGGTTGGTGGTAGGCACGATAGCCGCAACCACGCCCACAGGCTCTACCACTTTGGTGATACCGAAGCCCTCGTTTCTCTCTATCACACCACAGGTCACGGTGTCTTTGTAGGTGTTGTAGATATATTCGGAAGCGTAGTGGTTTTTGATAACCTTGTCTTCCACGATACCCATGCCCGTCTCCTCGACAGCCATTTTGGCAAGTGGAATTCTCGCTTTGTTGGCAGCCATAGCCGCCTCAAAGAAGATTTTGTCTACTTGCTCTTGTGTAAACGTTGCAAACTGCGCTTGCGCCTTACGAAGTTGCTCGAGTCTTGTCAACAACGTTTGCTCGTCATTTACATACGTAATTGCCATTTTTGTATCTCCTAAAATTTAATTGCTATTGATATTGGGTTTCCCCGTAAGATTGTGCCCGATTTAGACCATGTTACGTCAAGATTTTCGGTGTTTTCACCTACTTGTGATATTTTTCACAATCTTTGTACGATTATTATATGCCTATATTCCGTGGCTGTCAACTAAAATAACAAAAATACGCCATTTTTATATTCGTTATAATATAATATTACTATTCGATATTTATTTGGCTTTTTTGACTAATTTTTCTTTCATTTTTCGACTTTGTTTTTATAATTTTATATCCTATAATTATTTTGCAATTGCTATATGTGGAATAACATCTTTTAAAGCCTCCTTTGTGTAAAGGGAGGTGGCTTGCCGAATGGCATGACGGAGGGATTGTCCTATTTTGTCATTCAGAGGCTTGCGTGCAAGCCGTGGGAATCTCGTCCGTTTTGTCATTCCGTTGTGTACATTTTGCGTTAGCAAAGCCGTAGCGACTCTCGTCCTTTTGTCATTCCGTTGTGTACATTTTGCGTTAGCAAAGCCGTAGCGACTCTCATTCGCTTGAATAGCCGTCTCTGTGCAAGGGAAGGGTGTCTTACGGCATATCTACTTCGTTATGCTTTGTCGAGTTTGCGGTTGTGCTTAGTCACATACAAGAAGTATGCTCCTGTCGCCCAATCCTCGCTCTCCTCGCCTAACTTGTGCCTATGCCGTAAGAAAACCGCGGTAGCGGTGGAAGGGTTGTCAAATCCTGATTCCATCCTTTGAGAGTACGACTAAATCTGCGCAAGCGACCTATAGGTCGTGCGCCGCAGGTTTACGAGTGGTCGTAGATAGGGAGCGAGCCAAACGCTAAACGATGATTGCACAAAACGTGCAATCGAGTCAAAGTGACGGCGAGCGACCGTGCAAGGGAGAGTGGCTCGGCTTTGCCGAGACGGAAGGGTTGCCAAATCCTATACTTTGGGAACACGACTAAAATGGGTTGAAAAAGATTCACTTGATGGTGCGTATTTTTCTTTTAGTTGCTTATGTTGGCTGTAATCTTACTTATAATGCTTTCGGTACAATACAATATGTATACGTAACGTTCCAACTTTCATTTGGATCAACGGTTGCAGGTCTTATTCCTGCCAACCAATAAAATACTGCGGATACGCCGTCTACAACTTGTAGCAAAAAGCTACAAAGCGACCACCACAATTCATTTATATCAAACATTTACCTGCCCTCACTAAGCCTTAATATCTTCGATTACTGCTTGAAAATTGCTTATCGTAAATTCTACGTCTGTGGCAGTATAAACATAATTATATTTTTTGCCGAATATCGTTCGTTTATAATCTAATGCATCATCCGGCACTTCTTCATATCTATTCGTTTCAATTCTAAAATTTGGATATTCGTTATCAATCAAATCTGTTATTATTTCATCTATATAAAAAGTAATCCTAACCTGCGTGTTTGCACTCAATGTTATCTCTTGTTGAGCAAAATATTTAGTATTACTTGGATTATCTGTTAATAATGCAAAATTGATAGTACAATCTGTTTGAGTTTCTACTACAAACATAAAAGACCTCATTTTCTTATTATCAGTTATCAAATCGGTTTTAATTTTAGCCGTAAAAGAATTAAAATTATTTGCTGACATTAACGTCTCATAATTAGCATTCTGAACATAATCTGTTTCCCAAACCGTGTCTTTATTATTATATTTATGAGTAAACACAGCACTTACACCGTCCATAAATTCGTCTCGATTATAAACATTTCCCCCGGTATTATTGATACTGTCACAACCAATGACAGATATTGCGATAATCGCAATTAGCAACGCTGCTATAATCATAATAAATACTTTTTTCATATAAATAGGCCTCCTCATTCTATTTAGTTGCTTAGTTATTTTGTTATGTTGTTATTTTGTTATTCTAACACATTTCCTGCAATATTATCTTTTATATCCGGGCGTTTAAGTAGTCCTGCAAAATCCTTATAATCTTCCTTATTTGCATAATCTACTTTTACACCCCTTCTATTCAATTCTTCCCAAACGCAGTAGGAAAAACGACAGTTTTCATTTTCTCTTAGCCAGCTAACAAGTTTATCATCTTCCCACGTTAAGTCCGGAGCAGGTTTCATTCGCTCAATTTCGAGTCCTGCTTTTATTCTTTCAATAGTATCAATAGCCTCGTCGTACGATATTGTAAAGTCATTTTGGTAATGTTCGTCGATATAATTATCGTACATACAAACACGTCGTCCAAAATATTTAACCTCGTCTTCATCAACCACACAATAGCATTTACCACATTGTAGCAACAACAAATCCGGAGACGGACCTATTCCTTCTATTTGCGGCACTGATGTTTTATGGACCACCTTCCACGTATTCTTTCTCCAAGCCTTCTTATAAATCTTTGCAATCTTTTCAAGGCTTGACTGTGCAATATTTCCTTGCTTAGTATATTTAATTCTCATATCCTACCTATCCTTTTTTTTGTTATTTTGTTATATTGTTATTTTGTTTTAGTGTTGTTTTAATCCGCATATTTTTAACCACTTATTATACCTATTTATTATATTAGGTCTTTTGACCTATGTCAATACTTTAGACCTAAGATATCGTATACTTATCGTATGGAATATATTGACGTCTTGCAACAATTGATGTATGAAAAGGGCTATACGCAACAGGCTTTGGCGGACGTGTTGGGGGTAAATCAAACGACGGTCAGCCAATGGTTGCTTGGCAAAAAGAAGCCGGGGTACAACAGCATAAGACTGATATACGAAAAGTTTGGGATAGAGCCCAACGACCTATTCGGAGTAAAAAATTAAGACGGCGAGTTGCCGTCTTATTTGTTGATATTTTGCGTTTTTGTCGACACGTATCGACTTTTTATTGATATTTTGCTCTTGCTACGCTCTCGAGCCAACCCATTATAAGTTTCTCGCGCTTATCCTCTTGCATTGACGGACTAAACACTCTGTCTATCTCTCTATCCGTCTTGATATCGTCTACGCTTTTCCATACGCCAACGCCCAAACCCGCAAGATAGCAAGCCCCGAGCGCCGTCGTTTCTACCACCTTTGGTCTTACCACGTCCGCCTTGAGCAAATCGGCTTGGAATTGCATCAGCACGTTGGACACGCAGGCTCCGCCGTCCACGTTGAGCCCCCTAATATCTTGTTTGAGGTCGTTCTCCATAGCGTGTACCACGTCAAAGACTTGGTAGGCAATGGACTCGAGCGCGGCTCTTACGAAGTGTTCTCTCTTGGTGCCTCGGGTAATTCCGCATACCATGCCTCTTGCGTCGGCTTGCCAGTGCGGTGCACCTAAGCCCACGAATGCCGGTACTATGTACACACCGCCCGTGTCGTGGCATTTCTCCGCTATCTCGTCGGCTTCTTTGGCGTGAGATATGAGTTTCATCTCGTCTCTAAGCCATTGCAACACCGCACCGCCGACAAATACGCTTCCTTCTAAGGCGTATTGCGGTCTGCCGTTTTGTTCGCTGGCTATCAAGGTGGTCACCAAACCTCTGCGAGATACCACCGCCTTGTCGCCCGTGTTGACTAGCGTAAAGCAACCCGTGCCATAGGTGTTTTTACCTTCGCCCTTGTTGATGCACAAGTGTCCGAACAAAGCCGACTGTTGGTCGCCCGCCACGCCCGAAATAGGCAACTTCGCCCCCACGACATTAGGGTCCGTGTAGCCGAACAAGCCTTTGGACGGTTTGACCTTAGGCAACATACTCTTAGGAATGCCGAACAAACTCAGCAGTTCGCCGTCCCACTCTAGCTTGTGAATATTGAAGAGTAGCGTCCTGCAAGCGTTGGTGTAGTCGGTGGCGTGAACTCTACCTCCCGACAATCTCCACATAAGATAGGTGTCTATCGTACCGAAGAGCAGTTCGTCCCTCTCGGCTCTTGCTCTCGCGCCGTCCACGTTGTCGAGTATCCACTTGATTTTGCTTGCCGAAAAGTACGCGTCGATAGGAAGTCCCGTCTTGTCGTAAATCTTTTGCTCCAAGCCTTGCTTTTTGAGTTCGTCGCAATAGTCGGACGTTCTACGACACTGCCAAACGATAGCGTTGTAGACGGGTTCGCCCGTGTTTTTGTCCCACACCACCGTAGTTTCTCTCTGGTTGGTGATGCCCACCGCGACCACGTCGTCGATTTTTATCTCCGCCTTTTGTATCGCCTTGACCAAAGAATCCAATTGCGTACGCCAAATATCTTCGGGACGATGCTCCACCCAACCCGGGTGCGGATAGATTTGCTCAAATTCCGCTTGCGATTTGGCTACGATATTGGCTTTGTCGTCAAAGACGATAGCCCTCGAGCTGGTCGTTCCTTGGTCCAGCGCAACTATATATTTACTCATATTTTTCCCCTTATATCAGTGTATTTGGTTGCGTTTCGTGCAAAAATTTCGCTAATAATTTCCCTTTCTCGATTTTTGCACTATTGTGTCACATATTGGTATCGCCGATTGATTTTTGTGATTTTTATTGCTTTTTCGGCACGGTTTTGGTGACTACGAAGTCAACCCCGCTACCACAAACGTTCTTCACCGCCACGTCGCCTTCGTGCACGGGCGCGTCGAGAGTTATGCCTTTGAGTGCGTCGAGCGAGTCGAAGATGAGCTTTTTGTCAATACTCTCACTCGTCTTGACGGAAGTCATATTGATAGTTCCGCCGTTGACTCTCACCACGCTCGTCACCATTCTCTTAGGACAAATCATCTCGTCCTTGGCGTACTTAGCGCCTCTGGGACAGGTGTTGCCCGTGACTTTGATATCGTTTAGGTCATTTGCGTCGACTTGCAAGTGGCAACCCATTGGACAACAAATACAAATCATCTCTTTCATTTTATGCCTCCTTTAGGCTGACAACAACCTTGCTTGCCTTTTTGATTTTATCCAGATGCGTAGCGTTGAGAGATATGGTTTCCATTTCTCCCGGTGCGACGATAGGTCTTTTTTTGCTAAAGATTTCTTCGCCGTCTGCCTCCACTACCAACCTCTTGTTCCTAAAGACGTTGGACACTCTCATCTTGAGTTTTAGGGTAGCGCAGTCGGTTTGTCTGGATATCTTTTGCGGAACGACGTATCTCACTCCGCCCGTAGCACTCACGTCAACGTAGTCTTTGGCTACCTTGCCCTCTCTGATATACGCCACGGCGCGTCTGCCCGCAAGTTCACTCTCCTCGCTTACGAAGTCTACGAGGTCGTGCACGTGCAATATGTTGCCACATTGAAAAATTCCTTCCACTGCCGTCATCATATCGTCGTCGACTATGCCTCCTCCCGTAATCGGACTGAGTTCCACGCCCGCCATCTTGGACAGCTCGTTCTCGGGCAACAAGCCCACGCTAAGTAGCAAGGTATCGCACTTGATTTCTTCCGCCGTCGACATGATAGGGTTGAGCTTTTCGTCCACTTGCGCAATAACTACGCTGCTCACTCTGCCTTCGCCCTTGATATCCACCACCGTGTGTGAAAACTTGAGCGGAATATCGTAGTCGTTGAGACATTGCACGATATTACGGTTGAGACCGCTACTGTAAGGCATCAATTCTACTACGGCTTTGACTTTAGCCCCCTCGAAGGTCATACGGCGAGCCATAATCAAACCTATATCTCCGCTGCCGAGGATAACCACCTCTTTGCCCACCATATATCCGTCTATGTTTACGAGCTTTTGCGCCGTGCCCGCAGAGAATATTCCCGCGCATCTACTGCCCGCGATATTGATACCGCCGCGAGGTCTTTCTCTGCAACCGCACGCCAATATTATTGCCTTTGCCTTGTATTTTGCCAAGCCTTCCGCCTCGCTCACGCAAGTGATAACCTTGTCCTTGGTCACATTGATAACCGTTGCGCCGAGCTTATATTCTATGCCCCTTGTGACAACTTCTTTGACGTATCTGCCTGCGTATTCGGGCCCCGTCAGTTCCTCTTTGAAGGTATGCAGACCGAAACCGTTGTGAATACATTGGTTGAGTATTCCGCCGAGATTGGCTTCTCTCTCCAATATCAATATATCTCTCTCGCCCTCGTCGTACGCCGCCTTGGCAGCCGCAAGACCGGCAGGTCCACCGCCTATAATAATCAAATTCTTCTCTATCATTACTTTACCCTCCCGATGAGCAAATTGGAGCCTTTGCCAAACTTGGTCACGTCTTGCATATCGACGCCCGTCTCTCTTGCCAAAATCTCCATAATTCTCGAGGTGCAGAATCCCGATTGACATCTTCCCATGCCCGCGCGCGTTCTTCTCTTGACGCCGTCAAGGTCCTTTGCTCCCAAAGGTCGGTTGATACTGTCGACTATTTCGCCTTCGGTAACGACCTCGCATCTGCATACCACTTTGCCGTATAGAGGGTTTTCGGCGATAGCCTTTTCTCTCTCGTCGTCCGACATCGTAGAGAATTGTTTGATACCCTTACGGATAGGGTTGAAGTCGGCGTTGACGCCAAGCTCCAAATATTCGGCAACTTCCTTTGCTACGTGCACGGCTATGGCAGGGGCGGAAGTAAGTCCCGGAGACTCTATGCCCGCCACGTTGTAGAAGCCTTGCTTGGCGCTCATTCCTATCACGAAGTCGCCCTCTACGTTGTGCGCTCTAAGTCCGCTAAACTGAGTGATAACCATTCTCTTATTGAGACTTGGCACACTCTGACACGCCTTGGAAAAAGTTTCGTTTAGCCCGTCAACGGTGGTATAGGTGGAGAGCTTGTCGTCTACGTCCAAAGCCGTAGGTCCTAGCAAAATATTACCGTGAGTGGTTGGCGTAACCAAAATGCCCTTGCCCATTGCGGTAGGAAGTTGGAACAAAGTCTTGCCTGCAATATAGCCGACGGTCTTGTCAAGCAACATATATTCGCCCTTTCTCGCCACGATTTTTATCTTGTCGTCGCATACCATATTGTTGATTTCGTCGGCAAAAACGCCCGCGCAGTTGATAACGAGGTCGGCAGAGTAACTGCTTCCGTCCTCACATTCTATAACCCACTCGTCAGACTGTTTTATGGACGTAACCTTTTTGTTAAATTCAAAACTTACGCCGTTGGTATATGCATTTTCCGCATAAGCAATAGTCATCTCGTACGGACCGACTATGCCCGAGGTAGGCGCAACGAGTGCCGCAACTACCTTGTCGCTAACGTAAGGCTCTATCTCTCTCACCTTGTCGCCCATCAATACTTCCAAGCCTTCGACTCCGTTTTTGATACCCTTTTGATACAAAGCCGTGAGAGCAGGGAAGTCTTGCTCGTCAAAGCACAAGACCATAGCACCTATTCTCTTGAAAGGGAAGTCGAGTTCTTTTGAAAGACGGTCGAACATTGGATTGCCGAGAATGTTGAATTTTGCCTTCAACGTACCCGGTTTGGCGTCAAATCCTGCGTGCACGATACCCGAATTGGCTTTACTCGTGCCACAAGCAACGTCGTTGTTGCTTTCTAGTACCAAAACGCTTGCGTCGTATCTCGACAACTCTCTTGCTATCGAACAACCTATTACGCCCGCGCCGATGATGATAATTTTTTTCATAATTCTCTCCTATTTTATGACCAAATTATACCACACCTATTTTTCCTTTTCAATAGGTAAATTGTTTTTAATATAAGAAAAGCGATACAAAATTTATAATTTTGTCCAAAATAGTAATCCTTTACCTAATCTACGCCCCGTCAGCGAAAAATCACGTCGCCAAAGCCGCCCTTTCCTACACCGATATTTTGTAAAATACTCCCAATTTCTAATCCAAATCTTGCATAATCGACTCTTACTTTGCACACTATAGCGATAGGAGGAATTATGGATAAGCAATCTGAAAAACTCATCAAAAAGTGTAACAACGGAGCAAAAGTTGCTCTTAACACTTTAGAATGTATATTACCTTATTTACAAAAACAACAAATAAAAACCATGGTCAACGACCTAACCATTCGCCATAGAGATTACGTTGAAGAAACCAACGGCGCTCTTTTGTCCCAACAAGTCAAGCCTAACAGTCCGTCGCCTATCGTGAGAAAAATGGCAGGGATGGTCACCAAAATGAGACTCAAAAAAGGCGCTTCCGAGCAAAAGGTAGCCATGATGATAATTAAGGGCGCAGACAAGGGCATTGCACAAATCAACGTGGAACTTTCAAATAGATACGCAGCGAGCGAGACGGCAAAAAAGTATGCTCACAAGCTCATTGCCTTGCAACAAGACCTTATCAAATCTTTGAGAATTTTTTTGTAATAACTCAATTGTTGAAAAACTCGATACGTATCGGGTTTTTTGAACAAATAATCGAGTTTTTTCTAACACTGCAATAGACAAAGACTCAAATAACTAATTCGACGGCAAAAAGAATTATGATATAAATATGGGCTTGAAAATGGCATTTTTTCAAAAAAATCGATGTTCGCACAATTTTTGCATATTTTTTGACGCGACTTAAAGCTCTAAATAGCATATTTTTTGCAATCAAAAATCAAAAAATAGCGACAAGTATTGAGTTTTTAGCCTCTAATAATCGTTGTAATATGTCGAAAAGTCCTTGCATACAATATCAATAAGGAGAAAAATATGGACGCTATCAACTCGCCTAACAAAAAAGAAAAAATTACTGCCCTCAACGCCATGACGATAGATTTCGGACAGCAATTTGTCATCAAAGGCGTGACCGGCATCGCCGAATCTACCGACAAATCGCTCATAGCTTATTTGGGCGAAAATACCCTCAGCGTGAGTGGGGACAATCTCAACCTCGTACAACTCGACGTTGAACAAAAATACGCCGTCGTGTCGGGTAGCGTATCGGTCGTCAAGTATAACCAAGGAAAGGGCAAGTTATCCTTACTCAAAAAACTAGTAAAATAGAATGCCAATAGAATTGTCGCAGAGCGTGTCCGAACAAGTTAAAGCCTTAGGCATATTTTTATTAGTCGGCATTGCCGTCGGAATAATCAACGTTATAATCAAAGTAATTAAGACACGCTACGCACTAAAGCTGTGGAGCGGTTACTTAGTCGACTTCCTGCGCGTCGTAATAGACGGCGCGAGTTTTGCTCTTTCTAGCAACGCCTTTTTTGATTTTAATATCCAAGCCTTTCACGTCTTTACCTACGTTACAACGGCAGCACTGACTTATAAGCTCTCTTATCTTATACTTATACCTACGCTAAAGAAGTACTTATACACAAAACGGTCTAAATAAACTACTCGTTTGAGCTTCGACACCTTACAAAAATATGGATTTAACGGTTATTTAGAAATAGAGTTTAAAAAGTAAATTATTGATATCGATAGGTTATAATTTAATAATTTTTAAAAAAAATTAAAAAATTTTTAAAAAAATATTGCATTTATTATAGAAATGTGGTAACATATAGTTACAGAAGATGTCCTAACATTATGTAAAAATGCGATTGTTCTCCCCCAAGACGTCGCATTTTTACTTTTATGGATATTTTGGATATATTGATTTTGTGGTTATTCAATATAATTTTTTTGGTTTTTAATACACTCATTTTTTAAATAAGGGCAGGCTCTTTTATACCAATTATTACCGGCGTGAGATATGCCTTAATAACTTTGCTTCTGCGGCTAAAATCCATATATTCTAGACTTCAACAACAACTTCAATCGGCTTATAATTATTGCATCGTACACTAAATCATGATATACGTGGCAAAGAGTTCGATTACTAATTACTGTCGACAACGACGTGATGGGGAATACGATATCATTACCGTTGTCTAAATTTAACTAAAATTCCTCGGATTGTTCGCCGGCTCATTCTTTATTTAGTTAAAATTGTCTTGATTAGATTGACAACACGCGCAACCATTACACCATCTAAATATAATGTGATTACAAAATTATGCTACGTCTTAAAGTACTATAATATTATAATAATTACGTTATAGATGAATAATTAGCATTCGGGAGCGCAATAATATAATGTTTCACAATTTTAGTGAAACGGCTTTAATTATTCTTCGGTAGGTAGAATATTTTGCCCTTAAAATCGAGTGAATAATATAATTTATATTTATAAAAGTAGCGGAATTTGGCATATTTTAGGCTAGATTTAGCTAATTTTTGCTGTTTTTATTCATTTTAACGTTTCTACGAGGAGCGTTTTTTGTTGCACAATAGAATAAGCGGTAACCGTCAACAAAAAACACGTGTTGACGCTTAGTGGTAACAACTTGTGCATAGTGGTCTGAGATTAAGTCTAATATAATGACAAGTGCGCTTGTATTTGTTCTAAGAATAGGTATATATTGCGTTTCACGTGGAACTTAGTAGTAGGGGTACGTAATTAGCACCTAGCTACCAAAATACACGGGATAGTTATTTATAAAACGGCAATTAGTCTAATAGCAACATTCATATTGTGAGTTCCGATATCTAATATACGTTGCCCGGCACAGCTATTACGTGATATCAGCAAATAGAGCAAAATACGCCTCAGCTGTTTGTGGTACGCTGCAAGTTCAGACGCGTTACGATTATCCCAAAAAGTTGTTATGTCTAATTAGTAATATGTTGACAATAATTATTGAGCGAGGATGATAGCAACCACAAGCAATACGGGCGGAGTTTAGATATGCTTTTAAAAATTATCATAACTACTGAGTAAACGTTTCACGAGAAACATTGTAGTATATTGGTATTATCACGACTTTGAAAAGCGAGCAAATACGCTGCTAAAACGCAAAACAAAAGTGTTAGTTGCGATTGACATATTTTTAGTGCCAAATAAGTACAGTCCGTATTTATTATTCAACTTATATTTTAATGCTTTACGTAGTAATGAGTTTTGAGTACGGCGGAGTCATATATGAGTGGTATATATTTATTATAATATGCTTTACGATTATCAATAACCATAAACAATTGTTATCACATATGGTTATCAATAACCAAAAACAATCGTTATCACATAGGGTTATCAATAACTAAAAACAATTGTTATTACATTATGATAATTAGTAGTTATTTTATGTCGCAATGTTTTGCACGATTTATTTGCTTAGATATTTCGACTGCCTTTACGTCGTTTCGACTAATCTCTGACTATCGTGCTTGCAAGATAATAACGGTGCGTCAAACCGGATAGTTGCAATATAACGCTAAACGTCTTTCGTTACGTATCGCTAAATAATTGTTCGTGTCAAAATACTAAGTTACACCGTCTATCGGCTCTACTCAATTTATATTGGTATTTTACTTGACACTAGATTTTTATTATATTATACTTTATTGGCAAATATTTTATTTACGATATTATAATAAGCGAGGATACAAATATGAAAAGAACTTTTCAACCAAAAAAGAGACAACGTAGCAAGGTACACGGTTTTAGACAAAGAATGCGCTCTAAGAGCGGTAGAAACGTGCTCAAGAGACGTCGCAATAAGGGTAGACGCCAACTGACCGCATAATCGAATATGCAAAAGAAGTACAGGCTGTCCGGCAGACGGGTATTCAACTATCTTTACCGCAAGGGGACAAGCGTTGCCAACGGACAATTGGTACTCATCTATGCGCCCTCCAAATACCCGCTCAAAGTAGGTGTTGTCGTTAGCAAAAAAATCGGCAAAGCGGTTGTGCGCAACAAAATCAGACGACGCATCAAAGAGGCTTTTAGGTTGATGATACCTCACGTGGCTGACAAATACAACTATATCGTCGTGGCTCGTCCCGACGTGGCTACTATGAGCTATCAAGACATTGAAAAATCTTTGGTGCACGTGCTCAAACGGGCAAAATTGTACGACTAATCTATGAAGCTCACGCGTTTATTTATTGGATATTACAAGAGTTTTATCAATCCGCTATTTCCTTCCGTGTGCATATACACTCCGAGTTGTTCGGCGTATATGCTACAAGCCGTTGCCAAGCGAGGCGCGGTCGTGGGGGTAGCAAAAGGCGTGGCGAGAATTTGTAGGTGCAATCCTTGGTACAAGGGTGGTTTTGACCCCGTCAAGGACAATTTTAAAGGAACTGCAAAATGGCTTTTATGACTTTGATTGCCTCGACCGTAGATCAAGTCGAGATGACCAACCTCGTCGGCAAGTTGCTTTTGTTGCTCCGTGAAGGAGTAGGTAACTTCGGCTGGACGGTCGTAGTATTTACGATTATTTTGCGACTTGCGCTATTGCCACTCGATATTTGGCAAAAATTTTCTATGCGCAAACAACAAAAGAAAATGGCGGCTTTGCAACCAAAACTCGCCAAAATTCAAAAGCAATACGCAAACAATCCCGAAATGTTACGCCAAAAACAATACGAACTCCAACGCTCGTCGGGTGTCAATATGCTAGCTTCGTGCTTGCCTATGATAGTGACGATGGTAGTCTTTTTCGTAGTGTTTGCAGGATTTAGAGCCTTGGTCGTATATGACAACCAGCTTATCGTAGCTCGTCTCAACGACGCTTACAACGAGATGGTTGCCGCAGGCGCAAGTGCGGAAGAAATCAACGCTCATTTGGCTGCTATGTATCAGCCTGAGGGTTGGTTGTGGATTAAGAACGTGCATATGTCTGACATAGGCACCAACGTTATCCCTAGTTACGAAAATTTTATCAGTTCGGGTTGGGGTGGTATCAACGCAACTCTACCTAACGGTTTGTCCGCAAGCTACGAGACTCTCGTAGGTCCTGCAATGGAAGTTTACAACAAGCAGTCTTTTTGGGACGCTGCACGTTGGAACGGTTACTTCGTTTTGCCGATACTTGCGATAGCAACCAGCTTTTTGTCAACGATGTTGCTCCAAAAGATGCAACCTCAGACCAATATGGCAGTGAACGAAGAGCAAAAGAAAGCACAACAAAAATCAATGAAAATGATGAACTATATTATGCCTTTGATGCTTGGCGTTTTTGCAATAATGTATAGCGCGGCATTTGCAATCTATTACGTAGTCAGCAACATTCTCAGCACGCTTACTTCCGTCATTTTCAATCTTATCATCAAAAAGGTAGACGAAAAATCAGCCAACGCTTGATTGGTCGTCGATTACAAGGAGTAGTTATGAAAAGTGTAGAAATCACGGCTTCCAGCTATGACGAAGCTTTGGCAAAGGCTTTAGAAGAGTTGGATTTGTCACTCAAACAAGTAGAGGTTACCTCAGTCAAAGAGAGTGGTATTATTCGCAAAAAGACGACGATAGTCGTCGTAGCCAAGCCTTCGGCAGAAGAGTTGGCTTACGGCTTCGTCAAGGGCGTAATAGAGAAAATGGGGCTTAACGTAGAGGTTGCTCTCAACGACAACGACGAGACTATCGAACTTGCTTTGTCGGGCGAAGACACCTCCAAACTCATCGGCTATCGCGGGGACGTGCTCGACAGTCTTCAATATCTTGCCTTGCTCGTTGCAGGCAAAAACAATCCAAAGGGCAAAAGAATGGTTATCGACGGAGAAAACTATAGAGAAAAGCGTACCGTTACCCTTACCAAACTTGCCAAAAGGCTTGCTTTTAAGGCGGCTAAATCCGGAGAAAGTATCAGCCTAGAGCCAATGAATCCTTTTGAGAGAAGAATTATTCACTCGGCTCTCGCCGACGACAAATACGTCACCACCTCGTCGGAAGGTGAAGAGCCAAATAGATTCGTCACCATTATCCCAAATAAGACCAAAAGAAACGATAGAGGCGATAGAGGCGACAGAAGGGCAAGAGAGAATAGAGAAAAGAAAGAGTACTCTTCCTACGACGTGGAAATACCCGTTCCCGAGCAAAAGCAAGAGGAAGAAAGAGATATGTACAACTCCGAATACTCTCGCAACTTCAAGAAGAAGGGCGTGGGCAAAGTAAAGTCCTACGGCGCGCCAAAATCTAAATATTTCTAAAACGTAAGACCGCTCGAATTGGGCGGTCTATTTTTTATAATGCGATTGTCCGATAGAGATTGCCATACTATATTGCAACTCGGCGCAATTTGTTTATTCGATATATAGGTTTATTTGCCTAGGCAAAACTTGCTAAATATACTGTTGATAATATCTTCGCTGGCGCTGTCGCCGGTAATCTTGCCAAGCTCGAAGTATGCTTGTCTAAGGTCGAGCAAGACGCACTCCGTCGGTTGAGAGTACAGTGCGTTTGACGCGCTTTCGATACACTCTAAGGCTTGCTCAATGGCTTGCGCGTGTCTACGGTTGGTAATGACGTTGCCGCTTGCATCGATGCTTTGTCCTATCACGGCGTCAACAATACGCTCTTTTAGTTGCTCTATGCCTTGCCCGGTCTTGGCACTGATGGCAACGCCCTCGATATTCACTCGAGCAAGGTCACACTTGTTGACCACCTTGATCATCTTGACTCCGCTATCCGCTAGGCTCTTTTCCAAAGCCTTTTCTTCGTCGTTCATAGGTCTGTCGCTCGGTGTAACGAATAACGTCAAGTCGCTGTTTTTGGCAATATCCATACTTCTTTCTACGCCAATGGCTTCTACCTTGTCGTCGGTCTCTCTGATACCCGCTGTGTCCACTAATCTCAGCAAAACACCCTTATATTCGATACACTCTTCCAAAGTATCGCGAGTCGTGCCGGCAATATCGGTGACGATAGCCCTATCTCTGCCCAACAGTCTATTGAGCAAGGATGACTTGCCCACGTTGGTTTGACCTACTATACCCACCGTTACGCCTTGTTTGATATATCCTCCCACCTTTTGACTGTCAACCAATTTTTGAAGCTTTTGACTCAAAAAACTCAATACGTGTCCGCAATTTGACTTGCTCTCGTCTTCCATTTCTTCGGGATAGTCGAGGCTTGCTTCAAGTTCGGCAATGCTATCTAACAACTGAGTTTGATATCCCTTTATCTCGCAAGAAACACCGCCTTGCATCAGCCTACTGCTTGCTTTGAGCGCCGACAAAGACTCCGACGTAATCATATCCGTCACGCCCTCACAGTCGGCAAGAGCCATTTTGCCGTTGAGAAAAGCCCTCTTGGTAAATTCTCCCTTGTCAGCGATAACCGCGCCGTAGTTTAGGCATTGTTTGAGCACCTCGTCCACCAATCTCACTCCGCCGTGACATTGGAATTCTACCACGTCTTCGCCCGTGTAAGAGGCAGGGGCTTGGAAGTAGACGGCTAAGCAAGTGTCCTCGAAAGAGTCGGTTTTGACCTTGCCGTAATACATATAGTTGGGGCTAGCCTCCTCGAAACTACTTAGCTTTTTGGTGGCAAACATCTTGGCGGCAATGGTTTTTGCCTCATCGCCGCTCATTCTTACAATACCTATTGCGCCACTCCCCATAGGGGTGGATATCGTTGCTATCGTCTTCATAGTTCGATTATAACACAACTTGACACGATTGCAAGTAAAACCGCAACGCTTGCCGTCGGCGACAATACATATTATGTTTTGGTTACGGCAGAAAACGGTTCAATGCCTATAGATATTTATCCCCTGACTTGATGGTCCCACTACAATTATTTGAAATTAAGTATTGTGGTTACTATTAAATCAGTATCTTGAAATATATATGAATATGTGTTATAATGATCTAAAGGATGTTTATGAGAATAGCAATAGTTGAAGATGAGATTGTGTATATGAATCAATTGAAAAGTTTCCTATTAAATCACAAAATGGGAAACCAGTTTGAAATTGAAGAATATAAAAGAGGAACAGACTTTTTACTTAGTCAAAACAAGTATGATATCGCATTTTTGGATATAGAACTTGGAGATCTTTTAGGTGTTGATTTGGCAGTTGAATTGAGGAAAAAAGATGAGAATGTTATTATAATATTTACAACATCACACACCAATTATATATCAGACGCATTTAAGTCAATGCCTTTCCAGTATTTATTAAAGCCAATAAAGATAGAACTTTTGCACAAAGAGTTAGATAGAGCGATACAGAACAATATTTTAGCTACTAAGAAAATGGGAATAAATTGGAATAATAAAAAATATTCGGTGCTAGTTAAAGATATTATATAAATAGAATACTATTCAAGAAGATTATTGATAGTAACAGAAAAAGAAAATTATAATGAAAATGGTAAAATAAATGATTTAGAAAAAGAATTAAAAATATTTGGATTTGCACGTTCTCATAATGGATTTTTAATTAACATTAATCACTTAAATACCATTAATGGATATGAAGCCATAATGAAAGATGGAACAAAATTGCCAATAAGCAAAAAGTATTTGAAAGAATTAAAGAAAATATATGCTGAGATTATTTCGGGGGTAGTAATATGACAGTGTTAAAACTAATAATTAATACACTATCATCAATTATGCAAATTATTGTTTTTGATAGAGTTTTTAGCGCATATGGAGACAAACAAAAAAATAGCAATACAATAAAAAACATAACATCAGTTATAGGAGGTGGAATTAAATGTTTAAAAAAATAATTGTATTAGGGATGGCATTAATTATGTGCTTAGCAATTTTTACGGGGTGCAATCAGGAGGAAAAAAAAGTGGGAGCGTTTTATACATTGAAAGAGGCGTACGATGAGGGGTGGCTGCTGATTGATGATTTGCGGAGCATTGCGTATTATCAAAGTGGGGTGCAGGATGAACCTAATTTTGTGCCTATTCCGAAAAACCCTGAAAATTTAAGTGGCGAATCCGAGATTGCAATTAAAAAAACTTACTTGGCAAACCTGCTTGCTCAAACCAATTCAAGTGGAAAAAAGTTGTATCCACGAGCAAAAATGGATGATATAAATATTTTAGGTTATTATGGTACCTATAATGACTTAATTGCGGTTAAGATTTCCGATGAATACTCGGGGTTTGCTGATGTGGTAGTGGAACTTACCATTGCTGGAGTGACCTTTACATATAGTGGGGCGTGCGTAGTAATTTGGAAATCAAATCAAACATAAAATACCAAATTTTTGGAGGATAAAAATTATGCCAATATTAAAATGTAAAATTAGAAAGATGACTATGGTTGCGATATGTGTCGTTTTAGCAATCACATTATTGCTGATGTTTTCGATCAATAATAGATTTATTGCTTTTGCTCAAGAAACAAGTGATTTATCGGGTGTTGATGAAAAGGCTTATAGTAATGCAAGTATTTATGAAAATTTTGATGATAGCACAGTGATTGTAGTCATGAACCAAAGTATTGGTGCCATAAATAAGCGTCAAGATAAAACAATTTTTAAAGGTGTTGATATTGAAAAAGTAACAGATTTAACTATTGTTGATGAGAACTCAAAAAGCAAAAAATATTTAAAAGAAGAGAGTTTTAAACAAATTTTAGAAATCAAGTTACCAACAAACTCCAAGGAAAAAGTGTTAGAGGTTGTTAAGCAGTTAGAACAAATAGATGGGGTTTATTCGGCAGAGCCGAATTACTATGGCCAGGCGACATTGCTTCCTGCGAACTCAGTGGGCACGGGATACTCAAACTTATGGGGAATGCACAATCCTTCCTATGGAATTAAAGCACCGCTTGCGTGGGATATAACAACTGGATCGGCAGATATCCAAGTTGCGATCATTGATACTGGTGTGGCTGCTCATGAAAATTTAAATGCAAATTTAGCAACAGGGTGGAACTTTGTTGATAATAATAGCAATACAAATGATACAGCGGGACATGGCACACATGTTGCAGGTACGATTGGTGCGACAGAAGGTACAGCGAATGGAGTTGTTGGAGTCAATTGGAATGTAACTCTAGTGCCACTAACAATATCAAATACAGTTACAAATTGGCAAACTAAACACGTAGTAAATGCAATTAACTGGGCAAGAAATAATGGTATTCCAATAATCAACTTTAGTGGAGGTGGATTTGGACCCTCGGCACTGGAAAGTGCGATTGCAGGTTACGGAGGTCTCTTTGTAACAAGTGCAGGAAATAATACAAATGATAATGACACTTCACATTATTATCCATCGGATTATTCGCGTGGACAGACATGGAGCAATAGAGTTGTTTCAGTTGGGGCTATAAATAACTTAGGTAATATCGCAGGTTTTTCAAATTTTGGCGCAGAATCAGTTAGCATTTTTGCTCCAGGGGTGGGAATTTTGAGTACAGTACCGAATGCAATAAATGCAACAGGATATGCCTCTTGGCAAGGCACATCTATGGCTACACCGCATGTGGCAGGAGTTGCAGCTTTATTATTATCGCACAATCCCTATTTAACAGCTGAAGAAATTAAGGCCGCAATAATAAATAATGCTGACTATAATTCAAACTTAGATGGTTTATGTGTATCTAATGGTCAATTAAATGCATATAAGGCATTAAAATCTATAAAAGCAGGGCAAGAAGTATTTGGTGATTTTGGCTATAAAGGATCATCTTTTTATTGGAATGGTGGTGTTAAAATGGAATATGATTCTGCTAATATAGATAGTTCCTCTAGCACTCTAAAAGTAGTAAATAATACCCAATTACAATTTGAATTATATACAAAATCTAGTTCTAATGCCATAGCTATGCTTAATGGCACAGTAAATTTTGAATTAAAAAATAGTTCCGGAGCGATTTTACAAACTCATGAAACAACTGTAAAGGTTAATCTAGTGAATAATGTAACACTAACTGATAATTCTTTTACAATTGACACATCAAGTTTAATAAATGGTACATATACCCTAAAAATGACTAGCAACTTTGAGCGAGCCACTTGGGAAGAATCATCAGAACAAACGTATACATTTATAGTCAATAAACCGGAAAAAATAATAGGTGATTTTGGCTATACAAGTAGTTGGTATAAATGGAACGGTAATGTAAAATTAACTAATGATTACTTGTATGCGTTTGGCAAAAACTCTTCTGGTCAAATGATAGTTAATAGAAGCACAACTTTGAATTTTGAAATTGGTACAGACTTGGCATTTAATGCTGTGACAGAGATAACTAGTAATATATCATTTGTGTTAAGGGATAGTGCTGGAAATGTTGTAAATATCAATGGTAACTCCATGCATAATGCTACTAGTAGAGTCGGCTTGGTAAGTAATGTTTCATATACGGGAAGAACATTTAGTATAAACACAGCTGATCTTGCTAATGACACTTACACTTTAACTTTAACCAATACATCATCTAGAAGCGGCACAACATATACCCAATCAAAAATATATGTATTTGAAGTAAACAAATCTACATCATGTGTTTCAGAAGGCACACTAATCACTCTTGCCGACGGTAGTCAAGTAGAGGTAGAAGAATTGACTGGAAATGAGCAAATACTTGTATGGAATATGATTACAGGACAATTTG
Source organism: uncultured Clostridia bacterium (assembly GCA_937880755.1). GTDB lineage: Bacteria > Bacillota > Clostridia > Christensenellales > UBA3700 > HGM11368. Next base: position 125,800 of record CALGRX010000008.1, read on the forward strand.
ATTCTGCTCCAATACTGTTTATAGATAGTGATGCATATAGTGAGTATGAGATAATCAAATTGATATTCTCTGATGGGACAAGCGTAAAAGTTATTGATGAACACGGATTTTTCAATACAACACTTAATGAATATGTCTTCTTGAGGAGTGACGCAAGTCAATATATAGGAGATTGGTTCAATAAACAATCGATTGACGATAATGGCGATATGATATGGACTACTGTACAGCTTACCGACGTGGATGTGTACAACGAATACACTACGGCATGGAGTCCTGTTACATATGGCTATTTATGTTATTATGTCAATGGAATGCTATCAATGCCAGGAGCAACAACAGGGTTTATTAATATATTTGACGTTGACGCTACGACAATGACAATAGACCAAGTGACGATGCAAGCAGATATTGAAGAATATGGCTTATTTACTTATGAAGAATTCGCTGAGTTAATCCCAGTGCCAGAGTTAGTATTTGACGCTTTCAATGGTAAATATCTCAAAGTATCTATTGGCAAAGGCTTAATTACAATAGAGGAAATTGGTGAACTATTTGAAAGATATGCAAGTTTCTTTGACGTTGAAACTGAAGAAGAAATTGAAGAAACTATCATAGAAAGTGGAAACAATGGTAACCACAATGGACAAAATAAAGGCAATGGCAAAGGAAACGGGCATAATAAATAATAAGTTCCAATAATAATTGACAATTATCTATAATGTATTATTATATAATTATGGACTTTATTTTGGAATTGTTGGCGGAGATATTTTTTGACGGTGCTATTGAGTTTATCAAAAACCCGAAGTACAACTTGGTTTGGCGGATTTTGGTATTAGTTTTGGTATCGGCGTTGTACGTCGCGCTTATCGTATTTTTGGCAATCGTCGCAATAAAAGCAACGATTTTTCCTAACAATACCGTTACGACGACGGGTAAAGTAGTATTGTGTTTGATATTTTGTTTTGTTCTCGCACTGTTTATTACGTTTTTGGTCAAACTTATCTCGGCTATTAGAACTAAGCCGAACGTTGAAAGTTGCGACGAGGACGAAATTCAAGACTAAATAGTCTTCATATTCTATATAAAATAGGTATTATTATATTTTACGTTGATTATTTTGTAGTTAGTTTAGCGACAGGATAGAGTATTTATTTGATTGTCATATAGCCAAAATAGTGTTATACTTTTTTTATGATGATTTATCGCCAAAATTATGACGCAATAGTAATCGGAGCAGGGCACGCGGGAGTAGAAGCCGCCCTTGCTTTGGCGCGTCTTGGGCACGACACTCTACTGCTTACGTTGTCTATGGACAGTATATCCTTTATGGCGTGCAACCCTAATATCGGCGGGACAGCCAAAGGTCATCTCGTGAGAGAAATCGACGCTCTCGGCGGACAAATGGGTATCAATGCCGACGACAATCTTCTTCAACTGCGTATGCTCAACCTCGGCAAAGGTCCGGCGGTACACAGCCTTAGAGGTCAAGCCGACAAGACGATGTATCATCTAAGTATGAAGAAGACTTTGGAGACCACCGACCGGCTCGACATGATACAGGCGGAAGTCAAAGAAATCGTCGTCAAAAACGGTAAGGTACAAGGCGTAGTGACCGCGACGGGGCAGAGTTTTGATTGTAAGGCGGTGGTAGTTGCTAGTGGAGTATATCTCAACGCGCGCATCATCATAGGCGATTGGTCTCAACAAGTGGGACCCAACGGCTTTGCAAGAGCGACTTATCTCACCGACAATCTCATAGATTTAGGTTTACCTACTCGCAGATTTAAGACGGGTACACCGGCAAGAGTAGACAAAAAGAGCATTGACTTCTCCGTTATGGAGAAACAAAACGGTGACGAAAAAATATATCCGTTTAGCTTTATGCACGACGGCTACGGCGTCAACAAACAGCCTTGCTATCTCACTTATACCACCCAAAAGACTAAGGATATCATCTTTGCCAACATACACCGTTCGCCTCTATACAACGGCTCTATCAAGGGCGTAGGTCCTAGATATTGTCCAAGCATTGAGGACAAGGTTATGCGTTTTAGCGACAAAGAACGACACCAAATTTTTATTGAGCCTGAGAGCGCCTTTACTAACGAAATGTATATCCAAGGTATGTCTTCGTCTCTTCCTTTTGACGTCCAATTAGAGATGTATCATTCCGTAATAGGTCTCGAGCATTGCAAAATTATCCGTTACGCCTACGCTATCGAATACGACTGTATAGACAGTCTGTGTCTCAATTCAGCTCTTATGGTCAAGCACGTAGATGGACTGTTTTGTGCGGGACAACTCAACGGCAGTAGCGGTTACGAAGAGGCTGCTGCTCAAGGACTTGTCGCAGGTATCAACGCGTCGAGATATATTACCGACCAAGAGCCTATTATACTCACCCGTGACAACTCGTATATCGGCGTATTGATAGACGACCTAGTGACCAAGGGCACCAACGAGCCATACCGTATGATGACGGCAAGAGCGGAGCATAGGCTATACCTTAGACAAGAGAACGCCGACCAAAGACTTACCCCACTAGGTAGAGAGATTGGTCTTGTCAGCGACGAAAGGTGGGCTAGATTTAGCTACAAAATGAATGAGAAAGCTCGTCTTAATTCTTTGCTTGACAAGTCGCTTACCCCTTCGCAATTTAGTAAGGTTTTTGAGCAAGTAGGGGAGAATGTTCCTTGCAAAGCAATGACTTATAGAGATATGCTCAAGCGTACCAATATCACCGCGCAGACTCTCATCGACGGCTTTGACGACTTTACCGAAGACGACTTGAGAATACTTGAAGAATTGGCTACCGAATGTAAATATCAAGGTTATATGAGCAAGCAAGCTCACGCCATAGAAGAAAACAAAAAACTAGAAAACAAACTCCTTCCTACCGACTTAGACTATTCGACTATTCAAGGACTTAGATTAGAGGCTAGACAAAAGCTCAACCAAATCAAACCTCTCAACCTTGCTCAAGCTTCGAGAATATCGGGCGTTTCGCCTGCCGATATTACGGTGTTGCTGGCATACCTACACAAAAACAACTGATATGAGATATTTGTCCGACTACTTCAATCAACGTGGCATAGACCAATCTAAAGTTGCTCTTTTTGAGCAATACTTCGATATGCTCGTAGAATGGAATAACAAATTCAATCTCACGGCAATCACCGAAGTAGAAGAAGTTGAGCAAAAACACTTCGTAGATAGTCTACTAGGTAGCGATTTGATACCCGATGGTAGCCAAATATGCGACGTAGGTAGCGGAGCGGGTTTTCCGAGTATTCCGCTTGCCATAATTCGTCCCGACTGTGAGTTTACCTTGCTTGACAGTCTCAACAAAAGGATAACCTTCCTCAACGCCGTCAAAGACGCACTCAATCTAACCAACTGTTCTTGTATTCATACGAGAGCGGAAGACTATGCTTATAATAATAGAGAGGCTTTTGACGTATGTGTGGCTAGGGCGGTTGCACCTCTACCTACACTGCTCGAGTATTGCATACCACTACTCAAAGTAGGCGGAAAACTAATAGCTTACAAAGGCTCTAACGCCGACGAAGAGATTAGTCTAGCAAGTCGTGCAATGCAGACTTTTAATTGCAAAATCAGTCAAAAAGTCGATACGTGTCTACCAAACGGTGACAAAAGGATACTAGTTGAGATAATAAAAACTCAACCTACTTCCAAGACATATCCTAGAGGAAAGAATAAGCCGAGAACCAATCCTATAATTTAGTATTGCTTTTAGTGATTGCATTTGATATAATCTAATAGATATAAGGAGATACTATGGCAAAAATCATTGCTTTTACCAATCAAAAAGGGGGCGTAGGAAAAACTACGTGCTGTATCAATCTTGCTTCTTGCGTAGCGGAAAAGGGTAAGAAGGTTTTACTTATCGACCTCGACCCACAATCCAATACTACGAGTGGTCTCGGATTGAGCCAAACGGACAAGTTGAGTATATACGAAGTTTTGACTAAAGACGCTCCTATCGACGACAACGTTATTTGCACAACGGAAGTACAAGGTCTTGATTGTATCACTTCGTCGGTCAGCTTAGCGGGAGCGGAATTGGAACTTGCTTCGGTTTTCGGCAGAGAAAGTATACTCAAGATAGCTCTCCAACCTATATTAGACCAATATGACTTTATTTTTATAGATTGTCCGCCATCACTCGGTACTCTTACCGTCAACGCATTGACGGCGTGCAACAGTATCATCATACCTATGCAATGTGAGTATTATGCCCTCGAAGGCCTATCTCAACTCACTCGCACCATACAAGGACTAAAGAAATTCCTCAATCCTACGATAACTATCGAAGGAATAATACTCACTATGTACGACAAGCGTAGTAATCTCACTTCACAAGTTTTTTACGAAATTAAAAAGTTCTTTGGAGAAAAACTCTACGACAGCGTCATTCCTCGCAACGTAAGACTTGCCGAAGCGCCAAGTTACGGACAACCTATCATTATTTATGACAAAAACTGCAAAGGAAGTAAGGCATTCAAAGCGCTGGCTACGGAATTTTTGCAAAAGCAATAAGGAGAATAACTTATGAAAAAAAGCGGACTCGGCACGGGACTTGAGGCACTTCTCGCCATCAATACACAATCGGCATACGACGAACAAGGCAATCTCAATAGTGGTGTAGAAGAGGTCGATATTGAAAGAATTATCACCAATTCCGCCCAACCTCGCAAGTCTTTTGACCAAAAGGCTTTGGAAGAGCTTGCTCAATCTATCAAAAGTCACGGCGTTATCCAACCTATTCTAGTCACGGCAGTTGGTAATAAATATCAAATAGTTGCGGGTGAGAGAAGATATAGAGCTTCTAAGATAGCAGGACTTACCAAAGTTCCCGTTATAGTCAAAAATCTTACTATTCAACAGCGCAAAGAGATTGCTTTGATAGAAAATATACAAAGACAAGACCTCAATCCTATCGAAGAAGCTTACGCTTACAAATCACTTATTGAAGAATACGGCGTAACTCAAGAAGAACTAGCGGAAAAACTCGGCAAATCTCGCCCTGCTATTACCAATGCGCTTAGATTGTTGACGCTCAATCCCGTAGTTATAGATATGGTATCGTCGGGAAGATTATCGGCGGGTCACGCTCGCTGTCTTGCGTCTATCAAAGACTATCAAGTTCAAGCAAGTTACGCTATCGCCGCATGCGACAAGCAAATGTCGGTTAGACAGTTGGAAGTGATGGTATACAATTATCTCAATCCTGACAAAACGCCTAAAAAAGCCAAGCCTGTCTTGACCACCGAACTTAAAGACTTAGTCACCGATATGCAGAGAGTTTTCGGTACCAAAATCAAAGTAGTCGGCAACAATACTAAAGGTAGAATTTGTATCGATTATTTTACTCAAAAGGACTTGGAAAGAATATTCGATATCATCGAAAGTATGAAAAAGTAGTTGATATTATTCAATTATCACTATAATAAAAATATTTAGTAATAATCATATTATTTAGTATTGTTTCATTAAAAAATCGCGACGTATTGCTACGTCGCTTTTTCTTTGGTATATCGTATGTTTTTCTTTAGTTATCTAATAGGAACGATAATATAGGTAAAGTCCTCTCCCTCAACAGGCGTAAATACCGCCGCGGAAGTAGGAGAAGATAACTTGAATAGCACAAACTCGTTGTTTATATACTTCAAGCAATCACTTAGGTATTTGGCATTAAAACCAATTTTCATATCCTTACCCTTAGTAAACACGTTAATTTTTTCTTTAGATTCACCCGATTCGCTGACGGAATTGATAATCATCACACCTTCTTTGATTTCGAGTTTTAGGTTGTTATATTTATTGTATCGGCTAAGGATGGAAGCTCTGTCGATTGCGTCTTCCAAAATTTTTCTATCAACTGTGACGTAAGTTTCAAAGCTCTTAGGGAAGGTATCTCTATATTTGATAAAGCTACCCGCAAGAAGCTTAGATTTTACTTTGGTATGTCCAATATCTACCATAACGGAATTGTTTGAGAATGCGATATTTACAATTTCTTCGTCCTCGTCCAAAAGTTTTGCAATCTCTTGCAAGCTCTTAGCAGGGATAATGATACTATTATCTTGATATTGCATTGGCAATTCTTTGGTGCAAATTGCAAGTCTATATCCGTCCAAAGCAACGAGACGAGCATTGCTACCTTCTATCTCCAAAAGACATCCCTTATATATTTCTCTACCACCGTCTGTAGAAGTAGCAAATATAGTCTTATTGATCATATCTCTAAAGTCTTTTTGAAGCATAGTGATTTTGTTCTCATAATCTTCTTCGCTAATGGTAGGGTATTCTATAATATTCAACATCTTAAGGAAAGTACTGCTATCGCAATATCTAATTGTCAAATTATCATCGCTGACGTCGCTGAGCTCGATGCTATTTTCAGCCACGAGTTTTCTTGATAATTCGCTAACTATTTTACCGGGAACGAGAACCTCTCCTTCCATTTGAACGTCGGCTTTTATTTTTTTGATAATGGTAAAGTTGTCGTCGGTGGCAACGATAGTCATCTCGTCGCCAAAGGCACTTATTTTGATACCTTCGAGAATAGGTTGAGTCTTTTTGATAGGCAAAGCCTTAGCTACTTTATTCAATGCGTCCGCAAAATCCGATCCGTTACAAAATACTTTCATTTTTTTTCTCCTTGTCGCTAGTTGCTTTATATTAGTTTTTTAGATTATTTAATAGATAATCATAAATATAATAAGTATGTGAAAAATGTGGATAAGTGGTGTTTTTCTATTATTTTAGTATTTTAACGATGTGTATAAACCTATCTTTTTATGTGGACAAGTTTTTTGGTTTATTCACAATTTTCACACTATCTTTTTTGGATAATATTTTTGATATCGTTGATTTGCATTTTTAGCAAATTATTGTTATTTTCCAGCTCGTCTATTATCTTATTTTTGGCGTACATTATCGTGGTGTGGTCTTTACCTCCGAAGTAGTTGCCTATCGTTGCCAGAGGTTGTCCCAAAATATCGTAGATAAGATATATACATATTTGTCTACAAAGAGCGATATTCTTAGTTTTTTTCTTGCTTAGTACGTCGGCTTTAGAAATATTGAAGTATGCGCAAGTGGCTTCTACGATAGAGTCGGCAGACAAAACGTGTGTAGTCACGTCAATATCGTCTTTTAACACTTCTTTTGCTACGTCGATATTGTTAGGCTCGATATTACGCAGAGTGCAAGAAAATATAAATTTAGTCAGCGCTCCTTCCAATTCTCTTATGTTGGACGTAATATTTTCGGCAATATAATAGATGACGGGTTGAGATACCACGACTTTCTTTTCAAAAGCCTTTTTTTGTAGTATTGCAATTCTCGTCTCTAAGTCAGGTTGAGCTATATCTATAGACATTCCGCTTTGGAAGCGAGATTGTAATCTTTCATTTAGGAAGGTGAGTTCTTTCGGGTGTCTATCTGACGACAAAACAATCTGTTTAGAAGCTTGATGTAAGTCGTTGAAGGTATGGAACAACGCTTCTTGACAAGACGTCTTGTTTTGCAAAAACTGTATATCGTCCAACATCAGTACGTCTACGTTGCGATATTTTTCTCTAAACAATCTATTCTTTTCGTTGTTGGAAGAGTTAGAAAAAGAATCTATAAAGTCGTTGACAAACTGTTCCGTCGTAGAATATAAAACCTTGATATTAGGATTTTTGTTTAGCAAATAATTGCCGATAGAGTGCATTATATGAGTTTTACCAAGACCTACGCCACCGTAAATAAAAAACGGATTAATATTACCGCCGGGGTTTTCGGCTACGGCCTTGGCAGCGGAATATACTAGTTGGTTGCTTGGACCTACTACGAAAGACTCGAAAGTGTAATGCGAATTAAAAGTAGACGAAGCTTTGCCTACAGGCGCATTCTCTACCTTTTCTACTACGCTATTGTCGTTGAAAACCTTTTTTTCGTCTGGTGTAATAAATATAATATCGGAGATATACGTATTGATAGCGTCGATAGCGTCTCTAATCTCCGTCTTGTACGATTGAGGAATTTTTACTTTAGCGTTTTTGAATTGGGTGACAACGACAAGCTTATCCCCTGCAATAGTGAGGGGTTCTAGATCTCTAAACCAAGTGTCGTAACCTACGGTAGAAATTTTGCTTTGTATCTCACTGTCAAAAAGTTTCCAAATTTTTTTTGCTTCGTTCATAACTATATTATAGTATACAATCTAAGATTTTTCAATAAAAAAATTAAATAAATATAGATAAAAGAAAATATAAAAAAAGTGATTTTTAATGTATTTAGCAGTAGTATTTACGACGAGCTCTAAAGAAAAAATTATTGTCAAAAGTAAAAGTCTAAAAAAATTGAAAAGATACAGCTTTTATGATAAAATAAATACGTATGTATATCAAAAGCGTTGCTCTAAAAAACTATCGCAATTATTCTTCCGCCCGCGTCGAGTTTAGTAAGGGGCTGAATATTGTAGTGGGAAAAAACGCCGCCGGCAAGACTAATCTAGTGGAGAGTATATATTGTTCGGCTCTCGGCAAGTCGCCACGCTCTAACAAATATAAAGACCTCATCAAGTGGAACGAGAGTAGTTGCTATATCAAGGTAGTCTTAGCCAAAAAGTATAGAGATTATACTATCGAATTCGGCATAGATAATACGGACAAAAAGAGGGTGGCGGTAGACGGCGTACCATTGACTAGATTAAGCGGACTCGTTGGCATACTCAACGTGGTGTTTTTTAGTCCCGACGAAATCAAACTTATCAAAGAAAGTCCTCAAGAGCGAAGAAAATTTATGGATATCAGCCTATCTCAACAGTCGGGTGTATATCTCGACGCGCTGTCCAAGTACAACGCCATTCTCAGTCAGCGCAATAAGCTACTCAAAGAAAAATTCAACGACGCCTCTCTCGCCGCACAGCTATATGCTTGGGACGTGCAAATGGCAAAATACGGCGCTCAGATAATTATTCAACGCTACGCATTTGCAGACAGTATAGCGGTATACGCCAAAAAAATTCACTCTCAAATCACCGAGGGCAAAGAAGACTTGTCGGTGAGCTACGAGAGTGGACTCGAGAGGATGGAAAAGAGCGAACTCGAGAGTAAATTTTTGCAAAAACTTCAACAAAATTTTGAAAAGGACAAAAACTTACAATACACCACTTTCGGACCTCACCGAGACGACTTAGAGATATTATCTAACGGCATTGATATGCGAAAATTCGGCTCGCAAGGACAACAACGCACCGTTGCACTGTCGCTAAAATTCGCCGAAATACAGTTATTTAAGGACGAGATAGGAGAAAGCCCTATATTATTGCTTGACGACGTGCTCAGCGAGCTAGACGAAGGTAGACGCCGCCAACTTTTAGAGACGTCGGCAACATTGCAGACCATCATCACTTGCACCGAGTTTGAAGAAGACGTGCAAAACTACAAGACTATCAAGATAGTAAGCGGTCAAGCATTAGAATAAAATAAGACAAAAATCGAGCAATAATAATATATTATCTAAATATTCTATTAAAAAAATAAATATACTATTGAAATTATAGTTGCTTTATAGTATATTTATAATTATCAATACGCAATTGGTAGAATAATGATTTTAGTAAAACCCGACCACAAGCAATACGAGCAAACTAAAAAATTTTTGAACAAAACCTTCAAACAAAAGTTTGAAGATACTCTGCCTAAGATATATCGTAACGATCAATATCGAGATTGTCATTTGGTTGCAGTAGATGACGGCAAAGTTGTAGGCGCGGTTGCTAATATCAAAATCAATTGGATTATTGACGACCAATCCATACTCGGAGCGGGTATAGGAATGGTAGCTACGCACCCTCGATATAGAGGACGAGGCGTGATGAAGAGCTTGCTTGACAAAGCTATAGATAATTGCAAGCAAGAAGGCGTGCAAGTTATGTTTTTGAGCGGATATCTCAATCGGTACGATAGATTCGGGTTTTATCCGTCGGGCGTCGAAAACGAATACACCTTGCGAGCCGACAAGAGTCTTATTACTAAAGCAAAAGATTATACGTTTGAGAAGTTCAGTGGCGAAAGTAAAGAGATGGATATTTTGCAACGAGCCTACGACCAAACAAGCGTCAAGTGGAAAAGACAAAACTTTTTTGCCACTTTAAGCACGTGGAAATCTAAAGCTTACGTTGTCAAAAAAAGTGGACATGTATTGGGTTATTTGGTAAAAAATAGGTATGGAGCAGATATAAGCGAGATAGTAGTACCTGCACAAGAACTGATAGCCGTTACTACTGCTTGGATAATCAAAACCAAAAAAAACAGCGTCAACGTATGCGTATCGCCGTACGACAAGCTCACCAATAACGAGTATATTTTACACAGCGAAAGCTATTGCCAAAACAATTCGGAAAATTGGTTGATATTAGACTATGCGGGCGTAATTAAGACTTTGCTTCAATACAAAGCCAAATGCAAAAAACTACTATCGGGACGAGCAGTACTTCAAATCGACGATATAAAATTGCTAATAAGTGTTGACGGCGACAAGGTTGAGGTAACGCCAAGCGACGAACAAGCCGACGTTGTACTCAATAGACAGCAAGCGACGCGATTGCTTTTTGGGACAAAGATAGTTGCGTGCGATAATAGTTGGCTAGACTCGATATTGCCTTTGCCAATTTATATTCCGTCCATAGATAGGGTATAGTATAACTAGGAGCGTTATGAACGACAAGCAAGATATGATACAATCTCAAATAACAAAGTTATTGGATAGTAACAACGACGATCCTATAGTTTTGACCGACAGTGAAGGAAAAATGCAAGCTTATGACCAAGTGGCGGTGATAACGGTGTACGGAAGCATCTACGCTATATTGGAGCCGGTCGAGGCGTGGGAAGAGCAAGAAGATTATTATCAGCCTAAGGTATTGGAGATAGTCAGTCAAAAGGGCAAGGATACCTTGCGAGAAGTAGACGAAGATACGGCAGAGTACGTGCTTGTCGAGTACGATATGATGATGGAAGAGCAAGAAGAGTTTTGACGATTTGACTTGTCGTATTGATTTTAGTGGAAAAAATGGCGTCAAGCCTAAGGAGAAATTATGAATAAAATACAAGGATTTTTTGGCAAAGTCGGCGGTGTATTCAAAAGCTTTGTCAAACATTGGAACCATCCTGCAGAGGGCAGATTTGTTTCCAACAAAGAAATCGTGGCCTATTCCGTGGGTGGTATGGGCGTACTATTTATGGCTGCGCTCACGGCGCAAATCACGCTGTCAGCCAACTGCTTGTTGCTGGGTTCCATATACGGAATGACGCCAACGGAGTTGACGCTTTTATTGACTATCAACACGGTGTTCACCTTGCTCATCCAACCGCTCAAGAGTTATTGGATAGACAACGTAGGCGCCAAGTCTCACAAAAACAGAGGCAAGGCAAGGCCGTTTATTCTATGGCTCGGACCACCGTCGGCAATACTCATCACGTTGTTTGCCTTTTTGCCAACAACTTGGGCGCAAACCAATCATACCTTGCTCGTTGTATTGATAGGCGCGTTGTTCTTGGGTATGAACTTCGTATATCAGTTCTTCTACGGAATGTACATACAACTATCACAACTTATCACGCCTAATACGACCGAGAGAGCGGACATTATCTCTATATCCTCACTCGTATATTCTATGGCTCCGACCATCACGGGTTCGCTCTTTCCACTTATTGCATTGGCGTTTGACAAAGGACAGCTCGATATCAACTTCTATAGAGTTATCTTCCCCGTCTTCTCGGCAATAGGTTTGGTTACTTCCTTACTTGCCTTCTTCGGCACTAAAGAGAGAATAGTCGTTCCTAAGACTTACCAAGCCAAGGTTAAGTTTAAAGACGGTATGAAGGCAATTATTGCCAACAAATACTTCTGGATTATCAACACTTCCAGCTGGTTTACCTTTGCAAGAGCGGCGATTACGGGTTGCTTGTACTGGTCTTACGTATATATGCTCCAAAACGAAGCAATACAAGCGGTAATATCACTCGTTATAGGCACGGCTTCGGGTATTGGCATGGCGGCGGCGCCTTTCCTCATTAGAGCAATGGGCAAGAAAAACGTAGTTATCGTCAGCAACGGAGCGGTATTGCTATCAAGTGTATTACTCATTTTCTTTAGCAGTAGTTACGTAATGTTTACAATATGTAGCTATATTGCATTCTTCGGTGTTGCGGTACAACTTATCACAGCTCCTGCAATGAACGCCGAAGCGCTCGACTATCAACAATATCGCACGGGCGATAGATTGGAAGGATTTGCCGGCAACTTTGCAATAATCAATTCTATCATTGCACTCGGCACCAACTTTATTATACCTGCAATCTACACCTATCACGGACTGTCCGACAACTACGACGTATTGTTCGATACGGCAATCAGAACGCCTATGTTCCGTTCGCTTGCAATACTTGCGACGATAGGCTCGATTATGGTTACCTTACCATACTTGTTCTGGGATTTGACGGAGAAGAAACACGGCGAAATCATCGAAGTGCTCAAGCAAAGAGCAATCGAAGAGAACAAGGCGGCGGGCTACGGCGAAGACGCAAGCTTCTTGTCTAGTGACGAAACTATTAAGGATCTGTACGAAGAAGAAGTTACTACCGACGAGGCAACCGACGCCGAAGACGTAGAAACCGTTGAAACCACGGTCGAAGAAGTCGAGGCTGACGCAACTCAAGAAACTGCCCAAGCGACCGAAGAGCAAAACAAGGAGGAAGAATAATATGAAGAAGATATCTATATTGGCAATCATATTGACAGTATGCCTTAGTTTTACAATGATATTTAGCGGTTGTACCAAAGAAATAAGTGTTCAGGAAGGTATATCATATTTTGAAGAGGCAATAAAAGAAATTCAAACGGCCAACATCTATTACGTAAGAACGGTAGTAGTTGAAAACGCAAGCAATAGCAAAGAATATCAACTTAACGTCAAGGGCGACAAAATACACTATACCATAGTCAACAATCAAGGAAGCAACACCACTTACGTTCATACCTACTACGCCGACAACAACAAGTACGTGATGCCTAGCAAGGACGTATGGAAGACTGTTCCGATGACCAAAGAAGCATTCCTTCTCGAAATTGGTCCATATTCCAGAGAGTCAATCGTTGTCAAAATCAACGCTATCAATGCAGCTTTGCAAAAGGGGACGCTGGTACCTAATAAGGTTACTCAAGGCGATTACGTTACCACCTATACCTTTGACGACATTGGCGAAGAGATGTCTACGCAACTTGGCGGAACGGCAAAAATCGGTGACAAATATCCTCTTACCGTTGAGACGATAGTGGGTAGAATAAGCAAGATTGTGGACAGCGACACTAGTCCGAAAATCAAATATTATATCAACTACGAAGGAGACAAAATCAATATTCCGAAAGTAGCATAATAACAATAACCATAGCGGGGACTAAGCTTTTAGGCTAAAGTCCCCCTATTTTTTAGACGATTGTTAGTATTGCGTAAAATAAAATCATACGCATTTGACAAGCGAATACAAATGTTTTAGAATATAATATATATATTTTGATATTTATAGAGGACTATTATGAAATATTTAGTAATACTCGGCGACGGAATGGCAGATTATCCTTGCCCTCAATTGGACGGGAAGACGCCGCTCGAAGTTGCTAACAAACCTAATATGGACGCACTTTGCGCCAAGGGCGTAATAGGTCTTGTCAAGACCGTGCCCGACGGAATGAAACCCGGTAGCGACGTAGCCAACCTTGCTATGATGGGCTATGCTCCCGACAAGTATTATACCGGCAGGTCACCTCTCGAGGCGTTGTCAATCGGTATCGATATGAGTTCTAGCGATATTGCGACCCGTTGCAATCTCGTTACTTTGTCGGGCGACGAGCCGTTTGAGAATAAGGTAATGGTAGACTATAGTGCGGGCGAGATAACCACGCAAGAGGCAGAGGAACTTATAAAAGCAGTGCAAGAGGCGCTTGGCAACGACAAGTATTCCTTCTATTCGGGAGTAAGTTATCGCCATTGTATGATTACCAAGGGCGGTAAGTTGGGCGCGCAATACACACCGCCACACGACATCTCCGACAAGGTAATAGGAGAGTTTTTGCCTAAGGGTGAGGACGCCGACGAGCATCTGGCTATGCTCAAAGCGTCATACCAATTGCTCAAAGACCACCCAATCAATATCGAGCGTATCAAGCAAGGCAAAAATCCTGCCAACTGCATTTGGTTGTGGGGAGAGGGAAGCAAGCCTCAACTTGACGACTTTGGACAAAAATACGGACTCAAAGCAGGCGTTATCTCCGCTGTAGACCTAGTCAAAGGCATAGGTATAGGCGCGGGCATGACGAGCTGGGACGTTGAGGGCGCTACGGGTACCTATCACACCAACTTCGAGGGCAAAGCCAAGAGAGCTATCGACGCCTTTAGAGAAGGCTACGACTACGTGTATATCCATATGGAAGCGCCTGACGAATGCGGACACCAAGGCGACCTTGACAACAAAATCAAGGCGATAGAACTCATTGACGACAAGGTTGTGGGCTACTGCAAGAGAGAACTTGACGAGATGGGAGAACCGTATCGCATACTCATTGCGCCCGATCATCCAACCCCAATCTCTATCAAGACGCACGTGGGAGATCCCGTACCGTTCATACTCTACGACAGCTCGAGCGATATAGACAGCGGATTTAGCACTTACAACGAAAAGACGGCTAAGGAAAGCGGAATTTACTACGAGCCTTGCCAAGATTTGATAGAAGACTTTTTGAGTAAGCCCGAAGAAACGCAAGAGTCTAGTCGGTTAACCGATACCGGGGAGAGCGACAACGAGGACAAAGCGGTAGCACCCGTGCAACCTATCGGTGACAACAAAGCTCCTAAGACCAAAAAGCCACTTACGGCTAAACAAAAGAAAAATATTATCATTGCCGTGCTTTGTATCGTGGCAATCATAGGTGTGGGATTGGGTATCGGCTTGCCCGTTTACTTCCATTTCAAAGACAAGATAATGGTTGCAAGCGCAGAAGACTTCAACAAGGACATAACCAAGGGAACCTATTTCGTCCTATCCAAAGACGTAGTGATTGACGGTGACCTCGATATGAGCGCGAGAGGCAATTATAGCATTGATTTGCAAGGACATACTCTCACCGTCAACGGAACTTTGACCTATTCTACCGATGACGCCAAGAATATTAAGATAGGCAACACCAAAAAGAAAGCCTACGTAGAGGGTGGCGTAGTAGACGCAGACAAGATAGTAATCAACGCTCTCAACGCCAACGTAGAGATACTCAGCAATACTCAGACGGGCAGAGCAGAGATATTAGCCAAGCAAGTTACGCTAACGTCGATGACCTCGGCCGACGGAATATACGTGGGCGCGCAAAACGTCGCTTTGAAGGGAGCAATATCTACCGCCAACGCGTCGCAAATCGAGCTATCGTCAACGGCGGTTGACGCCAACGCTCAAGTGAGCGCAACGGGCAAAATCAACGGCAAGTTGGTTGCACAAAAAGTTGACTTGACGGCAACGGCGTCCTCCGACATCACCTCCATTGTTTTAGACGCCGATTCCACCGCCCAAATCAGCGGTAAGGTAGAGGCAGGTATCGAGGGTGGCAAAAAGGTTGCAATGCTAAACGGTCACTCTTGTTCGGAATATAGAGATATAGCTACCTTGGCTATCTATAGAGAGAGCGCGGGCGACTATACTATCAAAGGTTGCGACAAAGTCGTATATATAGACAAGTTGGCTACGCCGGTAGACCTCATCGTCGAAGAGCGTGCAGGAGGCAAAATCTTCGCCGTCAGCGCTAAGGTTGTCGGCGCGACTAAATACGTATTCAACGTGGACGGCACCGAACACGTCGTTGAAAGCAATCAGTTGGACGTATCCTCTCTTATGAGCAACGGCGGAGCAGGCAAGCATATCATAACTGTCTTCGTCAAGGGTGACTATGACTTTGGAGCGTTGGAGACGGCTAGCGGAACGGTTTACGTAGACAGCGACCAAGCCAAGATAGAATACGCCTACAAAATCACCCTCTCCACTCCGGAAAACGTGCAGGTGGCAGAGGATAGTAACGGTATATATCTAGCATTTGATAAGGTTGACTTTGCCGATTACTATACCGTCGACGTTGCGGGACAACAACTGAAGTTTGACGCAGATAAAAATGCGACGAAGCAAAAGTTCTATTTGACTGAAGTTCTCAAAGAGGTCGGCAACTATTCCGTACGCGTTACCGCACACAGCAACGTGGCAGAGATTTTGTCTAGCAAACAAGCTATGGCAAGCTATACCAAAACGCAGCAGCTAGGTACTGTAACGGAACTTACCGCTCGCGAGAACGGCGCGCAAATCAACGTAAGCTGGGTAGCCATAGACGGCGCCGACAGCTATATCGTATATGCTAACAACGCAGACACCCTCGTAGAGCTTGGAAGAACGTCAATGACCTCTTTCAGCTTTGACAAGACCTTGATTGGCGTTGCAACCGAAATTACCGTCGTAGCGCAAGGCAACGGGTATTATACTACGGGAGGGTTTGCCAACGCAACGGTAGAGCGTTAATCTTGCGACGTATAGATTAAGCCATACCGAGCAAATAAGGAAGCAGTTGATTGCAACAACTATAAATAAATAAGGCAACTGCCAAGGCAGTTGCCTTTTTCCGTCTGACAGCCGTCCCTGTGCAAGGGAAAGGGGGCGGTCAACGGTGGTGGAATGGTTGTAAACTTAGCCTCAACAAGCCGTGGCAATCTCAACCAATAAAAAGGCACGCCCTATATCTATTTCAACAAGATAGGCGTGCCTAATTTTATATATAATGATTTTCTCGATACGTATCGAGTTTTTGTTATCAAATTACCACGAAGTCGCCTTTGGTGATAAAGAAGAAACTGATAAGCGCAAGTATCACGGTAATGACAACTTGGTGCAGCACGTAGACGGGCAGAGCGATTTTTCCCCAAAAGTTGATAGGCTTGTACCAATCGTATTTGCCAAGCCACGGGAGCAACGACTTCTTATTAGGATACAACACGTGTGAAGCGCTTGCGCCAATGAGCATATAGCCCACCAAAGGAAAGATTGGTTGATAGTCGGCAGAAAAGCGCTCGTAAGGGTTGCCGTACAAAAATTCTCCTACCCACGCCCAATCGTTGTTGTCCGCGAAGATTTGATTGTTAGCCTCGTACATAGGCATAAGCAACATATTGGTAAAGACGATAAAAAAGCCAATTCCGAGGCAAGTAAACGCCGTCTTTTTTTTGTCGTGTCGACAAATAAAGTCAATGAGCGCCCAAAGCAAAATGGCTACGGCGAACATATGCAGTATGCCAAAGGTGATAGGCGAGTCCATAATGGTCGTCACTATCGTCACGAGCACGGCGCATACCGCCACTTCGATACCTCTCTTGAGGTTGGACTTGCTAAAAGCCGTCGATATTCCGCACAACAAGCAAAAGATGATGACCACTAGCGGTTGGACGAATTCCCTTATTGGGCTAGTCCAATAAGCTCGTGCGTTTTGCCAAAGATTATAATAAAATTCGCTCCCGCTTGCTTCAAACCAAGTCCGACCGAATACGAATGCAAAGTTGTACATCGTATGGTCAAAAATCATCAACATCACGCAGACCGCTCTTAGAAAGTCAAGTTCCCAGATGCGCGCTTTGGTTTGTTTGGGGAGCGAACGCTTACGCATATTTATCTAATTTCTTCTTTTCCGCCCATGTACATACGTAGTGGAGCAGGAATAGCAATCGAGCCGTCCTCGCGCAGATTGTTTTCCAAGAAAGCTATGAGCATACGAGGAGGAGCAACGACGGTGTTGTTGAGGGTGTGAGCAAAGTAGTTGCCTTCTTTACCCTTAATTCTTATGCCGAGGCGTCTTGCTTGAGCGTCGCCGAGGTTAGAACAGCTACCCACTTCAAAGTATTTCTTTTGTCTTGGGGACCAAGCTTCCACGTCGATACTCTTAACTTTGAGGTCGGCGAGGTCGCCCGAGCAACATTCCAAAGTGCGAACGGGTATGTCGAGAGAACGGAAGAAGTCCACGGTGTTGGTGTAGAGTTTGACAAACCAATCTCTGCTATCGTCGGGGTGGCATACGACTATCATCTCTTGTTTTTCAAATTGGTGAATACGGTACACGCCTCTCTCTTCTATGCCGTGCGCGCCCACTTCTTTACGGAAACAAGGAGAATAGCTGGTGAGAGCCTTAGGCAACTCGTCTTCGCTAAGCACCGTGTCCATAAACTTGCCTATCATAGAGTGCTCGGACGTGCCGATAAGGTAGAGGTCCTCGCCCTCGATTTTGTACATCATATTCTCCATTTCGGCAAAGCTCATTACGCCCGTCACGACGTTGCTTCTAATCATAAAAGGCGGAATATAATAGGTAAAGCCTCTATCTATCATAAAGTCTCTTGCATACGACAAAATCGCGCTATGCAGACGGGCAATATCTCCGCAAAGGTAGTAGAAACCGTTACCGCTCGTTCTTCTTGCGCTGTCGAGGTCTATGCCTTTGAGCCTTTCCATGATATCTACGTGATAAGGCACTTCAAAGTCGGGTACCTTAGGCTCGCCGAAGCGTTCCACTTCCACGTTTTCGCTGTCGTCCTTACCGATAGGCACGCTGTCGTCGATGATATTAGGAATGACCATCATTCTCTTCTTTATTTCGGCGGATAGCTCTTCCTCTTTGACTTCGAGGTCGGCGAGTTCTTTGGCAAACTCAGCCACTTGCGCCTTGACTTTTTCGGCTTCGTCCCTTTGACCTTTTGCCATCAGACCGCCGATTTGCTTGGAGAGGGCGTTGCGTTGCGACCTACAATAGTCACCTCGTTGTTTGCATTCTCTAAACTCTTTGTCCATTGCCAAGACCTCGTCTACGAGGACGAGCTTTTCGTCTTGGAACTTCTTTTTGATATTTTCTTTTACCAATTCGGGATTGGTTCTCACAAGTTTGATATCCAGCATAATTATCTCCTTATTTGACTACTATGTTTACGAGGCGTTTTGGTATAACGATTGCTTTGACCACGTTCATGCCTTCGAGCAGTGCTTTGACGGTAGGCTCTTCTAG
This sequence comes from uncultured Clostridia bacterium, assembly GCA_937880755.1. Lineage (GTDB taxonomy): Bacteria > Bacillota > Clostridia > Christensenellales > UBA3700 > HGM11368. The sequence goes on from CALGRX010000008.1 coordinate 144,955, forward strand.
AGCGATTGCTTTGATTTGCTCGGCGTCGGCGTCGCTAGGAACGACTATTTTCGCCTTAATTCTGCTGTTGATTTGCACGGCAAGCTCGTATTCGTCCTTGACGAGAGCCGACTCGTCGCAAGTAGGGAACGCGCGGTTGAAGACGCTGTAAGGCCCACCCATCATCTCGTTAAGCTCTTCGCTGACGTGAGGTACGAAAGGTGCAAGGAGCAATACTAGGTCGTCCACGCAAGAATAGAAGAATTCTTGATTTTTGTTGTCGCCGAGGTCGCCGTCGTACTTGTACAATGCGTTGACGTACTCCATTAGACGGGCGATAGCCGTGTTGAAAGAGAAGGTTTGCATATCTGCGTCGACTCTACCGATAGTGTAGTTGCGCACGTAGTTAAGCTCCTTTTCGGCTTTGCCAAGCTCTTGCTTAGGTTGGTCTTTTTTGGCTTTGATGACCAGTCTTTCTACTCTCTCTAAGAATTTGATGATAGAGTCTATACCGTTGGCGTTCCATGGGCCGCCCTCGATATAAGAGAAACCGAACATAAGGTACATACGGAATGCGTCCGCTCCGTACTTCTTGACGTAATCGTCGGGAGAGATGACGTTGCCTCTGGACTTACTCATCTTATTGCCGTCAGGACCGAGAATAGTGCCTTGGTGTACGAGAGAGGTAAACGGCTCGTCGAAGTTGAGGTACCCCATATCTCTCAATGCTTTGGTGAAAAAACGCGCGTAGAGCAAGTGCATGCAAGCGTGCTCGGCACCGCCGATATACTTGTCCACAGGCAACATTTTGTTGATAATCTCGGGGTCAAACGCCATCTTGTCGTTGTGAGCGTCAGGGTATCTTAGAAAGTACCAACTAGAGCAAACGAAGGTGTCCATCGTGTCGGGATCACGTCTTGCAGGTCTACCGCATATAGGGCAGGTGGTGTTCATAAATTCTTCGCTCTTGAGTAGAGGCGATTTGCCGTCAGGCGTAAAGTCTACGTTGTAAGGTAGCTTTACGGGTAGTTGGTCCTCAGGGACGGGCACTTCTCCGCAGTGGTCGCAGTGTATGATAGGGATAGGACAGCCCCAATATCTTTGACGGGAAATCAGCCAATCTCTTAGACGATAGTTGGTCTTGACTCCGCCTTTGCCCATCTTTTCGAGTTTGGCTAGGATGGCAGGGATAGCCTCTTCGGTAGTGAGTCCGTCGAACTCTCCGCTATTGACGAGTACGCCGTGTTCGCAATAAGGCAAATCGTCGGCGCTACCGTCGGCGCTCTTGATGACTCTCTCGATCTTGAGGTCGTACTTCTTGGCAAAGTCGTAATCTCTATCGTCGTGCGCGCCTACGCCCATAACCGCGCCCGTGCCGTAAGAAGCCAACACGTAGTCGCCTATCCATATAGGTACTCTTTCGCCGTTGATTGGGTTGATGCAATAGCTTCCCGTAAAGGCGCCCGTCTTTTCTCTGGTGGTAGAGAGTCTATCTATCTCGGCAATCTTAGCCGTTTGGGCTTTGTAGTCCTCTACGGCTTGTTTTTGCTCCGGGGTAGTGAGGGAATCAACGAGAGGATGCTCGGGAGCGAGTACCACGTAGGACACGCCGAAGATTGTGTCGGCACGTGTGGTAAATACTCTAAACGAACCGCCGTTTTCGCATACGAATTGTATCTCACCGCCTTGCGATTTGCCAATCCAATGTCTTTGCATTGCCTTGGTCTTTTCAGGCCAATCGAGCTTGTCCAAGCCTTGCAACAGCTCCTCTGCATAGTCGGTGATTTTGAAGAACCATTGAGTAAGATTTTTTCTGATAACGGGGTGACCGCATCTTTCGCAACAGCCGTCTATTACTTGCTCGTTGGCAAGCACGGTATTGCAGTCGGTACACCAGTTGACAGGCGCTTGTTTGCGGTAAGCCAGACCCTTTTTGTACAACTGAAGAAATATCCATTGCGTCCACTTGTAGTACTCGGGCAAGCAAGTTACCACCTCGTAGTCCCAATCGAAGCTACCGCCGATGGCTTTGAGCTGTCCTTCCATCGTTTCGATATTTTTGAGGGTGCTGTCTTGTGGGTGAACGCCCGTCTTGATAGCGTAGTTTTCGGCTGGCAAACCAAAGGCGTCGAAGCCCATTGGTTGGAATACCTCGTAGCCCTTCATTCTTAGGTATCTTGCATAACTGTCGCTAGGACCGTAGTTGTACCAGTGACCTGCGTGTAACTTAGCGCCCGAAGGGTATGAGAACATCTCCAAAACGTACTTCTTTTTGTCGGTTTTGGATTTGTCAAAACTGTACAGGCGAGTATCCGCCCAAGTTTTTTGCCACTTTTTTTCAATGTTGATAAAGTCCATTTTCATTCCTCAGGAAAGTGTTGTTGGTGATACAAATATAATAATATTATATTAAGAAAAAATTGTCAACACATACGCGCGCATATGATTGCTCGAAATAGAGGTATCGTCTTAAGAGAATATAAATTTTGTTGGTATTTGGGCAAAGCGTCAATAGTCTTGCGAAATAGTTTTTTTAGAAATCAAAAAGCAATACGAAACTACTCAACGAGCAGTTTTACCGACCAACGATTGACCGCATACTAGCCCAGCACCAGCCACAAGCCGAGCAGTGCCGCGAGTAGCGTAGGCAAGGCAACGATTACGCCCACCTTGACGAAACTGACGTAACTAAACTCTAAGCCGTGCTTTTTGAGAATATTGCTCCACATTATGCCCGCCAAAGCCCCCACAGGAGTAAGGCAAGCGCCAAGGTTGGAGCCTATTACGGTAGCGTAAAGAGCGCCCGTCGCAACGCTCCTAGGCAAGTTGGATATTATGGACGAAAACAGCACGCTCATAGGAATATTGTTGACTAGGTTACTCACGAGAAAGGAGCCTAGTCCATACGTAAGTATAGTCGGAGTATGACTAAAAGCACTCGCTATTGCTTGCGTTGCGCCCTTGCCGTCAAGTGCAAAAATCAACACGAACATAGAGAGCACGAAGGGTACGAGTTGCCAAGGCGCTCTGACCAAGCTTTTGCCAAGTGCCGTAGGCGGACGTTTTCTGATTGCTCCGATTACGAGGTTAAATACGCAAAGCGACAACGTAGATAAACTCGCAACCAGCCACATTTCCAACCCTAGATACGGTCCTATAGCGAGCAATATCGTGCATACGGCAAGGTGAACTATTCCCACGACGAGCAGTAGCTTATCCTTTAACTCAACGATTTGCGCGCTAGCTTCGATTGGGGCAGATAGAGAGCGACGAAAGAGTAGATATAGCAACAGTAAAGATACGAGCCCCGCCATCACGGTTGGCAGTATCATCACTTGGAGATAATTCCAAAAGCTCTCAGAAGCAAAGGTAGCCAAATATATGTTGGTAGGGTTGCCTATGATGAGCGCCATGCTCCAAGTATTGGCGGCGACGAATTCCGTAGCAACGTATGGCATAGGATTGATTTTTGCCGCTTTGGCGAAGTAACAAATAAAGGGTGTAAAGGATAGTATGATTATGTCGTTGGAGGTAAACACCGTCAGAGAGGCAACTATGACGTAGAGCAAGAAGAACAACCTCTTTTGACTACGACCCGCCCTTCTTAGCGTTACGCTTGCCAAATATCCGAAGAAGCCCAACTCATCCAAAAAGACCGACAGCAAAGTCATCGAGATAAATAACACTAAGATTTTGAGAGGATTGACGGGGGTGTCGGCAACAAGAAAAGCCGTAACGGCGGACAATGAAGTTTGTCTAAAAGCTATGGCAACAATCGCACCTATAATGGTAATAATCCAATACGTGTCCACAAAAATTTTGCCATGACGCAGTTTTGGAAAAAACAATACCGCCGTTATCATCAGCAAACAAGTGGCGGTACAAATAATTATAATCGGCAACATTTTCGACTTCCTCTCACGTATTGACGAGAGCATTATAGCCCCGCAAATCGTGGTTGTCAATCTATCGCCTATCAAAAAATAAATTTTTAATTTAGCAGTTTTTTTGAGCTCTATTTGACGAGTCGTAGTTGCTCGATAAGGACAAGCTATTGTCAGTCGTTAGCCTCTTGCGCATCGTATTCGTTGGCGAAGTCTTCTTCCACGCACTCTTGTTCCTCGCAAGTTGCGGTGACTTCTTCGAGAGAAATGTTTTGCAAAACGTTTTCTTTGGCAAGAGGTAGGGTATCTTTGCCCGTGGCACATTCTTTGACTGTTTTGGAGAGTGCAATCAAGGCTATTGCGTTAGGCAACACCATTAGGTAATTGAACATGTCCGTCAATTCCCACACTAGGTCGTTGGAGAGTATCGAGCCAAGGAAGATAAAGCCTATTGCAAGTATCGTATACGCCACGGTAGCCTTTTTGCCAAAGAGATAGTCTACGTTGAGTTTTCCAAAGAGGTTCCAGCTCAATATGGTTGAGAATGCAAAGAAGAACAAGCATATCGCAACGAAAATTGCCCCCGCCTTGTCGCCCACCAATCCTCCGAAAGCTAGTTGCGCCATATTGGTTTTGTCCACGCCGTCGGCAGCGCCCGAAGCGAGAATGCCGTCGCCTGCGTATAGAGAAGTGATGACGACGAGTGCCGTCAAGGTAATCACGACGAACGTATCGATAAACATACCCGCCATAGCCACCACGCCTTGGTCGTGAGGCTTGTTGACTTGCGCTAGAGCGTGTGCGTGAGGGGTAGAGCCCATACCCGCTTCGTTGGAGAACAAGCCTCTCTTGGCGCCTTGACTGAGAGCCGTCTTGATGGCTGCGCCCACGCTTCCGCCTATGATAGCTTGTGGAGCAAAGGCGTACTTGAAAATCATACCTATGCTTTGAGGCAAGACCTTGACGTTGGCGAAGATGACCACTAAAGAACCTATGATATAAAGAATTGCCATAATAGGCACTATTTTTTCCGTAACTTGAGCAATTCGTTTGACCCCGCCGAAGAAGACCGCGCCACACAGAATTGCAATTACCAAACCCACTACCCAAGAAGGTATGCCAAGCGCATTGTTGAAGGTAGATGCGATAGAGTTGGACTGTACCATACAACCCATAAATCCCAGCGCTAGCACTATTGCCACGGCAAAAAAGCCCGCGAGGAACTTGCCGAAGCCGCCCTTAAAGGCGCGCCTAATGTAGTATACCGGACCACCTTTGACAGTGCCGTCTTGTTCGACGACGCGTGTCTTTTGGGCAAGCACGGCCTCTGCGTAAATCGTAGCCATACCGAAGAAGGCAATGACCCACATCCAAAAAATCGCCCCCGGACCGCCGAGTAGGATAGCACCGCACGCGCCGATTATATTGCCCGTGCCCACTTGCGAAGCGACTGCGGTAGTCAAAGCTTGGAAGGAGCTCAGACCGCCCCCGTTTGCCCTACCTTTGAGCGACAGTTCGCCAAACATTTTCTTCATACCTTCGCCAAAACAACGCACCTGGACGAAGCGCGTTTTGATAGTAAAAAAGATACCCGTGCCGAGTAGCAGGATTATGAGAAGGTAGTCGGATAGGTAAGAATTGATAGTCTGTACGACCTTGAGCAAAGCGTCCATCATATCTCCGTAGCCCACGATTGGTGGAAAAGAAGGCGAGTGCCGACGGGAATATTGTATTATAAAATAGGTGTATTTGGCAACAAAAATTTAGTCAATAAGAGTGCCAAAAAGTCAAAAAGTCGATACGTGTCGTCAAAATCGGTATATATTTTTTGATTAAGACCCTCTATGTCCTACAAAAATGCTTGTTTTTATTGTAATCTTTGTAAATATATGGTAAAATAAAGCGTATATTTTTGCGGAGGAAAGCTATGAACAGCCAATCCATTCAGATTATGATAGCTATGCTGATATATATGGTCGCCGTTATAGTTATCGGTATCGTGTTTGCACGTCGTGCCAACAACAGCACCGACAACTATCTTTTGGGAGGCAGAAGCCTCGGTCCGTGGGTGACCGCAATGAGTGCAGAAGCCTCGGATATGAGCGGATGGTTGCTTATGGGACTGCCGGGCGTTGCTTATTGGTGCGGACTTGCCGACGCGATATGGACGGCAATAGGACTTGCCATAGGTACTTACGTCAACTGGCTTTTGGTGTCCAAGAGACTGCGTAGGTACAGTATCAGAGCCAACAACGCAATCACCTTGCCCGAGTTTTTCTCCAATCGTTTTAGAGAAAACAAAAAGATTATTATGACGCTTTCGGCGCTGTTTATATTGATATTCTTTACGGTATATGCGGCAAGCTGTTTCGTTACGTGTGGCAAGCTTTTTTCTACGCTTTTTGGTCTTGACTACAAAAAAATGATGATTTTGGGTGCGATATTCGTGCTTGCCTATACTTTGCTCGGCGGATTTTTGGCAGAGAGCGCGTCGGACTTTATGCAAGCGATAGTTATGATAGTTGCCCTTACAAGTATGATAATCTTGTGCACGATCAAGGCGGGCGGTATCGGACAAGTTATCGAAAACGCAAGACAAATTCCCGGCTTTTTGGAGTTTTTCCACATAGCCAGCCCTGTCGTCGGAGATAACGGAGAACAACTTGTCGAGGCGGGCAAGCCCGTCTTTGGCGAGGCAGGCGCTTACGGTTTCCTTACCGTAATATCTACGCTTGCTTGGGGCTTGGGATATTTCGGTATGCCACAAGTCTTGCTTAGATTTATGGCAATCAGGTCGGAGAAGGAGCTCAAGCCATCGAGAAGGATAGCAATGGTATGGGTAGTAATATCCTTGCTAGTTGCGGTGTTTATCGGTATCGTAGGCAGACAGCTTTTCCCCACCTCGCACCTTACGGGCTCGAGCGCCGAGAACATATTTATCACTTTGTCCACCTCTTTCTTGCCACCGATTATTGCCGGTGTGGTAATGGCGGGCATATTGGCGGCAACGATTTCTTCATCCGACTCCTATTTGCTTATAGCGGCTTCGGCATTTGGCAAAAACATTTTCCACGGTGTTGCCAAGAAGAACGCTACGGACAAGCAAGTTATGTGGGCAACGCGTATCACCTTGCTTGCAATCGTACTCATTGCCATACTAATTGCGCTTGACAAAGACAGCGTAATATTTACGATCGTATCCTTTGCTTGGGCAGGCTTTGGCGCAACCTTCGGACCGCTCGTGCTCTTTTCGCTCTTTTGGAAGCGTATCAACAGACCGGGTGCAATCGCAGGTATGGTTGGCGGAGCAGGCATGGTATTTTTGTGGAAGCTCGTCCTCAGACCACTCGGCGGAGTGTGGGGAATATACGAGCTCTTGCCTGCATTCATCTTCTCAAGTATATGTATAGTAGTCGTATCTTTGCTCACAGCCAAGCCTTCACAAGAGATAGTGGACGACTTCGAGGCGGTAGCCAAAGGGGAGACGGTGCCTTACGTGGACGGCAAAGCCGTAGAGCAAGAAGCTAAAGAAAAAGAAGTAGCGCAAGCTTAATTTGCATTGACAAAAGTTTTAGAAATTTATAAAATATTGTTGGAGTGTAACGAGGGGTGAATTTGTGAAAAAAGTTGAAGTTGACAAAAAAGAAAAAGATAATCAACCATACCAACCTAAGAAAAAGACCTTTTCCTACAAGTTTTTGTACAAGGTGGTCAAATCGTTGTATGCAAAGAGAGAGTTTTTGGGTATGGAGAACGTGCCCGAAGAAACCGCTATCTACGTAGGCAACCACGCTCAAATGAACGGACCTTTGGTAGCGGAGCTGTATTTTCCTCTCAAACACTTGACGTGGATGGTGGGCGAAGTTGCTAATCGCAAAGAATTCCCCGCCTATGCCATGAAGGACTTTTGGCCGTATAAGCCTAAGAGCGTAAGGTGGTTTTACAATATAGCTGCGCATATGCTCGCCCCGCTCGCAGAGCGACTGTTTTCTTGCGCCGACGTAATACATCTATATAGAGATCACCGCATCTTTACCACTTGTAAGACGACTATCAAGTGCCTAAACGAAGGCTACAATATCATCATCTTCCCCGAGTGTAACGACGAGTACAATCATATAGTCAACGACTTTGAGAGCAACTATATCGACCTTGCCAAGATGTACTATAATAGATACAAAAAGATACTCAAGTTCGTGCCTATGTACAACGCCGCCAGGCTGCAAAAGGTGGTGTTCGGCAAGCCGATTGCGTACGACCCCAACGTTCCGATAGACGAGCAACACAATACAATCAATACCTATCTAAAGGAAGAAATCACTCGCCTTGCGCAGGAGCTTCCGGTGCACAAAGTCATCACCTACAACAACTTTGGCAAGTCGCACTATCCTAAGAACAAGCCGGAACTCAATACGTATGAGCAAAATCACCCGGGACAAGTCGCTCCAAAGGACGCGACGGCAAGCAACCAAGTGGGCGAAGCCGAGCCAACCACCGAAAGTCAAGAGATCACCGCTACAACCACCGAAGAATAATACAAATAAAAGTGTATTGTCAAACTACGTGCAACATTTTTATGTTTTTGTTCAAACAAATCAGCCCCGAATATTCGGGGCTAAATTATTGTTCGTTTGACCTGCCGAGGAAGAAGTCCAACCTACAATTAAGTTTTTCACATACCGATACTAGGCTCTCGACGGTAGGCGTCTTTTGTCCTTTTGCCCAATAGTAGAGCACCGATTCGGCTATGCCCGTCATCTTTTCTAGCTTATAGCGAGATATGTCAAAGTAATCGAGCATTGACTCAAACTGTTCGTGGAAAGGAGGGCTTTGAAGAAAAGCCTTATCGATAGACTCTTCTTCTAGTCCCAAGAGGTAGTCGGTGGAGCAGTTGAAATAATCGGCAAGCTTAATCAAATTGCCAAGAGTCGGCATCTTATTGCCTGAGAGATATTCGTAAATCGTAGTTTTTCCAATGCCCGCCTGTTTGGCAACGTCACGAGCAGTCTTCTTGCTGTCAAATATCAATTCTGTTAGTCTTTCCGCAAAAATCTTCAGATCCATATCATTGTCCAAAATTCGACAAAATTTGCTAAAAATAGCACTGTTTTCACCTCAATTATCCTCTAAGATACGGACAAAAATCTTGCCATTCCGCAATAGAGAGGGTATAATAGGGACAAAGTTATTTAACAACAAAAATTTGGAGGCAAAAATGAAAAAAATAAAGACAATAAAACATACTTGTGTTTTAGATACTGATTTGGACAAGCCTAATTGGATTTGTGATGAAAACGACTTGCTTTGTGATATCAAACGTTTTATGCAAGAGTATTACGTGGGGTTCTTCACCGCCGACGAAAAAGGTTTAGTTGTCAAATTTAATAACGGACAAAGTTTTTGCGTTTGTGTAAAAGAATTATAAAAAACAAGGGTTTTTAGCACTTGCTTTTGTTATGACGTCAAAAAGGCTCAACGACTCGTTGCCAAAATCGCAAAAAGAAGTATCCACATTGACTTATCAATGTGGATACCTACGCATTTATATTTTAATATTAGAAGTCTACTTCGGTGTCGTAGTAGCAGCACTTGAGCAGTTCTTCCATCTCTCTTTGGGAAGGATGGCGTGGGTTAGAGCCCGTGCAAGCGTCGCCGATTGCGTTCTTGGCAATCTCCGGGAGTCTCTCGAGGAATACGTCCTCAGGTACGAAGCCTTGCTCGCAAGGGTAGCTGTCTGCGCCGTAGTTCTTGATGCAATGAGGGATGTTGAGGTCGTCGTTCATCTTGCGGAGGTATGCGATAAGAGCCTTAACCTTTTCGCTATCGCTTGCGCTCTTTTTGCAAATACCCATATAGTCCGCAATTACGCCGTAACGCTTTCTTGCAACGAGGTTCTTAGCGTTGAATGCGATGACCTTAGGCAGATACATAGCGTTGGCTGCGCCGTGGATAATGTGCGCGCCGTAGTCGGCGAAAGCAGCACCCGTCTTGTGAGCCATTGAGTGAACGATACCCAAAAGCGCGTTGGAGAAGGACATACCTGCAAGGCATTGTGCGTTGTGCATTCTGTCTCTTGCAGCCATATCTCCGTTGTATGAAGCAACGAGATTGTTTTGAATCATCTCGATTGCGTGTATAGCAAGCGGGTCGGTGTAGTCACAGTTTGCCGTAGAAACGTACGCTTCAACGGCGTGGGTCATTGCGTCCATACCCGTATGAGCAACGAGTTTCTTAGGCATAGTCTCTGCAAGTTCAGGGTCTACGATTGCCACGTCAGGCGTAATCTCGAAGTCGGCGATAGGGTATTTGATGCCCTTGGCGTAATCGGTAATAATTGAGAATGCCGTAACCTCGGTTGCCGTACCCGAAGTGGAAGAAATCGCGCAGAAGTGCGCCTTCTTTCTAAGTTCAGGAATACCGAATATTTTGCACATATCCTCAAAAGTACACTCAGGATATTCGTACTTAATCCACATAGCCTTAGCCGCATCGATAGGTGAACCGCCGCCGATAGCCACTATCCAGTCGGGACCGAAATCAAGCATCGCTTGCGCGCCCTTCATAACGGTTTCAACGGAAGGATCGGGCTCGATGCCTTCAAAAAGTTTTACTTCCATTCCTGCTTCTTGTAGATAAGCAACGGCTCTGTCAAGGAAACCAAACTTCTTCATAGAGCCACCGCCTACGCACACCATTGCTCTCGTGCCCTTAAAGGTCTTAAGAGCCTCCAAAGCACCTTTACCGTGATAGATGTCTCTCGGTAACGTAAATCTTGCCATAACTAAATCCTCCTATATTATCTAATTTATCGCAGCAATATTTTCCTGCCAATACTATTATAACACCTTTTTTAGTTATTGCAATAGTTGTTTACAAATTAGTTAAAAAATTAACGTACTTTTGTCGGAGAAGCGAAAGAGTGGGAGTTTGGCGTGCCCGGCGGAGAAAAGGGGATATAAAAATTTTATACGTTGCGTAAATTGTCTTATTAATAGCTATATGATTTTCATATAAATGTTATTATCAACGTTGCAAAAACGCGATATTTACATATTATTTTATAAAAAGAGCCAAACTCATAATTTAGCTTGACTCAGTTCTTCAATATGAAATGTTTAAGTGCTATTTTTTCGTGCCGTTGATATTCTCGCTGACTTATGCTACAATAGACACAACGAAAGGCAGAAAAATGCTTTTATAATTTGAATAGTCAAATTGTCCTGAATGAA
>CALGRX010000009.1 GCA_937880755.1 uncultured Clostridia bacterium
TTATTTCTTCTTGAACAATGCAATTAGGTCGGCAAATTTCTTTTTCTTGATAACGAACCAGAAGAGAGAAAAACCTCCCAAACCCGCTACTGCTACCGAACCGACGGCAATACCGGCGATAGCTCCACCGGAAAGTCCGGTCTTTTTAGGTTCTATATCTCCGTCCGGATTGTCGGCATTGCCCATTGCATACTCACAAGTATCACACTTGCCGTCGTTGTCGTTATCTTCGTGCGCGCCTACGTTAGCCTTATCTCCGCAAGAACATTCGTTCCAATGATTGTTTTCATCGGCTTTCCAAGTCGTGCCGTAGTCGTGGTTGTGCGGAATATCTTCCCAAATTGCAAACAATTCTACGTTAGCTGTTACGTTATAAGTCGTTGCGTCAATTACTTCGCCACTTGCAGAAGTAGACCAGCCTTTGAATTGTTTGCCGTCAGGTGCGGTAAACATACAAGTAGGCAAGGTGTAAGTACCTGCATACTCAACAGGACTCATAGTTCCCGTACCGCCGTTTGCGTTGAAAGTAACGTCATACTTTACAACAGGAATATTTTCCCAAATAGCATAAAGTGTAACAGGTTCAGTTACATTATACGTTGTTTCATTTATCACTTCACCGTTTGCAGAAGTAGACCAACCTTTGAATTGCTTTCCGTCAGGTGCGGTAAATGCACAAGCAGGCAAGGTGTATGCACCAACGTATTCTACGCTTTCCATTGTTCCGCTACCCGTGTTGGCATTGAAAATAATTTCATAACCAACAACTTGAACCGCCATTGTCGTTTCAAAACCTTGATATTTAACGGTAATATTTAAGTTGCCTATCAATTCAACACCAAACACGTAGTTAATCGGGTCTTGAATTTGACTACCATTATACCAATACTCGACTATTCCTGCATTTACAGGCTCGTTTAAAGAATTAGAGTAATTTAACGTAATTAAAATACTGCTTGGATTGATTTTATTTCCTGCAAGTATTGTGCCTGAGTAAGTAGCAGTAATTCCAGTCGGAACTGCCGTTACTTCTTTCCACATAGCAACCGCAATAATGTTTGTGGTAAGCGTGTAAGTTTCGCTGGCGCGCTTTTGTGCAACTTCCGTTAAATTATCACCTAAAATACGAATTGACCAATAATCAAATTCAAATCCTTCACGTATATAACCTAATACTTCGCAATCTAAAAATGTAATTATGTCATTTACTTCATATTCATAAATTTCATTGTTACCACTTGCTTCACCGGGTTGATAAATAACTAGATATACGTTATCTTCCCAAATTGCTTTTACAACGGTGTTTGCATTTATGGTTATCTTATCGCCAACGTTCTTTTCAACGTCGTTGACGCTCCAAGCCTTAAATTTCTTCCCGTCAGGTGCGGTAAACGTACAAGCGGGCAACGTATATTGACTACCTGCAATTTGTTCAACGGGTTGCATAGTACCCGTGCCGTCGTTTGCATTAAAGGACACGAGATAAACGATTTGTTGTTCCGTCCAATTGATTCTAAACATTAAATAATCTTCGCCGATTATTTGATCGTTAGCATTATAGGCTTGAATGAAGAATTGTTTTTCTCCAACTTCGCTTGCGGTAAAATTATATTCAGGCTTATCCGTCGTTGCAAACGGAACAAAGTCGTTGCTTTCATATACTTTAATATCATAATACTCAACGTCAAGGTTGAAGTCCCACTCTACAAGACAATCTTTGCCGACCATTGCATTTATTGTACTTTCGGGTTTGGACGTAAATACACCTGCGATATATTCAATAGTAAACACGTCGCTGTAATAAAGTACACCGTCATAGTTTGCCATAAGCCTATAATTTTGAGCATACGCAAAATTGCTTACGCCAAAATCATAACTCGTGGCATTTTCTGCCAAGTTTGCAGCACGATGCCAATCACCACCATTATCCGTTTGTAATTGGAAAGCTACTAACGTTTGTAAAGGTGTTTGGAGCAAATTCGTTTCCCATGTAACAATGGCTGATTCACCCGTAGTTACACTTACGCTTTGCGGTTGAGTAGTAAACACAAATTTTTCACGCCAAGTAATCGTAAAATCTTCGGAATAAATATCGCCGCCGTCTTTAATTGCGTGAACTCTAAACGTATAAGTACCACTTTCTATAAAAGCGTTTACGGTTGCACCCGTAGGTGTTGCATTTTGATATTGCGAATAATTTTCCCCGTCAAATTTTTCAAGATAAATAGCCGATACGTCGCAGTTCAAACCCCAAGTAACAAGGACGTTCGTTCCGTACGCCACGTCATAGTCCGTTGGTTGCGTAATAAATTTAGGCGCATTGGGATCATACCAATCTACTTTGAACGTATTACTACTAATAACAAATCCGTTTTGATATGTAACTTCCACACGATATTGTTTTACAACGTTGCTGTTTGCAGGAACGTTAAATTGTCCTGTAACCGCGCCAAGACTTGCCCAAGTATCGTTTGCGTTTGCTACGAACAATTCCATACCCTTGATGCTCGCATTGTTGCTGACGTAAATCGTGTACTGTGGTGATTGTCCGTTTTCTACTATTTTATCTACCAAATCGGACGTAAAATAGTAGTTTTCGTAATCATAGTTGATTATAACTTGAATTTTGTTTTCTCTATTCGTCCATTGCGTCGTAAATATACCGCTATTATCGTGCGAATATACCATATTTGCAACCAAACCGTAAGTAGCAGTAGAATGGCTCATAAGTTGGTCGTCGATAAGTTCGCCGCTTTTCGTATGTAATTCTATTCTTAAAGAATAAGATTTGCCAGCTTCTAAAACGTCGCTATCGTCCAACTTATTTGTTCTATAAGCGTTTAAGCCTTCGTAAACGGAAACACTTTGAACGGAAAGCCTATTATCCGTCAATAAAATGCTACTCGTATCAAAAGTTCCCGCAGTTTGTCCGACTTCCAACAAAGGAGTACCTATTTCCAATGTAGAAATTATTTCTTCGTCAGTAAGCGTAGTAGGTTTCCAACGGTCATAAAGAACTGTATATTCCGTAAATACCGTTTCTAACGAAACTTTCTCTCCTTTTTCGGTGTACCAACCGTCAAACTCTAAATCAAGGTTGTCGGTACGATAAAGTTCTTCAAGCGACGTAAGCGTGCCGTCGACTTTTGTTTGTTGTGATATAAAGTATTTGCTTGAATCATTCTCAAAGAACACGTTATTTTCTAATGCGCCGTTTGTCAAGCAAAAATCCACTCTTACAGAGCTTGCCGCATAAGCCGTAATAGGACTGATTGCAACTACGCCAAACAATATCGCAACCATAATTACAATCACCGTTAAAGACGTAATTAAATAATTTCTCGATTTTGTTTTCATTGTTTTCTCCTTTTTCATTCAACTATTAATTTTTCTATGCGATGTCTGCATTGAGGACAAACCGAGCATCTTTTGCCTAAACGTTGTCGCAGTTTTTGCAGTATACGTGCCTTCCTTTATAATCATCATACAAAGTTTTATTCGATAGCAATTCACCACATTTAGTTTTAGTTTTATTAAACAAGGACATTCAACCTTGACCTAATCAAGTATTTATGTTATAATATTATTCGTAGGCGGTATGTGCTATTGCGCCAACAATAGCACATACGCTTTGCTCGGGAACCTCCGCCCGAAAGAAGCAAGGGCTGCCCGGTCGCTTTCTCAAAAGCGGCAGAATGTTATGCCCATCTTGCATTCTACACACATATTATAATTTATTCTCAATTTTTCGTCCCCCACCCAACCCCCTGAAAGGTGGGGAAAATTGAAAAAATTTTAGATTTTTTTCTTGATTTTTACCTTTATTCAAATAAAAGGTGGGGAAAAGGGTTGAGAAAGACGGTTAAACCGCCAAGGAGGTATTACTATGAAAAAAATTTTTTCGATTCTGCTCGTACTCGCACTTTCTCTTTGCGGTTTGGTCGCTTGCAATAATAATGAAACCCTGCTTGATCCTAATGAGCCGGTCACACTGACAATGTGGCACGTATATGGGGAGCAGGCTGATTCGCCTATGAACAAATACATAGAGGAATTTAACCGAACTGTCGGCAAAGAAAAAGGCATTATTATCAACGTAACAATGATGTCCAATGCCTCGCAAATCGGCAATAAGCTCGTTGAGGCGCAAGCTGGCAAACCGGGCACACCCGATATGCCTGATTTGTTCTTCTGTCACAACAATAACGCTGCCTTACTCGGTGCTGAAAATTTGATAGATTGGAAAGATATGTTTACTTCTGAGGAACTTTCGGTGTATGTAGATGACTTTATTGCCGACGGATACGTTGGTGATGCGCTTTGCGTTTTTCCGGTATCCAAGTCTACACATCTCTTGTACGTCGCCGGCGGTGTCTTTGAACGCTTCAGTGCTGACACCGGTGTTTCCTACGACGAGCTTTCCACTTGGGAGGGCTTTTTCGCTGTTGCAGAAAAATACTACGCTTGGTCGGGCGGAAAGCCATTCTGCGCTATTGACTATCTACTCCGTTGCGTGGAGCTTAATGCAATGTCAAAAGGAGTATCGGCAGAAAGCTTCTACACCGAAAACGGTTGGTATGATTTTAATAACGAGCTTTTGAAGGCTTCTTATATGGAGTTCGCAGATTCGATTGCTAAGGGACATATCGTAATTGCCGATCTTTATTCAAATACACAGGTAATGACAGGCGAGACCATAGCAGGTATCGGCTCATCTGCTTCGGTTCTTTATTATAACGATACAATAACCTATCCCGACAACACTGCAGAACCAATGAATTTGCAGGTTTGTCCCATTCCTCAAGCAGGGGTTGGCACGAATTATGCAACGTTGGCAGGTGTAGGTCTTTGCGCCTATAAGAGCACGGAACAAAAGGCAGAGGCAGCTGCCTTATTTGTTCAGTGGTTTACCGAGGCTCAACGTAATTTCGATTTTGTCGTTTCTACGGGTTATATGCCCGTTCACTATGGTGCGTTTGATAAAATCCAAAATCACGAATTTACCAAACCGTCCTACGCAAATCTATATGCCACGCTTAGCGAAACAAAACAAACCTGTACGTTTGCTCCCGAGCCTTCTTTTGATAGCTATTACGCAAAGGTAAACGCTCTGTACGCTTCGCTTCGCACCTTACAAAACGATCTTCCTGCAAAATATGCAAACGGAGCAAACTACGAGAATATTGCAACGGAAATATGGACTACTTTTGCGGCTATTGAATAAGGTAAATAGTTATGAGCATTCTGTCTGAAATCAAAAATAAAAAAACACCGATGCGCCGTAGGCTATTCTTGTATATGCTTGCGCTTGCTTTGATTCTTTTGCTATTTCTTGCGGTAGGCTTATTTTTTCTCGGTCACTTCTCAACGACAGGAAAAAAGGTTTCGGACAATCTATCGTTTCAACTTGATGTATATGAACGGCAGATTGATGAACAATATGAGGACTTGGCAATGATGGGTATCGCACTTTCACGTAATACCACACAACAGGTAGAACGGTATTTGAAACTCAACGAAATTTCCTTTGTTGATTTGAACGATTCGCCCGCACACATAAGCGGTGTTCAAGGTGCTATTTTCGATACCTTGTACGATGAACTTTTGAAAACCGATTGTTCAGGTGCTTTCATTATTCTTGATGCGACTGTAAATTCATCTTTAGAGGGAGCGGCTACATCAAGAACGGGTTTGTATTTCCAACGAGGAACGCTTGATGAAACGGACGAAACCGTACTTTTATTCCGAGGTATTGCCGAACTCGGAAAATCAAACAATATAATGCCTCACAGAAAATGGAGACTTGAGTTCAACACCGCTCTAATACCGTGTTACGACAAATATATGTCAGAAGCCGCACTTCCGCTTGAAAAATCCTGCTATATTACCGATGTGGTGACTTTGACAGGAACATCAGAGCGCGGAATGCACATTATTGTACCTCTAATAAGCTCAGAAGGAACGGTGTATGGTCTTTGCGGTTTTGAAATATGTGAAAATTATTTCAAAACACGTTTTGCCCAACCTACACAGTTTACGTATTTGACTTGTATGCTTACCAAAAAGCAGGACGGAAAGCTCGACACGTCAACAGGTTTTTCCGCAGGTGTTCTCGGTGGCTATTATCTTGCCCCGGAAGGCGATTTGACGACTGACAATATCGGCAACGGGCTTGTGCGTTTGAATGGCCCGTCCTCATACGTTGGAATGACAAGGGATATAATACTCTGTTCTCATAGCGACTATGTCCTTACCGCTATGATACCTAAAACGGAGTATGATAGAATGGTTGCAAATGATATAATTTCACTTGTGTTGCTTCTATTTCTTTTGGTTTTCGCTACCGTAACCTTTTGTGTCTTTTTCAGCAGACGTTTTCTTTCGCCACTTTTGAAAGGGCTTGATCAGATTCGCAAGCAAGAACACCGAGACGCAACGTCCACTTTCGTGGAGATCGACGACCTTTTCGTTTTCCTTGCCGAACAAGACAGATTGAACGATGAGGAAAAAGAAAACCTGCGTCGTGAACGCGATGAAAATGCAGATGCTCTTGAAAGCAAAAAAGCCGAGATAGACCGCCTTGCATATTCTCGTAGGAGTGAAGTTGATTCCGATGACTTTGAGGCGTTCAAGGACGGTATTAAATCTCTCACAAAAACCGAAAAGATCATTTTTGAGTTGTACATGTCAGGAAAAACCGCAAAAGAGATTATGGGACAATTGGGGATACAAGAAAGTACTCTTAAATACCATAATCACAATATTTTAGGGAAACTCAATGTTTCTTCCAGAAAGCAAATGCTCCGCTATGCAACCCTGCTAAAACAAGAAAACGGAGGTTAATATTATGACGCTTGCCGATAGGTTGAATAAAATCATCTAAGAACAAAAACTTACAAAAGTTGAGTTCTCACAGAGAGTTGGTATTTCCGAAAACCACTCGATGAGTCCGTAGGCTTTGGACACACTTGTACCGCCTTTGAATGCAATTTTTTCTTTCCAAGCAGAGCGATGAAAAAGATAATCAAGCATATAACACACCCAAAAATGCCGTTTATCAAAAAAATTAACGAATAATACTTCTCTTGCGGTAAATATATAAAACAAATTCCTATATGCTTCATTATTAGATTTCAACCCTTTTAGCACCGAGGCGTGTGCTTATTGTAATGAAAATTTCCCACACTCAACACCCGTCAAAAAAGAATGTTATTATAAAAAAAGACCACTATTCAAACAAATAGTAGTCCTTTTGGCACCCCCAGCGGGAATCGAACCCACAACTAGCCCTTAGGAGGTAAGCCATAGAATCAACGCTTAATTTTTTATTTGATTTTGCGAACATATTATTCGTTTTATCAAAGCATATTTTTCGTCTTTACACGAGATTTTTGTAACGTGAAATAAAATTCGTAATATGCCTATTCTATTTCTATTCTAACGCGATTTTTTAAAAATACACATTTATTTTCACTCTCGCAGGGAATCAATCTCGTATTAAACCGCCCTCTATTCTGGTTTTTAATAGAATAAGGAATTGATAGAGTCGGCTATATATTTCGTAAATTCTTTAACAATACTCACCTATCAAATCCATTATGTTCTCATTAATACTTCCACTATCCGCATCAATCAAATAAGGGACTTGAATAACTGTTTCGTTAATACTATCTCTTGTGGTTGCATTTGTTCTTTTTATCAAATTTACAACTATTGCCTTATCTCCCTTTACTCTAGATAATTTTCTCTGTACTTTACTAACATATTCATCATTATCAACCATAAACTTGTCCCAATGTTTAAAGTCAAAATATAAATTATTTAACTTGTAATCGAATAACTCATATTTGGAATAATCATCCAAATCTTTTAAATCCCATCCTAACTGTTCTTCAAATATATGTTTCCCGACAACTTCACCCAATGCTCCAAGATATACTTGTTTAAAGGCTGATGGATTCAAAACGTAACGAGCCCGCTTAAATTTTGTAGCGTACCCATTTTCATCAAACATTTCTTTAATAGATTTTATAGAAAGAATTATAGGCAAATCACATGCATACTCAGAAACTTGATTCATATTATAGGTTGTATCGATTCTCATATCAACAATGTCATATTTCGCATCATGAGAATAAGAATACCCCTTACATCTATCGTCAAATTCAAAATATAACCACTTAAATTTACCTGGATTATCCGTTGTTGGATTCTTTAATACAAAATCACGAATTTCTTGCCACTCTAACACAGCCTGTTTAGAATTTCTAACAGTCCAAGCCTTACCTCTAATAGCGTAAAAGGCGCTCTTGCTTTGTCTAGAATATTCTTGAATTCTATCAACGTTTATAGCCGATGAAACATTTGTTTTTAGCAATGCTCTAAACTCTTCATTCAAGAGCTTTGGCAATTTACTATTTTCAATACGTTGAATTCTTTCAACAACTTCTTTATCGGAAAAAATATAGATATTTTTGTTTTTATTTCGACAACGGCAAATTCTCCCTATTGCTTGAATTATTATTTTTAAAGTATGAGCATATAAATCACCGTTTTTAGGATAAAACGAATTACTTTCCCCAAAAAAGGCTTGTCTAAAACCGTTAGCTATATTGTATTTCATATGAGGATATGAAATATGGTCGTTTTTATACAAATACTCTTGATGGAAAAGATATTTAGCTAAGTCCGTATATTTATCTTCACTATCATATCGCAATATCTGTAATAAATTTGTTGGGGTTGCCAAATATATTGCTTCAAAGTCTTTTGTCCCTCTAGTATCATTCTCTGTGCGAACAACTGTATGTTCTAACATTTCCGGAATCTTATATTGAATATTTTTGCCTGAACCAACCGTTTGATAAGTTGTTAAAACAAACACCTTCTCCCCTTGCGAAAGGTGTTCTCTAACATTATTTAACTTTTCGTCGAAATCTTGAGAATTAATAACTTCAAAAATGATTTTAGAATAATTGTTTTGATTGCGCAAATCCTCAAATAAGGCTAAGAGTCTATCTAAATCAAAATCTTCTCCCGACTTAGGAAAACGATTTTCAAAAGCAATAAAAGAATATATCTCATTTTCGCATATTTGTTTATATAAATATGCCAATTTAAGTTCTATTAAAAAATAGTAACTTTTAGTTTTTGCTTCTTCTAATATTGCAATATATTTTTCTTTAATGGTATCCGTGAATAGCTCATTAATATATATAGCGCATTTCTCTTTATCTGAAAAAACATTAAAATCATCTATAATATTTGTATGTATTTGGTATTTGCCGTCTAATGCACTTATCGTTTTCTTAAATTTTTCACCCACCCTTTCTTCATCTTCTTGCGTGGACGTTATATTCTTATCCTTTAATTTAGACTCTAAATATTTTTTATCATAATTACCAATGCAAGTATCTACTTTAGCTGTTGCTGATATACCAACAACTAGTGAGTGTTCTGTCATTTTGAGAATTACATCCTCAGGCGTTGTTGAAAAATTATAGTTCCTTACCACAGACTTCATATCATGATAATCGCTATCTTCTATTTCAGTAAAATTGAACCCTTTACGCATGTTAGAATCTTTGTCGATTTTTTCAAAAACGTAATCCCCTTTTTGAATTTTCGTAAACAAATATTCTTTTTGCTCTTCATTCAAATTAAGCGCATCCAAAACCGTATATATGGCTTCTTCAACCGTATATTTAGTTTCATTTGGTTTTTTATTTTCATTTTTATAATATAAATAGTTGTTATAAACGTAAAATAAAGCCTTAGTAAAACCATCTATACAATATTCTAAATCCCATATTATTTTATTTATAGGCTTATTACCACTCGAGTATTCCATCCCTTTAAGAGATAAAATATCTTCTCTAGAATCTACGTTTGCGTAAATAAACTTTTTAGAGCTATCTTTTACAACGTTAAAATATTTTCCATCATCAAATAAAAATGCTTTGTCATATTTAAAATCAACGCTTTTAATCAAATAGTTTATATTATGTTCTTCATATTTTTTCTTAAATTCTTCCCTCCAAGCATCAAAATGCCATTGCGTTTCATGCCATTCCCCGCTTTCAACCTTTTTCTTATGATATTCGGATGTTTGTAATAATTTTTTAGGTATAGTAAAATTTTGGAGAGCAAAGTGCAAATCCACAAACAATGAAACAATGTCGATTTTATTCTTTAATCCGTCCTCAATAATTTGGTCTAAAACTACAGCCTTAGTTGAATCAAACTCATCTATAAAAACAATTGATTCTTCCGTAATTTTATCATTATATGCATAAAAAGGCACTCTACGAAACGTGTCAATTGGCGATATGAATTTTTGCGTGGTAAGGAAAATTACTTTATAATCTTCAATATCGCAAATTGGATATAAATCTATAAACCACCGATTGTCACGCATAAAATTCTTCCTATCGATTATAGACTTGTTGTGAAAAAATTTATTTTTTATAAATTGTCTAAATGCAGGTTCTGAATCAGTCGCAATTTTTTGCTTTAAGATATTCAAACTATCTTTTAAGCCCGAATTATTAGGATTAGAATTTATAGCGTCCTTTGTGTTATAATATATATCGATTTCTTTTTTTAAGGTTTTATACTCTTTGCTATTTTTTACTTCCGCTTCAGTAATATTTACTTTAAAAAAGTTTTCCAAAACATAATCTATAGTGGCTTTTGCTTGAAAGCACAATTTTTTATGCTCTTCATCAAGACTATTTAACAAATCTTGACATGGCAAATTGGTTATTAAATTCGTTACAAAAAAGATTCTTTTAACATTAGAAAATAAAGAGTCCCCATTTAGAAATCTACGAATTAAGTCAACTACTACAGTAGTCTTTCCAAAACCCGTAGGAGGATCCAATAAAAATAGTCCATTATCGTTGTTAGTAATTACTTTTTCTAAAGTTTTTTCCATCGCTAGTCCTTTTTAATTTTTACCCACAAAAACTTCAAGTTTTAGTATTCTCTCATTTAATTTTAAATGATAATCAATTTTCAACTCTTTTCTATTTAAATTTTCACATTGTGAATTAAAATATATTAATAACCAAATATATTTAGTTATAGTTCTCTCTGTTAGAATTATTTTGCTTTCATCCTTTACCAAATAGTGATATTTACCATATTTATTTATCAAAGCTTCACATTTACCTTTTGTTAATAATAGAAATCCATCATTACCTAAATAATTTACAAAGTAACATTCATCATTATCTTTAATAATTAATTTTGAATCAAGCAATTCATCTAATTCTTCCTCAAATACTTCCTTATCTATCACCACACGTGGGTTCTTTGCTATTTTTTCTTCTAACACAACTGCTTTTATAAGACCTTCCCCAAACACTATATTTTCATTGGCAAAGAATTCACCTACTGTTATACCTCCTCGCACGAGCATCCCAAAATTCATCAAAAGTCTCACTTGGATTTTTTGTACAATTTCGCATAATGCTTTTAAGCAAAATAGTTGATGTTTATCTTCCTTTTTAAAAAACAATAAAAAATTATCGGAAAAAGTTCTTATTTCAACCTTTAATTTGGGTTTTTTCTTCCTTATTTCAGACTCCACATCTCCAATCGCAAATAAAATCTCAGCCAAAAACTTTTTATGCTCATTTTGGTCATTTTCAAAAAAAGCTTTATAGCCTAAAATGTCAAAATAGCAAATATAATAGTCCTCTATTGGTAAATTTAACTGTTCAACAATTTCTTTCGTAATCATTAAGCAACCTCATCAATTAAATAAAGTGTCTTTAATCTTTTCTGCGATTCTTCTTATAACTGGCACGACTACACTGTTGCCACATTGTTTATATGCGCTGTTTAATGATATTCCCTTAAAAATAAAGTCTTTAGGAAAACCTTGTAACGCCAAGCATTCTAATGGCGTTATTTTTCTAATACCATAGTCATCTTTGATTATTGGCACTCTATCGGGATATGTTCCCATATTTGCCGTTAATGTTGGACAAACAAAATGTTTTCTTGGCGATACGCCATGGTCGTTTATTTTATATAATGCACGCTTGTCCGTTACCGTTTTGAGCATTTCGTCATAATAAAACGAACTCGCATTATAGTAATAAATATCATCGTGCTTAACTGTCCTATCTAAAATATTGTTTAGTTGAACTGTTCTTTCAATAGGCTCCGGGAAATTAAATCTTGCACATTGGTCGTAGTCTAAAAAAGCAACTATAAAAATACGTTTTCTTTGCTGTGGTACATTTCCGTATTCTTGTGAATCCAGCACCTTATATTTAACAGCATAACCAAACTGAGCAAGCGTATTATAAATAACCAAAAAGGTTTTTCCATCATCGTGTTCCATAAGATTTGCAACATTCTCAAGAAATACAATTGGTGGTCTTTTTACGTCAATAATTCTACCAATTTCGAAGAATAAATTACCACGTGGGTCATCAAATCCTTTTTTCCTCCCCACAATAGAAAATGGCTGACAAGGAAATCCCGCTACAAGCACATCAAAATCGGGAATGTCGTGAGGATTAACTTGACGTATATCCTTCTCAACTAAATGCTTATCGCCGAAATTTACACAGTATGTAGTGGCAGCGTCGTGGTCAAACTCATTTGCCCACACAATATCAAACCCAGCTTGTTGAAAGCCAAGGTCAATACCACCTATTCCGCTAAATAAACTACATACTTTCATTTTTATCCTTATATTACATCTGGTAATTTATTAAAAATATTTTCTCTATGATAGCTAAGATATTTTGCACATTTCTTAGGGACCATGTATTGTGCATTATCTATAATACATAAACGCTTTTTATTCATGTTTGATAAATATGGCGAAATTAACAAGCAGCCTTTATCATCAAAAGAAATAAACCCCAAATCAAACAACTTATGATATGTTGGTGTCATAACCAATCCATTAGCAACATCATACTTCTCTTCATCATCACAAACATTATATGGTTTAATATGGCAAGCCTCTAATATTCTATCTTCAGTAACCTTGGTGATTATACAAGCAGGCATTTCGTCAAATAAGTCTCTTCTAAACTGTACTTGTTTCTTCCTATAAGCAATTACTTTGCTTGTATTTCCAGCCATTAAATCTTCTATTATTTGCTTTTCTTCCTTTTCTGCTTCATCAATAAAGAAGAAAGGCTTTATGTAAATATATAATTTGTTTGTATTTAACTCTTTTACTTTTACAAAAGAAAGTTTTGTTACACGAGGCAAGGCAATTCTTCTAAACAAATCATAATTTTTAGAAGAATATCCATCTTGTGCAAAATTTAAGTAATATCTATTTTGCGAATCATATTTCTTTGTAAAATGCAATTTTATCATATCAGTTGTTATAGCATTTGTAAGAGAAACATTTTCATCATAATACAAACTAATATTTTCCTTGTATTCTTGTACTGGATTAAAAAATTCCTCTTTTGCATCAACTAAATATTTTTGCAAATCCTTTTTTAAGAAGAAAAAACTTTCTATATTTTCCAAATCAAAAAAGTCATCTAGCAATGCTTCATCATGTCCTACATATATTCTTTTTTCACCCATCCCTTTTGTTGAACCTAATTTGTACTTTTTCATTACTGCACATTCTTCAAGATTCATTTCGAATGCATCAATACGTGTAATTTTCATATAACCTCCTCAAACACTCCCGTGTTTAATATACTCTTAAGTACAGCCATCATAACATCTACTACAATTGAATTTCCTGCCTGCTTCAACATTTGCTGTGTGGAAACAACTATCTTAAATGTGTCTGGGAACCCCATCAATCTTAAACATTCTCTTTCAGTTAATCCTCTAACAATCTTTTTACCTTCATCGTCATACCCTACAGTAATGTAATTGTCTACACCTGCTCTATGATGTTGCGTCATCGTCTTTAACAATGTTCTTGCAATTTTTAAATCCGTACTTGTAGAGGTCCTAAAATTCTTCGTCCCCGCTGTTAAAACATAATCTCTTACTTTTGGAGTTAAAATATACTTGGGGTCGGGTTGTCCTTTTTCCTTTCTTAATACGATATCTCCGTTAATATCAAAAGAGAAATTCACTTTGGTCACATCAAAAGCGCAATTATCTTCAAGAAAATCTTGCATTGTGTACTTCAAATTTTCTACACCTAATGGCTTTGGATAAACAAACTCATTTACGTCTATATCTTCGCGAATTCCGACCACAAATAATCTTCTCCTAGTTTGTGGGATACCAAAATCAGAAGCATTTAATACCTGTGGCTCAGTAATTCTATAATGCAATGTGTTCATAAAAATGTCTTTTATCTTAGCCCATGTTTTGCCATTATCATGAGTAGTAAGACCTCGAACATTCTCATATATAATCACCTTAGGTTTTACTTCTTTTATTATTCTTGCATACTCATAAAATAAAGTGCCTCTAGCATCTTCTAATCCACCTTGAAACCCAACTGATGAGAAAGATTGACAAGGGCTTCCTCCAACAAGCAAATCTACCTGTCCCTCATAATCTCGCCCATCTAAAAATCTCACATCTAAGTGAAAATCATCTTCATTAATATCGTAATTAGCAAGATAACTTTTTTTTACATGATTTTGTTTTTTGGTCATAGAAGCATATAATTCATCTATAAAATCCTTTTTTTCTTCTTTAGTTTTCATAGAGAAAACTTTGTCTTTAACATCTTGTTCGTCAATGTTTATTTCTATTTCTCCATTATCACATGCAAAAATGATTTCATATGGTATTCTCATTCTATTTAGCGCTTGTTCTACGGCTCCTATGCCACTAAACAGCGTGGCTAATTTTATCATTTTTTCGTCCACACCCCTGTTTTTTCTATAGATTTTACTAACTCCATTAGAACATTTACAACAATTGAGTTTCCAGCTTGACGATACATTATTTCATCCTTATGTAAAATAATAAAGTCATCCTTAAATCCCATTAATCTAAGACATTCTCTTGGCGTAAATTTGCGTATCACTCCTTGTTTGCCTTTCCATTCTCCTACGTATGCTCTTTTGAGAACATCTTCTCGTTGTTGGACTTTTTCTATCGGTTCAAAAATAAAATCCCCATTCCAATTGAATTGCTGATTTGCCTTTTGGCAACGCATAATCGGCTCACTAACTTGTGCTCTACTTGGGTGTGTTGTTACAAACTCAAAACCTTTTTTACCTAAATAATATTTAGCTTCAACACTGCTTTTGAGAAAATCTTCAACCCTCTTTTCTAATTCAAATTCTTTCGGAAAATCGAAATTCTTGATTCCTAAATCTTTTCTATAACCTAAAACAAATAGTCTTTCTCTACTTTGAGGAATCCCATAATCTTTAGCATTAATAATAGGGCTCTCTTCTCCATTATTATTTTTCTTTATAAAAACATCATAATTAAGACTATTAAAAACTTCTTTAATAACCTTCCATGTCTTTCCTTTTTCATGAGTCAACATTCCTTTAACATTCTCATATATAAATACCTTGGGTTGACATTCTTTTACCACCCTTGCATATTCGTAAAATAATGTACCACGAACATCGTTGAGACCAGCTTGTTTTCCATTATATGAAAAAGATTGACACGGACTCCCCCCAACAAATAAATCTACTTGATTCATGAATGAATTAGCATTTAAATACCTAATATCTTCATACCACCTCTCATCAGAAATTTGATAATTTGCGCAATATGATGCTTTAACTAAATTAGGTTTTCCAGTAATTGAATATAATTCTCTAATCTTTTCATTCTTTTCTTCATCGGAGAAACCCTTAATCATTTCACTAATATCTTCATTAGTATAAGGAAGCAGTCTTTCCCCATTATCACAAGCAAAAATAATTTCATGCTGTATATTTAGATATTTCAATGCCATTTCTATTGCCCCAATGCCACTAAATACCGTCGCTAACTTTATCATTTTTAATACTCCAAGTATCTTTCTCTTGATTTCTTGCTAAAATCGTTTTGATTTTAGCATAGTAAATATGACAATTTCCGTCATGTTTCACAAATTTCTAATTATTATTTTCTCTTATACGCCATAAGGCTGCTGGGTGATGAGCTATGTTCGATATAATTGTTTCATTATCAAACAACAGTTCCGGTGCGTAGGTTTTGCCTTTTAACTTATCTAAAAATTCCTTTTCGCCGGCAGTAAACTCAAGTAAATTTTTAACGTAGGCAATTACCTTTTCTTTCGCCTTTTCTATATCAAACTTATCATCTTTTGATATAACGGGTTTTAATTGCGTTTTATACTTCCTATAATCTAATCTTTCAACGTTTTTATAATCTAGGCTTTGAATATCATAATCACCGCCGATAGCGTTATAAAATATAAGACATTTTCTTAAAAGTTCAGTTTCTCTTATAACGTTATTTTCTATCATAGCGTTTACGTCGTATAAATCTCTTGGCGTAGCACGTGATAAAAGCGCGTTGATTTTGCTTGCGTAAAGTTCAATAGTATTATGCGTTAATACTTCAAAATCTTCCACAATACCCTTTGTTAAAATCTTTTTCTTTTCAAGCGGTAAAACGTGGCATCTATCCAAGAAATTGATTTCAACCTTTATATTGTCACGGTTCCCCGCGTTGTTAATGTAATAAAATAAGAACGACGTTAAAGCGAAATGGTCACGAGAATCTGCAAGAGAATAACCTTCTTGCCACATATAATCGGTCAAACGCTTTTTGAATTTCTCTTTAATTTCGGGCAATTCTTCCCTATCGACGTTTACCGTAAAATCTAAATCTATGTCAACCGATAGGCGCGGAAGCTCCACTGCTGTTAAGTTGATTGCCGTTCCGCCTTTAAGCGCAAGTTTATCCTTAAAAACAACGTCGCTATTTATAAATTTTAGGATTTCAGAAAGACGTAAAACTTTTTCCAAAGTATCTTTTATAAAGTTAGATTCTTGGGCAAGTATTGTCAAGTATTGTCTTGAAAATTCCATTAATATCCCCCATTTAACCGAGATTTAAGATTTTTAGGAGCCATAAGTTTCCACTTAGAATTAAATTCTATATCTTTATACTCGTCTTGTAAAAAATATTTTATTTGATTGGTTAGTTTGCTTTTACACTCTTCAAAAAACGAATCGGTCAACATAAATTTGTCTTTGAAATGTTCTAAAACATAGCCCGCTTTTTGATATAAAAATACCGAATTGTAAGCTTTTAACGTTTCAAGCAGTTTATTCTCGTCCAAAACACGTATTTGGTCAAGCGCATTTAAGATTTCGTCAATTCCACCACCTGCATCAATATCGTCAAGGCAGTCAATAACCGTACGCTCAAGAGACGTTACACGAACTGCAGCAGTTATTATATTCATAATTTGAACGTCGCGCTTAGCTGGTTTACGAACATAGTCGATATCGTCAAAAGTAAAATCATTGAAGCGCTTTTTGCTGCCCACCGTTACGGTATTAAACACTTGATTAGCCACGCCGAAATATTCAAACGCAGAATGATAGCACACGAAAGCATCCTCAGCGATTTTTGTAGCAAGCTCAAACTTTGTCGTAAGCGGATATCCTGAAGCATCAACGTGAACATATAAACCGTTACGCACCTTAACGATTTTTTTAGAACGGACTTGTCCCGTTATCCAATTTTCGTATTGTTTATCATTTTTGAAATTTCCTATTACGTCCTTTTTAGTTAACGTATAAGGCAAAAATTTAACCATTTACTAATCCTCAAAAAATCAGTTTTAACTATTTTAGCATAAAACACTGTAAAAGTCAAGGGGTTTGTGTGCATTTAGTTAAAACATTATACCTAATTTTCGCAATTTCCGTAGAAAAATCAACGGATTTTGCGCATTTTAGGTATAACCAGTATTACTTTAACCGTTTTGACGCAAAACACTGATAAATGTAAGTGTTTTGTGCGTGTTTGGTTAAAAAGAAAAATCGGTGGTAAAAACCACCGACCTATTTTTAAAAGATTATAATAATTAAAAAACCTTATCAACAATTAATCGTCTATTTCATCAAATAACTCATCATCGAAAAAGTCTTTTAGTGTAATGCCAAAAGTTGCAACGATTTGATATATAGTGTCTAATTTAACAGTTTTATATTTGCCGTCTACCGTAACGGAAATAGTAGAACGAGGAATTCCACCATTCTTGTAAAGTTGATACTGAGTCATATTACGTTCTTCAAGTAAATTCTCTACTCTTTTGCCTACTGCTTCAGATAATTTCATAGTTACCTCCTTGCGTTTATCACAATAAACGTTCATTGCAATAATTATAGTTTGCGCAATTTAATATTTAGTTTATTGTACTGAACGCTTTTCAACAGATAGTTCATTGTGATAAACTATTGTATAAACGGAGGTTTCTTATGATAATTACCTTTTGTGGACATTCTAACTGTTTGTTTAGTGATGACATCAAAGAACAAATTAAAAATATTCTTCTAGACGAGATAATAAAAAACCCCACCTGCAGGTTTTACTTAGGTGGGTATGGTGATTTTGATGGATTGTGTTTACGTACGTTAAAAGATTTGAAAGCCGATTTTCCGGAGATTGAACTTATATTTATTACGCCCTATCTTGATAAGAATTACTCTAAGTTAGAGTTCGCTAAATATCATTATGACGACGTTATCTTTCCTCCTCTTGAAAGCGTTACACGCAAATTTGCTATCATAAAACGAAACGAATGGATGGTTGAAGAAGCCGATTTAGTTATAGCTTACGTTACGTATTCTTGGGGTGGAGCGGCTAAAACTTTAGAATACGCTAAGCGCAAAAAGAAAACTATTATTAATCTTGCTGAAAAAAACTTGTAAATAATTGCGACGTGTACAATGCGTTGTACAGTAAATTGTTGCTATAAACTTTAAAAAATTTTATAATATATGACACATGTTGTCATCTTTACTTTGATATAATGGTGACATAAACTAGAAAAGGACTAATATTGCGTATGAAAAACTCTTTAGTAAGATTTCAAGGTCAAGTAGTAAAGGTTAACGTTAGCAACAACATTATAGAAATGATTACTGAAAACGACGAGAAACTTGTTTTCGAAGCAAACAAAAATAACTTTTCTATTGATTATAACGTAGGTAATCTTGGAAGCGCCGTTTGTTTTGATGAAAACGGAAAACCATATTACCCTAATCAGTTAGCTTGCAAATTTGAAAACGGCAACACTTACTCTATTAGTGAGCTTGATTACTGTACTTCCGTAAAAGGAAAAACGTCCGTTGTTCACGATAAAATTTTCCATGAAGTATTTATACAATTATCGGATGGTGAAGACGATTTTACTTACTGCGATATTTTACTTCAATCCGATAACATAACGGCACGTATAAACGGTCAAATCTTGCAAGCAAAAGAACATAGAGTTTTTGCTGGATATTATACCCGTTACGATGGTTTCCCATTTCTCGTCGTAGACGTTATTCCCAACCTTGAAACAAACGAAAAACTAGTTATATGTAAGAGGCAAAGGTACAAAAAACACGATGACCCATACTTCGCTCTATCCTATGAAGAGTTTTGTAAAGAGGTAGAAGTTGATGGCGAAATAGTTAAAAAATATTGCCGAATGACTGGGCATGAAAAACTTCATCAACAAGTTATTGAAATGCTTATTGAAGATGGTTACCGCGCTCCAATTAGGCATATAAAAAAGATAGATGTAATACGAGAAAGGAGACAAAGTAAAACATATTCAGCTTATGCAAAGGACCTCTGTAATTGGTTTAAAGAAGACTATGAACGCTATATGTGTTGCAAAGAGAACAAGTCTCGCATCGGCGTTACAAAAAAAGAGTTTCAAATACTAGTAGAAGATTTATCTTTTATACAAACCTGCCTAAAAACAACCTTATCGGACTATAAAAATTATTTTTTAGAGCGCTTTAAAGAGAAAAAATCTATACGACAATACGCTAAAGAGCATAATCTCAACCGTGGAAGCGTAGATTATATTCAAAAGAAATTAATCACTGCCCTTGCCAAAGCGCTTGAAGAAAGAGACAAGTCAGACGGAATAAAACGACTGCTAGACCCGAACTCAACTGAATTTAATTTTGACGATTGTTAAAAGCAATCGTCTTTTTTTATGTCATTTTTATGTGTTTCCTATCGAATTCAGGGATTAAAAGTGAAGGGATTAATTGCTCTCCTATGTCAAGTTTATGTCTTTTCTAATAAATCTCCCTTTTAGGTGAACGGATTGATAAAGACCTCTCCTTAATCACTATGTCAAATTTATGTTTCTATCGAATCAAGCTGGCTACCTATTGAGGAGACAAATAAGAAGCAAACCGACTTTATGTCAAATTTATGTTACAATCTAACGCTTCTGCCTACCACTTGAAGGGACTTATTAAAAAACATAAATTTTTGCGGACCAACGTTCAAAAAATTGTGCAATAGGATATTAGGAAAGAAAAATAGCGAATTATGTCAAATTTATGCGGTTTCGATTTAAATGTCCCTTAGTAGTGAAGGGTGTTAATCGAAAACAAGCGATTTATGACAAATCTATGTCATTTCGAGTTTCGTGTCCTTGGATAAGTGAAGGGATAAATAATTTAGTTAAGGAGGTGGTGCTTATGTGCTACTAAACAGGCAACGCAGATGAGCCTATAAACGTTCTGCAAATAAATTAAAAAGGAGATTAAAATGGAGAAAAATTTATCTCGATTTACGTTCTACAATATGTATTGGAACGTAATCAAAAACGCCGAAGACGAAGAAATTGGACGGTTTATTAAAGCCGTTTGCGCCTTTGTCTTTGACGACGTACCGATGGCTCCACCTACGTCAGCACAAGAGGATTATTATCAGGCTTGTATTCTATCCGAACTAACCGAAGTTAAGCGCATTGAAGCGCAAGGAAAAGTTCCTAAAAAGTACAATCAAAAGATGCTCCACTTTGCGTTCTTAGACGTGTATTACAAAGCCATCAAATTGATGAACGACGAAGATAGCGGCGCTTATTTAAGAGC
Organism: uncultured Clostridia bacterium; assembly: GCA_937880755.1. GTDB lineage: Bacteria > Bacillota > Clostridia > Christensenellales > UBA3700 > HGM11368. Next base: position 21,003 of record CALGRX010000009.1, read on the forward strand.
ACTTTGCACCTACTCGTTCGACGGCAAGCAACCTACCAAATTAAAACCACCGGTGGACGATTTTTTTGAGTTCGCAAAACTAAAACTAGAACTCTCGAAACTACGTGCAACAAGTGGTAAGAAAGGTGGTAAAACCCAACGTGTTAAAGTTACTGACGAAGAAATCGATAGCCGAACGGAAAAACACGAATGTATCCTCTCTTTTGAAGACTTTATGAAAGCACATCCGCATATCGTAAACGACCTCTATCAAAGCAACAAGCATCTTTTAGACGGTATCGAAGATTGGACGCCTCTCGACGTTGGATTAGATTATAGCGGTTATAAAAACTGTAAAAGTCTAACCAAAATACTTGAACACCGAAAGGAGATAGAACATGCAATTTGGTAGCAAGCAAATTAAGAAGCAACACGGAAGCCAAATAAAGGTTTTCGGTAGCAGGCTAAGAAAATGCAGTTTCCCTGCATTTTACAACTTGGAAAGTGGGACACCCACCTTTCCCCTCGTCCACTGGACAAACAATAAAAACATTTAATTAAAAGGAGAAAAAATTTATGAAGAAACCTATTTACAAAACTGTTATTACAAGCAACGGGCATTACAACCCTAAAAAATGGCTCAAGACCTTATGCGAATTTCTATTAAGCTTATCAAATACAGAGAACAAAATTCTCTATCTGCTTAAACAAGAACCTCGCACTATTGAAGAAATTGTTCTTGGTCACTTTGTATTAAAACATCCTGAGATTGAAGATTACGCTAGCGATATTTTAGAATATTTTATGGATAACCTTCGCTATGAAGAATGTTTTACTTATGAAGAAGACACTTTGCTTTTAACTATTACGTTAGAAGAAAAATTCTTTGAGCTTTGTAAAGAACTCGGCATTAAAATCGCATGAGTCAACCGGTAATTTTTGATATAGCATATACTCCATATCGACTAAAAAAAGGTTCGTCGCAAGCGGATATTGACAAGCACGCAAAAGACCGCGCGTTCTTCGATATGTCAGGTCAAGACAATAATATCTACAAGTATATGACGGCTGAAGGCAAGATTATGGGCGAAGAAACTCAAAAGTTTACGATGCTTGAATACTTGCAAAAGAGCACGGGCGTGTTTAATCAAAACGGCTTACTTTCAAAACAAGAAATAAAGGAAATGAAATCACGAGCGCAGTCAGGCGAAAAAAATATTTGGCACGGGTTTATATCGTTCAATAAAGAGAACTCAGAAAAGATAGACACGCCTGAAAAATGCATCGACTTACTTAAACGAACGTTCAACGAATTTTTTAAAGATGCCGGCTTTGACAAGGACAACATCGACCTTATGTGTGCGCTTCATTTGGACAAGACTGAACACCTACATATCCACTACGTTTTTTGGGAACGAGACCCGAAAATTAAGAACAAGCGTGCCGCCGGTTATAAGTATAGAGCCAAAGGAAAAATTTCTAAAGATTCTATATTAAAAATGACCGAGAGATTAAACGCTTACACCATTAACGACGAACTCGACAAAAAACGAGATGAAGTTATTCAAAGTTTCTGGAAATCGGTAGCGTTTGAAAAGGCGCACTTTAAGGATTTAGTGGCAAAGACGTTAAAGGAACTTGCGAAAGAATTACCTGAGGACAAGCCTTGGTTCTACGCATCAAAAGAGATGGCACCGTTTAGACATAAAATTGATAAGGCGGTAGATTTTTTGCTCTCTTGCGATAACAATGCGTACGCCGCACACAGAAGTTTCGTAAAAGAAATGGACAAGAAAGAAGAAACCTTAAAAGGGATTATGGGCAAGTATTATGCTAACTTAACAAAAAACGAAATGGCGTTTGCGGAGTTGTTTCCTAATCATACGGATATTCACGGCGTAGGCACAATTCATACGATTGAAAAGCTAAGATGGGATTATAAGCGTAGGCTTGGTAATATCGTTCTTAAAAAGGCGAAATACGTCCAAGACAATACTTATACCTACGACAAAAGATTCAAGCGTAAAACCAACGATAAATATCTTAAAAGAAATATCGCTATTTCCAATAAGATAATTAAAGGTTATATGCAAGGATTGTTTTCATCGATAGCCAAAATGTTTATGCCTGAAACCAATAATTATAGGAACCGACTGCATGAAATCGAAGAAGAAATGATTGCTAAGCGTAAGGGAGAAGAACTACCCTCTTCTACCCCACCGCCACAGCAAAACGAAAAGTACAATCGCTATAAATTCGGCAAAGGAGATTAGTCTAAAAAGTTTTTAAAAATATTTTCAATTTTTACGTAAAAGAGCTTGACTTTGTCTTTCAAATGTGATAATCGTATTAATACGAGGAACACTTGGGGGTAACAAAGTTTTATGAAAGGCTTAACAGTTGAAGAAATTATCGAATATCAACACACTCACAAGCCCGTTAAACACGTTTACGGCAAATGGGGAAATCTCAAATATCAATACCTTAAAGATATTGGTGTGGATTGGACGATTGCGGACTTACCTACTCTACTACACGGCACCGACAAAGCCGCAAATAAGCTTTGGGACGTTATGTATGAGAAGCTTTCAAAACAAGAACGCTTCCAAAGAACGGGCGACTACATAAAAGACGTTCAACTCGAAAACGAGAAAAGGCATTTGATTGAAGAAGAAATCTTAAACGAAATTATTTACGTATTTTAAGGAGAAAATATTATGGAAAGAAAAGAAGACACGTCTAGCAGAATTGCACGCAGAAAGTACGAAGAAAAGAACAAAGAAGAACGCAAACTTCTCAACAAAGTTTGGGGTACGAGCATCCCCCGAAAAGAAGCGGACAAAATTAACGCTTTCTTGGAAAAACATCATCTAACAAAGGTGGACTTGATATATGCAGGGTTTGAAGCCTTAAAGCAACAAGTTAAAAGCTCGAAGTAGAGAAAACTACTTTAAACAAACCACGTATATTCAACCAGCGCGATTGAAAAATATGATATAAGCGATTAATGAAACAGGAATTACGTGATTTGTGGTACAACTATGACCACTGTTTATGGGACGAAAGGTCTGCACGCGGGGTTACGGCAAGAATGATAAGGATAGAAGTTTTATAAGAAACGGCACGTAACGAAGAAATCGGAGATAACCCGCCGTCTCCAACTTAAACGGAGGTTAATATATTGCTTAGAAGCATCAAACAA
>CALGRX010000010.1 GCA_937880755.1 uncultured Clostridia bacterium
CCCGCCGTCTCCAACTTAAACGGAGGTTAATATATTGCTTAGAAGCATCAAACAATCACTCGATATAATTAAAGAACAAGACAAGGACACAGCAATCACTATGCATTGCATTCGCTCGTGGGTAAAGGAAAATAAAATTCGTTCCCTACGCTCAGGCAAAAAGGTATTGATAGACGTGGATAGTCTTCTTGAATATATCAACAAAAATAACTAAGGAGGAAATCGGATGGCTTATTATAGACTAACTACCAATAAGAAAGGTCACCTTTCAGCTAAAATCCAAGTATATGCACCCGGCCTAAACAATGAAAAAGGCAAAGTGCATTATAAGCGCATTATAAATGAAGATGACCTACCCAAAACGAAATTTATTAAGCTTGTTGAAAGAGAAGCTATTGCCTTTGAAGAATCCTTAGAAAAAATTTATAAAAAATCAAAAAACGGCGAACGCGCAATCATTTTAACATTTCCTGAGCTCGCTGAAGAATGGCTACAAGGCATAGAACGAAACCAATCTATAAACTATCACGTTCGAGGGCTTGACGTCATCAAAAAATTTAATCAATATCTAAAGGATTCTAACCTTTACGACTTGCCTATCAACGAATTTACAGTAAGACATATTCAACTTTTCTTGAATACGTTTGGAAGAAAACCTCAGCGCGGAGTTTCCAAACTTAAAAAGAACTTCCCTGCTACCGTTAATTTTAGAGAGATGGCAAGACAAAAAATTATCACTGCAAATTCGGCATACCGAATGAAAAGGCTCGGTAAACCTATAAGCACAAGCACTGCTCAAAAAATTTGCGAGTACAACAAATTGAATTTCGACGAATATTTTGAAGCAGTTGAGTCGGATGAATTTTACGCAGCTGAAACGGTTAAAGGTTATAGAAGAGTTTTAAGAACTATTTTTAATGAAGCGATTAGATACGACTGGACGACAAAAAATCCTGTCTGCGCAACTAAAATAGGCGTTGGAAACAACAACATTTCACTGCGCCCCGTTCACGAGAAAGAAGTCTTTTCAATAACCGAATCTCAAGCTTTTTTACAAGCTTTAGACAAACTACCAGAAGATATGGCTTATAGAGTTATTCCAGTAAAAATAATGCTCTTAACTGGTGCTAGAATCGGTGAAGTTCACGGGCTTCGTTGGTCGGATATCGACTTTAATAAAAACGTCGTACGAATCGAACGTAGCCGTATTGCATCGGAAGGACATGGAACTTACGAAAAAGAACCTAAGACTAGAACGTCAAAGCGAAATATTCCCCTACCTAAATCTTTGGTGGAAGACTTAATTAAATACCAAGATTGGTTTAGGCAAGCAGATGATAAGTTTGACCAGCACTTGGATTCTACGTACATAGCATCGAACGTTTATCGTCAACCGGCAGGCGTCGGAACCATTGGAAATTGGCTTACAAAGTTTGAAGAAGAAAACGGATTCAAACACGTTACATGTCACGGACTTAGGCATACGTATTGTAGTTTATTGCTCACGCAAAACGTTCCTATACAAACGGTTAGTAGGTATATGGGACACAGTGATTCTACAATCACGCTTGAAGTTTATAGCCATTTTATTCCGGACACACAAGAACGAGCATTAACCGCTCTTGATAACATTACGGGATAGATAAGGAGGAATTATGTACATACCGAAATTAAGGCGAATTAGCGACGTTATAAAGGAGATGAAGGCGCAAGACCCAAACTCCCCTATCTCGTGGTATTTCTTACGAGAATTGTGTAGAAAAGGCAAAATCACTACGCTTAAGTTCGGTAATTCATGGCTTATAAACGTGGACGAGCTGTATGCGTTTTTTAAGGGAGGTGGCGAACGAAAATGAGAGATTTAATTTCGTCAGGCGACCTTATGCGGTTGTTTTTAGAAGGCGACCCAAATACAATTATCCGCCGTCCAAACGTAAGGCGTTTCGCTCAAGAAAACGGCGTTAGGCATATTATTTGCAATGGTAAGTGGCTTATCGATTACAAAGAGTTTTTCAAGAAAGTTAATCCAAGAAAAATTCGGCGTACTGCTACTATGCCGCGCCTACGTTGTCTTAGAGATTGCGTTACGGAATTTAATAAAAACAACCGTAAATTAAAGATTGATAAAGCAACGGTTTCACATTATATGAAGTCAGCACAAGTCACTCGCTATTTTCACGGCAACACGTGGTTTATTAACTACGACGAACTTGAAAAAGTAATCTTACGCCACCTAAAAGCCGTTAAAAAAAGAAAGAAAAGAAAATACAACTGAATATAGAGAAAAGGTCTGGTGGGCGTCCCCATCAGACCTTTTAAATCACATATTAAAAATAAAATTACATAAAATATTTTAGGAAATGCTGTCCCAAACTATTGACTTTTTGTCCCTAATAGTTTATAATAATATCGATAATTGCAAGGAGGCTCAATTATGAAAAAGAAAAATATAATAAACTTAATAAAATATTACGCCGAAGAAAATGATGCTGGCTTTAGAAGTGAAGCTTATCAAATAGCAAAAGACTTTGACGCATCTGGTGATTATCAACTTTCTGAATATATAATGGCTTTAATGTCAAACGCAAATACTTTTGTTCCTCAAATCAACGACAACAATTCTACTTTTTTTGAAAAAATTGAATCAAGCAGTGCTCCTTTCCCTCTTCCAGAAGCTATTCAACAAAACATATTAGGCGTTGCAACAGCTATCGGACACAATGCGGGAATAAACAAATTCCTTTTTCAAGGTGCTCCCGGAACCGGAAAAACGGAAACGGTAAAACAACTTGCTAGAATTCTTGAACGCGAATTATTTGTTGTAGATTTCTCCTCTGTCATAGACAGTAAATTGGGCCAAACTCAAAAAAACATCACTTCCCTTTTCAAAGAATTAAACACCTTTGCTCATCCGGAAAAAGTTTTAATTCTTTTTGACGAAATAGACGCTATTGCTTTAGACAGAACTAATTCAAACGATTTAAGGGAAATGGGAAGAGCCACGTCCACTATTTTAAAATGTTTAGACGCTTTAGACGAAAGAGTTGTTTTAATTGCAACAACCAATCTTTTTAACCATTTTGATAAAGCGCTTATCCGTAGATTCGATAAAGTAATCAGCTTTGATAGATACTCTTTAGCCGACCTTATTGAAGTTGCTGAAACAATTTTAAACTCTTTCTTAAACAAATTCAAGTTCGCTGGACATAATATCAAATTGTTTAGAAAAATAGTTGGACTAATGGACCCTATTTTAAGCCCAGGGGAATTAAAAAACGCAATCAAAACAGCCATTGCATTTAGCAACTCAGGAGAGCCATTTGATTACTTGAAGAGACTTTACAATGCTATATGCTCTTCCGCTTCTACTGACTTAAAAACACTTCAAAATCAAGGCTTTACTTTAAGAGAAATTGAAATTCTTACTGGAATTTCTAAAAGTCAAGCCGCAAGAGAATTAAAGGAGGAATAATATGAATAATATTCTTCAATTAAAAGGTCATTTTGAACATAAAAGAAACCCTAGGGGTTTTGGTCCCAAAAACTTACCCGGAAACGGGAGCGTTAGTTCTGAACACATTAACGAATTGATTTCCGAATTAGAAGAAATCTTATCTTTTTGGCAAAAAAATACTTTAATAGGCGGAGCCCTAATAAGCGTTCATTATAATACTATAATCGCAAAAAGCAACAGAGTCCAAGGATTGTTTGTTAAAGGCTCAAAGATGAGCTCAAACGATTCTATTAGAGGCTCTAAATTCGAAATCGAAAACGAAAATATTAACCACGTTTTCACCCATTTCGTTTCTTTGGACCTTTTAAGAGAAAGCATACGACGTTTAGAAATTTGCTCTTCCATTGTAGAAGAAGATTTTGACGGAGAAATCACTTACCAAGATATTGAATTTCTCAACAAGACCAAAAGCTACTCAAATGAAGAACTTTCATACACTAATTTTGTAACAGTTTTAATTGACGCTTATCACGTTAGAGAATTTAAGATAGACCAAGACGTTGACGATATAAAAGAAACAACAATTATAACAATTTACAAAACCAAGGAAAAGACTATTGATTTATTAAAAAAGCTTGGCATAAATGTTTTCCAAGTAAATATTTTAGACGAAACAACAATTCGTCTTGCTCCTAACGAGCTTGATATTTTAAAAGAAAAAGCACCGTTTTTAATTGCGATGCAAACTAAAGATTTAGCTCAAATAACAAAGGAGGATATTTTACCTTGCGATTCTTCTATTATAAATATCCCCTCACCTACAAACGAACCAACCATTGGTGTTATTGATACCTTATTTTATGAAGACGTTTACTTTAAGGATTGGGTCACCTATGAATGTATGCTAGATGAAAATATTCCTACCGACTTGGATGATGCAAAACACGGAACTGCCGTAACGTCCATTATCGTAGATGGTCCTAGCTTTAATCCATCATTAGAGGACGGATGTGGGAGATTTAAGGTTAAACACTTTGGCGTTGCAACTAAAGGACAGTTCAGTTCGTTCTCCGTATTAAAATCCATTCGTGAAGCGGTTGCAAAAAACCCAGATATAAAAGTATGGAACCTTTCATTAGGTTCTGCGATGGAAATACACCAAAACTTTATCTCCCCCGAAGCCGCTGAACTAGACCGTATTCAAAGCGAGCATGACGTTATCTTTATTGTCGCAGGAACAAACAAACCCGACGACCGCAATGAAACTATGCGTATTGGCGCACCAGCAGACTCAATCAACTCTCTAGTTGTAAACGCTGTAAAATCAAATAATACTCCTGTTTCTTATCATAGAACAGGGCCAGTATTATCTTTCTTTCATAAACCAGATATTAGTTATTATGGTGGAGATGACGATGAAGTTATACGTGTATGCACTCCTCTTGGAGAAGGATATGTAACAGGAACTTCTTTTGCTGCCCCTTGGATAACAAGAAAAATTGCATACCTTATTCATAATTTAGGCTTTAGCCGCGAAGTTGCAAAAGCATTAATTATTGATTCCGCTGCAGGATGGAATAGACAAGACAACTTTACGCACTCAATTGGTTATGGTGTGGTTCCAAAAAGAATCGAAAGTATTGTACAAACTCCTAATGATGAAATTCGTTTCATTATGACTGGAGCATCTGATGAATACGAAACCTATACTTACAATATTCCTGTCCCCTCTTATATGGACAAGCATCCATTTTTTGCAAGAGCTACCCTATGTTACTTCCCAAAATGTTCACGAAATCAAGGTGTTGATTACACCAACACTGAAATGGACATTCATTTTGGTCGTGTTGCCGAAAACAAGAAAGGGACTGAAATTAAATCAATTAACAATAACCGCCAAGGCAATGATGGCGCTTACTATTTATACGAAGGCCCAGCGCGTGAGTTATATCGAAAATGGGATAACATTAAACATATTAGCGACACAATAAAAGACCGTGCAATAGCCCGTAAAAAATATGGCGCTGGTTTTTGGGGGTTAAGCATTAAAACAAAAGAACGTTTAACTTCTTCTCACGACAAAGCAATGCAATTTGGCGTTGTTATAACGCTAAAAGAAATGAATGGCGTAAATAGAATAGACGATTTCATAAAACTTTGTATGGTTCGTGGATGGATTGTAAACCGCATTGATATCGACAATAGGGTTGACATTTATAGCAAAGCTGAAGAAGAAATTGATTTTGATTAAGAAATAAAGGATAAACATTATGGCAAATAAATTTCAAAAAATATTATTTTCTCTATCTTCCTCATCACCAATTTTAATATGTTTCTCTATTATGTGGTTCATTCAAAAGCAAACCTGGCTCACATCAATAATTGTTGGAGGCATTGGTTTACTATTGTCTACCTATGACATTATATTCGTTTTTATTTGCAAAAAAATCATACCTGATATTCCTATTAATATTAACGAAATATCACCAAATGATAATCTTATTTGGACCTATATAGTGTCTTACATATTACCGATTTTTAATCTTCAGGTGGATAATTATTTAATTATCTCAACTAGCTTGACAATTATAATACTTGGATTCATCCTTCCTATGCTAAATTTCATTTTGCCAAATCCATTACTTAGATTATTCGGATATCATTTCTACAAAGCGTCAACAATAGACGGAATTAAAGACTACTGTCTCATAACTAATCGAAAAGAAATACACAATGTTAAAGTTATAAAAAATATTCATAATGTTTTCGGATATTTTTTAATTGAAAGGAGATAATAATATGATTGATAATTCACCTTTATTTGCATTAATAGCTGAAGAAAAATTACTAAAGGTTTATAAGATCTTGCAATCTACAACTTCACAAAAAAACATCAACTCTTCACTTTGTTTATCAGCCTCTACTCTAATCAAAGACAAAACAGCCGTTAACTTTGATGGCAAATATTCCATAAATGAGGATTTCCAAGAATATTTAGTTATAAATGATTTTATTTTGCCAGATAATATAAAATCTTCTATAGACAATCCAATAGGTGTTGAAAATTTTTGCCCAAAAAACAATAAACTACCAATCATCAAGGCCCTATTTATTGGCAAAAAAAGTGATGATGGTAAATATATCGTATACTTTCAAAAATTTAGAAACGACCAATATATCACACAAGCAAAATACCATTTGTTTTTTAATAAAGACACTTTTAAACACGTTAATAAATTGGGCATCAGTGTCTCACAAACAATTGATTGTATTTATGAAGACGGCAAATTAAAATTTAAGTCTTTTTATATAGCAAGACAACTTTTTGATTTATCATCATACTATAGAGAGGCAACAACAGAAGAGGTAAGAAGTTTTGTTACTTCTCCCATATTATCCATGGAAAATTCAAACAATTTTATTGAAAAAGCAAACTCGTGGGAAAGAAAAAAAATTGCAGCCATTAATGATTCTAAAATCCTTGAAAACTACTCTGCTTTACAAATCAAAAATTTAGCAAAAAAAGAAGGATTTAATAATATAGTTATACAAAATAAAAAAATCATATTACCACAAGATGTTGGCGAACGCCGTTTGGTTCTATCCTTTCTTGATGAAGAAGTTTATAAAGGAGTTTTCTCCAATACACTTTTCCAAACTAACTCAAAGAAAAAAGCCCAAAGCTAAAACATATTCTATTTATATGCGATTATGATAAAAAGTCTGATGATACCCCACCAGACTTTTTGTTTTATATGTTCACTCCCGGAATTAAAAGCCACTTTAATCTTTCCTCTATCAACGGCTTTATCTTTTTTATTGAATTTCGCAAAACATTAATTATTTTTTTTGCTTTCTTCTATTTCTCTATGTAATTCAAAAACGTTTTGAACTTTAGACAATATTTCAATTACAATTAAATCTGTTGCTTTAAATAAATTAAAGACATCTGCCCATGCTCCCGTATTAGCAAACCACATATAACCGTTTGCGTGCGATAACATTTGGCTTTCAACGTAATCAAGTTTAACGGGTTCAATAAAGTACTCTCCAAATTGACTGAAAGAATTTGACAAAAACGTATTAACCATCTTTGTCAAACTTAAAGTGCAACCTTTTTCGTCTATTGTGTATCCTGTGGTCCTAACAATACTTTTATCAAAATTTTCCTTACTGCAACCATTAGGATAAATTTTTAAGTATAACTCATACGCTTTTGATGTATCAAATTCCATATTCATATTTCTCAAATATGAAATGTGGGCATGTTCATTAAACAAGTTAGAATAATCTTTATCCAATCTTTTTTGAAGATAATTATATTCAAACCCCATTAAAAGTTCTAGCATTATCTTCCATTTTGTTTTTACCTGTTCACGAAACCCCATTAAACAATCTAAAATCATCTCCTCATGCAATAAGGTAATTGTATAAAGAGTATCACTAACATAATTTTCTTTATAATAATCCTTAAAAACATTAGCTATTCCACAAAGAAGTTTCGCCTGTTTTCCTATTAATTCATATTGCCTTTGCGAAATATCCGAATGCATGCTTAACGAAGCATGTTTTGTCAATGTGTTTTCACTATTAGATAATGAAGAATATTCTTTTTTTATTAAATTATAAACTATTAATTCGTATCCTATATATTCATAACACTTGTAAGATAAATTGATTGAGGGATGAACACACTGACTACAAGCACCATAGATTTTAGTCAATTCATCACCTAAGTACCGAGAAATTAAATTATGGTGATTTTCCTTAGGGTTACATAAAAATGGAATTTGCGAATCCACTATATCCGCAATTTCTTTATCACTAAATCTATCTTTTAATTTATTGTGATAAAACGAACTTGCATCATTATAATCTTTTTCAAGTTTTTCAGGAATTAAAATTTTGTCGATAAAATCAAATCTTTTATACTCGTTATACTCTATCAAAAATACCTGTTTTTGCAACAACTCAACCTTTTCATTAGGGATATCACCAGCAGTATACATCCTTTTTAATGCAAAACCCTCTATGATACATCTAACGTTTTGCAAAGAACCAATACTATCTTGATATCCATAATATAAATTTTTAAGCAAACTTAAAGCATTAGAAGTTATATGAAAATCAATAATATCATTAAAAGCATATTTATTTTCTAATTTTAAATCCTCCGACTTTTTCATTAACTTATAATTGTAATCATATATTTTCCCAAAAAGTTCATTTATTTCTATTTCTAAATTCTTATCCATAACTTTTTCTCTTTATTCTTGTTAAAAGTTCCACTTTCCTTAAATTCTTCCGATTAAATAATCAACGGTGACGTTGAAATACTCTGCTAATTTACATAACGTGGATATATCAGGTTCTCTTTTCCCGTTTTCATATCTAGCGTAAGAGATTTCTGAATATCCTATAATTTCTGCAACTTCTTTTTGTGTTAAACCTTTAGATTCGCGGAGTTCTTTTAGTCTCATATTACTCCTCCACTTCTAATATTTCACAAAGCATACTGTATGCTACAGATTTTTTACCGTTTTTCTTGGATGAATGTTTTCCCGTCCATGCACCATGCCCCTCAACATGGCACTCACATTGCCATACGGGATTACCATTGTCATCGTAAGACTCATAAAACCTATACTCTGGTTTTTCTATATAACCCTTTTGATAAAGCTCTTGTAGTTGATTTATCGCCTTATCAAAATCAGGCTCACCTACTTCGTCTATAGGAAGAATTAATTCATCCTCTTCTTCTAAATATTCATAAGCATATTGTGCAGCATCCATTCTTGCTTCACGCTTAGAATAGCCATGCCCTTCAAAACTAAGCTCATCGGACAAATTCAAAGTGCAATCAAATACTTCATCATCCGTTCTATAAAACTCATAGCATGGTAATTCACCATACTTCTTTTGACACCAAGCTTGAATTAAATCAACGTAATTTTTATCGTCGTTAAATCCATTTTGAAGATAATAATGAATGTCTAACATTGTATCGACAACGTCCTCTAAAGTTTCCGTATCCCAATAACAATCAATTGCAACTGCACCAATTATCGCTTCAAACAAATCCTCTTTTACTGAATCCAAATGTTGAGCATTTTGACCAATATCACCTTTACCCATTAAAAGGTAATCCGCAAAACCTAATACGTCAATACGATGTGCAAGCATCTTTCTACATACTAGATTTTTCTTTATGTCAGTAAGTTGCCCCTCAGTCTTTGTGGACGTATATTTGCCGTTTTGTGTTTCATCTCCATAACAAACGCTAAGTTTCTTCATAACAATAAATTCTAAGGCCTTATCACCATAAAATTCAAGAACCTCGTTATGATGCGCACCGTTTCCTTCTTCTGAATAAGATTTTCTAGTAAAAGCCTGTCTTAATAATCTAGGCTCGTTAAAATCATAATCCAAACGTTCTTCAATAAATTGTAATTCTTTATCCGTCATAATAAAATGACCTCCTTGTGTAATTTACAAGAAGGTATAAAAATAGCCCGACAAAAAGCCCACTACGTGCGCTTAATAATTCGAGCACCAGTAAATAAAATAAATCTAAACAAACCAGTCTAACTTGATGAAAACCACTTGCATAGTTTTAATCAAACCTACTTATCTTCTTGTCTAGGAGATTTTACATACCAGTACTTTCGTACCATCTTGTTGTGCTTTTATTATAGCAAAAACGAAAAAGAAAGTCAATATGTTTGACCTATCCGTTTTGGATATATAAATAAAAAATTTTAGCCTTTTTACATAGTAAAAAGGCTAACTGGCGTTCGTGATTGGAGTCGAACCAACGGCGTTTCGCTTAGGAGGCGAACCCTCTATCCTACTGAGGTACACGAACATATTATTCAATTTTTATTGTTTTGACTCTATCTAATACTTATTTTTATTCCGCTTATTATTCCAAAAAATAGGCTCTTTTTTTCTATTCCGTTTCAAAATCGCTTTTACACGTTTTTGGAATAGCTTAAGTATTAGATTGTGTCAATTTTACCCATTTTTTTGGGTGTTATTCCGCATCAATTCCGCATCGTGTTAATACATATCCAAAACTCGTCAAAATGCCATGTTTTAGGTATTACTTTTAGCCAAATCTCGTGTTTACACGAGCCAATCCCAAAGTTAGGAGGGGCTTGTTATATCCATTTAACTATGGAGGCAAGCTTGAGTGCAAAGTAAGCGGAGCGATTTTCTATATCGTTTGCTACATTCAATAGAGATTATATAATATTTATTGTAAAAAAGCAACGAAAGAAACTCGAAAGGCGAATAATTTAGCAATATGCAAAAACTCGTAATGCAAATACGAGTATCATCAAACGACAAAGCCCCGCAAAAAAAGCGAAGCTGTCTAATAAATAAATGCAAAAAAATAGCATTTTAGTTGTTCAATTAGCGCTTTACGTAGCCGTCGGCAGTCTTGCTATACATTCTCTCTACGTATTGACAAATGTTCTCCACTACTTGCTCGTTTCCAGCCGAGCAGTCAAGGCAAAGGTCGTAGTTGTGCTCCTCTCACCCCACTTATGATTGGAGATAATCTCGTAATAATAGCCTCTTGCCTTATCGCTGGATTTTATTCTCTTTTGAGCTTCGATTGGGCTGTCGCCGTAAATTTTAATCACGTTGTCGATTCTATAATTTTCCGGTGCGTACAAAAATACTTTTATCACGCCGTTTCTATCTCTCAAGACGTAGTCCGCGGCTCTGCCGACGATGAAGAATTATTCTTTGTCTGCCCAAGCGCATATAATTTCGCTTTGAGCGATAATTGATTCCTTCTTGGCGTCCCAAGAAAGGTTTAGCGAATAACAATCCTGTTCAGAGCCGTTCTCAATATAACGTCTATCCAGCCCCCTATGCTGCACCTCTATCATAAAAAGTTCTTTATCGTAAAATTTAAGTCCGAGTTTTTGTGCAATCATTTTTGCAATTCTCTTGCCTTTGATACCGTGTTGTCTAGAAACCGTTATGATGAGATTAGAGTTTTGCGACACGCTCATTCTCTCGAGCACGTTGATTTTTTGCGTTTTGCCTCTTTCACAAAAACGAGTGCAAAAAACCGCCGTTGCCGCCTCTGCTATCGGGAGGGTCAAACTATCTCTATCACGTTGGGCGAAAGCGTAAAGAGATAGGCAATCGGAAAGACGAACACCACCAATCTCAAAAGCGATATTATCAGTGGTTTGACCGCGTAGCCCAACGCTTGTAAAACGCCCGTGCCGACGCCTATCACGATTATCATAATCTGTACGGGAAAGGCAACGGTTAGCGCTAGATTGGCAAGAGCGCCCGTACCTTGCATATTGGCTACGAATATACTGTCAACCACGTTATACAGCGCTTGCAACGCCATTGAGATCCTCATTGGCATCCCCATCTTCCAAACCTATTTTTTCAACGGCTCTATTGCCATTTTGTTTTGTTTTTTGTTGTGCATATTCACCTCTCCGTTGGTTTTGCGCAAAAAAAATTGGCGCAATTCCATCAAGTTGGACTTACACCTTTCGACTACTCACTTTGCTATATTTATCATTTTGCAAAAATTTATTCAACTTTTTTCCTTGACAATGCAAAATTATTGCTATTTTTAGTAGTCTTATTTCCCTTTTTGCCCGCATCTACCGATATTCTATCCCACCCATATCCCACAAAATATCAACAATTACTCAAAAAACAATAGACAACCATGCAATTTTGTGCTAAAATGACTAAGCAATTGAATAAGGCTCCATGGTCAAGCGGTTAAGACTCAGCCCTCTCACGGCTGCTACCGGGGTTCGAATCCCCGTGGAGTCACCAAAAATAAGAATACTCTCGAATTTGGCTTTTTTTAGGATAATTGGC
>CALGRX010000011.1 GCA_937880755.1 uncultured Clostridia bacterium
CTTGCATGTGTTAGGCATGCCGCCAGCGTTCGTCCTGAGCCAGGATCAAACTCTCAAGTTCAATCTCTAACTCCTTCAAACATTGACTTTGTGTATATTCAATTCTGTACACTTTGCTTAAAGTAGTTGTTTTCAAAATTTCTTTCGCTCATCTACTTCTTACTCTGTTTAGTTTTTAAGGTGCTTGCGCTGTCCTTTTCTTGACAGCCCCCACATAATAACATAAGCAAAATTTTATGTCAAACAAAAATTTGCACTTTTTTAGATTTTTTTTGACAAATTTTATTTTATTTATAAAACTATATAATTTTGCCCGTTTTATTGGGTGGTTTTTTAGTATAACACACTAATTTTGGCTTTACAATAGAAAATTTAAAAATTTTACACACAATATTTGTAAATTTGAAAAATATAATTTTACTGCCTCGTCTTAGCTACAATTATTTTGTATATTAATTATATATTATATATCAATACATATAATAATCATAAATTAATATTTTCTTATGAGTAGTCTCTATCAAATCTTTCTTTTGAAGTCCGTTGACACAAATCTCAAAAAAATCCGCGAATTATCGCGGATAGTTGCGAGCATTTATTTTTAATTTATTCCGGCATTTCGAAAAAGTCGACCAATTCCAAATCGGTAAACACGCCCGTGTTGACCACGTTGTTACCTTTTTGGTCTATGATTCCGTACGTTGCACCTCTCTTGACCAAAGCGTAGCCTTGCTTGAAGTCGGAAACGTTGTCGTATTCTACGTCGCCTATCAAATCGCCATTCTCGTCAATAAAGCCCCATAGATTGTTGACGCTGACTGCCGCTATACCCTCTTTGAAGTCCCTCGCGTCAAAATAAGTCTGGCTAATCTTTTTGCCCTTGTTGTTGATAAAGTAAGTCTCCGAACCGAGTCTAACTCTCGCTAGCTTATAATCGAAGTTACCCACCTCGTCGTACTTGCAACTGATAACTATTTTTCCACTAGTATTGACGAAGCCGTATTTGCCACCAAGCATCACTGACGACAGCTTGTATTTGTCGCCAAAAGTCGATACAGGTACGACGTTTTCGTCGTTTTGCATTATTTTGAGCTCGCCCACGGTCTTACCTTTAGTATTGATAAGCGTCCAATAATTTTCGATATATCCGTCGGCGTTTTCTTTCTTGGTATTGACCCACGCAACGTTGTATTTGAAAGACATAGCGTTGTCGTATATACAATCTATCTTGATTTTACCCTTACTGTTGGCGTAGCCGTATTTGTAAATAGGTGTGTTGGTCGTGCTATCAACACCGACTTGCTTTTGTACTACGGTCAATCCGTTAGGATATATCTCCAACTTTTGCACTTCGTTGACGGTGATATTGAAAGGCGCGGAAATAATTGCAATCGCGATAATAATGAGGATAATCGCAATGACCGCCTTGACGTATTTGAGAGGAGCTTCCTTTTTGAATACAAACTTGATACCCTTGTTGATGCCAATGGCTACGCTCTGGATAAACGAACAAATGACAGCCCAAACTTTGAGCCAAAAAATATCGAATTTGTTGGCAGTCTTTTGGGCGTCGGTTTTCTCTCCTATCTTGATAATGGCGGGAGAAGTCGTTACTTGCTCAGCCAAAGAAACTTCTTGGTCTTGCAATTCTACTTGCGTTCCCTCGACTGTTTGAGCATCTTGATATTGAGTTGGTTTGTCGTCGTTAGACAGATTTTTCTTTGCCATAATAGTCCCTATATCACATATATGTTATAACAAAAAATCAAAATAATCAAGTTTTATTTATCTTTAGTTGAAAAAATACTTTATATTGATATTTATATATAAAAAATATAAAAATTTTTGCGTTTTGGTATTTACATAAAAATAAAAATATGATAACATTATATGTACAAAATATAGATATACTGGAGGAAATTATGGATAAAAAAGTCGTATTTATTTCAGGTGCTTCCGGCTCTATGGGTAGCCAAGTTCTTGAATGCGTAATGCGCACACACAAATTCAAAGGTCTTATCCTTTTGAGAAAGAAGCCCGCTAACGAAAAGCTGGCTAAAAAGTTGGCTAAAAAATGGGGCGAAGAATTGGAAATCGTCTTCGGCGACGTCTCCAACAAAGAAGATTGCGAATTGATAGCATCTAAGTCTGACTACATCTTCCACTGCGCCGCAATCATCCCACCTACTTCCGACCATCATCCAAAAGCTGCGGAAAAAACCAACTTATTCGGTACTATGCAACTCGTTGACGCAATCAAAAACTCGCCAAGAGCTGACCAAATTAAATACGTACATATCGGTACCGTTGCAGAATACGGTAACAGAGACTGGCATCACCCTTGGGGACGTGTGGGCGATCCACTCGTACCAAGCGTATATGACTTTTACGCAATCACCAAGTTGCGTGCAGAAAGATACGTCCTCGAAGCAGACCTACCACATTGGGTAGTTTTGCGTCAATCGGGCGTATTGCACCACAACCTCTTTGCTAACAACCTCGAAGACGGACTTATGTTCCACACTTGCTGGAACGTACCTATCGAATGGGCTACTGCTCACGACAGCGGTGTGCTCCTCCAACACATTGCAGAGTACGATAGCGAAGGCACTATGAAAGAAGGCTTCTGGAACAAGATTTACAATATCGGTAACGGTGAGTCTTGTCGTGTTACCGGTTACGACACTATGGATACCGGCTTTGGACTTATGGGCGCTCATGCAGAAGACTTCTTCAAACCACACTGGTGCGCCGCAAGAAACTTCCACTGTTTCTGGTACTACGACAGCGATTTGCTCGATGAATATACCCACTTCCGTGAAGAGACTTGGGACGATTTTTGGGCTCAAATGAAGAAACTCAACTGGTACTTTGCACTTGGTAGATTAGTACCAAAGAGCCTTATCAGCAAGCTAGCTATCCAAAGACTCTTCAAAGATACCAACGCTCCTATATATTGGATCAACAACGGTATCGAAGGTCGTGTAAACGCATTCTTCGGTAGCAGAGAAAAGTGGGAAGCTATCCCAAGAGATTGGAAAGATTATAAGCTCTTCCGCAAAAATCAAATCATAGACGAAGACGGCAACGTTGTTGACTACGAATATAGAAGAGATATCAAAAATGCTAAACAATTCTTGCTTGACCACGGTTACGACGAGTCTAAGCCGGACAGCGAATTGGATATCGAAGATATGAGACAAGCTGCCGCATTCCGTGGCGGTAAGTGTATCAGCGAAACCATGACCAAGGGCGACCTCTATACCAAGTTGGAATGGGAATGCCACGACGGACACAGATTCTGGTCTTCTCCATACACCATCCTCAAAGGTGGCCACTGGTGCCCTGAATGTTGCCAACCTGCTCCTTGGAACTTTGACGCTCTCGCTAAGAAGATTCCATTCTTTGCACAAGTATGGTACGACACTCACGACAAGGACGAGGACAAGTTCTACGAGAAGAACTGCTACGAAGATATCTTGGCCAACGATCCAAAGAACAAAAAATAAAACATATCCCCTACCGTTTGACGGTAGGGGCTTTACATGTAAAATAATTATTGAGGTGAATATATGACAAAACTTGACGTAAAAAAAGTGTTTATCTGCGGTGGAACCGGCTTTTTGGGATACTACTCTGCCAAAGAATTTTTGAGACAAGGTGTGCAAGTCGGCGTTATGGCTCTCCCCGGTGAAGTTACCCTTGACCAAAGCTGGTGGCCAAAAGAAATCGACGTAAAGCTCGGCTATCTCTTCAACTTCAGAAAAATGAAGAACCAACTGACCGAAGAAGAAAAGGCTCAACTTATCACTCACGAAGAAAAGGTTGAGATGTTCAAAGGCTACGACTGCCTCGTTTACGCAGTTGGTCCGGACGACCGTGTACATACTCCAAGCGGTATAAAAGCTTACGACTATTTCCACGAAAAGCTCGTTACCGAAGTAGTTGACACCTTTGAAGCTGCCAAAGAAGCAGGCGTAAAGAAGGCTATCGTCCTCAACTCCTACTTCGCTTACTTCGACAGAGTATACCCAGAGAGAAAGTATGCTGAAAATCACCCTTACATCAAAGTAAGAGTTGAACAGGCTGACGCCCTAATCAAAGTAGGCGCAGGTGGTGTTGCAAACGGCGGTATGGACGTTATCAGCTTGGAGCTCCCTTACATCTTCGGCTCTATGCCTGAGAGAACTCCACTTTGGAAAGAAGTATTCCTCGATAGATTTGCATCATTCCCTGCTATCTTCTTCCCTAAGGGAGGTACCAATATGATTCACGTCAAAGGTATCGCGGAAGCAGTCGTTGCCGCAGCGTACTACGGTGAACACGGTGACAAACTCCCTGTAGGTAACGAAGACCACAAGTACGAGTATATGATCAATATCATTATGGAGACCATCGGTTCTACTAAGAGATATTGCGGTGTTCCTACCTGGATGGCTACCCTAGGTGGTTTGAGCGTAAAACATAGCCTCAAGAAAGTAAATTCCGACTCAGGTCTTAACTATGCAAGATTGATGAAGGATATCCAATCCAAAGACCTCTACAACGCTGAGGCTTGCGCCGAGACTAGAAAGCACTTGCACTTTGACGAGTTTGGCTACAACGGCGGCGGAGACATCAGAGAAGGCATTATTACCACCGCTAAGGCTTGCTATCCTCACAGATTTGACGAGAACGGCAACCTCATCGAGAAGTGGAAGGGCGTAAATCCTATCAAAAATGAAACTGCCGACAACAACGTATTCGTAAATAAGAAGTAATCTTAGATACAAAAACACACCGCTGAACAAGCGGTGTGTTTTTTGTCTTGTGATTGTATTACAAAGTATTATTACAACTAAGTCTTTTGCCTATTAGTTCAACTGTAGGCTAATTAGTTTTTTTTGTTATTTAGAATCGGATCAATTTTTTGTCTTTGTTTTTATCAAAGCCGTCCTCAAGATTGCTACGACAGTCTTTGCGTCTTTGATTGTTCCATTCTCTATCATATCCAGACAGTCCGACAGCTTTATCTTCTTGACGTTGAGAAACTCCCCCTCGTCAAGTTGACTCGTCGATAGCGCAAAGTCGTCGGTAAAGAAAATATGCAACGGCTCGTCGGTATAGGCGGGCGTAGGATATATCCAGCCCCAATCTTGTATACTGTTGGCAAGTAATCCTACTTCTTCTCTCAGTTCTCTAACGGCGCACTGCTGCGGGCTCTCGCCTACGTTTAACTTGCCTGCCGGTATCTCCAACGTATTGGTATGATAAGGATAACGGTATTGTTCTACAAGGTACACGTAGTCGTCACTGTCTATTGCCAAAACGCTTGCACCACCCGTATGATGAACGTACTCTCTATTAGACTTGCTACCATCGGGCAGCTCGATTTCATCCTTGTACAAATCCAAAATTCTACCCTTATAAATCAAATTTTTGCTTATAGTCTTTTCCGTGCAATCCATAATCCATTCCTCTTTTTGCCGTAAGGCAATAATTGTTGACTAATCGTCACAATTAAACTCTGCGATATAGAAACGTATTAGTCAAAAAAGAGGCTCGTATTCGCGAGCCTCTCATACTTATTTTTTGTTGAGATAATCTATCAGTTTGTCGTAAACTTTTTCATTCTTGACAATCTTCGTTTCGTCCGCAAATAGCTCCGTTTGATTTTTGGTCAACACGTCGTTGGAGCCTTCTTCGAGAAGGGTATCTTCGATATAATCTCTGATAGTCTTAATCTCTACTTCAAACGACTCTATCTCGTCCGTATCGTTACCTTCTTGGTCTTTGACGTAAGTCACTTTGACGTCAGCACTATATATTTTATCCAACTTATTCTTGTAGCCTACGACATCTCCGTCTTCGATAACATCTTCTACGCTAGCATCGTCTTCGATAGGCGCCGAAACGACCATAACTACGTGAATACCGTAATCGTTGATTATATAAGATATTTCGTTGCCGTCGGCAGTTGTCAAAGTATAAATATCGGTAGAGATATCTTCGTCGTTGGCAACTTTAGAAGTAGCAATGACGGATTTGATATTGGCGGTTTTGCCGTTGGCACTTTGGAGTACCGTCGTCTCTCCCGTATAAGCAAGCATCTTTGAGTCAAACGCACTTCCACTATTTGCTACAGCGGTCGTATCGATGCCCGACTTGTACAATTCTCTTGCCAATACGGTGTATTCTTCTACGTAGGACGTTGCTCTGCCGTCTCTGCTAACGGCGTAAGAATCATTGCTAAACATACCGCTATCGTCGTTGACCAGATATATCCAATCGGTAAACGCCTCAACCTTAGCGTAATGCTCGATAGCTTCCAATTGTTGTGGGTCGGTAATTCCCTTAGCGCTTGCCGCATTCATCGTCGCGTTGACCTTGCTTGCTATATCGTCCGCCATTGCGTAAAGAATGACGTCTAGATCAATAGCCTTGTCGGTATAAGCACTAGCAAGTTCGTCTACCTCTGCATCGTAGTTAGGATTGGAAACGTTGACTTTGATACCGTCCGTGTAGTCCTTTTCTTCTTCGGCGTTTTTGAACAATTCATAATACTTGTCCGTGCTTTCGAGAGTACCAAACGCTATCTTTTGACGATATTGCTTAGCAACGTCTTCACCTTCGATAGACTTGATATAATCAAGCACCTTGGTCTGAGCGTCGTCAAACTTGAGCAATATACTCTTGACGTTGAAATATCCCTTGTTGGTGTGATACATACTAAAGGTGTTGTTGCTCATAGCCGAAGCATAGGTGTCTTCGTCGATGTATTTGTTGACGTCGGTGTCGACGAGTTTGGTATATCTTGCGGCGATTTCTGCGTCAGAGATAGTAATAGTCTTCTTGATAGCTTCTTGATACTTCTCTATAATACGAGCTTCTATTTGTTGATTGAGAAAATATTCGTAGTCGGTAAAATTGCTCTCCAGGTTCTTTTTGAGAGTACTGAGAGCCGACTTCATATTGCCCTTTTTGGTAGCGTCGGTCTCCGCCTTGATTTTGTCGGACACGTAGTCGTAGAAGTAAGCTGGTAGCTTCGATGGGTCGGTCATACCTTGATCCACGTATTCGTCAGAGTCGTCAGCCTTGTCTCTCTTAGGACGAGCCTCAAGCTCATCGGAAGTATCTGTAGTTTCTTCCTCTTGTTCCTCTTCGTCAACATTGGCTGCTTGCTCGTCTTCCAAAGCCTTTATTCTTTTCTCCCACAATTCTTCAAATTGTTTGTTGGTGGCTTCGATGCAATATCTCAACTCGTCCACGGTCAAAAAGTCCTTGTTGGACATAGCAGCAATAGCATCGTCGGCAGTGACGGCAGTTATGCCAACGCCGTTTTTAGCAACGTAGTCCTTTGCGTATAGCAACAACAATTTTTGTTTAGAAAGGTTGTTGTAAAAATATTCTACGGTCTGCTCTACCGTCATTCCGTAGTTTTGGATATAAGTGGCACCGTAATTGGCAACGTAAGTGAGCACGTCGCCTCTATACAAATCCGCACTCATGGCATTGTAATTGACGGTCGCTACTACTTGATGATATTCTCTGTATTCGTCGATCTCAAACATCGTACAACCTACGAAGAGCGACGCCGACATAATCATTATTATCACTAAAGCCAACAGCTTTTTGTTCATTACCCTTGCTCCTTATTATATATAAAAATAATATTGTATCTACTTAATTATACACAAGACGACCATTGTTGTAAATAGATTTTTCAAAAAGATTTGACTGAATTCAATAAAAATTGCTTTACCATAGCCAATTTTTGCAAATTGGAAAGATAGCGACAGTCAAATACCAAAGTCGGCTTGGCATCGTTGGTCAATAGTCCGCTATCGCCAAGCTCCGACACTGCACCGATAATCTTTGGATTGCGATAGATATTGACGCTTCTAAAAGTTATGCCAGCGTCAACGTCGGTGAGCGTAATCTTTTGCACTTCGCTCTCTTTCGCTAGATTTTTGATAAGTCCTATATCGAGTAAGTTGACGATACATTGCGGTGCCTCGCCGAAACTTTCTTGCAACGATTGCAAAAGATTGTCTCTATCAACCTCGCTTGACAATTCGCTGACTTGCCTATAGATGCGCAATCTTGCGTTTTCGCTAGGCACGTATTCGCTAGGCACGTAGGCGTCGACGGCAAGGCTGAGTTGAGGATCATAGTCGTCCTCGATGCCCTCACCGTTCAAGTCGGCGATACTCTCTCTTAGCAATTTGCAATACAAATCGTATCCTATCTTTTGAATATGTCCCGACTGCTCTTTGCCCAAAAGATTACCCGCGCCCCTTATCTCCAAATCGCGCATTGCAATTTTGAAGCCGCTGCCAAACTCGGTGTAGTCCATAATGGCGTTGAGCCTCTTGTACGAGTCGGAAGTCAACACCTTGCCTGCCCTAACGGTAAAGTACGCATATGCAATGCGATTGCTTCTACCCACTCTGCCTCTAAGCTGATAGAGTTGAGCGAGTCCGAGTTTATCCGCGTCACACACGATAAGCGTATTGGCAAGCGGAACGTCAATGCCGTTTTCGATAATGGTGGTGCAAACGAAGACGTTGGCTTCGCCGTTGTAAAACTTGTTGACGCTATCCTCTAACTGTGCACTATTCATTTGTCCGTGTCCCACTACTAGCTTAGCTTCGCGCACGAGTTGTCGCACCCTCTCGGCAAACTCTTCTATGCCGCTTACTCTATTGAATAGCACGTAGACTTGACCGCCTCGCGATATTTCTCTCGATATCGCGTCCTTGAGCAGTCCGTTGGTCAGCTCCGTCACCGTAGTTTGCACGGGTAAGCGGTTGGCGGGCGGAACCGTCAGTACGCTCATATCCCTAATACCGCTCATAGCCATATTGAGCGTCCGCGGAATTGGCGTCGCCGAAAGCGTCAAAACGTTGACGTTGTTTTTGAGCGTTTTGAGTTTTTCTTTATGTTCCACGCCAAAACGCTGCTCTTCGTCCAACACCAATAGCCCTAAATCTTTGAAGTGCACGTCAGAGGACAAAATTCTATGCGTTGCAACGGCAACGAGCGACTTGCCCGTCGCAAGGTTGTCTAGGCTTCTTTTGATTTGCTCCGACGTTTGAAAACGAGTTAGCAATTCCACCTTGATTTTGAAGTCGTTGAACCTAGCCGTTGCAGTGTTGTAGTGTTGCTGAGCAAGTATAGTAGTCGGCGCCAAAATCACGGCTTGTTTGTTTTCCATTATGGTCTTGAATATTATGCGCAGTGCAACTTCCGTCTTGCCGTAGCCTACGTCTCCGCACAACAGTCTGTCCATAACCACGCCCCGTTCCATATCCGACTTGGCGTCAAGGACGGCTTGCAGTTGGTCGGGCGTTTCTTTGAATTCAAAGCTATCCTCAAACTCTCTCTGCCAAATAGTGTCTTGAGGGTATTTGTAGCCGATTTTTTGTTGTCTTTTGCTATACAACTCCAACAAGTCTATCGCCATGGCCTTGACGGATTTTTTTACGTTTTCTTTGACTTTGGCGAAGTCCTTGCCACCTATTGCCGACAGTCTGGGCGTTCCTTCGGCGCCACTGTATCTACTGAGCCTATCCATTTGGTCTACAGGCACGTATAGCAATCCGTCGTTTTTGTATTGGACAGTCACGTAGTCTTGCTCTATGCTGCCCGTCTTAACCCTTCTTATTCCTAGGCATTTGCCTATACCGTGCACCTCGTGTACGACGTAATCGCCAACTTGTGGCATAGTAAAAGCCGACTTCTTAGCGACAATTTTTCTTTCTTCGGCTCGACGACTCTTGGCAAGGTCCTCACTACCAATGACGGCAAGCTTTGCCGAAGGATAGACAAACCCGTAAGACAAATCTTCCACGGCAACGCTGATACCCTGACCAAAAGGCTTATCCACGGCGTATTGGCAGTATATCTCTTCTTCTTTGAGCGCGTTGAACATGGCAGTGGCTTGTCTTTCGTCCTTGCAACAGATCACCACCCGCATTTGGTTGCGACAAAAGCTCCTCAGGTCGTCAAAAAGAGATTGATAGTGTATATGATAATTGCCAAGATTACTCGTCTTGATTACGAACGTTTCTTCGGGCGAAAAGAGCGGATTAGAAGACTGCAAATTGCAAAATCCAAGCTTGGTTGCCAAATCGAGATTTTGTTTGACCGTCGTCAAATCCAAAATACTGTTCACGTGTCTCTTTGTTACGCTACCCTCTTCGACAAGGCTTTTGACTCTTGCAATGTGCTCTTGCTCGTAGAGCTTCATTTGCTCCTCTATGAGTGAAGGCTCGTCCAAAACGACTACGGAATTAGTAGGCAAAAAATCAAAAATACTCGACACGTATTGAGTTAAATAAGGCAAAATCCATTGCGTTTCTGCTCCGAAAGAAGACTTGAATGCAAATCCGTCGACGATTTCACTTGCTCTATAATAAGCGTCGCCCGACAGTCTATCTATATCCTTTCTCGCTTGCTTCACTCCCTCGGCAACCATATCTTTACTCCAAATATAGTCGTTGATAGGTGCAACGGAAATCTCTCTCAGCTCGCCCACGGTTATTAGGCTTTCGGGATCAAAAGTTTTGATTGTCTCCACTTCATCTCCAAAAAAGGATATTCTCACGGGCAAATCTTTGTCCCCGCAATAGACGCTCACCAAGTCGCCTTTGACACAAAAAGTATTCTTTTCTTCTACCGTTTCTTCTCTACTATATCCTATAGCTACCAGCTGGTCGGTAAACTCCGTCAAGTCGATACTATCTCCTACCTTGAGATTGACGAAGGCTTTGAATAGTCTAGACGGCTTGGCATAATACTGCATTAGTTCTTGCGCCGACACGATACAGCAGTCAAGTTTGCCTTCCATAATCTTTTTGAGTGTTCTGCATCTAGTACCCGTATTGACGTTGCCATTTGCCTTACGATGCACCAGCACGTCGTCGTTGCCTCTCAACACCGCCACTCTATCGCCCAAATAACTTTGAAAATAGCTAAGCGTTTTGCCCACGTCCATTACGCTAGGACATACGTACAAAACGAACTTGTCCAGCATTGACGATACGTGAGCTTTGTGCGCTCTTGACAAAGAAAAAGCCAGGCTATTCTTACCGTGAGAAATAGCCTCGTAAAGTTTGGAAGTATTGCCGTCAAGCGCCTCCAATCTAAGCCAATCTTTTAGTCTTTGGTCAATCAAAGTTTATCACTCCGTTGTATCTTCTCATCACGGCTTCTATATCGCCGTCTTGGATATAATCTTGCAAGCATTGAGATACTCTGTCTATCACCTTGTCGAGCTTTTCTTTCTTTTCGCCACTCACGTTGGAAAGAACGTAATCCTTGAGTTGCATCTTTCCTCTATCGTCGCCGACGCCAACTCTAATTCTTGCAACTTCCGTCGTGCCAAGATTGGCAATGACGTTTTTCATACCGTTGTGCGTGCCGGCAGAGCCACCTTTTCTTATTCTTATCGCGCCGAGAGGCAAGTCGATATCGTCGTACACCACGACTACGTCGCTCGCATTCATATCGTTATATTTGACTAGCTGTTTGATGCTCTCGCCCGATAGATTCATATACGTTTGAGGTTTGGCAATAATTACCTTGTTTCCCTTGCAAAAGGTCGTGGCAAATACTGCCTCGCAACCTTTATCTTTCGCTTTGACGCCTAGCTTGTCCAACAGTCTGTCCACAACCATAAATCCTACGTTGTGCACGGTCTTTTCGTATTGTTTCCCGGGATTTCCCAAGCCTACTATCAACATTGTTTCTTCCTCTTGGTCTTAAAATATTCACTTAGAAGATTGGCGCATTGCTCTTGCAAAATGCCACCCTCTACTTGCGGTCTATGATTAAATCTCCTATCCTCGGGCAAGTTGTACAAAGTACCGCAACAGCCCGCCTTGGGGTCGTAAGCTCCAAAATATATATTGTCTATCCGTGCGTTGATAAGCGCGCCCGCGCACATTGCGCAAGGCTCAAGCGTCACGTATATATCGCAACCCGTCAATCGCCAATCGCCAATCTTTTTGCACGCCTTGGCAATGGCTACCATTTCTGCGTGATAATTGGCACAGTTATTCTTTTCTTTGACGTTGTGTGCTTTGGCAATAACTTTGCCGTCCTTGACTATTACCGCGCCGATAGGCACTTCGTCAAGGGCTTGTCCTACGAGAGCTTGTTTAATTGCCATTTTCATAAACTTTTCTTTCATAATATAACGTCTTTCGCCTTTGCCAAAATATCCAACACGTATTGGTTTTGCGCTACCATGTTGTCAAAATCCCTCTCCAATTGCGTGATATCGCAATCGTCGTCGCCCACTTCTATCGTCAGCCCGAGTCTACGAGTCGTAGCCACGTACCAATCCTTGTATCCGCCCGCGCTACCCATCGACTCTTCCAAAGAATAGCCCGTACTATCTGCTATCTCTTTCGACACGTCTTCGTAGGGGATTATCTCCTTGTAGCCTTGATAAATCACTCTTCCCTTGGCGTGATAACTCAGCGTTGCATATGGCATAATGCGTTTCGTAAAGCCTACCAACGCTTTGGTCTCGACTTCACTCTCGGGGAACATTCCTATATAATTCGCCGAGCACGGGTACGTCACGTTGCGCCTACCCTTGCCCCAATCGGCATTGAAGTTGACGTTGAGGTCAACTCCCCTACAGTTGGCTTTCCAATACCGATAGTCGTCCGTGGGATTGAGCCGCGTCAAAAACTCTCTAATATGGTGGTCGTTGACGCTGTCGATGCCATACGCCGTCAACATACACCCGTCGGGATTGGACATAGGCACGCACCATACGCCGACTTCGCCGTCGTACTCGCGCATCATAGTCACCAACAATTTGGCAGTTATCCATTCCCTAGCGTGGATTGCGCCTTGCACGAATATTTGTCTGCCTTGCATATCGCCTTGGTGAATAGCAAATATCTCTCTGCCGAGATAACTTTTGCCAATCTTTTCCACGTGCATTCCTTGGCGCTTAGCATACTCTATATCTCTATACAAATCCTCAAAATCATACATATTTAATTTTATGATTTTATGATTATTTGTGATACACGCTTCCTTCTTTTATCATAAAAGCGCGATAGATTTGCTCTGCCAAAATTACGCGCATAAGTTGGTGCGGATAGGTCATTTTCCCAAAACATATCGACAATTTTGCTCTTTCGACAACTCTTGGACTCAGTCCGTAAGAACCGCCGATTACAAAAGTTATCGACGACTCTCCTCCCGTCATGCAGTCGGACAATAGCCCCGAAAATTCTTCCGAGCTCATCTGTCTTCCCTTGAGGTCTAGTGCAAAGACGGCACCTTTGCACTTAGCAAGCAACCTTTCGCCCTCTTTTTCTTTGACGATATCTATTTGCTTTGCGCCCTCGCCCGTTAGCATTTCTTCAGCCACTTCAATCACTTCAAAATGACAAAATCTCGTCAGTCTTTTGGCATATTCTGCCACAGCCTCACGAAAAAACGCTTCCTTTATTTTTCCTACGCACACTATATTTACGTTCATGATAGATAATTGGTTACGGTATTGATTACCCAAACCCCGATTGCAAGAATCAAGGCGTATATCATTGCCATTTTGCCTTTTTTATTCAACTTTTTCAATTCGTCGGCTTTGGCTTCAAAGAGTATTTCTCTCTCCTCGTCGCTACTGCATTGCTCCGCCTGCTCTATTATAGCTTGCCTCTCGCTCTCAAAAGCTTGCTTTTCTTGCTCAGTATAAAAGCTATCTTTTAGCTCTCTTTCGATTTCTTTGACGTTGATTGATTTTTGATTGTTGCTAAGCTTGAAAAATAACGTTTTCGTCACGGCTAGCAAGGCAAGCCCTACTATCGTCACTATCAACGCTTGCCACCAGCTTAGAGCAAAGCCGATATTACCCGTCTTATTCAAGATAAAGTTGCCCGTAATCGCTATAAAATTGTTGGTAAAATGTACAATCATACAAGCGCGAAGATTGCGCGATGAATAATAGACGATAGCACATACGCAACCAAGAAAGAATTGGTGCACTAACTGCATAGGCGAGCCGTGCATAAGCGCAAATAACAACGACGACGTAAGTATGCCGAATATCATACCTTTGTCCCCGAGTGCTCTTGCGATCATGCCTCGATACAAAAATTCTTCGCATACCGCTGGCAATGCGCACAAGAATACTATACCCACTATATACATTCCCCAAGAATTGACAGTTAGCGACGTCATCGAAGACGTGTCGTAACCCGACTTGATAATAATTGCTACGAACGCGTTGGCAATAGGTGCAAACGCCATGACGGTAGCTATTGCTAATCCCAACGCTAAACCTGTACGCTTTATACCGAGTCTTTTGTTCAATCCTACGCCTACGTACAACTTTTCGCCCTTGATTTTGGAATACAAAAAAGGCGTGATAAACATTGAAAACTCGTTGATTACCGACAAGATACATATTCCAAGCGTGCTACTCGTAAAATCCACGCCTACTTCGGTTGTTATCAGTACGAAACTAAATACGAACTGCAACAAAATTTGCAAGACGTAACTGCCTATAAACATTGCTCCGCCGTCGTATAATTCTAGTACGGTAAGACTATTGGAATTGTTGTTATACTTTCTCATATCTCTATTATCCTCGATGGGTGGAATTGCGAAGCAACGTCTATTATCACGTCGTCGCCCTCCTTTATTCCCTCTCTCATTAGATTGTTTTTGCTACACTCAAAGGCTATCTCGGGAGTGTTGTTGTCTTGACTTAGGTGAGCAAGCATAACGTTTTTTACTCCGCTTCTACACAATTCTACCAATGCCGTTGAACAATCGTCGTTGCTGAGATGCCCGTTTTTGCTCTCGATACGCTTCTTTAGATAAGCGGGATAGCTACCGCATTTGAGCATCGTCAAGTCGTGATTGGATTCCAAAATTACTGCGTTGTTGCCCTTGAGCCAACCTAGCGTACTCTCCGACACGTATCCAAGGTCAGTTGCTATGGCAAGTCGCGATTTGCCGTCGGTAATTCTATATCCGAGATTGTACGCCGAATCGTGAGGTAATCTAAAAGGCTCTATATGCAATCCGCCTAACTCAAAAGTCTTGTCCATATCTTGCTCTACGAGATACCTCAATTCTTCCTTTTCGTAGAAGTTGTCAATGCTCGCGCGATGCATATATACGGGGATTTTGTAAGTATTAGACAACTTGACCAAACCTTTAGTATGGTCGCTATGCTCGTGAGTTATAATAATACCAGCAAGTTTTTTCAAATCCAATTGGCTCATAGCGGATAATCTTTGGTCAAGTTGGCTCATAGTTAAGCCGTCGTCAATCATTATTGAGGTATCGGGCGTAACGATAAGTGTACAATTGCCACGACTACCGCTGGCAAGGTTGCATATTTTCATACTTTACATTGTACCATAGCGAACGATAATATTCAACTTTTATTAGCTTAAGTATGTAAATATTCAATAAAGACAAGCCTTTTCGGCTTGTCTTATATTTTTAATTATTGCTTAAAACTGTCTTTGAGACCCGTTATCATATTAAATTCGTACTTACCGTCCTTGCCGTAGTCTTTGACGGCGCTAAAATATCCCATTCGCATAAATTGGAATCTGTCGTAAGCCTTGCAATTCGCAAGCTCGGCTTCGCCCTTAGCGTTGGCATAAACTTTGTGGCTGTCAGGCGTAAGTCTATCGTTGAAGTCGCCCTCTCCGTCCAACAAGAGATAGTCGAACTCGTGCAATACTACGTCTATGCAGTCCTTGGCATTGACCCATTGAATAACGCCCTTGACCTTGATGCCCGCGTTGACGCCACCGCTGATACTGTCGGGGATATAGTTGCATACGACTTCCGTCACCTTGCCGTCGGCGTCGCACTTATGCGATACGTATTCGAGTATATAAGAGCCTTTTAGTCTTACCTTACCGCCAACGACCAACCTCTTGTACTTTGGAGGCGGATTGACCGCAAAGTCTTCTCTATCGATATACAACTCTCTGCTAAAAGTCACCTTGTGAGTGGTAGGCACTTGGGCGTTGGGATTGTCCTCGATATCGTAAACTTCGTCTTGTTCGGCGTTGGCAACGATAAGTTTGATAGGGTCTTTGACAACCATTCTTCTATCTGCGTTGGTATTGAGATAATCTCTCACGAAGTGTTCGAGCATCGCAACGTCTACTTCGCTATTACTCTTGCTAACACCGATTGCCTCGCAGAAGTTGCGAATTGCGGGAGCGGGATAACCCCTCTCTCTCATACCGCTAAGGGTAGGCATTCTCGGATCCGACCAACCGCTAACTTTGCCCTCATCTACCAACTTTTTGAGGTATCTCTTGGACATAATGGTCCTTGTCATACCAAGTCTTGCAAACTCGATTTGTTGTGGGAATTTGCCAAAACCACAATTGTACTTGACCCAATCGTATAGAGGTCTGTGGTCCTCGAATTCCAAAGTACAAATACTGTGCGTGATACCCTCGAACGCGTCCTCGAGAGGATGAGCAAAGTCGTACATAGGATATATGCACCACTTGTCGCCCGTGCGATGATGAGTTGCTCTAAGGATACGATATATGACGGGATCGCGCATGTTGATATTAGGGCTTGCCATATCTATCTTGGCTCTAAGCACCTTTTCTCCGTCGGCGTATTTGCCCTCTTTCATCTCTTCAAAGAGTTTTAGGTTTTCTTCCACGCTTCTATCTCTGCTTGGGCTGTTCTGTCCCGATTCGGTGAGAGTGCCTCGAGTTAGTCTAATTTGCTCGGCGCTATAATCGCACACGTAGGCAAGACCCTTTTTGATAAGTTCTACGGCGCACTCGTACATCTTGTCAAAGTAGTCGGAAGCGTACAACTCGTTGTCCCACTCGAAGCCCAGCCACTTGATATCCTCTTTGATAGAATTGACGTACTCTACGTCCTCTTTGCAAGGGTTGGTGTCGTCGTAACGAAGATTGCACTTGCCATGGTACTTCTCTTTCATTCCGAAGTTGATGCACAGCGACTTGGCGTGTCCTATATGCAGATAGCCGTTCGGCTCTGGTGGAAAACGAGTGATTATCTCGTCGCAATCACCGTTTGCCAAATTTTCATTGATGATTTCTTCAATAAAGTTAGTAGATTTAGTTTCTTCCATATTGCCTACCTATTAGAATAGTCCTTTGATTTCCATAGTTTTTTCGTCAATGCTCATACCCAAAGCGCTCGGCTTTTTGCTAAGTCCCGGCATGAGCATTATCGCACCGCATATCACTACGGCAAACTCCGCTCCGCCTCTTATCTCCACGTCTTGCACGTTGAGTTCAAAGCCCGTCGGTCTACCGAGTTTGGTCATATCGTCGGAGAAAGAATACTGCGTTTTCGCAATACATATCGGCAATTTTTCTTTGCCTATCTTCTTAATCATACTTAGCGATTGGATAGCTTTAGCCGAATATTTGACGCTTGTCGCACCATAAATCTTGGTTGCCACTGCCTCAATCTTCTGCTCCATAGTCATATCGTCGCTATAACAAAACTCGAAGTTAGAAGGCTTGTCCATTGCACCCAGCACGGCGTTAGCAAGCTCTATCGAACCTTCTCCGCCCTTTGCCCAACACTCGCATATTGCGAAGTCCGCGCCGAGCGAACGGCAAGTATCGGCAATATATTCTATCTCCTCGTCGGTGTCGGTGACGAACTTATTGATAGCAACGACCACGTTGACGCCAAATACGTTTTTTAGATTGTCGATATGTCCTATGA
This sequence comes from uncultured Clostridia bacterium, assembly GCA_937880755.1. GTDB lineage: Bacteria > Bacillota > Clostridia > Christensenellales > UBA3700 > HGM11368. The sequence goes on from CALGRX010000011.1 coordinate 17,713, forward strand.
GGTTGCTTATGCCCGCTTCAACCGCCTTGACGTTAGGCTTGGCAACGTCCTCTTTACCCACGCCACCGTTGTACTTCAACGCTCTAACTGTGGCAACGAGTACGACTGCTTTTGGTTGAATACCCGCCGCGCGGCACTTGATGTCCAAAAATTTCTCCGCGCCGAGGTCTGCTCCGAAGCCCGCCTCCGTAACTACGATATCGGCGTAACTCATTGCCGTCTTGGTGGCAATGATACTGTTGCAACCGTGTGCGATATTGGCGAAAGGTCCTCCGTGAATAAATGCAGGCGTACCTTCCAAAGTCTGCACGAGGTTAGGCTTGAGAGCGTCCTTGAGCGTAATTGCAACGGCGTCAACTACGCCGAGTTGACTGCAATATACGGGATTGTTGTCGTAGTCGTACGCAACGATAATATTACCCACTCTTCTCTTGAGATCGCCCAAATCTGCGGACAAGCACAACACTGCCATTATCTCGGAAGCGGCGGTAATATTGAAGCCGTCTTCTCTAGGCACTCCGTGGGTACTGCCTCCGAGTCCGCAAACGATATGTCTTAGGGCTCTGTCGTTCATATCCATACATCTCTTCCACAAAATCTTGGTAGGATTGATGCGAAGTTCGTTGCCTTGTTGAATGTGGTTGTCTATTATCGCCGATATCAGATTATTGGCGCAAGTGATTGCGTGCAAATCGCCCGTAAAATGAAGGTTGATATCTTCCATTGGGGCAACTTGCGCCCAGCCCCCGCCCGTTGCGCCGCCTTTGACGCCAAAGACAGGTCCTAAAGAAGGCTCTCTCAATGCAAGACAGACGTTTTTGCCAAGCTTGGCAAGTCCGTCGGCAAGTCCTATCGAAGTCGTGGTCTTACCCTCGCCGAATGCCGTAGGGTTGATTGCCGTCACCAAAACCAACTTGTCGGTCTTAGGTTGGTCGAGTGCAGGGACTTTGGCTTTGTATTTGCCGTAATATTCCAAGTCTTCTTGGTCGATGCCAAGTTTAGCCGCTATTGTGCTGATATGTTGTAATGTAACGCTGTTTGCGATTTCGATATCGGTTTTCATTTTTCCTCCCTTGTAATACTATTTTATATTCTACGGCGACATAAGTCAAGTTAGTAGAGTTCTTTGATACAAAATCATTGTTACAACGTGCGTTTTTTATGCTATAATAGATACGGAAGGTGTATATGAGAAAAAAACTATTTGTATCTTTGATATGTTTAGCAACTGTAGCGGTTTTAGCGGGCGTAGTTTGCTTATCAATTTACCTCGCAACGAGGGTTACTATGGACGACTTAGTCGACGTCCCCGTCTACCAACTCGACAAAAAGTATCAGTCTATAGTAGACAAAGACAATACGTATCTCGGTCACCCCGACCTAGTACGTACCGATAGCGGTAGACTAATCGTCGTATATCCGTCGGGTCACGGCAAAGGCGCAATTATCACTAAGACGAGCGACGACAACGGCAAAACTTGGTCGGAGAGACTCACCGATACTCCCGATAGTTGGACGACTTCTCAAGAGACGCCTATCGTCTACAATTTGCATTTGTCCGACGGTAGCAACAAAATCATATTGACCTCGGGCTGTCCTATATGGGGTGACGGTACGGAATATTTTGCCAACGGTTTCAACTGCTCTATCTCAGACGACGACGGCAATAGTTGGACGCAGTTTACCAACTGGTACGGCAAAGATTGGGCACAAGCAAACGGCAAGGAGCCTTATGACGCCATAGTTGCTATGGCATCTCTCACCCAAGTCAAAGAAAACGGCGTATTGGTAGACAAGTGGCTCGGCTTGTTCCACGACCATAGTTTCGTCAATTACGGCACCTACCTCACTTTCGATAGTGAGGGCAACGCAATTTGGAGTGAGCCTTTTCCAATCTTGCAACAGCATAGGCAAGCGGAAATCGAGTACAATCTCTGCGAGATAGAAGTCTTGCGCAACGGCGATTGCTTGATAATGCTAGCAAGAGCTAATAGCAAAAAGTCCAATTCTATGATAGCTTTTTCCGATGACGAAGGCGAAACTTGGAGCGCTCCAAAAGAGTTGCCAAACGAGCTCTCTGGTGACCGCCACAAAGCCGAAGTTGACAGCGCAACAGGCAAGCTTGTTATCAGTTTCCGCCAAGTCATTCCAAAGCACAAGCCAAACGCTTTCTCGAGTTCCAAATTCTTTGGCAACAGCTGGGTTGCTTGGGTTGGCACTTTCGATGACCTTATGAGCTACAAAGATGATGACCCAACCAACGACCGCAAAGGCACTGCCCTAATCGTACTTGGCACCAACAACGTTTTCAGTGGTGCCGACACAGGATATTGTGGCATAGTCAACATCGATGGAGAATTTATTCTCGCTTCATACGGCTATTTTAGTTCTTTTGCTACCAATCCTTACATTATGTGCGTTCGTTTCAAACTTAGCGATTTTGGCATTCACTAATATCCCGCAACGGACAAATTGGTGATATGTATTGAGTTTTTTAGCATACAAGCTCGCATGCCATTATCCCCAATTTTGTACCGCAACAATCGCTAAACGAATTACACCGTATTATTCGCAAACAAAATGAGAGCCTACCCTGTGGCTCTCTTTTTTACTTTGATTTTGGCAGCTAGAACATTTCCGACTATACAAGATTTCCACCCCCGCTTGAAGATATGTTTTAGCTTGCTGTCATGTAATAAATGTCCGACTTTCATTTATTATCGCTCACTTTTGAGCATTTAGACTAATCAAGTTTTATCTTGAATACAGCTTTCTTTATCTTGCCACTGCCCACGCCGGGAGCGTGCGCGTCTTGTGGAAAATATATGCCAAAATCACCTACGCCTAGTGTATTCCACTCCCAATCAGCTTGCCAAAATGCAATGTCTTTGCTCTCATCATATTCGATAGTATTGCATGCCAATTTTATTGGGCAATATCCTATCTTTTCCTTGCCACTTAGCACCATTTGTATATCGGCAAAGCGTTGATGATTCTCACCAACCGCCATATCGATATCCTTGCCATCGAACTCCATCACGTTGTAGAAAAGTCCACTGCACACTTCATAATGCCCATTGGGAGTGTCGCTGTCCAAGGTCATAGCAATATTCAAAGCCTTTTTCACTAGTTGACTAACTCCCACGTAAATATCTTTGTTTTTTATATTATCTTTTATCATATTTCACCTCTACCCATTGTACCACTCTTTGTTTATCTTATCAACGCTTTTAGTATTTATCACCTGACAAAACAAACAAAACTTACAACAAAATAGAAGAGCAATGCCTGGCAATCGGCATATCTACTCTTCTATTTATCACATTTTATGCTTTGATTTGTCGTTTTTTATAATGCAACCCAAGCATTACAAACCAAACGATGCAACCTATTGCAAACAACACGTCTGTCACTATACTCAATGGCTTTGCAACGCTCAGTAGTATAGTATCTATCGCTAGTACCGATATTATCGCTTTTGCCACTTCCAATACTGCCAAACCTACCGTAAGTGGTGGGCATATCTTTTTGTTCAATAGCAGGTCCAATACCAATATCGTCAACAATATAGGCAAATAGATATAGCCATGCACGATGAGATTTATATCCTTAGTAGTATGACCTATATGCAACGTAAGTACAAAAAACATTATAGTTATATAACAAAATGCCAACCCAAACAATACTTTTCGCACAACTTCTTCTTTGCTACCGCACGCCACAATGCCTAATTTTTCATCACCACTTGCACTCACTTCAACACTTTTGTGTCTATAACGTCTATCTAGTTTTTCAAACCATATCACACTTCCCACAATGAGTAAAATATCTGTCACAAGTCCTATCGTAAGTGGCAATGCATAATGCACTCTATCATACCAAGCAAAAATTAGTGCGCTTAGACCGTTGATTATCGCCACTATATGTAGTCCGATTTCAAGTTTTGTATCTATTTTCTTGCCAAGCAATATCTCGAAGATAGCCAGCACAACAAGCATTGGACAGATCAATATACCAAGCACATAAAAACTCCAAATCTTTACTCTCATCATTTCTATGTTATTTTCATAAACGTGTGGATATCTCCTAAGGAGAGTTTGTCCATAAGGAGCAACCCATATAGCAAAGCAAAAAATCAGCACAAGTTGGACAAATACATACAACCCAAAGCACCACTTTCTGCCTGTATTTCTAGACTTTTCCATATATCACACCTCCATCACATATGTTGTTGCATTTGATATGAAGTTTGTTTTGTAGACATACAATTTACTTGTATTAGCACTTTTCCAACCACCATGACATATAAAGTCTTTCAATTCTCCGCTATCTGAAGTACAATAACCATAGATCACCATATGATGTCTTTCTACACCGGTTTGATACCAAACGTCATTGGCATCTTTATAATAACCCTTTCCAATCAAATGCGTCATTCCTATGGCAAGATTACCACTATCAATACAACCGACAATATTATTATATGCTGCATTCGAGTCCAATATCAGTTTTCTCTCGCCTTTAACTGGTTGATATTTCTCATAAAAATCTTCTAGTCCCTCCTTTAGATTCAATGTATTGTTCGCACCCGTAGAAATTCCTTGTGCTGTTATACTATCTAAAGTACCATGTAGATGGCATGATAAATATTCAGGTTTGTTAGGGTTATAATTTATTGGTTTATCAGTTGTTAATGTTGATATTTTATTCAAATTATATATAATCAAGCCCTCTTTAGCTTTGATAAACGCACTAGGAATAGTAGAATAATTCTTTCTATCGTAATATTGCATAATCATTGTTGTTGCGACAATACCACAAGATGTATCATTATCAGGAATTTTATAGTCAAATTTAAGATAATATTTATATACAGGTAAGCCTAAAAACGATCCATATTGTACGCTTTTATAACCTATAATAACCTTACCATTTGCCACTAGATATGGAAGAAATGGTGGAACACTCAAAGAATAATCACCTCTCTCATCAGTATTAACTAAAAACGGATATGCAAAAGACTCTTCGATTGTTTGCGAAAAATATGTATTAGCCTCTTCAGAGGCATATCTATCATTTTTTCCCCAACGATCTTTTGCTGACACCTCTTTATCTTCTTCATTATTATTATATGTTGATATAATCTCTTCTAAGTTATTTTGCCTTTCATCATTAGCAAATCTGACTTCTTTTTTTCTCTTAGATCATAATATATACCACTAACTTTTTGATTTTCGGTTTGAGAAAAATATAAACCAAAGCCACCATATATAATATGATTTTCATTTCCAAAATATATAGAATTGGTATCAAAAGATCTTTCATATATGATCTCATTTGAATTACAAACAATAAAATATGAAGAATCCCCCTCAATCAGTGTAAAACAAGGATTATTGTTAAAATCGTATAATAACCTTGTTTCGACATTAACTAGGTTATAAAACTGAATAATATCATTGACAATACTCTTTTCTTGAGCATACACATTTGTAGTTGTTATACATGCCCCAAAAAGAACTATGCAGCAAAACATTATGACAACAAGTTTACTAATCACTGTTATCATAAAACTTTCCCTTTTTTTCATTATAAAACAAACTAAATAAATATTAAATTAAAAGTGCTTATTTTACAACGATTTTACATAATAAAATATAAGAACATTTTTAGAATAATCCAATACTAAATTCACCAGAATTTTTACAACTCAACAAACTCATATTTTTTATCAGTTATACTTAATCGAGTTTGCAGCATAAAATTATCCAAAATTTATAATCATTTGGATTCAATTTCCACCCAGATAAACAATCATTACCAATCCAAAAAATTGTAAATACAGAACATTTGCCTAACAAAACTAGCATAACCCGGCACAATACAATATCGTTTGTGGCTCGCAAAAATTCCCTATAAAACAAAACAAGTAGGATTGCTCCTACCATCAAAAAGAAAAATATAATAAACACCAACTAAAACAGAGTAAAAAGATAAGCAGTTGATTTATACTCTTAGAACAAGTTCCTCGAGTGACTGACTATTGTCAGCCTCGACTAGATGTAGCTATAAGCTACTCCTTAAAAGGAGGTGATCCAGCCGCACCTTCCGATACGGCTACCTTGTTACGACTTC
>CALGRX010000012.1 GCA_937880755.1 uncultured Clostridia bacterium
TTTATACTTAGTATTTGCCGTGTTTTCCGAGGTTTCTCCCTACCCCGTGGAGTCAATCTGCAACTTGGTAAGGTAGTTGACCCTAATCGAGCATAGATACGTGATGACGGTTGACGCGGCGATAAGTATCGCGTATTTGGCGTTCCAGCACATATAGAAATAGTAACTGGCAACGAGCAACCATAGATAGCGGTACTTTTTGGGAAAGATAAAATATACCAAACATACTATAGGTAGGAAAATCAAGAAGTCAATAGAATTGAAAAGCATATCGTCCTCTTTGGTAAATTACTATTATAACAATACAATATTTTAACAAAAAAAGCAACCGTAAAAGAATAGTCATTAGTGATAAAGTATAGACGAGGGAGACGGATACGACATAAGGCACACTTCTCGAGTACAAGAGGGCGGCTTCAAAAGGATTGAGATTCCCACGGCTTGCAAGCAAGCCTCTGAATGACAAAAAAGGTTACACCCCTTCCAATTCTCGCGGCGTTAGTGAGTTGGGCGAGGAGAGGAATAATATCGGCGAAACGCGAATGTGTTACTTTTTTGGTAGGTACCAATAGGAATTGAGCCCGTAGATATACGTTCGAGCGCCCTTGGGCATTTGGGTGAGCGCGTTGAAAACGTTGTAATAATCGCCTGCCCCCATACTCGTAGCCATACTGCCAAACGCCATCAAAAAGACGTTGGCTATTGATATGCCGACGATATAAGGAATTATGCCGAAGACTATGTTGGGCAACAGTGACATCAAGACAAAGTGCCCCTTGCTCATAGTTTCGGGACCGACAACGAATAGCAAGCCTTGCGACAAGTTGGTATATAGATAAACGTCGCCTTTGAAGCATATCGCATGCAAAAGCTCGTGAGGGAAAGCCGTAAGAATAGGGAGCAACAATCCGAGAATTATTTGAAAAGGGTGTTGTATCAATAGCCTCCGCCCACGCAAAACGGCAAATACGGACAAAACCAATAGTATGGCAAAACTAAGCATAGTTGCTATCTTGGAGAGTTGAGCGGTGTCTGTGGGTTCTTTGAACCTAACGGCGCCCTCTTGGTGCTCTCCGTGAGGTAATGAGTTGACGTCGAGATTGTATTTTCCTTGAAAGTGTAATTTCATAAACTCCTTGTTTTGGTATTATTAGCAAGTGTTGACAGTCAAAAAACTCAATACAGGTAGCGAATTCTTGCAGGAATATCGTTGATTGTATCGTAGACAATCATAACGGCTTTGTCGGTTTCGGTCTTGATAACGTAGTCGTTGATTCGCACTTCGAAGCTTTTGCCCATCATATCGATACACACTCTATCGCCAAGAATTTCTTTTCTATAATTGGTTGGAGCGTCGGTAAAAGTTTGGTTGCAAAGCAAGCCGTGCTCGTTGGTATATACGCCGTAGAAAGGTCGCTTGTCGTCGTCAAGGGGAACGATGATACCTATATCGGCGAGATAAGTTCTGGAAGTGTACCATACGGGGTAGTTGCCGTTGCCAACAACGATAACGATATAGTCACCAAATTCGTTGGATTGATTGATTATGTCGTTGATTGCCGACTTTAGATTGACTTGGTTGTTTTGGGTGTTTCTTCTAAGTAAATCGAATTCGTCGGCGAAATCCGCATATTTTTTATCTCCACGCCTATCCGTAAGGTCATAATTGTCGTGCAAATACTTGCCGATAAATAAGGTTTCGTTCTCTGCTCCAAGCGCGTTGAGGTGGTCGATATTGAGAAAAAAGTTGTTTAGGTCGAGTTGCTCATATCTCTCTTGAGTATTGCTGGAGACAAAAGGAATATCCTCTTGTTGAAGGTAGTCGGTCAAAGTATTCAAGCGGGAGTGACGGCTCTTGGTTTTGTTCAAATAAGGTGCCTCGGTGGCTATAAGCTGTATATTTTTGCTTTTGCACAGTTCTACTATTTTTTGCATATATTCAAAATACACGTCGTCAAGGGGCTGTCTCTCGTCGGTTGCGAATTGCGAGCAGTCGGGCATAGAAAAAGACTTGTTGTAAAGAGCGTTGAGATTGTAGCAGAAGCCCTTTCTCTGGACAAAATATCTATCGTCTATACAATCAAAATTGTCTTGATACAACGCTTTCCAACTATTGTGATTCCAATAAGTGTCGTAATACAAGTCTTCTTTGCTATATTGTTGCATCCAATCTTGTCTGTCGTATACGTCGTCAATATACTGTTTGCGCCAATAGTTGGATGAAAAACACAAATATATGTTTGTCTCTTGACTGACGTCGTTGACATATTGGTCATAACAATAAACATAATAAACGTCCATTACTACGTACTTGATGTTTTTTTGAAATAGCAAGGCGTCTTGCAATAGATAATAACTGGCAATGGAAGTCTGTGCAGATTGCCCCATATTGTATGAAGTATATCCGTACTCATCCCACAATACTTGTGGATTGTATGAGTTCCAACAATGAGAAGAACCAAGGAAAAGCACGTCAATCGTATCGGGCTTTTCGGCGGATATCCGCTTGATTTTGCCAACGTTGTATTGCCTTACGGGGCTACCTTCCATACCAATCATACGAAACCATACGAAAAGAGACAACGCAACTATTACTATGACTGCGCATAAGGAAAGGAGTTGTTTTAGTCTTTTTTTGGTTTTTGCTTTGTTGTCCATAACCGTCCTTGCATTAGTATAAGGTATATGATACGATAGCGTAATTGCTATATTTGCTATATACTATTATTTGTGAATAGCTCTTGATAGTTTTTAGGATAGAAGAATTGATTTTGATTTCTATAGATTCGTCAGTGTATGGTGCGGGTATATACTTATACGATATGCGCACACCATTGACTTCTCTTGCCGTGTTGTCCATAGTGAAATGTTCGTAAGTAGTGCCCGGGGTGCATTCGTAGCCGTTGAGAGAAGTATAGCTGTGGCTATATTGTCCAAAAGTCATATCGTACAGAGTGCCGTTGTTGTAGATAAAACTAAAAGGCAAATAGTATCTTCCGCCCGATGATAGAGCGGGATATTCGACATCTAAAGCAGATAGAGCATCTTTGCTCGCTTGTTGGGCGATAGTATAAGAACCGCAACCTGCGCCTATCAATACGTAGTTGGGGTCATTGGCAACCTTGTCAACCGCGTCTTTGACGTTACTGCTGATTACAACTTGGCAATCTTTAATATTGTTGCGAGAAGGGGTGAAATCGTCACTCCAATTGCGATATCTAGAGTCTTGGCTACGATTAGGCAAATTGTAATGATTGGTTATATATTGTCCAAGATTACGCGTTTCGTCAACTGCCCCCAATGCATTGAGATGGGATACGTTGATGAAGTTGTCTTGCCAATTAAAATTTTGATAATACTCTTGAGTATGACTATCAAAAAACGGTATGCCTTGAGAAGTTACATTGTCTATGAAGGTGTTTTTGCGAGCGTTGATAGAAGTAGTTGCGTTGCCATATAGCAAATTGGTAAACACCAAATCGATATTTTTGCTACGGCACAAGTCTATAATTTTTTGAGTGTATTGCCAATATACGTCTACAAGTGGCAATCGTTGGTCGGTATAGCAAGAAGAAAAATCGACGGGAGTTATAGCATTATGCCAAATGGCGTTGTATACGTACGTAAAGCCTTTGGTCTTGTGGAAGGTGTTGCTATCGGTAGCCAAAAAGTCGAATTGGTCAAAATTTTTCCAATTGTCGTGATTGTAGAATACGTCGGAGTATAAGTCTTCTTTGCTATATTTACGCAACCAATCTATGCGTTCGTATACGTCGTCCACATATTGCTTTTTGATAGAAGGGTTGTGGATATTGCGCAATACAAAATATTCTTCATCTTGGTTGTTGCGATATTTGGCGTATGCATAAGCATAAAACGAATCCATCACGACAAGTTTTGGAGTTTGGCTGGTAAGTGCTTCTAGCAACATATAATAACTGCCTATTGTGGTTTGGGCAGGTGTACCCATGTTGTATGAGGCAATTCCGTACTCATCCCATAACACTTGCGGATTGTAGCCGTTGAGAGCGTGAGATGAGCCCAATAGTATTACGTCTATCATATTTTTGCCTTCTATCTCTATATATTTGATTTCTCCGTTGTAGTAATAGTTGGTGCCTTTCATAAAAATCAAAGCACGAAAATAGGCAGTGAATAAGATGAAAACAATCAGTATCACTATGCAAAGTGAGATAATATATTTGCTTGCTTTTAGCAATTTAGCTTTTTTGTCTGCATTATTCATCTCTCACCTCAAAATTGGAAGTATATAAACTGTTCGGCAGTAAAGCCAAGTCCGTATGCGCCCCATACGATGATACTCATGATGAGAGCAACGTATACGAAGTAACGGAAGAAGACGTTTTGGCGAGCAAGCAAAGGACGGATAGACACCTTGTTGTATTTGGCAATATCCATTGCTATTACGATAGCGATCGTCACCACCAACAGTTGGAAATCACTGCGGTCAAGCCCCATTTGGTATAGGGAAACGTTGTCGGTAAGTACCCAATAGTTTGGCTCAAACATATGTGTAACTACGTAAATAGCATCGGAGAAAGTATTGGCTCTGAAGAATATCCACGCAAAGCATACGAGAGTAAACGTGAATAGCATTTGTCCCAATTTCCAACTAAAGGCTTCCGTCTTGACGTGGAGCGCCGAGTAGAGCTTTTGACGAGGCTTCTTGGTAAGTCTACCAATGACTTGATATAAGCCGTGTAGCAAACCCCATATCACGAAAGTCCACGCCGAGCCGTGCCATAAGCCCGACAAAATGAATACTATCATTACGTTGATGAGAGTGCGCGCTAAGCCTTTGCGCGAACCGCCGAGAGGTATGTAGAGATAATCTCTAAACCACTGACTGAGCGAGATATGCCACCTGTGCCAAAAGTCGCCTATTGACGTTGCAAGATAAGGTTGGGCAAAGTTGTCCATAAGGTTGTAGCCCAATATCTGCGCCGAGCCTTTGGCTATGATAGAGTAGGAGGCAAAGTCACAATATATCTGGAAAGCAAAGGCTATCGTCGCTATGATAAGGCTGACGCCCGAATAATTGATGAGGTCGTTGTAAACGGTGTTGACGAGTATAGCAGCCCTGTCGGCAACGACTACCTTGAGGAACATACCTCCGCCAACGAGCAACAGTCCGTTGAGCACTCTCTCGAAGTCAAAGCGATGGGTGTGGTCGTTGCGAATTTGGTTGAGCAAGTTGGTTGAACGCTCGATAGGTCCCGCAACCAGTTGTGGAAAGAAGGAGACGAATAGAGCGTAGCGAAAAAAGTTTTTTTCGGCATCTATATCGCCTCGATATACGTCTATGGTATAGCCCAATGCTTGGAAAGTGTAGAAGGATATGCCTACGGGCAACAGATAGTCGAATACAGGGAACTTGACGGTAATGCCGACGATTGACATAAGAGACGTTATCGTATCGGCAAAGAAACCGTAATACTTGAACATAAAGAGTATGCCGAGATTGGATATAAGGCTAAATGCTACCGACAACTTTTTGTGCAAAATGATTTTGCTAGCACGTCTTTGGAAGTATTGAGAAACCGCCGAGTCGGTGTTATCACCAGTGGAGTCACCAAAAATAAGAATACTCTCGAATTTGGCTTTTTTTAGGATAATTG
>CALGRX010000013.1 GCA_937880755.1 uncultured Clostridia bacterium
GTGCCAAACCTCCCCGTCGATGTGGACTCTTGGGGGAGATCAGCCTGTTATCCCCGAGGTAGCTTTTATCCGTTGAGCGACGGCAATTCCACTCTCTTACCGCCGGATCACTAAGCCCTACTTTCGTACCTGCTCGACTTGTTGGTCTCGCAGTCAAGCACCCTTCTGACTTTGCTCTCTTCGAATGGTTTCCATCCATTCTGAGGGTACCTTTGGGCGCCTCCGTTACTCTTTCGGAGGCGACCGCCCCAGTCAAACTGTCCGCCTGACACTGTCTCTCCGCCGGTTCACGGCTCGAGGTTAGAATTTCAATAACAGAAGAGTGGTATCCCAACGTCCGCTCCACCAAGTCCGAAGGCCTGGCTTCTACGCGTCCCACCTATCCTGTGCATCCGTTATCAAAATCCAATGTCAGGTTACAGTAAAGCTCTACGGGGTCTTTCCGTCCAGTCGCGGGTAATGTGCATCTTCACACATACTTCAATTTCACCGGGCCTCCTGTTGAGACAGCTCACAAGTCGTTACGCCATTCGTGCGGGTCGGAACTTACCCGACAAGGAATTTCGCTACCTTAGGACCGTTATAGTTACGGCCGCCGTTCACTGGGGCTTAAGTTCTGTGCTTCGATTGCTCTAACACTTCCCCTTAACCTTCCAGCACTGGGCAGGCGTCAGCCCCTATACGTCATCTTTCGATTTCGCAGAGACCTGTGTTTTTGGTAAACAGTTGCTTGGGCCTCTTTTCTGTGACCATCTCTCAATGGCACCCCTTCTCCCGAAGTTACGGGGTCATTTTGCAGAGTTCCTTAACAATGATTCTCTCGTCCGTCTTAGGATTTTCTCCTCGTCCACCTGTGTCGGTTTGCGGTACGGGCACTTATCAACATATTTAGCAGCTTTTCTCGCCAGCGTGAATTCATCAACTTCGTTACTATTTTCACTCCCCATCATCACCTAGCCTTTAGCAAGCGTACTTCACTACTCGCCAGCCTCATGATTTGGACGCGTCTTTCCATCATCGCGCCTTGACTATCCTTCTGTGTCACTGCTTCATTTATTCGTCTCTAAGCGGTACAGGAATATCTACCTGTTGTCCATCACCTACGCCTTTCGGCCTCGGCTTAGGCCCCGACTTACCCTGGGAGGACAAACCTTCCCCAGGAAACCTTAGACATTCGACGGGTAGGATTCTCACCTACCTCTCGCTACTTATGCCGGCATTCTCTCTTGTGTACAGTCCACGACCCCTTTCGATATCGCTTCTGCCCGTACACATTGCTCCTCTACCGATACACCTTAAGTGTATCCCTAAACTTCGGTGTCAAGTTTTAGCCCCGATAATTTTCGGCGCACCCCCACTCGACCAGTGAGCTATTACGCACTCTTTAAATGTGTGGCTGCTTCTAAGCCAACATCCTGGTTGTTTTAGCATTGGCACATCCTTTACCACTTAACTTGCACTTTGGGACCTTAGTTGTAGATCTGGGCTGTTTCCCTTTTGACAATGACACTTATCTGCCACTGTCTGACTCCATGTGATCATATATCTGTCATTCGAAGTTTGTTAAGTTTCGGTAAGCCGTGAAGCCCCCTAGACCATACAGTGCTCTACCTTCAGTATACTACACACAGGCTAGCCCTAAAGCTATTTCGAGGAGAACCAGCTATATCCAGACTCGATTGGAATTTCTCCGCTAACCACAAGTCATCCCCGGTCTTTTCAACGAACGTGGGTTCGGCCCTCCACAGTGTCTTACCACTGCTTCAGCCTGCTCATGGTTAGGTCGTCTGGTTTCGGGTCTGCATTATGCAACTATCCGCCCTATTAAAACTCGCTTTCGCTTCGGCTCCGCAACTTAATTGCTTAACCTCGCTACATAATGCAACTCGCCGGCCCGTTCTACAAAAAGTACGATACCACCCTCTTTGTTGGGCTATATCTGCTTGTAAGCATAAGGTTTCAGGTTCTCTTTCACTCCCCTCCCGGGGTTCTTTTCACCTTTCCTTCACAGTACTATTCGCTATCGGTCACTAGGTCGTATTTAGCCTTAGGAGATGGTCCTCCCTCTTTCCCACAAGATTCCTCGTGCCCCGTGGTACTCTGGATACTCACTGCTTCGCTTAGATTTCAACTACAGGCATTTCACCCTCTTTGTGTCAGCTTTCCATCTGATTCGTCTATCTCCACTCTGCGTTACGTGAGTCCTAACCCCTCTCTATATCACTATAGATCGGTTTGGGCTCTTTCCCGTTCGCTCGCCACTACTTAGGAAATCATTTATTTATTTTCTCTTCCTTCGGGTACTTAGATGTTTCAGTTCCCCGAGTTCCCTCTATTATACTATTGATTCATATAATAGTACCTACCCTTCAGTAGGTGGGTTCCCCCATTCGGATATCTACGGATCTACGCTCATTTGCAACTCCCCGTAGCTTTTCGCAGCTTGTCACGTCCTTCTTCGGCGCCTAGTGCCAAGGCATCCACCTTACGCTCTTCGTAGCTTGATCGCTCTTCGTCAATCATCCTATTTCAGACCATAATAATTTCTTATTATCCTCAGCTCTCGAAATTGTATAATACTACATATTACTCTCGTATTATATTATTTCTTGACTATTTGATATGTCTTTCACCATATCTAGTTACGTCAACCTCGTCTAGCGTCAACGTAACCTCTACTATGCAGTTGTCAATGTACAAATACCGTTAGATACGGTTGGTGGGCTCAAGTGGACTCGAACCACCGACCTCACGCTTATCAGGCGTGTGCTCTAACCAGCTGAGCTATGAGCCCATAGTGGTGGAGGTAAAGAGAGTCGAACTCTTGACCTCCTGCTTGCAAGGCAGGCGCTCTAGCCAACTGAGCTATACCCCCACGTTAAGGCGCTATACAAATAACTGTTCTTTTGGACAGCTCCTATATAATATCATTGATAAAATATAATGTCAAACATTTTTTTGCATTTTTTTTATTTTTTCTTAACGCTTGAAAAATGCCGAAAAAAACCTAAAAACAAGCCTCAAAATATCAAAGCAATTTCTTCTTTTTAAGATAGAGCGCTAGTATCGTCGAAACAATGCCGGATATCGCCACGACTACCCAGAAGCCCCAAGGTTTGCTCTCGAAAGGCACTCCCGTGTTCATACCGAAGAAGGAGGCAATCAACGTAGGTATAGAGATAATCAAAGTCACCGACGTCAACACCTTCATAACTATATTGAGGTTGTTGGAAATAACGGAAGCGTAAGCGTCCATAGTACCCGACAAAATGTCACGATAAATCGAACACATCTCGATAGCCTGCTTGGTATCAATAGCCACGTCTTCAAGCAAATCTTGGTCTTCTTCGTACATCTTGACGAGAGTCTTGGAAGTGAGAAGCTTGTTGATTACGGCGTCGTTGCCCGACAAGCTGGTAGAAAAGTAAACCAAAGAGTTCTCTAAATCAAGCATTTGAATGAGTTCTTTGTTACGGGTTGACTTGTGAAGTTCGTTTTGAATTCTTTGCGAAGCCTTGTCGATTTGCTTAAGATAAGCAAGGTACTTGGTGGCTACGTTGTTGAGAATTTGGAAAAGGAAACGAGTCTTTTTGTATGTAGAAAAGCCCTTTACTCTTCTCCTTACGAAGTCTCTCAAAATAGTCGTATCCTTGAGGCTGACGGTAATCACGACGTCGTCTTTGATAATCGTGCCGAGAGGTATCGTAAAATAAGAATAGTAATTGGCTTCTTCTTCGATGACAGGAATATCCACCAAAACCATAAGGTGTCCGTCCTCACTCTCAATACGAGAACGCTCTTCGTCGTCGAGTGCGGTCTTGATGACGTCGTCTTCCACGTTGCAAAGGGAGGCTACGAACGCAACTTCTTTGTCGCTCGGATTGACCAAGTTGAACCAACAATCTTTGGGGCTAAAGCCCTCTGCCATATATTGTTCTTCATTCAGTCCAACGAGCGCATTGTTGTCTAGTTCACTCTTGTAAACTTCAATCATACAAGCACCTCCTTTTGAATATTGCAAAACTATTGTAGCCTAAAAAAACGCTTTTGGCAAGATATTTACGAGCAAAAATTTCTTAGTCTTTGCATTGCCCTATCAAAATAATCTTTTTCTTGCGCCGTCAGCTCCTTGCCAAAGTTACAATTATTCAAGCCTTGCTCTACGATTTGTGCAATGGACTTGTCGGGACAACTATCCACGAAGCCGTCAAGGCTCTCGCTGAGTTTGTTGACGCTACTACTTCCCGCGCCCTTCATTTTGCAGTCAAGCTTGTTCAAGTCAACGACGGGAACAAGTCTGCCTCTGCCCACCACGATATAGCGCGAGAGCAACTTTTCTAGTTTTGCGCCGTTCTTTTCGTTAGCAAACGCCGTAATCTTGACTACGAGCGTAGCAAAGAAGTTGATAAGCAATCCCGCCAAAGTCAACGCGCCTATTGCAACGAACGCCATAGCCCAACTCTCGCCCGCGATCAGCATCAACGATTGAACGGCAAAAATTATCGCCACACCGCCTTTTACGGTCAACCTAGGCGACTTATGTTTTTTCGTTGTCATTTGAGATATGGCTAATGGCAAAGTCGAAGCGTTGTATGCTTCGTTACTCATCATATACAATTTGAGTAATCTACGCTCTTTTTTAGGGAATTTATTTCCCACGGATTTAACGAATTTGGCGATATTCAATTCGTCGATTTCGCCGTATTTTCTAATAAAAGCTTTGACTGCTCTCAAAATTTTGCCGTTGCCGTAGCGTGACGATACGATTGCCATATCAAGCCATGACAACAATAAGATAATTGCGCCCCCGCCGAGTAAAAGAACTTTTATACTCAACTGCGAAGCCACCCAAACGATTACGTTAGTAATCAAAACCAATAAAGACATTACACCCCTCCTAAAAGTATGTAACGTCTTTATTTTATAATTACAGTATTATTTCTCGGCTATCGCCTATCACCACTATGATTTTGCTTACGACCTTCTTTTTACTGCAACTCTCCACCGCCAACTGATAGAGCTCGAGTTGCTTAGCGTAACTGCGTTTTATCTCCTCATCGCTCTTGCTAGAATATTTGAAGTCGACGATAACGTAGCCTTCCGGCAACTCAATCAACAAGTCAATCGTACCTTGCAACAATATTTTGTCGTCGGTTTTTACACCATCAAGCACTTCGCAAGCAGGAATGTCCAACACGAAATTCTTTTCTCTAAAGTGTCTATTTGCTTTAGCGAGCTTAATTGACGGCAACTGCAAACAATCGGCTATTATTTGAGGGTCAACCATTGCTCTTTGCTCCGCGCTCAACTCGTCACCCTTGACGAGTTCGTCTAGATATTGAGCCACCTCTTCTTTGTCTTGCAAGCCAAAGTCTATCAATTCCATAGCTTTGTGCAAAGCCGTTCCTACCAAATTCTTTCCACTTTCGCCGTAATTGGCATACTCGTGTTCGTAGGTTGTTTGCGAGGCTATATTATTTATTGCCGTAACGGTATGTTTTATACCTAAAGTCCTACTTTCTTTGTAAGCATAATCCAGCTTGAGCCTTTTCTCCAATTCTTCAACGTCGCTATCTTGTAGCAACCTAAAAGCAAGCGCCCTCTTGTTTGATTTAGCTTCCCCCGTAGCAACGTCGTCTTGACAAAGCACGTACTTTTGTTCAAAAGCATGGTTTTTGCCCGCCACGTAAGTTAGCCATTGCAAAGAGCAATTTACGTTCTCAGGAACTATATTACTCGTTGCTTTGTCAAAAGAATTAACCGTTGCCGTAACAAATAACATATTCTTTGCTCTCGTCAAAGCTACGTAGAGCAATCTCATCCTCTCTTCTTTGTAGCACTTGTCCTTGTAGTCTTTCATTGCGTCAAGCACCACGTTGTCGGTAGCAATATACGCATCTTCGTCTAGCGTTTTCATCGCTACACCGTAGTCTTTGTCAACCAAAAATTTCTTTTTGTTATAGTCCTTATTAAAGCCTTTGTCCACGTTAACTACGAAAACTACGGGATATTCTAGTCCTTTGGATGCGTGCATACTCAACATCTTGACGCAGTCGTCGTTGGTCTGAGCAACAGCCACACTAGAGCTAATCTCAATACCGTCGTTAGTCGTCAAAAATTCGTTCAAACTCCTATCGTAGCTCTTGCCCTTTAGATTTTTTACAAATGCCGTCAGTTCTTCAAATTCTCGCTTTCCGCCCTCTTTGAGCAACACGTAACTGTCAAAACCGCTGTCGTAAATAATCTTTTTTATTAGATTGCCAACCGACAACGAAGCTTGCGCTACACGACATTTGTCCACGAAATCGAAGAATGTTTTGATTTTTTTGCCAAGTGGCGTATCGGTGTCTTTGACAGCCAAAACGTATTGATAAAAGTGTTGCAGTCGCGTTTTAGGGGCGAGCGGTTCGCCTATCCTTCTAATCTCTACCATCTCGTCCATGCCAAACCCGCCAAAATAACCCGTCATTGCAGAGGCTAAGGCTACGTCTTGTCTATAGTTGTCTATTACTTTGAGCAAATCTATTATGGTATTGAGCGAAGCGTTGGTTTTGTTTTTGACGACGAGGGCGTCGTCTACGGGAATGCCGACTTGATTTAGACATCTCGTCAAGTCCTCTACCTCAGGACTTCGACTAGCAAATAGTATTGCGATATCCTTATATTCGACGGCTCGGGTTTGAGGCTGTCCGTCAACTATTTGGCAAATACTGCCGCTAGAAACCAACTGCCTTATTTTATCGGCTATCCACAGCGATTCTTGGCGAAATTCCAAGGACGCGTCGACTTGGTGACTACGCACGCTATACACGCCGTCGTCGTCAAAAGGCATTTGCTTTTTGGCGTCCTTTTCTTCAAACAAAACTATTTGTACGGGCTTGTCGCAAGTGGACTCGTAAGCCTTTTGGCCTTCTTCCAAACGAGCCGTACGGCTATAGTCTACCCCACCGAATTCTTTGGTCATCACAACGTCAAAGATTTGATTGACGAATTGCAATATATCCTTGCTAGAGCGATAATTGGAATTGAGATAATACGGCTCTCCTTGCGTCGGGTCTTGAAGATAGTCGTCAAGCTTACCCAAAAATATGCCTGTATCCGTTTGTCTAAAAGCGTAAATACTCTGCTTAGAATCACCAACCATAAACAAGTTTTTTCCGTTGGAGATTTTGCCGAGTATGTATTCTTGCACGGCGTTGATATCTTGATACTCGTCAACGCAAACGTAACTGTATTTTTGTCTATACACTTTAGCTACTTCGTCGCTTTGCAAAGCTAAAACGGCGTAATACTCTAGGTCGTTGAAGTCAAGTCTATCCTCTTGTCCTTTGAGATATGTATATCTATCCATCACCCTAGAAGTAAAGTCGCACAAAATTTTGACCATATCGTTGCATTTTTGCACGGATTGTTTGTGAGTGGAAAAGTCAATAGTTGCATACGTATTGAGTTTTTCGACCAAATCTTCACTTTGTTCGGCTAAGTCGATATAGGCGTCTTTTAGTTCTTTGACCTCTATATCGTCCTTTTTGTTTCGCCTTGGTTTGCTAATTCTTACGCATGTTTTACCGCTTTGCAGCATTTCGCTAAAAGTCGAAAAACTGCCAAAAGCATTGATATTTTGCAATAGACACGCACAATAATCCGCCCCCTCTGCGTATCCGATAGCTTCGCACCTGCCTTGCACGGCACTAGTTTCTAGTTTTAGTATTTGCAACTGTCTATTCAGTTTGTCCACGTATCTCTTGACGAGAAAATTGTCGTCAAGGTCGGTCGAGGTACATAGCAAAGCAACGCTTTCCAGATAGTGCACTCTATCGGGTTGCGCCACTACGAACTCGTAGAAGTCTTTGATTATATTTTTGAATTCGTAATCGGTACAATACCTCGCAAAGCTCTCGAACTCAAGCGAAAAATCCGAGCGATATTCTCTGAGCGTATCTTCTACCGCCTTGTCAAACAACGCCTTTCTACCGTCGTCGTCCAATAGACCAAACGATGGGTCGACGCCTACCGCCTCGAAGTTTTGTCTAATAATATTGCCACACAGCGAGTGCAAGGTCGATATGTCCGCTACCGCCAAATCTTCAATTTGTTCTCTCAAAAATTCTCTATGTCGACTATTTTGAGTAGCGTCTAATTTTTCTTTTAGCTTTTTGCCGATTTTGTTTCTCAATTCTTGCGCCACGCCGTTGTTGAAAGTAACCACGACGATATTCTTGATAGGAACGGTTTCTTGCGTAAAGTCGTCGCCCGTAATGATGCGAATAAGTCTTTCTAGCATAACGGTAGTCTTACCGCTACCGGCCGACGCAGAAACGAGGGTGTTGTTTTGACGACTATTGATGACGTCAAGCTGTTGACTACTCCAATCTATCATCTTCTCCTCCTTTTTCGCTAGCGGTGACTAATTCTATCATTTTGGCGATTTTTATGCTTTCAAAATCTCTCTCTTGCCTTTGCATTTGCTCAAATCCGCACATATTTTTGTAGTCGCAATACTTGCACCCGTCTTTCAACGGCTTAGGCTCGGCGTAGCCCTCGTCTATTTCTTTTGCCGCTTTGGCGATAAGCTTCTTGACGTAATCGCAAGTAGCTTCTATCTCCTTACTTGTCAAAATACTACCGCTAAGCTTGCTTCCCTTGGCGCTTACCTTCCTTTTGAGGTCAAATAAGTCGCTCTTGACGTCGGCATCTTGCGTCAATCTATTGTCTAGGTCGGCAATATTGTCTTCGCTCGCATCGACGTAACCCACGTATCTAAATCTCTTTTCGGCATCGTCTTTTGGATTGACGTACTTGTCGTTCATCAGCACGTAAAACATACCCGCAGGTGTAAAACTTTCTTGCGTAGCCACCGCCATAATATATATCAACATTTGTATTCTATCGCCAAAGAGCACGTTTTTCGGTTTGAAGTCGATATGCGACTTGGACTTGTAATCAATGACGAAAAATTTGTCTTGATAGGTGTCGATACGGTCGATAATTCCTTTGATATTGATGACTCTATTGCCGTTGTCGATTGCAACCGCCGGCAAATCACCCTCTTCGCCAAAGCCAAATTTCTTTTCGCACGCGTACGGTCTAAACTTGGTATATTGCATTTTTTGCGTGAGTTTTTGTATCATAAACCAAGCCCTAGAAGTAATCTTGTTCTTTAGGCTCATGCCCGTCGGTTGAGAGGTGAGAATGGCAAGTTTTTTATTTTCTTGGCATAGCTTGTCGTATATCTCGTATACAATCTCTCTTTGCTCGTCGGGGGTGTATTCGCAACACTTAGGGTCGGTAAAATATTGCTCGGCTATAGCATGTAGATAAGTACCCAAGTCCGACACTTCGAGTTTAGCTTCTTCCCTTCTTCTAAGTTTGAGCACGTAGTTGGCGTAATGCTTAAACGGACAGTTAAAATAACACTCGAATTGGCTCGCCGAGGAACTGCCTTTGTTCCAAGCAACACCTTCGACGTCGATTTGGCTAGACGTATGCCTATCTTCCGTCAACAAGCCGTCCACGTATTCTCTGCCGTGTTTTTTGCACGCTATAGTGTAAACTTTGTCCAACAAATCGAGTTCTTCGTCACTTCTGCCCCACATATTGTTTTTGGTAAGGCGTACCATTTCGATAAACTCTTGCAAAATATTGCCGTACGTTGAGAGAAGTCGTAGCCTGTCGTCCGCCTTAACGTTAGTCCAATCGTCGACGTTGAGTATCTCTACACCGCACAATTCTCCAATGTATTCTAACGTTGACGAACAAGTGCAAGGTTGCATAAGACTATCTTTGAGCGAGTAACTTATCGTCAATCTCTTTTCCGCCTTGAGTATGGTGGTCAAAATATTGAGCTTTTGCATTCTATTGCGCGCCTTTACATCTGGCTCTACCACAACGCCGGACTTTGCCCACGCAGTCGATTCTCTCTCGGCAACTATTCCATTGCCTGCGCTTTGGCTTGGAAAGCAGTTTTCGTTAGCTCCAAGTACGAACATATACTTGACGTCTTCGTACCTAGAACTCGTCATATCTCCCACGAATACGCTGTCCACGTACAACGGAGTCGTGCTGACTTCCGCGCCTGCAATTGCACTAAATACTACACTCAAAAACTTGTCTATATCCATTGCGGTATCGCCCATGATACCGACTGCTTGGTCAAGAATTTTCTTGACTTTGTCATAACATTGCACCGTCACGGCACTCTCAACGCTCAATCCTTCTTGACTTTGTTTTTGCGCCAAAGCTTGATTTTTCTTCTCTAAATCGCACGCTATCAAAAAGGCGTTGACACTAACGCTCGCCTCAGCTACTGTCTTGACGTCAATATCGAGTTTAGATAGCGAATCCATAAGATACGCTCTTACCCTTTCCGCTCTCTCGTCCTCAACGCATTCTATCTCCCACTTGTCCAAAAACTTACCGTATTCCACGCCCTTTTCCAGACAATAATTTTCAAATATACATACGTCTTCGTAGTCGAGCCCCGTCAACGGACTCTTGGCATAAGCCAACACCTCTCGCTGTCCATAGCCCGACAGCTTGGCTTTGATAGCGGCGTGCAACGTCTTGGGCAAAGCTTGCGTGATAAGAGGCGTCTTGACGTCGCAATAATAAGACACGCCATAGTCTTGAAAAATCTTGTATATCTCGTCGCCGTAGCCCTCGAAATCGGGGCAAACGATGGCTATATCTTTGTATCTTGCCTCGCCGCTGCGTATCAAAGAGTTGATTTGCCTAGCCACGTGTTTTATCTCTTGCTCAACGTCGCCCGCAACGTACAACTTGACTTGTCCCGACCTACTTGGCGCCGTAGGCTTTTCGCAACTAAACAAGCCTCTTTGCAACGCTCCCATATCTCCTCCAAGACAGGGGTCATACCTTTCGATATTGACGATTTGCCCGACTCTTTGAGCCATAGCAACGAAGTCGTCTTGCATTGATTGAGGATAAATAAAGCTATTATCATAGACAGAGGAGAGCAAACAAGCGTCAAACGACATAGCCGTCTTCATCATAGCTTGTACGATATCTTTTTCTACTCTTGTCAAAGAGGTAAAATCCGTGAGATAGATATGATAATCCGCCAGCTCGCTATCTTCTATACCGTTAGCAAAGGCTTGCAATTTGCTCGTGCCGTCCACGTAGCCCTGTTGCAACGCTTGCACGTATCGAGAATATAACAGTGCAATATCGCGGGTTTTCATCTGCGTTTTGCTATCTAACTTGCCGTCCAGCGCTTGCAACTGTTCCACCGTCACACCGCTATTTCTAATCTGTGATATAGCGGCGTACATTTCTTCGGCAAAGCTTGCCTGCTTGATTGCTCTACCAAAGCACACGAGGCTGTCTTTGTTTTCTTCTATCACCTTGCGCAATAACATTATCTCAGACTGCTTGTCCAAGAGGCGCAAGGCTTTTCTCTTCAAAAATCTATCAGCGAGTTTAGAAAAACTCGACACTTCCAATTCAAAGCTTCCCCTAATCCCAAGATAATCTAATACTTCCTTTTGCGTTGACTCGTCGTTATTGCCAATAAAATCAATGGCGCTCTTTTCGTAAGATAGAGTAAATCTATCAGGCACGATAAGCAAATGGCGAGATTTCCCGTCAAAATTTTCTTTAATTTTTTTCAAAATAGGCTTGCTGGTAAGTATCGGGGTAAGAATAATATTTATCATATTTTCATTTTATCAATTTATCGCTGCAATATCAATATTATTATAAATTTTTCTTGTATTATTTATTTTATATGTTATAATACTTGTATGAAAAAGAGAATTTTTTTGGCAGTAATTATAGTTTTGGCGGTTTGCATGACGGTGCTTGCAGGCTGCAGTGGCTCTTCTCCTATCCAAAAAAAGTTGGGCAATAGCGCGCCTTGGATTTCTTTGAGAGATAAGACCGAGACCACCGTTTACAACGTAGTTTACACCGAGGGCGACGTTACGCTCAGCGGCACCTACACTCTCGTAGTCAACCGCGTAGACAACGTAGACGTTACTTTGCGAGGCAAGAATTATCCGTCTTTTACGGGTTACGTGGCTACGTCTAGTCTCGTTATGGCGGGCGGCGATACGATAGATACCAAAGTCCTTTGTTACACCACCATGCAAGTCAAGGCCTCTTACTGCAAGGCTGTCACCGGCACTAAGGTAGAAGAAGTTACTGCGGAATACACCAACAAGGACAAGGTATATTATACTTACGTTTCCGATGGCGAGCCAGTCACCGACGAAATCAAAATCAAGGACTTCTTCTCTACGCCTTATACCGACAACACGATGTTGTATCTACTCGCTCGCTCCTTCCCTACGGACACGACTTCGTTTAGCATCAACATGCCTGACTTCAAATCAAATAAGCTCAATTCGGTGCTTCTCAACAAGACCTCTTCGACTTCCGAGTTGACGGTTGGAGATACATCTTACGGCGTTGCAACTATCGAGTTGTCCATCAATCGCACTTTCCCGGGAAAAGGAACTCCGCTCAAATGCTACGTGTCCAACCAAGCCGTTGGCGGTGCTAACAACGTAATAGTCAAAATTATCGAAGGCAACGTAACATATACTCTCGACAGCGTAACGGTAGCATAAGCGATACCGATAAAAAACTTGCAACTATTTTACAACGCCGTAGCAATACGGCGTTTTTACTATCGTTTGTATAGATTATTTGTTATAATACCTAACCTCTCAATCATACAATACGGTATGGCAATAGTATACTTTGACGTAAAAGACGACTTTTTGCTTGCGGACGGCAGGACTTTACAAGACAACGTCCTCACCGCTTCGCCCAACTCGACCGTGGCGTTGAGCTATATGCCCGAGAGGTCCGACTCACTAGCTCAACTAGTAAAACTTGTCGTCAAAGACGACGTAGTTCAACCTAACGAAAGGCTATCGATAATCGACTGCAAGGGCGGTATCTTTTGCGTGCGTTTTAAGCAAGTAGCTATCACTCTATCTACCGACAAGCAAGTCATGTGCGAAGAATTTATCACTTGCGACGAAACCGAGCACTGTCTAACTTGCTATAATCTTGGTGGCTACCACCTTAGCGTAGAGACGGAAAACGAAGTAACTGTACTAGACTGTCCTCACGCTCTACACGATCTTCAATGCCGAGCTATCCCACTATCTCAGGGTCGACAATTACTCTCGGTTACGGCAAATTGTCACAACAAAAAATTTTTGGCTGTTTTGGAATACGCGGACGACTACACTATACTGCTCCAATGCTACGGCGACGACGTGGAAGTACGTCAGGACTGCGTACTAGTAACCGACGAATTGCACGATATGTGCGGTAGAAAAATGCACCGATACCTCACCCTGCAAGGCGGTAGTTACGTGGTCGAAAAGATGGAGTTTGACTACGATAGGACGCTATGTTGTTGCGACGCGCTACTCTGCTACGCTCTTGTAGAAAGTTATTTCGTAGGCGATATGGATATGGTTAGTAGCATTGCGCCGTCTATTCCGGTTGCTTCTTTGGCAAATACGCTCGGCGACTTTAGAGAGATACTCTCCGTCCCCGTAGTTCCTTATCCTCCCAACCGTTTGGGACTCGTCTACGGGGACGGCGACTACGCACAAGTTAGATACTTCGATTTCGTCGTCCAAGACGGCGCTATCCAAAGAATAAAATCCGTTTAGACAAAAAAAATCGCAGACCTTAGTCTGCGATTTCTTGATTATCAAATTTGAGGTTTGACCGACACTAGTATCGTAGTGCTTACGTTGGCGTAGAGTTTGATTTCTATCTCGTATACGCCCACGGCTTTGATATTCTCTTTGACTACTATCTTCTTTTTGTCCACGTCGTAGCCCATCTTGGTCAATGCCTCGCTAATTTCTTTGGCTGTCAACGCACCGAAGAGCTTGCCGTTTTCACCGCATTTGATTTCCACATCTATCTTTTTGCCCTTGAGTTCTTTTGCCAAAGCTTGAGCGGCTTCCAGCTCTTGTTGCTTTCTACGAGCGTTGGCTGCGTCCTTTTGATTTTTTTCGTTGATAATGGCAGGCGTTGCCTCTATGCCAAGCCCCTTTTTGATGATAAAGTTGCGAGCGTAGCCGTCGCTAATCTCTATAATTTCGCCCTTTTTACCTTGGGCTTTGACGTCTTGTAATAATAAAACTTTCATACTGTCCTCCTATTTTTTATATTTTAACACATACGGCGCGTTTGTTCAATAGACTTTACATAAATTACCGCAATTTACAAACAATATCGTCAAGGAGGAAGCTATGAAAGGATTAAAATGTACTACTTGCAACTGTGAATACAACTGTGGTTGCCACTGCAACGCCGGCATAATCAATATCGGCAAAAGAGGCACGTGCGAAACCAAACAAAAGCGAGAATTGGGTATGCTTCAGCAAGCCAAGGTCAACATGGAAGCCGCCAAGGACTTCGAGTACAAGGACAATACCGACGTACTCATACAATGCACCTGCTTAGATTGTTGCTACAACAAGGGCACTCGTTGCACGTCAAGATACGTTGACGTAGCCGACGGCATTGTCAAAACTAAGTGTATGACCAAAAATACTCATCGATAACAATCAAAAGGAGTTTGCCTCAGCAAGCTCCTTTTGATTAGATAGGAAGTAAATTATGAATAAAGCAATTACTTGTTGCCTTCAGGTAAAAAATCCAACGGGTCGATAAGCGTTCCTGCTTGTCTAAGCTCGTAATGAACGTGTGCACCTGACGCGCACTCGTAAGCGCCCGCTACGCTCACTTGACCGATGACGTCACCCTGCTTGACGGTCTCGCCCACCTTCAAGGTCACGTTTTCTAGCAATTTGTACGTGCTCTCATATTTGTTTTGATGCTCGATAACCACGGTAGTCGCATACATTTGGTCGGTGGTAATGCTCTTGATAGTGCCGTCGAATACGCACTTGACGTTGCTGCCCTCGCTCGCCATAAAGTCGACTGCTTCGTGGGTTGCCCAATGTCCGTTGGTTGGCAAATATACCAATTCGGTGTTGCTAAACTTAAGACCAATCACGTACTCGGTCAAAGGATAAGTCAAAATAAACTTTTTTTCGGTAACGATCGGAGTTTCGTCGTTTGGCTTTTTGTCCACAACGCCGTCGTCAGGCGGAGTAATAGGCTTGTCTATAGACGTCGAGCCTTCCTTGTTTGCATTGACGACCGCCGCAATGGTAATCATCGCGCCTATTGCAATTATGCAGGCAATCATCAACACAAAATATCCGTTTTTCTTAAAAAACGCAGCTACTTTGTTTGCACTTGCACTTTTTTGTTTGTTATTGTTGTTCATATATCCTCCATTAATAACTTCCCATAATCAACGGCGAGCCGAGCGTTATTACGCTATCCGTAACGGCGATTTGCACGTTGACCTTCTTTCCGTCGACGTTGACTCCGTTGCTCATTCGGTGACTGTACGCGTAATATAGAGTTATATCCCCTACTCGCTCAACCTTGACGACTTGCGCTTTCAAACAGCCAAGCAGTTCGTTCTCACTAACCTTGCCAAGATCGTATCTCACTGCAAAGCCCAGCACTTCGCCCTCTTGTTGTAGAGTCTTACCCAGTTGCTCGGGATTTATACCGCATATCGTCATTTTATTTTGATTTGCTATGTAAACTTCCGCTTCGCTTGCTCCCTCGGGCAACACACTATGTACACCGACGAGGCTTGACATCCCTATCAACACGACTACCGTCAATACCAAAATATAAAATGCTTTCATATCCACCTCTCTAGTGCGAGTATTGACGGGTTTTTGAGTTTTATTCAAAAAAACGGCAACGTATTGACGGGTTTTTGAGTTTTATTCAAAAAAAACGGCAACGTATTGACGGGTTTTTGAGTTTTATTCAAAAAACGACAACGTAACCGTAATAGTCATAGGGATTTAAAATTAAATAATATTAAAAGTGGTTTGTTAAACATTTTTTAACAAACCACTTTAATTATTCAACATTTTTACCACTCTTCGTTTTTATTTAACTTATCAATCATTAACAATAAATCGTTATTAGATAATTCGCTTCCTTCTTCATCTGATTCTTCAATTCTATCTAAAATACTAATTACACAATCTCTACAATCTTCATTAACCAAGAAAATGTCAGAAAATCTTACTACATTTGCCCAATCTAATAAATCTTGCATAGTGTATTTGTTGTCTAAACAACATTGAATTGCTTTACCAACAATAATAGTATCAATATTTATAATAGTATCATCTAATTCTATTAAATAAGAACTGCATTTTTCAATAGAAGAAAATTCACTCCACGAAATTTCACAATTTACTAATTTTTGAACTAATTCTTTGTTCATATTATACCTCACTATTTATTCTTCCTATGAACTAAATTACCTTTATTATCATAGGTATCTTTATATACTTTAATTGTTTTACCACTTGCATCCACTTCTTTATAATATATTGCATAAGAACCCGGAACGTTGCCCGGTTTTTTACTTTGATAAATATACCCACTACCATTTTTTGTTATCTTGTAATCAGTATATTTACTTGTAGTAGTATCTTTTACATACTTTGTATAAGAAGATTGTATCTTTTTCGGCAAAGATTTTGTCTTGTCAAGAGCAGAATACTTACTACCTGCACTTAAAATACTTCTGCTAGCTCCCCTTGTTTTTCCAAAACCACCGTGATAACCTGCGCCCATATTAGTTTACCTCCTTTGGGTGAGATAAACTAAATTCGCTTTCAAATGGTATTAGTTCTATACCCTGCATTTTCGCCAAACAAAATATCTTATCTGGCATACGTCCATAGACGATTACTGTTTTAGGTTTTAATTTGTTTATCACATAGTCAAACCCTGTAATAAACATATTTCTGCCTTCAACAGTTTTTATACAACCGTGTGTTCCAACTGCTATGGTCTTACCACTCTCCACCCCATAACACGCAAGTTCAAAAGTGCGTTCATCACCCCAACGAACGTTAGGAATTATTTCTACACCCTTTTCTTGTAGCCAATGGGCTAAAGCTTTACCACGATATGTATTCCATATTTGCATACTTAAAGGCATATCATAGTATAAACTATAATCGGGAGATATAATTCCCTTATATTGCCTTATAATAGGCAAATATCTTTGTGGGTTGTTCCAAAAGCCTTACTAAATGCCGTAGCGTATAATCGAACTTCCGCTCTACTTGTAGGTCTAGTTGCATAATCCAATATTAGTCTTCTCCCAAAAGTTCCAATATTTTTTTTGCAGTTTCTTCATCAATTTCATCAAAAGAACGTTGGAACTGCAATGCAACTTGTCTTTTGAAGCTTGGGGCAGATACTAAATTTATTTTAGAAGTAGTCTTTGAATCTTCTATTGCTTGAATAAGTTCTGCTTTTTCCTGTGCGTTTAAGTTATAGTGTTCAACAAGTTTATCAACCCAATCTTCAGGAACATTCTTCTTTCCCGTCTCAACAGCTGATACAAATGCAACCTTAACACCAAGAAGTTTTGCTGTATCTCCCATATTTTCGTGATTCTTGACACGGAGAACCCTCAAAAATTCAGCAAATTTCGTGTATGCCATAACTTACACCTCCTACTGTTAAGATAATTATACATAATAAAAAATACATAGTCAACTATTTTAACCTCTTTTAGGTTAAATTATTTAATCTTATTTTTGTTTTCTATTATTTAAAAGTGCCACAAAATAGGGAAAAATCAAAGCAGGTAAAGAAAATTGCCACAAATTGCAATTTTGAGATGACTCAAACGGGAAACCCGTTTATTAAAAAATAATAATGGCGTAGTGATAAATCCCTATCACTACGCCACATATTGACGGGTTTTTGAGTTTTATTCAAAAAACGGCAACGTATTGACGGAATTTTATTCTAATAAAAAAATCACGGTTCTCACCGTGACAATTTTGACTATTATTTATGCTTTAGGACAGTACTATTCCCTCATCCGCTAGCAATGTCGGTATCGAATATCTTGGACTTACGATTAGCGAAGTATTAGCAATCTTTAGTAGTCTCGTAGAGTCGATATACTCTGCCAAAAAATATCCCGCGTCGTCGAATATTCGGCGGAACTGCCTAATGCACCTCATCAACGAGGTGTGTGCAAGCAAAGCTTGGTCTGCCAAGTCGTCCTTATACTCTTTGAGCATCCAATTCCATTCTCTTTTATATTTTAGTTTTCCCGTCTCTGCCACAAGCTTTATTCCGTCAAGCCCAAAGTCGTGGCACGCCTCAACGGTAACGGCATTTCTATCCAACCCGAAGAGCATTGATTCCGCGGGACTTTTGAGTGCTGACTTGTACCAATTTAGCATCATAACAGTCGATATCATTGTCTTAATTCCCCAAGGTGTCGGATCTATGTCATCAACCCATTCGAGTAGCTGCGCGCACCTGTCGCAAGGCGTAATCTCCCCTTCTATCATTTGTTGCAACAGTCCTATGACGAGCAACGTCTTAGCAGTCAAAGCGTCCTTGCTTTCGCTATACTTAAATTCTTCTATATATTCCCTAACTATCTCGCCGATTTGTTGCAAAAGGTAGCGGCACGAATTATTTTCCCCTACCTTGACAGACCACTCAATATCAATACTTCTTAGCAACCAACTACATATCTCACCGTATCCTGCCGCAAGCAAGGCGCTAGGTTGGCTAGCAAATTTGGGGTCAAAAATCACGATAGACGGAGGATTGACAATTCGGTCGCCAAAGCACGTCGTTGCCAAAATATCCGCCGTCGTGGTGCAAGTCATGACGTGCACGCAAGGATTTTGGCGCACGGTAGAAGCGTACCTAACCAATCTTGCTACGCTTCCTCCTCCCACCGACACTATCAATCGCACCATCTCTTGCATTTGCAACAAATCGCTAGCATTTTCCTCACAATCAACCGTATCGTCGGCAAAACATACCCTATGCACCATATATCCGCCGTTAGTAAGCAACATAGCTACCTTGTCGGCGTATTGCATACAGTTTTGCATGCAACACACAGCTACCCATCCGTCGGACAGTATGTTTTTACACTCGCTTGCAAGTTGCATAACGGCGTCCTCTCCTACCAACACTCTTTTCGTTATACTGCTATGCACTTTCGCGCACTTGCACACTATCTCTAAGCCGTTAGATATATCCCAATCTTTCATACCCACCTCAACAAAATAATACCACTCAAAAAGAGTGGTATCGTAAGTGGTTTTGTATTATTATGTCTTAGCTTGTCATTTGACGATAGCTTTTAGTTTTTTGATGAGCAAATCCATATTTTCGGGTGTAGAAATAGTAATTCTAAGATAATCTCCTAGCCTTTTGGTCTTAAAGTGCTTGACGGTTATCCCCTGTTCTTTTAGTTGAAATTCTATCACACTTGCCACCAAGCTATTATGCTTGACCAACACGAAATTGGCACTCGACGGCAATATGTCAAAGCCGAGCTGTCGCAACTTGTCGCAAAAGTCCTCTCGTGTGTTGATAATTTTGTCCACAGTCAACGACATGTATTTGACGTCTTCGAAGCACGCTTCTGCTACCTTTTGAGTAATGCAGTCCACCGCGCAATCAAAGGCATGCGGTCTGAGATTTTTTAGCCCCGACACCAGCGAAGCACTAGCTAGCGCATACCCAAAGTTGACACCGCCTAGTCCGTAAGCCGCGCTCAAACCTCTAATCACTACGAGATTGTCGTATTCTTTGACAAATTCGACTATTCCCGAACCCGCAAACTCTGCGTATCTTTCGTCTATTATAAAGAGTTTGTCGGGGCGCTTGGCTACTAGTTCAATGATATCTAGTTTGTTGACGGCGATACCCGTAGGGTCGCAAGGATTGCAAATAATTATTCCGTCACAATCTACGCTTTGATAATCTGCGATATTGACCTTCATTTGAGCGTCGAGAGGGATAGTCGTATAGTTGACGCCGTTGAGCGTTGCACAGCGCTTGTAATACTCGTAAGTCACGTCGGCAAAAGCCACCACGTCACCCTCGTCAAAATAGGCTTTCATACACAGCGACAACAGCGCGTCGCAACCGTCGTAGATAAACACGTTGCAAGCCTCTAGCCCGTATCTATCGGCAATCACTCGTCTAAAATCAAGCACGTTGATAGACGGAAAAGCGTTTAGACTACCCGCATCTATACTTTTAAGCGCCGTTTCTACGGCGGGAGAAGGCGGATAAGGACTTGTCGTACTTGACAAATCAAGCGACTCTTTGTATCCCAATTCCAAGGTTTTCAATTCAACTGCTCTACTCAATCTAGACAAAAAATTCATATTCGCCTCTATTTTTATTTTATCACCACAACTCTCTATAGTCAATACCAACCTTTTTCGTATTTTTGGCATTTTTATCGAAATATCGTCGCAACAGCTTGCATTTTTCAAAATTACTTTTGTAACAGTTGCAAAAGTATCCAATGATTGTTCTGACAACTAATTTTTGAACTCTTTTACGTCTTTTTCCGACAATGTTGCTGCAGCCCAATTATTATCAATTTGATATTTAGCCATATTTTCCTCCTAAATAGACATTATTTTAATAAATAATACTTCATAAAGTGATGCATTTCAGGTATCTTACATCACTTTGTTGTATTTTTATATTATGAACTTAGCCAAATCAATAGGTGACAACCTAAAACAATATCGAAAAGAAAAAGGTCTAACCCAAAAAGAAGTGGCACTTTCTATGAAAATGACACAGCAACAATATAGCCGATTCGAAAACGGGGTATTTGAGTTAAACTATCAACAAATATTATATTTATGCGAACTTTTTGAGGTAACGCCCAACGACTTATTTAACGTTAAATAAAAAAGAACACACCCTCATCGGGTGTGTCTTTTTTTGATATTCACAATTACTTGATTTCAACTTCTGCGCCGGCTTCTTTGAGCTTGTTAGCAATTTCGTCAGCTGCTTCTTTAGCGATTGCTTCCTTAAGGGTCTTAGGAGCTCCGTCAACGAGGTCCTTAGCTTCCTTAAGTCCGAGACCGGTGATTTCTCTAACAACTTTGATAACGGCGATTTTGTTAGCGCCTGCTGCCTTAAGAACTACGTCGAATTCAGTCTTCTCTTCCGCTGCTGGAGCTGCTGCGCCTGCTGCAGGAGCTGCAACTGCCATAGCTGCTGCGCTTACGCCAAACTCGGTTTCGATAGCCTTAACGAGGTCGTTAAGTTCCAATACGGTCATACTTTTGATTTCTTCTACAATTTTAGCAATATCTGCCATTTTTCTGTCCTCCGAATAATTAATTTTGATTTTGTGTGCTTAAATTAAGCTTCTTTCTTCTCTGCAACTTGTTGCAATGCTCTAGCAAGACCAGACATAGGACTTTGGAGCATACCGAGAAGTTGTGCAAGCAATACTTCCTTGGATGGGATTGATGCGAGTTTTTCTACTACACTACTGTCGATGAAGGCACCGTCCATCATACCGCATTTTACTTCCAACGCTTTGACGTCTTTGCATGCCTCGCTGATTATTTTAGCTGGAGCAAGTGCGTCGCCGTGAGCAAAAGCAAAAGCTGTAGGACCTTCCAATTGAGCTTCGAAGCCTTCGATTCCCAATTCTTGCATAGCTTTGAGAACGAGTCTGTTCTTAAGAACTTTGTACTCTACGTTCTCGGCACGGAACTTGGCTCTGAGCGCCGTATCTTCAGCTACGGACACGCCCTTGTAGTCGACAAGCACCATTGCTTTGCAGTTTTGGATTTTGGCTTTGATTTCTTCAATTTGTTTAGCCTTCAATTCTTTAGCTGCTGACATTGATTACCTCCTGTAAAAATGAATATCCTCTTGCCAAAGACAAGAGGATACGTAACTCTGTTAGGTTATCTACCTCGGCAAGATATTAAGGATTGCTCCACTTGCTGTCTTTGGCTGATTGCATATAAATAATATTATATTAAGTTGTTTTTGTCAAACGATTTTGCTACTTATTTCGTAACGATTTTTACGCCGGGACCCATCGTGCTAGAAACGGAAATGCTTCTAATGTATTGTCCCTTAGCGGCAGCCGGTTTTGCCTTGACGATTGCTTCGAACAAAGTGTTGTAGTTTTCTACAAGTTTCTCTGCGCCGAAAGACTTTTTGCCGAATGCAACGTGAATGATGTTAGTCTTGTCAAGTCTGTACTCAACTTTACCTGCTTTGATTTCTTTGACAGCCTTGGTTACGTCCATAGTTACCGTACCCGACTTAGGGTTAGGCATCAAGCCCTTAGGACCGAGGATTTTACCAATTCTACCAACCAAGCCCATCATATCAGGGGTGGTTACGCACACGTCGAAGTCGAACCAGTTTTCGTTTTTGATTTTGTTGATAAGTTCTTCTCCGCCTACGTAATCTGCGCCTGCAGCTTCGGCTTCGTCAGCCTTAGCACCCTTAGCGATAACCAAAACCTTAGCGGTTTTACCGGTACCGTTAGGAAGCACTACTACGCCTCTTACTTGTTGGTCAGCGTGTCTGGAGTCAACGCCGAGTTTTACGTGCATTTCGATAGATTCGTCGAATTTTGCCGTTGCCGTGTCTACTACAAGTTTGATTGCTTCTTCTACTTCGTATTGTTTGGTTGCGTCGATGAGTTTAGAAGCTTCGATATATCTCTTACCTGCCATATTAGCTTACCTCCTTACTCTTCTACGGTCACGCCCATACTACGAGCAGTGCCGGCAATCATTCTCATTGCAGCTTCCACGCTACCTGCGTTGAGGTCTGGCATTTTGGTTTCTGCAATTTCTTTAAGTTGAGCTTTGGTCAACTTAGCCACTTTGTCCTTGTTTGGCTTAGCGCTACCGCTGTCGATTTTGCAAGCCTTCTTGATAAGAACAGGTGCAGGTGGGGTCTTGAGGATAAAGGTAAAGGACTTGTCCTCGTAGATAGTCATAACTACAGGGAGAACCAAACCTTCTTGTCCTCTGGTCTTCTCGTTAAATTCCTTGGTAAAGCCCGGAATGTTGATACCGTGAGGTCCCAACGTAGAACCTACTGGAGGTCCCGGAGTTGCTTTACCGGCAGGGAGTTGCAATTTTACAACTGCTTTGATCTTCTTTGCCATATTATTTCTCCTTATTTGGTGCAAGCGAGAAGCAACTAAATATTTTTACTTCTCTCCCATTATTTACCCTTGCGGGCATTGTCTAATTATAGTTTTTCTACCTGATTGAACTCAAGCTCAATCGAGGTCTCTCTACCGAACATAGATACCGATACTTTGATTTTTTCTACGTCGGCTTTGATTTCTTTTACTTCACCGATAAATCCTACGAGAGGACCTGCGGTAATGTTGACGTTGTCGCCAACCTTGATGTCTAGGTCTTCTACGGCAATCTTTTCAAGTTGAATTCTCTTTACCTCTTCCGGCGTCATAGGAATTGGTATTCCGGAGAAGTCTTTGCAAAAGTCTTTTACGCCGTGAGTTTGCTTGACCATATACCATACGTCCTTGGTATAAATCATCTTGATAAAGAGATAGTTAGGATACTTTTTCTTCTTGACGATTTTACGCTTGCCGTTTTTCTCGACAATATCCTCTTCTTCGGGCATAACGACGTCGAAGATAAAATCTTGCAAGCCGTTGATTTGCACCATTTGTAAGAGGTTGGTCTTGGCAATGCTTTCGTATCCGAATTGAGTTTGGATAACGTACCATTGAGGTTCATTCATATCTATCATAATTCACCTCGTCAAGCAACGTTGCTAGGATTGATAAGCAGTTTTAGCAACCAGTTGCATAGTGCGTCGAATCCCGTGATTACCACCAAAAATACGAGCACTACCAACAATACGACGCCCCATCTCTTTACGGTATCGTTTGGTTTGAGCCACGTTACTTTTTTCATTTCCGAAAACATTTCCTTAAACGCTCTTCCAATTCTTTGAAAAACGTTAGGCTTTTTCGTCTTATTTTTATCTTTCTTTTGCTTAGGTTGAGGAGCAGAACCCAACTGAGCGTCTTGCAACGCTGCGTTGACCACCTCGCCTTCTACAGCAGGAAGATTTTTATTTTTCTTAGCCATACAGCCTCCCGATAACGTTATTACTTGGTTTCCTTATGAAGAGTCGTCTTGTTGCAGAACTTACAGAACTTCTTAACTTCCAATCTATCCGGAGTGTTTTTCTTGTTCTTATAAGTGTCGTAGTTGCGTTGTTTACATTCGGTACAAGCCAATGTTATTCTCGTTCTCATCGCAATATCTCCGTTCAAAAAAATTACACCCCATACTGAGTGCTATCCTATTCTAACACACAGTATGGTCGTTGTCAAACAATTTTTGCTATTAATATAATAATTATTTGATTATATAATAACTAAATTCCCATATCCTCTCCAAAAGGTCCCGTTGGCGGAACTTCGGAGAGCTTGTTGTAGGTATTCGCCTTTCTGCTCTTCATTCTTTCTTGGAGCATATCGGCATTGTCAAATTGATCTTTGTATATAGGCGCAAAGGAAGGTGCTAACTTCTTAGAAGCCGCTTTCATCATTCCGCCCGCCATCTTGACGGTGCTTGCAGGCATAACCTTCATACCGAGGCTCATCG
This sequence comes from uncultured Clostridia bacterium, assembly GCA_937880755.1. Taxonomy (GTDB): domain Bacteria; phylum Bacillota; class Clostridia; order Christensenellales; family UBA3700; genus HGM11368. The sequence continues at coordinate 24,546 of CALGRX010000013.1, forward strand.
CGTGCGCCAAGAAGTCTGTCACGCAACGAATCTTGCGATATCTCATAGCTCTTACTATGCGCTTAGCGGCAGTCAGTGCGGTAATACCTACGTTCTCTATCATACTGTCGGCTTTATTGCCACTCTCGCCCTCTCTTGCCTTGTACAAATCCGTCTTGACGGGTCCCGGCATAACGCAAGTCACCGATACGCCGTAGCCTCTGAGTTCTTGTGCCAAAGCGTTGGTAAAGCCCCATACGCCACCCTTGGTAGCGGAATATATACTCTGACCGCCAAAAGGCAAAATTGCCGACGCGCTCGCCACGTTGACGATACCGCCGAACCTACTCTTTTTGATAGTAGGTATCATAGCCTGACAACCATAGATTACGCTCATGAGGTTGGTGTTGACAATCTTATGTAGCATCTCGTCGTCGAGGTTGTCGAACGCACCGAAAGGCTGAATCATACCCGCGTTGTTGATGAGAATATCGGTCATAAAGCCCATATCCTCGAGTTCTTTAGCAAAGGCTCTCCACTCTTCTTGTGAAGAAATATTAAATCTGCGATAACTGAATTTGTCACCTAGTTCGGCTTTGAGTTCGTCAAGTTTGGCTTTGTTTCTTGCCACACCCATAACGTTGCACCCGTACTTTTTGACGAGTAGCATAAGCACTTCTTTACCCATACCGGTAGAGCAACCCGTAAGAACGACGTTCCTTCCATAAATCCAATTTCTTTTAGACATAAGTATCCCCTTTTGTATTTTTTAGCTATTATATTGTATATCAAAACTTTTTCTTAGTCAATAAGGTTGGCGTAAAATGATTTTTCAAGCGATATTTTTCTCCCTATATTATACAGCAATTCCTTAATACGATAGTTTTATATTTATCGATATTTAACAAATATTTATCGTTTTTCAATAAATTTACTTGACAATACCGACTTTGCGTCGTACACTAAGTACCAACGACGGAGGTTGATATGTCTAACAAAATACTTTAACGATTACGTATTTCATATTAGTTGTGATAATTGCGATTTATATGGACGAGTTTCGTGTCTGTATTGACTTGGAGCGACGGAGACGTACCCGACGTTGCGGCAATATGTAATGACTTTGCGATGGCTATCTGTCGCATTGTTGACGATACTTGCTATCATAAGTTTAGTTATCGTCAAAAATGCAACTACCAAACAATCGATATTTAGTCGACGACTCTCTCGTATAGTATTGATATGGGGTATTTTTATGATTTTATCGTCGACGATTTTACCGCTCCTCGAGAGCGTTATAACGATATGTTTAACGGGCACTTTTAGTTTAGCAATCAGCCTTATGCTATTGTTTTGCGGACTTGCAGTTATATGGTTTAGTCAATTATTCCAACGCACAACAACTATACAAGAAGAATTAGATATGGTAATATAGAATTATGGCAATCAAATTACATCTTGACGAAATGATGCTAAAGCGAAAAATATCTCTCAATGAACTGTCCGAAAAAATCGGGCTTACTCTTGCCAATACTTCCAACATTAAGACGGGCAAAATAAAGGCAATTCGTTTTAGTACACTTGACAAGATATGCGAAGTTTTGGACTGCCAACCTTCAGATATATTAGAATACACTCGCGACGAATAATACGGCAAACACGCCGTATTATTTAAGTTAGACGAATTACCACATATAGTCGGTTTTATTATATATTGATATTTTACGAATATATCAATTTATTCAAGACAAAAAAAAGACACCTCTTGCAAGGTGTCTTATTTTTGGTTTTGTTATCCGATTATTTCATAATCTTGGATACGACGCCGGAACCAACGGTTCTACCACCCTCACGGATAGCGAAACGAAGTCCTTCTTCGATAGCGATAGGAGTGATAAGGGTGATATCCATCTTAACGTTATCACCAGGCATAACCATTTCTACGCCGTCTTCGAGTTTGATAGTACCGGTAACGTCGGTTGTTCTGAAGTAGAATTGTGGTCTGTAACCGTTGAAGAATGGAGTATGACGTCCGCCTTCTTCTTTGGTCAATACGTACACTTGAGAAGTAAACTCGGTGTGTGGATTGATAGAACCAGGCTTGCAGATAACTTGTCCTCTTTCGATACCCTTTCTGTCGATACCACGGAGCAATGCGCCTACGTTGTCGCCTGCGTATGCCTCGTCGAGGAGCTTACGGAACATTTCAAGACCGGTAATGGTAGTATCAACGGTTGGACGGATACCAACGATTTGAACCTTATCTTGAACCTTAACCATACCACGCTCTACTCTACCGGTAGCAACGGTACCACGTCCGGTGATGGTAAATACGTCTTCTACAGGCATAAGGAATGGCTTATCGGTATCTCTCTCAGGAGCAGGAATCCAACTATCTACAGCGTCAAGCAATTCGGCGATGCAAGCGCAAGCAGGATCGTCGACTTTGCCTGCGGTAGCAGCTTCCAAAGCGAGGAGAGCAGAACCTTTGATGATTGGGGTGTCATCTCCAGGGAAACCGTACTCGGAGAGCAAGTCTCTGATTTCCATTTCTACCAACTCGAGCAACTCAGGGTCGTCAACTTGGTCAGTCTTGTTCATAAATACTACGATATAAGGCACGCCTACCTGTCTAGCGAGCAAGATGTGCTCACGAGTTTGTGGCATTGGACCGTCGGTAGATGCAACTACGAGGATTGCGCCGTCCATTTGAGCAGCACCGGTAATCATGTTCTTTACGTAGTCGGCGTGTCCTGGGCAGTCAACGTGTGCGTAGTGACGGGTTGCGGTTTGATACTCAACGTGAGCGGTGTTGATTGTGATACCTCTTGCTCTTTCTTCTGGAGCCTTATCGATTTGGTCATATCTCATTTGCTCTGCAAGACCTTTAGCGGCACAATACATAGTAATAGCAGCCGTAAGAGTAGTCTTACCGTGGTCTACGTGACCGATAGTACCAATGTTTACGTGTGGTTTACTTCTTTCGAATTTAGCCTTAGCCATTGTTATTAGTCCTCCTAGGAAAATAATTGATTTGTTATTATATTTTTTATTTTATAATTTTTTTATAGATTTGTCAATAGCTTTTGCAACTATCGACAAATAACGCGTTAGTCCTTCTTGTTTCTCTCACCGATAATCTTATCGGCAACGCTCTTAGGAACTTCGGCATAGTGGTCAGGTTGCATAGAGAAGTTACCTCTACCTTGAGTACAGCTTCTCAAAGTGGTTGCGTATCCGAACATTTCTGCAAGCGGAATTTCGCAATCAACGCTTTGTACGCCGTGGTTAGAATCCATACTCTTGATAGTACCTCTACGACCGTTGATGGTACCCATAACGTCGCCGAGATAATCCTCAGGGGTCTCTACGTTTACAGACATGATAGGCTCGAGCAATACAGGCGAAGCCTTGGAGCAAGCGTCTTTGAACGCCAACGAACCTGCAATCTTGAACGCCATTTCGGACGAGTCTACTTCGTGGTAGCTACCGTCCATCAAGTCAACGTTGAAGTCAACCATCTCGTATCCCGCTAGATATCCGCCCAAAGCAGCCTCTTTGATACCTGCTTCTACGGCAGGGATATATTCTTTAGGGATAGAACCGCCGACGGTCTTGTCCACGAAGGTAAAGCCCTTACCCGGTTCGTTAGGAGACATAACAATCTTACAGTGACCGTATTGTCCCTTACCACCCGACTGACGCTTATACAAGCCTTCTGCGTTGACAGACTTGCGAATGGTCTCCTTATAAGCAACTTGTGGGCTACCTACGATTGCGTCAACCTTAAACTCTCTAAGAAGTCTGTCTACGATAATATCGAGGTGCAACTCACCCATACCTGAGATGATGGTTTGTCCCGTCTCTTGGTTGGTGTAGGTCTTGAAGGTTGGGTCTTCTTCCGCAAGTTTTGCAAGAGCCATACCCATCTTTTCTTGACCTGCTTTGGTCTTAGGCTCGATAGCTACGCTGATAACAGGCTCTGGGAATTCCATACTCTCGAGCACGATTGGCTTGTCGATATCGCAGAGCGTGTCGCCCGTAGTGGTATCTTTGAGACCAACGACTGCAATGATATCGCCTGCATAAGCCTCGTCGATATCGGTACGGCTGTTGGAGTGCATTCTCACGAGACGACCTACTCTTTCTCTCTTGCCCTTGGTGCTGTTGAGCACGTAAGAACCCGAAGCAATCTTACCGGAATATACACGGAAGAAAGCCAGCTTACCGATGAATGGGTCTACGGCAATCTTAAATGCAAGTCCGCTGAACGGTGCGTCGTCGCTAGTTGCACGAGTCATAATCTCTTCTTTGTTGCCTACCGCACAACCCTCAACGTCAGGAATGTCGAGAGGAGACGGCAAGTAGTCTACGATAGCGTCGAGCAACAACTGAACGCCCTTGTTCTTGTAAGCGGAACCGCAAAGAACCGGGGTCATTTCCATAGCCAAAACGCCCTTACGGATAGCGGCTCTGATTTCGTCCGGAGCAATCTCTTCGCCCTCGAGGAACTTCATCATCAACTCTTCGTCGTACATAGATACGGCGTCGAGCAAGTTTTCTCTTGCCTCGGCAGCTTGTTGCTTGAGGTCCTCAGGAATTTCTCTTCTTTCAAACTGCTTGCCTTCTTTGTCGGTATATACGATTGCATTATTTTCTACAAGGTCAACCATACCTACGAAGCTATCCTCTTTGCCGATTGGCACTACGATAGGCACTGCGTTTGCTTTTAGACGGGTCTTCATCATCTCTACGGTATGATAGAAGTCTGCGCCGTCTCTATCCATTTTGTTGACAAAAGCGATTCTAGGAACTTTGTACTTGGTAGCCTGACGCCAAACCGTCTCGGATTGTGGTTGTACACCGCCTCTTGCGCAGAATACTGCAACGGCGCCGTCAAGGACACGCAAACTTCTCTCTACTTCTACGGTAAAGTCCACGTGGCCCGGGGTATCGATGAGGTTGATTCTCTTGCCCTTCCATTGTGTGGAAGTTGCGGCAGAAGTAATCGTTATACCACGCTCTTGTTCCTGAACCATCCAGTCCATCGTTGCGCTACCGTCGTGCACCTCACCGATTTTGTGAGTAAGACCGGTGTAGTACAAAATTCTTTCCGACGTAGTGGTTTTACCCGCGTCGATGTGCGCCATAATACCGATGTTTCTGGTATTTTCAAGTGAAAATTCTCTTGGCATATTTATCTCCTATAATATGTCGGTAATTACCAACGATAATGTGCAAAAGCCTTGTTAGCTTCAGCCATTCTGTGCATATCTTCTTTCTTCTTCACGGCGTTGCCCGTGTTGTTATATGCATCCATGAGCTCTGCGCTTACTCTCTCTACCATGGTCTTTTCGCCTCTCTTGCGAGCGAACAAAACGAGCCATCTGATAGCCAAAGTTTGACGACGAGCAGGTCTGATCTCCATAGGAACTTGGTACGTCGAACCGCCTACACGACGAGCCTTAACTTCGAGTACGGGCATTACGTTTTCCATTGCCTTGTTAAAGACTTCCATTGGGTCAACCCCCAACTTAGCTTGTATCATATCAAAAGCACCGTAAACGATTTCTTGAGCAATTCCCTTTTTGCCGTCAAGCATAATTTGGTTGGTAAACTTGGTTACAACCTTGCTTCCGTATACGGGATCCGGCAACACGTCTCTTACAGGGACGCCACTTCTTCTTGGCATATACTTTTACCTCCTTGTTATTTTTGAAAATTCATCTTCAAATACAGCGACTTATTTAGGTCTCTTGGCGCCATATTTAGATCTTGCCTGCATACGTTTTGCAACGCCTGCAGTGTCAAGTGTGCCACGTATAATATGATATCTTACACCTGGCAAGTCTCTTACTCTACCACCCCTGATCAAAACCACGCTGTGCTCTTGCAAATTGTGTCCGATACCCGGAATATAAATAGTACCTTCCATACCGTTTACAAGTCTCACTCTGGCAATCTTACGAAGCGCGGAATTAGGCTTCTTAGGCGAAGTAGTAGTAACCGAAAGACATACGCCTCTCTTTTGAGGGCATTTGTCCATGATTGGTGCACCACTCTTAGCAACCTTATCCTCACGACCTTGCTTGATTAACTGATTGATTGTTGGCATACTGCGTACCTCCTGTATTTATTTGACGAGTCTCCAAAAACAAGGAACTCTTCATAGCGTAATATTGTGCGAAAATACCGCATACTTATAGCATTTTACTCTCGCAAAAAATATTTTACACATATTTATCTATCAAGTCAAACGATTTTATACCAAATATCTATTATAAATATAATAAAAACCATATTTAAAGCCAATTTTCCGCCAAAAGCCGTCCCCGTGTAAGCAAATGCGGCCCGCCTATGCCGAGACGGAAAGGTTGTTCCCATTGTCATTAGAAGGAGCAGAGCGACTGTTTAATCTTAAACCACACAAAAAGTTCTCCTTCGCGTTATACATCACTCTTGGCGACGTAGAAAAAAGGCGGTATTCGAGTTAGTTCGCACTCTCAGCAAAAAACGCCAAAGTCAATAATGTTACTTATCTATAAGACGACAAAAACACGCCACCTCGGTGGCGTGTTTTTTGTTGTTGCAACGTGTTTTGATTACTCTATCTCAGCTTCTTCCATCAACGAATTCAGCTCTTCAAAGACAGCCTCTGCTTCGGCGTCGTCTGTCACCATTTCCATATCTGCCTCTCCATCATCGGTTTCAAAAATCTTGAATATCAACACGTCTTCGTCGCTCAAGCCGTCCACGTGTTGGAGAGGTTTGAGAATTGCATACAATACGTCGTCTTTAGGTATTACCGCTACTTGCTCAAAACTAAACGGCTCGCCCGTTTCGTCAAACAAAGTGATAGGCTCGTCGTTTTCTTCGTCCAAAAGCATATCGATGATATCCATTTCTTCTTTTCCCATAATTACTCCTTTTCCCTTAATTTATGTACGTCTTTGTCAACTATATAGCCAACGCCCGTCGCGTTTTCGGTATTTTCAATTTGCTCTTCTCCGTTGGCGTCGTCTACCAATTCGTCGTATACTGCAAATACCTTGTCGATAGTATCGCCGTCGGTTACCAAAGATAGGACCTCGTCCTCTTCCCTCTTTAATATCTCAAATACCAATTCCTCGTTTTCGCCTACGCCGTCTATCTTATCCTACGGCAATAGAATAAAGTACGTAGTGTCTTTCGTCGGGATAGTTGCGACTTGCTCAAGCCTAACGTCCTCTCCTTTTTCGTTGCGAAGAACGATTACTTCGTTGTTTTTTCATCAAACAATTTGTCTATTACGCTCTTCTCTTCCATATTTTCCGCCTTGGGGTTAGGTTGCATATCAACTTATTCAATAACACCCTTACTTATTATATCAGCAACGCCGTCGATTAGTCAATACCCAAATAAAAAACGCATATCCGATATGCGTTTAGTCCGTAATCTTTACGTTGGCGTTGGCGTCTAGGCTAATGTCGCTAGCCGAGCAACCACAGCGTATCATATTGTAGGCTTGAGAGGCAATCATCGCGGCGTTGTCGGTACATAGCCCGAGAGGCGGATAAAACACTGCAATACCCTTTTCTTCAGCTCGTGTCTTCATCTTGGCTCTCAACACTTGATTGGAGCCGACTCCCCCCGCAATCACCAAGGTCTTGACGCCCTTGTCTACGGCGCAAGCTATAGCGTTGTTGACCATAATGTCGGTAGCCTTTTCTTGGAACGAACACGCAAGGTCTGCCTTACTAAATTCTTCGCCCTTTTGCTCTCTGTTGTGTACGTAGTTGATGACGGCGGTCTTGATACCGCTATAAGAGAAGTCGTAGGTGTGCTTGTCCTTGAGAGGTGTTGGCATCTCTATCACGGGCTTGCCTTGCTCGGCAAGTTTTTGCACCTGAGGTCCTCCCGGGTACGGTAGTCCCAACACTCTTGCCACCTTGTCAAATGCCTCTCCGCAAGCGTCGTCTTGCGTACTGCCCAAAATCTCTATCTCAGTCAAACTCTTGACGTAAGTTACAGCCGTATGTCCGCCGCTGGCAATAAGGCACACGAATGGTGGCTCGAGGTCGGGCTTGGCTAGATAATTGGCAGCAACGTGCCCCTTGATATGATTGACGGCTATGAGAGGTTTGTCCAAAGCGTAAGCCAAGGCTTTGGCGTAGCTCACGCCCACCAGCAACGCGCCCAAAAGTCCCGCGCCGTAGGTGACGGCAATGCAGTCTATATCCTCAAAGGTCATATCGGCATCGCTCAAAGCTTTTCTTACCACGTTGTCGATAGCCAACGTGTGGTTGCGAGAAGCAATCTCCGGCACCACTCCGCCAAAGCGCTTGTGTATCTCTATCTGCGAAGCAATTACGTTGGCAAGAACTACTCTATCCCTCGTCACGGCGCACGCCGTTTCGTCGCAAGAAGACTCTATGGCAAGCACGACAAGTCCTTGCTTGTCCTTCAAACTTTTTAGTTTTTCGTTGGCTCGCTCAAGATAGTTCATTGTTTTCTCGTGTATCAATTAGACTTTTTTAGATAATCTATAATAAATCCCTCAATCTCACCGTCCATAACGGCTGCAATATTGCTGGTTTCATAACCCGTACGGTGGTCTTTGACCATGGTGTATGGGCAAAATACGTAGCTTCGTATTTGACTGCCCCATTCGATTTTTTTGATTTCGCCTTTGAGTTCCAATTCCTTCTCTTGCAATTCTCTCTCTTGTTTTTCAATGAGCTTGGACATAAGCATTTTCATTGCTTGTTCACGGTTTTGGATTTGGCTACGCTCGTTCTGGCATTGCACTACGATACCGCTCGGCAAGTGAGTAATGCGCACGGCGCTATCCGTCTTGTTGACGTGCTGACCGCCTGCGCCACCACTTCGGTATGTGTCTACTTTCAATTCTTCGGGTTTGATTTGGATATTGGTATCGGTTTCTACCTCGGGCATAACTTCCAAAGAGGAAAAAGACGTATGTCTTCTTGCGCCCGCGTCAAAAGGAGAAATCCTCACCAATCTATGCACGCCCTTTTCGGCTTTGAGGTAGCCGTAAGCATTTTCGCCTTCTACGACGAAAGTCACGCTCTTGATACCCGCTTCGTCGCCGTCAAGTTTATCTATGACGTTGACCTTGTAGCCCTCACGCTCGGCGTATCTCGTATACATTCTAAAGAGCATGCTCGCCCAATCTTGCGCTTCCGTTCCGCCCGCACCCGCGTGCAAAGTGAGTATCGCGTTGTTGGCGTCGTACTTACCTTTTAGCAAAGTCTCGAGTTTTAGAGTCTCTATATCGTTTTCGAGAGCCTTGATTTCGGCGTCAATCTCTTCGGCTTCTTCGTCGCTATTGCTTTCGATACAAAGCATTATCAACACTTCCACGTCCTCGAGCCTCGAAGCAAGTTTTCCAAATCGGTTGAGTTTACCTTCCACTCTCGCCAATTGTTGGTTGACCTTTTGTGCGTTAGCGAGGTTATTCCAAAAGTCGTCCGCCCCTTGTTTAGCCGTCAAATCTTTCTTTTCTTCTTCCAAACCTTTGACGTTGAGAGCGTCGCCCACTTCCGCTAATTCTTTTTTTAGCACGGTCAGTTGTTGTTTTGCGTTTTCTATTACTATCATATTTTCCTTGTTTTGATTTGCATTTTTTTGCCACTATTTCATACTAGCGACATAGCGTCGGTGACGATTTAGCGCTATAATCTCTTTTATATTTTGGCAACATTTACACAATGCACTTCTATTTACTCTTCAATTATATTGACTGCAGATGTTTTATTGATTTCTACCGCAACAGTTTTTGTATTTTTTTCCGCTTCCGCAAGGGCAAGGGTCGTTACGATTGATTTTTGCGCCTTCTCTTACGACGGTCTTGGGTTTGCCTCCCGTCGTCAAGTTTTTGTGTTCGGAGTTAGCCGACTTACTGCCGATGGTAATGTTGGCTTTTGTAGCTATCATCACCACGTCGTTTTGGATATTCTCTACCATTTGGTCAAACATCTCGTAGCCCTCTTGCTTGTACACCAATACGGGGTCTCTTTGAGCGTATTGCACGAGGCTTATGCCTTGTTTGAGTTTGTCCATCTCGTCTATGTGGTCGGTCCACTTGTTGTCCACCACCGATAGCAGAATATCTCTCTCGAAGTCCTCGTAGGTAGGCACGATTGCTTGGCGTCCTTCCTCGGCTTCTGTCTCTACGATTTGTTGAGAAATCTTGTCAAACTCGTCGATTTTTGCTTGATATTGCCTCGTTGCCTCTTCTACGATTGCTTCTGTCAAAGACTCTTCGTTGTCGTGCTCTACGATATAGTCGGGAGTGACGAGAGCCGTACCTTCGGCTAGCAAATGCTTCTCCAATTCTTTGTTAAAGCTATCGTAGTCCCACTCTCTATGGTCGGTCTTGTAGTCCACGAAGCCTGCCACCAATCTCTCGGCGACGGCTTTCATCATTGCCAAAATTTGTTCGTGCACTCTCATTCCGTCGAGCACCATTCGACGTTGCTCGTAGATAATCTCTCTCTGCTTGTTCATCACGTCGTCGTAACCTATTACGTGCTTTCTTATAGAGAAGTTTCTATCCTCGACTCTGGCTTGAGCGTTTTCTATTTGTCTAGTAATGATTTTTGCCGAAACAGGTGTATTTTCGTCCATAGCAAGGCGAGCAACCACGGCTTGCATTTGCTCTCCGCCGAACAATCTCATAATATCGTCTTCCATAGACAGATAGAACACGGAGGAGCCCGCGTCGCCTTGTCTACCGCTACGACCTCTGAGCTGATTGTCTATACGACGAGATTCGTGTCTTTCGGTGCCTATAATTCTTAGTCCTCCGACTTCTATAACTTCTTGCTTTTCTTTTTGACACTGCTCGTTGAAAGCGTCGTAATACTTTTTGTATTCTGCTTTTGCTTTGAGTATTTGTTCGTCGTCGGTCTTGGCAAAGGATAGCGCCTCTTCGATTATATCGTGAGGATAGCCGAGGTTTTCGAGCTTTTTCTTAGCCAAAAATTCCGGATTGCCACCCAGCAAAATATCCGTACCTCTACCTGCCATATTGGTAGCTACCGTGACTGCGCCGCTTCTACCCGCTTGCGCCACTATTTCTGCTTCCGACTCGTGGTTTTTGGCGTTGAGCACGTTGTGAGGGATGCCCGCCCTCTTGAGAAGTTCCGACAATTTTTCACTCTTTTCTACGCTAACCGTACCGATAAGCACGGGTTGCTTTTTGTCGTAGCACTTCTTGACGTCGGCAACTATCGCGTTGTATTTTGCTCTAAGATTGACGTACAAAAGGTCGTCCTCGTCAACTCTCGCGATAGGCAAGTTGGTAGGAATAACAACTACGTCGAGGTTGTATATAGACTTAAATTCCGTCTCTTCCGTCTTAGCGGTACCCGTCATACCCGACAGCTTTTTGTACAATCTAAAGAAGTTTTGGAAGGTAATGGTCGCCATGGTCTTGTTTTCGGCACGCACGTTGACGTTTTCTTTGGCTTCGATTGCTTGGTGCAAGCCGTCGGAATAACGTCTACCAATCATCTTTCTACCCGTAAACTCGTCTATGATAATGACCTCACCGTCAACGACTAGATAATTGCTATCTCTCTTCATTATGAGGTTGGCTTTGAGCGCGTTGTCAATATAGTGTTTGAGTGATTGATTTTCGTAGTCGGCAAGGTTGTCAACGTGGAAGTATTTCTCCGCTTCTTCCGCTCCCAAATCGTTGAGAAAGACCGTCTTGTCCTTTTCGTTGACTTCGTAATAGCGGTCGGCTAGCGACTCATATTCTTCACCCTCTTCCAAATTTTCCATAGCTCTCTCGTCCTCTTTGACAGCCTTGTCGTGCTTGGCTATCAAAGTCTTGACGAAACGGTTGGCTTCAGTATACGTTTGCGAGCTCTTTTCGCCTCTTCCGCTGATGATGAGAGGAGTACGAGCTTCGTCAATTAATATGCTATCCACCTCGTCGACGATTGCAAAGGCAAGTTCCCTTTGAACGCACCTACTTTTTGACTTAGCCATATTGTCTCTGAGGTAGTCGAAGCCGAGTTCGTTGTTGGTGGTATACATAATGTCGCAGTTGTAAGCGTTTTGTTTTTGCTCCGTCGTCATCTGCGAGAGGTTGACACCTACGGTAAGACCGAGGAATTTGTACACTTTGCCCATCCATTCGGCGTCTCTTACGGCGAGGTATTCGTTGACAGTCACCACGTGCATACCCTTACCGCTCAAAGCGTTGAGATATGCAGGCAAAGTCGCCACCAAGGTTTTACCTTCACCGGTACGCATCTCGGCAATTCTACCTTGGTGCAAAACCACGCCACCGATAAGTTGTACACGGTAGTGTCGCATACCAAGCACACGGCTGCTTGCCTCTCTCACTACGGCAAAAGCCTCGGGCAACAATTCGTCAAGCGTTGCTCCGTCCTCAATTCTACGTTTGAAGTCGTCGGTGCAAGCGCGTAGTTCTTCATCGCTCATTGCTTTGTATTTGTCCTCGAGCGACTCGATGACGTCTACGATTTTTGATATCTTTTTGAGTTCCTTATCGTTGTAACTTGGAAACAACTTACTTAGCAGTCCCATTTTAGCTCCTCTACTTGAGTTTATTTCAATTTATAATATTATCATCTTTACCATTTTTAGTCAATAATAATAATTATATAATGTGCCTAGAAGTCACGGCTTTTACACACTCGTTACAAAGGACGACAAAATACGACTAACAAAAACAGACAAGTGTCCTTGTCTGTATCTTTTTATCAAAGTGATTTAGCAATATTTTCGCGCCTTTCTTTATGCCAAAGGCGCAAAATTGCCGTTTCTTCTTTTTGCTTCGGCAATAAACTCTACCAATCGCGTATATCTCTTGGCGGTATAATTGTTGGCTACCATCTTGGCAATAGACTCGTTGGAACCTACAATCACCGCCATTTTTTTGGCTCTGGTCAAAGCCGTATATAGTAGATTGCGGGTGTTGATTTTGTAGTGTCCGCCTGCTAAGGCAATAACCGCTACGTCAAACTCGCTACCCTGCGACTTATGCACCGATATTGCATAGGCAAGACTGAGTTGGTCAAAGTCTCCTTGGCAATACTTAACTCTCTTGCCGTCGTCGTAAATCACCGTCATGGAAGGCTCGGTTGGTACGACGTTATCTACGATACCGATTTCGCCGTTAAAAATGCCCACGCCTGCCGTATTGTCGTATACGTTGACCCATTCCATTTGATAGTTGTTGACGATATGTATCACCTTGTCGCCCGCGCGATAATTACAATTGCCCACGACCAACTGTTGCTTGCCGTCAGTCAAAGGATTGAGGGCGTTTTGGAGTTGTTTGTTAAAGTTTTCTACGCCTGCGATGCCCTTTTTCATAGGACAAAGTACTTGGATATCCAACGGCTTTACTCCGGCAAATACCGGCAACCTCTTAGTCACCATAGACACGGCGTTGTCGAGAATTGTCTGTGGCGACGATTGATTGTCTACGAAAAAGTCCTTGCTCTTATTGTCAACGATAGGCATTTTGCCCTCGTTGATAAGGTGAGCGTTGCTGACGATTTTGCTATCCTCGTCTTGACGATAGATATAATTCAGATAGCTGACGGGCACTTCTCCGCTTCGTATGAGGTCGCTGAGTACGTTGCCCGCGCCAACGCTAGGAAGTTGGTCTTTGTCGCCCACCAAAATGAGTTTTCCGCCCGTTTTGATAGCCTTAATCAAAGCGTTGAAGACGTATTCGTCGCACATACTCACTTCGTCGACGATGACCACGTCGGCTTCGAGCTTGGCATTTTCGTTATAAGTAAAGTAGCCTTTGCCGTCCTTAAAGTCGAGGTCGAGAAGCCTGTGTATCGTCTTGGCTTCTTGTCCCGACGCTTGCGACAAACGCTTGGACGCTCTACCCGTAGGGGCGCACAATTCCACCTTGAGATATTGACTTCTAGAAATCTCCAGTATGCACTTGACTATGGTAGTTTTGCCCGTGCCGGGACCACCCGTAATGATATTTACGCCTTTATTGAGGCAGTTTTTGATAGCGTTGATTTGGTCTTGGTGAAAGGTTATACGATTGGCTTGCTGATAGCGGTCTATGAGACGTTGAGTGTCGCCGATAGGCTCGCCTGCTTCTTTCATCAACTGCACGAGCTTATATGCGATAGAATTTTCCGTAAGGAAGTTGCGAGTGAGCATAACCCCCTCTCCCTCGTCACTATCAAAAATAGCGACTTTGCCCATTATCTCGCAGTCAGACACCTTTTCGTCTATCAAACTTATATCGTCGATACCAAGCAACTGTGCAACTTCGTCCACCAATTTGTTCCTAGGATAATAAGTATGACCGTTTTTGTCGGTTTGACTTTTTAGCACGTAATTGATGCCCGCCACGATACGGAAACGGCTGTCCTTTTCAAAGCCGATTTTCATAGCGATTTTGTCGGCGGTAAGGAAGCCCACTCCGTCTATATCGTCTACCATTTGGTAAGGATTGGCGGTAAGAATATTTTTGGTGGCGTCCTGATAGGCTTTGTAAATTTTGATAGCAAGATTGAGCGAAACGTCGTAGCTTTGTAGGTACACTATCACGTCTTGCATATTCTTGAGCGATAGGTATTTTTCGCTGATTGCCAAGGCTTTTTTGAGTGATACGCCCCTGACGTTGGCTAGTTTTTGAGGACTGCATTCGACTATATCCAAGGTTTGCTCGCCAAACTCGGCGACTATCGCCTTGGCAGTCACCTCTCCTACGCCTACGAACAGTCCGCTAGACAGATATTTGAATATTGCCTCTACCGACGAAGGCTTGACCATCTTGACGCTGCTTACGCTGAGTTGCTCTCCAAATCGTCTATCCTCGGTAATTTCACCCGTCAATTCTACGTTTTCGCCCACGCTGACGGGTGGAAAAACACCGACGGCAGTCATTATCAAACCGCCGCCGCAGTCAACGCTAATTACGCTATATCCGTTTTCAGCGTTGGTATAGATTACGTCTAAGATACTACCCTTGACAATCATTTGCTCAATCTGTCGGCTACCTTTTTGATTTCTTCAACCTTGTCGGTTTCTTCCCATCTAAATCCGCAGTTTTCTCTGCCAAAGTGTCCGTAGTTACAAGTCTTGGAAAACTGTGGTTTTCTAAGCTCCAATTGCTCGATAATTGCAGCAGGTCTTAGGTCGAACACCTCGTCTACTATTTTAGCAATAATTTCGTCGCTTATCTTACCCGTGCCGAAGGTATTGATTTGGGTTGCAACAGGCTTAGCCACGCCTATTGCGTAAGCTACGTCAAGCTGACACTTGTCGGCAAGTCCGCCGGCAACGATATTTTTGCACACGTATCTAGCCATATAGCAAGCGCTTCTATCCACTTTGGTAGCGTCCTTTCCGCTAAAAGCACCGCCACCGTGAGGACAATATCCGCCGTAGCTGTCTACGATAATCTTTCTACCCGTCAGTCCGCTGTCGCCGTGAGGTCCACCGATAACGAATCTTCCCGTTGGATTGATAAATATCTTGGTATCCTTATCAATCAAAGTTCCCGGAATAACCTCGTCGATGACGACTCTCTTGACGTCGCTTCTTAGACGCTCGATATCCACGCTTTCGTCGTGTTGTGTAGATACTACGATAGCCTCTATTCTTGCCACTTTGTCGTCGTGATACTCTACGCTGACTTGCGCTTTGCCGTCGGGACGGAGATAGTCTAGCAAGCCCGTCTTACGCACTTCGGTAAGTCTTGCCGTCAACCTATGCGCCAAAGATATCGGCATTGGCATAAGCTCGGGCGTTTCGTTGCAAGCATAACCGAATACCATACCTTGGTCGCCCGCGCCGATAAGGTCGTATTTGTCCTCACCGTGAGCTTTGTTTTCCACGCTACTGTCCACGCCCATAGCAATGTCGGCGGACTGCTTGTCAAGTCTAATTATGACCTCGCAGGTATTGCCGTCAAAGCCCTTGGCTTCGTCGTCGTAACCTATCTCGAGTACGGCTTGACGCACTATTTTTTCTAAATCAACTACCGCGTTGGTCGTAACCTCGCCCATAAGCAATGCAAAGCCCGTGTTGCAACAAGTCTCCGCAGCAACTCTGCTCATTGGGTCTTGTGCCAACAAAGCGTCCAACACGCTGTCGGATATCTTGTCGCAAACCTTATCGGGATGTCCTTCGGTCACGCTCTCGCTGGTAAATAATCTCTTAATCATTTCGTTCTCCTACAAAGGAGCCACTATCGACATAATCGACAGTGGCTCGCTTTATGTCTTCTATCTTTCAAGTATATCTTGCGGAATTTAGCACCTTAAAATTCAGGTTGCTGTGTCTTCACAGGGTCCGTCCCTCCGACACTCTCTATAGAAACAATATTTAGTTGTATTAGTCCTCGATATCGTTTTCGATTGCAAACTTATCTTGGATTTGGTCCTCAACGATTTCGTTGTCACCGCTGTTAGAAGGCAAAGCAACGATATTGCGATATCTCTTCATACCCGTACCTGCAGGGATAAGTTTACCGAGGATAACGTTCTCTTTGAGACCTCTCAGGTTGTCTATCTTGTTGCGGATAGCGGCTTCGGTAAGTACTCTTGCAGTCTCTTGGAAGGACGCTGCCGACAAGAAGGACTCGGTTGCCAAAGACGCCTTGGTGATACCCAACAAGACTCTCTTGGAGATAGCAGGAACACCGCCCTCTTCCAATACTCTTTGGTTCTCTTCTTCAAAGGTGTGGAGGTCTACGAGTTCGCCAGGTATCATATGAGTGTCGCCTTGCATCTCGATTCTTACCTTGCGCAACATTTGTCTAACGATAATCTCGATATGCTTTTCGTTGATGTCTACGCCGGCTTTAGAATAGGTCGCCTTGACTTCTCTGATGATATACTCTAGCACTCCGTTGACGCCCTTGGTGTTGAGAATATCAGGTGGGTAGATGCTACCTTGAGTCAATGGATCTCCTGCCTCAACGATATCGCCCTCTTTGAG
Source organism: uncultured Clostridia bacterium (assembly GCA_937880755.1). Lineage (GTDB taxonomy): Bacteria > Bacillota > Clostridia > Christensenellales > UBA3700 > HGM11368. The sequence continues at coordinate 41,490 of CALGRX010000013.1, forward strand.
AGCTACGCCGTTTTTCTCAGCCAACTTTTGGTTGAAGGAGTACTTGTATTCGCAAGGCTCTCCGCTCTCAGGGGTAACGGTGATGATATGCTTTTCTTCGTTGATACTGATTTTGCCCTTGATTCCGCTAACGACCGCGATACCCTTTGGACGTCTGGCTTCGAACAACTCTTGTACACGTGGAAGACCACCCGTAATATCGCTATCCGTTGCGACACCACCCGTGTGGAATGTTCTCATCGTAAGCTGAGTACCAGGCTCACCGATAGATTGCGCCGCGATGATGCCGACTGCCTCGCCGAGTTTGACAGGATTGTTGGAAGCCATATTCTTGCCGTAGCACTTAGCGCATACGCCGTACTTGGACTTACAGGTCATAACGGTTCTTACGTGTACTTGAGCCACTCCGCAAGACTTGATGACGTCAGCCATATCGGCGGTAATCATCTCGTCCTTAGCGCAGATAACGTCGCCCGTAACAGGGTTGATTACGTCGTCTATTGCAAATCTACCGTCAATTCTTTCTACGAAGTCTTTGAGTGCCGCGCTATAGTCGTCGTCGGTCATCTTTTGGGTACGCATTGGTCTAACTACTACGATACCCTTGGTGTCGCCACAGTCTTGCTCGGACACGATAACTTCTTGCGCTACGTCGACGAGACGTCTAGTCAAGTAACCCGATTCTGCCGTCTTAAGTGCCGTATCCGCCATACCTTTACGTCCACCGTGTGACGATATGAAGTATTCGAGCACAGACAAGCCTTCACGGAACGACGCCTTTACAGGAAGTTCGATGACTTTACCCGACGGGTCTTGCACCAGACCTTTCATAGAGCACAACTGAGATATCTGCGATATGTTACCACGCGCACCAGACTTGGCCATCATCCAAATAGGATTGAATCTGCCGAGGGTAGGCTCCAACTCTTTGTCGATTTCTTCTTTGGCTTTTTTCCAAATATCGACTATGCTCTCGTATCTCTTTTGTTCGTCAATAAGACCTCTCTTGTAGAGTTTCTCTTGCTTTTGCACCGCTTCTTCTGCTCTTGCGATAACCTCTTTCTTATTCTTAGGCACGTGCATATCGAATACGCTGGTGGTTATTGCACCGATAGTAGAATACTTGAAGCCTTGAGCCTTGATTTTGTCAAGGATAACCGAGGTTTCGGTTGCGCCCTTGTATTTGAAGCATCTCTCGACGATTTTGGACAATTCCTTTTTGCCAACCGTCATATCTATTTCCAAATCGAGTTGTTGCTCAGGAGTATCTCTCGGTACGAAGTGCAAGTCTTGAGGAATGGCGGTGTTGAAGATAATTCTTCCCAACGTAGTATTAAGAATCTTAGAGTACTTTTGTCCGTCGATTACCTTTTCTACTCTCACTCTAATCTTAGACTGCAATTCGATTTGCTTGTCTTGGTATGCCATCAACGCTTCGTTGGCGTTGCGGAAGCATCTGCCTTCGCCCAAACCGCCGTCCTTATCGATAGTCAAGTAGTAACTACCGATGACCATATCTTGCGATGGCGAAACGACTGCCTTACCGTCGGAGAGCTTGAGGATATTGTTGGTAGACAACATCAAAAATCTTGCTTCCGCTCTTGCCTCTACGCTGAGCGGTACGTGTACTGCCATTTGGTCACCGTCGAAGTCGGCGTTGAACGCTCCGCACACCAACGGATGCAACTTGATTGCTCTACCCTCTACCAATACAGGCTCGAATGCTTGTATGGAAAGTCTGTGCAAAGAAGGCGCACGGTTGAGAAGTACGGGGTGATCCTTGATGACTTCTTCCAAGATATCCCAGATGATGAGGTCTTGGGCTTTGGACAATATCTTCTTGGCAGCCTTAGGGTTTTGGCACTTGCCGTACTCGATAAGCTTTCTCGTTACGAAAGGCTTGAAGAGCTCGAGCGCCATTTCCTTAGGAATACCGCATTGATACATTTTGAGTTCCGGACCTACTACGATAACCGAACGTCCCGAGTAGTCTACACGCTTACCCAGCAAGTTTTGACGGAAACGACCTTGTTTACCCTTTAGCATGCTGGTGAGAGATTTGAGTTCTCTATTACCTGCGCCCGTAACAGGTTTTCCTCTTCTACCGTTGTCTATCAAAGCGTCTACGGCTTCTTGCAACATACGCTTTTCGTTGATGATAATAATCTCCGGAGAGCCCATTTCTATCAACTTCTTAAGACGATTGTTACGGTTGATTACACGACGATAGAGGTCGTTGAGGTCGCTGGCTGCGTATCTTCCGCCGTCGAGCGGTACCATTGGTCTAAGCTCAGGTGGCAATACGGGCAATACGTCGAGTATCATCCATTCAGGTCTGTTGTTGCTTATTCTGAAGGACTCGATGACTTCAAGACGCTTGACAGCCTTAATTCTTCTTTGTCCTTGGGTGGTAGCAACGATATCTTTGAGTTCTTTGGACTCTTTGTCAAGGTCGATTGCCATCAGCAATTCTTTGACTGCCTCGGCACCTCTGCCCGCCTTAAAAGAGCCTTGTCCAAACTTGTCTATCGCCTCAAAGTATTCTTTGTCGTCGATGACTTGCTTGACGAGAAAATCAGTTCTACCCGGGTCGATAACTACGTATTTGCTATAATAGAGTACGTGTTCTACGTCCTTAGGAGACATATCGAGCGCAATGCTGATACGCGAAGGCACGCCCTTGAAATACCAAATGTGCGATACGGGACAAGCAAGTTCGATATGTCCCATTCTTTCACGACGCACGATTTTTTTGGTAACTTCTACGCCGCACTTGTCGCAGATAACGCCCTTGTATCTTACACGCTTATACTTACCGCAATTACATTCCCAGTCTTTGGTTGGTCCGAAAATTCTTTCGCAGAACAAGCCGTCCTTTTCAGGCTTTTGAGTTCTGTAATTGATTGTTTCAGGTTTGGTGACTTCACCGTGCGACCAAGACCTGATTTTTTCCGGAGATGCTACGCCTATTTGAATAGAATCAAAATTGTTTACTTCTGACATATCCTACCTCCTTACTCTTCGTCCTTGTTGTCAAACAAGTTGCCGAAAATTGCGTCGCTGTCATCGTCGTCTTCGCCCATACCGAGCAAATTATCCATATTGAGATCGACGTCTTCTCCGCCACCGAGACCGAACAAGTCGGTTTCTTCGAGTTGGAACGGATCTACTTCTTCTTTTTCTTGTTCCTTCTCAGGCAACAATTCGCTCTCGTCCTCTATCATCTCGCGGATGCCGATCTCTTCCTTGTTCTCGTTGAGCACCTTGATATCGAGTCCCAACGCTTGGAATTCTTTGATGAGCACCTTGAATGATTCAGGAGTTCCCGGTTCTGCGACAGGTGCGCCCTTGACGATTGCTTCGTATACCTTTTGTCTGCCGTTGATATCGTCCGACTTGACGGTCAAAATCTCTTGCAAAATGTGCGCTGCGCCGTATGCTTCCAAAGCCCAAACTTCCATTTCACCGAATCTTTGTCCGCCGAATTGCGCTTTACCGCCGAGAGGCTGTTGCGTTACGAGGCTGTAAGGTCCGATAGAACGAGCGTGGATTTTGTCGTCTACGAGGTGGCAGAGCTTGAGCATATACATATAGCCCACGGTAACGGGGTTTTCAAACTTCTCTCCCGTTCTTCCGTCGAACAACTCCAACTTGCCGTGTGCAGGGAGGTTGTTTTCGATGAGCAGTTGCTTGATGTCCGCTTCCGTCGCGCCGTCGAATACAGGGGTCGCAATCTTCCAATCGAGAAGTTTGGCAATAAGTCCGAGGTGGACTTCCAATACCTGACCTATATTCATACGAGAAGGCACGCCCAATGGGTTGAGCACGATTTGCAAAGGAGTTCCGTCAGCCATAAAAGGCATATCCTCTCTTGGCAATACTCTCGATACGACGCCCTTGTTTCCGTGACGACCCGACATCTTGTCACCTACGCCGATTTTACGCTTTTGAGCAACGTATACTCTTACGAGTTTATTTACTCCAGGTGGCAACTCGTCTTTGTTCTCTCTCTTGAAAACTTTGACGTCAACGACGATACCGTATTGACCGTGAGGCAACTTGAGGGAAGTATCTCTAACTTCTCTTGCCTTTTGACCGAATATCGCTCTGAGCAATCTCTCTTCAGGCGACAGTTCCGTCTCTCCCTTAGGAGTTACGCGACCAACCAAGTAGTCGTCGCTGTGGACTTCCGCGCCCACCATGATTATACCGTCCTCGTCAAGATACTTGATGGAGTCTGCACTTACGTGAGGGATATCACGAGTGATTTGCTCTTCGCCAAGTCTTGTGTCACGACATTCTATCTCGTACTTCTCAATGTGAATAGAGGTAAACACGTCGTCTTTGACGAGGTCTTCGTTGATAAGTATAGCGTCCTCGTAGTTGTAACCTTCCCAAGACATGTAGCCTACGAGAATGTTACGTCCGAGTGCCAATTCTCCGTTTTGAGTCGAAGGTCCGTCAGCGAGCACCATACCCTTGATGACCTTTTGTCCCTTGGTCACGATAGGCTTTTGGATAATGCAAGTGCCCGCGTTGCTCTTCTCAAACTTTTGGAGTTTGTATTCTTCTTTTCCGCCGTCGTCGGTAGCAACTACGATTTTTTCTGCACTGACGAACTCTACGACGCCGTTGCTCTTAGCGAGAACCATAACGCCACTGTCGTGAGCAATCTTAGCTTCGATACCCGTTGCGATGATTGGAGCCTCAGGCTTGACGAGCGGTACTGCTTGACGCTGCATGTTAGAACCCATCAACGCACGCGCCGCGTCGTCGTTTTCGAGGAATGGGATAAGCGAAGCCGCTACGGATATAACTTGCTTAGGCGAAATATCCATAAAGTCGACGTCTTTGCGAGAATACTCTGCAATCTCGTCTCTAAAACGGCAATTTACGCGTTCGTTGACGAATACGCCGTTGTCGTCCAACTCTTCGTTGGCTTGTGCAACTACGAATGCGTCCTCGTCGTCGGCTTGCAAATATATTACTTCGTCGGTAACTTTACCCTCGCCCTTGATTACCTTGCGGTAAGGGGTCTCGATAAGTCCGTATTTGTTGACTTTGGCAAAGGTTGCAAGCGAAGAAATAAGACCGATGTTTTGTCCTTCAGGAGTCTCGATAGGGCAAAGACGTCCGTAGTGAGTATAGTGTACGTCACGCACGTCAAAGCCTGCTCTCTCTCTATTAAGACCGCCCGGACCCAATGCGGAAAGCTTACGCTTGTGAGTAAGCTCGGCGATAGGATTGTAGTGGTCCATAAATTGCGAAAGCTGTGAAGAGCCGAAGAATTCTTTGATGACTGCCGTCACGGGCTTGATGTTGATAAAGCTTTGAGCCTTGCAATCCTCGTCCTCTTGAGTAATGCTCATCTTCTCTTTGATACCCTTGTCGAGTCTTGTGATACCCGTGCGGAATTGAGCGTAAAGCAATTCGCCTACGGCTCTTACTCTTCTATTGGCAAGGTGGTCGATATTGTCGGCTTTGCCAAGTCCGTGAGAGATGCCAAGGTTGTAAGATACGCCCGCAACGATATCGTCAAAAGTAACGTGCTTGACGAACAAATCTTCGATATTGTCGGCAATAGCTTGAAGAAGTGCGTCTTTATCTGCGTTTTGAGCCATAAGCTGTTGGAGTACGGGATAATATACGCCCTCCATCAAACCTGCTTGCTCTGCGGTTACGCCGAAGTATTCTTCAAAAGACTTGCCGTCAAAGGAGAGTGCGTTGATATCGACGGTCTTGTTGCCGATAACCTTGAAGTTGCTTCCGTCGGGAGCTACGACGACTGCTTCGTTGACGCCTGCGTTTTGGAGCTTTCTGGCTTCTTCTACGCTGAGAGCTTGTCCTTTGGTTGCCAAGACTTCGCCCGTCTCGCTATCTACGATATCCTCAGCCAATTCTAAGCCGGCGATTCTGTTGGCAATAGAAAGAACCTTGTTGAGTTTGTATCTGCCCACGCGCAAAAGCTCGTACTTCTTAGGGTCGAAGAGCAAACCTCTGATATGTTGGTCGATACCGTCTTGGTTAGGGATTTCGCCCGGTTTGAGTTTCTTATATAACTCGATTTTGGCGTCCTCAGCCGTCTTGGTATTGTCCTTTTTGATGGTCTCTCTAAGCATTGCTTCGTCGCCGAAGGTAGCAATGATGTCTTCGTCGGTTGCCAAGCCCAAAGCTCTGATCAAAACGGTAGAAGGCACCTTACGGTTGCGGTCTACGTATACCCACAAAATGTTGCTTGCATCTTGCTTAAACTCAAGTCTTGCGCCACGGTTAGGCATTATAAGAGTAGAAAATCTCTCCACGCCGTTGCGGTCCTTGCCGTCGGACGTAGTATACACGCCGGGACATCTAACGAGTTGGCTGACGATTACCCTCTCCGAGCCGTTGATAATGAAAGAACCGTTGTCGGTGATGATAGGAATATCACCCATAAACACGTCTTCTTCCGTCATTTCTCCCGTCTCTTTTCTGACAAGTCTTACCTTGACCTTGAGAGGCAACGCGTAAGTAGCGTCTCTTTCTTTGCACTCTTTGATACTGTACTTAGGCGTACCTTCCAAAGAATAGCCGAGATAGTGCAATTCAAATCTTCCCGCTCTATCAACTACCGGAGAAAACTCGTTGAGAATATCTCTGATACCTTCGTTGATAAACTGCTTGTAAGACTCTTTTTGCAGTTCAATCAAATACGGAATCTCGAGCGTCTCTTTGATCTTAGAAAAAGACATTCTCTCGTTGTTGCCGCACTTGATTTTATGAATTCTTTGAGGCATATCACACCCTCCTTAAAATATTTTCGTAATAATTGACGCAACTATATAATAATATAATGACGCATAGTTGCACGATTATAGATTTTAGCACAAGCCCACAAGCAAGTCAACGCTTTTTTATAAAATAAACGTAAAATTTATAATTTTGCGAGTATTATATCAAATTGGCTTTATTAGGCCTCTTTGTCTGCTCGCAAGCCAAGTCCAAGTTACGAAAAAATGAGCCGATTTTACTTATATTTTGTCTCCGTTTCCCCACTTTAGCATTGTTTTTTTGCGTTATTTTCCATTGTCCTTTCTTTGAGCTTTAATTAATTTTGGACAAAAAAATAAAAGTAAAATTTGTGTAAAATTTTATATAAAAGTAAAATTTGTGTAAAATTTTTAGTAACAATCTTGTTGTCGTAGAGATATTTTTAACAAACATTACTTTTCGATATAGATAACCGCTCTAACAATACCGAGTCGAATAAAGGCTAATTCAAAACTTGCGAATATAATAGTTGGGCAAGATACGGCGAAAAGTGTAATTTTTTTTGCTTAGAAATCCGATAATTATTGAGATAAATATTGATATTATTTTTTATTATGATATACTTAATAAAGCGTAATATAATAAGCAAGAGAGTTTGATATGAGATTGGACAAATTTTTGAAAGTATCGAGAATTATCAAGAGGCGCACCGTTGCCAACGAAGCGTGCGACGCACAGAGAGTGCAAATCAACTCGCGCTCTGCCAAAGCGGGCACGCAAGTCAAGGTAGGCGACGAAGTAACGCTGTTTTTTGGTGACAAGACCTTTAGATTTAGAATACTCAAGGTGGAAGAAACAATCAAAAAACAAGAATGCACGGACATGTACGAGGTGTTGACGGATGAAGATTAACGCAATATTCCCTTGTGGAGGAGCTTCGACGAGAGCGGGGCTTGGATACAGCAAGCTCAAATTCAATATAGGCGGAATGCCTCTTCTTTGCAAAACTTTGACCGCCTTTTGCAGACAAGACGTGTCGAGGCTGATTATCGCTTGTGCCGACGAGGACAGAGAATGGATAGCCGAAGCAATCGAAAACGTCGATGCCGACATCACTATATGCAAGGGCGGAGACAATCGCACGGCTTCGGTACGTAACGCCCTATCTTGCGTTGAGGACGACTGCGACCTCGTTATCGTACACGACGGCGCAAGACCTTTCGTCAAAAAAACTTTGATAGATAGGACTATCGCTTGCGCTATTAAATGGGGCAACGGCGTGGCTGCTCTACCCGTGTCGGATAGCTTGCGTATAGTAGAAAACGGAATTAGCGAGGCAGTAGATAGGTCCAAGTATTGGACGGTGCAAACACCTCAAATATTCGATACCAAAAAGTTGAAGGAAGCTTATGCACAAGCAGAGCTAGATGATAAGACTTTCTCCGACGACGCATCGTTATACGAACAATATATAGGCAAAATTTACCTCGTTGAGGGTGATAGCGACAACACCAAAATTACTTATGCAAGCGACCTATCCAGGTTCGTACCCGAGACCTTCTTTGCGGGTTGCGGTTGGGACACTCACCAACTAGTCGAAGGCAGACCTCTAATACTCGGCGGTGTCAATATCCCTCACGACAAGGGGCTACTCGGTCATAGCGACGCCGACGTGTTGACTCACGCAATCATGGACGCACTGCTCTCCGCCTCTCACAACGGCGATATAGGTAGACTCTTCCCCGACACCGACCCCGCATTCAAGAACATATCTAGTATAATATTACTAAAAAACGTGCTTGGACTGCTCAAGAGTCAAGGATATAGAGTGGGCAACGTGTCTGCCACTATTATGGCTCAAAAGCCGCGCCTTGCCGAGTTTATACCGGTGATAGAAGAAACGCTTGCCTCGGCTATGGATATCGACGTCACCAGAGTTAGTATAACCGCAACCACCACCGAAAAGTTGGGGCTGGTGGGGCGAGAAGAAGCTATTAGTTGCAACGCCTACTGCGCGCTGTATCAAAAATAGTTGAAATACTACCGATATAATGATAAAATAATAATATGAACGAAAAGCAAGTAAAAAAATCAGAATTAATATTCAACGATATCTTGATGATATTAATGACGATTGTGTCCTACGTGGGCTTCGTTTGCATACTATTCGTGGGTGGTTTCGTTGGCGTGACGGGGGCTTTTTATCTCGTCAAGAGTTTTGCCTTCGAAGGAATAAAAACAATACTCGGCGGTATAACGATGAGCGTCCTTGCCCTGCTCACTTGCGCAATAATGATATTCGCCGACTACCACATAGCCAAAGCAACCGTCCAAGGTTTGGAGAAATATCTGGAAGATAGGAATAAATAATATTGGTTTTGCAAACTCGCACCGAACAAGTAAGTTCTTATAAGAGATTTTTAGACAATCTAAAAGACTAACAAAATTTCGTTAGTCTTTTTTTGATTACAAAATCAAAAGAGATGAACTAATTAAAGTCAATTTAACCAAAATCGTGCCTATCGCAAAATATATTATTTCCTTCTAACGTGCATATTATTTCTTCAATTTTTATGAAACAATCACAATCTAACAAACTTTTATCTTCAATGATGTGTTTGATTTGCAATAAAACTTGATAATTTTTACTCTCAATTATTTCTTTTAGTGTCTTATCGTCTATACAATCGAAGTTATAATCCTCATTTTGTAAGCCACTTAATAACAACTCTCTCCATAATTCCATAAGAATCCCCCTATACTCAAATTGGGGATTATATCCCCTTAATATATAAGATTATAATACCCATAATATAGAATGTCAACATAGAGGGTTAAAATGTTTAAATTCGATAGATTATTTTTAACAATGAATAAAAAGGGCGTTTCTACATACAGACTTAGAGAAGAATGTGGCATTGATAGCAAAACGGTTCGTAGATTAAAAGCCAATCAAAACATCGAAATGAAAACGCTTGATAGAATTTGCTCTTTTTTGGATTGCAAAATAGAGGACGTGGTAGAGTTTATAAAAGATTAAAAATAAAGAGTGCTGGCAAGCGTCCTTGCCCTGCTCACTTGCGCAATAATGATATTCGCCGACTACCACATAGCCAAAGCAACCGTCCAAGGTTTGGAGAAATATCTGGAAGATAGAAAATAATAAGTAACGTATATAATAGATTAAGTCGCCCTAAGATTGGGGCGACTTTTAGTCGTACTCTCAAACGACGTTATTAGTTTACAACCCTTCCGTCTTGCCATACGGCAAGACACCTTCCCTTGCACAGGGACGGCTATTTAATAGGATTGATATTGCCAATGTACACAACGCAATGACATAACAACGTTATGCTCAATCGCAATGACAACATTATACAACGAAATGACAAAACAATCCCCCGTCGGGCAAAATCGGCTCGCTCACAGTGGAGATACGAGCAAGACAAGGAGAGTGAGGACGGCGTGAGGGAGCGTACTTGTTGTATGTGACCGACACAAAACCGCAAGTTCGACACTATTTTGCGAAGTATATCCGCCGCGAGACACCCCCCCTTTACACAAAGGGGTCTTTTTTGAGTTATACCCACTGCAATGGCAATGGAAACTGCGCTCAATGCAAAACTTTCTATAGATTGACGCTTACGCGTTGTCAATCTCCTTATTTATCATCTTTTTGGTCTTACGTAGGAAGAAAAGACTAATGAACAAGCTTACGGCTTCGGCAACCGTCAACGACCACCAAATATTGTCGATACTGCCCGTCTTGGCAAGAAGCCATGCAGCGGGCAAAGCGATGATGATTTGACGGGATAGCGACATTAGCAAACTATAAAAGGCGTTGCCGACGGCTTGGAAAAGTCCGCTCATAACGATATTGAAACCTGCTATCAAGAAGGATACCGACAAGATTCTAAGACCTACCGTACCGATAGACATCATATCTTCGGACGCTTCGAATAGCGTGAGCATAATTCGCGGCATACTTTGCATAATGATAAAGCCTAATAACATTATGCACACCGCAGCCACAACGGACAACTTGGTAGTCTTCCATATCCTAGACTTTTGCTTGGCTCCGAAGTTGTAGGCTACGATAGGTATCATTGCGTTGTTGATGCCGAATACAGGCATAAATACGAAGCTTTGCAGCTTGAAGTATATACCGAGGAAGGACGTAGCAGTATTGCCGATAAGACTGCTCTGTGTGTTGAATGCGAGCAGTATTTGGTTGTATCCGAAGACGGTGATTGACGTGATTGACGCCATAAGCATAGACGGTATAGCCACCTTATATATCTTGGCGAGCAATTTGCCGTCGGGTATCATACCCTTGATAGACAATTTGATTTCCTTGTTGAAGCATAGGTTGAAGATTAAACCCGTGAGCATTGAAAGAATTTGGCCAATAACCGTTGCAACCGCCGCACCCTTGACGCCCATCGCAGGCGCTCCGAGATATCCGAAGATGAATATCGGGTCAAGCACTATGTTGGTGACAGCTCCTACCAACTGCATCGCCATAGATAAGAGAGTTTTGCCCGTGGCTTGCAGCAACCTTTCAAAGGTCACTTGGAAAAATACGCCTACCGATATGACGCACACGATGACGCTGTACTCCGTACCCATATTGACGATAGAGCTTATATCGGTCTGTATTTCGTAATACTTGCGAGCAAAAAGTCCGCCTATCAAAGCTACGACCGCCGTGTTGACGATAGCGAGCAACAGCGCGTTGGACGCCACCTTGTTGGCTCTATCGAAGTTGTGCTGACCTAGCGACTTGGAGAGTAAAGAATTGACGCCCACGCCCGTACCTACCGCAATAGCGATGATGACGTTTTGGATAGGAAAAGCCAGCGACACCGCCGTCAATGCGTCCTCGCCGAGTTTTGCCACGAATATACTGTCTATAACGTTGTACAACGCTTGTACAAGCATAGATATGGCTATTGGCAACGCCATAGAAAACAAGAGTTTGCCTATTGGCATCGTGCCCATTTTGTTAGGTATCGGTCTTTGATTTTCTTCCATTTCTTTCACCGCTAAATATCATAACATACAAGAAATTATTTGCAAACGAAAAACAGCCCCAAAATACAAAAAAAATCGCCAACAAAGTGGCGATTTAGTTGTATTTGACTTATTTGACCAATCCTTGGACAAAATCGCTAAGATAAGGATTGAGATAACTCTCTATCTTGCCGTTGTCCATTGCCTTGGCTAGCGTGGTGTCAATCGGCACTCTTTCAAAGAGAGGAATATCGTACTGCTTGCAATACTCTTCCAGCTTACTCTCTCCAAAGATATATTCTCTACGATGACAGTCGGGACACTCGTAATACGCAAGGTTCTCCACCGCGCCGAGAATAGGTAGGTTCATAAGTCTCGCCATATTGACGGCTTTGGACACTATCATCGACACGAGTTGTTGAGGTGACGTGACGATTACTATGCCGTCTATTGGCAAAGATTGGAATACCGTGAGGGGTACGTCGCCCGTTCCCGGTGGCATATCGACGAACATATAGTCCACGTCTCCCCACGCTACGTCCGTCCAAAACTGTTTGACGGTGCCCGATATCAGCGACCCACGCCAAACGACGGGTTGTGACGGGTCGTCTAGTAGACAGTTGAGCGACATTACTTTGACGCCTTCCCCGCTGACGAGAGGTATAATATTGCCGTCTTGCCCGTAGGCTTTGTCGGTGATACCAAAGGCGGTCGGAATGGACGGACCGGTTATATCCGCATCCAAAATAGCCGTCTTGTAGCCCATTTGGCTGACTTTGGTTGCAAGTAGCGAGGTAATACTCGACTTGCCAACTCCGCCCTTGCCACTGACTACCGCTATAACCTTTTTGATTTTGGAAGCCGAATTGGCGGGCGCTATTAGATTGGCGGAATCGCACTTTGATTGGCAACTTCCGCAATCGTGATTACATTGTGACATAATTTACCTTCTTCCGTATATACTTTCGTTGTTATTTGACGATATCTGCTAAAGGATATCGACTATTTGAGCATATCCAATATAGCTTCTTTGGACTTGACGCCCACCGACTGCGCCACTACCTTACCGTCTCTGAAAACGATAAGCGTAGGTATGCTCATTATGCCAAATTTGATTGCAAGTTCTTCTTGCTCGTCAACGTTGACTTTGCCCACCTTAAGCCCGGTATATTGCTCTGCAATCTCGTCCACTATCGGGGATAGCATTCTGCAAGGACCACACCAAGAAGCCCAAAAGTCTACCAATACAGGCACGCCCGCTTGCAATACTTCCTTGTCGAAATTGTCTTTGGTTATCGTTGTTACTGCCATATTGACCTCCGAATTATTAGCTTATATAGCAACTATATCATATTGTGAGGTTTTTATCCATACTTTTTTGATTTTTTTTGATAAAAATTTTGTTTTGTGCTATACTCAATCTAGGTGAATTATGGTAGACGTGATTATTATCGGCAAAGGTCCGTCGGGCGTATCGGCGGCATTATATACGGCAAGAGCAGGACTGACGACTTGTGTTGTCGGCACTGATAAGAGCGCTCTCAAAAAAGCCAAGCAGATAGAAAACTATTACGGCTTCGAGAGTATTAGCGGACAAGAATTGTTGCGTTGTGGCGAAAAGCAACTGTCACGGTTGGGCGTTGAGGTATTGGACGGCGAGGTTTTGGACGTAGCGCTAAGCGACGTATTTATAGTGACGACCACTAACGGAATTATGACGGCAAAAGCCGTGATAATTGCAACGGGCGCGCCTCGCAACACCGTCAAAATCGACGGACTAAAGAGGCTTGAAGGCAAGGGCGTGAGTTACTGCGCCGTTTGCGACGCATTTTTTTATCGCAAAAAGAAAGTCGCCGTGCTAGGTAATTCGCACTACGCACTGCACGAGTATAACGCAATCAAAGACGTCGCAAGCGAAGCTACTATTTTGACTAACGGCAAATCTTGCGACGAGGACTTTGGCTCGGCAAAAGTCATTGATAAAAAAATAAAAAAACTCACGGGTGACGATAGATTACAACAAGTAGTTTTTGACGATGACAGCACTCTAACTATTGACGGACTATTCGTTGCTTTGGGTCAAGCATCCGCCGACGTGCTTGCTCGCAAAATAGGCGCTGTCAGCGACCAAGGCTTTATCGTAACCAATAGAGATATGATGACGACGGTAGACGGATTGTTTGCTTGCGGTGACTGCGTTGGCGGTTTGATGCAAATAAGCAAGGCCGTCAGCGACGGTGCTATTGCCGGCACGTCTGCTGTCAAATACGTCAAAGCTAAGAAATAAATATACAAAATATTATCGTTTAGATAAATAAAAAATGGAGATAACTCGATACGTATCCCCATTTTTGTTTTTTGTTGTTATTTTAGCGACTTTATTCTTCGTCAAGCGACCTGTACAAAACAGGAGGCTTACGCTTGTGCGCCGAGGCGTTGAACATTCTCTCGAGTCTAGGCTCGCGCTTGCCTTGCACTCTATCTACGGCGATATATCTATCGAGCTCTTTGTAGGTAATGCCGAGTTCCTTTTCGTCTGTCTGACCGTCGTACAACGATGCCGATGGTGCTTTGTCAATGATAGACCTAGGACAACGCAGATACTCGAGCAACTCGTATATCTCGCCAACCATGAGGTCGGCTATGGGGTTGAAATCGCACGCGCCGTCGCCCCACTTGGTAAAATACCCCACAAACCTTTCGCTACGATTGCCCGTGCCGGCTACGAGTCTGCCCTCCGCGGCAGCTATTGAATATAGCGTCGTCATACGAAGTCTCGGAGCGATATTGACGATAGCCAAATCGTTGAGTTTCGCAACCCCTTCTAGTTGCGAGAGCATCTGCGCCCTAACGGGTGTGAGGTCTACGACCCTCGTCTCTATATCGAATTTGGTAGACAATTCCATTCCGTCTTGCTTGTCTACGGTATAATTGCGCTGACTAAAACAAGGCATAATTACGGCTACGGTATCAGGGCAAGCCATCTTGCACAAAATGCCTACGAGCGCGCTGTCTTTACCACCGCTGTTGCCGAACACGATGCCCTTGGCTTTGCTATCCTCGAGCACCTTGCGGATAAATGCTACTCTGTCTTCTACTTCTCTCTTTACGTCCATAATACGCCTCCTAAAAATAGCATACAACCAGCCCGTCAAATTGTCAAATACATCAAGTATTTTTGGTCGCCAAAGTCGCTGAGTATCACTCTTTTGTTTTTGTTGTAACTGTTGTAGGACAAATTCCTCGCTATCGTCGTGATCCACGCCATAAAGTTGGTGCTGTTGCAGCTTGCAATCGACAGTATCATTTGCCTATACGTTTCTTGTATTATATCCAACGCGCTCTCTCGATTGTTGAGTATACCAAAAGCAACCATAAATACTACCTTATGGCTGACCTCTTATATGTAGTCAAAGGCTTTAGAGTTGCCTAAGGCAAACTCTTTGACTTTTTTCTAGTTTTTTGTTTTTCATCTTTCCTCTGATATTAAACAATCAAAAGAGCCTTTTTGACAACAAAAATAAAAAATTGTCTTTTTGCTTAAAAATTATACAAAAAATCAACTTGCGATACATATACGTCATACCGCAAGTTGAATTGTAATACTTCACTTCTACTGGCTATCATTGGCTCTGCGATCGCCGACGTTGTCGAAACATACCGCAAAGGCTACGGCAAGTCCTGCTTGAGAAGGGTCGTTGACGTCGACCAACATATTGTCGGTCAAAGCTAAGAATTTGCCACGCTTGAACTCTGCGAATTTGTTGCCGTTGACAAAGACGGTATAATGAAACAACAGTCCGTCCTTTTGAATTTCTATCTCGTCTTCGCTGTCTTTGACCTCGTACTTGCCTACGGAAAAATACTTTTGGGTGACGGTAGCAAGTTTATTCTTCTTGGTGTCCTTGATATAGACGGTAGTGTTGAAAAATCTAATAAGCTTGTTGTTGACGATGTAGAGCAGTTTGCCCTCTTGGTCGTAAATCTTTTTGTATTTGGTCGGAGAAAGAATTCTACCCTTGACCTTGTACAAAACTTGACCGCTCTCGTCGGTGACGGTAGAACTACCGCCTATGGTCATCAGTTTGTTTTTGAAATAAAGTTGCATAATTTCCTCCCTATTTAATCACTTTACTCGCCGTAATTGTTACGACAATAGCTATTGTTACAATCCACAAAAAGACTTTGAAAATTTTGTTGCTTTTGATACGCCTTTGCAAACGTTCGTTTTTGCTAAACTCGTTGTCGATTGGGGTGGCGCAGGTGTCGCATTGCCAAACGTTGCAACGAATGCCGTTGTCACTTGTGCCTATCTTGACCTGCAAATTGGCGTCACGAGTAGTGTCAACGGAAAAGTTGCACCTAACGTCAAAAAAGTTGTTGCCGTAGCCCGGGTCGAATATGCCGAACACGCTGATGAAAAAGTAGAATATCGACCAAAGCCACCAAAGCGACGAAGATAATTCGTTGACGTTGAAAATCTCGACTTTTGCCTTATCCTCATCGGTATGATAGGTATAAATCATATTGCCCGTCTTGTCGGACTTGCCTTTGACTCGTCGTCCGTCGACCGATACTTGCACGGCGTATTTTTTTAAACTTCTGACTTTGATTGTAAGTAGGCTCATTGCATTGTCTCCACAAGTCCGCTTGCCACAAACGCCCAAGCAAGACCGCCGATTATTGCCAAAACTATGCTGGCAACCACCATCTTTTTACGATTGGTTTGTAGAATAAACATAACGGTGGCAAGTACCGCTAATATGGTCATAATAGGTAGCGAATAATCTACTATCTTGATGACTACACTCGCTATTTGGGTGACGTCTGACATAGACGAAATGAGTCCCGATATAAAGTCGGGATCAATCAAAAATATAAGCCCCAAAGTAAAACAAACGACAACTACCACAACCATAATGACTATACATGAATAAAGCGCGGTAATTAAAGGCGACAATAGACAGATAAGCGACAATACGCCGCTGGCTATCGTAAGGTTGAAAAATATTTTTCCGATATGTCCGAATCGGGTTTTGAGTAACTCGTTATCCAATCTCGTCATAACAAGTTTATTATAACACTTGTAGTTAAAAATGTCAATAATAAACACAAAAAATATCGTCCGCAAAAGTAATTGCGGACGAAAAAGTCGATATGTGTCGAGATTTTTAGTTTTTGTCGGACAACAGTCGTACTAGTCTATCCGCTGCCTCGCGAGTAGCCTCTACGCTACCGAAAGTCGAAAATCTAAAATAGCATTCTCCACACTTGCCGAAGCCTTCGCCCGGAGTACCGACGATTTGTGCCTCGTTGAGAAGAAAATCGAAAAACTCCCAGCTTCCCATACCGCCCGGACACTTGAGCCATATATACGGCGCATTCTTGCTCATAGTCTGCACTATTGACGCCCCTTTTTGTTCGTCGGGTTTTTGATTATTTGGGACTTGAACGTTGACACAGCCTACTAACATACTAGCCCCGATAATAATGGTAAGTAAAAAGGTTATTAGTTTTTTCATAAGTGAAGTGAACCCCATGTGGGACACTCCTCAAGGCATCTCTTTTTTATGGCTTTGTTGTACGAAATAGCTGCACTACATTTTATAAGTTTAATTTGGATTGCGAGCAAAAGACAATGCTTGCATTCAAAAATGACATACCTCATTCAATTAGTTGTTTATTTCCATAATTTCGTAAAACAAAACAACATTTTTCATTTCTTGTTTTCGTTTCTGGTTTTTAGTGCCGTGAGGCAACTTGCGACATCACGAACATTTTTAACATTGTATATTTTTATTGCTTCGTCTTTTGTTACAATAATCAAAGTTCCACAATTCGTAACCCACCGTCCGCTCTTGGTGTTGCGAAAATCGATATCTGCAATATCCGCTATGTTTATATTTTTCCAATGCCTTTTATAATATAACAATAGTTTTTCATTGTCTATTTTAATCAAAATGTTAGGTCTTCCTAGTTCATAAATAACGCCAAAAATAGTTGCGCCTATAAAAACAATAGAAAACATTAGCACGATCTGCCATCCGTCCATTCTGCCGGATAAAGCAAGCGCACAAAGTACAAGAGAAATGATAGCGCCCGACAATAACATGATCATCGAGAGTTTACTTTTCTCAGCTAAATTTTTCATGTTTTCTCCAATTATACTCCATCGCATTTATTCACATTAATTATATCACTCAATTGTCTTTTTGTCTATTCATTTTAAGTATAGTTTTAGTAAAACTAGCGTAAAGAACGAGTATCGCAGAGACAATATTTCCGCGAATTGAAACAGCTTTACTCAGTACATAAAATCCTCAATGCGGTTTAGTGAAAATGAATAGTGAGTAAAATCCCTGATGATTGCGCATTCAGATGTTTTGTGGCTCCCCAGGCAAGAGAGCAGTCGCTTTGCTTCCCTTGGTGACTTCGTCACCGCGAACTACTGCCTGCTTTTCCGTTTTTCTTGTTGTGTTATTTTATCGGCTTTTCTTTTATCGTAAGTACTTTTTCTCTCTACGGCAGTGTTCTCTTCCCGCTGAAAAACGAAAACGGCGACTACGTCTTTCATAGTCGTCGTTTTTGTGGCGCCTTCAATAGGGCTTTGCCCATAGGGCAAAAGACTTCGTCCGAACCGACAGCACTTCGTTTTAGCGAGTTCTTGACTATTCAAGGGGCACAAAAAAGAGATGCACAAGACATCTCTTATTTATGGCGCCTTCAATAGGGGCTTTGCCCTTTGGGCAAAAGACTTCGTCCGAACCGACTGCACTTCGTTTTAGCGGGTTCTTGACTATTCAAGGGACACAAAAAAGAGATGCGCAAGGCATCTCTTTTTTATGGCGCCTTCAATAGGACTCGAACCTATGACACTTCGGTTAACAGCCGAATGCTCTACCGACTGAGCTATGAAGGCTTATTGATTGCATATACGATTTTATTATATTATACGATTTGTGTCAAGTATTTTGAGTATTTTAATTTAATTTTTATCCAAAAAACTATTAAAATACGTATCACGTCTAAGAGACGGCAAAGAAACGAATTTTGTCAAAAATATCAACACGTATCGAGTTTATATGATATTATCGTTTAACTTCCGACACTTTGCTAACTATATATGAGGATTGAGTATGAATAATATAATATGTTTCTCACGTATAATCTATTTCATTACGTCTAACGCCTATCTATCCAGCACAAGTATTGCATAACTGTCTAGCAAAAATCGCAAGAAAAAAGACAAGCGAATTGCTTGTCTTAATGGATCCGGCAGCGTCCTACTCTCCCAGGTCGTGTCCAACC
>CALGRX010000014.1 GCA_937880755.1 uncultured Clostridia bacterium
ATATGAGATTGACGTATAAGGGTGAAGACCAAGACGTTATTATACATTACTATAAGAAATATTATTACGAATATGACTATATAAAACAAGAGTATATCATGGATAAGCCACTGCCACTCGGGAAAATAAAGGAGCCTGGAAGGTTCCAAGTAATAGTGGAGTTTTATCGAGATCCAAAAGATTTGGAACATTATGAAAACCGTGTTTATAAAGAATATATAAATATTGACGTTATTTGGAAGGAGTAGGATATGAGAGAGACTACAAAAGATAAAAAATTTAGTTTTTTGATAATATTATTGTTTATGGCATTATTGTTAGGGTTAATATGCTTTACATTGCCAATTCAAGAAGTATATGCAAAAACAATAGAGACAAAAGTAGCTTATCTGACGGAATTCGATTACGGTTTTACCGATACAGATAACCCTAATGGGATTGAGTTGCAAAGATACGCCGAAAACAATTATGGCAAAAACGCAATTTATACTTATGATAATCAGATGAGGATAGAAATAGATAGTTCGGATGATATAATCAAATTCGTACCGGAAGAATTGTTCAAAAGAGAATGTACAGTACAACATATCGGCAAAGAGTACGGCTTTTTTATAGAAACGAGAAAACTACTTGGCAACAACATGTTGTTGTCGACGGTTGTTTTATTTGACGTTACTATCAATGATGATATGTTAAATGAGGAATCGTTATCTCATTTGAAAATAAAAATACAGCCAATAGTTCAGGCAGATTTTGCCTATGTAGAAAGAGGCGATGAAGTTACTTATTCTTTAGGAATACAAACTGATACTTTTTTTAAGAATAATTATGCGTTAGATTTGTTTATAACTTATCCTGATATAGGAGATGAATTTATTGTTGCGGTTCCTACATTATATCGAATCAACGAAATGCGTTGGGCGATTGAACCAAAGCAACATAACAGATATTATATGACCAATGTGTCCAATATAACGTCATTGTATAATATGAATGGATATAATGTCTCCGATGAAGAATATGTGCCACAAGAAGATATGGGCTGTTTTTTTAGTCAAACAGACTTTACTTACGAAGGTATGTTTTTGCAACCGGGGACTTTTGCGGTTGATGAGTTTGGTTCTATTATGTTCAACGTTACCGCGGGCACATTTGATATTCTAGATGCTACTGTAGGACTTAGCTCGGTGTTCAAAGCTATTCCAATTGCAGGACATGTGTTGACTGCGTTGGACGTAGTAAGTAGCATAGCTAAAATTCAAGAAGAATTCAAAATGCAAACAGTGAGTGAAAGTAGAACGACATCATATACTGCTTTTGCCAACAACAAAGAACAACAGATTGCAATGGGTGGACTTATTAAAGATTCTGCCGTAGCTGTTGTCGGTAACGGTAAACAACTCTTGTTTGACACTAATGATTATGTTGAGTTTGACTATCAGGTTAATTGTCAAGATCCAAACGTAGACACCCTATATGCCACTATTATAAATATAGGCATGGTTGCTGTAGAAAACAAAGACCACAATACGCAAATGGGGGAGATACAATATTTTAGTAATTCGTTTACAAACAAGTTGAAAAATAAAGAAGGTCAATATAAAGAAATTAGGAACTATGAGTTGAATGAACTATCACAAAGCTTTGATTTAACTATACTACCTAATCAAGACAGTATAATTCGATTGCAGCCACAGCGTAGCGGATTTTATCAATTTGACATTAAATATAATCCCTATTCAAAATTTATTATTTATGAAAACATTGAAGGAGTAGAAACCTCATATAACAACAATAGCAATATTGTTTGTCAAAGTCAGTATATCAATGACAGTTCAACGAGTGGACAAATATATTTAGATAATAATAAGACGTACTATTTACGTGTTGATCTAAAAAACAAAGCGTCGATTGACAACATCATAACACGATATGGAATAGCATATATGGACGTAGAGTTTATCCCTCAGCAAGTCGTACTTGGAAACAATGCGTTCAATTCAAATAGCCAAGATAGTTATGTTCAATTCGTAAGTGCCAATCGAACAAATTATAGATTCACATTAAGTGATGACGATGTGCAAATGTATTTGTTGGATGAAAATTTAAATATTGTTGAAACTGCTACAAACAACGAATTGCTATTAATTTTGGAGGCAGGCGCAATTAATTATTTGAGAATAGACAAACAATCGGCTTCCGTAGAGACGTTCAATCTAATTATTAGGGATGAAATGAACGTATCGCTGTCAAATATAGACGGAATAGAAGAGAGCATTGAGAGCAATCTTGTAATAAGTAGTCAGGAGACAGTAAGCTTACCAAATATATCTAAGACGGGTTATGTGTTTGAAGGTTGGTGGACAAGTTTAGATATATTGGGAGTTAAGATCGATGAGAATAATATTTTGCAATATTTTGCACCAACCATGACATTATATGCTCGTTGGACGCCAATACAATATTCTATTCATTTCAATACTTGCGGCGGAGATGCAATTGCCGATATGCATTATATTAAAGAGCATAGTGTTCTTTTGCCTACAACCGCACAAAAACAAGGCTTTGTTTTTGGCGGATGGTTTGATAATGAAGAGCTAAGTGGTGACGCAATAGCTGTTCTTCCAAGTGGAAGCACAGGGGACAAAACTTTTTATGCAAAATGGATAAAAGAAAAATTTGATGTTGTATTAAACGTCAATTCGGCAAGTACTGATTACATTGCAGCGTCGATAGAAAGGAACGTCCAAACGGTATATTACGGATTTACTTATCAATTACCAGTTCCGGTATTAGACGGTTTCATTTTTGTTGGGTGGTATGATGGAAATGTAAAATATAGCGATAGGAACGGAGCTAGTTTATCTGCATATACCAACGAGAACGATATAACTCTTGTTGCAAAATGGGAAAGAGAAAAATATTACATAAAAATCAATATAAATGATAATTCTTATAAATGGCTGACAAAAAACGGAGACGATTTTATATTTTCCGACAACAAAGAACATGTAGAAAATATAGTGGGATTGTGTCCTAATTGCTATATTTTATCGCAAATAGCAAAAGGAGGAGAGACGGCACATAATATTAAACAATGCCTATATAAAGAAGGATATAAATATCAATATATGATTTTAAATGAAGACGATCCTACAACGCTTGCTTGTTGGAACGGGCTTGCTTTTGGTGAAAGTTTTGGAGATGGGGATATTGTTGAAATATATCCTTATTATGAGGTAGAAAAGGACTTTAAAATTATCGTTATAGACGAAGAGAATGTTTTGATAGAAAACATATCGGCAGATTTTGGATGTAATATAGTATATAACAATCATCCTACCAAAATTGGACACGATTTTAGCAACTATGTAGTGGCTAATAACAGTCTGAACGATCGTTATAACAATACGGTATTTGCAAAAGGTAGCATTTTTGATTATACAACGATGCCTGATTTGTCTGTAAATGAAGAACTGGATGGTTGTGCTATTTATATTGAACCGATGTTTTCGCCAGCTGAATATCAAGTAACTTTAGACGGTATCGCTGCGGAAAACAAAAAAACTGTGATATATGGTCAAGCGTATAATGTAAGTTCTGGTAATGCTTTCCCTGTACCTGAGAAGAAAGGATATGAATTTAACGGATGGTGCAATCAAAATGGTCAGGAGCGAATAACTGATGGGCAAGGAAATACTAATGGAAATTGGAATATAGCCAATGACTGTACGCTATATCCTAGTTGGGTATGTAAGCAATATACAATTACATACAATCTAGACGGCGGCAACTTGGAACTAACCTTTCCAAAATCTTATACAATAGAGACTGCGGTTAGTTTGCCGATACCAACTAAATATGGTTATAAATTCAATGGTTGGTCACAGAATGGTATTCCAGTGAATAATATTCCGAAAGGAAGCATAGGCGACCTAAATTTAACTGCGCAATGGATTGGAGCTCTAACAAACATCACGGCAGCCGGTACTTATACTGTAAACAATGAAATTGCAATAGTAGACTTCAGTAGAGCAGGCACTTACGCAAAAGTACTAATCTATGTGGGTACGAATGTTAGAGAAATTTCTTTTTTAGGAAACACAAGTAATGTTATGTCATACAAAAGTATAGTTGTCAATTCACGTTCTACAACGTTGACTATGCGACTGAAAAATGTGAACATTGTTGGGCAGAACAATATGCCAGCCATTAACGCAATTTATTGTAGCAAATTGATTTTGGAATCTGTTGGGGAAAACAGGATAAAGTCAGGATTGGTTACAAGCAATAATAGAAGCAATCCTGCGGCGTTAACATGTTTAGATATAGATATAAAAGGTGATAGACTATATGCCACGGGCTCCTCGACATTAGGTTTTGACGGTAATGATGGATTACATGCAGATTCAGGCATATTAGGCGGAGGAATAAATCCCGAGCACACATATATTATGAACATAACTATACAACATCTAGAATGTAAGGGCGGGAATGGAGGAATAGGTGTAAAGGGAGCAGCAGGACTCAATGCTACATCAGTACCTGCAAAAGCAAAAGATGGAAAAGTTGGAGAAACTGGTTATACAGGTGGCAATGGTGCTAATGGTGGAAATGGTGGAGACGGAGGTTATGGAATATTTTATTTTGGAAACATTAATATTTCCAACAATTCGGCAGTCAATGCAATTGGAGGCAACGGTGGAGCTGGTGGTGCAGGTGGCAAAGGAGGCACAGGCGGCACAGGTGGCGAAGGCGGCGATGGTAAATTCCTAGTAGCAGGAAAAGCCGGAGGTACAGGCGGCACAGGTGGCAAAGGAGGCAATGGTGGCGATGGTGGTTATGGTGCATATGGCATACTTTTCAATACAATTTCTGGAAACTATACCTCTGTTACCGGACATGGTGGAGTAGGTGGAACTGGTGGCGCCGGTGGAGCTGGTGGTGCCGGCGGACTAGGAGGTTTCCATATGAATAGCTCGGAAAGACACGCCACTGGTGCAACAGGTAATGCTGGAATTAGTGGTAGCAACGGAGAGGATGGTAACGTTATTTAAACATAAAGATATTTCTTAAGTGAGCACTTGTGGATTTTTATGCCATCGGAGTAATTTATGATTGTAGACGCATCAATATAGGAACTATAATAATAAATAGTATTTTCAAACACCCCCTTGCTTTGAAAAGCAATTAAGCGTTGTCAATGCTGGGGGTGTTACTATTGTTTAATATAGTATAAACAAATCACTAGTGTAATAAAATTTTCACAACTTAGCAATTTTTTGTGCCAAACTTTATTGATAAGATTTATAGCTTGTTACGGTAATTGTACTTTTTAAGCACTTGCTTTTTTCGGTTTGTAGAAACTTCGGTATATATTTGCGTTGTAGCGACGCTGGCGTGGCCCAATATCTCTTGTACGGAGCGCAAATCGGCGCCGTTAGAAAGCAAGTTGGTCGCAAAGGTGTGCCTGAGATAATGCGGCGTGGATTTGACTTCCAGTTTGGCTTTCTTGATATACTTTGCGTAGATATCTTCAATACCGTGTATAGAAATTGGATTGCCGTATCTATTGATGAAAAGATAATTGCCTCCGCACTTTTTTCTTTGCTTAATGAGAGCCGTCAACCTGTTCCACGTTATGGGCGACGATATGTATATCAAACGTTGTTTTCGTCCTTTCCCGTGTATGAGCAGCGTGCGTTCCGACGCAATGACGTCTTCCAAAGTAAGAGCAGCCGCCTCGCCGATTCTTATCCCAGTACTTATCAACAAATCTATTAGCGCCGCATCCCTCACGTAAGACTGCCTGGCAAAATCGCTAAGCCCGGTAGTGTCTACGTTAAAACAATCCAGTATTTTAACCACGTCCGATTTAGCTAAAGTTTTAGGTAAACGCTTTTCTTGCTTAAACTTGAACTTCATATTATAAAAAGGCGAGCGTTCAATCATTTCACGCTCCACCAAAAAATTATAGTAGTTTTTTAGGGTAATGATTTTGCGACGGATAGAAGAGTCCTTTAATTGCAGTTCGTTTTTCAAATACGATATATAAGAGCATATATCGCTCGGTTGCTCCTTAGTTTCTTCAAATGCATAATATTGCCTCAAATCGCCTCTATAAGCATTTAGTGACTTGATTGATAGATTTTTTGTGGTTTGTAGATATTTTATAAACGTTTCAATATTTTTCATATAATTTCTCCTTATAATTTTTTATTATATCATTGCAAATTATATCAAAATATGATAAAATTTACTTAAAGTAACTACTAATTATTTTGGTAAAATAGGAATGGAAACACAAAAAAATATAAGCGACCAAGCCAAAAAGAACTATTCTGCCAATACTCCTTGGCCCAATGCTGATGAATGGCACAGCAAAACATTTCAAGCTATTAATAATATTGTCAATAAAGAATTAGCAAAATTTGACAATGAAAATGCTATCATTTTAAATGCTGGTTCTGGAGGAACAAATTATAACCATAAAGGGAGATTTATACATCTTGACATAATTGAATCATATATAAATAAATATCCAAACTATATTGTTGCCTCAATTGATAATATACCATTAGAAAGTGATAGTGTTGATATTATAATATGTGTTGGAAGCGTAATAAATTATGCAGACTGTCAAAAAAGCTTAAAAGAATTTTCTAGAGTGTTAAAAGCTAACGGTATTTTAATTTTGGAATTTGAACGAAGCAATAGTGGTGAATTCTTGTTTACAGGAAATCATAATAAGCAAGTATTTTCAAACTCATATATTTATAATAATCAAAAACATATACTTTGGATGTATAATGAAAAACATGTCATAAAAATAATGCGCTGCAACAATTTGAAGACAATAAGAAAATATCGTTTTCACACATTTTCTACACTTTTATATAGGTTGGGCTTATCAGAAAAAAGTGCTGCTAAATACATAAAGGCAGATAAAATTTTTGCCCCAATTTCATATCCGCTAGCACATAATTGTATTTTAATTTCTAAAAAAATTTCTAAAGTATAAAATCATTGTTATTATTCCAGATACAACAGAAATGGTTGATGAAAATACTTTGAATATATTGGTAATATCAAAAATAACTGCTAAACAACTTAAAACACTTATTGCTAGCCATAAAATTAAAAATAGTGTATTAAAAATATACTTCTCTATTTTCTTTTTGACCGTAATTGGTTCTATATTTATATTCTGACATTTCCCAGCTTCAAAAATCGGACAACTTACAAGGGATAGGCTGTTAATATTAGACTTTTGTGGAGAGATTTCCCGGTTAATCTTAGATAGTAAATCAGAAATTGTATTATCAACTTTTGTTGAATCGATATATTTTTTATACCATGTACCATAATGACAAACATACAATTCTTCCACGATTCTTAAGTATTCCGAGGGAGTAATGGAAGCGTTCAAGTTAGAGCTTGAGACACTTTTAATAGCCATTGCAAATGCTTGATAATTATTTTCAAAATTAGGCTGGTAATATGGATACGACAATATTACAAAATTTTCTAGTGAAAGCATTTTTCTAAAATAATTGCTATCCGCATCACAATAAATACCATTAATTTGCAATAAAGATATTTCCGTTATAATATATTTGATATGTGATTTGTTCTTAATAGCTTTGTTTGATATTTCTTCAATACACAATTGATAAAACATATAAAAAGCACATTGATTACGTATTTTTGTACAAATGTAGTCAATAACTAAAGTTTCTGTTTTAGGTAAGTATCCAAATTCTGCAAAACCAAACAACTCATCATTTAGATATAAATTATAGAAAAAAAGTTGTCTATTCTCGTTTTTCGTATTTGATAGGATATGTTCTTTTATTTGGTTGGTATTTGTATATGACGTCTCAATATCTATTGTAGATAAATAGATTTCTATTGCGTTTTCAATATCTTTTTTTCTTTTTGCCGTTTCAATTATTTTAAAACTTGCCATTCCTATTTTACCAAAATAATTAGTAGATATTTTAAGCAAATCTCATAATTAGACTATAAATTAGGAGGGGAATTAAAAAGTGTTTTCCAAAAAAATAAGCCCCAGCTGAACCTTTTTAGGGTTCAACTGAGTCCCATTTGGCGCAGGAAGAGGGATTCGAACCCCCGTGGGCTTGCACCCAAACGGTTTTCAAGACCGCCTCGTTATGACCGCTTCGATATTCCTGCAAATAAAGAGGTATTTCTATCGTTGATTATACAAAAAAATAGTGTTTTTGTCAATAAAAACGTCCTACTAACCTACTTGTCAACATAGACCACAGACGTAGGGCATTTTGCTTTTGCATATCGGCACACCAAATAAGTGTGCCGACACGCGTGCTATCATAGGTCTTCGTCGTCGAGATTTTCGTCTTCGTCGTCCTCGCCGTCGTCGGGAACTTCGTCGGGGTCAACCTCTTCAAAGTCGTCGTCTAGGCTATCTTGAGGCGTGGTTTCTTCCTCTTCCTCCTCTTCGAGGTCGATATCGTCGTCTATCATCATATCGTCCTCGTTGCCAAAGTCGGAGAAGTTCTCCTCATCGTAGTGGATATCGGTGGAGTCAACCCATTCTTCCTCTTCTTCCTCGTTTTCCACGTCACTGAAGGATACCTCGATGCTATCCTCGTCGTCCACGCTCTTGTTGTCTTCCTCGTCGTCCTCTTCAATCAAGCGTTTAGCTTGTTTCTTTTCACGGCACTCGGCACAAAGTTTCTCGCCAGGCTCGAGGTAATTGACACCACAGTAAGGGCAGAGGTTGTCCTCGTCCTCTTCTTCCAACAAAGAAATTCCGCCTTCCAACTTGAGCTCTGCTTTGCACACGTCGCAATACTCTTCGCCTTCCAGCATCCAATTCAGGTCGCATCTTGGACATTTAACGTATTTTGGCATAAAATCTCCTTTGGGACAAGCGTCCCTCAACGCATAGTATTATATGCATAAATTAAACATTTGTAAATACCTTTTTCAAAAATTTTTTTGCGATATACGAAAGAGCCTTGCAATCGGCGTTTGACTGCAAGGCTTATAGTACGTTCAATCGAGGGTTATGGCGCTTAGCCTACGCCCTCCATAATCATTTTGTCGGCGAGCAAAGCGATAAATTCGCCGTTGGTAGGCTTGTCGTGAGAAGAGTAGACTTTGATACCGAAAATCGTATTGATATTTTCGATTTTGCCTCTATTCCAAGCCACTTCTATGGCGTGTCTTATGGCGCGCTCCACCTTAGATGCCGAGGTGTTGAAGGTTTCGGCTATGGACGGATAGAGCTTTTTGGTGATGCTATTGATGATATCGGGCGAAGCTATAGCCATCTTGATAGCCTCGCGCAAAAACTGGTAACCCTTGATATGAGCAGGTATACCTACCGAGATAAATATGTTAGACAACCTCTCGTCCAACTGTTTCTCCGAACGCCTAATAGCGTTTTTGACGGATTGGTCGTCAAAGGTGACTTTGGCGGGCTTGCTTTCTCCCGTCAACTCTTTGATGCGTGCTTTAAGCGTGTCGATATTGATAGGCTTGAGCATATAGTAGCCGGCGCCTAGCCCGATTGCTTTGGAGACGAAGGCGTCGGAGCCTATCGAAGAAGCCACGATAAAAATCGGCGTGTTGGACTTGTCCACGCTACTCATCAGCCCAAACCCGTCCAACCTCGGCAAAATAAGCTCCGTCACTACCACGTCTGGGTGAAAGGTATTGATTTTGTCGAGTGCCGCCATACCGTCGCATTCTGCGCCTACCACTTCAAAGTTTTCTTCTTCTTGCAATCCCGACTTTATAAACTGTATATTTTCCAAATTATTATCTACTAGTAGAATTTTGACCTTTTTCATCAACAGTCCTCCTTTTTTTCGTACAAAATTATTGTAGAACAACGGATATTGTCGCACAATCAACAATTCTGTCAAAGAGGGCGAATTTTGCAATATTTTATATCAAAAATCGTAATTACGATAATACAATAATATTTTTGATTGTAGTTGCGATAATTCAAGTATTGTGTTATCATATAATTATGAAGACGCAAGAGATTTTGGCAAGGCTACGCAAGGAGAACAATCTTAGCCAACAGCAGTTGGCGGGAGAACTTAAAGTAGGACAAGCCACGATATGCCAGTGGGAGTCGGGCGCAAGCCTACCTTCTTACGAAATGATAATCAAATTGGCGCAGTTTTACAACGTCAGCGCCGACTTTTTGCTTGGGCTTAGCGACGAATACGGCAAGTCTTTGACGATATACAAGGGCGTGAGCGAGAGTGAAAGTGCCCTTCTCAATATGTACGGACTTCTAAACGGCAGACAAAAAGAGATTATTATGCGACTATTGGTAGAATTTGCTAGACAGCCAAATTGACAAAAAACTTGACAAAACGCAAACTTGTGTTATAATACCATAGGACAAAAAGCAAATTACATTATAGGAAACGGAGGCAAAATGCAATACGACGTAATAATTATCGGAGCGGGACCTGCGGGCATATTTACCGCACTCGAAATGTTGAGAAGGGATTACAAGGGCAAGATTATCATTGTCGAAAAGGGCAAGGCTATAGAGAATAGAAGCTGTCCGAAGGCCAAGACCAACAAGTGCGTCAACTGCAAGCCGTACTGCCACATCACCACGGGCTTTTCGGGCGCGGGCGCTTTTTCCGACGGCAAACTGTCGTTGAGCTACGAGGTAGGCGGACAACTGCCCGAACTTATCGGCGAAGAGTACGCACAACATATGATAGATTACACCGACAAAATCTATCTTGAGTTTGGCGCAGACACGCACGTAGAGGGCGTCGGTCAAGACGAAGAGGTCAAGGAAATTAGAAAGAAGGCTATACAAGCCGACCTCAAGTTGGTGGACTGTCCAATTAGACACTTGGGCACCGAGAAGGCACAAGATATATACTATTCTATCGAGCAATTCTTGCTCAATCACGGCGTAGAGATTTTGTTTGGCTATCAATGCTCCAACATAACTCTCGACGGCGAGGTTTGCACGGGCGTCATCATAGACAACGGCAAAGAGGAGAAGGTTTTGCAAGGCAAAAACGTCGTCATTGCTACGGGAAGAAGAGGCGCGGATTGGTTAGAGCATCTTTGCGCCGAGCACAATATCCTTCACGAGCCGGGCACGGTTGATATCGGCGTGAGAGTAGAGGTGCGCAACGAAGTTATGGAAAAGGTCAACAGAGTGCTGTACGAGTCCAAACTTATCGGCTATCCCGCACCATTCCGCAATAAGGTTCGTACTTTTTGCCAAAATCCGGGTGGTTTCGTAGCGCAAGAAAACTACGACAACGACCTTGCCGTAGTCAACGGACACTCGTACAAAGAGCTCAAGTCCAACAACACCAACCTCGCAATCTTGTGTTCTCACAACTTCCGCGAGCCGTTCAACCAACCTATCGCTTACGCGCAAAAGATAGGCGAACTTACCAATATGCTCGGCGCGGGACACATTCTCGTACAGAGATTCGGCGACATTATGGAAGGCAAGAGAACGTGGCAAAAGGAACTCTCCCGTTCCAACGTCAAGCCAACGCTTCCCGACGCGATAGCGGGTGACATAACGGCGGCTATGCCTTACAGGTCTATGATCAATATCATCAACTTTATCCACGCCGTAGACAAGGTTGTTCCCGGCTTTGCTTCCGCCGAAACCTTGCTCTATTCGCCGGAACTCAAATTCTATTCCAATAGGGTCAAGATGGACAAGGACTTCAATACCAGCATCCAAGGCTTGCATTGTCTGGGCGACTCCAGTGGTTGGACGAGAGGCTTGATGATGGCTTCGGTTATGGGTGTCATCATGGGACAAAAACTTATGGAAAAATAACCAAAAACACAAAGCAACAATTTGCACCTTGTCACAATGTTGACGGGGTGCTTTTGATTGATTTGACAAATATTATTGCCAAAATAATATTATTGAAAAATATAGTGATTGGTGGTATAATATAAAAAATATATGATCAAATATGAATTTGAGGAGAAGCCAACATGTTAAAAGCTATGGCATTTATTGATTATCAAAATTTTTATTATTCGACATCTAGCTATCTAAAAAGCATCAATCAATCTAGTTTGAAATTTGATTATAAAGATCTTTGTCAACAAATCGTAAATAATATTAGCGTTCGGCCGACAGTATTAGTAAAGACGTATTTGTTTGCGGCAAAACCATGTGAGGCGTTACTCAACAGCTCCATTATTAAATATAAGAAACTTAACACTTGGTTAAACTCTTTAAAAAACAGCTCATATTTCGAAGTAATTGAAGGAACGCAGCAAATTAGAGCGAGTAAAAAAGGACAAGAAATTAATCCAAATGATCCAAGCACATATTTCACTATCGAAAAAGAGACAGACGTCAATATAGCGGTGCAAATGATGTCAAAAGCATATCAAAACTCGTATGATATTGCAGTTTTATTATCCAATGATACCGATTATTTGCCTATAGTAAAAGCTTTGCACAATTTAGGAAAAATTATCGTGATGGTAAAGTTGCCTAACCAAAATGTTTCTAAATTTGAAAAGTATGTGGACGATATTTTTGAGGTGGACTATTCGTTTTTGCAAAGAGTGTCAAAGGGAGAGGATATACTGCCTTTTGAATTTTTTGAAGATGCAGAATAATAAAGCAACCTCAAAGAAAAGACAAATAAATTTTATCAGCACCACTAATACAATTTATTATTATAAACTAAATACGAACATAAAGTATGTTTGTTATTGAGCTAGTCGATTTATGGTATTATACTTTTTCGAGATTGGTTCGTAAGTATAGATAAGGGACGGCGCAAACAGTCATCAAAATGTCAACGGCTATTCATTGCATGTTATTTTAATAAGGCTAATACTATTTATTGCCTCGTGTTTTATTATATCCATTTGCATAAGAGTTGTACGTCATTATTGTATTTCTTTCCAACTCATTTAGAGAGCTAAATCCGCTTGTTGACAAAGCAATCATTTTAATTGTGAAAATATCTCCGTATTTGTAATCGGCATAGACGTCGCCATTGCCTTTTCCGGTAAAATGAGCGTTAACACGATTTAGAACTTCTTTTCCTTGCCCTACATAATACATGTTTTTAGTTTTGTTATAGAGAATATACACGCCTACAAAATTTTGCGTTAAGGCATAGGAAGGACGACCGCGTCCGCCAAAGCTTGTTTTTCGCATTTTCATAAATTCTTCAGGAGACATTTCTAAAGTATTATTTGCCAATCCGGTTATTTTTTTTCTAATTATTGCTTTCTTTATTGCAACAAAAACGCATAGCCCTATAGTTAAGACAACGCAAATCATTATCATTGATAACATTAGAGGAATAAGCCAATCTAACACAAACGACCTTCAATATTATTATTTTTACACTAATATACTAAATTTTACGTAATCTGTCAAGGCTAATAAATTTCGCAAAGGAATAAAAATCGTGACTCAAGACGAAGTCACGATGCTGGCGCAGAGTTAGGGATTTGAACCCTAGGTATGCTTTCACATACACACGATTTCCAATCGTGCGCCTTCGACCACTCAGCCAACTCTGCAAGTTACCAAGTTACAAAGAGATATTATCATATAATCGACATTTTATCAAGCGTTTTGCGCTCTTTTGAAAAAATCTCTCCCTACGCTATGGGGAGAGATTTGACTTTTTATGCAAAAACTCGATACGTATCGACTTTTTAGAAGCAAAGCTTGCGTATTGCTTGTTTGTAAATGTCGTAGGTTTTTCTTAGAGTCGGTATATCTACGCACTCGTTTTTTTGGTGGATAGTGGATATTTGGTCGGGAAAAATCGGACCGAAAGCCACCCCGCAAGGAAGAGCACGGGCATAAGTACCGCCGCCGATAGCGATAGGCTCGGCATTCTGCCCCGTCTGTTCGTTGTATACGGTGAGGAGGTTTTGCACCAACTCGCTGTCCTTCTCCACGTACAGCGGATTGTGGAAATGCGTGAGCACGGCTTTTGCTCCCAAGGCTTTGCTTATCAATTCGCCCACGTATTGTATTGGATAGGTCACGGGTATGCGAGTGTCGATAGTGAGGATTATCCAAGTTTTGCCGTTCACGTTTTCGCTGTCTATGCAACCCACGTTAAAGGTGAGTTTTCCGCTCTTGTCGTCGCTGAGTTTTGCGCCCACGCCGCTTCCGTCGTTATGGCTCAGCAAGGCGTTGAGTTTCGCCCATTGGGTATTAACACTCAGCGCGCCGAGAATATGCCACAGCGCATTGTCACCTTGCCAAGGGGTAGAAGCGTGCGCTGGTTTACCTACGGCGAATATTGTGGTATTGCCGTCCTCGTAGTTAACGGTAGTTTTGTCGTCGGCACTCACGGATACCTTGCCTTGCAACACGCATTTGCAGTCCGCCATAACGATATTACTGCGACTACCGCCTTTGATAGCAATCAAGCCGTCGGGCGCGGGAATTTTGACTTGCCAATGCGCAAGACCCTTTTCGCAGTTGATGACGGGGAAGTCGCCGTCGGGAGAAAAGCCTTGGCTTGGCATCACGTCCTTTTGCATATATCTTTCGATACATTTCCAACCGCTCTCCTCGTTGCCGCCCCACACGAACCTAATTCTTTTGCGAGGTTTTAGACCTTGTTGCAACAGTTCAAAAGTTGCCCAAAGACAACATAGCATAGGACCTTTGTCGTCGAGCGCTCCCCTGCCGTATATTACCTCGCCCACTCTTTGCCCGAGAGGGTTGTAGTCCCAATCGTCGTCCCAAGGCACGACGTCCACGTGCCCAAGAATACCGAAGCTATCTCCCTCGCCCACGTCGGCGGTGAGATAGTAGCCATCCTCGTTGTGGGTACCGAAGCCCATTTTTTTGGACAATTCGTCGATATATTGCAAGCACTCGCCCACGCCTTTTCCAAAAGGACTGAGAGGGTGAGGCTCGCCTTGCGTTGAGTCTATGGCAAGCAAATCCATCAAGCTATCCGTCATTTTATCAAAAAATTTGCTCATACTCGCTCCTTGTCTTGACTTAAACTAATTATTGTTGCATAATTATTATACACACAAAATCATATTTTGTGCAACGTTTAACAACCAATGCCAAGCATTGAAATAGAGGAAAAAATGCAAAAAGTTAGAACCAGATTTGCTCCAAGCCCAACGGGATTTATGCACATAGGCAACTTGCGCACGTGCTTGTACGCCTACTTGTTTGCGCGCAAGAATGACGGCACGTTCGTTTTGAGGATAGAGGACACCGATAGAGAAAGATACGTAGACGGCGCGGTAGACGTCATCTACAACACGCTCCGCAAGGCGGGCATCGAGCACGACGAAGGTCCCGACAAGGACGGCGGATACGGACCGTATATCCAATCCCAGCGCAAGGGTATGTATCTAGAGTATGCCAAGCAACTCGTTGAGAGGGGCGGAGCGTACTACTGTTTTTGCACCAAAGAGCGACTTGACAGCCTAGCCGACAAGGACGGCGTTAAGAAGTACGACAAACACTGCCTAAGCCTAACCAAAGAAGAAGTCCAAGCAAGGCTTGATGCGGGCGAGCCTTACGTAATTAGACAAAATATCCCTACCGAGGGCGTAAGCGAATACGACGATATGGTTTTCGGACACATCAGCGTGCCCAACGAGGATATGGAAGACAATATTCTCATCAAGTCGGACGGCATGCCTACCTACAACTTTGCCAACGTCGTTGACGATCACCTCATGGCAATCAACTACGTTATTCGCGGAGTAGAGTACCTCTCGTCCACGCCTAAGTACAATCTCTTGTACGACGGTTTCGGTTGGGAAAGACCTCACTATATGCACCTCTCGCCAATTATGAAGGACGCCCAACGCAAGCTCAGCAAGCGTTACGGCGACGCCAACTTCGAGGACTTTATCGCCAAAGGTTACTTGCCGGAGGCAATCGTCAACTATATAGCGCTACTTGGCTGGAGTCCAAAGGGCAACCAAGAAAAGCTCTCTATGCAAGACCTCATTGAGCAATTTGACGTAGAGGGAATATCCAAGTCGCCAAGCATATTCGACGAGCAAAAGATGCGTTGGCTCAACGGCGAATATATCAAAGCTCTCAGCGTAGACGAGTTCGTCGAGGTAGCAACGCCATACTTCGAGCAGTCGGAAGTAGCCGGCAAGTACGACTATGCCAAACTTGCAAAGCTTCTCATTCCAAGGACGGAAATTCTCAGCGAAATCCCCGACAAAATCAACTTTTTGGCGCACTTCGGCGAGTACGACGTCAATATGTTCGAGCATAAGAAGATGAAAGTTACCTTGCCTATCGCCTACGCATCTCTGGTAGAGTGCAAGAAAGTGTTGCAAAACGTGAGCGCCGAGGAATGGTGCGACGAAAAGCTCAAAGAGTACGTAGGCGCGGTTGCCACCACGCTATCTTGCAAGAGCGGACAAGTATTCTTGCCGTTGCGCCTTGCTATCACCGCAGCCGCAACCACCCCGGGCGGAGCAACGGAAATGGCGGAACTGCTCGGCAAGGAAGAAACGCTAAGACGTCTAGACTTCTCCATAGACCTATTGTCCAAGAGCCTATAATCAACGCCATAGTAGTATAACGATATTAGTTTATATTTTCTACGACGCGCCAACGATTAAAACAAACTAAATTATGTAAAAAAGTCGATACGTATCGACTTTTTTGTTTTGACGGCGGATATACTTCGTTATGCATTGTCAAGCGGTAATTTTTCTCACTCACGTACGCATAGTATGCTCGCATCGATAAAATCACCGCTTTCCTCGCCTAACTCGCATCTCCACCGTCAAATGGTGGATAGCGGATATGCGTCGTTATGCATTGTCAAGCGGTAATTTTTCTCACTCACGTACGCATAGTACGCTCGTTTCGATAAAATCACCGCTTTCCTCGCCTAACTCGCATCTCCACCGCCAAAAGCCTCCTTTGTGTAAAGGGAGGTGTCAACGCGGCTGACGGAGGGATTTTCCTACTACCATTGCGATAGCAACGTAGTGGAAAGTGGCAATCTCAATTCTTACGTTATTGCGGTGGAGCGAAGCGAAACTAGGCAATCTCAGTCCGATTGCCTATTGATATCACTGCAATTTAATACAAAAATAAATCTCTACGTACTATAGGTTTCGTCTAAGACAAAAAAAAGACCGCGCTTTTGCACGGTCTTGATTTGTTTGTCCTTTTGCTTAGTCGGCTACGTATGGGAGCAAAGCCATAACTCTAGCTCTCTTGATAGCTTCTGCAAGGATTCTTTGGTGCTTTGCACAAACACCGCTCATTCTTCTTGGAAGGATTTTGCCCGACTCGCTGATATACTTGCGGAGCTTAGCAACGTCCTTATAATCGATTTCTTCTACCTTATCAACGCAGAAGGTGCAAACTTTTTTGCGTGGGACTCTCTTAGGAGCACGCTTAACTACCTTTTCTTCGCTCATTTTTAATTCTCCTTATTAGAATGGAAGTTCGTCGTCAACGATGGTGAGGTCGGAGATATCGTTACCGCTCTTTTTTGGAGCTGGTTTTTCTTCTCCTTCGCCACGGTTTGCCGATGACAAGAACTCAACTTCGTCGGCGGTAACTTCTACCGACGTTCTTTTAGTGCCGTCGTTGGCTTCGTAGTTACGAATTTGGATAGAACCGGAGACGGCAACTTTTCTGCCTTTAGTCAGATTGTTGTAACAGTTGTCGGCAAGACCTCTCCAAGCGATAACGTTAAAAAAGTCAGCCTCGTTATTCTCTCTAGAGAAACGACGATTTACTGCGACGGTAAATCTACAATAATCTATGCCGTTAGGTGTGGTGGCTTTTTCGGGGTCTCTGGTAAGGTTGCCTGTCAAAAAAATCTTATTCATACAATACTCCTTATTTGCGAATAATCATGCATCTAACGCAGTTCTCGGAAATCTTGACGAAATTCTCAAGTTCTGCAGGCACGGTCGCTTGCGCGCTGAATGTCCACAATACGTAGTAACCTTCCGTAGTGTAGTCGATAGGGTAAGCATATTTTTTCGTTCCCCACTTATCGGTGCTTTCAACAGCGCCGTTAGCGTTGATAATGCTTTCTACCTTGTCGCATACAGCTTGCTTTTCTTCATCAGAAATTGCATTTTTGATAATGAGTAAAAGCTCGTACTTGTTCATAGAAAACCTCCTTTTGGACTGATGTCCCCCACTCTCGGGTAGGGGCAAGGATTTTGAAATATTCAAAACGTAAATAGAATATACCAAAAAAAACATAATTTGTAAAGCAAAAAATATCGTTTTGTCGTCAAAGTTAATATTAATATTATTTAACCAAAGTATCAACGTCAATGATAGGGAGCGAGCCAAACGCTATACGATGATTGCACGACAAGTGCAATCGAGTCAAAGTGACGGTGAGCGACTATGGCGTGAGAGCACAAAATAATTCTTTACAATTTAGCCCTTTACAAAATTGGTTATTTATAGTATTATATATATAATACAATTAATTAAGAGGTGAAATTATGGCTATTGGAACAGCAAAGTTACCAAAATGGGCGCTTGCGCTCATCATCGTAGTAGTAATTCTCGGTGTTCTTGCGGGCACGGTAGGCATCGTCTTTGCCGTATTGAGCAAAAATGCACGACCTGCACCTGATCCTGCAGGCACTACCGACGCAATTATGAACGTCAACGGCTATCAACAAAAGGTAGCGGACGTAAATACTCTTGCACTTGTCGACAAGGGCAAAATCGTAAGCGTACAAGAGATGCTTACCGCGACGGGTCTTGACGTCAACAAGGCAGAAGACAAGGCTCAAATCGCAGAGTACATATACAATATGGCTGTGCGCAACAACGCATCCGTTCAAGGCTCGGCATACGAAGTGCTTACCGACGCAACCGTCAACGCATATAAAGTAAACGCATTTGGAATCAAGATGGACTACTTCAACGTAGGTCTTCGTAGCACCTATTCTTCCATGACGGGACCTAACGGCCATTTTAGTCAGACTATATCCGGCGTAACCATTCTTGACCTTCAAGGTTTAGAGGCGGTAGGCAATACCCTCAAGAGCAACTTTGGCTACAATATTCAGTCTTTCAGCAACGGTGATTTCAACGCATTTAGACAATCCAGCAACGGTGGCGCGATCTTCCTTTCCGAAGAAGACGAGGGGTACAAATATATCTTGGGCGCAACCAAGACTGAGAGCACCAAGTTCCCTACCAAGACGGGTAAAAACTTTACCATCAGCGCGGCAACTGCCGGCACTGCAACTCCATCTCCGTTGTTTACGGCAACCAATTGGTGGGACGCGCTTCCTGATATGCCTGTAGTTGACAAAGACGGCAACCCTGTCAAAGTAGAAGGCGACGTATATGGTGTTCCATATGCCTACGAGCTTGGTAGCTACGGAGCAGGTTGGGCAAAATACGACTTCCAAAAGGACTATCTCGATTTGGAAAAAACCAAGGTAGAGTATAGTGCAAGGGACGATATCTACACCCTAACTCTTGCAGTCAAAGAGGACAAAATCGATGAGGCGTGCAAGTACGCTAAGGGCGACCTCATCAAGGATACGCAAGCATATTTGCGTTTGAAAGACCCTAAGTATACCAAGCTTGAAAACACCATTCAAGTATACGGCAACGGTCTCATCAAATGTTGGGTAAGAGACGAGATAATGGGCTCTACCGAAAACGCACAACTCAAAGTTCTTC
This sequence comes from uncultured Clostridia bacterium, assembly GCA_937880755.1. Taxonomy (GTDB): domain Bacteria; phylum Bacillota; class Clostridia; order Christensenellales; family UBA3700; genus HGM11368. The sequence goes on from CALGRX010000014.1 coordinate 19,688, forward strand.
CAGGTGAAGCGGCGGGAGGCGGCAACACCGGCAACTCTTCGGTAACCGTATTCTCTTACGACGAGAGAGACTACAATGCCGAGAGAATGGCAGCACTCTATTGGCCTGAGCTCGGCAATGCAACCTTGTTCAAGGGCGCAGTAGCAAACAAACAACTTGATTTGTCTGCATATCCTACGCTTACGACCTATGCGCCTGACGTATGGGGCAAGACATACGAGCCTAAGGTAAGAAAATAAAACAACAATAATATTTACACGGCAATCGTCTGACGGCGGTTGCCGAATAACATTGACAACGGAGAAATAAATGACTAATTTATCTATCGCCAAACAGTTTTGCTTTCAAGGGGAGATAAGGTGCATCGCGCCTTTCGGCAACGGACATATCAACGATACCTTTTTGGTAGAATGTGAAGACGGAGAGCAGTCTTATAAATATGTTTTGCAAAGACTCAACACCAACATTTTCCCCGACTATCAAGGTTTGATGAACAACGTTGCACTCGTCACCGACTTTTTGCGTAAGAGCATTATTGATAGAGGCGGCGACCCTAATAGAGAGTGTATGACGCTCGTTCCGACGCTTGATGGGAATATCTATTATTACGTAGACGGACATTGTTGGCGAGCATACATTTACATAGATAACACCGTAGCTTATCAAATCGTAGACGATGCGTCGGTTTTTGCCGATTCGGGACGTGCATTTGGCAAGTTTATCGCGGGGCTTGACGATTTTGACGCAACCAAACTCGTAGAGGTTATCCCCAACTTCCACAACACCGTAGATAGATTTGACAAATTTGAACAAGCTATCAGAGATAATTTGTCGGGAAGAAAAAAGACGGCAGAAGAAGAGATACTCTTTGCTACGTCGCACAAAGGCATCACTTCCGTGATAGTCGATGCGCTTGCTAAGGGTGAGATTCCGCTCAGAGTTACGCACAACGATACCAAACTCAACAACGTGCTTATCGATGCAACCACGGGCAGAGCAATATGCGTAGTCGATCTTGATACCATTATGCCGGGGTCGCTTTTGTATGATTTTGGTGACAGCGTTAGGTTTGGTTGTTCCACGGCGTTGGAGGACGAGCCCGACCTCGACAAGGTAGACTTCGATCTCAACCTTTACGACGCGTACTGCCAAGGTTTTCTTGACGGTATCGGCGACAAAATTACAGCCAAAGAAGTTAGTATGTTACATATAGGCGCCATTATGATGACGTTCGAGTGTGGAATTAGATTTTTGACGGACTATCTCAACGGCGACACCTACTTCAAGACGTCGTATCCCGAGCACAATCTCGTCAGATGTCGTACTCAATTCAAGTTGGTACGTCAAATGGAAAAGTCAATTCCACAGATGGTGGAAATTTCAAAAAAATATAGCACAAAATAAATAAAGGAGAACGAAAATGAGTGTATTAGTCACAGGCGGAGCAGGTTATATCGGTAGTCATACCGTCATTGATTTGCTTGACAACGGCTACGAAGTAGTGGTTGTGGACAACCTTTGTAACAGCAAAAAAACCGCGCTTGACAGAGCGCAAGAGATTGCAGGCAAAAGCGTAAAATTTTACCAAGCCGACGTATGCGATATGGAGGCGTTGCGTAATATTTTCAAGCAAGAGGATATTGATTCCGTAATACATTTTGCGGGACTCAAAGCAGTGGGCGAGTCTTGCCACAAACCGCTTTTGTATTATCAGAACAATCTTATATCCACGCTCAATCTTATACAAGTAATGAAAGAAAACGATTGTCGCAACTTGGTATTTTCCTCGTCCGCGACGGTTTACGGACAGCCAAAGAGCGTACCAATCAAAGAGGATTTTCCTCTGTCTACCACCAATCCGTACGGCGCAACCAAACTTATGATTGAGAATATGCTTAGGGATATATACAAGGCTGACCCAACCTTCAATATCGCATTGCTTAGATACTTCAACCCAATCGGTGCGCACAAGAGTGGCAAGATTGGCGAAGACCCTAACGGCATTCCTAACAATCTTATGCCTTATATCACTCAAGTTTGCATAGGCAAATTGCCTGCGGTCAACGTGTTCGGCAACGATTATCCAACGCACGACGGCACGGGCGTGAGAGATTATATCCACGTAGTTGACTTGGCTCACGGACATATACTTGCCCTCAAAAAGTTGGCAACGAATTGCGGACTCGTAACCTACAATCTCGGTACGGGAGTCGGTTACAGCGTGCTGGATATGATACACGCAATGGAAAAGGCAGTCGGCAAGAGCATTCCTTACGTTATTGCTCCTCGTAGAGCGGGCGATATTGCGGAGTGCTACGCCGACGCTAGCAAGGCAAAAGAAGAAATAGGGTTTGAATGTCGTCACGGCATCGACGATATGTGTGCCGATTCTTGGAGATGGCAGAGCAACAACCCTAACGGATACAACGACTAATGAAAAAGCTAAACAAAGATTCTTATACAATGCGGACGATGAGAGAATGGCTTTTGTTCATTCTCGACCTTGTGATAGTGGCGGTGTGCTTTCTAGGCTCGGCGGTATTATCTCAATTATATATCCTCAATCATCCCGCTATAGAAGAAACTATAATTAGAGACATTTTCATTGCGCTACCCGTAGTCGTTGCGTGCTTTTTTGCAAGCTTTTGGCTATTTAGAGTGCCCAAAGTCGTGTGGAGATACGCGCGAGGCAGAGATTATCTACGCATTATAGGCTCGACAATCGTGGCGATAACGGTATTTGCCATCATCGACCAAACGGCGTTGCACCTAATTGCCAAGCCGGGCGAAAACATACCTATCAATCCCGGAGACGGAGCGCAAGTAATCAACGAAAAGATCAAGGCGTATCCCGTATATATTCTTACCGCGTTTACGTCAATATCGGCGTTGTTTATCACTCGCTTCGTGTACGAATTTTTGTATTCTAAAGCCAAGGATAAAGTTCAGCCTAAGATTAGGAAGAGGACGCTTATCATAGGCGCCGGATACACCGCTCACACTATTTTGGAAGAAATCAGCCGTCAAGCCAGCATTTACGATCCTATATGTTTGCTCGACGACGATCCTGACAAGTTAGGAAGAATTATCAACGAGGTACCCGTTGTAGGCACTACGGCGCAGATAGCTACCGTCGTTCAAAAATATAATATATCCAATATTATATTTGCAATACCGTCCATAGACGAAGAGGCGCGCAAGCGTATTCTCACCGAATGTAACGCCACCAACTGCCAAATCAAAGTATTGCCTTATATGAGTGAGATGATTGACAACGTCAACCTCACCAAGCAGATGCGAGACATCAACATTTCCGACCTTTTGGGTAGACAACAAGTGTCTTTCGGCGACGTGGGCATTGCAGGATATATCTACGACAAGGTGGTTATGATAACGGGCGGCGGCGGCTCTATAGGTAGCGAGCTTTGCCGTCAAATTGCCAAGTACAAGCCTCGTCGTATTATCATCATCGAGATATACGAAAACTGCGCTTACGCTATACAACAAGAGTTATTGCGTACCTACGGCAAGGACTATCCCGTTTTCGTAGAGATAGTATCCATCACCGACTACGATATGATGGAAGTTATTTTCCAACAATATCGTCCGCAAATCATATTCCACGCAGCGGCGCACAAGCACGTACCTCTTATGGAGACCAATCCCGAAGAAGCTGTCAAAAACAACGTTTTCGGTACTAGAAACGTGGTCAAACTTGCCGACAAATACAACGTCAAAAAGTTTATTATGGTCAGCACCGACAAAGCGGTCAACCCAACCAACGTAATGGGTGCAACCAAGCGTTGTTGTGAAGAAATCATACAAGCTATGTCCCAATCGGGTACCAAAACCGAGTTTGCCGCAGTTAGATTTGGCAACGTGCTCGGTAGCAACGGCTCGGTTATTCCGCTATTCAAAGAGCAAATCGCCGCAGGCGGACCCGTTACCGTCACGCACAAAGATATCATACGTTTCTTTATGACCATACCCGAGGCGGTTAGCCTAGTTATGCAAGCGGGCGTATTTGCCAAGGGTGGCGAGATATTCGTGCTTGATATGGGCGAGCAAGTCAAGATAGTGCATCTTGCCGAAAACCTCATTCGTATGATGGGCTACGAGCCTTATAAGGACATAGACATAGTCTTTACGGGGCTAAGACCGGGCGAAAAGTTATACGAGGAGATGCTTATGAATAGTGAAGGTCTTGCCAAGACCGACAACAACAAGATTTATATCGGCAAGCAAGTCGAGCTTGACGTTGAAGAATTTAACAAGCAACTCGACAAAATGCAAAAAATCGTTTTCACCAACGACAAGCAAGCTATCGTTGACCAGCTCAAAGTGCTCGTGCCTACTTTTACGCACGACAGCGCCAATATGGACAAGATGATGCAGACCATTCAATTTTTGCGCAAAGAAAAGCAAGCGCAATAACGTTGCGCCCTTTCATATAGCAACCGTTGCCGTTCAAGGTTGACTTTGGATGGCGACAAAAAAATAAAAAGGAGAAACCAATGCAACCATTTATTTTTACAGATTCTACTGCAGACATTCCTTCTATTAGAAAGTACGAAGATTTTGACGTGCTACAACTATCCTATTCTTTGGACGACGACCAATACGACAATATTACCAAGTCGCTTAATCCAAAAGAATTTTACGACCGTATGCGTCAAGGTGCCAAGGCGGCTACCTCTATGGTCAACCAAGTATACGCTTTTGAGAAGATAGAAGAGGTTCTGAAGCAAGGTCGCGACGTCATTTATCTCGCCTTTTCTTCGGCACTTTCGGGTACTTACAACGTTGGTTGCCAAGTAGTCAAAGAGCTTCAAGCAAAATATCCCGACCGCAAAATTGCCGTCATCGACACCCTCAACGCTTCATTGGGCGAGGGCTTGTACGTAGATTACGTTGTAAACAAGAGAGACCAAGGAGCAAGCTTTGAAGAAGTCGTAGAATATGCCAATTCGATTACCGACCACGTTTGTTCCTACTTTACCGTAGACGACCTCAAGCACCTTGCAAGAATGGGCAGAGTATCCAAGACGGCAGCATTCATTGGCGAACTTATCCAAATCAAACCCGTTATGTACGTCAACCAACTCGGAGAACTTATCCCGATCGCCAAAGTAAGAACTCGCAAGCAAGTGCTCAAAGCGCTAGTTGACAAGATGGAAGAGAAGATGCTTCCTGCCGACGAGCAAAAAGTCGTATATATCGGACACGGCGACAGCTACGACGACGCCAAGTACGTAGCCGACCTCATCACCGAGCGTTTCGGCATCACCGACATCGTCATAGACTTCATAGGTCCCGTCATCGGCTCACACACCAACGCGGGGGTTATTGCACTGTTCTTCTTAGGTAAGGATAAAATAGAAGAAAAGGACGCTCGCGTCTCCTCTTGACGGCATATCTGCGTCGCAATACTTTGTCGAGCGGAGATTTTTGCTCCCTCACGCCCTCCTCACTCTCCTTGTCTTGCTCGTATCTCAACCGTGAGCGAGTCGACTTGCCGAGACGGAGGGATTGCGTATTGTATAATCCTATTGGAGTACGACCAAATATTACCCAAGCAAAACAAAAGGCAACTGATTGCGTTGCCTTTTCCTTTTTAGTATTTTTCTCGACACGAATCGACTTTTACAGTAGAGAATTGATAAATTGTTGTGCCGACCTTCCGGATTTTCCGCCGCCTCTTATTTCCCATTGGCGAGCTTTTTGTTCCAAGGTTTTCTCGTCCATATCGACTCCTTGCTTTTTAGCCAATTCTTTGACTATCTCCAAAAACTCTTGCATGTTAGGACAGCCGTAGAATATCGACAAGCCAAAGCGTGACACGAGCGAGAGTTTTTCTTGCAAAGTATCGCTTCGGTGCACTTCGCCTTCCATTTTCATATCGTCTTTATCCGACCACGTCTCTTTGATTAGGTGTCTACGATTGGAAGTTGCGTAGATAATCACGTTGTCGGGCTTAGTTTCAAGACCGCCCTCGATGATTGCTTTGAAGTACTTGTATTCTATCTCAAACTCTTCAAAGGACAAGTCGTCCAGATATATTACAAACTTATAGTTGCGGTCTTTGACCTCGTTTATCACGTTGGATATCGACTTAAATTGGTGCTTATACACCTCGATAATTTTCAGTCCGTTTTTGCCAAACTCGTTGACGATAGCTTTGATAGTAGAGGATTTACCCGTACCGCCGTCGCCGTAGAGCAATACGTTATTGGCAGGGCGGTTTTGCAAAAATGCGATAGTGTTGTCCACCACTTGTTTCTTTTGCAGTTCGTATCCTATCAAGTCGCCAAGTTGTCGTCTATCGGCGTTGTCAATAGGCAAAATGCCCTTATTGTCGTCAATGCGGAAGAACGAGTGCAGACCCCATTCGCCCACGCCGTATTTTTGGTAGTAGTCGGCGGTCGCTCTTAGGAAGTCTATGCTATCGCTTGCTTTTTCCAATTTTTCTACCAAGTAAGATAGCGCCGAAAGGCAGTTTTTGCGATAGGGGTTGTCACAGTACGGTCTAAAGTCGCTCATCAAATCAAAGGTGTCCCTATCCACTTGCTCCAAACTTGACAAGTCGTAGTCAAAGATTGCTTTTAGAGTAGCCATATCCTTCAAAGCGATTTTGGCGATAGAAGAACTTTCTTGCAGAGGTCGTCTTTCGCAAGCAAGGGAAAAAGCGTTCTCGCTCATAGCAATGGCGTATGCCACACGGTAGTGCCAGAGGTTGCCGTTGATACCCCAATTTCTTCCCCATTCGACTATCGCCCCTATCGTACTCACGCAGTCGCCGTCTTTATCCAAAGTCACCAAACGCCCCACGGTCGAGTCGCTTATATCGTACAAAAAAAGTTGTTTGATCAGTTTGTCCATATTTAGCCTCGATATTGCCTATATAATCTATTCTATCCGACGTTGCGCCACCACCAAGCAAGTGTGGGTGCTTATACGCTTATATATAATTATAGCACGATTGTCGGTATTGTCTACCAAAACGTGAGGGCATTATTACCAAGCAATCACGCCAAGGTGTTCGAGCAAAATTTTGACGCCCATAAGTATCAACACGACGCCTCCCGCGATGCTTGCGGGCTTTTTCCATTTGCTACCAAACTTATTGCCAATCATCACGCCAATCAAGCACAACACGAAGGTAATTACGCCAATCAGCGACACGCTGAGGGCTAGCGACACTTGCAAAAATGCAAAAGTAACGCCCACGGCAAGAGCGTCTATCGAAGTTGCCACGGCAAGGACGGTCAACTCTTTGAAGTCTAGCTTATATTCGTCGTTTTTGTCGTCGTCTTTGTCCTTTATGGCGTCCACCAACGCTTTGACGCCTAGCAGTAGCAACAGCCCGAAAGCTATCCAATGGTCAAAGGTTGTAATATACTTTTCAAAAGCCGAGCCAAGTAGCCACCCGATTAGTGGCATCACGGCTTGGAAAACGCCGAAGAACAGAGCGATAATCAAGGCGTGCTTGTAGTTGATTTTAGGCATACTTAGTCCTTTGCACGTAGACACGGCGAAGGCGTCCATTGCCAGCGACACTCCCACTAGGACGATTTCTATTATAGACATATCCACCTCCAAAAAAATATCAGGTTGTCTGCAAACCTGATACTACGACGCATTTGCAGACTAATCCACAAATGAGTCTCATTATTTAATGCAAGCCAGACCGCAAGGTCAGTGTGTTGACTTGCAACGCAATAGCGTCAACTACTCCCTCATTTATTACATTATATCATTTGATATTATATAGGTCAAGCCTACTTAACTTTTTTGTTGGCGTATACGTAGGTAATCAACAAAGACGCAAATGCGCCTACGAGAGCTAAGCACAACACGACGATCGAGGATATCTTGCCAAGCCATAGCGATATGAGTCCGCACACCCACATCAGCAGTCCCGCAACTAATTGCGCTATCCCCATAATTTTGGCATATCTCACGAGGTCGGCGTCTTTTGGCATAAAGGGCAGTCGTCTTACGATAGACGCGTCTTTTCTAAAGAACAACGTATATCCGCTTATGACGAAAGGGAAGCCCAATATCATGACTAGTATTTTGAATATTATCATTGCTCCTCTCCGCTTGGCGCTTCAGCGATATCGCAAGCTGCTTCGGTTATGACTTGCGTTGTTTCTTCTTTGGTGTGCAAAGCTTGATTTTGCTCACCTGTATCGACTTTTTCGGCATTTTCCAATCTTCTTTGGTCTATTTCCGCTTTGATTTTGTCGTATCTTTCGCCGTACAAAGTATACTTCTTTTTGTACACGATATAGCCGATAATGCATAGAGGCACAGGGACGAGGAACATAAAGACTCTTAGTATTGTCAGCGCACCGCCCGTAATCAAATCGGTTGCGTTGAGTATGTTGCCCGCGTCATCGGCAAAGAACTGTGTCCATTTGCCCGTTGCTTCGTCTAGGCTTTCCACAACGTTAGGCAGTTTAGCCACCTTGATACCCACACCCAATATGAGCATAGCGATAGCTCCTGCGAACTTAGTCAGCAAGGTCTGCACGCTAAATATAACGCTATCTCCGCGCTTTCCCGTTCTCCATTCGCCGTAGTCCACCACGTCGGCAATCATCACGGTAGAACCGATTTGATTTAGTCCGTTGGCTGTCATCAAGAATGCACCGCATAGAGCAACCACAATGGTATTGAGAAGATAGTTGCCGGGTTTGAGTACGAAGAAGATAAAGAACATTGCCACCATACCGATTATTGCCATGAAGTAATTAGCTCCATACAGTTTTTCTCTCGGCAATTTTTTGGTGATAAGATTGTAGAAGAACATTGCAATACCTTGACCCGTGCAAGCCACGGCAGTAAACACGGTGTAACTATAACTACTGCTAAAGTAGTTAGCACCGTTAGGGTAGCAATACACGAATAGGTATAGCATTTGGAATAGCGAGATTGTCGTTGCCGACACGAAGAAGACGTAAGATATGGCGTAAGCCACGAGTTGGTCGTTGGTCCTAAACATATTAAATATTTCGCTAAGCCCTACTTTTTCGTTAGGGAGTTCGTATTTTTCTTTGTTGCACAGTATGGTCACACTCATAAAGCAGGCCATCATTAGTCCCGTGGCAAGTCCGAGAATGAGATAAGCTTTTCCCCAGCCGTATTTTGGAATGAAGTTGGCGAGAATGACCGACGTACCGATAGAGGAGATGACGAAACCGCCGAAGCCGCCGATAAGCTTGGCAAGAGAACTAATCTTATTGCGGTCTTCGGTGTCGTTGGCAATGGTAGGTATCATGCTCCAGAAAGGAACGTCAACGAGCGTAAAGGTCATACCCCAGATTATGTACATTGCGATATAATAGAAATATCTTAGTCCGACGCTCGTAGTTGACGACAGCGGGGTAAACATCAAAATGACCGACACGGCGTTGAGCAGAGCGCCTATAGCCATCCACGGTCTAAATCTTCCCCACTTACCCTTTTTGGTATTGTTGACCAAGGTGGCAAGGATAGGGTCGTTGATAGTGTCCCACGCTTTAGCCAGCACGAACGCGATTGTCAACACTAGGGCGTCGAGTCCCATATATATATTGAGGTAAGCCAAAAAGAATACGTTGATACAGTTATTGGAAATCTCTCTACCGAGCGAACCGATAGAGTAAGTAACGTTTTCCAAAGGTCTGAGCCTATTTTCCATAAAATTCCTCTATGAATATAATAGTAATTTTATTATTACACAAAATCCCACCAAAATCAATAGAGCGGGACAAAAACTTATCTCAAACGTCAAAAAATCCCCACGCTTAGCGAGAGGGGGAATTTTTTATCAAAGACTCAATTTATTTTGTACATCATTGTGGTGGAGTAACCTTGTAATATCATTGCGAGTGTAACTTAGTGAAGCGTGGCAATCTAACCGTCAAAAAAGTCTCCTTTGTGTAAAGGGAGGTGGCTTGCCGAACGGCAAGACGGAGGGACTGTAATTGCAATGCCATTGAGCAGTGCGAATTTTGTGATAGCAAAAGCAAGGCATTTTTGTCATAGCGAGGCAATCTAATCCTTTTACAAGGCCCTTTGTGTAAAGGTGGCTCAAGACGGAAGTCGGGTGGGGGATTGTCCTATTCCCTTTCCAAGTCGATATTGACAAATTTTTTTGCATTAATTATAATGAAATCAAAGTTACCGACCAACAAAGCAGGTGGATTATGACAGATCAAGAGAAATTACAATTTTACACTTCTATAGTGCCTAGGCCCAACCAACTCATCGTACAAGATATGAAGTTTTACGCTTTCGTGCACTATACCGTCAACACCTTCACAGACAAAGAGTGGGGTGACGGCACCGAGAGCGAGCAAGTATTCAATCCTACGGCTCAAGACACCGACCAATGGTGCAAGGCTATAGCGGGCGCGGGTATGAAAGGGCTGATACTCACTTGCAAGCACCACGACGGCTTTTGTTTGTGGCGCACCAAGACTACCGACCACTGCATATCCAACAGTCCCTACAAGGACGGCAAGGGCGACGTAGTGGCGGAAGTTGCCGAGAGTTGTCGCAAATACGGCCTCAAGTTTGGCGTCTATCTCTCGCCATGGGATAGGAATAGCAAGTACTATTCCACCGACGTTTACAACGATTTTTACGTAGAGCAACTCACGGAACTCCTCACTAATTACGGCGATATATTTATGCTATGGCTAGACGGCGCATGCGCCAGCGATGCCGACGGCAAACCTAAGCAAATCTACGACTTCGAGCGTATCTACGCCACGGCGTACAAGTTGCAACCCAATATTTGTATATCCGTCACGGGGCCCGATATCAGGTGGGTAGGCAACGAGTCGGGCAAATGTCGCAAGAGCGAGTGGAACGTCGTGCCTTATATCGACCACAACCAAAATCAAGACACGTCCGACCAACAGACCGATGCCGATTACAAAAAGTTTCAGAAAAAAGCCGTCAGCGCAATGCAAGCCGACCTCGGTAGCAGAGCTGCTCTCGAGGGTTACGATAGACTTATGTGGTACCCTGCCGAGGTGGACGTATCTATCCGCAAGGGTTGGTTTTGGCATAAGAAAGAAGATAGGTTTGGAGTCAAGTCGTTGCGTAGACTTATGACGATATATTACAATTCCGTTGGAGCCAACGGTTTGTTCTTGCTCAACATTCCACCGACAAGCGAGGGCAAACTCGCGGACAAAGACGTCAAGCGACTTGCAGAAATGGGCTATTGGATAGATAGGGAAAAGTCGCTCATGCTTCCGCCTTCTTCCGTCCAAACCACCGAGATTGTCAAGACGGATAGAGGCTACGAATTCGACGTAACCTTCCCGTGCGAAACCGTGGACAGAATAAGAATGGAAGAAGACCTCTCATTTAGCCAAAGGATAGAGAAATTCACAATCTACGCCGTCAACGGCAATGGCAAAGAGAAAAAGCTTTACCGAGGTACGGTAGTAGGCTTCGGTAGGATAGCCATTTTCCGCCCAACCAAATGCGACCGCTTGCGCGTCGTGGTCAACGAGTGCCGTCTAGAGCCACATATTAAGTTAGTAGAAACGTATAAAAGTGGTAGTTACAGGATATAGAGTTAAATAGCCGTTTAGTCGCGACAAATAGGTCCCTTTGTGCAAAGGGGGCTGTCCGCTTTGCGGACTCGGGGGATTGTCCTATTGTCATTGCGCTGTGTACATTTTGCGTAAGCAAAACCGTTAGGCGCGGCAATCTCCTACAACAAGTTGCAATCTCAACCACATAAAGCAAAAAACTCGATATGTATCGAGTTTTTTGCTATTTTTAGTTATTTTTCCAATCAATAATTTAATATTTTGCCGTAGTCTTTTTGGTGTTGTACACAGGGTCGCTCGTCACGTTGAGACCAAACTTTCTAAAGGTCTTTTCGTCCACGGGAGAGAGTATCGTAGTGGAGTGCACTTCGCAACCAAACAACTTCTTGATTTGTTTGATAGCCTTTTTGGACACGTCGCTGGTTGCGGCGGATATGGATAGGGCAATCAACACTTCGTCGGTATGTAGTCTCGGGTTGTCCTCGCCCAGCACTTCTCTTTTTAGTTTGAGTATCGGCTCTATGGCTATTGGTGAGATTAGGTTGATATCATCGTCGATATGTGCCAACTCTTTGAGCACGTTGAGTAGCATTGAAGCGGCACTTGACATGAGGTCGGAGTATTTGCCCGTCATGACTTTGCCGTCCGCGAGTTCTATTGCGCATATCGGCGTTTGCTTTTCTCGGCTTATTTCTTCGGCAACTACCGCCACGCGCCTATCCTTGGTAGTGATGCCGAGTTTGTCCATCAACAATTTGATTTTTTGTACTTCTTCGTCCGAGCCGTTGCCTTGGCGCTCTGCCACCATAGCCTTGTAATATCTTCTGATGACCTCTTGCTTAGATGCCTCGCTACACGCCTCGTCGTCGCATATGGCGTAGCCCGCCATGTTTACGCCCATATCGGTAGGCGACTTATAAGGCGATTCTCCCATAAGGTTTTCAAACAAAGTGTTGAGCACGGGGAATATGTCTATATCTCTATTGTAGTTGACGGCGATTTGGTTGTACGCACTGAGGTGCCAAGGGTCAATCATATTGTTGTCCTTGAGGTCGGCGGTAGCCGCTTCATAGGCAATATTGACGGGGTGGTTGAGAGGCAAGTTCCATATAGGGAAGGTCTCGTACTTGGCGTATCCCGCTTTGACGCCTCTCTTGTAGTCGTGGTAGAGTTGCGATAGGCAAGTTGCCATTTTTCCGCTTCCGGGGCCGGGGGCGGTAATCACCACCAACTGACGAGTAGTTTCTATGTATTCGTTTTTACCAAAGCCCTCGTCGCTGACGATGAGCGGAATATTGTTAGGGTAGCCTTTGATATAGTAATGGCGATAGACTTTGATGCCCAACTTTTCCACTTTTTGTTGGAAGGTGCGGGCAGAGGTGTTGTTTTCGTCATATTGTGTCAGCACTATCGAGCCTACGAACAAGCCCTTGCTACGGAATATATCGATAAGTCTAAGCACGTCGGCATCGTAGGTTATGCCTAGGTCTGCGCGCAGTTTATTTTTGGATATGTCCAGCGCGTTGATGACGATGACTATCTCCGCCTTGTCCTTGAGCGTTTGCAACATTACGAGCTTATTGTCGGGAGCAAAGCCGGGTAGCACTCTCGAAGCGTGGAAGTCGTCGAATAGTTTTCCGCCGAACTCCAGATACAACTTGCCACCGAACATATCGATTCTTTCGCTAATCTTTTGCGACTGCATTTGCAAATACTTTTTGCTGTCAAAACCTATCTTATGCATATGTTCCTCTTTGGATAATTACTCAATTTCATATTATAACATACCTAGGCGATTTTTCCAATACAAAATCAAAAATTGTTGACTTGATTTTTTACAAATATTGCCAAAGGGAGAAGGGCGAGCACGGCAACGGCGCCTAAGAAAAATTATCTTACTTACTATAACTTACGCGCGTCAAATATCAATAAATATTTCTAAAAATATTATCCTATATTTTAATAATTATAAAACTATTGCAAAAAGCAAGTAGCAATGATACAATATAAAATAAGACGGTATAGGGTTGAGCGTCTATAGAGTAGCGGGGTAAGTAATACCGCATACGTGGCACGACCAACGGCTTATAGGCGACAATAGCCAAGATTGTCCGTGGCAGTAGTCGGTCAAGCAAAGCGTAACGAAAAATCGATACCGACTATATAATGTAGTTGACTTTGACAAGGGGGCACGCGATGAAATTGAAAAAATGGGAAGAATTGCCCGAGCAAATGAAGTGCGAAGAAGTAAAACGCTATTACGACCTTCTCAAGACCAAGAGGGCGAGTTTGTTTTTCAAGAGGCTGTTTGACGTAGTCGTTTCTCTCTTTATGCTCGTGCTTTTGTCGCCGATATTTTTGGTGTTGGCTATAGCAATCAAAGTCGACTCCAAAGGCCCTATATTTTATAGGCAAGTACGCGTCACTCAATACGGCAGGCAGTTTCGGATACACAAATTTCGCACTATGGTGCAAGACGCCGACAAGGGCTCGCAAGTCACCACGCAAGGCGACTGCAGAATCACTCGCGTAGGCAAGCGCATCAGGAAGTTGCGCCTTGACGAAATCAGTCAACTCATCGACGTGCTGAGGGGGGATATGACCTTCGTAGGCACAAGACCCGAAGTGCCTAAGTACGTAGCTCAGTACACTCCTAAGATGATGGCGACTTTGCTTTTGCCTGCGGGAGTTACCAGCCTTGCCAGTATATGTTTCAAGGACGAGGACGAGTTGTTGGCGGGGGCGGAAGACACCGACAAGGCTTACGTCGAGCAAGTTTTGCCACTCAAGATGAAGTACAACCTCTATTCTATCGAGCGCTTCGGCTTTTGGCGAGATATCAAGACGATGTTTATGACGGTCTTTGCCGTGCTCGGCAAAAAATATAATATCGAGGTGGACGATGCCGCCGCACCGACGACTGACGACAACTCACAGGCAGATAGTACGCCAATGGTAGAAGAAACTGCTATTGACCAAGACGACCAAGGCTCTGCCGACGTAGAACAACTACAATAATTACGAGAGGATAATATGAAAGTAACCGTAGGCATCATTGCTCTCAACGAGCAAGACAATATATCGGCGCTGTTCGACAATCTATTGTCGCAGACCTATCCCAAGCAAGACACGCAGATTATTTTGGTAGACAGCGGCTCGACCGACGATACCAAAGGTATGATGCAACGCTTTGCACAAGAGCATGGCGAGTATTGGTCTATCAAGGTTTTGGACAACGTAGGCAGAGTTCAACCTTCGGGTTGGAACGTAGTCGTAGACAACGCCGACGGCGAGATTATCATCAGGGTTGACGCGCACGCGTTGATTCCCGACGATTTCGTTGCCAAAAACGTGGAGTGCATAGAGAGCGGAGAGGACGTTTGCGGTGGTAGGCGTATCAATATTATCAATTCCGACAAGGCGAGCAAGCGAGTTTTGCTTATGGCGGAGAACTCTATGTTCGGCGCGGGTATAGCGGGTTATCGTAGAGAAACCACCAAAGAATACGTCAAGACGGTGGCGCACGCTTGCTACAAAAAACAAGTTTTTGACAAGGTGGGCAAGTTTGACGAAAGATTGCTAAGAGCGGAAGACAACGATATGCACTATCGCATCAGGCAGGCGGGCTACAAGATTTGCAAGAGCGGAGAGATACTCTCTCAATACCAGACGCGCCCTACTTTCAAGGGTATGGTCAAGCAAAAATTCGGCAACGGCAAGTGGATAGGCGTAGCTAGTGCAGTCAAGACGCCCAAGATGTTTTCGCTCTATCACTTCGTGCCTATGCTATTCGTCTTGGGCTTGTTGGTGGCTACGGCTCTGCTAATCCCCGCAATAGTGGATTTTGCTCGGCTATGGTGGCTCGGACTGCCTTTTGCTTGCGGAGTGGGGGCGTATATACTATGCGACTTGTTGCTTACTCTCAAGAGCGTAATAGACTACAAGACGCCTTTGGGGCTTATAACTTTGCCGTTTTTGTTCCCGATATTGCATATATCTTACGGACTTGGCACTTGGGTAGGTTTGGCGACGGCAGGCAAGTATAAGGAGAAAAAATGAAGAAAATAAGCATAATAATACCTGTTTACAACGTGGAGAAGTATTTGTCTAGGTGTCTCGACAGCGTTTTGGGACAGACCTATCGCGAAATCGAAGTGATACTCGTCAACGACGGCAGTACCGACGGCTCGCTTGAACTGTGCAAAGCATACGCCTCACAAGACGACAGAGTTATTGTGATAGACAAGCCCAACGGCGGACTTAGTAGCGCGAGGAACGCAGGCTTGGATAGGGCGAGCGGCGATTATATTTGTTTCGTAGACAGCGACGACTATATAGACGAGAGGATGGTCGCTACGCTATTAGGCAATATTGACGAGAGCGGAGCGCAAGTAGCCAAAATGGAGTGGACAACCTTTGATGAAAAGGTAGATTTTCGCTATTCCAACGATATACGGGTTGTAGATGACGACGTGGAGAGATATTTGTTGGTCAACAACAATCTATATTGCGTGGTTAGATATATGTTTCCTAAGAGTTTGATTGGCGATACGAGGTTTGACGAGAGTTTGAAGATGGCGGAAGACCAAGATTTTATCTTTCAAGTCGTCACCAAGGCAGGGTCAATCGTCGAGAGCAACTACGCGGGATATTTTTATTACCAAAATATGCAATCGATATCGCACGGCGTTGTCAAAGACAATCACTTCTATGACTTGCAAGTACGCGAGAGGATAATAGAGCGAGCAAGCGACGCCAACAAGGACGTAGCCAAGGAGCATCTCCTCAAGGGATATCTTGCCTTTTATCTCAAAGCGCTCAAATACGGCACGACGTGTGAGCGAGATATAGTTGCGGAATACGGCAAGAAAGTCAGACAAAATTATCGCACCTATATCCACAGCAAGAATATGGGATTCAAGCGAAAACTTGCCGTAACGGGTTGTATGTTTGGCAACGGCGTAGCCAAAATAGTTGCCAAGTTTGGGGGTTGATATGAACAAAAAAATCAGAATATTAGTCGACGGCATATCGAGCGGTTTAGGCGGTATCGGCGCCGTCATCAACAACATTCTCACCAAGATAGATAGGGACGTATTCGAGCCCGTCGTGTTGTTTACCTACGATTCGGTATACGAGGAGATAATTGCGAAAGAGGGCTTTGCCTCCTTCAAAATCACACCTTTCGGTAGCAATCCTTTCGCTTACAAAAAACAACTTAGCAAGATATTCGCCGAGGGTAAGTTCGACTACGTTTGGGTCAACAACACTAGCAAAGTCAATATGATAATATTTGATTTGGCTAAGAAGTACGGAGTTAGGACGATAGCGCATTCTCACGGCGAGAGCATAGAGTACGGCGCTTTGAAGAGTGCTATTTTTAGAGTGATAGAGCGTATCAACGAAGGCAAGTTTTACCGCTTGCTTGACGTAGCCCTGTCTTGTTCCGACAACTCTGCCAAGTATTTTTACGACGAGTCCAAGTTGGGGGACAAAAAGGTTACTGTCTTGGGCAACGCCATAGATCTTGAGGCATATCGATATAACGACGAATTGAGGGGGCAATACCGCCAAGACTTCGGTTGGCAAGACCGAATAGTAATAGGCACGGTAGGTCGCCTCGTACCTATCAAAAACCAAAAAATATTGATAGAGGCAATCAAAAAAATAGCTCCGCAATATTTGCTCGTCATAGTCGGAGAAGGAGAATTGCATCAACAATTCGACGATATTATCGAGACTGAAGGACTGCAAGACAGAGTACAACTTTTGGGTATGCGCAAGGACGTCTCGGCTATACTCAACGCCTATGACGCATTCGTTTTGCCGTCGCTCAGCGAAGGCTATTGCGTCAGCGTCGTAGAAGGTTATGCCAACGGCTTAGATTGTTTTGTGTCCGACACGGTCAAAAATCCGTCTTTTGACGACATAACCTATTTGCCTTGCCAAGACGCGGAGGCTTGGGCTCGTTCTATCGGCGCCGTTCAGTCGCGTAAGCATAGCGACAGAGTAGATATGATGAAGAGCCAAGGGCTCGATTTGACTTCTATGGTCACCAAGTTCCAAGACTTGATACTTGACGATTACAAGGGCAGATGAGAATTAGAGGTTACGAAAAAAACAAGCCTATAGTAGGCGTAATAGATTGGCTGATAATTGCAAGCGCTGTGGTGCAATTGATTTTTTCCGTTCTATCCGTCGTTTTTGATGACTACGGAATTTGCGAAATAATCTTTTTCAACCTCTACGTTTTGTGGGCTTTGCTGATATGCTTTACCGTATTCAACAATCTCAACAGACACTTTTTGTTGTTTGCTTTCTACGCTTGTTTCTTCATATTTCTCATGGGACAAAAGGTAGTCAAATATATCGAAGGAGAGCCATTTTACAATACGCTCACCTTCGTTTTGACCACGCTTAGCCCACGTCAATACGTAACCTTCAACAACTCGATGTATCTGTCGTTGCTATTCAGTTACGTAGGGTATAGACTTTTTAGAAGATATCGTTTGCCGTCCGATAAGCAGATGGAGATACCTCGGCTCAATCCGTACGAGCAAGTCAACCGAAAGAACAATATTTTTATTCTCAAAGTTCTTACCGTCGCGACCTTTGCTTGCGCCGTGGCGATGCAATTGATGATAGTAATTGCCAAGAAAGATTTGTCTTATACCGAGGGCTACACCGTCAACGTTGACGTTCCGACTATTCTAAAGATAGGCAACTATTTGTTTATGGGAGCGGTATTGTTGTTGCTGTCTTGCAATCCGACCAAGTGGGAAAGGATAACCGCACTTTTGATGTTTTTCGTGGTGCAAGGCGGCGTTCAGTTGTTGCAAGGCAGAAGAATAATGGTGGCGCAGACGGCGTTGTTTATCGTATGGTATGCGTTTACCTTTAGCAAGGCGTACAAAAGGGAGTTCAAATATATCAATCTTGTCAAGATAATCTTATTGGGCGTCTTTCTTATGCTAATATTCTATTTCGTTGAGGCTAGTCGTTCCGACTCGGCAAGCGGTGGCAAAGGTATATTTGCAATGCTCAGAGACTTTATTGTTTCTACGGGCGGCTCGGATTCCACTATCGCCAACGTCATAGACAAGGGAGATCTGTTCCCCAAGTCGGCTATCGAGCACGTCTTTTCGCCTCTCAAAGAAGCCTTTACCAACAACGCCGTTTTCAAAAAGGTATTGTCGCTATTCGGCGTTGCAACGTCCGAGAGCGTAGGACAAGGCGTAGAATACTTGAAACAAACCGATTCTTTCGAACATTGGTTGTCGTATATAGTCAGCCCCGAATTGTACGTTTCGGGACACGGAATGGGCTCGTCCTACGTTGCCGAGGTGTGGTTTGTTTCGGGACTGGGCGGCGTGGCTGTGACAGGTTTGTGTTTGGGTGCTATTATCGGTAGGATATCCACCGTCAATTTGCAAAGCAAGAAGATATATCTATCGGCAATCGCGTTGTTTTTTGCCTACAAACTTACGGGATTTCCGAGGTCGGGTATTTTTAGTTGGCTTTCCGATTTTATTTATCTTATGGCGTCGATGTCATTGTTCAAAGTGTTCAGTTATCTCTTCAATTTCCCGCCTAGAGTGGTTAAGAGAGGCAACGTGGCGGAGCAGACGCCGGCGGTAGAAGGAGGGGGCAATGAGTGAAGCGAAAAATTTGACCAAAAATACGGTGATATTCGCAATCGGTAGTTTTAGCGTCAAGCTTATCCAATTCTTTTTGATGCCACTCGTTACGGGCGTCATGACGCAATCCGATTACGGGCTTAGCGAATCGCTCGTCAGCCTAGTCGAGTTGCTCTTGCCGATATTGACTTTGGGATTGCAAGACGCAGTGTTTAGATTCGGCATGAAAGAAGACGTCGATCCTAAGAAAGTCATCTCATCCACTATGATTATAGTTGTGGCAGGCTTTTTCCTTATCGCACTGGGCTCCGGCATTGCAAGTATTTTTCTCAATTATCGCTATTGTATTTTATTTGCGTTGCTGTTCGTGTGTGTTGCACTCTCCAACGTGTGGGGACAATACGTTAGGGGCATAGGTAGGGTCAAAACCTTTGCCGTCAGCGGTATAGTACAGGCTGTTTCGCTTGCGGTTGCAACGGCTATCTTCGTCTACAAACTAAGATGGGGCGGAGAGGGATATATGTTGGCGATGTTGTGCGGATACGCCTCGTCCTTGACGATATTGTTCTTTGTGGGCGGAGTATACAAGGGACTTTCTTTCCGCAATTGGGACAAAGAAGTCATCAAGCCGATGCTTCGCTACGCGCTTCCGCTTATACCCAACAATCTCAGTTGGTGGTTCGTCCAAGTAGTCAATAGATATATACTTATCTATTTTGCGGGAACGGCTGCCGCAGGCGTATTCGTAGCCAATTCCAAGATGGCGTCGTTCATCAACATATTCGGCACTATATTCTTGCAAGCGTGGACGATTTCTTCCGTCAAGGCGATTACGCAGAGCGATAGGGGCAAGTTTAATAGCGACGTGTTTAGAGTATATTCTCTTTTCTTGCAAGTCGTTGCTTGCGGGCTATTGTTGATATTGCCGTTTTTGTCGTCGTTTTTGCTTAGGGGAGAGTTTGCGGACACGTGGAGATATTCCGCCTTGCCTATCTTTACGGCTATACTCAGTTGTTATACGGCGTTTTTCGGCGCGTACTACGGAGCGGCGCTCAAGTCCAAGATGGTTATGGTGTCTACGCTTATAGGGGCATTGGTCAACGTGGTTTTGGCGGTATTGTTGACGTGGCTGTGGGGCATTGTGGGGTCGTTGGTTGCAAGTATCGTCAGCTATTTAGTCATCACGCTCATTCGTATTATCGATACGCAGAAGTACTCGGATATCAAGGTCAATTGGATAAGAGAGGCAGTCGTTTTGCTGTTGGTATTGGGACAAGCTATATTCATACTAAAGAGCAACGGACTCAATCTTTGGATATATTACGGCGTTCAGCTAGGCGTTATATCAGTCATTGCTATCATCAGGCATAGAGATTTGTATCAACTTATTGTAGGCTTAGTAGGCATCGTCAACAAGTTATTCAAGAAGAAGTCTGCGTCCGTTAGCGTAGCTCAACAAGCTCCTAGCGAAAGTATGGAACAAGAGCAGCCTACAGAACAAGAGAATACGATAGGGCAAGACGTCGCCGACCAACGAGAGCCTAATCAAGAGCCCAAACAATAGAATTGACAAAAACCTATTATGGCTATACAATAAATTATAAGAAAATAAATAATTATAGAGGAGAACAATGGACGATACTCTACAAAAGATTCATCTCGTTTGCTTAGATTTGTTAGAACAATTAGACACGATTTGTCGACGAGAAGGTATAGAATACACCCTATCTTCGGGTAGTTTGCTCGGGGCGGTTAGGCACAAGGGATTTATTCCTTGGGACGACGACGTGGACGTCGCTATGACGCGTGACAATTACAACAAGTTTTTGCAGGTGGCTAGCAAACAACTGGATAGTGACAAGTATTTTTTAGAGCACTATTCTTTGTGCGACTATGCATCGGTGGCGTTTGCTAAGATTAGGAACAACAATACCACCTTCGTCAATATCGAAAACACGTCGCGCAAAATGAATCACGGCATAAGCATAGACGTTTTTCCGATAGACAAAGTACCCGACCTCAAGGGAGCAGCCAAGTTGGCGCGAGCTCGCAAAATTTTGTACGCCATTTCCGCTTCGACTATTCCGTCTTTGGTTAGGACAGTCAAGTCACCGCTCAAGAGATTTTTGTCGTATTTTATCAAACCTATAGGTCTCATCTGGGGATACAACAACATAATGGCCAAGGAAGATAAAATCTATCAGCGTTACAACGACACCGACGCCGGATACACTACGGCGGATATTATCAAGAAAAATAAGATTATGCCATACGAGTGGTTTGAAGAGTATACCGACGTAGAATTCGAGGGTCGCAAGTTTAGGAGCATAGTCAATTACGACGGATATTTATCCACTGTATATGGCGACTACATGACGTTGCCGCCCGAGGAAAAGCGCGTCACTCACTTGGCGGATTTAGTTGATCCGGAAAGGTCTTACAAAGAATATCTCGACGAAAAAGGAGTAATACGATGCAAGCGTTGATGTTGGCAGCAGGCATGGGCAAAAGGCTGGGTAAATTTACGGGCAACAATACCAAATGTATGCTCGAAGTTGCCGGCAAAAAACTAGTAGACAGAGCTATAGAGGCGGTGGCAAAGGCGGGTATCGACAAGTTTATATTCGTCATCGGCTACAAGGGAGACAATCTCAGAGATTATATTCTTGACAAGTACAAGGACAGTCCTATAGATTTCGTCTTCATCGACAACAAGGATTACGCCACCAGTAACAATATCTACTCTTTTTATATGGCTAAGGAGTACCTCGAACAAGACGATACCATTATGATGGAGTCGGATTTGATATTCGACAGCAGTCTTATCCAAAAACTCGTGCAGAGTCCCGAGAGAGATATGGCTGTCGTAGCCAAGTACGAGTCTTGGATGGACGGTACGGTGGTCACCTGCGACGGAGAGGACAATATCACTCAATTTATCGAAAAGGTGGATATGGACCTTAGCCTTACCGAGCAGTATTACAAGACCGTCAACGTGTACAAGTTTTCTCCTCAATTCGTCACCAATATCTACTTCCCTTTCTTGGAAGCGTATATGAAGGCTTACGGACTCAACAGCTATTACGAGACGGCGCTCAAGGTTGTGTCGCACCTATCCAAAGCGACGCTCAAAGCCTTCTATATGGACGATATGCCTTGGTACGAGATTGACGACGCGCAAGACTTGGATATCGCCACGATTTTGTTTAGCACAGGCAAGCGCAAGTACGACGCCATCATATCCAAGTTCGGCGGTTATTGGAGATATAGCAAGATGTTGGATTTTTGCTATCTCGTCAATCCCTACTTTCCACCTAAAAAAATGGTGGAGAAGATGCAAAAAGAATTCCCTGTTTTGCTCACCCAATATCCTTCGGGACTCAATATCCAAAATATGAATGCCGAGCGCATCTTCGGTGTGGACGAGAGCCATATCTTGGTGGGCAACGGCGCGGCGGAACTCATCAACGTACTGGGTATGTGGATGAATGGCAAGGTAGCCGTAGGACTTCCTACCTTCAACGAATACGTCAGGTGCTTCCGCAATTGCGAGTTGATACCTATCGACAACTCTCGCAACGACTATCTGCACGACTTTGACTATCTCACGTCGTTGTGTGGCAAGGTCGACTATATTTGCCTCGTCAGTCCCGACAACCCAAGCGGTGACTTGTTGACCAAAGAAGAAGTGGAACAGCTATGTGAAAAAGCTCAAAAACTCAATACAGGTATCGTAATTGACGAATCTTTTATTGACTTTGCAGACCCCGACAAGCGCTATACGTTGCTAAACAACGACGTACTCAATCGCTTTGACAACCTCATAGTCGTCAAGAGTATCAGCAAGTCTTTCGGCGTGCCTGCGCTAAGACTGGGAGTGCTGGCAAGTAGCAACGCCAAGATATTGAGCGAGCTTCGCTCCTTGATGCAAGTGTGGAATATCAACAGTTTTGCCGAATACTATCTGCAAATCTACAATCTATACGCCTCTCAATACGCCAAGGCTTGCGACAGCATTGCCTACGAGCGTAATAGATTTATTCGTGAACTGCAAGACGTCAATTCTATCAGAGTATATCCGTCGCAAGCCAACTATCTTATGATAGACCTCGGCGGCACCAACTCGTATGAATTTTGCGTGCGTATGCTTAATAATTATAATATACTTGTCAAGGATTTGTCTTCTAAGAATTATTTTAAGGGCAAAAACTTCGTGCGCGTTGCTATAAGAAACGAGCAAGACAACGACGCTATCATCAAGGCGATGAAAGAGGTGCTGGTATGATTTATATAACCGATGAAGAGATAACTTCGCTCGGCATTGACGAAAGACAGTATTACGAGTGGGTCAAGGATATGATTATATCCAAGAAGTCGGCTATCCTGCCGGCAAAGATAAGTATGAAGATGGAAGGACATATCTTTTACAACGTTATGCCTTGCATTTTACCCGACAGCAACGTGGCGGGTGTAAAACTCGTCAATCGTTATCCCGACAACAATCCGAGCCTAAAGAGCAATTTGATGCTTTACGATCTAAAAAGCGGAGACCTAAAGGCTGTTATGGACGCCAACTTGATAACCACGCTTAGGACGGGAGCGGTAGCCGCGCACTCGATATTTTTGTTTGCCAGAGAGGGCTTTCAAGTAATGTCCTTGATAGGACTTGGCAACGTCACCAAGGCGGCATTCAAGATTTTTAGCAAGATATACGGCAACAAGCCTCTGACAATCAAAGTCTTCAAATACAAAGACCACGCCGACAAGTTGATAAGAGAGTATGCCGATTACGACAACTACGACTTCGTCGTGTGCGACACTTACGAGCAGACTATGCAAGACAGCGACGTTATCGTGTCGGGCATCACCTTTGCCGAAGGCGACTTTTGTGACGAAAAGGTTTACAAAAAGGGCTGTTTGATAGTGCCTATACACACGTTGGGCTTCCAAAATTGCGACCTGACGTTCGACAAAGTTTTCGGCGACGACTATTCGCATATCGCGGGGTTCAAATACTTTGACAAGTTCAAGTCTTTCAACGAAGTTTGCGACGTGCAAAACGGTCTTGTCAAAGGTCGAGAAAACGACCAAGAAAGAATACTTGCCTACAATATAGGCATTGCGGTGCACGACTTGTATTTTGCCGAGAAGATTTACGAGCTTATCGTAGAGAAGGGAGCAAAGTAAAATTATGCAGAGAATAGCCAAATTTTACAAGGTAGACTTACAAGAGTATATCAAGAGTTTTGACGCCGACAAGGCTCGGCAAGCCCAAGGCGTTTGGAATGATATAGTTTTGCCTAAGAGGGCGACGACGCACTCGGCAGGCTACGACTTTTTTGCGCCATTCGATATAGACTTAGAGGTGGGAGAGAGTATCAACGTGCCTACGGGCGTGAGAGTATCTATCGAAGAGGGGTGGGTACTTATGATTTTCCCTCGTAGCGGACTTGGATTTAAGTATCGCGTGCAACTCGACAACACGGTAGGCATAATAGACGGAGACTACTTCTATTCCGACAATCAAGGGCATATTTTTTGCAAAATTACCAACTGCGGACTGCAAGGTAAAGCCGTACATATTGCCAAGGGCACAGGCTTTGCGCAAGGCGTATTTTTACCATACGGCATTACGCTTGACGACCAAGTGACCACGGTACGCAACGGAGGTTTTGGCTCTACGACCAAATAGACTACACGATTATAGCGGTTGTTGGTAAGATGGTTGGCAGTGTATAGTTAGGTCGTTGACCTACCTTTTACTCAAAAAGTCCACACAATACTATAAGCGTGTAATGATAGCAAAACAAAAATAAAAAGAAAAATTAAGGAAAATTATGGACGCAAAACAACAATTTATCGAAATTTTCAATCAAAATATCAAGCGAGAGGGAGCGGATAAGTTGCTTGATTGGCTGAGCAAGTCGGACTTTTTTGAAGCGCCCGCGTCTAGCAAGTTCCACAACGCCAAACCGCAAGGCTTGGTGGAGCACAGCCTCAACGTGTACTTTAGATTGCGCGACTTGGTCCAGAGAGAGCGAGAGATTCATCCCGACCTTATCAACGCTAGCGAAGAGAGTATAGCAATCATCGGACTGTTGCACGACCTATGCAAAGTCAACGTGTATAAGGTGGAGATGCGCAACGTCAAAGTGGACGGCAATTGGGAAAAGGTGCCATATTACGCTATAGATGACAACTTGCCGTACGGACACGGCGAAAAGTCGGTGTACATAATCAACGGCTTCATCAGACTAACCAGAGAAGAGGCAATGGCTATCAACTGGCACATGGGCGGATTTGACAAGCGTGTAGTAGGCGGAGATTTTAGTTTGTCCAAAGCATACGAACAATATCCGATAGCCTGCCTTACCAACGTTGCCGATATGCAAGCCACTTACCTTGACGAAACGAGAGAATAATCGTTGCTTGCAACTTGTTGCAACTAATTGGCATAACGTTGAATACCCGTTGTCGTTTCGCATCGGTTAGGCAACTATAGCAATATCAAAACACACTAATATTCGTCGGTTTAGTATTGTTAGTCGCAATATTTTCAAAAAAATTTTTTCGGTGCAAACGTCCGAAAATAGGGCAGTTGAGAGGTGTTGACGAAAAAATAAATGTCCATAAAACTGCAAAAACCCTTTACAGAGGTGATACAATATAAGTGTCACCTCTGCTCTTTTTCCCCAACGGAGAGACGATGATTATCAATCTAAAATACAATAGCCAGACGGGTTTGCTTACGCCTATGGCCAACTACACTCTGGCGCAACACAATCATTTGGCGGACAAAATTGTCGTCGTAAGCAACGCGCCTGATTGCAAAGACTACAATTATTGTCTGGAATTCGTGTGTTACAACACCAAAAACGTGCCAAAAAATCAATACGTGTCGGAGATTTTGACTTACACCGACGACGGACTAGTCTTTGACGTGCCCAACAATCTTACACAGTACGCGGGTTTCGTGGACGTGCAATTGACGGGCTATGCCAAGGACAATTACAACATAATCTTCAAGTCAATCAGCAAAAATACCAAGGCTTTTTCGGTGGAAGGCTCGCTCTCGGTGTTGGACAACGCGCTAAGCGACACGCCCAATATTCTCACGCTGTTGCAACAAGAACTCGACTACGTGAGAGATGTCAAAGAGACCATTGCCAACGACTTTGAAAACCTTATCAAAAACGACCTCGGACAAGTGTTGGAAGACTTTGAATACTTTGGCGTAGAGTACGTATTCTACGACAAGAGATATTCCAAAGTTTACAAGGGCAACAGCCTCATCACTCCGCCTACCGTGGAGTTGACGGAGCAAGAGCAACTATTGGGTTGGGTTACCGCCGACGGCAAGGAGTGGAACTTTGAGACCGACAAGTTGCAAGGACAACTCACTTTGATTGCCAACGTGCAGAGTATAGGCTTGACTGTCGAGCAAGGGCAAGTTAAGGACTATCAAGGAGAGGCGCAAGATATATACGTGCCGTATAGTCTTGACGGAATTGTTACCGACAAAGTATCCGAGGCGTTTGAGATTACGCAGCCCAAGAATACTCTATATTTGCCGATAGGCTTGGCAGATTGTGCATTTTTGCGTGCCGACAACTTTGGCAATATCGTTGGAGGGAAGGATACCGTTATGATAGGCGGTATTTTTTGTGACCAAAATGGCAGTAGAGTAGTAGGTGTGTGCCGAGATAGAGCGCAAAGCACCAACGCAATATACTTGGGCGAGCAAGTGAGGAGCATAAGCGATTACGCTTTTTGCGGAGCAAAGGCGAGCAAAATTATTTTGCCGGACGGCGTGACGAGCATAGGCGATAAGGCTTTTTGGGGTTGCACCGACGGCTTAGAAGTAGTAATCTATGCAACCGACCCACCATGCGCCGTGGCGACGAGCTTTGCGTTGAACTCTAATAGCAACGCTAAAATATTAGTGCCTTGGTGGGCGTATAAGAATTATAAACTCAACGACAACTTCGGCAATTTGGTCGAGCCTTTGGGCGGTATGGACTGCATAGGCGAAATAGAAGAGTTGCAAACCCGTAGCAGTCAGTTGGAGCAAACCGTTGTACAAACGGTCGGACAACTAGGTCAAACAACGCAAAACTTAAGCCAAGTTGAACAAGAAGTCGAACAGGCACAACAAACTCTCAGCCAAGTGGAGCAAAACTTGCAAGGTCAAATCAGTACTCTAAAAAAACTATACAGCGTAGGCAGTATATATATGTCGGTTAGTTCGACAAGTCCGGCAAGTCTATTCGGCGGAACGTGGGAGCGAATAAAGGATAAGTTTTTGCTCGGCGCCGGCGACAGCTATAGCGCGGGCGCGACGGGCGGTAGCGCAACGCATACTCTGACTATAGATGAAATGCCAACTCACTCGCACCAATATTATAGAATGAAAACAGGCGGAGACACTTGGTGGGTTGCCGGAAGTAATGGCACGATTTTTACACAAGAGTATACCAATACGAATAGCACCGGAAACGGACAAGCGCATAATAATATGCCGCCGTATTTGACCGTGTACATTTGGAAACGCACTGCATAAAGGAGGCAAAGTAGAGAAATGAGAGTATTTAATAAAGATAAAACGCAAGAATTGACAACCTATGACCTATCGAAAGGCAGACTTGTTGACGATACTATTACTACGACAATTCAAGCCGTTGCGGGGCAAGAAGAGATAGGACACTATGAAGTTGTCGCAACATACCCTAACGGTGGACAAGATGTTGAGTGGGTGGTAGACCAGCCTTATATCGAGGCTAAGCCCGCAACAAAAGAAGTCGAAGAGATACAAGTGTATATACCGTTTACCGCCGAAGAGCAAGCCGAGTACGATAGGACAAGATACGAGAGTTTGGTGGAGAGTAGAATAAGACAAAGATACACGCTTAGCCAAGAATTGGCTATTCTTAGACAAAAAGAAACTAAAACGAAGGAATACCAAGCATATTTTGACTATTGCGAGGTATGTAAAGCCGAGGCTAAGCAACTGCTTGCATAGAAGGATTGAGATTGCGGGCACGTTTCGTACCGCCGAACGTCATTGCGTGTTATGTCATTCCGAGGCTACTTGTAGCCGTGGGAATCTCGTGCCGTATTGTTTGAGATTTCGACGCCTCGGCACAGGTGCCTTCACTCGCAATGACAGTAGGGCAACCCCCACCCGACAAGTCGGGTGGGGTATTGAGTAAAAGTTTTGACAACCCTTCCACCGTTTCGTGGTATTTCTCACGGCGTAGATACGAGTAAGACAAGAAGTACGCGGATTTTGTGCAGGGAGCATACTCCTTGTATGTG
>CALGRX010000015.1 GCA_937880755.1 uncultured Clostridia bacterium
GTAAGTAATTTTTGGGCAAAAATTACTTAAAATTCTTAGGTATTTTTAGCGTAATATATAAGCATCGAAATATCAGGAGTGCTTATGACAGACTATTTACTTAAGATGAAGCAGGAACTTGCCGATACTATGGAGAAACTCTCGTTGCTTTTGGAGAGTCTTTTTATTTATCTTGAGGCAAGAGAAGAAGCGCAGCAAGACGATTCAGTATGCTCGAAGGAGCAAGATATGAAATATCACAACGTAGAAATAAGACCACGTGGAGGTGATAAGTATTGCAAGTGGTATGCGAGAGTGCCACTAGGCAAAAAATTGGACAAATACAACTACAAGTATATATACGGACGTACCCGGACAGATTGCTATAACAAGCTAAAAGACTATCTAGACGGTGCGCAGTACAAAGCCGACGTCAAGAGAGTTAAGAAACTCGAACAGCCAAAGAGGACGATGACGTTCCTTACGTTCTATCCGATATATATCGACGTGTATCGAAGACCGTATATCAAAGGATCCACGTTGAGAACGTGCGAGAACATTTGGAAGAATTGGATAAAGAACACCTTCGGGAAGAAGAAAATTGCCGACGTGGAGAAGACGGACGTTTTGACGTTCTTATCGTCGATAGGTTATGATCAACAGCGCCACCGAGTTAGACTATGGCTAAGCCACTTTTTTACAAGTGCTGTTACGCACGGTATTATCAAATCGTCGCCAATAGCAGGTCTAAAACTACCTAAACCAAAGAGCGTGGAGAGAGAATCGTTTACACCAGGAGAAGAACGACGTTTTGTGCAGCGTGCGAAACAATCGAATTATTGGCTTGCATTTGCACTTATGCTATATGAAGGACTTAGACCGGGAGAAGCAAAAGCACTTCGAAAATGCGACATCAAAGAAAACTGTATCGAGGTATGTCAGGCATTAGACGATTTTTGCGACGTTACGTCAACTAAGACCGGCAACGTGAGGAGAGTGCCTATCTTCGAGCAAACGAAGGAATTGCTGCAACGTTACGTGGAAGACGTAAGCAAGGATTTGATATTCGATTTTGATAGAAAGAGCAAAAACACGCTCAATATGGAATATCGAAGGATAATGCAGGACGTAGGATTAGACCGAGTTATGTACACGTTACGTCATACGTTTGCTACACGGTGCGCCGAAGCTGGGATATCGCCAAAGCAGGTGCAAATATGGATGGGACACTCCGACGTGGAAACAACGTTGACCTACTATACCCATATAAGCAGCGAACTCGAGCAAGCCAACGTCTTGGCCAAGAACAAACAGTAGCTACACAAATCGATACACAAAGAATTTTTGAAAATTCGATTTTGATACAAAAAAACACTCTCGAACAAGCCAATTATCCTAAAAAAAGCCAAATTCGAGAGTATTCTTATTTTTGGTGACTCC
>CALGRX010000016.1 GCA_937880755.1 uncultured Clostridia bacterium
TGCAGTGCTCTCTACCATATATAGGTGGCAAAAGAGCGTTTTTGTTACACGAAAATGTTTTTTATCTTTTATATTTTGATTGCAGTTGCACTTGCATTACGGGTATCAAGCGATACGCTTTATATTTGATTAAAGTTTTTACTAATAATTATATCTATATTATTATATTTATAGAGTTTATCCAAATACCCACGACCATATCGGCAAGCCTACCATCATACCTACCGCGTAGGAGATAAGGTTGGCAAATATTGCGTATAGTACAAGTTTGTATCTCACGATATGAGGCATCTTTTTGCAATATGCTACGGCTTCGGCTACTATGACGACTACTTCAAAGAATACGTACGCCATAATATACGTAAATAGTTGATAACCCGCGAAGAAATCAATGAGCGACAATATAAAGTTGAGCAAAAAGTTGGATATTAGGTTGACTATTGCGATAAAGGCAAAGTCCTTTTTGCTCCTTATGAATATCAAAGCAATGAGGCACTCGATAGCCATTGTGGCAAGCATACGAGCAAGCGTCGATACGACGTTGTACCACCACTTATAGTCTATCTTGCACTCGCCGACGACTTGTCCGTCTTCACACTCGTCCCACGATATTCCTTGCAAATCTATCGTATAAAAGCCTTCAAAATACTTACGCTCTATCACTTGCGTTTTTATTGTTTTGCTATAGTCCTCGGATACAAACATAAATACGAAATTCTCCGGTGCATAATAGCTATACACGATATGTAAATCACCGCTTTGATTTTTGTAAATAAGCTTATCATCCAGGTCGGGATAGGTATTAGAGTTCAAAATTTCGTATGAGGTATCTTCGTCGTCAACAAAGCTTTCATTATAATTGCCTTGATCATAAAAGACTATCAGGTGAAAATTGCCCAAATTCTCCGTACCAACCAAGTCAAAAGTTGCTTGAGGCTATGGTCCCATATCCGCTACCGCAATAGGCATAGACAATAATATACCGACGAGCAAAAATGCCAACAATACCGCTACCATTGGTCTTTTGTCGGTGATTTTATCCATATATACCCCTCCCCGAGCAAGATTTTGATTGGTCAAACGTCGACATTTATAATAACCCGACCAAAAGGTCGGGCGTAATTATTTGAGCATAAAGCTCATTTCTACAGGGTTGTGGTCACTGTACGTGAAGTCGGTATCGATATTTCTTACCCATTTGACTTCGATATTGTCCGACACGATAAAGCCGTCCACGACTACCGTATAGTTGACGTCTTTGGTATACGGCATATCGGTACTGCGACAAGTAGGCACGTTGTTGGCGGTAGCAAACTTATATCCGCTAGTCAGGTCGTCGTTAGTGAGTTTGAATACCCACTCGGGTACTTTTTGTTGTGTGGTAAATAGATTGATACTATCGGCTATATCGTGGTTGAAATCTCCTCCGACTACCACGTAGTTGCCCTTCTCCGCCTCTTCCGCAAGCACTCTGTTGAGCAGGGCAAGTTGTTGTTCTCTTATCTTTCCGCCCTTGTCGTAAGCCGACATATGACTGTTGATGAGAGTGAGGCTTTTGCCATTGGATAGAGGAATAGACGACATCACGAAGCATCTATCTAGGTCAAAATACTTGCCAAAGCCCTTGTCTACCGGGTATTGTCTGCGCACGTTGTTGGATATATTGTACTTGCTAAATGTAGCTAAACCTGCATTACTGCGACCGTGCGGGTCGTGGAAAGGATAGAGAAGGTACGCCGAATGAAAGTTGCTGGCAAAAGTACTTCCCCTAACGTCTCCGAATGCCTCGGAAAGCATAAAGTATTGATTGACGTGATGCGAACGCGTAGAATCGGTGTCCACCTCTTGGAACATCAAAAAGTCATAGTCGCCACCCGTGACGCCGGATATTGCTCCGCTAGTATTGGTTAACACGGTCTCTTTGTCCTTGGCGGTACTGCCCTTACCACTGACTTTGGTGCCGTCCAGCATCTCTCCTCTATCCATAAAAAAGTCAAACTCTTGCGTGTATGCGCCGAAACCTATGTTGTACGTGACTATCGTATAAACTCCGTTCTGCTCTACGTATCGAGATTGGTTGTTCGTCGTAGGCACAATGAGGTTGTCCTCTATCCTATCGTACTGACAAGCGACGTAAATCACGTACCCTATCACCGTCAAGATAAATAGAGCAAATATCGCACTCATCACTATTGCAATAATTTTTGCGGTCTTATTATTCATATCTTCACCTATATACTTATTATATCATATACTTTTGCAAAGTCAATATTGTGATTTTGGTCTAATTTCCGCCATTATATTTTGAAAAAACGTAAATTTTGGCATTAAAAAAAATTTTTTCAAAAATATATGAAAAAACTCTTTACAATCACCAAAATATTTGTTATATTTATTGAGCGCTGACAAGGAAGCTTAGCTCAGTTGGGAGAGCATCTGCCTTACAAGCAGAGGGTCATAGGTTCGAGCCC
>CALGRX010000017.1 GCA_937880755.1 uncultured Clostridia bacterium
GCCAATTATCCTAAAAAAAGCCAAATTCGAGAGTATTCTTATTTTTGGTGACTCCGACGAGAATCGAACTCGTGTTACCGCCGTGAAAGGGCGATGTCTTAACCGCTTGACCACGGAGCCATAGATTTATAGCGTAATCAATATTATATTAAAAAAGCGTAATTGTCAACAAAAATTGATAACTTTTTCATAATATAGGAAAGCGGAGTAACAAAAATTCTACCACGCAAGTATTTTTGTATTCAAGCGTTTGGCAAAAAAAGAAATATTTTATATAATTTTGGTATGAAGTACGCAGTAGTAGACATAGGCTCTAATTCCGTAAGGCTTATGCTTAGCCAAGACGGCGTGAGTGTCAAAAAGTTCGTCGCCACCACGGGACTAGGCAGAGGCTTAGCAACCACGGGCAAACTCGATACTTACAATTTGGCTATCACGCTTGACGTGTTGGCGGACTATCGCAAGACGGCTGAGAAGTGGGGCGCGGACGAGATATTTTTCTTTGCCACCGAAGCGGTGCGCAGAGCCGACAACAGAGCGGATTTTTTGTTCCAAGCTCGTGAGCGTGGTATAGAAATAGACGTTCTTCCTAGCCAAATCGAAGCGAAAATCGGATTTTTGGGTGCATACACCGAGGGCGTATGTTGCGTGGTCGATATAGGCGGTGCAAGTACGGAGATAGCCGTCGGCGACGAGAGAGGACTTATTTATTCCAAGAGCTTGCCTATAGGTCTTGCCGTCCTCAACGACGAGTGCAAAGAGGACGTAGACGCGTTGCAAGCCTACGTTGCCAAGACCTTGCGAGGATACGGCGAAGTGCCTAAGTTTGACCACCTTTTGTCCATTGGCGGTACGTCCGCGACATTCGTTACTATGCAAGAGCAAATGATAGAGTACGATGCCAAAATTGTCGATATGTATCGACTTAATAGGGATATAGT
This sequence comes from uncultured Clostridia bacterium, assembly GCA_937880755.1. Taxonomy (GTDB): domain Bacteria; phylum Bacillota; class Clostridia; order Christensenellales; family UBA3700; genus HGM11368. The sequence goes on from CALGRX010000017.1 coordinate 942, forward strand.
AGTGGATTTTTGTCGTCGTGTGCACGCTACGCCTATCGAGCAAAGAGGGTGCTTTGCGGGGCTGGAAGTCAAGCGCCGAGACCTCATCGTCGGTGGAGGAATTTTGCTTGTCGGGATTATGGATATGCTAGGTAGAGATAGCGTAATCGTCAGAGACAGCGACAATTTAGAGGGCTATTTAGAGTACAAAACAATGACGGGAGTAGCGGAATAAAGTCGTTTTTGGATAATATAATAGTATTGAATAGATTACGAAATATTGGCAAAAATATAACTGTTTGACTACTATTTTATAAAATCTTTCTCAAACTCTTGACAAACGTCGTTTTTTTTATTATCATTATCAAGCATCAAGAATATCGCGGGGTGGAGCAGCTGGCAGCTCGTCGGGCTCATAACCCGAAGGTCGGAGGTTCGAATCCTCCCCCCGCAACCAATTTTGGCGAGATAGCTCAGCTGGCCTAGAGCACCCGGTTCATACCCGGGGGACCGTGAGTTCGAATCTCACTCTCGCTACCAAGACCCGACTTAGTTTTGAGTCGGGTTTTTGTCGTCCAAACGGTGTTTTATCAAGCCTTAATATCGACTAAGAGGGTGATAGTTTTTTTGATTATTTGTCAGCTGATTTACGATTCTTTTTTGTTCAAAAGTCATAGCAAAAGCAAGGTTAAAATTACTGATATTATAATAAAATCGAGCCGTTTTGGACAGCGAAAAAAATATCGAAAATCGCCCGAAAATTGTCCAAAAAACCGTTGACAATCCACTTCCTCGGTGCTAACATACAATTATCAAATATCTTTGGGCAGGCAATAAGCCGACCGGTGGTGATGCCGACTTAGTATCGGACGAGTCCAACAGCCCCAACAGCCGATGCGGTGAGATCCCGCAACCGCCTGTAAAGTCAGACTGGGAAAGAGTATGATATTTGCATTGCTTTGGCGTGCAATTCTTTCGTTATTCTTTCACTTCTGAGTGGAAGATTTTTTTATTCCTTCAGACCGTGAAAGTACCGAGAAAGCCGAAGTGCTCGTTGCCCAAAAAAAGGAGCAATTATGAAAAAAATCAACACTGTAGCAATCGTTCGTTGCGCACTTATGACGGCAGTCGTCGCAGTATGCACTATGCTTGGCTTTAGCGTAGGCACGGGCTTCGTCAATTTTGGTGATACGATGATATTCGTCACCGCATACCTACTGGGACCAATCCCCGCAATGGTAGCGGGTGGCGTAGGCTCGCTTATAGCCGACAGCATCGTATATCCTCTCACTATGTGGTTTACGCTATTCATCAAAGGTCTCGAAGGACTCGTTGCAGGACTTATGTTCAAGTTCGTTGCGGGCAAGAAACCGTATCGTACCCCTGTCAAAATCACGCTCGGCGTAGTCAGTATGATTGTCGGCGGGATATTTATGGTTGGCGGATATTTTGGCACTCAAGCGCTCTTCTGGGGTGACGAGGAGACGGGTAAAGTTGCCGCGGCCGTTATGCAACTGCCTTGGGACTGCTTGCAATTAGGCGTATCGACGGTACTGGCAAGCATATTTATCTACGTTATCCGTATCGAGAGAGCCGTACAAATCAAGCCTGCTACCGTTGCAACGGTACAAGAGGCTGCAGCCGACGTGTCCGCGAGCGACGAAACCGTAATCGATGCGGAAGTTATCGAGGATGAACAACCAAAAGACAAAGAATAAAATAGAAGTAATGAAGCAAAAGGTACAACTTGCAATCCAAACCCTATACGACTGTCCGCCTCTATCAATCAACGAGGCGGGCAAGGGCTTTTACGGCAGGGTTTTCAAGGTGACGCTAGCCGTTGCGCCGTTCGTTTTGTCCGTCAAGCTCTTTGACGAGCCTCAGTATATGGTTATGCAAGCTAGCGAGCAAGGCTTTATGCACTCTTTGGGTGTTGTCAAAGTGCCGGCGGTGTTTCACGTTTTTCAAACTCAAGATACCAACGCGCTGGTTATGGAGTGGGCTGAGGGCGATAATCTCGGTCAGATGCCTTTGCCTAATCAACCGACGAGGGACGCTATTGGTTGGGACGTCGTAGATCAAGCCGTGGCGTTGCACGGTGTGACCAACAAGACGTACGGCTATCTATCGGGCAAGCAGTATCCTACTTGGCAGTCATTCTATCGCGACCTGTCAAGCCAAATGTTGGACAGAATAAACTCCGGCAGCGATAGAGGGCTGTTGGACAAGGCATATCTCGAGCTAATGCAATACGCTTACGAGCATTTTGACGATATTTTTTCCGAGCAAGTAGTAGCGCCGTCGCTATTGCACGGCGACCTCAATATCGGCAACGTCATCGTGCAAGACGACGCCGTATCGGCAATCATAGATCCAATGGGCGTCATGTGGGGTGATAGGGAACTAGAACTCTTCCAATTCGAGTGTTCGGGCTCTGACAAGTACGATTTGTTGGAGAAGTATTTCTCTATCAACACGCCAAGCAAGAAGTTTGAATTAAAAAACGCATACTACAAGACTTTTGCCGAGGCCAATCACTATGCCAGAATAGACCACCCGCAAGACGATAATTTATTGGAATTTTTGGCGCAATTAGAAAGGATGATCGTCAAATATCATCTTTAGTCAACGTCTTATAGCGTAAGCGCCGAATAAATAAGTAAAAAACCAAACAAAATATAAACAATAATTTTGTCATAATATGACAATTTTGTAAATTTTTAATAAAAAGTTTTGCTATATCTTGACAAAATAGCTATCTTAAATGATAATTATATAAGGGCCATTTATGATAGCACGTTATCAACAACTGCAAACCTATCAAAGTGACAACAAACACGTCGCTCTTATCAATTATGAAGGGGGACGGGCAATTCTCAAACTTTCTGAAGACGCGACCAAGTCGTCTAAAGAAGCCGACGTAATGGCCAAGGTATCGTATACGGGGTACGCACCCAAGGTGCTTAGTAGATACGACAACTATTTTATTTGCGAGTATATCGAGGGTAGGAGTTTTCTAGAAGAGTTCTTAGGGGCTACTATGAGCGATGATACGGTCAAGCTCGAGTCGCTTGCAGGCAGTTTGGCAATCTTTATGCAGATGTTTCATTCTGTATGCGGTGGCTATATACTTGGCAACTTGGATTTTGGCAACTTCGTTCTTCAAGACGGTAGGTGTATAGGCGTCAGTTACGACGGCGTAACGGAAGGTTTGCCGTACAAGGACGTAGCCGAAGTGATAGCATTTGCAATAACGAGGGCGTACGGTGGATACTATTCTTGTTTTCCGTTCGTCAGCAAGTTTTTGGATTGTTTTCATCTCAAAGTGATGGACATAGTCAACGACGTAGACGACGCTCTCGGTCGATATGACAATTCCTCAACGTTAGATAAGCACGCCGTGACCGAAGCACTAATCAGCTTCGAAGAAAAGGGAACGGCTTGGAAAATAATAAATAATGAATAACTTTTAGGAGGATAAAAAAATGAAATTTGCAGAAAGACTCAAAGAGCAAAGAATCCTGAACGGATACAATCAGACCTACGTTGCAAAATATATGCAAGTATCTCAAGTATCCATCAGCAACTGGGAGAGAGGGGTAAAAGAACCAAGCTATCAAGCATTGATAGATTTGGCAAATCTGTTTGGCAAGACCACGGATTATATGCTCGGCAAAGACGACAACGCACAAGCGTAATCATATACAAATTTATTTTCTAATTCAAAATAAAGCAATCAAAAGGACGGGAAACTGAAGTGTCCCAAATGGGGTTCACTTCAAAACACTCCGTCCTTTTTTCGTTATTGCGCCGGAGCGTAGCACAACTTAGTTATATCATTGCAAGCTACTTGTAGCCGTGGCAATCTCAGCCTATATAAAATAGTTTCTCATTGCGAGTGAAACGTGGCAATCTCAACTTTTTTCGCTTCGTCAACAATTTTTTTGTGGGATATTGAACTAGTTGACTTTATATGTTATAATATATGTACTAAATTTTATATTAAAAATTTTTGGAGATAATATATGGTAAAAGTAGAAAAAACGACTTATAAAGAATATGGCAATTGTTGTCGTATCACCAACGGCAAGTTTGAAATCATCGTCACCACCGACCTTGGACCGAGAGTAATTTTTTACGGCAAATGCGGTGGAGAAAACATAATGTACGAGGATCACGAGGACCTTATCAACAAGGGTGGCGAATATTTTGACCAAAACTTGGCAGGCAAGGGCATATGGCATATCTACGGTGGACACCGTCTATGGAAGTCGCCCGAGTATATCGACACCTACTATCCCGACAACGCGCCCGTTGACGTGCAATACGTAGAGGGCGGAGCGGTATTCACTTCGGAGGCAGAGGTTACAACGGGTATACGCAAGAGCATATCTATCACTATGCAAGATGGTGGCGAAATTACGTTAGTACATAGCTTCACCAACGTCAGCGACAAGGTTACCCTACCTATATCTATGTGGGGATTGACGGTACTTGACAAGGGCGCCAAGGCGTATATGCCTCTATCTCAAGAGGACACGGGCTTTCTTGCCAACCGCAATATCGTTTTGTGGCCTTACACCGACGTCAAAGACGAGCGCCTAACTATTGACAACGACCAAGTGACTTTGCAACAAAAGAATATCGTACAACCTATCAAAGTCGGTATGTCTATCAAGCAAGCCGTCACAGTCAAGACCAAAGGGCTTAAGTTTACTTTGGACTTCGACTATCTCGAAGGCGAGAGATATCCGGACTTTGAGTGCAACGTAGAGAGCTATACCAACAATATAATGTTAGAGATAGAAACTCTCAGTCCGCTCTACGAGCTACAACCGGGTGAGACCAAGACCCACGTAGAGAGGTGGAGTCTACAAGAAATCTGATACGGAGGTGTATCGTATGAAAAGAAAGGTGATTATATCGTCGATAGCGTTGCTCGTAGTCGTATCTACCGTGGCGATGACGGGCTGTAGTATGTTCTTTGACCTGCTCAACAACACCGGCACGACCACCGAAAACAGATATACTATCGACGTCACCGACTTGGAGGGTAGCTCTATCGCCGAGATAGTCGCAGCCAATACTATCAATGCAGCCGTGCTGGTATATACCGACAAGGCAACGGGCGCCGGCTTCTTCGTCAACGAAGCGGGATACGTAGTCACCAATAGCCACGTGGTGGCGAATGGCTCTAGCTATTACGTCAAGACGGTTGACGGCAACGAGTTTGTGTCTGTAAGACTCATTGCTCACGACCCTGACCTCGACTTGGCAATTCTCAAAGTCAATACTACGGGCAAACAATTTGACTATATGACTTTCAATACATCGACGGGGCTTAGGTATGGTCAAACGGCATTCACTATCGGCAACCCTTCGGGCAAAGGTATACTGTTTGCCAAAGCCACCATTGCCAACCCAAGTTTGGCAGTTACCGGCAAACCTGACGAACCTTACAACTCTATATATATTGACAGCAATATCAACCACGGCAACAGTGGCGGTGCTCTTATCAATACCGACAGCAAGGTTGTCGGTGTGGTTTACGGCAGAATAGAGAGTAGCACCGACCCTAACAACGTTTACGGCTTGGGTACGGCAATTCCGTCCGACGTGGCAATGAAATATCTCGACGATCACAGAGTCAAGTATTATAAGGTTGAACCCACAACCGAGGAGTAACGATGCAGAGAGAAAATACCGTGCGAGCAAAACTTCTTGATAGCCAAGGCAATGTTGCCACCCCGGGCTATTCTAAGACCTACCTTTTGCAGTACGACCGCAAGGATATCAAGGCTAGTAGTTTTCGTATCAAAGAGTGGGATTACTACTATATCAACGCGGGCGATAAGGCGCTGTGTCTCACCGTAGCAGATATGGGTTACGTTGGAGCTATTAGCGTCAGCTATCTCGATTTTTCTCTTCCATATCATTTTACACGCACGGCAATCAGTCTATTGCCAATGGGCAAATTCAATATGCCTTCCACACCCGAAACGGGTGACGTTGTTGTCAAAGTGGGCAAGGTAGAGATTAGCATAACCAACGACGGCAAAGAGCGAAAAATCGTCGGCAAATATCCTAAGTTTTCCGAGACCAAAGAGGACTTGACCTTTGATATAACGCTCACGGACAATCCAAGGGAGTGTATGTTTATCGCCACGCCTTTCGACAAACCCAAGCACTTCTATTACAATGCCAAAATCAACTGTCTATCCGCTAGCGGTAAGTTTAGCATAGGCGACAAGACCATCGGCGTAGACGGCGGTATGGCAACGCTTGACTGGGGAAGAGGAGTTTGGACGTACGACAACACTTGGTATTGGGGCAGTATGCAGACTAGGCTCGAGGACGGCTCGACCTTTGGCTTCAATATAGGTTACGGCTTCGGCAATACCGATGCCGCCAGCGAAAATATGATTTTCTATCGCGGTTTGTCGCACAAGCTCGACGAGGTCATATTCCATATTCCGGGCGATGGCACCGATTCTATCGACTATCTCAAGCCTTGGCGATTTACCTCGTCAGATGGCAGATTGGAGATGGACTTCTATCCGATATTAGACCGCACCGCGCCACTTGATCTCAAATTTATGTGTATGTTACCTCACCAAGTCTTCGGCAAATTTTCGGGCAAGGCGGTATTGGACGACGGCAAAGTTATCAACTTTAAGGACGTACTCGGCTTTGCCGAGAAGGTACACAATAAGTGGTAATAATCAAAACAAAATAACACGCTACTTTGTCGTAGCGTGTTTTTTGTTGATACGTATCGAGTTTTTCGTATATTTTCGGCTTAGTTTTTGTCAAACAAACCGCCTATAATATTTTTTACCAAGCCAAACATTACGTCGTAGTCTATATAACTGTGGTGGTCGAATGCGTACTCGTGAGCAAAGGACTGCACGATATTCATAGCAAGGTGAACTCTCTCGCCGAGGTTGTCGATACGGTATTTGTCCGATAGTTTATCTACCAACACCATAGTGATGTCGTTTTCCAATTCGTCAAACTTCCTAGCCACCTCGCTATCGGAATGAGTTAGCGAATGTAGAGCTTCGTGGATATTGGCGTTGTCTTGATGCGCCTTAATAGCCGCGGACATCACGCGAGTAATTACGTCGCCCAAGTTGCCCTCGTCAATGTCGTCAAATAGCACCAATATTGGTTGGTATACGCTGTTGATATATATATCCAACACCTCTATCATTATATCTCTCTTATCCTTAAAATAACCGTACACGATACCCGTCGACACGCCCGCACGCTTTGCAATCTCAGCGGTATTTGTATTGAAGTAGCCCACCTCGCTAAATAGAGCGTAGGCGGCGTCGACGATTTTTTTCTTAGTCTCTATTGACCTTTTTTGAACGGGTTTTCTTATTATATCGGGCATTTTTTCCTCTTATCTTTTATTATTATAGCACCGACCGGCTTTGTTTGCAAGTGTAAAAAAATGTGAAGAATTTTTCGCATTTTGCTTGACAAGGCAATAGTGCGGTGATATAATTTGCTCGCAATGTGAAAGATATTTCATATTTTGGAATATCGATAATACGATAGATTAGGAGGATGCTATGGAGGATAAGAAGACCAAACCGCTCAGCAAGTTTTCAATAGGCGAGAGGGGCGTTGTGGTATCCGTAGGCGGAGAAAAAAGAATAAGGCGTAGACTCTTCGATATGGGAGTGACGCCTTCTGTGGAAGTATTTTTGCGCAAAAAAGCGCCGCTCGGTGACCCGATTGAGATTACGCTCAGGGGATACGAACTCACTTTGCGCAAGTGCGAAGCCGACAATATCGTTATGGAGGTAGTCAAATGAAAAAGTTTGCATTGGTGGGCAACCCTAATAGCGGCAAGACTACCTTATTCAACTCGTTGACGGGGTCTACCGCTCACGTAGGCAACTGGCCGGGTGTGACGGTAGACAAAAAGGAAGGCGTATACAAAAAGGCGAGTGAGCCGGTACAGATAATCGACCTCCCGGGTATATATTCCTTGTCGCCTTATACCGACGAAGAGGTCGTTTCTCGCAACTTTATTCTTGACCAAAAGCCCGACTGCGTAATCAACATAATTGACGCTACCAACTTGGAGCGCAACTTATATCTCACCACGCAGATTATGGAAATTGACGTTCCTATAGTCATCGCTCTAAATATGATGGACGAAGTAGAGAAGAACGGTGACAAAATCAACGTCAAGGCGTTGGAAGAAGCAATGGGGCTTAGGGTTATTCCTATCTCCGCGCTCAAGGAGCAAGGACTCAAAGAACTTATGGAAGCGGCGATAGGCGAGTGCGCGATAGGGCGCAACGCAACCACGGTATTGCAAGATACCGCTCTTATACATCTCATCGGCGACTGCTCGATAGGAATGCAAGGCGCGGGAGTGGACAATCCTCTCTTCCACGCCGTCAAACTTGTCGAGAGCGACGAATTGGAAATCAAAAATCATCCACAAGCCTCCAAAATGGTAGACGAGTTCCGCAAGACCTTCGTAGACGACAAGTTTGCGGGAGACTTCGAGGCGCTCATTGCCGACGCAAGATATAGATTTATCACCGATAGAATGCACGGCATACTCAAGACTAACGTCAATTCGCAGACCGTTACCAAGATGGAACAAGCCAACAAAATCGACAGAGTACTTACTAACAAAGTATGGGGTATTCCTATATTTTTGGTAATAATGTTTGCAATATTCCACCTTACTTTTTCCGAAAACTTCTTGTTTATCGGCGGACTTTTGCCGGAAGGCTGGGTATCGTGTGAGGGCACTATTTTTGAGGGTGTGTTCGGCGACGGTGGCATCAATTCCATCGGCGTAGTTTTGCAAGGTTTGATGGAAGTGGCGACTACGGCGATAGGCGACGCTATCAGGGGCGCAATGGAGAGTGGCGAAGTTGCCGAATGGGCGATAGGTTTCGTGTGCGACGGTATATTGGGCGGACTCTTTTCGATACTCTCTTTCTTGCCTCAAATACTCGTGTTGTTCCTATTTTTCTCTATTTTGGAAGACAGCGGATATATGGCGAGAGTTGCCTTTATACTTGACAAAATATTCAAGAAGTTCGGGTTGTCGGGCAGGGCGTTCATCCCTATGATAATGGGCTTCGGTTGTTCCGTTCCCGCAATGATCAACACCCGTACGCTCAGTGACAAGAAGGAGAAGATTGCCACCATTAGAGTAATCCCCTTCTTCAGTTGCGGAGCCAAAGTGCCTATCTTGACGGCAATAGCGGGCGCAATAGTAATGAAGTTTGGCGTCGGCAACGCAGACCTTATCACGTACGCTATGTATCTGCTCGGCATATTGGTGGCACTCCTCAGCGTAATACTTATGCGCAAGACCACTATGCAAGGAGAGAGTTCTCCGTTCATAATGGAGTTGCCTGCATATAGACGTCCGCAATTCAAAAACACCATGCTCTTGTTGTGGGACAAAGCCAAGCACTTTATCACCAAGGCGTTTACGATAATTCTTGCTTCCACTATAGTGATATGGTTTATATCTCACTTTAGCTTTAGTTGGAAGTTTCTTGAGGACGAGCGTATCAACGAGAGCATACTCGCGGGCATCGGGCAGCTTGTTCAACCTATATTTACGCCACTCGGTTTCGGTTCGCAAGCAGGAGCATTCGGTTGGGTATTTGCGGTAGCGGTGGTAACGGGTCTTATTGCCAAAGAAAACGTAATAGCAACTTTTGGCACGCTTGCCACTTGTATCGTATCGGGCTTCGTGGCTAACGACGCGCTCGAAGGAGTGGATAGCGTAGTCCAAATGATTGAGATGACGGGCGTTACCATACCTGCGCTTATAGCGTTTATAGCCTTCAACATGTTGACTATACCTTGCTTTGCGACGGTAGCTACGGCAAAGGCGGAACTCAACTTTGACAATGCTTTCCGCAACACGATAATTTACTGGCTGTGTGCGTCTTATATCGTGTCGATGGCAATATATCTCATAGGCACTTATTGGTGGACGGCGTTTATCTTCGTGGCCTTGTTAGCGGTTGCCGTGGTTTTGATAGTGTTGTACAACAAGGGCAAAATCAAACTGCCGATTAGGAGAAAGGTATGAAAGCGATAGAAGTTTTAATAATAGTTTTTGCTGTAGTTATCGTAGTAGGCGTAACCATCTACCGCATAATAGCCAAAAAGAATGGCAAAACGTGTTGTGGCGATTGCACTAAGTGCAAACGTTGCCACGACGATACTCACAAATCGTAATCTAAATTGCCCAACAAAGGGCGAGGGTAACCTTGCCTTTTGTTTGTCGACAAGAGGGAGTATCGACGTTGGAGGGGGTAGTTATCTACGATGAATAGTAGTAGCATAGACTAATTGCGGTAGATACGTGCCGTTTTTCGAGCAAAATCGTTGCAAAAAAAGCCAAAAAATTATAAGATATGTATTGAAAAAAAGATAAGAGTACGATATAATAATATTAGAACTAAAAAAAAAGGATATTACATATATGGCAAAGAAAAAATCAAGCAAGTCAGGCGGATATTTTGGTTTGGGTTATATCATCAGCATTATCCTTGCTATTTTCCCTATCACCAACCTTATTTTGGGTATCATCATCAGAGCTCAGAGAAGAAATATTTTGGGTATCGTTCTCAACGTAATTCTCGCTCCACTATTTTGGATTATCGACTTGATTTCCATCATTGTCAAGAACAAACTCTTGGTATTGGCATAACGATGGTATCGAGGTCGCTCTCATACGAGAGCGATTTTTTCTTATTAGACTTAGCGTCCGATAGTCGTAACGGAAAGGATATATTAGGCGCCCAATAGACTACAAAAAAACTGCGAGGTAAATATGAAATTCGTACCCATCAATCAAACAAGACTTCAAGAAATGACCGGTGCCGATGTCGTCGTATTGGATACGGTCACTTCTACCAACGACTATATAGAGGGGCTACTGCGTGCTCAATTCGTGGAAGGACTGCTCGTAGTGGCAGAGGAACAGACCGCAGGTAAAGGCAGAATAGAAGGCAGAAGGTTTTTTTCGCCGGCAGGCTACGGCATATATATGAGCTTGGCAGTCAAGGTGGGCTGCAGTATGGAGCAAGCGGGGCTAATCACGCCCGCAGTTGCCGTTGCCGTGGCTAGAGCCGTGGAAAAAGTGTGCGGTATTAGACTTCAAATCAAATGGGTCAACGACCTCTATCTTTCGGGCAAAAAGGTCGGGGGTATAATGTGCAACGCAAGGGCGGACAGCGACAGCGTGGATAGCGTGATAGTCGGCATAGGCATCAATGCTCAACAACCCGATATGCCTATCCCGAGCGACCTTGTCGACAAGATAGCCTATCTCTACGATGACAACGACCTTGACCGCAACTTGTTGATAGCCGAGATTTATCGAGAGGTTATGGCTATTGCGGAAGAATTGACTTGCGCCGATTTCTTAGGCGAGTATAGACAACGTTCGATGCTCATCGGCAACGACGTCGACTTCGTTCTCAACGGCAAGAGTTATCACGGAAAGGTTCTCGATATAGACGACAAGGCAAACCTCGTCGTAGATTGTGGCGACCGTGTCTTGTCGCTCAACAGCGGAGAGGTAACTCTGCACGATAGCGTTGTCGGCAAGTAACGCTCAACAATCAACAATGTAATACCAATGAGTAACTTAAAATACAAAAAAGCCGATACGTATCGGCTTTTTTGTATTAACTATCCAACGATCATACGCACACGAGATTGCCGTTTTGCATAATAACCGTTTGGTTGCCGTCGCAATCTTCGCCTATTATCGTCATATCCCTAGTGCCTATCATAAAGTCTACGTGAGTGCAGGATGTGTTGATACCGCGCTCTTTTTTGATCTCCTCGTCCATATTTTCTACACCCTCTATCATAGGATAAGCCTCGCCTATAGCAAGGTGACAACTTGCGTTTTCGTCGAACAACGTATTGTAGAACAGCGTATTGAGACTGCGGATAGGGGAGTCGTATTGCACTATTGCAATCTCGCCGAGATAACGGCTTCCCTCGTCGCTTTCGATTATACCTTTGAGGGTATTAAGCCCTTGTTTCGCGCCGTAGTCTACGATTTTTCCGTTTTTCAGTCTTAGCCAAAATTCGTCCACGGTATTACCGTTGTGCACTAGAGGCATAGAGGAATACACCACACCCTCAACCTTATCTCTATGAGGCAACGAAAAGACTTCTTCGGTAGGCATATTGGCGGTAAAGTCCACGCCGTCGCGGCTCATCTCGTGTCCACCGCTAAAGTAATATCCCTCAGGCATTCCGACTTCCAAATTCGTACCCAATTCGGTTGTCAAACGAAGTTTACAAAACTGTTTTTTGGTCAAGTATTCGCTCAAATCAGCAAGTCGCTCGTTGTGCTGTTGCCAAGCTTTGACGGGGTCTTTTTTGTCTAGTCGCATAGTGGTGGCAATCATCTTCCACAGTTTGCCTACCGCTTTGCTTGCGGATAGGTTAGGGAATACCTTTTTTGCCCATTCCTTGCTCGGTACGGCGCATAGACACCAGCGTATTTCGTTGCTCGTTGCGGCGTCGTAATATCGTTTTAGTGCGATATGTCTTGCACGCGATACTTTGGCAATCAAGTCCTCGTCTATCCCAACGAAAGCGTCGGGGTCTTCTGCCAGAATAGCCACGTAACACGCCTTTCTATCCACCATATCGTTGCTACGGTCAATAAGCCACTTAGGAAGCGTAGTCAATTCTTGTTCGGACTGATAGAGGTAGTCCAATCTCCTAATTTTTTCGTCGCTCAACTGGATATCGACGCGTTTTGCGCCAGCCTTGTAAGCACACTCGGCAATTTCTCTTGCCAATTCTATTCCGTCTACGGTGGTATTGATTACGAGGTCGTCGCCTTTTTGGAGGTTTACGCCCACCTTTACCACGGTTTTTGCATATTTATTTAGTAATTTTTTGTTCATATCATTCTCCTCGAAGTTATTATACACTCATATTTTTTCGCTTGCAACAGAGACAACAATTTTATTTACATATATTGCATTTACGATTACGTTGTGCTATAATATTTTATAGACGAGATATGGGGAATTATGAAAAGCATCGATAATGGTAGATTGCGAGTTATCGTAGACGAAGATGGCGGCACTCTCGATAGTTTTTTTGATATTACCGGGGGTAGAGAACTGTTGTGGCAAGGCAGTCCCGACAGTTGGACGGATAAGGACGTAATACTGTTTCCATTCGTTGGCAGGCTCAAAGACGGCTACTATACGGTGGACGGCAAGCGTTACGAGATGAACATACACGGCTTGTGCGACTATTCGACTTTTCAAGTGACGGAGCATACGCAAGACAGCGTGACCCTGCGCTTGACTTACGACGAGTCCACGCTAGCGCGTTATCCTTACAAATTTGACTTTAGCGTTGCTCGAAGACTTCAAGGCGACACGCTCGTTACGACGATGACTGTGACTAACGTCGACGACAAGACGATGTATTTCGGGCTGGGAGCGCATCCCGCTTTGGCGTTGCCTTGCGTAGATCAATGCGAGTGTGACGACCTAAGTGGCAACTATCTCGATTTTGGCAAGGAGATAGAGCCTTACAACTTGACTTTGCAAGAGGGCAAGTATATATTAGGGCGAGAGAAGTGGGACAAGTTTAGCAAGCTTCCGTTGACCAAAGAGCTTATGCAAAGATACCCTACCGTCATTCTTACGGGCGCGGACTTTTCGCATTTCAATTTGGTACGAAAGGACGGCGTAAAGGTAATCTTCGATTTAGGCGCAACGCCAAATCTCGGCTTATGGAGCTGGGAAAACAAGGGCGGTTATTATTGTATAGAACCGTGGCTTACGCTTCCCGACAACGCCGAGCCGGAGAGGGAACTCAGCAAAAAGATTGGTATTAGGTCGTTGCAACCGCAACAAAGGTACAGTTACCGTTGGTCTATGACGGTAGGGAGGTGAATATGGAATTTACAAAACTATTTGACAAGGATAGCTGCGGACAAGGCAATTATAGGATACCTGCCGTGGTGGTAACGAATAACGGTGTGGTAGTTGCTTGTGCCGACGAAAGGTACTACGGTGGTGGCGACAATCCCAACCGTATAGACAAGGTAGTCAGACGTTCTTTGGACGGGGGCAAAACTTGGGGCGACAAGATAGTCGCCGTTAAAGAATACGGAGAGAGCAAGCTCAACGCTTCCTCGGCGGTTGACCCTACTTTGCTCTATGACGAAGAAAAAGGTAGGATATTTATGCTCTACGACCACACTCCTGCGGGCGTCGGCATACTCCACTGCTCTAAGGGAGTTGGTGAGGACGAGCAAGGACATAGGTACGTAATCGGTCAAGGTGAGAGATATACGGCGAGGGACGGCAAACTGTATTTAGGCGAAAAAGCCACCGATTACGATATAGACGAAGACGGCAATATATATCAAAAAAGTCAATACGTGTCCAATATTTTTATTGGAGACGGCATATTCAAAGAGCAAGAAACTTTCTATCTTATGTTGTGTTACAGCGACGACGACGGACTCACTTGGTCCAAGCCGGTATGCCTCAACCGCCAAGTCAAGACTGACGATATGAACTTTATCGGCACGGGACCCGGCGTTGGCGTCAAGATTAAGAGAGGTAAGTATGCGGGTAGATTGGTGTTTCCGATATACTACAACAAAGGCAAGGGCAGAGTGCTAAAGCTATCTTGTGCCGTCATATACAGCGACGACGGGGGCAATAGTTGGAAGATGGGCGATACCCCTACCCATTGTCGTAAGAGAATAGGACTATTCAATTACAAGGACAAGAGCGTATTACCTCACGAGTGCTTAAGCGAGAGTCAACTAATCAATCTACAAGACGGCGGACTTAGGCTCTTTATGCGCAATCATAGCAATCGCAAGAGAGTAGCCGTTGCCGACAGTTACGACGGAGGCGAGAGTTGGACGGACTTCCACTTTGACGACACTCTCAAGCAGAGTATTTGTCAGTTGTCAGTCATCAATGCGTTGGACGGCGACAAGCCTTGCGTGGTATTCCTCAACGGCGCCGACACCAAAAAGCGTCGTAACGGTGTGATCAGACTGTCCTACGATGAGGGCAAAACGTGGTCGTATAGCGCTACTTTGCGTGAGGGAGAGTTCGTATATAGCAGTATGGCGCAGTTGCCTAGCGGAGATATAGGAGTTTTGTTCGAGCCAAGCACGATGCACGAAAATATTGAATGGACTATAGTAAGTATTGATTGGATTAAGGAGAATAGCCATGCCTAATTTGAATAGGGGAGTAATAGTATCCTGTCAAGCGGTGCAAGGCGAGTCTTTGTACGGGCTTGGTATAATGCAACATTTTGCTTACGCGGCGGCGCAAGGCGGAGCGGTAGGCATCAGAGCCAACGGCGTGGAAGATATCAAATCTATCAAGGGTAGAGTCGACTTGCCCGTCATAGGAATAATCAAAGAGGTCTATCCCGACTCGCCCGTCTACATAACTCCAACCTTGACGGAAGTCAAGCAGCTGTTGACCTCGGGTTGCGAAGTCATTGCATTGGATTGCACGGGCAGGACAAGACCCAACGGCGAAAAGCTTGCAGATTTAGTTGCTTATATCAGAGCCAACGCACCTACGGTGGAGATTATGGCGGACGTAGACGATATGGCTAACGCCGAGTACGCCTACGAGTTGGGCTTCGATTATATCGGCTCAACGATGAGAGGCTACACGCCGACCACCAAGGGCATAAGCATACCCGACTACGAGTTTTTGAAAGAGCTGGTAGTCAAGTTTCCTAAGGCGCATATCATAGCCGAGGGTGGAATATGGGAGAGAGACCAACTCACCAAGGTTAGTCGCACGGGCGTATATTCCATCGTAGTAGGCACGGCAATTACCCGTCCTACCGACATTACCAAGCGGTTCGTAGGAGCGCTTGATTTATGTTGACGTTAGGCGTTGACGTAGGCGGAACGAGCATCAAGTCTGCGCTCATATCTGTAGAAGACGGCAAATATTCGATACTGCAGAATTATTCTACGCCTACTCAAGGCGACAAGGGTGCGGAGGTTATCGTAGGCAATATCGTCAAGGCTATCGAGCACTTTGACCTATCCGGGGTAGAGAGGATAGGCGTTGCCACCGCGGGTACGGTAGATTGGAATAGCGGAAGCATTACCTACGCTACCGACGCGCTTATGGGCTTTACGGGACTAAGGTTATCCGAGATGCTAAGCAGTCGACTCGGCAGGAGAGTCACCGTTGTCAACGATGCCGTAGGCGCATTGGTTGCCGAGTGTTTTTGCGGAGCGGGTCAGGGTTACGATAGAGTGATGATGCTTACTCTGGGCACGGGACTTGGCGCCAGCCTACTTGTTGATAGAGAGCTTGACGAAGGCTCGGTAGTAGATACGAGAATGGGACATTACACGCTTCACGAGGAGGACGACAGAGTTTGCTTTTGTGGCAATAGGGGTTGCGTGGAGTGTTACGTTTCCGCTACGGGACTCAAAAATAGCGCGGGCAATAGCGACCTAAGAGAAGTATTTAGCAACAAGAACGGCAAGTATACCCAAGCACTTACTAGCTTCTTCGACGACTTTACCGAGGTCGTCAAGATTGCCGACGAGCAGTTTCACCCTGACGTTATCTTGGTAGGTGGTGGAGTCGTAGAACTTGGCGATTTGTGGTGGAGACGGTGGAGCGAGCCTTGCGAGAGTCAAATCTCGGCGAAATTAGGCCGTGCGACACTTGGCAACAAGGCGGGCGTGACGGGAGCGGTATATTGCGCTCTCAACGGCAAGTTTCAAGCACAATAAATATCAATAAATCAATACGTATCAACAATTTTTATAAGGAGAACAATATGGACAAATTCAAAGGGGTATTCCCTGCGTTGTTGACGCCGTTTAACAAAGACGGCAAAATCAACGCCGATTCGGTAGCAAAACTTATGGAGCTCAACATTGCCAAGGGTGTCGACGGCTTTTACGTAGCAGGCTCGACGGGCGAGGGCTTGTTGCTCACTATAGAGGAGCGTAAAGAGCTTTTCAAAATAGTAGCCGACGTCAACAAGGGTAGAGTAACTCTCATTGCACACGTAGGCACGATAGCCACCGACCAAGCGATTGAGATGGCTAAGTATGCCGAGAGCGTAGGCTTCGACGCAATATCGGCTGTTGCGCCATTCTATTACGGTTTCAGTTATCAAGCAATTAAGGAGCATTACTACGCTATAGCAAACAGCGTAGATATACCTATGATTATGTACAACTTCCCCAACGCCAACGGTTTCAACTTTACCAAGGCGCTTGCGGAAGATATGTTTGCCAACCCTAAGTTTATAGCAATCAAGCACACCAATTCCGATCTATATTTGTTGCAACAGTTCAAGACCATGGCGTGCAAGCCTATCGTCTACAACGGTTTTGACGAAATGTTCGTAGCAGGCTTGGCTATGGGTGCGGACGGCGGTATCGGTTCTACCTACAACTTTATGGCGGAGAAGTTTATCGCAATCTACAACGAGTTTAAGGCAGGCAATATCGCCAAGGCTCAGAGTATTCAAACCGAGGTCAACGAGATTATCGGCTTGCTCATCAAATACGGTGTATTTGCAATGGAGAAGGGCGTACTTACCGAGATGGGTATAGATATGGGAGAATGCAGACGTCCTTTCTTGCCACTCGGTGAAGAAGGAAGAGCCGCTTGTAAGCGTATCGTGGAGATGCTCAAATAAGACTATTATTTTGTTGCGACAATAAGTAGCAAAATAGAATTTTTGGCGACGCAAATTATGCCGATTTGCGTCGCTGTTTTATTGTATTCACGGCGCTATTGACAAAATTGATAAATGCGTATTATAATAGTGTAAAATATAATAATATAAGATAGGACTTTCAAAGGAGGACAAAATGACTCTTTTAGCGCAAGGTTTGACCTTTTGGCAAGAAGTGGCGTTGGTTTTCACCGAGATAGGGTGGATACCTGCCATTTGCATTATTTTGGGTCTGATATTTATCATTATTGAGATATTCCAACCGGGCTTCGGCTTTTTTGGCATTTGCGGCGGAATACTGGTAGCGGTGGGCATCGCCGTAAGAATGTACTATAGCGGAGCCGGCAATCCTATCATACAGTTGATAGTTATGGTGGGCGTCGTAGCTCTAGTACTACTGATAGCACTGGTGATTATGCTAATTTCTATCAAGATGGGTTGGTTATCTCGCACGGCTTTTGTCGAAAATAGCACTGCGGTGTCCAAAGATTACAGCAAAGGCACTAGCGATTTTAGCTATTTGATAGGACAAAAAGGTAGCACTCTTACCGCCCTTAGACCGAGTGGAACGGTGGAGATAGAAGGCAAAAAGTACGACGTAGTTTCTCAAGCCGACTTTATTGACAAAGACCAACTCGTCGAGGTTATCGAGGTTGAGGGCGTGAGAATCGTAGTCAAAGAATACAAAAACAAGGAGAATGAATAATGGATTTGATAATGACACTTTTGTGTGAGCCGCTTGGCGCGGGATCAATCGTCGGCATAGTAATCGCAGTCCTCGTACTGTTGATTCTTATCGCCATAATATTTACGGTATTACCTATTCGTATTTGGTTTAGAGCTTTGGTATCGGGTGTCAAAATCTCGATGGCAAGACTTATCGGTATGAAGTGGAGAGGCATCAAAGTCAACCAAGTTGTGGACGCCTTTATCTCGGCAAAAAAGGCGGGACTTGATTTGTCTATCAACGAATTGGAGAGTCACGTACTCGCCAAGGGTGACGTAACTAAGGTTGTCAACGCACTCATCAGCGCGCACAGTGCCAACATAGTACTCGAGCCCGAGACTGCGCGCGCTATAGACCTTGCAGGTCGTGACGTGCTCAATGCGGTCAAGGTGTCGGTCAACCCTAAGGTTATCGAGACGCCTGCTATCGCGGCAATCGCCAAGGACGGTATCGAGCTTCGAGTCAAGGCAAGAGTTACGGTAAGAGCCAACATCACCCGTCTTATCGGTGGTGCGGGCGAAGATACCATTATTGCCCGTATCGGTGAAGGTATCGTTACCACGGTAGGTAGCGCAGGCTCGCACAAAGAAGTGCTCGAGAACCCCGACCTTATCTCCAAGACGGTGCTTGGCAAAGGACTTGACAGCGGTACGGCTTACGAGATTTTGTCTATCGATATAGCCGACATAGACGTAGGTAGAAATATCGGCGCTCAGTTGCAGATGGACCAAGCCGAGGCCGACAAGAGAATTGCCGAGGCCAAAGCCGAAGAGCGTAGAGCCATGGCAGTTGCTTTGGAGCAAGAGATGAGAGCCAAAACTCAAGAGATGAAGGCGTTGGTTATCGAGGCGGAAGCCGAAGTGCCTAAGGCAATGGCAAAGGCGCTCAGCGAGGGCAAACTGGGAGTAATGGACTACTACAATCTCCAAAACTTGCAATCAGATACCGCAATGCGCAACGCAATTAGCGGCAACGCCGAAGGAGACAAAGAATAATGCCAGGATACGCAATGGCAATGATGATACTTTTGACGGTTTTGTTCGTCGGGGTTAGCATCGTTCAGTCCAAGGTCAAAGCCAAAAAGAAAAACGGCAGTGAGCCAATGCGACCAAGCGTAGCAAAAGATAGCCAAAACGACGTTTTTGGGCTAGAATATAGCAACGTCACTCCTCGCAAGGTGACTACGACGAGCAAAACAACTCAAAGCGGAAAGAAGACGACGTCCAAGACCTCTACTGTCAAGTCGGCGTCCAAGGCGTCTACTTCCACAGTTGAACGTCAGTCCAAACTCACCGTAATGCAACCCTCCGTCAAGTCCAAGACAAAGGACTACGACAAGGAGATGCAAGAGAGACACGAGCAAGACTGCAACGTCAAGCACAAGAGCATTGCCGTTGAGATTTTGGGCGAGGATGAGTACAAAAAGCTCGCCAAAAGTATAATTTTGGGTGAGGTTTTAGGACAGCCCGTATGCAAAAAAAACAAAAAAATAAGAGGATAAACGCAAAAATAAGCGACCACGGTCGCTTATTTTGCAGGTGAGATATGACGGGATATTTGATAGTCAACAGATATTTTTCCACCCCAAAACTCTTGGAGCAGTACGATATGCTCGTCAAGGCATTTTCTAAGAGGGGCGTGCAATTGATACTTAGACGTAACGACGAATTTTGCCTTGACGTGACGGGCGAAAACTTAGCCGACAAGCCCGATTTTGCCATAATGTGGGACAAGGATATTATGCTTGCCAAGAGCTTGGAGATGCAGGGCGTGCGTTTATTCGACAGTGCTAGCAGTATCGAGATTTGCGACGACAAAGCGAGTATGCACCTTGCTCTCGCCGCGCGCGGTGTCAAATGTCCCAAGACGATAATCGCGCCTATGACCTATCCCAATATCGGCTACGATAATATGGATTTCGTTGCCAAAGCGGGCGAAAAGCTCGGCTTTCCTATGGTTATCAAGCTGTCGCGGTCGTCTTACGGAATGGGCGTATTCCTTGCCAAAGACCTATTTGAAGCGCAGAATATAATGTCTTCCGTGCGCGAAACGGCGATATTGCAACAATATCTCCCAGAGAGCTTCGGCAAGGACGTAAGGGTGTTCGTCGTTGGCGGTAAGGCGATTTGCGCCGTGCAGCGTTGCAACGAGCACGACTTCCGTTCCAACGTCGAGCAAGGCGGAAGAATGGAATATATCAATCTCACACTAGAGATGGCGACGCTTGCCGAGTCGGCGGCGGTCGCCGTGGAAGCCGACTACGTGGGCGTAGACCTCATATACGGACGAGACGGATTGGTGGTGTGCGAACTCAATACGTCGGCGCACTTTGGCACGCTATATCGTGTCAGCGCGATAGATATGGCAGAGCATATAGCCGACCACGTGGTGGAGCAAGTGTATGCGTTGTGATATTTGTCCGAGGCGTTGCGGTGTAGACCGTAGCCAAAGGGTCGGATTTTGCGGAATGGGCGAGGACTTGAGAGTCGCCAAGGTTCAAAAGCACTTTTGGGAAGAGCCTTTCATCAGCGGAAGCCGAGGTAGCGGAACGATCTTTTTTAGCGGTTGCAATCTAAAGTGCGTTTTTTGTCAGAACTATTCCGTGTCGCGTGGCTATGGTAGGGATATAGACGTCCACCGTTTGGCGGATATTTTCGCCGAATTAGAGGAGAGCGGTGTATATAATATAAATCTCGTTACGGGTACGCATTATGTTAGACAAATAGTCGACGCGCTCAATATCTACCGTCCCAAGATACCTATCGTGTACAACTGTGGCGGTTACGAGAGTGAGGAGACGCTGTGTATGCTTGACGGTTTGGTGGATATATACCTACCCGACTTCAAGTATAGCGACAACGCGTTGGCTATCAAATATAGCCAAGCTCCCGACTACTTCGAGGTGGCGAGCAAGGCGATAGAGATTATGCAACGGCAGGTGGGCAAGAGTGTAATCGAAGACGGCATAATGCGCAAGGGCACATGCGTTAGACATCTCGTTTTGCCGGGTAGCCTTGACAATACTTACGGCGTGCTCGAGTGGCTTAAGGACAATCTCGACGATAGTCATTACGTATCGCTTATGGGGCAATACTATCCTTGCGGAGAGAGCAAAAAGTTTGAGGAATTGAGCCGAAAACTCAAACCTATAGAATATAAACTTGCTATATCCAAAGCCGAAAAACTCGGTCTTAGCAACGTGTTAATACAAGACCTAAGCAGCGCCGACGCCGAGTACACTCCCGACTTTGACTTGCAAGGAGTCTAAATTTAGATTATAAGGAGTCAGAATATGGAAAAATATACTCAAAATTTGATAGACAAGGCCAAGGGCGCAATGGACAACGCCTATTGCCCGTATTCTCGCTTTGCCGTAGGTTGCGTGCTAGTAACCGAGAGCGGAAGAGAGTACACGGGTTGCAACGTGGAGAACGCAAGTTACGGTGCAACGCTATGTGCAGAGAGGGTAGCACTCGGCAAAGCAGTCAGCGAAGGGGAGAGAAAGTTTAGTACGATCGTGCTGGTATCCAACGGAGCGAGTATACCCGTACCATGCGGAATATGTAGGCAAGTGCTCAGTGAGTTTTCCGACCTATATATCGTCGCACTCAACGTCAAGGGCGACAAGATTGAGGGCAAACTCAGCGAACTTTTCCCTCTATCGTTCAACTTATAAAGGGTTTGCATAACTATTTCAAAACAAAAAAGAGAGGAAATCCTCTCTTATTTTATAACGCAATTATGTTGTTTGTCGTAGCCAACAATTCTCCGTAATCGAGCATTCCCGCGATTACGACGAAGTACAAGACGACAAAAATTATTGATAAAATGATTGAAACGACAAATCCTTTTACAGCGCCGTCTTTAGTTTTTCCACCACAAACAAGACCGATAATCAAGCCAATAATACCAAAGAAAAAACTAGCTAAAAAGCCCAATGCAAAACTACCTTTAAGGTTTTCTTCTATACTATTTTTGACTCTACAACCACATTTCGTGCATATTTCCGCATTATCGTTGAGTGGCGCTCCACAATGTTGACAGTATTTCATACTTTTCTCCTTAGTTATTTAATGTCTAAATTATAATTCATATTTTATGAATTATCAATATATTATTTACTAAAATTTATATAATATGAATATGCAAATATTCGGAGAAAGGGTAAAGCAAACGCTCAAAGATAGAGGAATGACGCAAAAACAATTAGCGGCGCAGTTACGAGTACAGACATCTACGCTTTGCGAATGGCTCAACGACCACAATGAACCGCCTATGCAAACGATAGTCGACATAGCGATTGCATTGGACGTTTCGAGCGATTATTTATTGGGACTAAAAGATTATTGAATATAGATTTAGACGATTAACAAAAAAAGTGGCATATCGCCACTTATTTTTTTGGATGAGTGATGAAGTCCGCAATATCTCTCTCAAATTGATAGATATCGTTGGCTTCGTCTTTTAGGCTCATTGCCATATCGTCAATATCCTTTTGTCTTGCCCTACGTCTTGCGGGCGTTCCTCTTTTTTTCATAAGCTCCTCCTATTTTATTTTGCGCCTTAGGGTGCAATTTATTCGTTTCTATTGTTTTTCGTTTTCCAAAATGTTATGATAGTACTATGAACAAGGGAGATATATTGCAAGTCGAGATAGTCGGCACGGGTATGAACGGCGAGGGCGTCGCCAAGGTGGACGGCAAGGTTGTCTTCGTGCCTATGACGCTTGAGGGAGAGCGAGTCAAAGTACAAATAACCGAGGACAAAAAGGCATTTGCCACCGCCAAAGTTATCAAAATGTTGACGCCGTCACCGCTTAGGGTAGCACCGCTTTGTCCTATCTATTTTGGGTGTGGCGGTTGCGAAATGCAACATATCGACTATTCTCATCAACTGGCAATCAAGACCAAGAGAGTAGCCGATTGTATTCGTAAGCAATGCCGTCAAGATATCCCCGTATTGCCGACGATTGCGTCTCCTATCAAGTGGGGCTATCGCAACAAAGTCCAACTGCCTATCACTTTAGTGGACGGCAAGATTGTGGTAGGTTATTTTAGGAACGGCACGCACAAGGTCGTACCTCTTGGCAAGGCGGAGAGCGATATTTTGGGCGATTGTCCGCTCCACGATAGAGCAATGCAAGAGGTAATCGACGTCTTCTTGGATTGGGCTAACCGCAACGACCTCTCGGTCTATGACGAAACTACTCACTGCGGACTCCTCAGACATTTTTGCGTGAGGAGGGTGGGACAATCCTATGCAATCGTAGTCGTCGTCAACGGCAATAGTCTTCCTAATTATACTAGACTGATTGACGATTTTGTGGCACACGGTTTGAGTTTTTCGCTATATTTGTCTATCAACACCGAGCGTACCAACGTCATTTACGGCAAGAGTATCAAGACGCTTTACGGACAAGAAACTTTACCTTGCGAGATTCTCGGAGTCAAAGCAAGCGTATCGCCGTTGTCCTTTATGCAAATCAACGACGGCGTAAGGGATATGATATATTCTAAGGTCGGCGAGATAATATCTAAGAGCAACCATAGCGTAGTTTTCGACCTATTCAGCGGTGTTGGCATAATGAGTAATATCTTTGCCAAGTACGCCGACAAGGTAGTGGGTATAGAGATAGTGCCCGACGCCGTCCGCAACGCCGATACGCTAGCTAAGCTCAACGGCAACCAAGACAAGATAACCAACATTTGCGGTGACGTCACGGTGGAACTTCCTAAGCAAATCGCCAAATATTCGGGAGAGAAAACGTCAGACAGTATAGTTGTCCTCGATCCTCCTCGCAAAGGTTGTTCGCCCGAGGTCATAGGGTGTTTACTGCAAGCCAGCCCCAAGCAGATAATATACGTATCTTGCAGTCCCGCCACCCTCGCCCGCGATATGGCAGGACTGCTGTCCAAATACACCGTTGACTTTGTTCAACCGTACGATATGTTCCCGATGACGGGGCACGTGGAGACGTTAGTCTGCTTGTCCAAAAAAACGGAAAAACATATCAACATTGACGTTGAGTTCGGTGAAGGCGAAGGTCAAGTATCGCTCAAAAAACTTCAAGAAGAATTAAACGAGCAAAAACCTAAAAAGAAAACGACTTATAAAGATATACAGGCGTATATCGAAGAAAAGTACGGATTCAAAGTGCATACGGCTTACATTGCCGAGGTGAAACGAGATTTAGGATTACCTATGTATGATGCACCGAATGCTGTAGAAGAATTAAAGCGTCCGCGTTCGCATCCAACGGCTGAAATGGTAGAAGCAATTAAAGACGCTCTTAAACATTTCGAGATAATTTAATAAGAATTAAGGAACTTGGAACTTGTGTCTGAGTTCTTTTTCTTTGCGTATCGGTTTCGATTGAAAAAGTTCGTTAAATGTTGTATAATATAGGCAAGGAGAAATTCAAATGGAAATCAAGGGTTATCATATTCTTTCGTTGGAAGCGAAAGATGTATACGAACAAGAATTGATAAACGGCGTGGAGAAAGGGTATGTATTGCCTTCTAAAAATAACCACGCTTATTTTGGATTATTCAAAAACATTTTGGATTATTCTCTTGATTTAATTGAACTTGAAAAGTGCTATTATTCTAAATGTAGAAACAGTTTCTCTTTTGAAGATGAATATCAAAACCAATATACTCTTGCGATTATCAACTTAAAATTCACATACACGTATCAAAATAAAAACAATAGTAAAGACCGTAAGGACCGTAAAGGATTAAGAGAACATTTTTATAAAAATGGTTTTAATCTTAACAGCGTACATTACGTTCGCTATAAAAGAAGTAGCGGAAGTTCTCGTCAAGGTAAATGCTTATTTATCAACGAAAAACTCTTAAACCATATGTCTAAATGGGGTGAATGTGGATTAAAGCCTACGGGAGACTTGGCATCGTGGGAAGCATATAAATCGCTTTCATTAAGTTCATTAAAAGGAACGATAGACATTCCACTTAACGGGATATTGTTTATTCCTGATTACAAAAGTGAATTTTTTGAAGAAGTAGTAAGTGTTGAGGAAAAAGATGGCGCTTTGGTTGCAACTGCCAAAGAAGCAACCATTAAAAACGATATTTGGGATGGGGAAAGTCTTTTAGACGAAAGCTTATTTAGTGGCAATTATGCCAATAAACATATGCTTTTACTTCGTAACAAGTTCTTTAAGTCTTGTGGTTTTAAGACCAAACTTCAAAAATGGTTTAAAGACAAAAATATAACTCTTGCCGACTTAAAAGCAAGGGACTTTATCACGCTTGCTACGGATATAAACCAAATCGTTATGGTGACAACACCGAATAGTATGAAATTCCTTAAGTTTATGGGGAATAAGTTTACTGAAAGTAACATTTGCAAGTGGATAGATAAGGTGGATGGCACCTTTGGTGTGGTAAAATACGATAAACGCACGAAGTTCTTCGACGGTAAAATGGTGCAAAGTAGTTATCAATTTATCAACACTTTGGGTTTTAATGAAGAGCAAGTAGAAAAATTATTAAAGCCAAGCAAAGACTATTTAACTACGATTAGGGAAGATTACGATTTTATGCGCTATCATTATAGTAAAGCGTATAAAGGAGAAAAAGAAGAAGATAGAGAAGAAACGGCAGACGGTTTAGAAGAAAGAAGTAAAGTTATTTTTGCTTTAATGAAAATCAATTACGATTTTAAGGATACTTTACTTTATTATAATTTTAGAGACAAGGTAGTTAAAGCGCAAAAAGATAGATTAAAGCAAGGACATATTCTCTTGCCGGGAACAAATGCAACATTGTTTGGAAATGGACCTGAATTGTTATTAGCATTGTCGGGCGAATTTGATTTACATAACAAGGATAATCAATCGGATATTTTGGATAAAGGCGAAATTGCTTGCAAAAAGTTTGAAAACGGCGAAAAGTTGGTTTGCGCGCGTTCTCCACATATTACAATGGGTAATTTATATTGCGCAACAAATAATATATCAAATAGCATTTGGGATTATTTCGATTTGGGCGAGAATATCGTTTGCGTAAATGCGATAGGCGAGAATATTCAACAACGCTTAAATGGTTGTGATTACGATTCGGACGCTATGCTTATCACGAACGATAAACTTATTGTAGAGACGGCGTTTAATCAAAAAGACTTGTTCAAAGTTCCCGTATGTAGTATTGAGTCTGACGGCAAAAGAAAACCAATCCTTTCGGAATTAGATTATAATACGAGCGAAAACAAGATAGGCGAAATAGTAAATTTATCTCAAAAACTAAATAGTGTTTTATGGGACAAGTTAAGCCGTGGCTATGATTATGAAAGCATACAAGGTATTTACGAAGACGTGTGTAAGCTTGCGGTACTTTCGGGTATTGAAATAGATAAGGCAAAGCGTGCATACGATAAGGTTAACGTCTCAAAAGAAATCAGTAAAATCACGAAGAAACATAGTGTTGTTGCTCCTGAATTCTTCAGAGAGATAGATTTTGATTATGGCGTAAAAGAAAGACAATATGCTTTTTACAATACTCCTATGGAATACGTTTATAAAAGCGTTCAAGATATTGATTATCGAAAAGGTAAAGAGAAAGAGATAGAATATATGCCTATTTCTAATATGTTAAAAGTGCCTGCGCCGAAATCCACGTCCACCGTTTATGAGCATAGAGATAAAGTGGTTGCTATTTGTAAAGAGTTTGAGAAGAAGTTAGACTATTTGTATAGCGAACTTAGGCGTGCTGACGATGACGAAAAGGAAGTTATTTACACAAGGATAAAACAAACGAAAGATGAGCGCAACGAACAAGTAAACGAACTGCTTTCCGAAGAATACATTTTATATTTAGTATTGAAAGAGTATGAAAAAACTACGGGAGAGAATTGGCATCTTTACGCTCCGCTCCTTGAAAACGAACTCTTTAAGGGTATGTTAAAGATGAGCAAAGAAAAAATGCAAAAGGTTGCTCCAAAAGATGATGGCGAATACGATTTGTACGGCTTAAAATTTGCAAAAATCTAACAAAAATCCATAATACGATTATAAACAAGAGTTTTACCCCTTATACATAGTATAAGGGGTATTTTATTTTGAGTAGTTTTTGTTATGCTATCCCGATTGGACAAGGAGGTCGGGAAAGATAATCTACAATATCTATTTTTTTACGGAGGAATTGCCGATGGCAAAAATGGAACAGATTACAACGAAAACTAAAATTGCAGGCTACGAAAAAGAAGTGGCACAGTTAGAACAATTAAAAGACTTTCTTCACAATGCGGAGAAATACGCAAATTGTGGGGTACATATTCCCAAAGGGGTACTGCTTTACGGATATCCCGGTGTGGGTAAAACGGTAATGGCAAAGTCCATTGCTGACGAACATATTAACATCGTTGAACTTCGCGCGGCAGATTGCACGAGAGATAATTCGGAAGAGTTTATCCAAGAAGCATTTGCTAAAGCAAAAGAAATGAAACCGTGCCTTTTGCTTATTGATGAGTTTGATAAAATTGCAGGTTGTCGTGATGAATTTTATATGGAAATGAACGACAAAGCAATGAAAATTCTTCTTCAAGAACTTGATTCGCTTAAGGAAGAAAACGGAGTGTTGGTCGTTGCCACTTGTAATGATATTCGTCGTCTTGGTCCTGCGCTCGTTCGCTCGGGCAGATTTGATAGAATCTTCGAGATTGGCTTGCCATCACTTGAAGACAGAAAGAAAATCTTAAGCCTTTATTACGATAAGATTACGATGGAAAAGAGTCTTGACGTGGATTACGTGGCGAGAGTAACTTCGGGATATTCAGGCGCACAACTTGAATGCCTTGTAAATGAATCGGGTATCCTTGCGATTGAAAGGGGGCAAGCGAGTATTGATTTTGATTGTTTCCAAACGGCGATGAATAGACTTGCTTTCCACGGTATAGAAGGGGAAATTAAGGACAACGAAAAGCATTTGGTTGCAGTTCACGAAGCGGGACACGCAATCGTTGCATTGTACTTAAAACCAGATAAATTATCGACGGCAACGATTATTCCGCAAGGTCAATCTAAAGGTCATACTCATATGATTTACGAAGAAGAAATCTATTGCTCAAAAAATAATGACGGTATAGACGATATCGCAATTGCTCTTGGCGGTAGAGTGGCTGAAATTATTGAATTTGGCGAAGCATCTTGTGGATGCTCAAACGATATGAGACAAGCTATAATGAGTCTTGATTTTATGATAACCGAAGGCGGTAAATTTGGATATGAGTATTTGCTTGATTTCTCTCGTCGTGGGGTTATTTCAGATTCGCAAGGCGAAAAAGTTATTGCAAAGCGAGTGGAAGTCTTAAACGAAACGCACGAAAAAGTAAAGAATATCATTTTAGAACATAAAGGGGTATTCGATAAAATCGTGAGTGCATTAGAAACGAAACATCTTTTAAGTCGTGACGAACTCTTAAAAATGGTAGCTTAAATTGAACAAGGGTGAGCTTGAACAAGGCTCGCCCTAATTATTTTATTAAAGTGGCACAGTTATTTTTCGGGAGGATACAAATGAAAAATTATATTTATTGTACAACCACTGCAAAAGGTGAACAAACCTTTTATTTAATGGCACAAGGAACAAAATTCTTTCTCTTTGTGCAAGCATATAGAAGAAGTAATAAAGAAGTTTTTGAACAAGGAATTTCTTTATACGATTTAAGAAAACTAAAAAAGCAGTGTAGTTATAGCGTAAGGCATACGGCGGAGAAAATCCCTGCGCATATACGCTATATTGAACAAGAATATGGTATTTCCGTTATGGAAATGACCAAACGTAAGCAATCTAATTGGAAAAACAAGAAGAGATTTATAGTAAACAATTCTTTTGATTGGGAGGTTGCGTAAATGATAGGAGCAATTATTGGAGATATCGTTGGTAGTAGATTTGAGTTTGTGGAAGATGGAAATCGTGGTAAGGATTTTGCGTTATTTGCAAGCGGATGTCGTTTTACGGACGATAGTTTAATGACGCTTGCCGTTACAAAATCATTACTGCTTAGTAAAGGGAATTACGATAATTTAGGAGAATTAACTACTCAAATAATGAAAGATATAGCTAAACCCTATCCGAGAATCGGATGGGGTGCTATGTTTTATAAATGGTTGTTTGAAAGAAGTGTTCCTTATAATAGTTATGGAAATGGGGCAGGTATGAGAATAAGCCCTGTTGGTTGGGTTGCTGAAACGGAAGAGGAAGTAAAAATGCTTTCTAAAAAGGTGACGGAAATTTCGCATAATCATCCCGACGGAATAAAGGGCGCGGAAGCGATTGCTATGGCGGTATATCTTGCAAGAATCGGCAAAGATAAGGCTTATATTCGCGAAAGAATGAGTGAGTATTATCCAAAGTTGAAAGATAAATACTTTGCTATTAAATGGTTGATGGGGAATTACGGGTATGACGATTGGGGCGCTTGGGTGACTTGTGAAGGGAGTATTCCACACGCTATTGTTGCGTTTTTAGACGGAGAAAACTTTGAAGACGTAATTCGTAATGCCGTTGGTATCGGTGGGGATTCTGATACAATCGGCGCGATGGCAGGAAGTATTGCCGAAGCGTATTATGGCGTTCCTATCGATTTGGAAGAAAAAGCATTAAGTTATCTTCCTGAACACTTACAGGGATTGTGCCACGCTTTTAGGATGATAAAGAAGAAAAGAATACATATAAAGCAATAAAAGAACAACATTATTGATATTTTTTGAAACGATAATAATATTTCTTTACTATCAACATAAAAACTGTTGCAAAATCTTTACTTTTGGGGTATAATATTACCATAAGAAGTAAAGATTTTGTTTTTATAGGTGAAAAATGATAATCAATGAAGTTAAATTAAAAGAATTGCTTAAAAAGAAAGGCATTACAAAGTCAGCTCTTTGCAATGAAATTGGTATTTCTTCAAGAACTATTGCTAAAATCGGCAAAGGTGAAAATATTAACGATAAGGTTGCACAAAAGATAGCCGAGTTTTTAGGCGTAGAAAATATCGACTTGGTGGAAGACAACGGTATACTTAAAACCTTACAAGCAGAAAAGAAGTTAAAGGTTAGCGGTGGGCTTTATCACGAAACGCAAATTAAGTTAACGTATAATTCTAACCACATAGAGGGAAGTAAATTAACGGAAGAACAAACCCGTTATATTTTCGAAACTAAAACGGTTGGCGAGTTGCCGTCTAACGTTCAAATAGATGACATTATTGAAACGAATAATCACTTTAGGTGTATTGACTACGTTATAGATAATGCTATAGATGAGCTATCCGAAGATTTTATTTTAACTTTGCAAAAAATCTTAAAAGAAGGCACGGAGCACGCTAAAACTTACGGGGCAGGCAAGTATAAATCTTTACCGAACGTAGTAGGTGGTATAGAAACTGCAAAGCCTGCCGACGTTGCTTCCGAGATGAAGAAGCTTATCGCCTGGTATAATTCAATTAAAAAAGTTGCTTTTGAAGATATAGTTGAATTCCATTATCGTTTTGAGACGATTCACCCGTTCCAAGACGGAAATGGTAGAATTGGTCGTCTTATAGCATTTAAACAATGTTTAAAGAATAACTTTATTCCATTTTATATAGATGATGCAAACAAGTGGCTTTATTATCGTGGGCTTCGTGAATGGAAGAGCGAAAAGAACTATTTAATTGAAACATGCCGTTTTGGTCAAGACCAATATAAAATGTTATTAGATTATTTTGGTATAAAATACTAAAGAGGGCTGAATTATGTTTAAGCATTTAAGAGAAATTGATTATAAGTTATATGAACGTTATTTAACGTTGGAGAAAAATATCAAGGCAGATAGTAATTCGTTTTACGATGCTTACCTTGATTTGCAAGAGCAATTTGTAAAAGACGTTGCTGTTTTTTGTGAGTTTGATATTAAAGCAAGAGAAACTTGTGGAGAACTTTTAAGAAGAGAAGATATAAAAAACTTCTTTAAAGATGTGCTTCGTGTGGATGATTTTACTTATACCAAAATGCAGGATTATACTTTAAAGGTTAATGCTCATAAACACAAAGGCGAGAAGAATATTCAAATAGATACGATAGTTAGCTATATGAGAATTATTTATGATGCAACAGTTTCTTTTGCTGTTTACAAACAAATTTCAGTAAAAGAGTTTGATGCTAACTATTTTATTTCGATTTTTTGTTCTTTTGAACGTGAGAATTCTGTATTAAAAACAGAGATGATGAAACTAAAAGAAGAACTCTTGGTTTCTGTGGAAAGTGGAAGGCTGAAGGATAGCGATATCGCGGAATATAAAAGTCTACTTTCGCAGTCAGAAATAGATAAATTAAGCTTAGAAGAACAAAACCAAGAATTACATAGACAGATTAGTAAACTAAAAGACATTAAACTTTCATCAATGGAAGAGAAGTTAAACAAAACAATAGATTTACTACACGAATTAAGTGATAGCGTTGTAGAAAATAGGGCTGTTGCTTATGCTGCAGGTGATGCTATTTGCGGGAAGGAAAGATTCCAAAAATACGTAGATGGAGCAAAGGAGTTATGGAAAAAGGCAAAAGCCGGCGTAGACAAGGTTAATGAAACGCTTGGGATAGGTGTTGCTGTAACTAAAGGGATAAATGAGATAACTAAGTTATTTACGGGTGAAGAAGATGAATAGTTCAGATAATTTATACGATAGAGTGGACGGGGTAGAGTCTAAAGTAGATGATGTTTCGGCAAAAATGGATAGTCTTACGGCAAAAATTGATGGGCTATTAACGATAAAACAAACGACAACAACGACTCCTCAAACCGAAAATCCACAAGTTGTATTAAAGCGATTTATTTCAAAAGCAAAAAAAGAATATTGTTGGCTAGGTTCAGAAACTGATTTTCAAAAGGAAAAGAAAACGGCCCTAATACTTCTTGCCGCTTTAATTGGGACAATTGTCCTTTCAATGATTTTTACGAGCATCGCTTTTGGGTTATATAGCACGTTTACGTTATTTGAAAATATTTGGCTTATTATGATGTGTTTTATGGCTTTTTACTTGGTAAAAGCTAAGCGTTTTTATGATTGCTATGAATTTTCATTGACGAGTTGCTTTAAGTTTGAACCTGATGCGGACGGAGTGCTACGCATGGGTGCTCCTAATAAAAAATACAAAGTATTTTTAGTCTTAACTTGTATATCTGCAATTTGCAATATTATAGTTGTTTGGATGGAAAATAAAAATGGGATGGCATTACCCGCTACGATTTTTGAATTAGCGGTTTTGGGGTTAAGTATATTTGTATTTAATTTTAAGGCATTAGATTTTTTCTATGGGTATTCGAATTTGCGTTTTACGGGTGCAAATGAAACAACAGGGCAAAAGGTTGTTTTGATTTATGAACCGATAATGAATAAACTTTATACTGAAGAAGATTATTTAAAGCAATTTCCGTTTTGCAAATAAAAAACGTTCTTCCCTTATACAGAGAAGAACGCCAAAAAGTCTATATCAAAAATTTTTGAAAGTTCTTGCAAGATACGAATATCGTAGATACCTTTGTTTACCCATCTTCCGATAGTGCGAACGTCAGTGCCGAATTCAAAAGCGAATTCTTCTTGCGTTTTATACTTTGAGTTTTTGATAAGACGTTTGAGATTTGCCCCAGCAACTAAGCCAGGGTCTTTGATATTTTGTTCCATAATATCTACCTCCTTTGCTTATCAAAAACGAAATGCTCCAGAGATTTATATTAAGAACAAGTATATTATACAATAAAAACACAAAAATTACAATCGGTTTTGAGGTTTATATGAGTAAAGAGTGGTTGAAAAAAATTAAAATGACATTAGAAGAAAGAGAAAATCTTCAAATGTGGTGTGAAAATATCGGGTATGAAAGATATGAAAAGATTTATGATTTAGTAGCATGTGTAAAACAAAATGATTGCGTAAACTATGAAGAATTAAGAGCAATTGCAAAGTATGATTTTTCGCTTTCCGATATATTGCATTCGATGATGAAATTGGTCGAATTGCGTTTTCGTTCCTATTTAATCAATCGATATGGACCTATTAAATTAACTAAGACCGGTTATATACACGAAATAACGAGAGAACTTGGTAAAAATGAAAAAATGTTGGATTGTTCTACTTACTACGATAATAAATTAAAACCAACTACGACATTGAAAAATTTTCTTGAAGTTTCAGGTTTGGAAACGATGTTTAAGGTATTGCTAGTTTTAAGCGATGAGGAATTAAAAGCTTTTGAGCGAGATTCAAATACATTTAGAGACAATTTAACTATCATAAGGACAATGCGTAACAAAATCTCGCACGGACAATATCTATTGGGTGAAAAGACTGAGTTAAAACAGGCTTTTATGTTGTTGTTAAAATATATGCCGACAAAGGAAACAAAGAATAGAAGAATAAACGAATTAGAAGACCTGAATAAGCGCCTTTTCTGTATAGAAAGTAATATACAAAAAGAATTAATGGAAGAGATACAAATAACATTAAACGACGACGAGCTTGAAGAAATAGGATTATAGGACAAAACTTGTCCTGTTAAAAAGTTTTCGTTTCTTGTACAATGTAGTCAAGAAAAACGCAAGGAGCGAAAACAAAATGGAAAAATACTTTTCAGTAAAAACAAAATGTGGACATGTTGGTAAATATCATTGTGTATGGATTAACTTTGCAATCTATGCAGAAACGGCAAAAGAGGCCGCAAGTAAAGTAAGAGAGATTGGTCGTGTAAAACGTCACCATAAAGATTTTATTAGCAGTATTGAAAAACTTGACTTTGATACATTTATGAAATTAAAAGCACAAAATGATGCAGATCCATATTTGCATTGTAAGAGTGTTCAAGAGCAGCGCGCCATAGAAGGTTTTGAAGAAAGAATCGAGCTTGATGAATATAACATTGCAAGATTTTCAAAAAAGACGACTAAGAAAGAATCGTTAGAGTTTAGGGTGAAGAGAGCGAACGCCAAAGAAAAAAGTCATAAACGAGCTTTGAAAGAATATTTTTACGAGGAGGCGATAGCATGGTAG
Organism: uncultured Clostridia bacterium; assembly: GCA_937880755.1. Lineage (GTDB taxonomy): Bacteria > Bacillota > Clostridia > Christensenellales > UBA3700 > HGM11368. Next base: position 35,455 of record CALGRX010000017.1, read on the forward strand.
TATATATCAATTCAATAAAATTTAATCGCAGTCTTGTAGATGGCCCGGGCGTAAGAACAGTTGTATTCTTTCAAGGATGTGATTTGCATTGTAAAGGTTGTCAAAATCCTTCTACTTGGGAAATGAAAAACGGAACGGAAATGACAACAGACGAACTTGTGACAATTCTAAAAAAAGAAGTTATTAACAAAAAGGTTACTTTCTCAGGTGGAGAACCTTTGATGCAAGTAAATGCACTTATTGATGTAGTAAAAAAACTTGAAGGGTTTGATATTGCTGTGTATACAGGACATGCGTTTGAAGAAGTTCCGCAAGAACTTTTAGATAATATTACTTATATTAAAACGGGTTCTTTTAAGGAAGAATTTAAGTCTACGGTAAAACCATACGTCGGTTCTACAAATCAAGAATTTAGGAGGGTGAAATAATGCAAAAATGTAATGAAAATGCAGCTAATCGCTATAGTTACGTTGGCGAAGTTTATAACGTTGGCGAAAGCAAAAGAAAAGAAGAAATACTAAATAGCCTTCCTAGTGAGTGGAGCGACCTTCATAAAAAAGGTTATATTCATATACACGACCTTGACGCTTACGGACTTACTTATAATTGCCTTACCTTTAATTTATTGAAAGATTTTCCGTATGAAAGATTTAAGGACATGAGCGAGCAAAGAAAAATCCTTGCTACGTTTGAATATATTAAGAAACTGTTTGCTGATATCGGCAACGAACAGTCGGGCGGTATGGCAATCGCTAACTTTGATAACGAAATTGCTTATATTTTAGAAAATTTAGGCGTTGATTTTAACGAAGATAATAAAAACACGATTGCAAACGTTATTTACAATCTAATCGTTTGGTGTAGCGAAACGCATACCCGTATGGGACAAACTTCTTATTACGTTTCTCTTAATATCGGTCTTGCTAAAAATGAATTTGCACGCTTTATAGCATTTACGCTTATTGATGAGTTTGAAAAAGCAGGGGATTTAATCTTTAAACCAAACATTATTTTCAAAGTTAGAGGTGGGATAAATCGTTTTGAAGAAGATAAAAACTACGATTTGCTTAAAAAATCACTGCTATGTACGGCTAAAAAGATGATACCTACTTACGTTCTTTGCGACAGCGAGCCGAATAAAAACGTTGATGCCGAAAAGCTTGCCATTATGGGTTGTAGAACGAGAGTTGTAGCAGATTTATTTGGCGAAAATTCTTCTATTGGCCGTGGAAATATTGACAACATTTCAATCAATCTTCCTAGACTTGCTTTAGAAGTAGATAGAGATTTTGGTAAACTTTCCGTTGATGAGAAAATCGCAAAATTCATTGATAAATGGGATAGCGTTGCCAAAATTACTAAGGATATTTTGATTGATAGATTTAATAAGGTGTGCGCTCGTACTTCAGAAGAATTTCCTATCAATAAAAAACATCATCTTTGGATAGAAGATTTTGATGACGTTAAGAACGTTTTCCGCCACGGAACGTTATCTCTTGGATTTATAGGTCTTTCTGAAGCGTTTGAAGTGTTGACGGGCGAAAGATATTATAACAATGCGGACGTATACGTTTCAGCGCTTGGCTTTGTTAAGCATATGCGTGATTATTGTGAGTTTTTAAGAAAAGAGTATAACCTTAATTTCTCACTTTTGGCAACGAGTGGTGAACTTATATCGGGTAGATTCATTGATATGGATAGAACGGAATTTACGCCGTCTCCTCAAATCTTTAAAAAAGAGTTTTATACAAATTCTTTCCATATTAACGTTGATAGTGATTTATCAGCATTTAGGAAAATTCAGTTAGAAGGTCTTTTCCACGAAGTTTGCAACGGTGGCTGTATTACCTACGTTGAACTTGGCGAAGCTCCACTTGGAAACGACGAAGGCTTACTTGAATACGTTGAACATGCTATTAAATCAGGTGTTCACTATCTTGGGTTTAATTTCCCTAAGGACGTTTGTAACGGGTGTGGCGCAAGCGGAGTTTTTGACGAATGCCCCGTTTGTAAAAGTAAAGATATTACGAGAATTCGTCGAGTTAGTGGTTATTTAGAAATTTTAGACGGATTTACCAAAGGCAAAAAGAACGAAGAAAGAAATAGGAGAGCAAACTAAGTTGGCAACGTTTTTTACGAGTGATATACATTTTAGCGACGAACGAATAATGAAACTATGTGATAGACCATTTTCAAACGTTAAAGAAATGGACGAATACATTGTTGATAAATGGAATAAAAAAGTTTCTGATAACGATAAGGTTTGGATTTTAGGAGATATTGTTAGCCCAGAACACTTTGATAAAGATTTACTTAATAGGCTAAATGGTAAAATATATCTAATTTTAGGTAATCACGATTATCCTGTAAGAGAATTAATTGCGAGCGAAACAAAGATAGAACTTTGCGCTGAAAATGCCTTGTATTATGATAATAACATTGTTATGTTTCATTATCCAATTATGGATTGGAATGGTAGGGATGTCGGAACTATTCACTTATATGGTCACGTTCATAATAAAAAAATTGCAGGGATGAAAGAATATTATGCAGATAAACTTGCATTTAACGTTTGTATGGACGTAAACGATTTTGAGCCAAAAACGCTTGATGAATTAATAGAAAAAGAAGGCAAAAAAGATTTGATTAAAAAAATTGGGAGGGCAAACTAAGTTGGCACATATTGCTATTGAAGGAATGGACGGTGTTGGTAAAACTACGACTTGTAAATTATTAGCAGAGCGTCTTGGATATAAATTTATAGAAAAAAACTTACGTTTTTTGTTCGACGAAAACGACGAGTTTGATAACTATTTCAAAATTCGTGATAAGGTAAATGCTAATCCCGATAGATTGTTTACTTCGTGGTTTTATGGGCTTGGAAATATTTATCTTTACACGATGTTTAAGGACGAAAATATTATTACCGATAGACATTTCCTTTCTAACTATGCTTGGAGCGGAACGGACGATAATACCGAAGTTTATGATTTGCTTGTCAAAAAACTTGGATTTCCCGATTTAACGGTTATTTTATACGCTGATGAAACGGCAATATTTAATCGTTTAAGAAGTCGCGATGAACACGATAGCGACCTTGACAAAGTAAAAAAAGCAAAAGAGAAGTACGAAAAAATGGTTTTCTTCTGCGAAAAATATAAAATGCCGTACATGGTTGTGGATACGAGCAATCTTACTCCCGACCAAACGGTAGAACTCATTATGAAACGTATAGAAGGTAGAGCGTAATGGCTATTAGTATGGATATGAAATACACCGCTTTATATTGGGCGCTTCGTTTTGTTGAAAACGAACTTGACGTTCACGTTAAAGATTATAGCGGTTATAAAATTATCATTGATGCCGAAAAGCAGTCGGTAAACTATGGCGATAAAATCAGAGTGCTTGGTAAAGAGTTAAACTTTTTGAAAAGGCACAAAGATTTTGTTGTTTTAGAGTGCGTTGATAGGTTGCTACTTAAAGGCTTTAAGCCTACTGATATCGTTTTAGACGGCAGGGCAAATTGTCCTGATATTGTTCTTAATGGCAATATCGAAATTTACTGCGAACAGTGGGGTAAGGATTATTTATCGGCTACAAAAACTTTTAATCCCGATAAGAACAACGTTGTTTTATATACGTCAAGACTCGTTAGTGGGCTTTTGGAATATAAAAACATTATCAAAGTAGATAACGAGGCGTATAATTATGGTTTATTTGAGCCAAGCGTGCCTTTATATTCGATAATTCCGCAAAAAGCAAAAGAAGTCGTTATCGAGCAAACAGCAGATATTGACGACTATGAAATTTTTGAAGATGAACTTATAACGTATAGGGGGAAATCAAAAGTAGTAAAACTTCCCGAAGGGATTACTACCATTGGTGCAAGCGCATTTTGGAATAATACGTTCGTAGAAGAAATTATTTTGCCAAAGTCGTTAAAAAGGCTTGGCGGTGATTGTTTTTATTACTGTACAAATCTAAAAAAAGTTAATATTCCAAGCGAAGTCTGGATTATGGGTAATAACCCTTTCGCAGGATGCCCAAGTCTTGAAATTATAAATGAAAGCCCGTATTTTGTTTTAGAAAACGGTGTTTTATATAATCAAGATAAAACCAATTTAATTCATTATACGATAAGCAAAACGGATAAAAAATTTATCGTTCCCAATGGCGTTACTTGTCTTGGTAAACATTGTTTCTTCGCTTGCGATAATTTAGAGAAAATCGTTGTTCCCGAAAGTGTTATTCGCTTTGAAAACAACCCGTTTTCAGGTTGTACAAGGTTAAGTGTTGACAATAAAAGCCCATATTATCATTTTGGAAATGGTGTTATTTATAACAAATTCAAAACGACAATTATCGGCTGTTTGAACGGCAGTCAAATTGATAGGCTTGTAATTCCTGAAACCGTTACCCTTATTAGCCGAAATTCGTTTTGGAATTGTAAGGGCGTTAAAAATATCGTAATTACTAAAAACGTAGATAGAATCGGATATAATCCGTTTGCGGGTGCAGAAAATCTTTTATTAGAGAGCGAGAGTCCATTATTTATAGCCGAAAATGGTATCATTTATGACAAAGATAAAACACATATGCTTTGCGCTACAAACCGTGCGGTTGGCAAAACGTTCAAAGTTCCCGATAGCGTAACTCACATAAATCGCGGAGTGTTTAGTGGTTGTAAAGATTTGGAGCAAATTGACTTTAACGGTGTTACCTATATTGATAAAAGTTCTTTTACAAACTGCACGTCGCTAAAAGAAGTTTATATCCCCGATAGCGTTACGTATGTAGGGGAATGGGTGTTCTCTTATTGTAAAAACTTAAAAATGATAAGCATTAATAAAAACACGTTTGTAGATAAAAATGCTTTTAACGAGTGCCCGGCAGAAATTATTTGGAGAGATTAAATTGAAAAATCTAATTATTGAAAGTGATAACTTAATAGCAATGCAAAATTTGTTACCTGCATACGAAGGGAAAATCGACGTTATGCCGATTGACCCACCTTACAATACCGAGATAGATTATATCGAGTATAAGGACGGGAATTACGATAACGGGTGGATTAACTTTATGCAAGCGCGTTTAGAAGTAGCATATAAATTGCTATCTAAAAACGGTGTTATGTTTATCCATATAGACGAAAACGAATTGCTTTCACTTACGATGCTTTGCTCTAAGATATTCGGTGCGAAAAATATTCTTACTATGGTTTGGAAAAAGACAAATGAAAGATTTGACAAAAACCGTAAAGAGAAACCTTTAGAAAGTGGTATTCGTAGAACGCACGAATACGTTTTGCTTTGTTTTAAGGATAGAGAACGTACGACCTTAAATTCTATTAAACAACCTGTTTGGAACGGCAAAGAATACGAAGAAAAAGAAAAGTCACTTGAGACGGTTATAGACGATTTAGGAACGACTTCTTCTGCAAAAGATGAACTTACTTGTCTTTTAGGCGATAGAAGCATTTTCTCAACACCAAAACCCGTAAAACTTATAAAAGAATTTGTTAGAGCGGGAAGCAATAAAAACTCTATTATCCTTGACTTTTTTGCAGGTAGTGGAACGACTGGACACGCCGTTATGGACTTAAATAAAGAAGATGATGGCAATAGAAGGTTTATTCTTATAACGAATAACGAAAGCAATATTTGTAGAAAGGTTACAATTCCGAGGATTCAAAAAGCGATTGATAAGTTTGAATATAAAGAAGATTTAGAAATAGTATTATCGGAGTAGCGTTATGGCGATAAAAGAAATCAACGTGGAAAACGGTTTTACTAGCGATGAGGCGCTCGCTTACGTTAAACAAGTCTTATCTAATAGTAAAAAGGCTTGTATTTACATTATTCACGGCTACGGCAGTAGTGGAAAAGGTGGCGTTATTCGTCAAAAAGTCAGAAGTTTTCTAAATGCTCAATTGAAAAATGGCAAAATAAAAGCCGTAATTAACGGCGAAGATTTTAACGTGTTCAATTTTAAGGCGTTAGAACTCAAAAATAAATATAAAGAGTTAGAGCAACTTTTTAGAGTTTGCAATCACGGTGTTACAGTGGTTGAAGTGTAGAAGGAAAAATTAAACTAATGAAGTATTGTTTTTTTGATATAGAGTGCGCAAATTGCTTTAAGGACAATAATGGTGTTTCTCGTGGTAAGATTTGCGAGTTTGGATATTTAATTACGGATGAGAATTTTAATAAAATTGAATCTGCTGAATATATAATTAATCCCAAGGCACCTTTTGATGAATACGTGTTGAACAATATGTTGGCGTATCCTAAACAAGTATATTTATCAGCGCAAGATTATAACACTTTCTATGATAAGATTAAACGTATATTTGAGCTTGATGAGATAATATTTATTGGACATACGATAGATGCTGACGCTAAATATTTAAATGACGAGGCGTTACGATATAAAAAACCTTATTTTAATTATAAGTTTTATGATGCAAAGTATATGTATTCCGATTATTCAAACATCAAAAAAAGTGTTGGTTTGGAAAAAATAAGTCAGACATTTGGAAATAAAACACGTCATCATGAACATCGTGCAGAAGATGATGCTTTTACAACAATGCTTATAGTAAAAGAGATGTGCGAAAAATTAGATATGGATTTAATGTCACTTATAGAGCTTTCTGAAGATTGTGCAGGACAAACGATAGATGGTAAAATTACAACCGTAGCGAGAGAAAAAGCACAAGCTAGAAGGGAAGAATGTGAAAGAAACGGAACAGACCATTCTAATAGTTTATATAGCGATAATTACATTAAATTTATGCAGTTCTTAGATGGTGTAAAAAGACAAGGAGAAATTATCCCTAGTGTGTTAAATGGAAAAAGTTTGACTATTACACTTAATTATCAAAACGTGCATTATAAAGAAATGCTTGCGCTTATTCAATTGTTGAAAAATCACGATTGCATATACAAATTAAAAGCTTCGGAATGCGATTATATGGTAACCAAAGTTGTTCTAAACGACGACGGAAGTGAAAGAACATGTTCAAAATTGAAATATGTAAATCAAGCGATAGAAAATGGTAAGAAAATTAATATAATAACGTTTGAAGAGCTGTTAGAGATATTAAAAGTGACGGACAAAGAATTAACTCAGATGCCATTCCCGGATGAGAGCTGTTTTCTTAAAAAGAGGAAAGAGAACAATCTAAAAAAAGAAAAAATAAGGTATTCAAGTGTAGAAGATTCTACTACGACGATAGGAGATATCTTAAAAGCAAAAGGAATAACAATTTAATAAAATTCAACAATTAAGACTCTGTGCAAGGTTATCTTGTGCAGAGTCTTTTAATGCTTTCATTCCGTGGTGGATGAGAGAAAAACTTTAATAAATTTTAGCAAAGTGTAGCCCACTATACTTCGAGAATCGAAGTGTGGGCTCTGCGAGGCTAAATAAAGACTATAAAATAACAAGGAGGAAAACGAAAATATCATATTTAGTATGCCATATGGAGAAATACCATAAACAAGAAGTTTCGCCCGTTGAAGAAGAAAACGAACGCGACGAAACCTTTGAAGCGGACAATCCGCAAATAGATAGCGAAAGAACGAAAAACAATTATCATATGAACTCTAACGCCTTTGGTGGTTATACTGAGTTCATTAACAAACGGTTAAAAGAATTAGGGCTTAAACCACGAAAAGATGCTGTTGTTATGAACTCTTTCGTGGTAGGCTCGGATAAGGCGTTTTTAGATAGTTTGCCTAAAATGCAACAATACAGTTTCTTTTCAGATTGCGCCAAGTTCTTTGAGAAGAGATATGGGGAAGAAAACGTAATATCGGCGGTTGTGCATTTAGACGAAACGACTCCGCATATGCACTTAAATCTTATTCCAATCACTCCAGATAGAAGACTTTGTAGCAAGGACTTATTTGATAAGCCGAAACTACAACAACTTCAAACGGACTTTTACGAAGCAGTCGGAAAGAAATACGGGCTGCAACGTGGCAAAGAAGGAAGCCAAGCAAAACATCTATCAACAGCCGAATACAAAGCGAAAAAGATTATAGAAGAAGCGGAAGAAATTCGACGTGAAAATCAGGTGTATGCCGATGCTTTGGAAGAAGCCAAAAACAGAGCGATATCCAAAAAGCGTGGGAAACTGCAAGAACAAGTTGTAGCGTTAACGGTTGCCAATAAAGACTTAACCGAGCGCCTTGACCGTTCTATGCAAGATACGCTTGATGTGGTAAAGGAAAACGGTAAACTCAAAGCGGAGAAAGATAAAGATGTCAAATACGCTCAAGTTGGTAAATACATAGCAAGCAATGCACCTAATTTATGTAGAAGTATATTAAATGGGGCAAGTGCTGTTAAGGTATTCTTTTCTGCAGTAGAAGATTTATGTAAACCAAGTGTTACGTCGCAAGTTCCCCGACTTCAAGAAATAGAAGCGGAGATTGAAGAAGAACGTGTAAAACACGAACGTAAAAATAGAAATTATAAATATTAGGAGGTTATATATGAATAGGCAAAACAAATTTCTCGTAAAGGTATAAAACAGCTTGACTATCTCGTGATAGCACGGTATAATAGAGGCAAGAAAAACTTTTAGGAGTGAAAAAATGGAAAAACAATTAACGCCAAAACAAAAGGCAAGACAAAAGTATGAAATCATACATAAGGAAGAGCGTGAAAAAGCAACGAAGCAATTTAACACGAGGCTTCCCGTCAAAGAATATGACGAAATTACAGCGTTTCTTAAAAAGAAAAGAATTCCAAAGGTGGATTTGATTAGAATGGGATATCAAAGACTTTTGGAAGAGTTTAAGGAAAGCAAATAACAGCGGAACGCATTATGCGCTTAACACACCCGTAATGGTCGGGAATTGATAAGGAGAAAATATTGTAAGGGGAATCCGTATTTATCTTTCCGTTAAAAGTGCGGATAACAAACCCTAAAAATAAAAAATGATAAGGAGAATTGGAGCAACAAAATAATGTAAACAAAAAAGAAAATACAAAAAGGGAAAATGATGAAAATTTTAACGCGTTTATCAAAGTATTGGCGCGTTTAGTACAAAAATATGGTCCAACGGTGTTGGAAGAAATAAAAAAGGAAGAGGAGGGACAATATGAATAGAGAAGGTAAAAAGTGTTTATTGTATTCTCGTGTAAGTACGGAAATGCAGGTTGACGGTTATAGCCTTGAAGCGCAAAAGAACTGCTTAAAAAGATTTGCCGAAAGAGAAGAGATGATGGTGGTAGATGCTTATGAAGATGCAGGAAAGTCGGGTAAATCTATTGAAGGTCGTCCTGCTTTTAAAAGAATGCTTTCCGATATAGAAAACGGTAAAAATGTTGATTACGTTCTCGTTTATAAACTTTCTCGATTTGGAAGAAATGCGGCAGATATATTGAATTCGTTGGCGTTATTGCAAACTTACGACGTGAATTTGATATGTATTGAAGAAGGAATTGACTCGTCTCAAACGAGCGGCAAATTGCTTATTTCGGTACTGTCTGCCGTTGCAGAAATAGAAAGAGAAAATATATTAGAGCAAACTATGAATGGACGTAGAGAAAAGGCTCGCCAAGGTAAATGGAATGGCGGGCCTGCTCCATACGGATATACGATTAACGATGGCGTTTTGCAGATTGATGAAGAAGAAGCAAAAATCGTTAGAACGATTTATGAAATGTATGTAAACACGAAAATCGGATATACGGGAATAGCTAAATATCTCAATTTGCAAGGCATAACAAAGAGACCAAGAAAGGAAAGTGATGCTAAAGTTTTTAGCGGGCATTTTATACAAATTTTATTAGATAATCCCGTGTATTGCGGAAAGATAGCGTACGGAAGAAGAAAACACGAGCGTATTAAAGGAAGGAAAAATGAATATCACGTGGTACATCAAAAAGAGTTTTCGCTTACCGATGGGTTGCACGAAGGTATCGTAAGTAAAGAACTTTGGAAAAAGGCAAGGGATAAAAGAGTGGCAACAGGAATTAAATTAGCATCAAAAATAGGTAAAGACCGCACGTATTTACTTACGGGAATATTAAAATGTCCTAAATGCGGTAGTCCTATGTATGCCAATAGAATAAGATGGACTAAAAAGGATGGTACGGAAAAGGAAGTAATGTATTATTCTTGTAGCCGAAATAAAATGAAGCGAGGGGGCTTTTGTGATTATAGCGCTAATCTAAAGAAAACGGATATCGAACCGCTTGTTATAGGCGTTATAAAACAAATTATAAACGACGAAAGATTTGTTGAAGGTGTAAAAAGTAGTATTGGTATTCACGTTGATGAGGATAAGATTGTGGAAGAAATTAAAAATTATGAAGCAAAACTGAAAGAAGTTCAACTGAATAAAAATCGACTTGAAACGGAACTTGACACCTTGCCGATAGATGCTAAATATAGAGATAGAAAAATAAAAGATATGACGACGAGAATTGATTATATGTACGATGTAATCGCGGAGATAGAAGAAAAGATTGATGACGCACGTTATAGAAAACACGCGATTGAAGAAAAATCACTAACATTTGAAAACATATATCGAATTTTAGAGCATTTTTCTAAAATATATGATATAATAAATGATGAAGATAGAAAAGAATTGCTCGCGGAGTTAATCAAAGAGATACATATTTATCCCGAAGGGGAAAACGAGTACCCGTTGAAGTCAATAAAATTCGCTTTTCCTATACTGTTAGACGGAAAAGAAGTAGATGAAATTTTTTTGAACAAGCCGTCGAGTGTCGAGACTTTAGTCTGTTTAACCCGTGTAAACCACAATATATAGTATCAATTAAATCATTTTAATACAAAATATTGATTTTTATTATTTCTAAATATGTTTCGTGTCCACCTTTTGTCCACGCTTTTGAAACGGCGTGGACATTTTTATTGTCAACCAACCGTGGTTCGCTCTTTGTATATTGAATCTAACCACTTCATTAAAACGGCTTTGCAGAAGTTTGCCGACATAAATTCGTCATCATAAGACCACTCTTTCGTTGCCGTATCGTAATATAATGTAAGTTCTCCAAAGCCTATATTTTTTGCGCCCCATTGAATCTTAAAACCAATAGTATGTTGGAAGCGTTTATTACCCTTATACATTTCGACATCGACATATTCTATTTCATACAAAAATAGGGGATTTGTCAATAATAATTGACGTTAATCAAAATACCAAGGATACTTCGATTTTAACTGCCTATATCTATCCAGCGATTTCTCTTCTTCTTGCATGTGGAGTCTTTACCATTGTAACTATAAACAAATCCAAGTTCTTTTAGCTTTTTAGTTGTGAGCAATCTGCACAGCTTAAATAATAAGCTTGATGCTTCATTATAAGAACCAATTTCTAAAAACCCTGTAACCCCGTAACTGGCTGTATTTGTTTTTAATGTAGCCCAATCTACGTCGTTATTATACGGGTAAATATCCGTTGTCAACTTTCTTTCCGTATTTGGCGTCCCGAATAAAATGTCCTTATTTGTTGGGGGAATGGTTTGTTCTAAGAAAATTTTTCGAAGTAGGGGAACTTTTGCTGTAAAAATATATGCATTCTTATCTTTGGCGTTATATCCGTGTTCCCAATTATAAGCTGAATGGATGTGATGACCATAGTCAATGTATCGTTGTACTTGACTTGAGTATTTACACCTATCTTGTAAAATTTGTTCCGGGCTGGAACAAGAAGGCAACGGTAGACTCTACAAGGGATTGTTGTACAAAAATATCCAAGAGGGAGTAAAAGTGGACTTCAACCATTCTTACACCTACAAAGCTCATTCAGAGACTGACGGCGCAGAGTCTTACAAGTATACTATCGGCAACATACAAGACGGCTAAGTATATCGAGTATCTCGCAAGGGTAGCAACGTCGTAACGCCTATTGACGATATTACTTGCGATACCCGATTCGATTATTTGACCGATATGCTTACCTACACGGTTGACGAAATAGATTGCATCAAAGTGTCTACCGACAAGGACGGCAATACGACTTATCAAATATTTGTCAAAGACACTAGCACGTATGCGCTTCAAAGCAATATCGTAGACGTCATCAATTCTTACGATGCAGAGGGCGTGCCTGACGTAGACAATTACTTTAATGCCGAAGAAAACAAGATTTGCAAATCCAACTTGGCTATAGTGGTCAAGGATGGCAAACTAGTGTCTGCCGAGTGCACTTCAAAAATCAAGTATTATCCTACTGCGGGTGACAACCAAGATTATCGTGTTACTTTTCCCGATGAAGTTTCTATAGTGGTTGACGAATGGTTGAACAATGCTCTCGACTACGAAGCACCTACTAAGGCCGAGGCGGCGCTCACGGGATTGTCTGCATCTAAGTACTATATTCTTTGATATTTTATTCAATATTCTCAATAAGACTTGCCCGACGGCAAGCCTTATTTTATTGACAAAGCATATCGGTTGTGCTAACATAATATTATCAATAGTTTGACAGACCTGCCTTAGGGCTAAGAGCAGTGGGAAGAACGGTGAAAATCCGTCGCAACAGCCATTACCGTCACAGTCGGATAACCTGCCTGTCAATCACAACGCTAAGCAATTCTTGGGCAAGGAAGAATGGACTTACGTCTTGCTTGCCTACTCTCACGAGTAGGTTTTTCTTTTGCCCTACAACAAAGGAGAATATATATGAAAAATTTTAGCAAAGTAGCAGTCGTAGTATGTCTTGCGCTCGCACTCGTTTTGTGCGCCGTGGCTTGTCAGCCTGATACGCCATCCAAAGGAGAGGTAACTATCGTAATTGCACCGCTCGAGGGCGAAGCAACCGAATACACGGTAGACTTGTCCGATATCGCCGAGGACGGCGGAGTCGTTGCGATTTTGGACTATCTCAAAGACAATAAAGGTCTTGAATACATCACCGAAGACAGCGGATACGGCGCATATCTTACCAAAGTCGGCGACTTGCAACAAAATTATGCCACGGGCGAATATATCTATATTTACACTTCGGTTGCCAAAGATTTTGACGTATCCGAGTATGCAAGTACCGTGGAATACCAAGGCAAAACCTTGACGAGCTCCGGCGTAGGCATATCGTCTATGTCGGTAGAAGACGGAGCAATTATATACTTCACCATTATCGTTTATTGATATGTCGGCAAAGCAAACGGCGAGCATAGGTGCCAAAAAGGTTGCCCTAATAGCCATAATGACGGCTACTATCGAAGCGGGAAAGTTGGCGTTGTCCGCCATACCCAACGTAGAAGTCGTCAGTTTGCTTTGCGCGGTATACGGCTACGTCTTCGGGCTTATTGGGGTGGTGTCGATAGTGCTTTTCGTGGGGATAGAGACGCTGATATGGGGCGTCAACACGTGGGTACTGTCCTACCTTATCTATTGGCCTATGGTGTGTATGATATATTGGTTGCTTAGGATACTCAAGGTCCATAGTCGACTCATTATCACGGCGGTAATAGTGGTGCTGACGGCGTTTTTCGGCGTACTTACGTCACTCGTCGACGTAGGACTTTTTAGCGGTTTTTGGGAGGATTTTTGGCAGAGGTTTGCCATATACTATAGCCGAGGGATAGTCTTTTACGTAGTGCAAATCGCGTGCAACGCCATAGTTTTTCCACTCTTGTTTTTACCCCTTGTCAAGGTGCTTGCCAAGTTTAGGGATAAGTTTTTGGACAAACCCAACTCTTTACCTCTGGCGGAAGAAACAAGCGAATAAACCGTCGGTCAATCTAAAACTTATTATCAACGCATTGGAAGAGCTTTCAAAATAGGCGATTAGAAGCGTTTTAAAGTATAAAGCAAATAGACTAATTGTTAGAATAAAAACACACGCAAATTATGCGTGTGTTTTTGTTTTTTGATTATACGTATCGACTTTTTGCGATATTTATTGATTATTCTCGCCCTCGTCAACGATGCTTTCTTGCACTTCCACGGGCACTTCTTCTACGCTATCCGTGGTGTTTGTATCGCTTGGCGCGTCTTTGACGGATAGGAAGTCCTCACCACCGATACCCGTTTCCCTTACGTACTCGTTCAAGGCTTCCACGTCACCGCCCATCAATCTTTCTTCTAGAGAGGTAGCCGTTTCCGCGTCGACTATACCGTCTTGAGCCAAGGCTCTGACCTTGAGCGTTTCGATGATGCAGGCGTGTTTTTTCTCGGTGATATCCCAGAAGAACATAGGTATCGTGCCGAGTATACCACTGACTATACCGATTATTGCGCTCGTTGCAATAATTCCGTATAGCACGTCGGGGTTAGTTAGCACCGTTACGTCGTCATTAAAGCCGTGCAACTTGTAGATAGCAGGATTGACGAACGATAGTCCGATACCTATCGCCATAGTAAATACGGCAACGCATTGCGAGATAAAGCCCTCTTGTCTTTCTCCCGTTTGGAATTGTTGATAGTCGTACATTTGAGTTTGGATAGCGGGAGTGGTAACGAGTTGCAACGAGTTGGCAAGCGTTATGATAAAGGATATTATAATTATAAAGTACGGCGTAAATGCGTTGTAAGTCATCGATACGAATAGTAGAGGTATCGTCAATACTACGCATAGTATATTGGTAAATATAATTATATTCTTTTTGCCGAACTTCTTGATAAAGAGCGGAGCAAGCACCATTCCAGGCACGCACGCCGAGCCCATTATCGTCACGAAGAGTGATTGCGCCCAGTTCTCTTGGATAGCGTAACTACACAACCAAACGACGAAGGTAGTACCGGCAAGTTTGAAAGTACTGAGAATAGAACTCGACGTAAAGAGCCAAAAGTATTTATTTTTAGCAGTCGACACGATACCGTGTTTGAAATTGACTTTTTGCTTGTATTGTTTGGAGGTTGCTGTTCTTTCTTTGGTACCGAAAGCCGTCCAATAACCTAGTGCAAGGCAAAGTATCATTGCGATAGGCATCACCCACTTAAAAGGTCCTACGGTATGGATACCCAGCATTTTATCGCCCGTCGTGAGGGTGTAGGTGTACAACAAATTGCCGATGAAAGGAATAATCATATTGACTAGAGACGGTCCGAGGGAATATACCGTTGCGCCGATACCCATCAACCATTCTTTTTCGCCTTGTGCGGGAGTAATGACTTGCAAAAGTGTGGTGAATGCCAAAGAATACAGACCAACGAAAAACTGTAACAACTGGAAGATTATCGTATAGACAACCAACATCACCATATAGTGGTCCGTCAACATTTGCGGTATCCAACCTATGGCGAACATACATACCACTATAGGTATAGGCATCCATATCAGATACGGTCTAAATTTGCCGTACTTGGTATTGGTGTTGTCAATCAACATAGAGTAGATAGGCGCCCTAAGTATATTGACGATATTGCTTATGATACCTATGATGACGATATGGTCAACGGCAATGTTGAGAGCCGCGGCTATATACATACCTGCTTGCAAGGTCACATAGCTAGGTATTATCGTTGCGCCGACGGCGCCCATTCCTCCCACGCAATAAGCGGCGGCTTCTTTGTAGGACAGATATCTGCCCTTAGGCGGTTTGTTCCAATAAGTTTTGAAACCTTTAACAACGTTTCCGAGTTTGCCAAAGGCGGTTTTGATTTTACCCATAATTTTCTCCTATACAACATATGATATCATACATATTTTTTCATTGCAAGTAGGTTTTCAAAAAAAATCGAAATAGTATAGCCAAAAATCGATGTAGTTGACAAAAGTCTATTATTCTATTATAATTTTGTCGAGATGCTTTGCGATATAATATCGCCTTGTAGTGTCATGGGGGGAGAGATTATGACTATCAAAGCCAAGATTTTGACTGTATTTATTGTTGTCGCAATGCTTGCGGTAGGCGTTGGTGTAGGCGTGTATTACACCGTCACCAATACCGATGGCTATTTGGGTGATTATGCCGACCTGACGGCTAATGCCCAAGTCACCAAGACGAGTGATACCGTCACCGTCAAGTTTGACGCCGAGCAGACCTTCAACACGGTAGTGCTCAAAGAGCGCGACAACAACGTCGAGCAGTTCGAGATGTATTATTTGGACGGAGAGGACAACGAGATTTTCTTCTATCGTCAAGACCTCATCGGGCCATATCGGTATTGCGCTTTCGACAGTATCACGACAGACCAACTCATCGTCAAAATCACGCCTATGGCTGGCAAGAGCGTCAAGATAAAGGACGTGGAAGTCTTTGATATCCACGGCTCCTACGACGACGACTTTAGAGTAACGGCGTACGTCGTTGCGCCTTACGTGCAAAAGATAGGGTCATTGCACCCCGAGCACTTCGAGGTCATCAATCACGTCAATCTCATCACTTGCACCTACTTTGACGAGTACGGCAATTTGTACTTCAACGACTTTGAGGTAGACGGAGTGCTCAAGGACGGACAAGAGATTTTCGAGACGGCGCTTGCCAACGTAAGGGCAGTTGCTCAGCCGGGCACGACCATAGTATGCACTATACTAGGACAAGACCTCAAGGGCAATAGGTATCCCAACGAAATACACGACTCTGCCTTTACCACCAACAAGGACAACTTGCTTAAGAACGCCACGGCTTTTTGTGAAAAGTACGACCTAGACGGGCTCTCCTTTGACTACGAATATCCTACCAATCCTACCGAGTACAAGCACCTTTTCGATTTTTGCGGAGCGTTGCAAGAGGCAATGCCACCGCAGAAACTCGTCACCGTAGCGCTCTGCTCGTGGGCAATTTACAAAATCGGTTTATTCGACCACAGCGGACTTGACAACGTGGATTGGGTAGAGGTGATGAACTACGACGAAACCTACGAAGAGCACGGCTATCATTCCACTTTTGCCGAGTCGGCATATCGTGGCATACGCGATATGGAGAACCTCAACGCTCTAACCCTCAATCTTCCGTATGCCTACACCGACATATCCAAGATTGATATGGGCGTACCTTTCTATTCTCGTCCTATCGACACTGCTCCGTTCTGGGGAAATTACAACGCGGTAGCTCATTCTCTCGGCAAGTTCGGCAATATCTACGACGGCAAAGTCGACGATTACGGCAACCCTCTCGTAGACGGACAAGGCAACGAAGTCAAGAGATTGTACTACAACGGCTGGCAATTGGTGTACGACAAGACGGCGTTTGCCATCGACCACGGCGTGGGCGGACTAATGGTATGGCATTACACTTGCGACTTGCCGCCCGAGGACGACCTGTCGCTATGGATGGCAATGAAAGCGGCAATCGACGCTCGCAAATAAAGATTTGAATATAATAATACAAAAAGACCGCTTTCTGCGGTCTTTTTGTCGTATATCACAGCCTCTCGCATTTTTTAACTAAGTTGTCCGAAATATCAAAGATCTTATCAAAGCGACACGGTCTTTTGTTTTATTTTGTATCGATATCATATATTATATAATCAATACATAGTCGTTCAATTTTTAATATTATTCAATATCCTAAATACTATAATCCACGCCTTGACCCACCAGCGAGTCGAGAGTAATGCCGTCAAGATATTCGTTGATAACTTTGTCGAGTCCCTTCCACACGCCGAGAGTTTTGCATTCGTTTTGTTTTGCGCAAGGCTCTGCGCCCTCTTTTAGGCACGCCACGGGAGCAAGCGAGCCTTCCGTCAATCTCAATATATCGCCCACGGTATAGTCGCAGGTGGCTTTGGTTAGCTTATATCCACCGCCTTTGCCTCTCAAACCGTTGAGCATTCCGCCTCTGGTGAGTATGACCAAAATGCTCTCCAAGTATTTTTCCGATATCTGTTGTCTACTTGCAATCTCGTCTAACGGGATATATCTTACGTTGCCGTTTTCGGCTATATCTATCATCACTCTCAGTGCGTATCTTCCTCTCGTAGAAATCATATTTTTTTCCTCCGAAATCAGTGTAACACAAAACTTTTGAAAAAACAATAAATACACAAAACCTATTGACATTCTATGTTTAATGTGATATTATCTACTCAACATAGCAACAAGGTAGGTTGAACAAAATGCAAAATTACTTCACAAAGCTAGTGCGACATAACTTCAGATTCGGGCGAATGCGATGTCTACGTTGACAAAACGTTGCAAAATAGTAATCACAAAAAATCAAAACGCAAAAAACCGAAAAAAGAGAAATAAATATTATGGCTAAATATAGATTCGAAACACAACAACTTCACGTAGGGCAAGAGACGCCCGATATAGCAACCGATTCGAGAGCGGTTCCTATCTATGCAACCACGTCTTACGTTTTCAAAGATTGCGCGCAAGCGGCAGGCAGATTCGGACTCACCGATGCGGGCAACATCTACGGTAGACTTACCAATTCCACCCAAGACGTTCTCGAAAAGAGAATAGCCGCTTTAGAGGGCGGAGTAGCGGGACTTGCACTCGCTTCGGGCGCCGCAGCGATAACTTACACCATACAAGCATTGGCTCAAAACGGCGGACACGTCGTATCGCAAAAGACGATATACGGTGGCAGTTACAATCTATTGCAACACACCTTGCCGGCTTTTGGTATCACCACGACCTTTGTCAATATCCACAATCTAGCCGAGGTAGAGAAGGCAATACAAGACAATACCAAACTCATTTACATTGAAACTTTGGGCAACCCAAACAGCGACATACCGGACATTGACGCATTGGCAAAACTTGCACACAAATACTCTTTGCCACTCGTCGTAGACAACACATTCGGCACGCCTTTCCTCATCAGACCGATAGAGCACGGCGCAGACATCGTAGTTCATTCGGCAACTAAATTTATCGGCGGACACGGTACAACTCTCGGCGGTATTATCGTAGACTCGGGCAAATTCGATTGGGAGAAGTCGGGCAAATTCCCCGCTATTACCGACCCTACGCCAAGTTATCACGGCGTATCCTTTACCAAGGCGGTAGGTGCAGTGGCGTTCGTCACCTATATCAGAGCTATTTTGCTCAGAGATACGGGTGCGACTATATCTCCGTTTGCGGCATTTTTGCTCTTGCAAGGCACCGAAACATTGTCTTTGAGACTCGAGCGTCACGCCTACAACACCGCCAAGGTAGTAGAATATCTATCCAAGCATAGATTGGTAGCCAAGGTAAATCACCCTTCACTTCCCGACCACCCGGACAACGCCTTGTATCGCAAATATTTCCCTAACGGGGGAGGGTCGATATTCACTTTTGACATCAAGGGCGGACAAAAAGAAGCTCACAAGTTTATCGACAACCTCAAGATTTTCTCGTTGCTTGCCAACGTAGCCGACGTCAAGAGCTTGGTCATTCACCCTGCGACCACTACGCACAGCCAACTCAACGAGCAAGAATTGGAGGAGCAGAACATCAAACAAAGTACAATCAGACTTTCTATCGGCACCGAGCATATCGATGATATTTTGGAAGATTTAGAACAAGCATTCAAAGCAGTAGAGGAGGATTAATTATGAGTGCAATTTATCAATCGGCAGACAGTCTCATCGGCAAAACGCCTTTGTTGAGACTCAACAAAATAGAAAAGCAACTTGGTCTTAAGGCGGCAATTATTGCCAAACTTGAGTACATCAACCTTTCGGGCTCTATAAAAGACAGAGTTGCCAAGGCAATGATAGACGACGCGGAGAAGAGCGGAAAACTCAAACCGGGCAGCACGATTATTGAACCGACTTCCGGCAATACCGGTATAGGTCTGGCAGCGGTAGGCAGAGCAAAGGGCTACAGAGTAGTTATCGTTATGCCGGAGACGATGTCGGTGGAACGTAGACAACTCATCAAGGCATACGGGGCAGAAATCGTCCTAAGCGACGGCTCCAAGGGTATGAAAGGCGCAATCCAGAAGGCAAACGAACTTGCGGCAACGATACCGGGCAGTTTCATACCTTCACAGTTTGACAACCCTGCAAACCCTCAAACTCACTTTGAGAACACGGGCGTAGAAATTTACGACGATACCGACGGACAGGTAGATATCTTCGTGTCGGGTGTCGGCACGGGCGGTACCATAACGGGTGTTGGTAAATATCTCAAATCCAAGAAACCTTCCGTTGAAGTGGTAGCGGTAGAGCCTGCAACTTCGGCAGTCCTATCTACGGGCGTAGCGGGCGCGCACAAGATACAAGGAATAGGCGCGGGATTCATTCCTAACGTTTTGGACACGGGCGTTTATGACAAGATTATTGCAGTCTCCAACGAAGAGGCCTTCGAGAAAGGCAAACTTATAGCCACAGTAGAAGGCGTATTGGTTGGCATCTCATCGGGAGCCGCTTTGGCAGCCGCCATCCAATTGGCGCAACAAAAAGAGAATGAGGGCAAAAATATAGTCGTCGTATTCCCTGACGGTGGGGATAGGTATCTATCAACTCCACTCTTCGCCGATTGAATATTTGACGACGTATTTACTTCGTAATACTTTGTCGAGTTTGCGGTAGCGTGTCGGTCACATACAACAAGTATGTTTCCTCACGCCGTCCTCACTCTCCTTGTCTTGCTCGTATCTCCACCGTCAACGATAGCACGACAAAAATGCACCTATGGATTTTCCATAGGTGCTAATATGGAGCTGCTAACCGGATTTGAACCGGTGACCTCGTCCTTACCAAGGACGTGCTCTACCTCCTGAGCCATAGCAGCAATTTAGTTTGCTCACTTATTATATAGGACAAAATTGTCTTTGTCAATGTTTTGACTTTATTTTTCTCAAATCTATTCCGTCAATATAGGTAGCGAAAGCGTATGGTTTATTGCAAATGCGAGAAAAAGCCCTTTCGCCGTATCTATTGATGAATTGATCGGCAGTAAGGTTGGTGGACAAAATGGTCTTTTTTCCGTGGCTTATACGCCAGTCGACTATCGACAAAAAGTATTCGAGCGACACGTTTTTATACATTGGCTCTGTGCCTAAGTCGTCTATTATTAGCAAATCGCATTGGAATAGACAATCGAACAGTTCGTTCATCGTTTGTTCGTTTGAGGTGTGTTTGGCTAAAGTAATTCTACCCAATTCAAACGCCGTCACGTATATAACGTACTTGCCGTTTTCTATCATTTTGTTGGCAATGCAAGAGAGTAGGGAGGTTTTACCTATACCTACCGTACCTGAAATATAAAACGAGAGCAATTTTGAGCTGTCAAAGTTGTCGCAAAACTTTTGGAACATAGGGTATAGCTCTTGCATTTTTTCGTTTACGCCCAATTCTTCAAATCTATTGTCTTCAAATCTAAAGTCGGGCAACGGTGAAAAACGCGCTTTATCTCTTAACAATTCTATATATGCCTTAAGGAAACATTTGCAAGGTTTATCGTCCACCCAACCCTTATCTTGACAAATAGGGCATTGATAGTGAGGCTCAATGTCTATGTTGTGGTTTGTTACGTATTCGTCGTAGGCTTTGGTGGCTTCGTCCAAGCGTTGTCTTAGGTCGCCCGCATCCAACTTGTAGACGCTTCTTCTAGACAGTTCGTTTTCGAGGCTTCTTTTGGCAGTATACAACTCGCAAAAACGCCTATCTTGCATAGCGCTGGCAACGCGAACCGAACGGTCGTGTTCGGCTTGTAGGCGCTTATTGCTAAATTTGGCGTTGAGTTTAGTTATAAATTGTTTATCCATTATACTAGTTCTCCCAAGTCGTCTATACTACTAAAGAATGCAGATAGTTCTTCTTTGGTATATTTTCTGTCGCTCACGTTAAAATAACTACACTTATTGTTGCCAATAGTTTCATTTTTTTCGGTGGTTTTATTACTATACGCCTTGATTGCCTCCAAGTTGTCGAGCCCTGCTTGTCTCCAGCGCGATATCAAAGAATGTACGTTGCCCATAGGGTAGTTCTTGCCCACGCTAAGAGAACAAGCGTATAGTATAATCTCGTCGTCGACGCACCAAGACTTCCACACGGCGTATTGTTCTCTATCGGTTTTATTGACTGTGCGACAAGTACCGCAAGCCTCCAACAATTTGGCGATAGTTTTGTCGATATCGGCAAGCTCGGATAGGTATTCGTTGATAGCTTGCACGCTCAGTCTACCTTCTTTGACGAACTTATTTGCCACGTGGTTCATACCTTCCAGCGTGCGTATAGAGGTGGAGAAACAGTATTCCGCTATCAATAGGATAGCGTCCTCTTCCAAGCCTTTGACAAGCCAAGGCGAGATATATTTTTCCACCACGCTTTCTACGTTTTCGTAGAATAGTCCTAGGTTCTTATTGACGGCAATGGCGAGGTCTTTGAGGTGTTGCTTGTTTTTGATATAAGCCACCGCTTCGTTTTGACTTACGGCGTTGTTGCGGAAGCACTCGTCCAGCATAGCGTCGAGCTTAGCCATACTCGTCTTGATTTTTGCCGTCTTGATTACGGCTAACACCGTCTGCAATTCAAAGCCCCAATTTTTGGTCCATTTGATATATAGGTCTTTGTCGTCCACGCTCATGTCCGACTTTTTGTTTAGGGCTTTTCCTACTGCTCGCAGTCCTTCGCTAGTTAGCTCCAGCATAGTTATACGCGCTTCCACGTCTTCGATGCTTCTCACGCCGTCGCTCAGCCAATTTTTAGCTACTGCAATGACGTAATTAGCTTTGATTTTTTCGTTTTTGATACCGACGCAATAGCGAGCAATCATCAATAGCACTTCGGGTGCCATTTTGCTCTCTTCCAAAAATTCGTAGTAAGGAAGATATTGCGAAGGAAGGGTAAGATTTTCGCCGAATATGCTCTCTAGTTGTCTATTGAATTCTGCGTATTTCTCTGCTTTATAGTGCTTTTTGAAGCCCGCCTGCGAGAGGGTGTTGTACTTGACAGAGAGAGGAGAAAGCCCCGTCACGCTCACCAAGCCAAGTTCCGCCAAACCGCTATACGCTTTTTCCACGTCCTCGGCTTGCAACTCTAGTACGGCGCACATATTGTCCACGCAGTTGTCAACCGACATCGGACAAGTGGACAAATACAAGCCGTAGAGGTACACCTTGAGTTGTATCT
Organism: uncultured Clostridia bacterium; assembly: GCA_937880755.1. Taxonomy (GTDB): domain Bacteria; phylum Bacillota; class Clostridia; order Christensenellales; family UBA3700; genus HGM11368. The sequence goes on from CALGRX010000017.1 coordinate 58,406, forward strand.
CGTCGCACAGTGGCATATAATCGGTTATAAACTTGTTTTTCAGCAACGTATATCCGTTGTCGTCCAGCGTTGCCGAGGTTGTGCAAAAATTCATAAAACTCCTTGAAGTAGCGATAAAAATGTGTTACAATCAAACTGCAGTATATAAAATAATACCATATTTATCAAAAATATCAAGTCTTTTGTCGAAAAGTTTTTTTGTATACAAAATATAGTGTCCAATGACTTTTTAGACCACAACGAGGGCAAATGGCAATTATATCAATCAAGGGTCTTACCAAGACGTATAAGACCAAAAACAAAACGGCTAGCAAGCTTGACAGTCAACGTATCACGGCTGTCGACAACGTGACCTTGGATATCGAAGAGGGCGAAATTTTCGGGCTTGTCGGTTCCAACGGCGCCGGCAAAACCACGCTCATCAAGCTTATGCTCGGGCTTACTAAGGCCGACGGCGGTAACGTGACGATATGCGGATACGATAGCGCCAAGGACAGCGAACAAGTCTTGTCAAGGGTAGGTGCAATAGTAGAAGAACCTACCCTTTTCAAGGATATGACGGGTATGCAAAACCTTAGGTTGCTTGCAAAGCTTGGCGGCGGATTGCCACAGTCAAGGATAGACCAAGTGGTGGAGATTGTCGGCTTGAAGGAGCGTATCAACACCAAGTTTTCCACCTATTCTTTGGGCATGCGTCAAAGACTCGGCATTGCGCAGGCGATAATGCACTCTCCTAAGGTATTGTTGCTAGACGAGCCAATCAACGGCTTCGATCCTCAAGGCATAATCGAGATGAGAGATATTTTACGTAGACTAGCCAAAGAATACGGCACGACGATACTCATATCCTCGCATATTTTGTCGGAGCTCGAAGAGTTGTGCGACAGAGTTGGCATAATGAAGCAAGGTAAACTCATTGCCGTCGACACGCTTGCCAATCTTCAAAAGGACAACAGCGAGATTATTTTGCGCTTGACTTGTAGCGACGTTGTCATGGCGGCGCAAATCATCGGAGAGTTGGAGGGCATACAAGTCAAGATTGTTGACCAATACGTCTACGTCAAATGCGCGACGGAGCAACAAATAAGCGACGTCACGGCGGCGTTGGTCGGGGCAGGCGTAGCCATTACTTCTATCAACACCAAGAAGAAAACGCTAGAACAGATTTATATGGAGACGGTAAAATGAAGAGCTTTTCCAATGCCTTTGCGGGCGAGTGTTTCAAAATATTCAGAAAGGGCAAGATATTTATTTTGCTCGGCGTGCTCGTAGCGTTAGCGCTTCTGCTTACCTTTGGCTACGAGATATTGCAAGATTTTGGCGGTGCGTTCGATATCAATATTGATATGGAAACGATAGACGAAGAGATAGCTATGCTAGAGGAGAATATTGCCAACTATACTCCCGCTATCAAGGACGGACTTGTGAACAACTCGTTGTACGAGCTCAAGGCAACTTTGGCGTATCTCAAATATCTCAAAGCTAACAATTTGCGCTCCGGCGACTTTGTCGTAGCAGGTCAAGAGGGGTTGGATAGCGCAGGCTATATTGACGCCGTTCTCAACTCGGCGTTTAGCATAATCACGCTTTTTGCAGTAATAATAATTTGCAGAAGTTGGGGTGGAGAAAAGTCCGACGGCACTCTCAAAATGCAATTATTGCGACCCGTCGGTAGAAAAAAGATGTACGGCGCCAAAGTGCTCAGCGTTTGGTGTATCAGCGCGCTGGCATTTATCGCCTTGATATTGTTTGCACAAATAGTAGCTATGATCAAGTTCAGCGTTGCCACCAAGAAGGTGATTTACGTCTTAGGTGCAACTAAAGTGGGCGTGATGCCTTATATGGGGTATCTTGCTTTGCAGATAGTATTCAAGCTGTTCGCGCTATTTGCATATATCCAATTCGGCGCGTTAATGTGCAATCTTACGTGGAAAAAGGGCAACGGCATGGCGCTTGCAATTTTGGCGTGCATATTTGCTTCCAACTTGGAGACGTTGCTCGGCTACCTTTACGTGGGCTACGTAGGTATGTTTATCAACCTCGAATTTATGTCGGCTCTCAGCTTGACGGGTCCTGCACTCAGAGGTATGAATCTCGTTTCGATGATAATCATATCTATGGTCTATCAAGTAGCCTTTGCCATATTCAATCTCTATCACGCCGAGCGTTGCGATTTAGCTTAATAGATAGGCTAATATACGATTTTAGCGACACGTATCGAGTTTTTTCGAGTTTTTAAGTAGAGGACTGCTATTCTTTGCAGTCCTCTACTATCAATATATCGCCGTCAAAACTTTCTACGAAGTCGTCTTTTTTGAATTTGGCGTTGTGGAAATCTACGAAGTTGCGATAGTGCGTAGGCAATACTATCGGAGTAGGCAAATCGAGGTCGTGACATATTTCTCTTAGTACTTCTTCGAGGTCGGCGAGACACCCGACGTTGTTGCAAACGACTATTTTGTCCTTTATCATTTTGTTGTCTTCTAACAATCGTATCCACAGTTTCATAGATATATTGTACGCAAATTTTGTCCTAATTGTCAACGAATAGTAATAGTAGTAACTTTTGTTTGTCAAAAAGGACTTGACAAAACTAGGTTATACGATTAAAATAATTATAATATTTTAGGGGGCGTTATGCAAAAAAAAGTTGTTTCCGAAGCAGTCGTCAAGAGATTGCCCAAATATTACCGAGCAGTCAAAAACCTCTCCGACCAAGGCGTAACTAAGATATCTTCCAACGCGCTAGCCGGTATGCTAGGCATCACTGCATCTCAAGTTAGGCAAGACTTTTGCAATTTCGGCGGATTTGGTCAGCAAGGATACGGATACGACGTAGCCAAACTCAAACAAGAGCTGGCAACCATAATGGGGCTTGACCACGACTACAACGTAGTCATAATCGGCGCGGGCAACATAGGTAGAGCGTTGGGTGGCTATCAAGGCTTCGAAAAGTACGGATTTAAGGTAAGAGCAATGTTCGACTCCAATCCCGTCATCGACAACGTTGGCGGTATCAAGGTCTATAATATGTCGCAATTCGAGTCCTACGTCAAGGACAACTCGGTAGATATGGCTGTTATTGCAACGCCTAAGTCCGCTGCACAGAGCGTCGCAGACAAAATAATAAGTTGTGGCATCAAGAGTATTTGGAATTTTGCACCTATTGATTTAGAGGTACCCGACTACGTTTCTATCGAGAACATATCTATGTCGGAGAGCCTATTGGTGCTGAGTTATAGAACGAAAAACAACGTATAAGGAGTGAGTTATGGCAGACGAATTTATCTTTTCTCAAGCAGGAAGAGACAAGCTGGAGCAAAAACTAAAAGAATACGAGACGGTCAAAAGGAGAGAGCTGATTGCCAGAATAGCCGAGGCTAGAGAGTACGGCGATCTTTCCGAGAACGCCGAGTACAAGTCGGCAAAGGAAGAGTACGATTTGCTCGAGCGCGCTATCGACGAGATGAAATATCAACTCGAGCACGCCGTCATCATCGACAGCAAAGACGGCGAGGAGGGCGTAGTCAATATCGGCAACACCGTCACCTTCTACGATATGGATATGGAAGAAGAGTTTACCTATCAAATTCTCGGACACACCGAGGCTTCTATCGAAGACGGTATTATCAGCAACGAGTCGCCACTTGCGCAAGCCATTTTGGGACGCAAGACAGGTGAAGAGGTCGACGTGGTTATCAAAAACGGCGACTCTTACAAAATCAAAATTTTGGATATCAAAAAATAAACTACCCAAAGGACATAGAGATGGAACAAGAAAATTTAAACGACATACTCAAGGCACGTAGAGAAAAACTCGACAATCTTATTGCTATGGGCAAAAATCCTTTTGAAATAGTCAAATTCGACAAGGACGCCTACGCCCAAGTTATCAAGGATAATTACGACGAGTACGCCGACAAAAAGGTGCGTATTGCCGGTCGTCTTATATCCAAGAGAGTTATGGGTAAGGCAAGCTTCGGACACGTGCTCGACGGCACGGGTAGTATCCAACTTTACGTCAGCAGAGACTCTCTCGGCGAAGAAAACTACGCCGAGTTTAAGAAGTACGACATAGGCGACATCGTGGGCGTAGAGGGCGTGGTATTTACCACCAAGATGGGCGAGATATCCATTCACGCCGAAAAGATGGTATTGCTCTCCAAATCGTTGTTGCCGTTGCCTGAGAAGTTTCACGGACTTACCAACACCGACCTTAGATATCGTCAAAGATACGTAGACCTCATCGCCAATCCCGAGGTTAAAGAAACCTTCGTTATGCGCAGTCGCATCATCAGTGCCATACGTTCTTTCTTGGACGGTGAGGGCTTCGTCGAGGTAGACACACCTATCCTCAACACCATAGCCGGCGGAGCGAGCGCAAGACCTTTTATCACCCACCACAACACCTTGGACATTGACATGTACATGCGCATTGCGCCCGAGCTTTATCTCAAGAGGCTCATCGTAGGCGGATTTGAAAAGGTGTACGAAATGGGTAGACTTTTCCGCAACGAGGGCATGGACCCTAAGCACAATCCGGAGTTCACCACGGTAGAGCTCTACGAAGCATATACCGACTATCATCATATGATGGACCTCACCGAGAGACTCTTCGAGCATATCGCGCTCACCACCAAAGGCACTACGGAGATAGAGTACCAAGGCACGCCTATATCCTTGGCAAGACCTTGGAAGAAGATGAGTATGGTAGAGGCGGTCAAAGAGTTTACGGGTATAGACTTTGACGCAACGGACGACGTAGAAGCACTCAAAAAGCAAGCCGAAAGTGTAGGCGTAGGCTTGGCGGACAACTTGACTTGGGGCAAGCTTCTCTACGAAGTATTCGACCAAAAGGTAGAGGAGCATCTCGTTCAACCAACCTTTATTCTCGACTATCCCGTTGAGGTTTCGCCACTTGCTAAGCGCAAGCCAACCGACAACAGACTTACCGAGAGATTTGAGTTCTTTATCACGTCGAGAGAGATGGGCAACGCTTTCTCCGAGCTCAACGATCCAATCGATCAAAAGGCAAGATTTATGGCTCAAGTAGCCGAGAGAGAGAATGGCGACGACGAGGCTCAAATGATGGACGAAGATTACGTCAACGCATTGATGTACGGACTTCCACCTACGGGCGGACTTGGCATCGGCGTGGATAGATTGGTAATGTTGTTTACCGACCAATTTAGTATCAGAGACGTTTTGTTGTTCCCGACGATGAAACCAAACAAATAAAATTCGGCAGTCCGAGGACTGCCTTTTTTGAGTGATATGCAAGATAGAGATAGACCGCTACTAGGCGCAATACAAGGGTACGTCGACCATTCCAAAGCACGCTTTCATATGCCGGGGCACAGTGGCAATTTGAATGGTGGCATTTGGGACGCATGTCCTTACGACGTTACGGAATTGGGCTATACCGACAACATACTCAATCCCCAAGGCGTAATTGCCGAGCTGGAAGCCGACCTTGCCAAAGCGTACGGAGTGGATAGAAGCCTTATATTTACCACGGGCTCTACCACGGCCATATTGGCTTCGCTGGGGATTTTGTCACAGCTTGGCGGAGAGGTGGTCGTCTTAGGAGAAATGCATAAGGCTTTTTGGAACGGCGCTATGTTGCACAATTTGCAAGTCAGCGTGTTTGATTGCCTCGACGATTTAATTCGTTATATGCAAAAAACTCGATACGTGTCGGCAATTTGCACGACTTCACCCGATTATTTCGGTATATGCAAAGATTTATTCAAGCTTAGGCAAATAGCCGACGACAAGGGTGCTATTTTGTGGGTGGACGGAGCGCATTCGGCGCATTTTGCCTTTGCCGATTGTCTACCGGACAGCCCAAGTCAATACGCTCATCTTTGCGTTCATAGTTTGCATAAGACTCTTCCTTGTTACGGCGGAGCAAGCGTGCTCAACGTGACGGAGACTAATCTCGTTGACCTTGCCACCTACTATCGCAATTTTTTCCACACCTCGTCGCCGAGTTATCTCGTTATGCAGAGTATAGATTGGGCGATAGGTGAAATGAACGCCAAGGGCAACGTATATTACCGAGAGGTTGTCGCTAAGATCAAGAGTTTGGGTAGCGAGATAGGCAAGTGGAAGATACTGCCTACCGACGACCCGACGAGGCTGGTATTGCATAGTCAAGGCGACGAGGCAAGCTTTACCGCCGAGTGGTTGTCGCAGCGTGGCATCGAGGTGGAGATGACGTACCTTGACAAGATGGTGCTCATCGTTACGCCGTACAATTACACTAGTCTTGATTTTTTTGCCAAGTATTTGTCGGTAGCTCCTACCAAAAAGGCGGAAGGGATTTTGCTGGCACCGCCTCAGCCAAAGAGGGCTTATCGGGCAGAGGGGCAAGTTGCTTTCGTAGAGCTAAGCCAATGCGTGGGCAAGGTATGCGCTTGCGAGATAGGCGTATACCCACCGGGTATGCCGATAGTGAGAGCGGGAGAAATAATAGACGAAAAAGTCGCAGAATATATCACAGCCAACGCTACTCGTCTTTTTGGTCTTGTAAACGGGCACGTAGCTGTGCTACAATAATAGGTGAGTATGAAAAGAGGAAAGTTTATCACGTTTGAAGGTTGCGAAGGAGTGGGCAAATCCACTCAAATTGCATTGCTGCGCGAGTATTTTCAAGACAACGGTATCAAGGCGTTGTTTTTGAGGGAGCCGGGCGGTAGCAAAATATCCGAAGAGATACGCAAACTAATATTGTCTACCGACAGCGTAGGCATGACCAAAGAATGCGAGGCGTTGTTGTACTCTGCCTCGAGAGCGCAGTTGATAGGACAAGTCATCAGACCTGCTTTGGAGAGAGGTGAAATCGTAGTATGCGATAGATTTACCGACTCCACCTTTGCCTATCAAGGCGTGGCGAGGGGCCTAGGAGAGGACTACGTGGACTCGCTCAACAAGCTTGCGTGCGGAGAAGTAATGCCCGACCTCACGATATTTTTGGATTTAGAGCCTAAGCTTGGCTTTGCGCGCAAGGGCGGAGCCGACAAGGACGACAGAATAGAACAAGAAAATCGAGCTTTTCACGACGAGGTGTATCGTGGATACAAGATTGCTTGCGATAGATACGAGGGACGCATAGTTGCGATAGACGCTAGTGGCGAAATATCACAAGTACACGAGGCGATAATACGCACGTTGCAACGACGCGGTATAGTTGACTAAACGAGAGGGTAGATGATCAAGTATTCCAAACTGCTTATGCAAAGCAAACCGTATAAGACGATGTTCACCGACAAGGCTCACGGCATGTTGGGGCATTGTTATATGCTTATATGCGACGACCAAGTGGCGTGTAGCAATCTATGCACGCTTTTGGCTAGGTTGGTTTTGTGTGACGACGGCTGTTGCGGAACGTGTCGCAGCTGTATCAGGGTGGACAACGATTCTCACACCGAGCTTATCAGACTTACCCAATACAACGCCGAGAGCGTGCGTGAGTTTGTCGATAGCGCCTATTACAGCATAGGAGAAGGTCAATACAAAGTAATGCTTGTCGATGCTTTTGACAAGATAGACCCTAGAGTACAAAACACCTTGCTCAAAACGCTGGAAGAGCCTTGCGACAACGTAGTCTTTATACTCGGCACTACCAAGCCGTCGGGGGTATTGACCACCATCAAATCGAGGGCAAACAAGCTATATCTCGACAAGTTTGACGACGAGACGATTGCCACTGCATTGCAACAAGAGGGCATAGAAGAAGAATTGGCAAGCAAAGCCACGATATGTGCCTTAGGCAGTCTTGGCAGAGCAGAAAAGATTGTATCGGATCAGCAATTTATTACGGCGTTCTCTACAATGATAGAGGTGCTTACGACGATGAAATCGTCCAAAAACGTCGTCGACTCAATGGCAATAATGCGTCAAAACGATATCGAACTCAAAGTATATCTCGATGCGCTTGAGATTATACTTCAGCTAATGCTAAATATTCTCAACGGCAAGAAGTATGATTTTCAAGACCAAGACTTGCGTAACGTTGAGTCTTTGAGCGAAACTTTTAACAACGCAATGATAGTCAACGTACATCGTTTGGTGTGCGATAGTAGAAAAAGACTCGAAAGCAACTGCCGAAAGGACGTTGTGGAAGAGAGCTTGCTTATGGGCATTTTGGAGGTAAAATATATATGCCGATTATAGTAGGCGTCAGATTTGGCGCGTCAAGTAAAATTTATTATTTCGATCCCAAGTCGGAGCAGTTTAGCGTAGGCGACAACGTTATCGTAGAGACCGTTAGGGGACTCGAGTTTGCCAAGATAGGTCAAGCCAACACCGAGGTTGATGCCGGCAAGATAGTGGGAGAGCTCAAACCCGTAGTACGCAAAGCCACCAAAGAGGACGAAAAGCGTCACCAAGAAAACCTAGACAAAAAGGCGGCGGCTTTTGCTCTTTGCAACAAGAAGATAGCGGCTCACGGGCTCAAAATGCACCTTGTGGACGCGGAATATACCTTTGACAGAAGCAAGGTGGTATTTAGCTTTACCGCCGACGGCAGGGTTGACTTTAGAGAATTGGTCAAAGATTTAGCCGGCGAGATGAAGATGCGTATCGAGCTAAGACAAATCTACGAGCGCGACGACGTCAAAATCAAGGGCGCAATGGGCATGTGCGGTAGAGAATGCTGCTGTTTGACGTGCCTGTCTCACAACGAAAAAGCCACCGTCAAAATGGCAAAAAACCAAAACATATCCCTCAATCCAACCAAAGTCAGCGGCATGTGCGGTAAGCTTATGTGCTGTCTAAAATACGAAAACGACTACTACGCTTCTATGGCAAAGGTTATGCCTAAGGTGGGGGCAAGCGTCAAGGTGGACAAGGGCGTAGGTAAGGTGGTAGAGACCGACGTTTTGAGAGAAAGAATCAAGGTCGCTATCCAAAAGGAAGACGGCATAACGCAAGAATACTACAAGGTCGGCGAGTTTAGCGTGATAGGCAAAGGCGAGCCTAGAGTTGTCGAGGACAAGGACGACGAGGCGGATACGCTCAAAGAGGAAGAATAATTTTCGCAATAGTTTTTGCAATGTGTTTACAAACCCGAAATTATGTGATATCATATAGTCACCAACAATACAAAAGGAGATTATGACTATGGCATATGTTATCAGCGATGCTTGCATCAAATGCGGTTCTTGTGCAGAAAGCTGCCCTGTTAGCGCAATCACCGAAGGCGATACCCAATTCGTAATCGATGCAGATACTTGCATTAGTTGCGGAACTTGCGCTGCCGGCTGTCCTGTGGACGCAATCAGCGAAGACTAATCTTAATCAAAAACAACCGTCCGCTACTCGCGGGCGGTTGTTTTTTTATCTAAAAAATTACTTATTTATATTTTTTAAGCAATTTTTAAGGTTGCAAGACAAAAAATGTAAATTTACTGTCCTAGTTTAATTGTTTACACGGCAATGTTATGTTATTATATTTATATACCAACATACGCAAAATTATAGGCGTAAGAAATATCGGGAGATAACGATGGCAATCAAAGATTTTTTACAACTCAAAGGCGTAGACGAGGCTACACTCACGGCGCTTCTTGACAGAGCGGGAGAACTCAAGGCGCTTATGCGTAAGGGCAATCCTCCCAAGGATATTCTTGAGGGCAAGACGGTGGTCAATATGTTTTTTGAGAATTCCACTCGCACCAGATGCTCGTTTGAGGCGGCGGGCAAAAATCTCGGCGCGGAAGTAATAAGTATGTCCACGGCGGGCTCGAGCGTGCAAAAGGGAGAGAACCTAATCGACACGGCAATTACGCTTGACAAGCTTATGCCGTCGGCGATAGTCATTAGACACGCCGTAGCGGGCTCGGCGCATATGGTAGCAAACCACGTCAACGCAAGCGTCATCAACGCGGGTGACGGAATGCACGCCCACCCGACTCAAGCGCTGTTGGATATGTTTACTATGCGAGAGATTTTCGGCGGATTACAAGGCTTGAGCGTTGCGATAGTCGGCGATATCAAGCACAGTAGAGTGGCTAGGAGCAATATCGAGGGCTTGGCGACTATGGGCGCCAAAGTTAAGGTTTACGGACCTGCCACGCTTATGCCTAAGGATATGGACAAGTTGTGCAAGGTTTGCTCGAGTATCGAAGAGGCGTTCGTAGGCAGTGACGTCGTTATGGGCTTGAGAATACAACTAGAAAGACAGCAAAAAGGACTCTTCCCAAGCGCGGGAGAATACAACAAATTCTACGGTATCAACTTAGAGCGTATGAAGCTTGCCAACAAGGGAGCGGTGGTTATGCATCCGGGACCTGTCAACAGGGGCATAGAGCTATCGCACGACGTACTTGACAGCCCTATATGCGTCAAGGACGAGCAAGTAACCAACGGTATGGTTACGAGAATGGCGTTGTTAGAAATGCTTTGTAAGGAGTAAAATATGGGATTTTGTATCAAAAACGCTAACGTTTTAGGCAAAAGAGCCGACGTGTTGATTGAGAGTGACAGAATAGTCGCAATAGGTCAGATAGACGAGTTTACCGAAGGTTGCGGGGTTATTCAAGCCGACGGCTTGACCTTGTTGCCGGCTTTCGTGGATATGCATACCCACCTAAGAGAGCCGGGCTTTGAGGCTAAAGAAACCATTGCCACGGGCAGTATGGCGGCGGTTGCGGGAGGCTACGCAAGCGTATGCTGTATGCCTAACACCAAGCCCGTTACCGACAACGCTTATATCGTCAATTATATCATAGACAGGGCGAGAGAAGCCGACAAGGCTAGAGTTTATCCTATAGGTGCAATAAGCGTAGGGCTCAAGGGCGAAACTATGGCTGAGATGGGCAAGATGAAGAGCGCGGGCGCAGTTGCGATGAGTGACGACGGACAACCCGTGACGACGGCTCAAATGATGAGATTGGCTCTAGAATACGCCAAGGACTTCAACCTACTTCTCATCAGTCATTGCGAGGACAAGGGGCTTGTAAACGAGGGCGTTATGAACGAGGGCTACAACTCTACCAGACTTGGACTCAAGGGCATACCTAGTGCCGCCGAGGACGTGATGATTGCAAGAGAAATAATACTCGCGGAGATGTTAGACACGCGCGTGCATATAGCGCACGTAAGTACGGCTAGCGGTGTGCAACTCATCAGAGAAGCCAAGGCAAGGGGAGTCAAAGTTACGGCGGAGACTTGTCCGCACTATATCGCGGGTACCGACGACCTAGTCGAAGGCTACGACACTATGGCCAAGGTCAACCCTCCTCTGAGAGAAGAAAAGGATAGACAAGCGGTGATAGCGGGACTTGCCGACGGTACTATCGACTGTATTGCCACCGACCACGCGCCTCACACCAAAGAGGACAAAAATTGCGAGTTCAACTTTGCCGCCAACGGAATATCGGGCATAGAGACGGCTTTTGCCTTGTGCTACACCTACCTCGTAGACAGCGGAATTATGAGTCTTGACAAGTTGTCTATGCTTATGACCAAGACCCCTGCCGAAATCGTGGGCATACCTTACGGTCAAATCGAGGTGGGAGGACTTGCCGACTTGACGCTCGTAGACCTTGACGCCAAGTACACGATAGACAGTAGCAAATTCTATTCCAAGGGCAAAAACACACCTTTCAATGGCTTTGTAGTCAAAGGAAAAGTCAAATATACCGTCGTAGGCGGAAAAATAAAATACCAAAGCGAGGACGTACGATGATTATCGACCAACTTATCGACAAAATTCAACTGACTAACAACCCTTCCGTCATAGGTCTTGACACTTGTATAGACTATCTCCCACAGGAGATGCAAGAGGTTTGCACGACCTTAGAAGAAGCGGGCAAACAAATCACCAAGTTCAACTTCGATCTCATCGACACGCTCAAAGACGTCGTTCCCGCAGTCAAAGTGCAAGTGGCGTATTACGAAATGTACGGCGTCGAGGGTATGAAAGCCTTTAGAGATACTATCGCTTACGCTAGGAGCAACGGACTCATCGTCATTGCCGACGTCAAGCGTAACGATATCGGCTCTACCGCCGCTGCGTACAGTAAGGCTTATATAGGCAAATGCAAGCTTGCGGGCGGAGAGGTTACTCCTTACGAGAGTGACTTTATCACCGTCAACGGCTATCTCGGCAGCGACGGCATTTTGCCTTTCGTAGAAGATTGCAAAAAGTACGACAAGGGCTTGTTTGCCCTCGTCAAGACTTCCAATCCGACAAGCGGAGAGTTGCAAGACAAGATTATGGACAACGGCAAGACGTTGTACGGCAATATGGCTACTCTCGTCGACGGTTGGGGCGCGGAGCTGGTAGGTAAATACGGTTACAGCAGCATAGGCGGAGTCGTAGGCGCAACTCACAAAGAGCAGGCACAAGCAATCCGCAAGGCTCACCCTAATATGTTTTTCCTCATTCCGGGATACGGAGCGCAAGGTGGCAAGGCAGAAGACCTCGCAGTGTGCTTCGAGAACAAAACGGGTGGTATAGTCAATTCGTCCAGAGGCATTTTGTGCGCTTATCGCAAGCCTCAATATGCGGGAATGGACTACAAGCAAGCAGCGCTCGCCGCGGCTATAGATATGCAAAAGGATATAACGAGATGTCTGTAAGAGAAACGACTTGTCAAGTAGTGTACAACGTAGAGGTTGCTAGCGGAATATACGAGATGAAACTAGTTACCGATAGAGTAGACGATATATTGGGCGGACAATTCGTCAATATCAAGCTTCCTACTAGCGACACCCTTCTGAGACGCCCTTTTTGTCTTTGCGACTTTGACTCAAGCGACAATACCTTCGTCATTTGTTACGCCGTAGTAGGCAAGGGTACGGAAACATTGTCGCAAGTCAAGACGGGAGAAATTCTCAAGGCTACTCTACCGCTCGGCAACGGTTGGGACCCTCGTGGCAAGTATTCTAAGATAATGCTCGTCGGCGGAGGTATGGGTAGCGCCGTACTTCCTGCCGTGGCAAGGCGTAGCGAGGGGGTAGATTGCGTATGCTATCTCGGCTTTGCCGACAAGAGCAAGGTGGTGCTTGAAGATAGACTTCGTGGTTTGTGTTCCGAGGTAGTGGTAGCCACCGACAACGGCAGTTACGGTCGCAAGGGCTTCGTCACCGACGTGGTCGCAGAGGATATAATCAAGTCGGGCGTAGAGGCAGTATTCTGTTGTGGGCCTGAGGTAATGTATAAGGCGCTCAAAAGAGCACTTGCCAAGGTGGATATACCCGTATATATATCGCTCGAACAAAGAATGGGTTGCGGAATAGGCGCGTGCCTCGTGTGCAACTGTATGATAGAGAGGGATGGCAAGCAAGGCTATTACCGAGTTTGCAAGGACGGTCCCGTATTCGAGCTGAGCGAGGTGGTACTATGAATCTCAAAGTAAATATTGCAGGTGTAGAATTCAAAAATCCTATCATCACGGCTAGCGGTACTTTCGGCTTTGGCAAAGAATATTCGCAATTCTATCCGCTGTCGGCTTTGGGCGGAATTTGCACCAAGGGCTTGACGCTCAATCCAAAGCTTGGCAATCCACCGCCACGCATAGCCGAGACGAGGTCGGGCATAATCAACAGCGTAGGGCTCCAAAACCCCGGCATCGACCACTATCTTGCCGAGGACGACGTCAGACTGACAGTAGAAGACGTGGTTGTCATAGCCAACGTAGCGGGGGCGTGCCTCGAGGACTATATCGCAATGGGCGAAAAAATCAACGAGAGCAAAGCACAAATGGTAGAACTCAACATATCTTGTCCCAACGTCAAGGCGGGCGGAATGGCTTTTGGAATTTTGCCCGAGAGCGTGGAGAGAGTGACGAGGGCGGTCAAGGACGTGTGCAAAAAGCCCGTCATCACCAAGCTAAGTCCCAACGTGTCGTGCATAGCCGACAACGCAAGAGCGGCGGAAGCGGGTGGAGCCGACGGAATATCTCTCATCAATACCCTATCGGCAATGGCAATCAACTACAAGACTCGCCGTCCTATTCTATACAACAACCACGGTGGACTTAGCGGTGCGTGCGTCAAACCCGTCGCACTCAAGATGGTGTGGGATTGCTTCAACGCCGTCAAGATACCTATCATAGGTATGGGCGGTGTACAGAGTTACACCGACGTGTTAGAGTTTATGATATGCGGATCAAGGGCGGTGCAAGTCGGCACGTACAACTTCACCGAGCCAATGGGCGCATATAATATCGTCAAGGACTTGGAAGAATACGTCAAGGCGCAAGATATGGATATCAACGACTTGGTGGGTAGCCTTATCGTCAACGGTTGACGAGGTCAACTTTTTTACTCTAATAGATAGGCAAACACGGCAGGCAATTACGTCTGCTAGCAAAGCAAAAAACAAAGTTTAGCAACCGATAAGGTATAATATCGATGAAAGCGGTGTTAGGTCGAGTGCGGGAGCGAGTAGGTACGCAACGTGCAATATTGCACTAATCGGCTCTATAACAACACGCAAAAAGGGTATTATTATAATAGATAACTATTTAGAGAAGTTGACGATATTATAATTATATTGCGTATGGCGCGTATAGTTTTGACAACACGCGACAGTCGCTAAGATTATAATTATATCTCGGTTGTGTATTATGTAATGACGACAATAGGTACTTACGTTTCGGCTACGAATAGACGAGGGCGCCGCCGAGTAGAACAAAGCGAGCAAACCAATAATTATCGAAAGTAACTTTGGACGACAAAGTAAAACAAAAAAATACGAAATAGGATTAGACAAAAGGAGTAAACTATGACCCAACAAGAAGCATTGGAAATTTACAAAAAGACGGGAGCAATTCTCAAAGGACATTTTCGTCTGACTTCGGGTAGACACTCGGACACTTATATGCAGAGCGCTAAGGTGTTCGTTAATCCCGAGTACAGCGAAGCGTTGTGCAAAGGACTTGCCGAGAAGTTGCAAGGCACCGAGGTTGATATGGTTATCTCGCCTGCTATCGGCGGTATTCTCATGGGATACGAGGTAGCTAGACAACTTGGCAAACCTAATATCTTTGCCGAGAGAGAGAACGGCGAGATGACTTTACGTAGAGGCTTTAGCGTAGAGCCAGGCACCAAAGTTATCGTGTGCGAAGACGTAGTTACTACGGGTGGCTCGGTCAAAGAAGTTATCGCATTGATGCAATCTATGGGCGCAAAAGTTACGGCTGTCGCTTCAATCGTAGACAGAAGCAACGGCAAGGTTGACTTCGGAGTTAAGTACGTCAACCTCATCAGCATGGACGTAGTATCCTACGAGCCTGAGGATTGTCCTATATGCAAAGAGGGCAAGCTCCCTCTCGTCAAGCCGGGTAGTAGACAAATCTTTACTAAATAAAGCAAATATAACGCCGTAGAAGCGTGATTATGACGCGAATATCTCGCAACAACGCACGTAACGCGACGGTTGCGACCGAAGACTTTGTTTGTGATGGCGTAGTTATCGACACGCCCGATTCAATAGTCTAATCGCGGAGTGCGCATATTGACCGAAAGGATGAAAAGGTTGATACGTATCGACTTATCGACGTTGATAGGGCGTTGTATCGCGAGCAATACGGCGTGATACACGGGGTAAGTTAGACTTTATACAAACAACATACACGTTGCGTTGCGTGTAGTACGACGCCATTGTTCGCAATACATAGGCGTATGGTCAACGATATTGCAAGATATATCGTGCGATAGTATCGAGAATATAACTAGGGGAAGGATTATGCAAGAGTGGAAGATTCAACTTGATAAGGCTTATGCAAGCTTGAGGGCGCAAGTCGACTTCGAGCCCAAGGTAGGTATAGTGCTCGGCTCGGGATTGGGCGGATTTGCAAACTCTATCGAGGTAGTCAAGATCTTGCCGTATAGCTTAATCGATGGTATGCCGCTTAGCACCGTAGAGGGACACGCGGGACAATTCGTCTTCGGCTATATAGGTGAGGTTCCCGTAGTGGCTATGCAAGGAAGACTGCACATGTACGAGGGCTACACTTCTCAAGAGGTCGTAATGCCTATTAGGCTTATGGCTAAGGCGGGGGCTAAGTATCTCGTAGTTACCAACGCCGCGGGCGGAATAAGCTTTAGAGATATAGGCACGCTTATGCTCATCACCGACCATATATCGAGTTTGGTTGCCTCTCCTCTCATCGGCACCAACTACGAGGAGATGGGTGTGCGCTTCCCCGATATGACGCACGCATATTCGCAAGAACTTGCCGATATCGCTAAGGGGGTGGCTGTAGAGCATAATATAGACCTCAAAGAGGGCGTATATATGCAATTCTACGGACCACAATTCGAGACTCCCGCCGAAATAAGAATGGCGCGCGCAATGGGCGCGGACGCGGTTGGTATGAGTACTACGGTAGAGGTAATTGCCGCAAAACATATGGGTATGCAAGTACTTGGAATATCTTGTATCACCAACCCCGCCGCAGGACTGTCGCAAGGCACGCTGTCGCACGTTGACGTTCAACACGCCGCCGATATAGCCGGGGAGAAGCTGGGACTTCTCATTAGAGAAACGATAAAGAGATTGTCTAGCGAGTAAGGTATTACCACCAAAGTAAATATATACGGTAGCCGACCGCCTATAACAAGCAACCGACTACTTAATAAGCGCGACAAACAATCGACCACCTTTTTGGTCTTCGACAGCGAGTGAATAGCGTAATGCAACAAGTATAATAAGAAGCCGCAAAGTGCTTGACAAACATCGACTACTCTATAGACGCACGACAGCGAGTGCTTAGCGTAATGCAACAAGTATAATAATAAGCCGCAAAGTGCTTGACAAACATCGACTACTCTATAGACGCACGTCAGCGAGTGCTTAGCGTAATGCAACAAGTATAATATTAAGAAGTTGCAAAGTGCTTGACAAACAGTCGGCATACGATAAAACAACTTTAATGCGATTGCTCACAATACTACTAAGAAAAGAAAATTTGTTAGTCAAAGCGACGGCAAATCAATATAAAATCACGCCTAATAATAGACGAAAGGGAAAGCAATGAAGTATAGAATCTACAATGCAAAAATATTGACTGCCGAGCACGGCTTAATTGACGGAGAAATGTGGGTAGAAGGGGGCAAAATCACCTTTTTGTCACAATGCTCGCCACTTATTCTCAAGCCGTGGGATAGAGAGATAGATATGCAAGGCAATCTGGTGATGCCGTCTTTCAAGGACGCGCACGCCCATTCGCCTATGACCTTCCTAAGGTCGTTTGCCGATGATTTACCACTCGATAGGTGGCTGTTTGACAAGGTTTTTCCTTACGAAGCTTGCCTTACGGGCGAGGATTGCTATTGGCTTAGTAGACTTGCGATTTTGGAGTATTTGTCTAGCGGTATCAGCGCAGTGAGCGACATGTACTTCTATTTGGACGACATAGCAGGTGCATTCGTAGACAGCGGTATGCGCAACGTAATTATGGAAGGCATAACGCAAGGCAACGGACCTAAGGACAAGATGTGGGTAAGGCTAGACGAGGGTAGAAGAAACCTTGACGGCAAGGGCGGACTAATAGAATATAGATTGGGTATACACGCCGAATACACCAACGACCTAAGCAATATAGAAGCATTCGCCGAGTATAGCAAGGTCAACGATATGCCCGTATGTATGCACATATCCGAGACCAAGTCGGAAGTGGACAACTGTATCAAGAAGTACGGAAAGTCGCCTATAAAACTAATGCACGATATGGGTATGTTGGATAGAGGCGCAACGTTATATCATTGCGTGCATCTATCCGACGAGGATATAGATATCATAGCGCAAGACGGGGCAAGCGTGGTGAGTTGTCCTGCCAGCAATCTAAAACTTGCAAGCGGTATCGCGCCACTAGAAAAGCTTAGGAAAAAGGGCATTAATATAGGACTTGGCACCGACGGCGCGGCTAGCAACAATAGCCTTGATATGTTGAGAGAAACCTATCTTGCAACCACCTTGCAAAAGTATCTAAATAACGACGCTTCCGCCCTACCTGCCGACGTTGTGCTCGATATGGCGACAAAGGGTTCGGCTAAGGCAATGGGACTCAAAGATTTGGACGGACTATACGTGGGCGCGCAAGCCGACCTATGCGTAATCGACCTAAATAAACCTAATATGCGACCTATCAACAATATCGTCAAAAACGTGGTATACGCAGGTAGCAAAGCCGACGTGTTGATGACGATGGTTGCGGGAAAAATCAAGTATGAAAAGGGCGAGTACTTCGTAGGCGAGAGCGTGGACAAGATATATTCAATGGCGGAGAAAATTACCGCGCGCATCAAAAAGCAAGTCAAATCGGGCAAATAATAGCGACAACCCAAGTCCAATAGAAATAGCTGCCAAAAGTGTGTTTTGCGGACAATCACTAATATGGCTCGAATATAAGCAAAAGTACGACCAACGACTATGATTAAGATAGTATGGCGATGACCAAAAGTGCGACTAGCGACTAGAATTAAGATAGCGCGATAACGGACAGAAAGCACGGCTTATGAAAAATAAAATAAGCGTGAAACAGTAAAACTTGGCAAAACAACCAAACTTGGCAAAACAACCAAACACGATAAGGAAGATTAGTGACCATATGAGTACTGTCAAAGACAACAAAAAACTAAAAATAGCAATGCTCGTGATAGTTACGCTATTAGTCGTGACGGCGGTGTTTTTGACGATATTCCTCGTGGAAAAAAACGACAAGAGCAGATGGGAGAAGAGCTATATCGGTCAAGTCAATGACGGTAGCGCAATGCAGTGGTCGGTAGCGAGCGTGGACTTTGCAAGGACCATAGACGGCAAGAACGCAAGCGAGGGCAAGATATGGGCGGTGGTGCAGATAGATATGACGATGCTCAAGGATAAGACTATCTCCCCTATTGACTTTGAGCTTAGCGGTGTATCTCCCGACACTACGATAGAGAGTTGCCTTGCGAGTAAAATCAAAGCCAAAAAGGGCGAAACAAAAGTAATTAAACTTGCCTTTGAGGTAGAGGAAAGCGGAGCGGAACTAAAACTGTATTACGGCGAATACGCAGTAAATATTGGCAGTAGTATGCAAGGCACGCCTATACAATAAATGTCGAAAAGTCGATACGTATCGCAAATAACACACGTTTAGGTAGTCACGCTATTTGGTGATCGAGTAAATATTAGACTTATATAAGTTAATGCGTAATGACGATTATACAGAAAAACGTAAGAGCTTGGTCGACAGACGGATTGGATAAATCACAAGGGTATGCGTCAAACGATAAAAAAGTAAAATCGCATACGGCAAAAAATTGAGACTACTTACCATTGACTAACTCAAGTCAAAGAGGTATGCAAAATATTACAAAAACGGTAGTGCCAAAATAGTGCAATACCAAAGATAACAAAATAACTAGAATTAGATAGGAGCAACAAATGTTACAAGTCAACGACCTTTATTTGCAATTCGGAGGAAGAAAACTCTTCGAGGACGTCAACCTCAAGTTTACCGAGGGCAACTGCTACGGCGTGATAGGTGCCAACGGAGCGGGTAAGTCCACCTTCCTCAAAATTTTGTCGGGAGAACTCGAGCCAACCAGAGGCACCGTGTCCATAGGCAAAAATCAAAGAATAAGCGTGCTGGAACAAAACCAAAACAAGTACGACGACTGCACCGTGTTGAGAACGGTGTTGATGGGACACAAGCGACTCGTGGAGATTATGGACGAAAAGGACGCTTTGTATTGCAAGGAGGACTTTGACGAAGCCGACGGTCTCAAAGCCTCCAAACTCGAAGAGGAATTTGCCGAACTCGGCGGTTGGGAAGCCGAGAGCGACGCGGCGTCACTGCTCAATGAACTAAAGTTTGGCGAAGAATACCACTATATGTTGATGAGCGAGCTTGACGGTAAACAAAAAGTCAAGATTTTGCTTGCGCAAGCCTTGTTTGGCAATCCCGACATTTTGATACTAGACGAGCCTACCAACAACCTTGACGCCAAGACGATAATGTGGCTGGAAAAGTACCTTATGGAGTTCAAAAACACCCTCATCATCGTGTCGCACAACCGTCACTTCCTCAACAAGGTGTGTACTCACATCTGCGACGTGGACTACGGTCAAATCAATATGTTCGTGGGCAACTACGACTTTTGGTACGAGACCAACCAACTGCTGGCTAAGCAGGCGAGAGAAGCCAACAAGAAAGCCGAAGCGAGAGCCAAAGAATTGCAAGAATTTATCGCAAGATTTTCTGCCAATGCAAGTAAGTCAAGGCAAGCAACTTCACGTAAAAAGGAACTTGAAAAACTCACTCTCGAAGATATCAAGCCGTCTAGTAGAAAGTATCCTTATATCAACTTCGACTTTGACGGAGAACCGGGTAAGGACACCTTGACGGTGGAAGGTCTAACCAAAAAGGGTTTCTTCGAGGACGTGAGCTTTACCGTGCAAAAGGGCGAAAAGATTGCCATCTTGTCCGACAAATCCATTGCCGTATCTATGTTGTTTGACGTTATTATGGGCAAAGAGCAACCCGACGCGGGCATAGTAAAATGGGGCAAGACGATAAATCCTAGTTACGTACCGCAAAACTTCGACAGTTTCTTCGACGGGGTGGACTTGACGCTCGTGCAATGGCTCAACCAATACAGCAAGGACAATACCGAAAGTTACCTGAGAAGTTGGCTGGGTAGAATGCTCTTCTCGGGAGAAGAGGCACTCAAAAAGGCTAAGGTACTGTCGGGTGGCGAAAAGGTGAGATGTATGATGGCAAGGGCTATGCTACAAGCCGGCAACTTCCTAATCTTGGACGAGCCTACCAACCACCTCGACCTCGAGTCGATACAAGCCCTCAATAAGGGTATGATAAACTATAAAGGCAGTATGCTGTTTGCCTCGCACGACCAAGAACTTATGCAAACGGTGGCAAACAGAATAATAGAAATCAACGGCACTAAGACCTTTGATAAACTGACAACGTACGAGGAATATCTCGATATGATAGACTGATAAGGAGAACAATTATGAACGACATCGACAAAAAAATTCTTGACATTTTGAAAAACGACAGCCGTATTTCGGCGGGTGCAATCGCGGCAATGCTCGGTATGGAAGAGAGCGAAGTGACCAAGAGGATAGAGGATATGCAAGATAGCGGAGTGTTGGTCAAATATACCGCCGTCATCAATAGCGAACTCACTCAAGACGAGAGCGTGACGGCTCTAATCGAGGTCAAAGTTACGCCTCAATCCACTCACGGCTTTGACAATATCGCAAGGGAGATTATGGCTTACGAAGAAGTGTCGAGCGTGTACCTTATGAGCGGAGCGTATGACCTCGTAGTGATAGTCGAAGGCAAGACTATCAAACAAGTAGCGGGATTTATCTCCGAGAAGCTGTCGGTAATGGAAAACGTTTTGTCTACGGCAACCCACTTTATACTCAAAAAGTATAAGTCTGAAGGCATTATTCTAGACAAAAAATATACAAAGAAAAGAGAAGTGATAGCATGAATTACGACAAGTATCTAAGCGAGAAGGTCAAGAATATCAAGCCTTCCGGTATAAGAAAGTTCTTCGATATGGCGGCAACGAGCAAGGATATCATATCCTTGGGCGTGGGCGAGCCCGACTTCGAGACGCCGTGGGGCGCAAGAGAGAGAGCCGTCAAATCGATAAGACAGGGCGAGACGCAATACACCGCCAACAGCGGTCTGATTGCTCTTAGAAAAAAAATTGCCGAATATCAAAAAGTGCGATACGGTTTGACTTATGACGCCGAAAAGGAAATAGTGGTGACGGTGGGTGCAAGCGAAGCAATCGACCTTGCTTTCCGTGCCTTAATAGACCCCGGGGACGAGATTATCATACCCGACCCAAGCTACGTGTCTTATGCGCCTAGCGTGGTGATGGCGGGCGGTGTGCCGGTGGGTGTAAAGTGCGAGATGAAGGACAAGTTTGCCCTCGGCGTTGAAAACCTAAAAAAAGCTATTACGTCAAAGACCAAAGCTATCGTGTTGCCTTATCCTAACAATCCTACGGGCGCGATTATGACCAAAGAGGAGCTGGAAGCCATAGCTCCGATTATCATAGAAAACGACTTGATGGTGATAAGCGACGAAATATACAGCGAGCTGACCTACGGTATGGTACATACGTCTATTGCAAGCCTGCCTGATATGAGAGAGAGAACTATCGTAATCAACGGATTTAGTAAGGCATTTGCCATGACGGGTTGGAGATTGGGATACTTCTGCGCTCCCGAGCCTCTCACTAAACAAATGCTCAAAATTCATCAATACGTCATTATGTGCGCGCCGACCGCAGCTCAATACTGTGCCCTCGAAGCTTTGGAATCGGGACTGAAGAACGACTTTACCGACGTGGCTAGAATGAGGGACGAGTACGATATGCGTAGACGCTACCTGGTGCACGAGCTCAACGAGATTGGACTTGAAACCTTCGAGCCGAGAGGAGCTTTTTACGTCTTCCCGAAAGTGAGCAGTCTTGGTATGACGGGCGAGGAGTTCGCAAGTAGACTTATCAAGGAGCAAAAGCTTGCCGTAGTGCCGGGAAATGCCTTTGGCGACAACGGCGAAGACTTCGTAAGGATTAGTTACGCATACTCTATAGACAGTCTACAAAAGGCTATGGTTAAGATTAGAGAGTTTGTAAAACAAAACGTTATCAAAAAATAAATTATGATTATAAAAATAATCTTTTTGTAAAAAAAATAAAAGTTTGTCGAAAAAGTATTGACTATGGAAAATATGAGTGATATACTGTCCTTGACGATAGAAAAAGAAAGCTATCGCACAAAGTTACTCATAATTTTCCCCCTTATATAAAGAATTGCGCAATCGCTGAGGTTGCGCTTTTCTTTAGTGCTTTAGATTTCTTATTGGTTATATTATTTTCGGTAACCAGGTCTTTTTTAATCTTTTTTGCTTATTTTTGGCGATAAAACTAAGAGTATAAGAGGAATTATAACGATTTGCTATGGTAAGAGAGATAAAATAAGCAGATTTGGTCGTAGACTCAAAGGATAGAATAGGATTTGACAACCCTTCCACCGCGGAGCGGTCTTTCTTACGGCATAGGTACGAGTTAGGCAAGAAAGAAGCGAGGATTGGGCGATAGGAGCATACTTGTCGTATGCGACTAAGCACAACCGCACACTCGATAAAGCAAAACGAAGTAGATATGCCCTAAGACACCCTTCTAGAACACATAGGGCGGCTTTTTGTAAGGATAGAGATTCCCACGCCTTACAAGTAAGGCTCGGAATGACAAAAAACCTACGTCTTGCCGTTCGGCAAGCCACCTCCATTTGGACGAAAGAGGCTTTTGCAATTTTCTATGTGGATATATTTATATTTTTTCGACACGCTATGTCAATTGTGCTAGTAAAATAAAAATGAGGAGAAAAGTCGTCTTCTCTCCTCATTACCACTTATCAGGTGGTCAGTCGTCATTTAGACGATATATGCAACGTCATTAGTCGTTGCTTTTGGTGCATTTGCCATTCTTTTCGGTACTTTCGGCTTTGCATTTGCAGCCTTTGGTAGCCTTGTTTTGCATCTTGTTCTTAGTCATCGTGCAACCTCCTTTGATAAGCTAATTATATTGTTGGCAATTATAAGAAAAATATCCGTGATAGTGATGGTGACAAATTTTGGGTTTTGTATGGTGCAGTGTTGTTGTCGTAGTACTAAAAATTAGGTTGGATCGAATTGATAAATAGTAGGTTGGAAAAATATTGAAAATAAAATTTGAAAATAAAAAATGTCGAATGGATATTGACGGACAAAAAAAATAGAATTATAATTAAAAGAGGTGATACATATAAATGTACGCATGCGTCGGATTGACCGAGTGATGAAAAGCGTTGATTGGTCATACTCGAGCCGACTAATATTACGCAAGTAGGTTGAGGAGTAAATTATGGCAGGATGGTTTAGCAGACAATTTAGAAAAGTAATACAATGGGAAAACGACAACCCAAATACTATCGTGTGGAAATATCCGCTTGAGAGAAAAGAAGAGATTATGAAAAAATCTCAACTTGTGGTGAGAGAGGGGCAAAAGGCTCTATTTATCCAAGAGGGTAAACTTGCCGACGTATTCGGTCCCGGCACATACGAACTAAGCGACGTGCGCAATATCCCAATCCTTACTTCCCTTAATAGTTGGAAGTACGCGTGGGAAAGCCCGTATACGGGTGACGTCTACTTTATATCCACCAAGCAGTTTATCAACAACAAGTGGGGTACGGCTAACCCCGTGATGATGAGAGATAACGACTTCGGAATGATTAGAGTGAGAGGCTTCGGTACCTATTCCTTTGCCGTGGGTACGCCTACGCAAGCTATGAACGAGCTCTTTGGCTCGATGGGCGAGCTTACCGTCAGGAATGTAGACGAATACTTCAAGAAGATTATCACCTCTACCCTCAGCAACGTCATTGCGGAGTCTAAGGTGGCTGCGCTCGACCTAGCTATGCACTACGACGAAATCACCGATATGGCTAAGGTCAAGCTGCAAGAAGAGTTTGACAAAATAGGTATAGAAATCAAGGCGCTGTTTATCGAAAATCTCTCCTTGCCTGAAGAAGTGGAGAAGATGATGGATAAGCGTGCTTCCGTGGGCGTGATGAACGGCGCTATGCAAGGATACGCTCAAATGGAGAGTATCGAGGCTATGAAATCAGCCGCAAAGAACCCCGGAGGACTTGCGGGCGCGGGCATTGGACTTGGCGCGGGACTCGGCGTTGGCAGAGTTTTTGCAGACGGTATGAGCAGTATCGCAAACGGCATCGCCGACGTGGAAGCTAAAGACACTTGTCCTAGCTGTGGCGCAAAGGTTAAGAAGGGCGCAAAATTTTGCCCGGAATGCGGAAAGAGTATGGAAAGCACTCAAAAGTGCCCTAAGTGTGGAGCTAGCGTCAAGGTCGGTGCAAAATTTTGCCACGAGTGTGGCGCAAGCCTAGGTAGCGTTAAGTGCCCAAAATGCGGAGCCGACGTCAAAGTAGGCGCAAAATTTTGCCCTGAATGTGGTGAGAAACTGTAATGCAAGAGGAAAGTAAAACAATAACTTCGCGCACGTATAAATGCAAAAGTTGCGGAAACTTTTTGCACTACGACCCTACGAGTAAGAGGCTCAAGTGCGACCATTGTTCGTCGTTCTACGACTTAGAACCCGTGGGTGACGCAATGGAAGTTAGTTACGACGACAATACCGAGCAAGGCTTTGAAGCGTGGGGCGAGGTCAAGTGCGTTAAATGCAAAAGCTGTGGCGCCGTTACCGTGCTGAACGAGTACGATATGACGGGCAATTGTCCGTTTTGCGGTGCCAACAACGTCGTGTCCGCCGACGAATTGCCGGGCCTTAAGCCAACGGGTATCTTGCCTTTTGGGGTTGCCAAAGAGACGGCGGTACAAAACTTTAAGACTTGGATCAAGAAAAAGCTCTTTGCTCCGAGTAAGTTTAAGAAAAACAACAAAAAAGAGGACGTGAGCGGTATATATCTGCCCGTGTTTACCTTCGATTGCAACGCAAGTACGCCTTATACTATCAGATACGGCGAGTATTATTACGTCACCGTGGGTAGCGGAAAAAATAGGCGTACCGTGCAAAAAACAAGATGGTACGTGGACAGCGGTTTCGTAACTCGCGGTTATGACGATATCCAGATAGAAGCCAGCAAGATGATAGAGCAAAATGACCTTGTCGGTATGGGCGGATTTGACTCGGGCAACTCTTGCGGATACCATTCGCAATTTTTGGCAGGCTATCAAGGAGAGAGGTATAGCACTAGCCTCGATGATTGTTGGAATAGGGCAGTCGGCATTATCAACGACAACCTAGAAGAAGTGATAAAAAGCAAATATACCTACGACGTGTTGGATTACGTCAAGATAAATCCGTCGTACGCTAACAAAAAGTATAAGTACATATTCGTGCCGATTTGGCTGATTAGTTATCACTATAACAAAAAGCTGTACAACGATTACGTCAACGGTAGGTCGGGCATCGTAACGGGGAAGTATCCAAAATCCGCACCAAAGATTGCAAGCTTTTGCATATTTGCCCTCGCGGTGATATTTGGATTAGCTTATATAGCGTATAGGTTTTTTGCAGGGTGAGTTATGGAAAATCAAGTAAAATATAAATGCGACAATTGTGGCGCCAATCAATTTATCGTTTTGCCAAATAACGTCATCGAATGCGAATATTGCCACACTAGGTATAAACTCAAAAATAATTCGCCAAAAGCAGAATTTACCGTGGGCGGTAACAAGGCGACCTTTGACTTCGGCGACGTGGGCGAAAAGATAAGCGAAAAAATCGATAACGCCAAGGAGAAATTGAATAGCAACTCTGCGATTAGACAAAAGACTATATTCTGCGTGTTGTCGATATTTTTGGGAAGCATCGGCGCACACGACCTACTTAGGGGCAATATAATGGGATTTGTGTTTAGCTTGATATTCTGCTGGACGGGTATACCTATGATATTAGGACTGATTTGGGGCATCAAGGCGCTGTGTATGACCGACGAAAAATGGCAAGAGTTGATTGAGGAACACAAAGGTTGTCTCATCAGTCGCTTGTAAAAAATAGTAAAATAATATATAATATAAATATCTATAACAATATAGTAAAGGAGAATAATATGGAAATAACCAAAGATATGTTGATAGCAGACGCTCTTAGAGCAGGCAATACCGAAGCAATCGCTTCGACTCTCCAATCCATCGGTATGCATTGCTTCGGCTGTGCAATGGCTAGAGGGGAAACGGTAGAAGAGGCCGCTATGGTGCACGGAATGGACGTGGACGACCTCGTAAAGCAACTCAACGTTGCCGCTAAGAGCGAGTAAGAAATGAGATTGTATTGAAAAAATGCCCATTCTTGTTGGAATGGGTATTTTTTTTGAGTGAGATTGCCACAGACGCTATGCACCTTTTGGCTAACGCATAACGTAGACAACGGAATGACACCACAACTATTGTCTACGATCCACCGCACGACGTAAAAGTAATGACGTTGGATTTGTACGATTATTGCTCAGGCATATCTTGCAGGTAAGAACCGAGCAACGTGTGGACAGCGTTCCCGATGTGGTAGTATTTGCCGCCGACTATCATATATTGACCTAAAATGGAGATGGATTGCTCCTTTTGCGCGCCTATGAGGTTGGTACGGTAGACACTACCGTCAAGGTAAGGATTGCCACACGCTTTGACTTGGCTAGATTGCAATATTGCAACGAATAGTTGGACGTCGGTAGAAGAAAGTTCGAATTGGATATTATCGTCGGGGGAACAAGAAGAAAGGGTGACTTGCACTTTTTCTATGTCGTCCAACTCTACTATTTTGTCGATTGGGGGGTGGGTTGCTACATTGTAAATCAATATAATCGCCAAAACTATCGTAACTATTGCCAAGAGACTAACTATAATGGTTGATTTTTTCATAATAAGATACCTCGCGTATTGTATTATTTCGTTTTCATATTACTTTGAATATTCATTTTGATTATTACTCTTTCTACTATAAAGGTACAAAAAATCGTCATTTTGTTACAGCAATATCAGTTTTTATTTATTTTGATTTACCGTATCATATTTTACTGCTTAGGGGAGGGGATGTTAGAGAGCCAAACACGCCTTGCTCGCTCACAATGACATAATCAATACCTCCGTCTCGGCACAGCCGCGCTACCTCAAATTGCACGAAGGAGGCTTTTAGTCGTTTGCCGTAACTTTGATTCGATTGCAGTTATTGTGTAATCATCGTTTATCGTTTGGCTTACTCTTCTATCTACGACCTATTTGTGAACCTACGGCACACTCTAACATCATATCTACTACGCAATACTGCGATATATATACAGTCAAAATTGTGTCAAGTATAGGTCAAACACCACAAGATATTGGAAAAATTACCAAAAATAGTAAATTTTACATAAATTTTACAAAACTTTTTTACAAAATTATTTCCAAACGTTTGACAGGTTTTTCAATTTAATATAAGATAAACGAGCATTGTGAGGAATGATGCGGGAGGTTACTGCCTTGGCAGAGAACTTTCGCTGACAAGAGTCCGACAATCGGGCGACTAACGAGGACTACTGCTGGTCCTTTTTATTAGAGGCAATGCGAAACACACGGATGCGTGAATACAAGTTAGGAAAGGAGAAACAAAAATGGCAGGACAAAAAATCAGAATAAGACTTAGAGCTTATGATCACAACCTCATCGACGTTGCGGCTGACAAAATCGTTGAGACGGCAAAGAGAAGCGGTGTTAAGGTCGCAGGACCTATCCCACTCCCAACTGATAAAGAAGTTATTACTATTATCAGAGCAGTGCACAAGTATAAGGATAGCAGAGAGCAATTCGAACTTAGAACGCACAAGAGAATTATCGATATCTACAACCCAACCCCTAAGTCGGTAGACGCCTTGATGAAGTTGGATTTGCCTGCAGGCGTTGATATCAATATCAAATTTTAATTGACACAAAGATTGCATCGCAATCAGAAAATATTTGGAGGTGAACTTTATCTATGAATAAAGCAATCATTGGAAAGAAATTGGGAATGAGTCAAATTTTTGCAAAAGACGGCAAAGTTATCCCTGTAACCGTTGTGGAAGCAGGTCCTTGCCCTGTCGTGCAAAAGAAAACTCTTGAAAAGGACGGCTATCAGGCTGTTCAACTCGCTTACGGCGACGTAAAAGAGAAGAACGTCAACAAGCCACTCAAGGGTCACTACAAAAAGGCGGGAGTTGCCGTACGCAAAGTCCTCAAAGAGTTGAAACTCGACAACATTGACAGCCTCGAAGTCGGACAAGAAATCAAGTGCGACGTATTCGCAGAGGGCGACGTGGTTGACGTAGTAGGTACTTCGAAGGGACACGGTTTTACCGGCGTAGTTAAGAGATGGAATCATCACTGCGGTCCTATGGCTCACGGTTCGGGCTACCACAGAGGCGTTGGTTCTATGGGCGCAAACTCTTCTCCTTCGAGAGTTTTCAAAAACAAGAAGATGTCAGGTCAGTGGGGTAACGAGAGAGTAACCGTCAAGAACCTCACCGTAGTAAAAGTCGATGCAAACCGCAATCTTCTGCTTATCAAGGGTGCTATACCGGGCGCAAAGGGCGGTATCGTAGTCGTTAAGCAAACCAAGAACGGTTAAGGAGTGAATTATGAAAATAGACGTTTTTAATCTTGAAGCTAAGAAAGTCGGCGATATGGAATTGAACGAGGCTGTGTTCGGTCAAGAATACAACGAGGCTCTCATTCATCAAGTAGTCGTTGCTCAACTGGCAAATAAAAGACAAGGCAATAAAAGCACTTTGACCCGTTCGGAAGTTAGAGGCGGAGGCGCTAAGCCTTGGAGACAAAAGGGCACAGGTCGTGCTAGACAAGGTAGCATCAGAAGTCCACAATGGACGGGCGGTGGAGTGGTATTTGCACCAAAGCAAAGAGACTTTAGCCAAAAAATCAACAAGAAGATGAGAGTTGCGGCTACGATCAGCGCGCTCAGCGCAAAAGTTGCGGACAACAAGATGGTAGTAGTAGAAAACCTTGCTTTCGAGCAAGCTAAGACCAAGCTCGCCGCTCAAATGCTCAAAGCATTCGATATCAAAGGCAGAGTCATCGTGTTGACCGACAAGGACGACGAAACCGTTTTGAGAGCTTGTGCTAACATCCAAAACGTGACGGTATGCAACGTAGATCTCATCAACGTATACGACCTCGTTGCCAACGCAGATTGCATCGCAACACAGGCCGCTATCCGTAAACTCGAGGAGGTATATGCATAATGAATAAGTACGATATTATTATTTGTCCTATTCTTACAGAAAAGAGCTTCGACTCTATCCCTGATAAGAAATATACTTTCAAAGTTGCTAAGGACGCTACCAAAACTCAAATCAAAGTGGCTATCGAGGACATCTTTGGAGTGAAGGTTGCAAAAGTAAACACCACTAACGTTGACGGTAAGAAGAAGAGAATGGGAAGATACGAAGGTACTACCGCTCCTTACAAGAAGGCTATCGTTCAACTCAAAGCAGACAGCAAGGCAATCGAATTCTTCGAGAGTCTGGCTTAATCGGGAGGGAATATACAATGGCTATAAAAAGATTTAAACCGACTTCTCCTGCTCGTCGTTTTATGACGGTTTCGACCTTTAGCGAAATAACCACGACAAAGCCAGAAAAGAGCTTGTTGGAGTCGAAAAACAGAACCGGCGGTAGAAACGCTAACGGTAGAATTACCGTAAGACATATCGGCGGTGGCAATAGAAACAAGTACAGAATTATTGACTTTAAGCGTAATAAGGACGACGTAGTAGCAACCGTTGCTTCTATCGAATACGATCCAAACCGCAGCGCAAATATCGCTTTGCTCAACTACGCAGACGGCGAGAAGAGATATATTCTTGCTCCCGTAGGACTCAACAAGGGCGACAAAGTGATGAGCGGTGAAAACGCAGACATCAAAGTGGGCAACGCGCTTCCTTTGGAAAAGATACCTGTAGGTACCATGCTCCACAACATAGAGATGCAACCAGGCAAGGGCGGTCAAATCGCTCGTTCTGCAGGCAACGCGGCTCAGTTGATGGCTAAGGAAGGCAAGTACGCAACGCTCAGACTGCCAAGCGGAGAAATGAGATACATTCCTCTCAAGTGCAGAGCAACTATCGGTCAGGTAGGCAATCTCGAACACGAGATAGTTTCTATCGGTAAGGCAGGACGTAAACGTCATATGGGTGTTAAGCCAACCGTCCGTGGTGTGGTTATGAACCCTTGCGATCACCCACACGGTGGTGGTGAAGGTAAGAGCCCTATCGGTATGCCAAGCCCTGTAACTCCTTGGGGTGTACCAACCATGGGTTACAAGACCAGAAAGAAGAACAAGAGCAACAAGTATATTGTTAAGCGTATTAACTAGGAGGAACGGTATAAATGAGCAGATCAGTTAAAAAAGGACCTTTCGTAGAAGAAAGATTGATTAAAAGAATCATTGCCATGAACCAAGCAAATGAGAAAAAGTTGGTAAAGACCTGGTCCAGATCTTCGACGATTTTCCCTGATATGGTAGGACATACCATCGCAGTTCATGACGGAAGAAAACACGTTCCTGTATATATCACCGAAGATATGGTAGGCTGCAAGCTCGGCGAGTTCGCTCCGACCAGAACCTTCAAAGGCCATGCCGGCGAAAAGACAACAGGCAAGAAATAATAGGAGGATAATATGGCTACTAGAATTAGAGAAAAAGCTATTGCTCGTCAAGAGAACGCCGACAAGCGTCCGAGAGCGGTTGCAAAATATATAAGAATATCTCCTGACAAAGTGCGTGTAGTGCTTGACGTTATCAGAGGTCAGAAATATACGGACGCAGTTGCAATTCTCAAGACTTTGAGAAAAGCTGCTAGCGAACCTCTCCTCAAAGTGTTGAATTCGGCTGCCGCTAATGCGGAAAACAACCTCAACATGAACAAGAGTGAGTTGTACGTAGCAGAATGTTTTGCCAACGCAGGTCCTATCCTTAAGAGAATTACTCCAAAGGCTAAGGGAAGCGCAGGCAGAATAAACAAAAGAACAAGCCACATCACGATTATTCTTGATGCTGTGGCTGAGTAAGAAGGAGGTATAAGATGGGTCAAAAAGTTAGTCCACACGGATTGAGAGTAGGCGTTATTAAAGATTGGAATGCTCAATGGTTTGCAGACAAGAAGAATTTTTCTACCAATCTTGTAGAAGACCACAAAATCAGAGAGTTTTTGAAGAACAAATACTATCAAAATGGTATCTCCAAAATTACTATCAACAGAGTTCTTTCTTCTGCTAACGATATCGTTACGGTAAACATCTATACGTCCAAACCTGCTACCTTGATTGGTAAAGCCGGCGCAAACGTAGAAGAAATCAAGAAAGAAGTTATGAAAATTGCTCCTAAGAAGAGCGTAGTTATCAACATCATCGAAGTAAAGAGACCTGATACCGACGCTCAACTCATCGCCGAGAACATTGCCGAGCAACTCGAAAAGCGCGTAGCTTTTAGAAGAGCTATGAAGCAAGTGATTTCTCGTGCTATGAAAGGTGGCGTTAAGGGTATCAAAACTATGGTATCCGGTCGTCTTGACGGAGCAGAAATCGCAAGAAGCGAAAACTATCACGAAGGTTCTATCCCACTTCAAACCATTAGAGCCGACATCGAATACGGTGTTGCTACCGCAAGAACTACTTACGGTGCTATCGGCGTAAAGGTATGGGTTTATAAGGGAGAAGTTCTTGGCGGTAAGACTGTAGTCGATGCTAAAGAAGGAGGTAACGCGTAATGTTGATGCCTAAGAGAGTAAAGAGACGTCGTGTTCATCGCGGCAGACTCAAAGGAAACGCAAACAAGGGTAATACTATCGCTTACGGCGAGTTTGGTCTCGTTGCATTGGAGCCAAGTTGGGTTACTTCTAACCAAATCGAGGCTGCCCGTATCGCAATGACCAGATATATCAAGCGTGGCGGGCAAGTATGGATAAATATCTTCCCACACAAGCCTGTAACCAAAAAACCTGCCGAAACCAGAATGGGTAGCGGTAAAGGTAGCGTAGAGTACTGGGTTGCTGTAGTTAAACCTGGTAGAGTTATGTTCGAAATGGCAGGCGTGAGCGAAGAAGTAGCAAGAGAAGCATTGAGACTTGCTTCTCACAAGTTGCCGGTTAAGTGCAAAATCGTGAAGAAAGATGAGGTGGTAAACGATGAAATCCAATAAGTTTTTTGAAATGACCAATGATGAGTTGAATATCAAGTTGACCGAATTGAAAGAAGAACTTTTCAATCTTCGTTTTAAGCACAGAGCAGGACAACTCGAGAACGCTAACAAACTCAACGCATGCAAAAAAGATATAGCAAGAGTTATGACGATTATTCGTCAAAGACAACTCGGCATCTCCGCCGAGCCTGTAGTTAAGGCTACTAAGAAAGCAAAATAAGGAGGAATGAAACATGGAAAGAAATCTTAGAAAGTCCAGAGTCGGTCTAGTTACCAGTGACAAAATGGACAAGACGGTTGTTATCGAGATAAGAGAGCGTGTAAAACATCCTCTTTATGGTAAAATCGTCAACAGAACCAAGAAGTTTAAGGCTCACGACGAGAACAACGAATGCGGAATCGGCGATACCGTTCGTATCGTAGAGACCAGACCTCTCAGCAAGGACAAGTGCTGGAGAGTCGTAGAAATTATCGAAAAGGCTAAATAAGGAGGACCAGACATGATACAAGCAGAAACTAGACTTGTTGTTGCCGACAATAGCGGCGCAAAAGAGATCAAATGCATCAGAGTTATGGGTGGTTCGTTCCGTAGAAGCGGTAATATCGGTGACGTTATCGTAGCTGCCGTTCAATCGGCTGCTCCCGGCGGAATCGTAAAGAAAGGCGACGTCGTAAAGGCAGTTATCGTAAGAACTACCAAGGGAATTAGAAGAGAGGACGGCTCTCACATCAGATTCGACGACAACGCTGCGGTTATTATCGACAACCAAAAGCAACCAAGAGGTACCGCTATCCTTGGTCCAATAGCACGCGAACTTCGTGAGAAAGAGTTTATGAAGATCATATCTCTTGCTCCGGAGGTAATTTAGGAGGTATATGATGAGTATCAGTGTAAAGAAAGGCGACGCGGTAAAGATTATCGCGGGCAACGATAACGGCAAGTCCGGCACGGTTTTGTCAGTTGACCCTTCTAAGGGAAAAGTAGTGGTACAAGGCGACGGACTCACCACCCAAAAGCACTTCGTAAAGCCACGTAACGCTCAAGAGAGAGGCGGTATCGTAGAGAAGGAGAGAGCTATCGACGTATCTAACGTTATGGTTATCTGCCCTACCTGCAACCAACCTACTAGAGTGGCTCACAAAATCGAGAAAAACGAAGAGGGAAAGACGGTTAAGATCCGTATCTGCAAAAAGTGCGGCGCGTCTTTGGACGAAGTAAAGGCTTCTAAGGCTAAATCGGCAGCTAAGAAAGCAGCTCCAAAGAAGACTGCTAAGAAGGCTACCAAGAAAACGGAAGCCGAAGATAAGGAATAATGGAGGAATAGACGATGAGAGAATATAGAATTGAAGAGCTTTATAAAAACGTTGCCGTTCCTGCATTGATGAAAGAGTTCAACTTTAAGAACGTCAACGAAATTCCTAAGATAGAGAAGGTCGTGCTCAACATGGGTCTTGGAGACGTAAAGGATAACAGCAAGAGCTTCCAAATCGCAGTAGACGAATTGGAACTCATCGCAGGTCAAAAGCCTGTCGTTACCAAAGCTAAGAAGAGCGTGGCAAACTTTAAGTTGAGAGAAGGTATGGCTATCGGCGCAAAGGTTACTCTCCGTGGCAAGAAGATGTACGACTTTATCGATAAGTTTATCAGCGTAGCACTTCCACGCGTAAGAGACTTTAAGGGTGTGCCTAACAACTCTTTCGACGGTAGAGGTAACTATTGTGTAGGTGTAAAGGAACAACTCATTTTCCCAGAGATTTCTTATGATAAGATTGAGAAAGTCAGAGGATTTGACGTATGTTTCGTTACTACTGCAAAGACAGACGAACAAGCAAAAGCGTTGCTCACACACTTGGGCATGCCTTTTGTGAAGTAAGAGGAGGATATAAGCAATGGCTAAGAAAGCGATGATAAATAAACAACAAAGAACTCCAAAGTTTTCGACAAGAGCATATACCAGATGCCAAATTTGCGGTAGACCTCACGCTGTTTTGAGAAAATACGGTATTTGCAGAATTTGCTTCAGAGAATTGGCTTACAAAGGCGAAATCCCTGGCGTGAAGAAAGCAAGTTGGTAAGATAGAGGAGGATATTTACTATGATGATAACTGATCCAATAGCAGATATGTTGACACGCATCCGCAACGGCCTCGTGGTCAAGCACGACAGCGTAGAAGTGCCTTTTTCTAAGATGAAAAAAGCTATCGCCGACATCTTGGTTGACGAGGGATTTGTGAATGGCGTCGAGATAATCGAGAACGGTGTTCAAAGTGTTATGAAGGTAAATCTTAAGTATGGACCAAAGAACGAAAAGGTCATTACCGGCATTAAGCGTATCTCCAAGCCAGGTCTTCGTATATACGCTAGCTCGGACAATCTCCCTAAGGTGCTCGGAGGTATGGGTATTGCCATCATCTCCACATCTAAGGGCGTGATGACCGACAAACAAGCAAGAGCTCAACACATCGGTGGCGAAGTGCTCGCTTACGTATGGTAATAGAAGGAGGAATAGTAGAGTATGTCAAGAATAGGCAGATTACCGGTTGCTATTCCGGCAGGTGTGGAAATTAAAGTTTCCCCTGAAAACGTAGTAGAAGTAAAAGGACCTAAGGGTGTGTTGACCTTGAACGTCAACAAAAACATCAAGGTAGAAGTTGAGGGCAACGTATTGCACGTTAAGCGTCCTAACGACGAACAACAAAACAAGGCAATGCACGGTTTGTACCGTAAACTCATCGCCAACATGGTAGAGGGCGTAACCAACGGATACAAGAAAGGTCTCGTTATCAACGGCGTAGGTTACAAGGTAGCTAAGCAAGGCAACAAGATCGTTATGGACGTAGGTTATTCTCACACCGTAGAAGTGGTTGAGCCTGACGGAATCAAATTCGAGTGTCCAAGCCAAACCGAAATCGTGGTAAGCGGTATCGACAAAGTCAAAGTAGGACAAGTTGCCTCTAACATTAGAGCAATCCGTGTGCCTGACCCATATCACGCATACGGCATTCGTTACAGCGATGAAGTAATCGCTCGTAAGGAAGGCAAGAAGGCTGGTAAATAAGGAGTGAAGAAGTATGATTAAGAAGATTGATAAAAATGCTGTCAGAGCTAAAAGACATGCCAGAATGAGATATAAGATTTCCGGCACTGCAGAAAGACCACGCCTTAACGTGTACAGAAGTTTGAACAATATTACGGCGCAAATCATCGACGACGTCAAGGGAGTTACCTTGGTATCTTGCTCGACTCTCGATAAAGACCTTGCCAGCAAGGTTGCCGAGCTCACCAAGACCGAGGCTTCTAAGCTCGTGGGCGAAACCATCGCTAAGAAGGCTTTGGCTGCAGGAATCGAGCAAGTCGTATTTGACAGAGGCGGTTACCTTTATACCGGTCGTGTCAAGATGGTTGCCGACGGCGCAAGAGAAGCCGGTTTGAAGTTCTAAGGAGGTAGATTATGGCTAAGAGAGAAAATAAATTTCAAAAAGAGCAACAAGACGAATTGCTTAATAAGCTTATCTGCGTCAACCGCGTTACCAAGGTTGTAAAGGGCGGTAGAACTATGAGATTTGCCGCACTCATCGTAGTGGGCGACGGCAACGGAAGCGTAGGCGTAGGTATGGGTAAAGCTGCCGAAGTGCCTGAGGCTATCCGTAAGGCTACTGCTGAAGCAAAACGTAATATGATTAAGATTGCAATGGTAGGAACGACTATTCCTCACGACATAATCGGTCAATTCGGAAGCGGAAAGGTTATCCTTCTCCCTGCCGAAGAAGGTACCGGTGTTATCGCAGGTGGTCCTATCCGTGCCGTGTTGGAAGTTGCGGGCATCAAGGATATCAGAACCAAGTGCCTCGGCACCAACAACCCTATCAACTCCGTCAAGGCTACCATCGAAGGTCTTTCTAAACTTAGAAGCGTAGAACAAGTGGCTGCTTTGCGTGGCAAGACCGTAGCGGAAATCATTGGTTGAGGAGGCGTAAAATGGATAAGAAAATAAAAGTTACGCTCGTCAAGAGCACTATCGGTTGCACTAAAAAACAAAAAGACACCGTTGCCGCTTTGGGACTTCACAAGACAGGTTCCAGCAACGTGGTAACTGACAACGATTGCAGCAGGGGAATGATCAAAGTCGTATCTCACCTTGTATCGGTCGTTGAGGCGTAAGGAGGAGAATATGAATCTTAACAATATGTCTCCAGCTCCTGGAGCAAAGACTGAAAAGAAAAGACTCGGAAGAGGCATAGGCAGTGGCCTTGGCAAAACTTCCGGCAAAGGTCACAAGGGACAAAACGCTCGTAGCGGAGGCGGTGTAAGACCCGGCTTCGAGGGCGGACAAATGCCATTGGTAAGAAGAATCCCTAAGCGTGGCTTTACCAACAACTTTAAGAAGGTTTATTCTATCGTAAACGTTTCCGATTTGGAAAAATTTGCCGACGGAACCGAAGTTACGGCAGAGTTGCTGTTGCAAGAGGGCGTTCTTAGTAAAGTAGAAGAATATGGTCTCAAGGTACTCGGAAACGGTACTTTGACCAAGAAGCTTGTCGTAAAAGCCAACAAATTTACTAAGTCAGCTGCAGAAATAATCGAAAAAGCAGGTGGCAAAGCAGAGGTGCTATAATGTGGCAAACCATCAAAAATGCATTTGCGGATAAGGATATACGTAGACGTATCTTTCTTACCATAGGCGTTTTGTTCCTATTCAGAATAGGTAGCTTTATTCCTCTTCCCGGAATTGACTACGCTTTCGTAGAAAAAGCTATGGAGAACAACCAAATATTCGAGATGATGAGTATGATGAGCGGCGGCGCTTTGCAATACGGTACGCTGTTTGCACTAGGCATCTTGCCGTTTATCAACAGCTTCATTATCATGCAGTTGTTGACGCTAATCATTCCGCCTCTCGAGAGACTCTCCAAACAAGGCGACGACGGTAGAGAAAAGATTACGACTATCACCAGATACGTGGCTATCGCTCTTGCAGTTATTCAAAGTATCGGTATTATCGTTACCTTTAATAATGCGGGCGCAATTCAAGCAACGTTTGGTTCGATAGCTGTTACCGCAATAATGCTCATCATTATGCTTACGGCAGGTTCTACACTCGTAATGTGGCTGGGTGAGAGAATAACCGAATACGGAATCGGTAACGGTACTTCGCTCATAATTTTCGTAGGTATCATCTCCGGTCTGGGTACGGGTCTGGTAAGCGCAAGCGCAACGGTTAAGGACAACTACGTCAACATATTCAATATAATTGGTTACTTGCTTTTGATAGTATTGCTATTTATATTCATAGTATTCGTTGACGGCTCCGAGAGAAGAATTAAAGTAAACTACGCTAAGCAGGTAAAGGGTAACAAGATGTACGGCGGTCAGTCGACCTTTATACCTATCAAGGTCAACAGTTCCGGCGTTATGCCAATCATCTTTGCTTCGTCGTTTATGATGTTCCCACAGATGATAGTATCCTTTATCGACCAAAACAGTAGCCTTGTATCGTTCTATTATAGATACCTATCGCCATACGGCAACTATTGGGTGGGCAATCTCGTATATTATCTCATTATGTTCTTGTTGATAATATTCTTTGCTTACTTCTATGCTCAGATACAATTCAATCCGCAAGACGTTGCACGCAATTTGCAACAATACGGCGGTACTATTCAAGGTGTCAGACCGGGTAAAGCTACGTCGGAATATCTAGCAAAAATCAACAATCGTATTACGTTGTTCGGTGCTTTGTTCCTAGCGTTTATAGCTATTATTCCTGTATTTTTGTTCCGACTCATCGGTGAAAATATCGGACTAACCAACGCTTTCTCGGCAACGGGAATGCTCATTGTGGTAAGCGTGGCTTTGGAACTCGACAAGCAACTCGAATCACAAATTATGATGAGGCACTATAAGGGCTTCCTCAAATAAGAGGCAAGATATGAACATTGTATTTTTGGGAGCGCCCGGAGCAGGCAAAGGTACGCAAGCTACCAAAATATGTGATAAGTATAATATACCTCACATTTCTACGGGCGACATACTGAGAGCAAATATCAAGGCGGGTACGTCTCTTGGTGTACAAGCAAAAAGCTATATCGACCAAGGACTGCTCGTGCCCGATCAACTTGTTATCGCGTTGGTTGAGGACCGTCTGGCTCAAGACGACTGCAAGGCAGGTTACGTGTTGGACGGATTTCCGAGAACTATCGAGCAAGCCGAGGCTTTGAGCGGATTTGCCCACATTGACCTCGCCGTCAATATCGTCGTAGACGAAGCGTTGGTGGTTGAGAGAATTGCGGGAAGAAGAATGTGTAAGTGTGGCGAAAGTTTCCACACCTCTTGGTATAACAACGACGTATGCAACAAGTGTGGTGCACCCCTATATCAAAGGGACGACGACAAAGCCGAAACCGTAAAAGCAAGACTTGAAGTGTACAACAGACAAACCGCTCCGCTAATAGACTTCTATGGCAAGCAAGGCGTGTTGAAGGACGTGGACGGTATGCAAGATATGCTCAAGGTTTTTGCAAGCATTGTGAAGGTAATCGATGATAACAATTAAGTCAAGTGCCGAAATCGAGTTGATGCGAAAAG
Source organism: uncultured Clostridia bacterium (assembly GCA_937880755.1). Taxonomy (GTDB): domain Bacteria; phylum Bacillota; class Clostridia; order Christensenellales; family UBA3700; genus HGM11368. Next base: position 97,733 of record CALGRX010000017.1, read on the forward strand.
CTAACTTGATAGTCAGAGATACTTTGAATATGTTGCAAGACAAAATCAGAGTGGGTATGACCACCAAGCAACTCGATAGGCTGGCACACGATTATATCGTCAAACAAAACGCCATTCCTTCCTTTCTCGGATATAGCGGTTATCCCGCGTCGGTATGTATCTCTATCAACGAAGAGGTCGTACACGGAATACCCGGCGAGAGAGTAATCAAAGAAGGCGACTTGGTAAGCATCGACTGCGGAAGCATCTACAAAGGATACAACGGCGACGCCGCAAGAACCTTTTTGATGGAAGGTGCGGACGAAGAAAAAGTGCAACTTGCCGAGGTGACTAAGCAGAGCTTCTTTGAAGGAATGAAGGTGCTCAAAGCGGGTGCAAGACTGGGAGACCTCGGTCACGCTATACAGAGTTATGCCGAGAGCTTCGGCTACGGAGTGGTGAGAGCGATGGTGGGACACGGCATAGGAAGAGATATGCACGAGGACCCCGAGGTGCCTAACTTTGGCGTGGCGGGCAGAGGCTTGAGACTCAAGGCGGGTATGACTATCGCCGTCGAGCCGATGATAAACGCGGGCACTTACGACGTGGAGATGCTGGATGACGGTTGGACGATAGTTACAAAAGACAATAGACCGTCGGCGCACTATGAAAATACCGTGCTCATCACCGAGGACGGCGTGGAGATTTTGTCACTGTGAGAAAGACCGTAGAAAGCCTAGGCGTCGGAGATATCGCGATTAGCCTTGCCGGGCATGACAAAAATAAGCCTTGCGTAGTAGTAAAAGTTGTTGCGGACGATTACGTGATGATTGCAGACGGAGTGCGTAGAATGATAAGCAGTCCGAAACTAAAAAAAGTCAAGCATTTGCAAAAGAAGGAAAACAGCGTCGAGTTGACCGACCTTATCGGTATAGGACAAGCCGACGACAAGAAAATTGCAGAAGCTCTTGAAAAGTATAAAAGCAATAAAAACGGAGGTGGCTATGTCTAAAGAGGACGTAATTGAAGTTGAGGGCAGAGTGATTGAAGTGTTGCCCAATACCAATTTTAGAGTAGAACTGACCAACAAACACGTTATCGTAGCGTACATTGCTGGCAAAGTTAGAAAAAACAACATCAAGATTTTGGAAGGTGATTCCGTAAAGGTTGAACTCAGTCCTTATGATTTGACCAAAGGCAGAATCACGTACCGTAATAAAAATTAGGAAGAGCGGAGGATAATAAAATGAAAGTTAGACCATCAGTAAAACCTATTTGCGATAGCTGCAAAGTTATTAAGAGAAACGGAACCGTAATGGTTATTTGCTCTAAGTACAAAAAGCATAAGCAAAAACAAGGTTGATAAAGTATTAGACAAAACCAAGACAAGGATTGTGGAAAAACCATAAATCCTTGCTTTGCGTTAAAAAAGTCGTGCGATTTTGTTGCCAATATCAAAAATTTGTGGTAAAATCGTATGGCATAATGAGAAATTATCCGTACGGGAGCGGCTAATATATCGTTTCATTCCAAGTTTACAAGCGATATAACTTCCTTTGGCGTATAATATATAATTATTACATTTTTATTTGGAGGTAGTTGAATGGCTCGTATTGCTGGCGTGGATTTGCCACGTGAGAAAAGAGTGGAAATCGGACTTACTTATATCTTCGGTATAGGTAGAGTTACCGCAAACAAACTTCTCGCCGAGACCGGCGTCAATCCTGACACCAGAGTCAAGGATTTGACCGACGACGAAGTGGGTAAAATCCGTGCTTGGATTGACCGCAACGCTGTAGTTGAAGGCGATTTGAAGCGCGAAATTAAGTTGAATATCAAGAGATTGCAAGAAATTGGTTGCTACCGTGGTGTTAGACATCGTAAGGGGCTTCCTGTTCGTGGACAGAGCACCAAACAAAACGCTCGTACACGCAAAGGTCCAAAGAAGACCGTAAGTCGTAAGAAGAAATAAGGAGGGTAAGATATGGCAGTAGCTAAGAAAGTCGTTTCGACTAAGAAACGCAACACTAACAAACGTCGTGTTGAAAAAGGTTGCGCACATATTCACGCTTCCTTCAACAATACTATCGTAACCTTTACCGACTTGCAAGGTAATACCGTAAGTTGGTCGAGCGCAGGTAAACTCAACCTTCGTGGTTCTAAGAAATCTACTCCTTTTGCCGCTCAAATGGTGGCTGAGGACGCTGCAAAAGTGGCTGTAGATTGCGGAATGAAGAGTGTTGAAGTTTACGTAAAAGGACCGGGTTCCGGTCGTGAATCCGCTATTAGAGCGATGCAAGTTTGCGGTTTGGAAGTAACGCTCATCAAAGACGTTTCTCCAATTCCTCACAACGGTTGCCGTCCGCCTAAAGCAAGAAGACTATAATAAGGAGGAAAGACAGAAATGGCTAAATATACCGGACCTGATTGTCGCCAATGCAGAAGAGAGGGTGTAAAACTCTTTTTGAAGGGCGAAAGATGTATGTCGGCTAAGTGTGCGATTGAAAAACGCCCTACCCCTCCTGGACAACACGGAGCTGGACGTAAGAAGGCGTCTTCTTATGCCGTACAGTTGAGAGAAAAACAAAAGACCAAGAGAATTTACGGACTTTGCGAAAAGCAATTTAGAGGCTATTTTGACAAGGCAGAGACTATGAGAGGTATCTCCGGTGAAAATATGCTCAGCTTGCTCGAAAGACGTCTTGACAACGTAGTATTCAGAATGGGTATCGCTCCTTCTAGAGCTCAAGCAAGACAAATCGTAAATCACGCTTTGATTACCGTCAACGGACAAACCGTCAATATCCCTTCTTTCCTCGTAAAGAAAGGCGACGTGATTGCCGTAAAGGAAAACAAAGTTGACAAAACTTATTTTAAGAATCTCAAAGAGGGTAAGTCTATCGGACTTGTTAAGTGGCTAGAATTCGACAACGAAAAACTCAGCGGAAGAATAGTTGAATTGCCTACAAGAGAAGATATCGTCGAGAATATTGAAGAGCATTTGATCGTCGAATTGTATTCTAAATAAGTTTAGCTCTAAATAATTGGGAGGTAATGATATGATAGAGATTAACAAACCCAGAATCGAGTGTATAGAAGAAGAGCATGGCAAAAAGATGCAATTTGTGGTTGAGCCTCTCGACCGTGGATTCGGTACTACTTTGGGCAACGCTTTGAGAAGAATTTTGCTCAGCGCGCTCCCCGGTGCCGCTCCGGTAGGTATCAAAATCGCCGGCGTTCAACACGAATTTACTTCTATCCCCGGCATTAAGGAAGACGTCACCGATATCGTCCTTAACATCAAAGGTCTTGCTGTCAAGGCTCATACGGAAGATAGAAACTTTAAGCAAGTGTGCACAATCAACAAATATACTCCTGGCGAAGTTAGAGCAAGCGATATTGCGCACAGTTCCGATATAGAAATCCTCAACCCTGATATGTACATCTGTACTTTGGACGAGGGCGCGTCTTTGGAAATGGAAATCACCATCGGCGTGGGCAGAGGATACGTCCCTGCACGCGACAACAAGGACGACGAAGCTCCTATCGGATATATCCCTGTTGATTCGATATTTACCCCTGTCGAGGCTGCTAGCTACGTGGTAGAAAGCACCCGTCAAGGACAAAATATCAACTTTGACAAATTGACTATCGACGTGTTGACCAACGGTACCGCTTCTCCTAGAGAAGTAATCAGTTTGTCGGCTAAATTGATGCAAGAGCACGTTGGCTTGTTCGTAAATCTTGTGGACAGCATGAAGGATAGAGAAATCCTCGTAAGTCCTGATGAAGAAAACAAGAAGAAAGAACTCGAAAGCAATATCGAAGACCTCGAACTCTCCGTTAGATCTTTCAACGGTCTTAAGAGAGCGGGTATCAACACTATAGAAGACTTGATTAAGAACAACACCGAGGAAGACCTTTTGAAGGTGAGAAACCTTGGTAAGAAGTCCATCGAAGAAGTTAAGCAAAAGCTGAGAGACAAAGGTCTTAGTCTCAAAAGCAACGAAGATTAATAGGAGGTAAAAACTATGGCAAGAAAGTTGGGAAGAACGGCAGAAGAAAGAATGGCTATCATTCGCAACCAAGCTTCGGAATTGCTTTGGAACGGACGTCTAGAAACAACCGTCGACAGAGCTAAAGAAGTAAGAAGTTATGCGGAAAAGATGCTTACTCTTGCTATCAATACCTATGAAGACGTAGTCACGGTAAAGAAGTCCAAAAAAGATGATAAGGGCGTGATAACTGAAGTTGAATTTACTAATGACGGTACTAAGAAACTTGCTGCAAGAAGAAAGCTTATGGCAGGTCTTAGAGACCTTCAAGAAATAAAGGGTGACAAGGAGAAAAAGTCCGACTTCGCTGAAAGAACAAGAGAAGTTAAGCACCCTCTAGTAGAAAAAATGTTCAGAGAATACGCTCCGTTCTATGCAAAGAGAGCTGAGGCACTCAACCAAAAGGGTGGATATACTCGTATCATCAAACTCGGCGCAAGAAGAGGCGACAATGCTGAGATGGCTATTATCGAATTGGTAAAGAATATGCCAGAGGCTAAATAAGTACGAATAAATAACGTAAACGACACACTCGATAGGGTGTGTCTTTTTTTGTTCGCGTGGCGGATATGCGTCGTTATGCTTTGCCAAGCGGCAGTTTTTCTTGCTCACGTACGCTTAAGTATGTGCTTCGATAAAATCACCGCTTTCCTCGCCTAACTCGCATCTACGCCGCGAGAGGAAGTTTTTAAGTAAGTAGATCTAGTCGTACTCCCAATGGATAAGAATAATACAATCCCTCAGTCCGCAAGGCGGACAGCTCCCTTTGCACAAAGGAGCTTATGAACGGATGAGATTGCCACGTCTTGCAAGCAAGCCTCGCAATGACAAAATTATTTTAGTATGTCTACCGCAATGACAATACACTTGAGCTTGCCAATGCACCGGGCGCAATAGTTGTTGATTGAGATTGTGTGGCGACGCTACACTCTACCGCGATGTCATAGCATCAACATATTTTTGACAACTTCTAAAAAAGTTAAAAAAATAAACAAAAGTATGATATACTGACAATATGGACAAGAATAGAATTGCAAACAAAAAGTTGTACGTGGCGGGTGGTATCGCCTTCGTTATTATTTACGTATTATTGTTCCCGACGATAATATTTCCGCTGATGACTACGGCGTTGCTGTACGAGGCATTGTTTGGCAGTAGATGTCAGCTTACTCGCAAGATTTTGACCGACGATGACTTCCCCGATATGCAGAGGCAGGTGGTAAAAATCCCCAGCGGAAAGAATATGTTAAGCGGTGGAATATTCACAAGCAAGAGCCATAAGTGCGACAAGGCTCTGGTGGTGCTCGGACACGGAATTGGTTGTAGTATGGGCAACTATCTCAACAGAGTGAATTATTTCGTCGGTAAGGGCTATACCGTGCTTGCATACGATATCACGGGCTGTGGATATAGCCAAGGAGCTAATATCAAAGGACTAGTGCAGTCACAGCTCGATATGGTGGCGGCAGTCAAGTTCGCCAAAGGTTGCGAGCAACTCCAAGGCTTGCCGATATTGCTGTACGGCCACAGTTGGAGTGGTTACGGCTCGGCAACCGCGCTCAATCACGACGAGGTGACGGATAATATCGTGGCTGCGGCAACGCTTAGCGGATTTGATACGCCGTGGGATATAATGTACTATCAAGGCTACGGATTTGTCGGCAACTTTATACTGCTGACCAAGCCTTGGATGGCACTGTATCAGTATCTCAAGTTTGGCAAAGCGTCTACATATACCGCAATAGGCGGAATAAATCACTTTGACGGACCGGTGTTGTGCGTGCACAGTAGCGACGATCCTACGGTTGATATTTCTTCCTCGGTGTATAGAAACAAAGATAAATGCACCAATAGCAAGGCAAAGTTTGTATTGTATACCGATAGAGGACATACCTTGTCAAGACCAAAAGAGAGCGAAAAACGCATAAGTGAAGATTGCCGTGACAAACAGTGTACGTGGCAAGAAAAGGGCAATATCTTCGTCTACAAGGTGGATATGCACTACGAATGGTCTAGCAAGGAGGACATCAACGCGATAGATAGCGAGTTTATGGACGTGGTGGACGAGTTCTACACCCAAGCATTGACGGATAATCAGTCGGCGTAACAACGCCATATCACTAAATAGGAGAGAATTATGTTAGGGAATTTTACATACTGCAACCCAACCAAATTGTACTTTGGCAACGAAGCTCTTGAGGGACTAGTCAAAGAATTGCCAAAATACGGCAAAAAAGTTTTGCTCGTATACGGCGGTGGCTCAATAAAGAAAAACGGTATCTACGATAGCGTAGTCGGCATTTTGAAAGATGGCGGTAAAGAAATAGTTGAACTTGCGGGTGTTATGCCCAACCCAACGTCTAATAAGCTCAACGAGGGCGTGAGAGTGGCTAGGGACAATAAGATAGACTTTATCTTGGCTGTCGGCGGTGGCTCGGTATGCGATTATTGCAAGGCGCTGTCTGTATCGATAAATTGCGACGACGACCCATGGGATAAGTACTTCATTAGATATGACGAGCCGGAGTGCGAGATAGTGCCCGTTGGTTGCGTGCTGACTATGGTGGGTACGGGTAGCGAGATGAACGGCGGTTCGGTGATTACCAACCACGAGCAAAAACTCAAGATAGGACACGTATTTGGCGAGGAAGTCTTCCCTAGGTTTGCTATACTCAACCCCGAGTACACTATGACTATTCCTAAATATCAAATGGTGTCGGGCATATACGATATCATGTCGCACATTCTCGAGCAGTACTTCTCAGGTAGCGACGACAACACTAGCGACTATATAATGGAAGGACTACTACGTTCGCTCATCGTTAGCGCGGGCGTTGCCGTAGAAAATCCTTACGACTACGAGGCTAGAAGCAATATCATGTGGACGGCGACTTGGGCTTTGAACACATTGGTGGAAAAGGGCAAGACTACCGATTGGATGGTGCATATGCTTGGTCAAGCGGTAGCCGCACACAACGACGCGACTCACGGAATGACACTCTCAGCCGTTTCGCTAGCTTATTATAGATATATTTTGCCTTACGGAACCTCAAAATTTGCGAGATACGCCGTCAACGTATGGAACGTCAACCCTAGTGGAAAGAGTCAAGCAGACGTGGCGCAAGAAGGACTAAAAGAGATGGAGAAGTGGATGAAAGAGATGGGACTGTCGATGAGTTTGTCCGAACTCGGCGTAACCGAAGATATGTTGGACGGCATAGTTGAGAGCACCGTAATTATGGACGGCGGATATAAGGTGTTGGACAAGAAAGAAATAAAGCAAGTGCTAAAGAATAGCCTATAATACGTGCGAGTATGGTATATAATAGCACACTGCAAAATTTGCAGTGTGCTATTTTTGTGTTAGAGTTAGGGCTTAGAAAGTAATCAGCGTGTTGAGTTGGATAGTCTTTTCTTGGTCGCCTATACGTACTTTGACGCTCTCGCCTTTGCCTTTGACGTGCAACGACGTAACTTTGCCGTCTTTCCACGTACAGTCTACTACGTATCCGCCACGTGCGACGAGCCCCTTGAAAGAGCCGTTTTTCCACTTGGACGGTAGAGCAGGCAAGATATGCAGTACGGTATGGCTTTGGAGCAACATCTCGCATATACCGCTCATTGCGCCGAAGTTGCCGTCGATTTGGAAAGGTGGGTGAGCGCAGAGCATACTACCGTAAGAACCACCGCCCGGAATTACGAAAACCTTGCGAATCGGATTGATGAGGCGAAGTTGGTTGTCGATAAGCCTCAATGCCATATCGCCGTCAAAGAGCCTAGCGTACATATTGATTTTCCAAGCAAGACTCCAACCCGTGCCGCCTTCGCCTCGAAGTTCAAGCGTCTTGAAACATGCTTTGGCAAGGTCAGGCGTAGTGAGTGGGGAAATTTGGCAGTCAGGATGCAAAGCGTATAGGTGCGAAATGTGGCGATGATGAACTTCGCTCTCCTTGTAGTTGTCGTACCATTCCAATAGTTCTCCGTTTTTGCCTACCTTGAAAGGATAAATCTTAGGTATAGTGTCTTGACATTGCTTGGCAAACTCGTCGTCACCACCCAAAATCTCGTTGGCTTTGACCACTATCGAGAGTATTTGTCTTGCGATGGTAGCGTCCATAGTAGCGTTTTTGGTGATAGCGTACTTACCACCCTTGTAGAAATAGGAATTCTCCGGAGAGGCCGATGGACACATGATGAGATAAGGGCTTTGGTTGTCTTGCACTAGGTAGTCGAGGTAGAATTGCGCCGAGCCTTTGAGGATATCGTAGTTGGCTCTAAGGAAATCTTGGTCGAGGGTGTACTCGTAGTGCATCCAGATATGGCTGGCAAGCCAACCGCCACCGCCCGCAAACAAGCCCCAACAAATTGGATTGGAACTTGAGTTGGTGCCTACGCAATCGGCGTTGCCCCACAAGTCGCTGTTTTGTCCGCAACACCAGCCTCTCTTGCCAAATTGAAGCTTTGCCGTTTCGCTACCCACGGTGGATATGGTGCGTACGTGTCTGAGCATTGGCTCGTGGCACTCGGAAAGATTGGCGACTTCTGCGCCCCAATAGTTCATCTCGGTGTTGATATTGGTGGTGTAGTTGCTGGACCAAGGCGCACGCAATTCTTTGTTCCAAATTCCTTGCAAATTCATGCAAGTGGTGCCTTGGCGAGAACCCGATATCATCAAATATCTACCAAAATTGAAGAGTAAGACGGCGAGTTGAGTGGATTTTTTACGTTTTTTGAGCAAAGCTACCGTCGTTTCGCTGTTGTCGGCGTCGTCTTGGTCAATGCTAAACTCAACTCTGTTGTATAGATTGCTATAATCCGCCATGTGATCTTGCATAATGGCGTCGTAGCCCTTGGCTATGGCTTTGTTGAGAACGTCGTCGGTCACTTCGTCGAGATTGGAAGTAGGATAATTGTAGCCGGTTGCCGTGGTTAGATAGATAGTTATGGAAGACGACTTGTCGATGACTATCTCGTCACCTTGCTTAGTGATAGTACCGTCAGAGGTGATTTTGAGTTTCATTTGCGCCTTGATGGACGGCTTGGTCTCGTCGTAAACCACAGGATTGGAGGAGTGGTAGTAAACGGGGTCGGTATGGATAGGTGCAACCACGTCCATAATTATGGTAGCAACGTTTTCACTTGCTTCTACCTTGGTGACGTGTTGCAATAAGCTGTCTACCGAGAAAGAGTGCGTAGAATGTTTGTAAGAGTTGATAGAGGTGGCAAACACCTTGTCGGGATGAGATACGAAGCTCGTCTCGACGGTGTCGTCAAAACAAGTGGTGTGTATCGCCGTCTTGAGATTGAGCATACGGCTGTAGTTGGCTGAGCTAAGTCCGCTACGCTTGACGATAACTTTGCCTAGTGGCATATATGCTTGAGTGTATTGCCCCAACACCTTTTTCCACACTACGTCTTCGGCTTCTTTGAAACGCCCTTGCATGGTAAGATTTTTGGCATCTTCAAAAGCGCTGTCTTGTCTATGGTATGGTCCGTATCCCGACCACAACGAGTCGTCGTTGATATGCCAAGTTTCTTGATAAACCTCGCCAGTAGGCATAACGCCTATGTTGCCGTTGCCGAGCGGATAACATAGTTCCCACGCTTTGGCAGGCTTGAGGTCGAATAATCTATCGCTAAATTTCATAACGTTCCCCTTTTGGTGCAAACGAATCCAATCGTTTGGTAATATATAATTATTATAGCACATATAGAGGGGCAGTTCAACAATATATTGAATTTTGTAGCCTGACGTGTTATAATATCTTTGTGAAAGCGTATATCGTGAAGGACGCCGACAAACAGTCTGCAATAGAAAAAGTCAAAATAGCCTATGCTAATGACGTGGGCAAAGAGTTGGTTTGGGATTACGACGCGCAAGGCAAACCAATAAGCGATGGCTGCAATTTGTCCATATCGCATACCACGGGCGTCTACGTGCTTGCCGTGAGCGATAGCAAGGTGGGCATCGACATAGAGAACCAAAACCGTCGAATCCCGCCAAAATTGGGCGATATTAGGTTGTGGACGCAAAAGGAAGCATACGGCAAGATGCTCGGCACAGGTCTCACGAGAGAGATAAGAGATTGTTTTGAGGGCGACGATAGGGTGCAAACGGTAGACGTAGACGGGCAGTATTGGTTGAGCGTTTGCAGTGAAGACAGAGAATTGAAAATTGTTATGCTATAAATTTGCGTTGACTACTTGCAAAAAAAATGCTAATATATAATAGAAAACGGAGGATAGAAAAATGACTTTTGAAAAAATGGTAGAAATTATTGCTAACGTAATGAATCTCGACAAGTCTACTTTGACTATGGAAACCTCTTTTAAGGACGACCTCAAAGCCGACTCTCTCGACGTGGTTGAGATTATTATGGAAGTAGAAAACGAGTTCGGCGTAGAAATCAGCGACGAAGAGATAGTCAACTACAACACTATCGGCGACGTTGTGAGAAGTCTTGACGAGAATATTTGATTAGTAATAATAATAGTGTATATTTGATAAAGGATTTAGACAAAGTTAGTAAGAAAGGGCAACATAATTGTTGCTCTTTTTATTACAAAAAGTAGAATTAATAATTTAACCAAAAATTGATGAAAAGTATTGACTTATGATTATGTATAATAATAATGTCTATCTAGACTATCGAAGGATGAATGGATATGGCATACACAAAATATGCAGAATTATTGAGGGTTCTGCGCGTTAAGCATCAAGAAAATATGGGTGTTACGGCAAAACTTCTTGGGGTAAACGTAGCCTTTGTATCGGCGGTTGAAACAGGGAAGAAAAACGTTCCTGATGAATGGGTTGATAAAATTGTGGAACATTATAACTAAAAAGAGTTTTTATATAAAGATAAACGTTACTTTTTGCAATGCGAAGCAGTGTAGGATATGATTGAAATGGTTATATTTCAATGTTTTGGCGAGCAAGAGTATATTGTCTGTTGTAAAGGTTAGTGTTTTGGTGATTGTGTTGAACAATTTGAAGTTTCTAAAATTTTTGATGGTAAAACTATTTATGAAGCTAAAAAGATATAGAAGTACTGTTTGGATGATGAAAATATATCAAATACTTTGGGGGTAAGAAATGAATATTGCCGAGTACAATGATTTGGTTGATAAATTGTATAGGGGTATGACTTTATTTTTTTGTATAAAGAACGACAATATTATCTAGAGAGAAGATGAACGTCATATTATTTATAAAGTATCAAGCGATATGAAAGAAGCGAAGTTTATAGAAAAGATTGAGGGCGAAGATGTGATTGTAAGGGTAAATAATTTTTTGAATAGCGTGTTGCTTGATAAAAAAACCTTCAATTATTATGTTCCAATATAGATATTATTGATATCGAATAATTATAGTTGTAAACGGAATATAAAGTCAAAAATGCCGTGATAGTAAAAAGGAATTGCTAATTGCAATTCCTTTTTGACGTTGGGATTGGTAAGTATCGAAGAAATCAAATATTCTTGATGATGACTTCCGTAATCTCTCTGGTGCCGAGGACAGGCAAGCCTTCTTCTTGCAGATCTGCCGTTCTTGCGCCTTCGTTGAGAGTCTTCTCGACTGCCTTCTCGATTGCTTCGCCCTCTTGTTGGAGGTCAAAGGCGTAGCGTAGCATCATTGCCGCCGAAAGAATGGTGGCGATTGGGTTGGCAATATTCTTGCCCGCAATGGTAGGTGCAGAGCCGTGAATTGGCTCGTAGAGGCCTCTGGTGGTGTCGCCGAGACTTGCCGAAGGAAGTATGCCGATAGAGCCTACGCATTGGGACGCAAGGTCGGAGAGAATGTCGCCGAAGAGGTTGCCCGTTACGATGACGTCGAATTGGCTTGGCTCTCTGACGAGTTGCATTGCCATATTGTCTACGAGTACGTCCTCGAGGGTCACGTCAGGGTAGTCCTCGTGAATATCGTGGATAATCTTTCTCCATACGCCCGAGGTGGAGAGTACGTTGGCTTTGTCGACGCTAGACACTTTGCCACGGCGTTTTTGAGCAAGTTCGAAGGCAATTCTGCCTATTCTCTCTACTTCCATTTCGCTATAAGCCATTACGTCGTAGCCCTCTCTGCCGAGTTTGCCGTTGCGAATGCCCTTTTCGCCAAAGTAGATACCGCCGATGAGCTCTCTGACTACGAGCAGGTCGATGTCCTTAGGATTTTTGAGAGGGCAGACCTTGGAGAGAGCGGGGAACATCTTGGCAGGTCTTAGGTTGGCGTACAAGCCCATTGCCTTTCTTACGCCGAGTAGCGCACGCTCGGGTCTTGACTCGTATGGCAACGAGTCGTATTGAGGACCGCCCACCGCGCCTAGCAAAACGCTGTCGCTATTGAGGCAGATATCCAAGCTTTCCTTAGGGAGAGGCTCGCCGTATTTGTCGTAAGCGCAACCGCCGCAAATACTTGGCGTAAAGTTGAAGGTGTGGTTGTAGCGTTCTCCTATCTTGGTGAGAACGGCCATTGCCGAATCGGTTACTTCGGGACCGATTCCGTCTCCTTGGATAACGGCAATATTGAATTTTGACATAGGTATTGCTCCTTTTTACAGTTTGTTTTGTTTGATAGTATTGATGAGCCCACCGCATTCGATAATGTTTTGGATAAACTTAGGGAATGCTTGTCCTTGGTAGGTTTTGCCCGTGGTGAGGTTGGTGATGACGCCCGTGTCGACGTCGACGCTTACTTCGTCGCCGTCTTTGATACCGTCTACAGCCTCGGGACACTCGATGATATACAGTCCGATATTGATTGCGTTGCGATAGAATATACGCGCAAACGACTTGGCAATGACGATAGATACGCCACAGCCCTTGATTGCGATAGGAGCGTGCTCTCTCGAGGAGCCACAGCCGAAGTTTCTGCCCGCAACCATAATATCGCCTTGCTTTACTTGTCCGTAAAACTCGGGATTGGTGTATTCCATACAATGCTTGGCAAGTTCCTTGGCATCGTGAGTGTTGAGATAGGTGGCGGGAATAATTACGTCGGTGTCGATATCGTCGCCAAACTTAAAAACTTTTCCTTGTATCATAATCAATCCTCCAATTGTTGTGCGTTAGCAAGTTTGCCCGCGATTGCGCTTGCCATAGCCGTGGCAGGCGACGCAAGATAGATATAACTGTCCTTAGCGCCCATTCTACCGATAAAGTTGCGGTTGGTGGTTGTAACGGCTACCTCGCCGCTTGCAAGAATGCCCATGTGTCCGCCAAGGCATGGTCCGCAAGTAGGGGTGGATACTATCGCTCCGCCTTGAATAAAGGTCTCGATATAGCCCGCCTTGAGGGCTTGGAGATATATCTTGTTGGTGCCGGGGATAATTATCGTTCTTACGCCCTTGGCTACCTTACGTCCCTTGAGCACTTCAGCCGCCGACTTGAGGTCGCTGAGTCTGCCGTTGGTGCAAGAACCGATGATAACTTGGTCAACCTTGATATCTTCCTTGACGTCCTCGACGAATTTGGTGTTGGAAGGTAGGTGAGGGAAGCTGACGATAGGCTTGATAGCCGTAAGGTCGATGTCGATAATCTTCTCGTAAGCCTCGTCGTCGCCACAAGAGAGAGTGTCAAACGTGGCGTTGCAACTCTCCTTAGTGTAAGCGTTGGTCTTGTCGTCTATCGGGAAGATGCCGTTCTTAGCGCCGCACTCGATAGCCATATTGCATATAGTAAATCTGTCGTCCATACTCATATAGTCGACGCCTTCGCCGTCAAACTCGATAGAGCGGTAGAGTGCGCCGTCTACGCCGATAAGCCCGATTATGTACAATATTACGTCCTTACCCGATATATATGGGCTTGGCTTGCCCTTGAGGTTGAATTTGATTGCGCTAGGTACTTTGAGCCATACCTTGCCGCTCATCATAATTGCGGCTATGTCGGTGCTTCCTACGCCGGTAGAGAATGCGCCGAGCGCTCCGTAGGTGCAAGTGTGGCTGTCGGCTCCGATAATCACGTTCCAAGGCTTAGCGATACCTTTTTCGGGAAGGAGAGCGTGTTCGATACCCATTTCGCCTACGTCAAAGAAGTTTTTGACGCCGTGTTGCTTAGAAAATTCTCTGACAGTCTTGCAAAGTTCCGCCGTCTTGATATCTCTGTTAGGGGTAAAGTGGTCCATAACGAAGGTTACGCAATCGGCGTTGCAAAGACTGCAACCGCTTTTGTTGAATACGTCTACCGCAACGGGCGCGGTTACGTCGTTGGAGAGAGCGGTGTCAACGTCTACGAGTATGAGCGAGCCGGCTTTGAGCTGTTGCTCCGCTTGGCTGTTATCCAGCCCTAGTTTGCGGGCAAGAATTTGCTGCGTCATTGTAAGTTTCATATTTTATCCTACCTAATATATTGTTTAGTATTTGTTTTGTCGTTTTTTGATGAGCACGATAGCTAGTATCGTAGCCGTTGCCACAACAACCAAAGATACGGCTACGATGATGAATATTTGCACGTTGGTCAAGCCGTCTATTTGGATATTGGCGGTGTAGACGTAACCTACCTCGTCGCCGTATTGCACTGTCGTCCACGTAGACGTCGGGTCGTAAGTCTGCAATAGTAAAACGCTTTTGCCGTCAACGAGCTCTACGACTTTTGGACTTTGGGCGTCGGGTAAACTATATATCGTCACCACTTCACCGAACTTGTCGGCTTTGATTTTGACGCTCTTCTTGACGGCAGGCGCGGTAAGAGAGGTGTAAGGCGCTATGTCGGTGGCTTTGACGTATCCCGTGACGAGAGTGCCGTCTTGCATATAGTTGACGGTGTACCAACCCCAGGAGTCTTGACCGCCCGATACTGACAAACAGTTGACTACCGCTAATCGTTCGGTAATCGACTTCTCGGTAAGAATACTTGCCGTTTCGTAAGGCAAGGCGTATATCGGCGTGTCGGGGTGTAATACGCTGACGTGTGTGCCAAACTTGGTATCCGTCTCGGACTGAGTAATATTCAAGATTGCGCTTTTTGGAATATATCCGAAATTGACGTAAGGCTGGTCATTGGATTCGTCTTGGTGAACGATGCCGTCGGTCACGTAATAATACCCGTCCTTTTTGCTAAGAATTAGGAACTTGTCGCCTATAGAAAAATCTCTGACGGAGATAAGGGTACGAGGCGAAACGTAAGCCGTGATAGGCTCGCCCGCTATAGCAACCTTGACGATATCGGCAACGGTTGGGTGTGAGTAGATGGTGTTGTCAAAGCTGTTGACGTAACTTATTTGGTCACCCTCTACGACGTATTGTTTGATAGAAGCGTCGGTCGAGCAACTTACGAATAGGTTGTCTTTGCCGCCCTGCCCAACGTATACTATTTTGCCGTTCTTGTATGGCGTGTCGCCGAGTTGGGTAAAGGTATCGCCTACTGAGTTGTATTTGACAATCTTGGTGTCGGTGTTGAGATAGAGATTATCGCCGTGACAGTCTACCGAATTGAAGAGATAATCACTTGCAATATGCGTAGGAAGGGCGGTGAATTCTCCTTCGGGAATGCGATAAAGCTTTTGTCCCTTTATTGCATACATAACGGTGCCTATAACGGTAAAATCGTCAAAATTAAACGAATTAGAAAGGTTGTATGCAAAAGTGGAAGTAATGGCATCACCGACGAAAGCGTACTGCCAAATTTTGCTTGCCGTCATTGCAAAGAATATACCGTCGTTGTAGCAAATATCAATGATAGTGCCGTTGTAAGAAGTTAGCGATGGCATTTTTTCGTCAAAAGCGGTGCTCTTGGAGAGCACTCCTCCCGAAAGACTATATCCCGAAAGAACTCCGTCGGTGGTGAGTACGGCAATATATCCGCCCGCTATCGTCACCTGCTTGGCAGGAGCGGAAAGTTGAGTAGCACAAGTATACGTTACGTCGTCCTTTGCAACGGATAGAGCAGTAGCCGACGTGTACGCCAAGAGGTTGCCGTCGGTGTCGAATACCGAGTCGGAAGTAAGCTCTATCTTGACGTTTCTATTTTCGGCTGAGGCAAAATCGGCGGAGCAAAATACGCTTGCCAGCATTACGCTCAAAAGCACCGCTATCGTAGCCATTATTATCGTAGAAAACTTGAATTGCTTGCTCATAGCACAAATTATATCATACTATTGAAGAAAATACAATTTATAATAAAAAGTAGATTGATAAATTTTTGGAAATATGATAGAATATGCAGTATGAGAAAGTTCAATAGAAATAAAAAATTCAATAAAAACAACGTCGCAGTCAAGGACGACTATCAGCCTAAGGGTAGCGCGGAGGCTCTCGGTAAGAGTATAGACGAGCTTGGTCTGAGCGAAAACACCCTCGGCGCGCTGCAAAAGGGCGGAATTGCGTGCGTGAGGGATATTGCTTGTAAAAGAATGCGCGATATGTATCGCATACAAAATATCGGCAAAAAGCAATGTATGGAGATCCTTAGCAAAATCAAGCCTTTGGGCGTAGATTATAGAGAGGACGACCAAGGTAGCAAGGGCGAAGCACCAAAGAATAACTCCAACCAACCAAGGGGCAACGTCCAAGAGAGGAGCGAACAAGCCAAAAACAGCAATCAAGCAAGAGCCAACGCCAATAAGAAACTCGGCAAAGCAATGGAGAGCAACAAGGCTCTCAACGACAGCATAACCAAGATGTACGCGGGTATGACCATCAACGAGATACTTATGGGCAAACGCACCCGTCCCGTAGTACAGCCACCCGTCAAGCAACAACTTACTCCCGACAGTATTGTCAAGTTTTGTCGTAAGGGCAAGTGGGGATATAAGGATTGGAAGGGCAACGTGCTCATTCAACCTACTTTTGACGAGGCTTTTCAGTTTAGCGAAGGCTTGGCTTGCGTAGAAAAGAACGAAAAACTCGGATATATCAACGCCAAAGGCGAATGGGTAATAGAATGCCAATACGACTGCGCAACGAGCTTTAGCGAGGGTTTGGCAAGCGTCACCTTGGGCGAGAAGAGCGGATATATCGATACCCAAGGAGAATGGGCTATCAAGCCTATATACGACATAGCAACGCCTTTTGTAGACGGCAAGGCAATCGTTATGCAAAACAGTAGGTGGGGCGTGTTGAGCAAGGACGGCAACGTCTTTTGGAGATAGTCACCAAACTGAGAGCTTGGGAATATATTGTAGTGCAAGGCGATGCCTTTGCCATATTATTCTCCGCATATCAAGGAAGTCGAAAGGCTTCCTTTTTTGATGAAATCGTCCAAAAAAAGACAAACAAAAAAACGCAAAAAGTCGATACGTGTCACGATTTTTGCAATGCTCTGACTATAGCCTTGGCAATAATATAAGAGCAAAAATCCACCTTGTCGTCCACGTCTTTGAGGGTGATTTGCACGTTCCTTTGAGAGGGGAGAGCGTCGGGAAGTATCGCTCCTAGCGAGGTGATGAGGGGGACGCCTATTGCTATCGTATCCACGCCGAGAGAGGACTTGTCGAGAGGACGAAGCTTGGCGCCTACTCCGCCACCGGGGGAGATGCCCGCCGTGGTGAGTTGGTAGCAGGTGGCGAGCCTATCTAGTTTAGAGGTGACGAGGGTGTCTATCGCAATGACCAAACGAGGTTTGATAGTGGTGACGACGCCTTTGACGACGTCAAAGGACGGTATTCCGCTCTTGCCCTCGACCGACGGTTCGAGCATACATAACTTGAATTTGGATATGCTATCGGGAGTGAGTTTGGATATGACCTGTGTACCCAAAGCGTCAACGACGTAGTTATCGTTGCCAAGTCCTACGACCAATATTTTGCCTTGCTCTACTCCCAACTTTTTGAGTAACTTGATTAGGCTGTCGGCAAGTACCGCTACTACGCCCTCGGGGCTTGAGGTTGGGGTAGTCTGTAAAGTAAAGTAATGACCGCTCCTCTTGCCGAGTCGGAGAGAAAGGTTATGGTCGATTTCTATTTCTTTGACCTCGACTCCTCGACGACGATACGCCGATACGGGTAAGTTTTGCTCGATAGCTCCTTCGAGAGCGAGGTCGGAATAGGGACGATAAACGGTAGAATGCATAAGTAGTAGTATTTACAAAGAGTATTTTGGACAAAAAATCAAAATTGTAATAATTTTTGTAATAATTTTCTTGCATTCTCGCTAATATTGTGCTAAACTACACTAGCAAAATAATCAAATGGAGGGAGTTATGCCTAACATTAAGTCACAGAAAAAAAGAGTCATCACCAACCAAAAAGCCAACGATATCAACGTTGCTAAGAGAACTCGCGTTCGTAACAGCGTAAAGAAATATATGCAAGCTATCGAGGCTAAGGACGTTGCTTTGGCAGAGGAACTTCTCAAGGAAACCGTTTCTCTCATCAATAGAGCTAAGAGTGACGGCATCTACAAGGACAATACCGCAAGCAGAAAAATTTCAAGACTTTCTAAGCAATTGGACAATCTTAAGAAAGAAGCGTAATCAACAAAAAGTAAAATCGCTATCGCAAAGGTAGCGATTTTTTTATACAAAATTTATTCTCATATTAGGTTGTTTGCCGTTGCAATAGGTAAGGTAGTTTATATTGGGCGTGTGAGTGTGGGATTTGTTGGCCCGAAGCAATATTATGAACGAAAATCGGCAAAAAATATCCGCCCGAAAGAGCGGATAAATTTTTTAGATGATTGCGTCTCCTTTGGATAGAGATTTGGATATCTTGGCGATTTCTTCTGTCAAAAAAGTTTTGCGTTGGCTGCTTTTGATGAATTTTGGAATTTTGACGGCAGACCATATTCCGAAGACTAACGTGCCTATAACGCCCAAAGCCCAAATAAATTCTATCTCCGCCATTAGCCATATGGATATAGCCCATAGCGCGATAAAACCAATGCCCTTGCCTATCCAACCCCATATCGTAGATCTACGATATTCGTTGATATTATTTAGTTCGGATTGGTATTCTTCCATCTTGCATTGTGGGCAAATACCGCTGTGGTTGCTGTATGCAGAGCAGTTGGCACACATTGCCTTGCCACATTTTTTGCACGTGGCTATTGCTTCTACGTCGGGGTGCATAAAACACTTCATAGTTTTCTCCTTATTGTCTAGTAGTTTTGTTATCGTTGGTAACGATAGCCTTTTGTTTTATGATAGCAAGTCTTAAAAGACTTGTCAAGTACTTTTTGACTTGAATTGGTTATACTAATGACGTGGAATTTAAGGATAGAATCAAAGAATTGAGAGTTCTAAAAGGACTCAGTCAAATGCAACTGGCAATTATTACGGGTATTAGTCAGTCGGCTATCGCCAAGTGGGAGTTGGGCAAAACCGAGCCGACGGCTTCCGCTATAATTACGCTTGCCAAGTTTTTTGATGAGAGTGCCGACTATCTGTTGGGATTGGAAGATTGAGCCGACTAAGGTCGGCTTTTTTATTTTGCGTGGGTGTCGTAGCGGAATATAGACGGAAGATAAATCTTTGGCTATCGAAACTCGCTACGAGATTGTCTTTGGTTGGCTTGCGTGATGCGTTGGGGTGTACGTTCTTGTTATATATTCGCCCTTTGACGTAAAGTAGTAGGGCAAGACAATCGGCGCCGTTATGCGTAGCAACGAGCACGACTTGCGTTCCAACGACGAGCAAGGCGCAAGTTTTGGCACGATAAATATAAAAATATCGCATAATTTTTATTAAATAAATTGTTTTGTCGGCGTATATTTGGTACAATACTCTCGAGGTATACTATGAATATCAGAGATATGTACAAAACCAAAAAGCATTTGTTTTCTTTTGAAATTTTCCCACCTAAGGTTGCAACTGCATTTGAGAAAATAAGCGGAGTAGTGGACGAGCTTACGACTTTGCGCCCCGACTTTATATCCGTAACTTACGGCGCAGGCGGTTCGGTGAAGGACAACCGCACGGTCGAGCTGTGCAAAATCGTCAAAAATTCTAACCAAAGCGAGCCAATGGCACACCTGACTTGCGTGGGCTCCTCCGGAGAAGAGATTAGCGATTTGCTAGACCAATTAGAAGCAATCGGCGTCACCAACGTGCTTGCTCTAAGAGGCGACAAAAACCCTAACGTGACCAAAGAGGGCGACTTTAGATACGCTAGCGAGTTGACGGAATATATCAAAACCGTCAAACCACACTTCAACGTAATGGGTGCTTGCTATCCTGCGGGACATTGCGAAAGCACAAGTCAGAAGGAAGATATCATCAACCTAAAACGCAAGGTTGACGCGGGCGCAAGCGGACTTATCACGCAGATGTTTTTTGACAACGAGGAATTCTATCGTTTTAGGGATTTGGCGCAAGTGGCTGGCATAGAAGTGCCTATCGAGGTGGGAATTATGCCTATCACCAACAGTCGTCAAATAGAGAGAGTCATATCGTTGTCATCTGCCACTATGCCGGCGAGATTGTCCAAACTGCTATCGAGATACGGGCAAAACGACAAGGCAATGTTCGATGCGGGCGTTGCTTACGCTACGGAGCAAATCATAGAATTGCTCAGCGCCGACGTGGACGGCGTACACCTCTATACTATGAACAACCCTCTCGTTGCTAAGAAAATCAGCGACGGCATAGGCGGTTTGCTTGGGGAATCGAGATGAAGCTTGATTACGATATCGTAAGACGGTATATCTCCGACAAGACGGGGAGCGTGAGCGACGAGTATATGCAAGGCGTTGAGAGAGAATTGGAAGAAATCGCAGCCGTGCAAAAGATGTCGTGGATATTCGATTGCGCCAAAGAGGAATTCTATCGCATAGACGACTTGGGACTGACGATAGAGAGCCGTGACGTCAACGACTTGTTCGACGAATGCGAGAAGATGGCAATCTTTGTGGTTACGCTTGGCTTGCAAGTCGACAAAAAGATTGCCTACTACGGCACGGGAGACGTGCTGAGAAGCGTGGTGCTCGACGCTATGGCAAGTGTGATGGTGGAGAGTGTGCTCGACGAGTTGCAATCGCAAGTCGACGAGACGATAGGGCTAAACCCTACTATGAGATATAGCCCCGGATACGGAGATTTGGCACTAAGCTTCCAAAGGAAATTGCTGACGGCGCTAGGTTGCGGTAAGAGCATGGGCGTTATGCTCAATAGCTCGGATATAATGATTCCGCAAAAATCTATTACCGCTATCGTGGGATATTCTAAGAAAAAACAAGCATACGCAAGCGTGTGTCTAAAATGCCCTAACAACGGCAAATGCAAAGTAAAGTGTAGCAGAGCACAATGAGGATATTATGGATTTGAAACAACTGATTGACAACAAGATAGTTTTGCTTGACGGTGCAATGGGCACTATTTTGCAAAGACTCGGCGTAAAAATGGAGGGCGGAAAGCCCGAAATGGTCAACCTTACTGAGCCCCGAGTGATACAAAAAATTCACGAAGACTACCTAAGAGCGGGTAGCGACGTGGTGTATGCCAATACCTTTGGCGCTAACCGTATCAAAATGGCTGATTATCCTTATATCGAGTGCGCTATTGCCGGCGTGCGTTGTGCTAAAAACGCAGTTAAAGAGGTGGGCAAGGGACTAGTTGCCCTAGATATGGGAAGTATAGGAGAACTCGTCGAGCCTATGGGAAAAGTTACCTTCGACGAGGTGTACGAGACGTATAAAGAAGTTGTGTTAGCCGTAGCGAACGAGATCGACTTGTGCGTTATAGAGACGATGAGCGACCTGTACGAAACCAAAGCCGCCGTGCTTGCCGTCAAGGAAAATTGCAACAAACCGCTAATCGTGACGATGAGCTTTGACGAAAAGGGCAGAACCTTTGCGGGCTGTCCCGTTGAGGCTATGGTGGCAACTATGCAAGGCTTGGGCGTAGATGCGCTCGGGCTCAACTGTTCTCTAGGACCTAAGCAATTAGTCGGAGTAGTAGATAGATTGCTGGCAATAAGTGAACTGCCCGTAGTAGTCAAGCCAAACGCAGGTATGCCTACTATAAGGAACGGCGTGACTGCCTTCGATATGCAAGCAAACGAGTGGGCGGAAGCAATGGAGGTTATCGTCGACAAGGGCGTGGCTATCGTGGGCGGTTGCTGTGGAACGGATAGTGAATTTATCAAAATCTTGGCGGAAAAAATCAAGAACAAAAAACCTGATAGACCTATCGCAAAGCATCAAGTATGCGTTGCGAGCGGAAGCAAATACGTAAGGCTCGATTGTCCGAAAATCGTGGGCGAAAGGATAAACCCTACCGGCAAAAAGCTGATGAAACAAGCAATAGAAACCGAGGATTGGGGATATATCGAAGGACAAGCGGTGGAACAAGCACAGGCGGGCGCCGATATTTTGGACGTAAATATGGGACTAGCAGGTATAGACGAAGCCGATATGATAGTCAAGGCTATTAAGAGAGTACAGGGCGTGGCGGACCTTCCTATCCAAATAGATAGTACCGACGCCGTGGCTATCGAGAAGGGCTTGAGATACGTGAGCGGAAAGGCGATAGTCAATTCCGTCAACGGCGACGACGAAGTCTTGGATAGGGTTTTGCCACTAGTCAAAAAGTACGGCGCGCTGGTGCTTGGCTTGACGATAGACAAGGACGGCATTCCTAAGACGGTGGAAAAGCGTCTTGCAATAGCTCGCAAGATAGTAAAAAGAGCGCAAGAGTACGGCATAAGCAACGAGGACGTGATCATAGATACCCTTACCTTGACGGTGGGCGCGGAACAAGAGCAAGCCGTCAATACTTTGGAAGCTATTAGAAAGGTAAAGAGCGAGCTCGGCGTAAAGACGGCGCTCGGAGTGTCAAATATATCATTCGGACTGCCCGAGAGGAACCTTGTCAATAGAACTTTCTTGACTATGGCGCTGACTTGCGGGTTAGACTTAGCTATCATCAACCCTAATCTTCAACCTATGAAAGAGAGCTTTTTGGCGTACAATTTGCTGGCGGGCATAGACCAAAAGGGCGAAAAGTATATCAAAGAGATTTCTTCGCAGACCGAAAGTGTTGTAGTGCCCTCGGGTAAAGACCTCACTTTGCAAGAATGTATCAAGCAGTCGCTAAAAACTCAAGCCGTCGAAACTGTAAAGGCAATGCTCGCAAATGGGCTCAACGGTTTGGATATAATAGACGAATACGTCATACCTACCTTGGGAGAGATAGGCGACGGATACGAAAAGGGCACGATATTTTTACCACAACTGATATCTACCGCAGAAGTGGCTGCGGCGGTGTGCGACGTCATCAAGGCTAGTATCGGCAGTAGTAACGTCGGCAAGAGGGCCAAAATGGTGCTTGCTACGGTAGAGGGCGACGTACACGATATAGGCAAAAATATCGTCAAGACGGTATTGCAAAACTACGGCTACGACATAATCGACCTCGGTAGGGACGTTGCCGTTGAAAGGGTTGTTGAAGCTGTCAAGAAGAATAAGCCTCAAATACTTGGCTTGTCTGCGTTGATGACTACTACCGTCAAAAATATGAAGAGGACGATAGAAGAAGTGCGAAAAGTCAGCGACTGTCTAATATGCGTGGGCGGTGCGGTGTTGAGCGAGGACGTAGCAATTCAAATAGGCGCGGACGCATACAGCAAGGACCCTAGGCAACTGGTTAAGATATTGGAAAGCAGAGGCTTGTAGGTCAAAAAGTCGATACATGTCGACAAAATGTAATTTACAAGAAGATATATTGTATCAAAAGCACGCCCTTTTGGCGTGCTTTTTGTATAATGTGTAAGCCGATTATTCTGCGGTGTCGGTTGGTTTGGTATCGTCTTGGGTATTGGAGGCTATCTCAGTATTGCTATTGGCTTCATCGGTAGGAGAGATAGTTGGACTCGTAACCTCGGGTTTTTTCTTTTCTCTATATACGAAAAATTTGCAATACAAAAACTCTAGCACGAGGTTGCATATCATAGTGCCTGCCAGCACGATATATTTGTGAACGCCGTGGCTGGTGAGAAGCTTGGTCGTCCAAGTCGAGAGTGGGGTAAACGCGCAATAGAATAGGGCGACTTTGAGCATTGCGACGGGCACGTTGTTAGTGGCTTTGAAGGTAAACTTGCGGTTGACGGTAAAGTTGTAGAGCACCGAGCAGACCAATGCGATGAGATAACTGTATTGGGCGGGCAAATGTACGACCTCGTTGAAAAAGACGTCTACTAGTACTTGTATGATGCCTGCCGAAGCGGAAAAAAGAGCAAACTTGATTGCTTGCAAGACTACTTTCTTTTTGTCAGTTAGCATACTGCCTCTAATATCTCGACTGTTGTCTCTAGCGATATTATATCATATTTTGCGAGCGATGTCGATATAGTAAACAAAAAAGGAGCGAAATATCCGCTCCTTATCGTTGAATAATACTTTATTGTTGATTTTGTTGTTGTCTGAGAAGTTCTCTAATGTCTTTGAGAAGCATCTCGGTGGTTGGGTTGGCAAGCAATTCCGCTTCTGCTTTGGCTTTGTCCTCTGCTTCTTTGGCAAGTCTTGCTTCTTTGGCCTGCTTAGCTTTGAGGGCTTGATTTTCTTCGCACACTTCTTTGAAAGAGCGACCTTCTGCTTTGGCTTTGGCTCTCAACGCTTTATTCTCTGCCTTGACTTCTTTTTTGCTCTGATGCTTTGCAAATTCGCCCAATTCTTCAAGTTTTTTGCGAGAAGAGTTGATAACTTTGACTACGATAAATATCGACGTTGCGATAATCAAAAAGTCGATAATAGTCTGTATAAAGTTGCCGTAAGCCCAAGTAAGGGTGGCTTCGCCCAATTCGTTGGTTCTAAGCACGATACTTAGTTCTTTGAGAGAACCTGCACCCGTAGCCCAAGTGATGAGAGGCATAATGATGTCGTTGACAAGGCTGGACACTATTTTGTTGAACGCCGTTGCGATAATCATACCGACAGCCATATCGAAAATATTGCCACGGCATACGAAATCTTTGAATTCTTTGAAAAACTTTTTCATAAGCACTCCTTACTCTTTAGTTGGTTATATTATAATAGTAAATCATTGGTTTTCAAAATGATTTTGTATAAAAATAACAAGAAGCGGGTAAATTTTGGAAACAATGGATATAAATGTGTTTAGCGGTAATCGATATGTCGAATTAAAACAATCAAAATCCTCACGATACGTCTTTGCCGTGAGGTTTGTCGACTATAGTGTCGAAGAGTATATTTTGGTTAGAAAATCATCGCAAGCAACATTTTGAAGTCCTCTTGTGCGTAGACTGAGTGAGGTATGAGAGAGGTCATAACCAAGGACTGACCTTGAGTGCAAATAAACTCTTCTTCATTGGCGGTAATTTTTGCCTTGCCTTGCAAAACGTTGACCATGCGTCGCCCTCCGAGGGTGAGTGGAAATCTCTTCGCCTTGCGAAAAGGCAAACAAAGTCACGTTGACGGCGTCGTTTTGACACAGAGTCTTGCTGACGATTTGATCTTGTAGCGTGTCGATTTGGTCGGCAAGTTGTATTATTGGACGATGAGGAATGTTATTTGATTACAGCCATTGCTCTTTAGATTTGGGATATTGCATTGACGGGGCACTCCGCCATAGCTAGCTCGGCACGGTCAAGGGTAGCTCCGATTGGCTCTATGTCCAAGGCTTGCGCTTTGCCTGAATCGGTCATCTCGAATACTTCGGGACAAGTGTTGTTGCACGCTCCGCAACCTATGCAATCGTCATTGACGTAATATTTCATAAATAATCTCCTTGTTGCTAGTTTGGTTTGGTTGTACTGCTTGTATTATTGCCAAAAGATAAAATTGTAAACACGTATTGAGTTTTTTGTATATTTGCATATTGATTTTGAAACGGTTTAGGGGCATCATTGGGACAATATTAGTTAGACGGGGGATTGTATGAGAGAAGGATTGGTTACGCCACCAAAGCACGTCGTCTTTGAGGCAAAGAAATTGTTTGATAAGTCGGCAGAGCTGATTGACGAGGCTATTGCGTATATTCAGCCGTCAGGCGGAGGTCCGAGCGAGAAACACACCCATAGCCACGACCATTTGTTTGTAGTAACTCAAGGACGGGCGAGAATAGAATTGGGAGAAGAAGCGTCGTCTTGCAAAAAGACCAATCGTTGTTGGTAAAAATAACGATACCTCATTGCATATGGAACGATTGCGACGAAACGACGACTATGATAGGTATTACGCTCAAATGACGGCGTGACGAAAATAACTCAAAGAACATACAATATCGTGTGAGAATGTTTGAGTACGACGCCTTGTCGGCGGTGCAATACGCAAAAAAGTGGGCTTATAGACGAAACCCCGTATACTACAACTTCGATGGATTGGGCGGAGATTGCACGGCATTTGCATCGCAATGCTTGTATGCCGGTAGCGGTGTGATGAATTATACTCCAACCTTTGGTTGGTATTATATCTCTCTGAGAGATAGAGCGCCCGCTTGGAGCGGAGTGCAATACTTTTATAATTTTTTGACGAGTAACCTCAAGGGCGTAGGCAATGCTCAAGGTCCTTTCGGTGTACAAACACAGGTGAATTACGTGAGAATTGGCGACTTCATACAACTAGGCAACGCGCAAGGGAAGTTTTATCATACCTTGATCGTGACGGGATTTCGAGGCGGCGTGCCGTTGGTTGCTTCACATACCATTGATTCGTTGGATAGACCTTTGAGTGGCTACGACTATCATATTGCAAGAGCAATCAAGGTACTTGGTGTGCGGACGTATTAGTTCTGTTGTTGACGACGTAGTTGCGGTATTGGGTGTATATTTCAAATTTTGTGCAAATATTGCTTTTCAGCAATCTTTAAGGTTGACAGTATTATAACGATATGTTAGACTTTTGGTGTAGGTGATATATGAAGTTTTTGATAGTTGAGGACAATATAGGTTGGAGCAACAAACTCAAAGAATGTGTGGCTGTGCTGGGCGAGAGCGAATGTGCTTTTGACGGCGAAGAGGGGTTGTATATGGCGGAGAGTAATATATATGACCTCATCATATTCGATATGATATTGCCAAAGCTCAACGGCTCGGAATTTTTGGTCAGGCTTAGGCAAAAGAGCGTGTGCCCCGCCATTGTGGTGTCTTCTTTGGATAGCAAGAGCAAGATAGTCGAGGGTTTAAACTTAGGTGCGGACGACTACGTGGTCAAACCTTTTGACCAAGAAGAGCTTAGGGCAAGAATAGTTGCCGTCTTGCGAAGATATAACAATAACTTTTCGGATATTTACACCTGCGACGAGGTGGTAATGGACTTTAGGAACAAGATGCTCAGCGTGTGCGGAGAGTACGTCAAGTTATCTGGTAAGTCTTACGATATAGTGGAATTTTTGATACGCAACCGCAATATAATAATATCCAAAGAACAACTCTTCAATAGAATTTGGGGCAACGACAGCGATACCATTATGACGGTGACGGAAGTGTATATCAGCAGTCTAAGAAAAAAGCTGGACAAGTTTGGCGCAAAGAATTATATTAGAACCGTAAAAAATATCGGATATATGTGGTACGACAAGCAAGACAAGTAGTTGGCACTATAATATGGAAAAAATTGTAAAAGTAAGCTTTGGGTAAAAATCGAGGTGCAAAGATTGAGTTGCCGATATCTAGTATTAATATACTAGTATTTATATAATAAATTATACTAATATACCATAATGAATCATTATTTAATAAGTACGATACGAATATAGCTATCGTACTTATTTGATTGATAGGAGAAATAGCACTTAGTTGATAAGGATTAATATGATAAGTAAAATATGGATAAAACGGTTTTGAACAAACAAAGCGGACGTATGAAGCCGAAAGGGGCGTGTGAGACGACGAACGACGCGTCAGCAGTTACTTGCAGAACATTCGCAATAATTTGGCGCCCGCCTAATAAAAAGCGCTAATTAGGCAACAAATCAAAAATTAAAAAAAATTTACATAACTTGCAATATCGACGCTTTTGTAATAAAAAATGGCGATTTTGAAAAGAAAACACCAAAAAAAATAAATAAAAGTTATATTTTTAGTTGCATTTAAAAAATTTTTAGCAAAATTTTAAGGTTGATTTAAGTTTATCTTCCTAATATATAATAAATAAGAAATCGCACATATCTGCGATTAGGAGGAAGTATGAGAAATAAGAAATTGATAGCCTTACTAGCTTTGCTGATCGTATTGGTTATCGCATGCTCGTTGGTTTTGTCTGCCTGCGTTGACAATACCGGTGGTGGCGACGATGACGGCGACGGCGACGATGACGGTGGCGTTGACAATACCGGTGGTGGCGACGATGACGGTGGTGGCGACATCGGCGGTGGCGATGACGAGGGAGATTTGCCTCCTCCGCCATTACCTGAAACAAAGCCGAAGCCTGTAAAGAAATCGGCGCTCGAAGTGTTGAAGATGATGGTGGGAGGTATCGACAACTCTGCGGAAGACGAAAAGCGTCTCTATCTCGAGTTTATCGGTCTAGTGACCTTGACCGAGCAACCCGACGATATGCCTGAAGTCAAGACGGACTACGAGTTGTCGCTCCGAACCAATATGTTGGGCATTTTGGCAGAGGAGAACGCTAGCGTATCGAAGAATGAGTTTGCTTTGGTACTCAAGCAAGTGGATACTAGCACAATCAAGTTCGCCTTCTACATAATCGAAGAAAAAGCTTACCTACAAGTTGAGGGAAGCAACGCTTTGATTTATTTGTCCGACTTCAATATGAACTACCTAGCTCAAATTATCGGAAAAGTTCCCGGACTTATCGGCGGACTAAACCTTGACGAGCTTTTGGCTAATTTCGGTGGTGTGGACGGCATCTTGTCGTTGGTACTCGGTATGCTTTGCGACAACGTTAAGTACGAGCCGGTCACCGAAAACGGAGTAGTAACTACCAAGCTGTCCGTTGACTTCGTTATCAACAGCTTTATGAACTCTATCAAGGGTGTGCTCGGTGGTATAGATATCGGAGGACTTCTCGGCATTAATCTCGATATCAAGGCTTTGATCGATGCTATCGCCGCAATGATTCCTAATATGAAAATCACCCTGTCGGCAACGCTCGTCGACGGCATTTTGGCAGAGGACGACGGAATAAAGCTCGACGTAACCAATAATGATAACAACACCAACTTTGTGTTGAAAACCCGCTTCGATATAGGAGAAACGGCTCCTAATATCGACTTGCCTATAATAGAAGAATTTAGAGAATTCAGTCTTACCAACATTGCTTTTGACATTGATTTGATAATCGACAGCGGTCTTGAAGACGGCGGTGCTCCTAAGCAAGTAGACGTAGGACAACTCATCAATATGTTTACCGGTAAAGAGACTTTGCCTGTAGGCATTATTCTCCTTGACGTTGCTATGGGCTTTAGACTCAGCATTAAGTTAGACCTCGACCTCAACTATGCAGCCGAGGACGCTGACAATAACCTTATAGCTATCGAACTCTTCCTTATCGACAGAAATCATAATAAAATAGAGGCTACACCGCAACTCGGATTGTATTATCAGCAGAGAGCGGCGTACGTCAACCTAGGCAATTTGTTGCCAAACTATTATCGTAGCAAGAGCGTGAGAATAGATACTAATCTCGATGCTTTGATTAGCAAGCTCGTTACTTTGTTGACGGGCGAAATCGACAAAGCGCTCGGCACTGACTTCGACCAAGCGATAAACGGTGGCAACGAGCCTGCGCTTAGTCAGAACAAGGTTTACAACAGCTCCAATATGGTGGCTTTGGCTGTTGACGAAGAGGGTACGGCAACAGTCAAACCGGGATACGCTATGTTGTTGGATGCTATCACCGGTCTTATCGGTATCCGTGACTATATCAATACCGACAACCTTGCCGACGGCGTGCTCAACAAATACCTCGAAATAACCTTCGGCAACTCTATGTTACTAGCTTTGGAAGGCTTGGTAGGCGCGATACCGTTTAGATTGCCAAACGGCATAAGCGATATCGTATTGCAAGTGGGCGACGTGGTAGTACCTGACGTGACTGACGTAGACGCTTATAGAGAATATGCGGAGACGGGTAAGATGACCTTCGGCATACAAGGTGCGGTAAACATATGCGGAATTGATTTGTCGCTATCTTTGCGCAACTTCAATATCGGTTTCCCTATCGAAGGACTTGACAACTACGTAACCAACGCAATAGGCGACAAAGACGGTTATACCAACTCGGTAGCGGAATTGCTTGACGACGTATTGGCTAACATGCATTTGCAATTCAGCGTCAATATGACCTTCAACAAAGGAACTTACGACTTCATACCTTTGCTCACCAGCTTCGGCTTGACGGGCTTGGAAGGACAACACTTGTTGTGGACGTTCGACGACGACTTCGTGCTTGACGGTGCGTTGGTTATCCAAATCGCTTTGGACAAGAACAACCACTACAACAGCTCTATAGTTATAGAATTGAGAACTAACAAGGCAATCGGAATAGGCTCGGATATTCTCTTCCCTGCCAACTCGATAATATTGGGCGTCTACGGCTATGCCAACAGCGTATTCTTAGATGTATCCAATATCAAGATAGCTAAGATTACTTTGCCTAAACTTAAAGCAGAAATCGACTTTACCGAGATAGTATACAAGTTTATCGGCGACTTCGATTATAGATTGGCGTTTGACTTGTCTACGCTGTTCGATTCGACCGAAGAGAACACTGAAGGCGGTGCGAGCGACCCTGCTCAACAAGCCGAAGAATTGATGTTTGAAGGTGAGGAGGGCGGTACTTTGACCCCTGCGGGACAAATCATCGTAGGCGTCAACGCGGATACTCTTACTGTCAGCACAACGCTTGCGGCAGTGCTTAGCCTCTTGTCTAGCTTAGGAGTCAACGTAGACCTCAGCTTTATCAACAGTGCCAGAATCGACCTCATGTTCTCTAGACTGCAAGGCGTCAAGCTCGATTTGGCGGCAGAATTGGTGCCTACCGTAGAGGTGGACGCTGCTGGCAACGTTATAGGCGAACCTACTTACAACAGCGACTTCAAGATTCACTTCGAGACGGGCACCGAAAACAATCCTATCAGAATAGGTAATCTTGACGAGCTCAAAATCAAACTCTTCGAAAAGCAAGCGGAATTCGAGACTTACGAGGATGACCTCATCGCAGCTATCGTCGACACAGTTGGCAAAGCTTCGTTCAAGGCAACCGTAAACCTCAAGACGATGGAAGAAACATTCAATATTACTAAGATAATCAATAATATACTTGCTTCGAGCGGTAAGGAATTGGCTTTGCCAATCAACTTGCACCTCGACGATTGGGATACCGAAGTAATATTGACCATTGCTTGGAACCTCGATATGCGCAACTTCAAGAAGACGCAGCTGCAAGTGACCTTCTCTTACCTCGAGAAGACTTTGCTCGAAGTAGATATCTTCCAAGGCAATATCGTACTCGACTTGACGGGACTCGGCTTCTTCAAACTCGAAATCGTCAACTCTCCATTCGTTAAGGTTATCAACAGCGCTTTGACGGACGTCATCAACAAAATAGGTAACTTTAACCTAACGGATATCATCAACGACGCACTCGGCGACCTGACTTTGGGCGGAGCGCTTGGCGGAGCTTTGGCAGAAACGACTGAGGAGAACACGCCTGATAGCGGAGTTGCCGAGGCGGAAGCAGGCGCAGGATTGACTCCGGAAACTATGGACCTAATCGCTAAGATTATCAGCGGCGTATCTGCTCATAACGCCAATATCTTCCTCAAGTTTGATGCTATGATGATAGACGCTATCCTCAGACAATTCATAGGATTTGGTATTGGCATAAGTATTGGCGTAGGTGGAGAAATCGACTTCGTGGACGGTATAATCAACCTCAATATAGAAGTCGAGAGTATGAGCTTGTCGATTAGGTTCGAGATGCTGATAGGCGAGCCTATCAACCTCAACCTGCCACTTGACGAAATCCCTGACTGGGACGCTACCAGCGGAGCAACCTTCGTCAAGACGATGCTCGACGGCTTGGATGTCGCATTTGCTCTTGACTATGCTTTGAGTACGGCTGATATAAAATACAACGGAGAAGCTAACGGCGACGACGCCGGCGTAGAGGACGGAGATAAGTATTATACTCGTCTCATAATACAAAAATTGCAATCCAACACTACGCTGTACAACACGAACGGAAAGACGGCGTCTGCCGGCTCTATTCTCATAACGTTGGCTTCTATCAACAAATCGAAGTATGAGAATACCGACGAACTTAACAGCAATACCAATCAACAACCATTGTTGTATGCGGAACTCAACTACAACACAGGCAACCTAAGAGTAATGCTTTGCCAAAACGTGTTGACGCTTGGTTCGCTCGTAGACTTTGCAAGCTTTATCGATATCAACATTGCGCTTGATCTCGTCAATATGCTTGCGCCTACCTTTGATAACCTCTTTGCCTCTATCGGTCCTGACAACAAGGGCGTAAGCACGGTCGGAGACACCGAAGGCGGTGGAACTACAGAACCACCAAAGGAGCCAAGCAGAATGGACAAAGCCTTTGCCCAACTTGACGTTGTACAATTGCTTGGCGGCGGTATCGACGTATATCTCAGAAATACCGGACTCTTCAACGCTAATATCACCTTTGACCCATACACCATCAACTGGTTGATAGACGAGGTTATGGCAAGTATATTCGGTTGGGATACCATCATCGATCTCGTTGAGTTGACGAAAGATGCGACGACAGGCACGTCTATGTTCTCCACCAACTACCTCAAGTCGGTCAACTGGGATAGAATTGACGGCGTACACACGTGGCAAAGCTTGAAGGTGATATTGTTACCTATGATCAAAGAAGTGGTCAACGGCGTCGGTTACGGTTGGGCTTCACCTTTGATTACCAATGCAATCCTCAACTCAATCTACTTCCAAGTAAGAAGGTTGTTTACAAGGTTGTTGCCATTGCCGGTTTTCAACGAAGTGACTGCGGGTATCAACATAATGGACGGTACGCTGGCTAACATTTATATATTCGGTTACGATTACGACGAGCCGGTATATAAAGCGTTTGATGAAAACGGCAACAAGATAGCCAAAGAAAATCAAAACGAAATATACGTATATAAGAATCGATCACAGGCGACGCCTGACGTAAATATACCTGATAAAGGTGAATTTACACGTAAATACGATAGAAGTACGGACGGTAACGACGACTTAGGATCTAGCCATGCTAACTACGCTAACGATAGAAAGAACGGCTATTATCTCGAAATTAAGTTGTTCAACTGTTCGCCATCCGTGGGTACGCTTGACTATAGCGTTGACGGCGTAACCGAGGGCGTGATGACTTGGGGTAGCATAGACGCTGCGCCTACCTACGACCCATATTGCTATAGCAACGACGTCGAAGGTAAGTCGCTGTTCTTGGCAGAAAACTTCTCGGGTAAAGAAGTGTCTTACCAAAAGGGTGAACAACTCTATAAGACCGCTCCTACCTATGAAGTAACCAAGAAAAACGGCGTTGCCGTATCTATGCATATCAACAACCTCGACTTTAGTACTGCGGGCGTGTACGAAATCGTTGCAACGGCAAGTTTCAACGGTGGAGCAGTCGTAAGAACTAAGACTATCAACTTGACGATTTACGGCAAGGACGAGATAACCGGCGTAGGCGAATATAATTTTAATAAAGAATATCAAAATTATATAGATATATACGCTTATAGTGAAATACCTAAGTATATCGTTATCACCTACGATAACCCTGACGTACTAGGCAACTATATGAGAAGAATACCTACCGAGTCGATGACCTTCACGAGTTATGCTCCAACCTCATATACGGCACACGAAGTCAACGGTATGGTAACCTTCAAGAACGGAACGTCTAAGAGCGTACTCTTCAAGTACATTGATAGTACTATCGACACTATCATGGGCGGTAGAGAGATAGCTATCGACTTGTACCAATACGACCAAAGAGCTGTAGATCTCAGCATATATACACCTGACGTATTGTACTTTACTTACAACGACGGCTCGTCGGATAAGATCAAAGTCAACGGAGCTTGGAATATTACATCTGCCGAGCAACTCGTGAACAGAGACCCTAGCGACCTCAGCGCAGGTATCTATTGGATTACCAACACGATAGGTAGCGGAGCGTCCTTGCAAGACGTAAATATCAAGTTCGTAGTTAAGTCCAGGGCTGTAGACTCTGTTGAAGTAAACGGAAACCTTAATAATATAAGAATCAGTCCATATCAATACTACAAGTACTTGATTACGAACGACGAGAAGGAAAATCCGTTCCCAAGCCAAGTACTTGCTACCTACAACGAAGCGTATGCATACGATGAACGAGCAGGTGAAAACGTATTGGTAAACGAAGCTTATAGCGAAATGGTTTACGTCAACTGGAATAAGGACGGACTCAACTTCACTTGGAACAACAACAACGCTCCTGAATATAACGCAGACGGCACGCTCAAGAAGAACGGCTCCGTATCGCTTGATACTACTAGCGTGAAAGACCCAACTGTGGAGACACCTGTCAGAATTTACGAGACCAGCTTTGATTGGACCTTCCCTGTCAATATCACCATGGACAGAAACGAAGTTCAAGCAATCTACTTCGACGAAGAGTTGACGCAAAATACTTTGGTTATCGACCCATATCTCTTCAAAATCAACAAAGAGGACGGCGTAGACAACTTCCCAACCAACGCATGGGTTAAGTTTACTAACGGAACGGTTATCAATTTGCCTATCGCTTGGGTACAAGAAGAAGTAGACGCGTTCGAAGTGTCATACGAAG
Organism: uncultured Clostridia bacterium; assembly: GCA_937880755.1. Classification (GTDB taxonomy): domain Bacteria; phylum Bacillota; class Clostridia; order Christensenellales; family UBA3700; genus HGM11368. Next base: position 132,435 of record CALGRX010000017.1, read on the forward strand.
TGCAAAGCAGACAGTTTAGAGTATATATCGGCTACGACGTCGATACCTATACCAACAATCGTATACCTAAAGCCGACGCTACCAGCGCATTGGGCATTGCCGATTACTGTACTGCCAAGGGTATCAGCGGTAAGATGTTGCAAAGAATTCTCGTCAACGCACGTGTCGAGGGCTTGGAAGCGGTAGGTATTGACATCGCAGGTAGCGAACTCAACGGTGGAAGATACGTAATAGACCCTGTCAAAGTAAAATATCTCGGAGAGGCTCCATTGCCTGCAACCGTACCTGTAGTTTACAACGACGGCTCTAGCTCGGTACTTCCTGTAGTATGGAATTACGACTTCGATATCAGCATCTACGGCGGTAGAGATTTGACGGCAACCGCAACCATCAGAGGTACGGGTATCAGCTTCGACGTAGCTTGCAGAATTCTCGACAGATCGACTCCTGAAGTTGTCAAAGACAATATCTCTATCAACCCATACAACTTTACGTTGGATGAGGGAGGAAAGAGAGTCTACAGCGAGTTTACCGAAACGGTAGATGTCAAGTACTTCACGAGCTACAAGCTCAAAGTCACCAAAGTTGAAACTGCGGAAGTGACTATCTTCGACAACTTGTTCATAGATGAAAAACTAGCACTCGAAGAATTGTACACCACGGGTGACAATACGGGATTGTATACGGTTGAGACCGAGTATAATTACGACACGTTCGAGTTGCCTGTGACTTGGGATATTACCAATATCAACATGTCAGTGACGATGGATCCTAATGAAGATAAAACCTTTGCAGTTAAGGCAAAGATTATCGGTGCAACCGAAAGCTTCGAGACTTTGGCTATCAACGTTACTGTCGAAGAAAAGATATTCGTCGGTATCAACAACAACTCCGTATACAAGTACTTCATCTCTTACGACGGAAGCAACTTGACGGAAGATGAGATTGCTACCAAGAAGGTAACCAAGCAACTCAATGCATTCTTCGAGGACGGCACGACGCAAAAATTGGATATAGTATTCGATTTGAGTCCTGTCAACTTTAGCGTTACCAACTACAACTCGGATACGGGTAGCTTTACGGGAAGCGCAATCATATGCAAAGCGTATATTATGCAATATGCAGAGATACAGCAGTATATTGAAATCGAAGTGTACGTGGCTACCGAGCCAACGGCCTAAAAGGAGGCATAAGTTATGACTAATAAAATAAATAAAAAATTTATCATTACTATTACGTCCATTATACTTATCGTATTGTTGGTATGTGCCTTGCTCGTGCTGATTGACCGAGACACTACGAATAACGAGGCTGTGGCGGAAGAACTAATCTCCGCCAACAGCGCCTCCACCGATGGTACTATAGACGGTGTGGAAGGCAAGCACGCCACTCTGACGGAATTGCAAAACAAGGCGATTGCCGCAGGCAAGACGCTCAAGACGATTAGTACCCAAAGCGAATTGGAGAACTTCTTAGCCAACAACGTGTCTACCGATTACGGCGCACTGTACAACGTACCGGGTGAATTGACGCTAGATTGGGTCAAGGGAGACAATTACGCCAGCAGTAACAAATATATGAGAGGCGCCTTCGACGGCAACGGCTACACCATCAATATCAAAGGCGGTGTAGGTAAGGGTGCATTTGCCAGCGGATTTGCCGCCGAGCATATAATCAATACCGACCCTTCTTTGGGCGGCTCGGACAATGCAAAATCGCCTACGTATATTTGTCCGTCGGGCTTCTTCGTAGCAATCAACGAAGGCATTATCAAAAACGTTACGTTTAGCTACACTTCGACTCATGTCGAGCCTAACGGCAGAGAAGCCAACGGTGGCACTTCGTTGTACAATTCTTTTGAACACGGCGTGACTCCCGCTTTCGGTATCATTGCCGGTATGAGTAGAGGTGGCGAGATAAGCAACTGTAAGGTTATACTCAAAAATCCTTTCGTATTGTACGGAACGGGTGGCGGTAACCTTACTTCTAACGCTAGATTTAGAGAAAACAGCGCAATTGCGGGCGGTGCGGTAGGACTAGTCACCAACGGCGCTACTATAAGCAATATCACGGTAGATTTACAATCTTCTTTCTCCGTAGTGTGCAGAGGTAATACCAATACCTCCAACTCTGTAAGAGCGACGCTGACTTGTGCGGGCGGTATTATCGGCAACTTCGTACCTATCGGAGGCACTACCGTCAAGTATTGTACCGTTCTCGGCAACGGCACGATGTCTTCTATCGCAGGTAGCGGTGCGCACGACTTCGACTTCCATACCTTTATCGGTGGCGCTATCGGCGGAAGTTTCCGCTTTACGGACGTGGCAAGTTGGGAGAACTTCGCAATGTCGGCTTATCCTGAGGCAGAGATTACGGCGATAATGTCGAATTGGAAAGGCAGAATGCGCTTCAACAGCCAAGTAAGCTACGAAAATATGAAGACGGATTACGCTAAGTTGTTCGGCTCGATAGGTGGCAGAACCGGCGACCTTACGGGCGTAAGCGGAATAGTATTCTTGTACGACTATAAGACCTTCTGTGAGGCAAAGGGCGTCAACGGCACATATATAGACAGTAGCTGGATGAAGTATTCTATCGACAACATAGGTACGATGATTTATCCGACGAGTATCGGCGGACGAGTGGACGTAAGCTTCGATAGTAGTAATAGCAAATACGATATAAGAATAGAAGCCAAAGCCGACGGCTTTGAAGGCGATATGAGCCAAACGTTGGAGAATGCTTACTACAAAAAACTCGAAATCGCCGACGGCTCTTACGGGTATTGTATTTGGGAAGCCAATATCAACAAAAACGGACAACAAGACAAGCATATCAAGGCAGAACAGTTTATCGGTGGAGAAATCTTTTTGCTCAAAGCCACCGACTACGGTACGATGAACTACAGCTTTGGTGAGATTGTCGACTATTCGATATCTTCCAACAACGGCTTGCTGTCGGGCAAAGATTATGACGCCGCCCCAATCAACGAGCCTACCTTGGTGCTCAAATCCAAACTTGGCAATACCTTGATACCTAATTCGTCGGCATACGAGTGGGAATTGCTCAAGGGCACTACGCCCGTGACTAACGCTCAGACCTTATTGCCGGGCGTGTACACCTATAGAGCAGTCAAGATGCTCGAAGAGGAAAAACTAGCGTATTACGATGCAAATAATAAAGTTTTGGCTAGGTATAAAAATAGCGAAAAGGAGACCTTTGCCGTAAATACCGCAGAACTCAAATTTGACGCTCCTAACGAAAACGTATGGCTCAACCAAGCCAATATCGGTATGTATATCGATAAAGATAAGTCTCAGATGTTCAACTACATTAAATATAGTACCGACGGCACTTGGTCGGAATTGCAACCTACTTTCGGTGTAGCTAAGTACGTCTTTAAGGACAACGTCTCTACGGGTAAGGCGGGAAGAACTTACGCCTTCCAAGCATACGTTTACACAGGTGGTCAAGAGGTGTTGGTTGCTCAGTCAAGCACTCAAGTCAAAGTTCGTATCGACAACGAAAAGCCTTTGGTTGAGGACGTTCACTATTATCTCAGCGACAGTATGGGGACTAAGGGCGACGAGATTACCGTAAGCGACCTCAACGAATGGAGAACAACTCCGATATTGATGACGTACACTGTCAACGATGAGAGCCGTAGCGGTATCGTGTCGGGTAGCGGACACACGGATTATACATCCAACCCGGACGGCACTTGGAGCTGTAGCGTATTGTTCAAAGATACCAAGGAATATACGTTGTCTTATACCGACGCCACCAACAATACGGTGTCTATGACCTACAACGTCAAGATAGACAACGTGACGCCTCAATTCAACGTAATCGTATCTGCGGAGAACGCATTGCAAGACGATGGTGAGACGTATTACTACTTTGACCCACTCAAGATTACTTACAATTCGACTTTGGGTGAGAGTGGTTACGACCTTTACGTGTCTACGGCAAGCGACAGCAGTATCGTCGGTGCAGACAAGAGAGTATGGGTACACTACGACGACACTATAGCTAGCTCGGGACAAATAGTCGTCAACGATAATTTGGAGAGCCAAGAAATATGGTTTAAGCTTGTCAACAAGCAAGACTTGTATCCTGAGAAGGTTATACAACTGACGAGCGGAACGTTGACGGAATTTACGATAAGGCTTGCTATTGCTAGAATTTACATCAATACGGAAAATATCTTTAACAAAGACGGCGTGGCGTTGAGCGCGTTGGATTTGTCACAAGCATTGAGTAAAACATTTGATAACCAAACTATCAACAAGATAGAGGGCGCGACCGTCAAACTATATCAAGAGGACGGAACTACCAGATACGGCAAGAGCGGTATCGTTTACTGCGACGGCAGATCGGCAGCAACTGATAAAGTAGTCCAAGAAGCTCTAGAAGTCTACGTGCAATACGAGAATAAGCACGCGGGAACAACGATTGCGTATCTATTCGTCAAAGGTAGCGAAAACTATGGCGGAAAAGACTATACCAAGCTCTATCCGGTATACTTCTTGAGAGACGGAGAAGAAATCAAGTTTACGAGTGAAGGATACGTCTTGCCTGAGAGCATACCTCAAAATCCTGACGAGAACTTCGTTAGCGAAGCAACCATCAACAAATACAATATGACGGTGGACGTTGCGTCTTACGTCAATGCTACTTATACGTTTGGTGACGTAATTCCTGCCACCTTTGACGTAGCGTTGCTTGACGGCTCTACGATGACCTTTGACGTAAAGGGTGGACTGGCAACTTATTGCGACGCCAACACTTATCCTGCAGTAAGTGCGCAAGCTCAAACGACGCATGCCGATATTGATTTTACGATACAAACGGCATCGGTCGTAGTCAACAAGAAAAAAGTGAGCGCAATACCAACCATGGACGGAGAGAAGAACTTCTCGGCTAAGCGTGATTACGACAATAAGGAACACGTATTCGCAGCAACCTTTAAGGACGTCGACGGGGAGATACAACCTGTCAACGTAGAGTTCTTCCAAAACGACGCGAGAACGACTCGCTACACGGACGAGGCAGGCGTGTCTATCAAGACCATTCGCGACGCAGGCTACTACTACGTCAAATTCTCTACCACCGATACCAACTACGAAATCGTCAACTCGGACGAATTCGAACTAGAGATAGTCAAAGCCTTTATGGAATTGGTACTCGGCACGAGAGAAATGGACTACAAAGGTAGAGCGATATCTTACGACTTTACCGTCAACGCAGACCCTTCGTTGTATAGTATGGACGACTTTAAGTTGACCTACTATCCATATCCTTCTACGGCTGTATACGACCATGTAAACAAGAAGATAACGAGTGGCAAACCATTGGCCACCCCTATCGCCGCAGAGGACGTCATCAACGTAGGATACTATTCGGTAACTATCGAATTCAAAGAAAACGACAACTTCTATACTCAGATTTACAACGACAGCTTGCTGGTAATCGTCAGAGCCGAGACGGAAATCATTGCCAACGACGTAACGGTGGTTTACACGGGCGACGACTTTACCTTCAACCACCAAGACGCAGATAGCCGGCTTGTTGGTAAAAACACGGGTGTGGTATTGGCAAATATGACGGGTCTTGACGAAGAAGGCAGAACCGTAGCAGTCCTAGACGACGTGTTGGTTACTATCAATAGACGTAACGGCACTACGGGCGTATACGAGCCAATCACCCCTACGACGGGTTGGTTTAGCAAGGAGGGTAGCTACGATTATAAGTTGATTTACGCCGGCGACGACAACCATATGCCTTGCGAAAAAGAAGTCAAACTCATCATCGAGAAAGCAAACTTCGAAGGCATAGTATTCGAAGGTGTGACTCAACCTTATAGCGGTAAAAACGTCTCGGTTGTAGCAACCGTGCCTGACAGGTATTCGGGATATACATTAACCTACGTCAACGGCGCTAAGACGCAATCTAGTCCATTCGAATTCGTAGACGCCAATACCTATAAGGTAAAAGTCGTGGTAACTATGGACAACTACAACGACTGGGAAAAGACGGTTGAAGTCAAGATAGATAAAATCAATATCACGGGCGTGACTGCAATCAACGTAAGCGTAGATTACGATGGCAATCCGCATAGAGCGGGTATTACGGGTCTCAAATATAACGAGACAACCAAAAAGTATACTTACAACAACTTGGATGCAATCGTAACCGCAACAGACGTGGAAGCAATAGACGTAGGAGTCAAGAAAGGTAAGTACGTGATTATCGTCAACAACTACAATCCGTTGACAATTGAGACGACAGTCAACATTACTCCGTATGAAGTGCCTAGCACCGACGTATCCTATCAATCGCTGTCGACTGTCAAGTTTAACACTACAACCGACTTGAGCCGTCTGACGGCAAGCTTTACCGACGTCAACGGCGAAGTGCAGACCAATAGGCTCAGATTCTTCAAAGTTGAAAACGGAGAAGAAACGGAAGTTGGATTGAAGAAAGACGGTACGTTGCCTGCAGGTACTTATAGAGCTTACGTAGCGGCTGACTCCAACTACACTATCACCAACTACGTAGAGTTTACAATCGTGTCGTCGACGAGTCAATCGATCGATGATACGACCAATAGCAAGCAAATGATGATTATCATCGGAGCCGCAGCAGGCGCAGTGGTACTCATCGGCGTAATCGTAGGAGTTGCGATTGCAATCAAGAAGAAAAAGAATTCGGCAATATAAAGGAGAGGGAGTATGAATAATATAAATAAAAAATCTCTTATAGCTATTGTAATTGTCGTATTGGCGATAGTTGCTCTGACGGGCGCAATGGCGTTGAGCTTTGCGTTGACGTCGGGCTACGCCCAAGACGAATACAACCTCGCCAACACCTCGTCAAGTACGGAGATAGGGGAGAATACACCGACGCTAACCGGTCGCGGTATATATAACGCCAACGATTTGATAGAGGCATTGCAGTCGGGTACGGGCGAGCATACGTTATATAACGACCTTACTCTCAACGCGTCGTCGCTATGGAGCGGAACGACGTCTACCATAGGCGTGCTTGGCGAAGGCTTTATCCTACACGGACAAGGTAAGACTATCACCTTAACCGGCGCTACAGAATTTCATAGAGGAGAATACAGTAGCGGAGGAGTAGACGGGTCTACCGTGGTACCAGAGCTGGATAATAACATCGCAGGCACCAATCGTGTCATAAGAATTGGCGGTGGACTTGCCCATATCAACAAGGGCCGTATCGAAGACGTCAACTTCGTATGGAATAACTCAATGGATTATGGCGCAACTATTGATCCAGACGACCCCAAGAACAACAGCGACAGGTCGGTGGCTTATGGTATGATATTCGGCGTCAACATTGGTACGATAAACAACTGCACTCTCACGGTTAATAAGATGATGCGAGTAAACTGCCGTATGACACTTGGCGAAAGTAACAAGAGTTGGAACTGGGACTCGTTGCATCGTACCGCTTGTATAGGCGGATTTGCAGGATTGCTGGCAAAAGGCACGATAAGCAATAGTAAACTTACCCTAAATGCGGATATAATAACGCAACAAGTAGGTAGAGAATGGTCTATTTGGGTGGGTGCCGGCGGTAATAACAAGCTGTGGACGGGTGGATTCTGCGGATTAATCACACAAGGCGGATATGTTTATAATGCTACCACTTACGGTACGGGTAATATCAACGGCTATTCTGATCCTGCGCTGTCAACCGATCAGAATAACGCAGTTGCCGCTTCGGGAATCATTGCAGGATGTAACGCGGTGGCTGCCAACAACGATGCGGAAAACAAGGGGAACTGGGGTTCGCTCGGCGGTGCGGGTGTGATAAACGGCGTCATGAACTATTGGACGGGTACAGCAAGAACCTGCCTTAGTTCGGCTTTCAACGCGGAATTGGGACCTAATCAGAATTCAAGAGACTTTACCGGTCAAGGCGTGATTTGCGGACTTGCGGGCAACTGGACCGGCAACGGTAGCCTCACTCTCAAAAACGTCTACTACATCAACATGGACGTACCAAGTGCAATATGCGCTAAGAACTGGAATACTTTTAATGAAAACGGCGTTACGAGTACAATGCCTACGGGTACGGCCTCTATCAAGACGGGTATTAGCACCCAAATGACCAATTATGGAAACAATGGAACGCTGAAGATATACTTCGACGGTACTACCGATACGGCAGTGCCTAAGATATCTTATGACGCGCCTTATTACCCGGCGGACTCTATATCTTTTGGCGGAGCTCAAGCTATCGTATGGAGCGTCAAGTATAGCACTCCGACCGAACCTAATAGAACGCTGGATATCTACAAGACGGTTGGTAGCGTGGACAACGTAAGCAACTTTACTTCTTGGAACTCCGAGAACAAAATCCCTCGCAACTTGACGGGCGACGGTCAATCGTTTAGCTTTACCTTTGAGCCGGGCGTCGTAGCAACCTACGGCAATCCTCTTAACAACATGACCACCGATATGCCTACCGACGAGAATTATTCTAATATCTTTATCGCTACGGGACACGAGTTTAATGGTAGCGGGCTGTACGTCCCTACACTTAGATTGTATTCGGATTCTGCCAAAACTAAACTAATCGGTCAAGTACAAGGCGACGAAAGCATATTTAAGGCTTACAAGCAAGGAGTACCGGGACAACAATATAATCTCTCGGATGCCGTAGATGCGGGAACGTGGGAGATATATTGCCCTGCGCAAGATACCGTCAACAATATTTTATTTACTACTCTCAACACAGTGAAGATGAATATCGTAGTCTTCAAAGATTCGAACTACGACCTAGTAATAAGACAGGTGATAACCCCTAAGTCGGTGACGGCATCTTATACCAAAGCACCTGCCGACTTCACGTACAATTCTTCTCCTGCTGCATTTACCGCTTCTGCGAGCGGACTGGTGAGCGGATACGACGCGACGCCAAATATCGAATACTATAAGCTAGTAGAGGAAGAAGGCGTGTTGACCGAAGCGGATATCGTCGACAACCAAGCCGAAAACGCAGGTAAATACAGGGCTAAAATTACTACAATGTCCTCTAGTAACTACGTGGTAGCTAATCCTGATGAGTTGTCTATAGACTTTGAGATTATTCCTAGAGAGATAACCGTAACGCCTTTGCCTGAGGACTTGCAAGCGACCAACCCTATCTTCGTATACGACGGATTGGAGAAGTTGCCTACGTATAGCGTATTCGGCAACGGAGTGAACGAAGGCGACGCTTTGATCAAGATACTCAACGTAGTAGACAACAACGTAATCAAGGTGACTTACGAGCCTTACGCTACCGAAACGACCAACGCAACCGACGATAGATTCGTCAATGCGGGTACTTACAAGATGATATTGGAGAAGGAAAGCGGAACTATATCGGGCAACTATACTTTCGACAAGACCACCTTTATTATCGAGATAGGTAGAGCAGACGTCACCATAACGGTATCGGCTGAAGAAGCTTTGCAAGACGGCGTTGTTGTGAAAGAATATAATTCCACCTTCCAAAAGGTAAAGTGGACGGTTAGCAAACCGGAAAACGGCGAAAACCCCGTTTTGACGGAAAATTACCTCAACAAAGAAAGCGGTGTGGCAGTAGCCAACGGCGCTAACAGAGGAGGTGAATACACCGTAACCGCTAGCATTGACAGAGAGGCAGGCTTCAATACAAACTACAACGTTGCTATTTGCTCCGTCGATATGAAAATCAATGCTAAAGATATGACAATCGTTTGGTTCCCAAGCCTAACCGAAGAGGAAAGAGAAGCTAAGAAAATAGTGCCTTATATCTCGGATATTTACGATTACGGCGACGTAAACAGAGTAGGCTTGTTCCAAAACGACGCGGTAAAATCTACTTATACTATCAAGGGCTATAAGTATATGTGGAAGGCAAATCCGGAAGACGAGTACGTAGAGGTAGAGAGTGCATTCAACGCAGGCTATTACGTAGTATCTCCTATCATGACCACTGCGCCTAACTACAATATGCTAAACGGCGAGTTTGCTTTCCAAATCACACCAATTGCGACGACGATAGAGGTAACGCCTACGAGCAAACTCTACGGCGACGTTGACCCTGCCTTCGATTGGACAATAGCGAATGGATATACTCCGTTGTTCGGAGACGACGAAGTGATACCTAACTTCCTTGCTTCCGAGCAATATTCAGCTCCGGGTACGTATGCCGTTACTCTGGCAAGCGTGGGTGGTGCTCAAGGCGGCAACTACGTGATTACTCTCGTAGAAAACACCGCTCTTACCATCAACAAGAGGGGCGTGTCGATTGAGTTTGGCATAGAGGGTGCGGTAGACAACACTGTTGTATACGACGGCAACGTCAAGACCTTTACCACGCCTGTCCTCACCTATCAAAACGAAGACTTCGTGGACGCAGAGGGCAAGATGGCTTTGCAGTACGAGTACTTCAAGATTGATAGAAACGTAATCACTGTTAGCGATATCCGCTATGCGGGCAAGTATAGCGTTACCGTTCAGTTGACTGAAGAAGCAGACAAGTACTTTACCATTACTTATGGTGCTACCGTCAACTTTATGATTGAAAAGTTGACCGTAACTATCGATACCGTGGGCAAAGAAGTAACCTACGGCGATGAAATAGGCAGCTTTAGTTGGAGCTATGCCGACGGTAGCGCAACGTTCGTAGCGGAAGACGGTATCGTGGTATCTACCTATTGCAATTACGCACTCTACGACAAGTGCGGAAACTTCGATATTTGGGCGACTATTGCCGACAACGTGGACGACGACGTACAACTTGCCGAAAACTACAACCTAGAGTTCGGCTCGGTTGGACAACTCGTAGTCAACAAGAGAGGCGTCAACGTGACTGCAATAACCTTGCCTGTCGACAAGACTTACGACGGCACGGCTAAGGTAGTGCAAGCAGTGTTCAACAACACCGTCAACGGCGACGTGCTCGAGTTTATCTACACCTTCAATGGACAGTCTCAAGCAATTGACAAGGGTAGTTATTCCGTCAACGTAGACCTCGTACACGACAACTACTATATCGACCAAACCACTTCCGAATTGCTCGTCATCACGGCAAGAAAGGTGGCTTTGGCAGTGGACGACGTCAACGTGACGTACGGCGACGACGTTCCAACTATTACTTGGAAATATGCAGACGGTAGTTTGCAATTCGTAGAGGGTGACGGTGTGGCAGTCAACGTATTTACCGACTATACCAAGTATAGCGGTGTTGGCAACTATGCAATATTCGTAGAAGCCACTGCAAGTGACAACTACGACGTGACATTGCCTGAAAACGCAAAAGTCGTTGTAGGCGCGCTTGCTATCACCGCAACGCTAACTATGCCTACCGAATTGGTGTACGACGGATTGGAAAAGACCGTAGAAGCAAATCTCAACGGAGTGCTGGGTAACGACGTCGTTGACGTAGATATCTTCTACAACGGAGCGGATAGCGCAATAGACGCGGGCAACTACTTAGTAACCGTCGTTAGCGCCAACGCCAACTACACGATTTCCGTAGAAGGCACCGACAACTTTACCGTAGTGCCTAAGAGTATCAAGTTCTTGACCAACAACGGCGAAAAGGGGTACGGCTCCGACGTCATCGTCTTTGCAGAAGGCGTAGCGCCTTACGAATTTGTCGAGGGTACTATCGAGGATAGAGACGTTGATGACGTGACGATATCCGTAGCTTGTGCGCTTCCTATAGAACAACAAGTCATTGGCGAAACGACTGCCAATATGATTTACGTTGTTCTTGGTGGTAGCAAGGCAAGCAACTACGAAGCCGTTACCGAGACTAAGGGTAGCATCACTATCGTAAGCAATAGCCTCAGCAACGCCGTGCTCGAAGAAAAGTCGAGCGTATACGACGCAACCGACAAGACGGCTATCATCAACGTGCTCAACGTCAACAAGGACGATATCACCGTTGCTTACAAAGACGCAACAGACGGTACGGTAGCTTCGATTATCAATGCGGGTACGTATAAAGTCGTAGTCGAAGTCAAAGCCGAAGCTCAAAGCAAGTACAACGGCGAAATGACGGTAGAGTTGCAATACGTGGTAGAAAAGAGAACTATCGACGTCGTTGCCGTCAACACCGAGTTGACTTACGGCGATGTCAAGCCTGCGACCTTCTGGGCATACGCAGAGGGAAGCCTCGAGATGATAGATAGCGACGCTCTCGTTATCAACGTCAACGAGACTTATAACGAAACCTCGCCTGCAGGCACGCCAATCGACGTGACTTTCGTTGCACCTGACAACGACAACTATATCTTCAACTTGCCACAAAACGTGCAAATCACCGTGGCTAAGAAGACCTTGACCTTTATCGTAGATTTGCCTACCGACGCAGTCTACGACAAGACGGCTAAAGTTGCAGACGTGGCTATTGACGGAGTAGTCAACAGCGACGACATCACCGTAGACGCGTTGTATAGCGACAACGTCAACGCAGGTACTTGCGAGGTAACCTTGCAAGTCAACGGAACGCAAAAGGATAATTATATCTGGGACGAATACGAAGGCTCCTTCGTCATCGCGCCTAAGCAAATCACAGTCAGCGAAGTTACTTTGCCTGCCGATTTGGTCTACAGCGCAACGGCTAAAATTGCAAGCGTAGTTATTAACGGCGTTTTGGAAGGCGACGATGTAGAGGCTACGGCACTCTACAACGGCGAGGAAGAGGCAATCAACGCTGGCGAATACGTTGTCACCGTGGTTGCCAACAACTCCAACTACGAGATAGTAGGCAACTATAGCAAGAATATGACTATCGCACCAAGAGAGTTGACTCTCCAAGAGTTTACTTACGAGAGCAGTTACGTATACGACGGCACTGCAAAGACGGCAGGTGCAATCCTCAACAATATACCTGCGGAAGAGACCCAAGCCGACTTGTTCTCTTTAAGATTTACAAAAGAGGGCGAAGACCAGGCCGAGGTTGCAATCAATGCGGGCGTATATAGCGTGACTATCGTGCTAGCTAGCGACAACTACGTTTTGGCAGAATATGAGGCAGGTGAGTTGACTATTGCGAGAAAGGTTATCACCATAGTCAGCGTAGATGCAACTGATACCGTATACGACGGCAACGAAAAAGTTCTTGCAGTAGTATTCGACGGCGTTGTTGACGGCGAGGTCGTAGAATACGTATTCGTAGACGAAGAGGATAATATCCTTAAACCTATCAATGCGGGTATTTACACCGGCTACGTAGCTTTGGACGCTAACGGCGCGGTAGCAACCAACTACGAGTTGACAAGAGGAGACCTAGTTACTTTGACTATTGCCAAAGTTGAAGGTGAACTAAACGTCAATGATATTACGATAATCGCCAACTATAACAAGTTGACTATCAACGGCGTTAGTGTAAGCAACGTTCGATATAGCCTTGACGAAACCAACTGGCAAGAGAGCAACGTATTTAACGTTAAGCCAAATTCGACTTACACGGTATACGTAAAGCTCGTGGCAGACGACAACCACAACGAAAGTGATCCTGTAAGCGTCAAGAACGTAAAGACGGGTGGTGACCCAACCGTCCTCAATGCAAAACTCGACGCAATCGGCGAGTTTGGATTTGACGATATCGCAACGTTGGAGGAAATCGAAGAACTGCTCAAAGGTATTGCAGACGTTGATATGAACGTAATCAACAATAGCAAACTTGGCAACGTAAGAAACGCTTACGATACGCTTATTAGCGACGCCAAGAGCGTTGTAAACGAAGCGCAAAACGTTGCCGGCAAGGCGGCGGGAAGACAAGTCGGTGCGGCTGCCGCGGCAAGCATGGCATTGTCTTTGGGCGCAATAGCATTGGCAATCGTCAAGAAGAAAATGTTGGCGTAAGGAGGAAATAGTATGAAAAAGAAATTGTTGATAGCAATATTGGTATTGACCGTGGTTTTGGTGGGAGTTTTGGCAGGATGTAAGACCAAACTTACGACCAAAGACTTCTACAACATAGCCTCCTACACTACCTCGTCGTCGCAGACGAGGAGTGTGTCCGTCACCGTTAAGCAAGGCGAAACGCTAGTATATAGCAACGTCGACGGCGAAGTGCAAGACCCTTATGAGATTGGCTTTGGCAATGAAATCACGCAAAACGTGGGAAGTGGACTAAAGTTTGAAAAGGCTTACTTTAGCAAAGAATTAGTTGTCAACGGCAAAGCAACCTCTAAGTACACTGCCAACATTGTCGATACTAGCGCTTTCTTGGGCGTAAACGACGCACAAAACGCAACCATAGAAGTCATAGTCAATACGGAAGCTAAGACCTTGGCTTCCACCACCATCAAATATGACGTGGTTAAGACTTCCGGCACCTATGCAGTTGAGATTGTGGTAAAGGTGGGCTAAAATTAACTAACCAAAAGGTGACCTCTTAAGCGTAAATGCTCGAGGGGTCGCTTTTTTGTCGACGTCGGTCAATTATCTTGCAAATAAAAGGACGCTCGTACTCCAAGATTGCTAAAATCGACTTAGCGTTTTACTTTGGCACGCCAATGTGTTATAATACCACTATGAAATGTGATTTTGACGTAATTATCATAGGCGGAGGTGTGTCAGGCATCGTTTGTGCCCTAGAGTGTGCTTGCAACAAGCAAGTTGCTTTGATTGAGGCGGGCGAGAAGATTGGCAAAAAAATTCTTGTCAGTGGCAACGGCAGATGCAACCTCTCCAACGAAGATATAGGGGTAGAGCACTACAATAGTGAGTTTGTAGCGCCTATTGTGACGCGATACGATTGTCAAAAAGTAAGGGACAAACTATTGGAATACGGGCTAGTGACCAAGAGCGAAGAGGGGAGGATATACCCTTATAGCGAAAGCGCTACCGCCGTACTCAATGTGTTTTTGTCTGCGCTCAGAAGACAAGGCGTCTGTGTGATGACCAAGACTTTGGCAACAAAGATTGCGCCCGACGAAGACGGGTGGAGAGTCGTTACCGACCAAGGTGCTTTTCGTGCCGATAAGGTAGTGCTGGCAACCGGTTCCAAAGCTACCTTTGGATTGGCAAGTTACGATTTGGTAAAGCCTCTAGGTATACCTACCACCGCGCTTTATCCTACCCTGGTCGCCTTAAAGAGTAAGAGCGTCAAAGGAGCGAGCGGCGTGAGATGCAAGGTGCAAAGTTACGTCGAGATTGACGACGTAATATATCCGACCTATAAGGGTGAATACCTATTCAAAGACGGGGCTATCTCGGGTGTGCTTGCCCTCATTCAGTCTTCGCACGTTGCTAGGGCTAGTAGGCGTGGATATAAGCGTTGCGCGTTGCATATAGATTTCGTGCCCGATATGACCAAGAAACAACTAGCAAGCTATATAATAGACTCGTACGACCCTCGTGGCAATATGTTGGAAGGCTTACTGCATAAGGCTATCGTAGCCAATATAATGGCGCACGTGAGCATGGATAGGTCGCTTATTATGTCCGACGTCAAGGCTAACGCGATAGCCGAGAAGTGCAAAGATTACGTGGCGGATATAGAGGGGACGCTCGGGCTTAGCCTTGCTCAGGCGGTGTGCGGAGGGTTGAGTCTCGACTGCTTTGATGACAATACTTTGGAGAGCAAAACTTTCCGTGGATTATACGCCACGGGAGAAGTGCTGGACGTGGACGGAGAATGCGGAGGATACAATATCCATTGGGCAATAGCCAGCGGACTAGCGGTTGCGGAGGATATAAATGCTTAAGGTCAACAACGTCAAAGTGCCTACTATTTTTAGCGATGCGGACGTGCTAAATTGCCTATCGCATACTTTGAGGGTCAAACCAAGTCGCATCAAAAGCTGGGAACTAGCAAAAAAATCCTTGGATTGTCGCAATAGAGACGACATAAAATACGTACTGAGCGTTTTGGTACAGCTAGACAACGAGAGTGATTATTTGAGACACAATCCCAAGGCAAACGCAATGCTTTTCGTGCCTTATAAGTCTACGATACGAGAACTACTCGCCGATACTAAGGTCAATCCGCTTGTTCGTCCAATAGTGGTGGGAAGTGGTCCTGCGGGCATGTTTGCCGCGCTGACTTTGGCTATTGCGGGAGCAAGACCTATCGTAGTAGAGAGAGGCAAGAGAGTCAAAGAAAGACAAGCCGACGTCAAGGCTTTTTGGCAAGGCGGACAGCTCAACCCCGAGAGCAATATTCAATTCGGTGAGGGCGGAGCAGGTACTTTTAGCGACGGCAAACTCAATACGGGTATCGCAACCGAAAAAATCGGAATGGTTTTGAGTGAGCTTGTTGAAGCGGGTGCGCCTGTCAATATCAAGTGGGACGCCAAGCCTCATATAGGCACGGATATCTTGGCGGAATGCGTGCAAAATATAAGGAAACGAATTGAGGAATTGGGTGGCGAATATTTATTTGAGACCAAGCTCGTAGACGTCAAGAAAAGGGACGGCAAACTTTGTGGAGTTACGCTACGAAGTGACGGACAAGAATACGATTTGCCGTGCAACGTGTGCGTACTTGCTATAGGTCACAGCGCCAGAGATACCTTTGAGATGCTATCGGGAAGAGTGATGATGGAGCAAAAGGCATTTTCGATAGGCGTGAGAATAGAACACTTGCAGAGCAATATCAATCGCGCTCAATACGGGCGTGACGCCAAAGAGCTGGGGGCTAGCGATTACAAACTCGCCGCTCACTTGGACAGCGGAAGGTCGTGCTATACCTTTTGTATGTGTCCCGGCGGATACGTTGTTGCGGCGGCTTCGGAGCAAGGCGGTGTGGTAACCAACGGAATGAGTTATCACGATAGAGACGGGGTCAACGCCAACAGCGCTTTGCTAGTGGGCGTGAATCCTGCCGACTTTGAAGGACAAAACGTGCTTGCGGGAGTGGAATTTCAGCGAAAATACGAGCGATTGGCGTATGCCGTTTCTTCTTCGTACAAGGCGCCGTGTCAGAGAGTGGGAGACTTTATTTCGGACACGTCCACAAGCAAGTTGGGAGAGGTGCAGCCTACTTATTTGCCGGGCGTAGAGCTAAGCGACCTTAGAGCGTGTCTACCTAATTACGTCGTGGGTGGCATCA
The DNA here is from genome assembly GCA_937880755.1 of uncultured Clostridia bacterium. GTDB lineage: Bacteria > Bacillota > Clostridia > Christensenellales > UBA3700 > HGM11368. Next base: position 149,508 of record CALGRX010000017.1, read on the forward strand.
AAGAGGCGATAGGGATATTCGATAGCAAAATTAAGGGATTTGGCAACGAAGACGCACTGTTGACGGGCGTGGAAACTCGTTCGAGTTCGCCTGTGAGAATATTAAGGGACGAGTATGGCAACAGCTCGGTGGAGGGCTTAATCCCTTGCGGAGAGGGCGCGGGTTATGCCGGCGGAATTACCTCGGCATGCGTAGACGGTATCAATATGGCACTCAAAGCCATTAGGCAGTTGTGAATGAGAGATTTCGATAGTTTTTATACAAAAATTGGTATTGATATATCGCCTATGCTGTGATATAATAAATTGATAAAAGATTTTGGAGAACGAAATGAGCAAAAACGCAAGAATAATCACTTTGGCTACTCTTTTGATAGTGGCAATCGTCGCCTCTATCGTAATGGTAATAGTGTTTGCAACCAAGCACGGTGACCAAAGCTCCAGCGGAAATTTTGAATATACCACTTCGGGTTTGACTTGTACTATAACGGGCTACACGGGTGATGACGAAACGGTTTACATCCCCGAGAGAATTGCCGGCAAGAAGGTAGTGTCTGTCAAAGAAGGCGCGTTTAAGGGCAAAAGCGTCGTCAATATTGAGTTCAACGGCAACTTAAGCGATATAAGCCTTGGTGACGGCGTGTTTTCTAATATGTCGTCTTTGGTATACGTCAAACTACCTCAAGGTTTGACCAAAATTCCTAATAAGGCTTTTTATGATTGCAAAAAGCTTACGCACGTAACTATTCCGTCCACCGTGCAAAGCATTGGTAATTACGCCTTTTACAACTGCTCGGCACTCGTTTATTCGGGAGTGGGCGAAGACAACGGAATGATTCTTCCTACAGACCTTCTCAAAGTCGGCAAATACGCCTTTTACGGTTGCAACGCAATAACCAAGCTTACTCTCAACGACAAGTTGGAAAGCATAGAAGAATACGCCTTTAATAAGGCTAGCAACCTCAAGACGTTGATAGTGGGCGAGGCAAGCTTGTTGACAACCATAGGCGACCACGCGTTCGACTCGGCAAAAATCGAATCTACTACTTCCAATAAAATCATATTCCCTAAGCTAGAGAATATCGGCAAATACGCATTTGCCAACAACTCTTCTTACTTCAATTATTTCTATCTTGGCAAGAGCGTCAAGATGGTAGACGACTATGCTTTTTCGGGCTGCGGCAATCTTACAACGGTGCATTACGACAAGGATATAGCATTGACGAGCATGGGAAAAGGCGTATTTTTCAACGATAGCGCTTTGGCTACTATTCAAGCCGAGGACAGTGCTTTGACAGTTCCTAACGCCTTGCCTGACAGCATGACGGCAATACCCGAATTGGCTTTTAGCGGTTGCTACAATTTGCTCAACAAAAAAGACTTCGTTATCGGTAAAAACGTGAGCGAGATAGGCAGCGGTGCTTTTGCAATATACAATAGCACTTATAGCTCGAGAGCAACGCTTACGATATACGAACTCAAAGTCGACGCCCAAAACGAAAACTTTAAGATGCAACCACTAGGTGACTTCAAAAGACCTAATACGACGGATCCGTCGAGGGCTAGACATAGCTTGCTTATGGACAAGAGTGGTCAAATTTTGATTGCGTATATAGGCACTTATACGACTTTCGAGCGTACTAGCGAGAGCGCATATAACGGTTGTTATCGAACCGACCCGTCCGACCTCAATAGCAAGGCTCGCAACGCGTTTACCTTCCTAGACAGCGAGGAGATACGCAACACCTTGACGACAATAGGCGATTACGCATTTGCGGGAGTGAGATTTGATAGAATTTATATCGTACCGGGGATAAAGAATATCGGTAACTTTGCCTTTAAGGCTAGCGACATCAACGTGGTTTTGTTCGGAGCCAACGATTGCACCTTTGAGCAAGATACCTTTGACGGAATGCGGAGCGATTTGACCGTGTATTTGATGGAAGGAACAGGCGGTGGACTCGTGCAAGAGCAAGTGGGAGAAATGATAGAAGACGACGTAACAATCGAATTTGGTTGGATGGACGAAATGTTCAAATAATAATCATTGACTAAAGAGCCAAAGCAACTACGGTTGGCTCTTTTTGATTAAAAAAGTCGATACGTATCGACTTTTTTAATTTTTTAGTCAAAAAAATGCTAACCAATATTATTGAGACAAAGCGTATAAAATATTTGAAGACTTAGGAGAAAAAATACGTTACGCAAGTCGTACTTGACAAAATGCAAGTATTACTTGCTTGATAATTGATTGGTTATGATGTATATTTATTATATAATTTATACGTATTTGAAAAGTGGTATGTAGGAGAATAATGAACGCGCTGGGAGAAAAGATAAAAGAACTGAGGAAGAAAAAGGGGCTATCGCAAAGCAAATTAGCCGAATTGGTCGGAGTCACTAGACAGGCGTTGTCGGGCTGGGAAAACGGGGCTTATCTGCCCGATTATAGTAGTATCGTTTTGTTGTGCAAGGTATTGGAAACCGACGCCAATACTCTATACGGCATGCAGTCGCCACGTGCAAGTGTAGACGAAAATAAAACCGACAATACGCAAGTCAGACAATATAAACCAAAAAAGATAAATCCAATCTTCAAGATTGTATTGCAAAGTATAGCGGTGGCTTTGATATTGGTCGTAGGCGGAGTAGCGTCTATACCATTTTTTAACGGACCCGATAGCAATAAAATATATTCCGTTACTATAGGATTGTCGGACGGTGATAAGATGAAAATTGTAGCAATCGTATGCCTAATAGTGTCGGTATCTTTGATAGTCAACGTTGTCAAAAGCATTGTCGTTTACGTTAAATCTAAAAAACAAAGAGATATATTATGACTAATCAAAAAACTAAATTATTTGCAATAATTGCCTTACTTTGCATTCTTATTTTGACTTCGGCTTTTGTTTGTTGTATCAACGAAAGCGTCGTAGCCGAACAAGATGATAAAGATTCGAGCGCTTTTGGATTATTTACCAACATATCCGTTGATATAAGCGGAAGTAACGGAGTAATAACAGCTACGGCAAAGAATGAATTTACTCTAGGCTATTCTACTATTCCTACTTACGTTAGACTATATTGTAGCGAGAGCCCACAGCAAAGTTATAGCAACATGACGTTGAAAAGTGAAGCGTACGTATCTGACCTAGATATCGGCAAGACGCTTATCACGACTTGTTCCACCCAAGGACAAACGTTGTATTGGAAGGCGGTGGTCGTATACAAAAAGGATAGTAGCGATTGGAAAACGATTGAGACGGCAAGTATTCTTTTTGACGGTAACGGCAACAAAGTATAATGGCTAATTATTTTTGCAAAAATGCAAGTAATTTTTGCAAAAATGCAAGTAATACTTGACAAAATGCAAGAAATGCTTTCTTGGCAAAAGACAAAGACTGTGTTATTTTAGTTGTAAGAAGCGATTTATCGCTTAACAAATAAATTAAGGAGAATTATTTTATGAAATAACTATTCTTAACAATGGTCTTAATACTAGTTGTATGCAGTTTTTGTCTATTTCCGATAAAAAATATGAAACACAAGTATGGGTAAGTTGGAATAGTATGCCGGCATATAGATTAGTAGACGTCTTAGCCATTACTGCAAGCAATAACTCGGTATACGGCTCTCAACAAGAGCGTTTTGGTAATGCAACGTTATATTATACCGATCCTAATGGGAATGATAGCGAAGAGTATGAGTTATACAGTAACACATCTAACAACATTTTGTCAGAGTATTCCAATTATAATTTTGCAATGAAAATAGATTTACCATATAATAATAGTGCATTAGAAAAATATTATACATCAATGTTTTTTATATTAGGTACTACTATATATAATGAAGGACTGTTTAACGTATATAGTGCTTATGGACATAAATATATTGCGATGACGGCACAAATATCTACTAGTCCCGGTGTCGCAATTGAATTTAAAGGTTTAACAACGAATTATAGTGGTATTATGTTATCTAATTCTGCAGCACAGTGAAGGAGGTTAATATGGAAGATAAGGATATCAAGCAAATTGTTCAAGAAGTGCTAAAGGCACAAAAGAAAAACGTATTTTGGCAAAAGGTGCTAAGCGGTGCGCTCGTCGCAATAATCTTCTTGTTGATAGTAGGGTTGTTGTGTATTACGGAGACTATATAGCCAACGCATAAAATAGACATTATTTCATTATTTTTTCCTCTAAAAAGAGCAAGCGGGATTAGACGTTTGCTCTTTTTTATTGATTATGGGGTAATAACTTTGGGGACCAATTTAGAAAGCTTTTTAAGTATTCCAACCGCCGTTGATTGATAGCACTTGTCCGTTGATATAGCTAGATTCGTCGCTTGCCAGCCACAACACCGCCTTGGCTATATCTTCGGCACGCCCTATCCTTTGACAAGGTATATCGTCTATTATATTCTGCACGTCGCTTGTACTTAGGCGAGCGTTCATATCCGTATCTATTATGCCGGGGGCGATGCAGTTGACCCTGATACCGTTGTAGCCGAGCTCTTTTGCCATTGCCTTGCTAAATGCAATTACGCCTCCCTTGGTTGCAGAGTAGACGGCTTCGCAAGAACCGCCTATCTCGCCCCATATCGAGGAAATATTGACGATATTGCCCGACTGATTGGAGAGCATACCTATAGCGACTTTTTGGGTCATTACGATTGTGCCCGTGAGATTGACGGCAATAGTATCGTTGATTTGCTCGATAGGCATATCTATGAGCAGTCCGCTAGCAGATACTCCCGCGTTGTTGACGAGTAGGTCAACTTTGCCCCATCTATCAAGGGTAAACCTAACGAGTGCCTCTGCTTGCGCCTCGTCGGATACGTCTGCCTTGTAGCATACTGCCGATAGCCCTTGTGTCGTCAGCTCGTCGACAAGTGCCTTGGCTTGGTCTTCCGAGTGGTTGTAATTGATGACCACGTTGTAGTCGTTTTGGGCAAGAAGGGTGGCGATTGCTTTGCCTATGCCCCTACTTGCTCCCGTAATAATTGCCGTTTTCATACTACAATTATAACCAACTAGTTGAAGAAAAGCAACTTTTGGTGTATATTATACGTATGAATAATTTTTTTGAAGAGATAAATATAGACAATAATATCGTCAGAGCTTTGAATGAACACGGCATAGTTGAACCGACGCCCATTCAGAGGGATATTATTCCGCTTGCTATGCAGGGGGGTGACGTGGTAGGTCAAGCGCCCACGGGTACGGGCAAGACGCTTGCTTTTGTTTTGCCTATTCTGAATAGCGTTGATAGAGAGGAGGACGCCACCCAAATTATGGTCTTGTGTCCTACGAGAGAATTGGTTATGCAAATATGCGCCGTATTTAGCGACACCCTCAAGTATACCGAGAAGATACGAGTTGCGGGACTATACGGCGGACAAAATATCCAACGCCAACTTATGTTTTTGAGGAAGAAACCTCAAATCGTCGTCGGTACGGTGGGTAGAGTGTTAGACCATATAGACCGAAAAACTCTAAAATTAGGCAAAATCAAAACGCTCGTGCTCGACGAGTGCGATGAAATGTTCGATATGGGATTTAGAAAAGATATAGAGAGCATTATGTCGTTATGTCCGATGGACTGTCAAAAGATGCTCTTTTCGGCAACTATTCCAACCGAAATCAAGTCGCTCATAGACCAAAGACTTTATACTCCCAAATATGTCAAAGCAACGATAGACGGCGAAAATACGCCTAAAATCGAACAAAAGTATACGGTAGTCAAGGATAGTCAACGAGTAGGATATCTACTACAAATCATAGACGATAACAACTACGATAGAGTCATAATCTTTTGCAATACCAAAAAGCGCGCGGACAAGCTTGGAGAGGCGCTTGCCAAAAAGCGTAGAAACGCAGTAGTATTGCACGGCGACCTTAAGCAGTCGCAAAGAACGGCTATGATGAAGCAGTTTAGGAGCGGACGAGTCGAGATGCTCATAGCCACCGACGTGGCGGCAAGGGGAATAGACGTGGACGACGTGCAAGCGATATTCAACTTCGACCCGCCAACCACGCCCGACTTTTACGTGCACCGTATAGGAAGAACGGCAAGAGCGAGCAAGGGCGGTGCAGCCTACACTTTCGTTGACGGCGACCAAACGGCGAATATCCCGCTATATCAAAAGGCAACCAACAACGCCTTGCAGTATATGGAGATGAATGGGGACGTTGACAGCTTTACGTTGCCTAAGGACAGTTCCAATCGTCTAAATCGCGAATGTGTAGAAGCCAACGTATCGAGATTTTTCGTCAACGTGGGCAAAAAGGATATGCTAGATAAGGATACCATAGTCAAGCTAATTACCACCAAGACCGCTATCAAAATATACGAGATAACCGACGTCAAACTGAGAGATACCTACGGATTCGTAGAAGTAGTCAAGGGCAAGGAGGGCGAACTTAAAAAACTCGAAGGTATGACGATCGGCAAGCGAAAATTGACTATAGAAGAAGCCGACAAGGAGAAGATGCAAAAGCCGTCTAAAGAGGGCAAGAGCGATTATAAGTACAAAAAGTCTACCAAAGACGAAAAGAGAGATTACCAATCTCGCAAAAGGGTAGGCAAAGTTGGCGATAAGGGAGCAAAAAAGAGAAACGGTAAGGACGTGAGAGAAGTCAAAGGCATCAAAGGAAGTGCCAAGGGCGCGCGAGATACCAAGTCCAAGTACCCGTCCAAAAAGAGATATTGAAAAATAGACGCTACTCATTAGCGTCTATTTTGATAACTTAATTAGTCAAAAAGTCGATACGTATCGACTTTTTATTGTTTTAGGCGTTGAGAACGTTTGCCCAAACGCTATCTATGATTTTGGTGTTTTCTTCGCCAAAGTCTGACATAACTCCGCATCTTTTTACAACGTCAAGAGATGGGAATTGCGCGGGGTCTACGATAATGCTCTTAGCTTGTTCGCTGAGTTCTCCGCCAAAGAAGTAACTGAGGTCGGAAGCGTCGTAGTCTTCCTCGGTGTATGCCACGAAGTTGTCGTTGTCGTCGTAGTAACCTTGGCACCAATCAAAGGTTGCTTGGGTTGCCACGCAGGAGGTATATCCAATCCATTCCATATTTTCGATAGCGATATCTTCTTGGCACAAGAAGTTGATCCAAAGGTTGGCGGCAACGGTGTTTTTAGCGTACTTAGGGATAGCCCAGCAGTCCACCCAAACGTTGGAGCCTTCTTGAGGTACGTAGTAGTCGAGACTTCTTGAAATTCCCAATTCTTCTTGCAATTCGCCCATAGAATAGATTGCGTCGCCCGACCATTGCAGAGCCATATCGACTTTGCCTTCGATGATATCGGACTTGCCCTCGTCGGTCTCGTAACCGCACTTGACGTTTTGCTTTTGCCATACGAGAGATTGTTGAACGGCGCTCGCCTTGGCGACGTTGTTGAGAGCTTGCTCAGGGGTGATATTAGCGTCAAAGTTGGCAGAAGATTGATTGCAGAAAGTGTAGATTGCGCCTACTGCGTAGGTATCGCGAACGCTCTTTTTCATATTGACTCTGTTTTTATAAGCCGTATCCCATAGAGCGCCCCAACCCTTTGACTCGAGGTATTCGAGAGAGACTGCGTCGGTTGCGTACACGATACCCATAGTGCCCCACATATAAGGGGTGGAGTACTTGCCGCTTGGGTCGTAGGTGAAGTTGTTGACGGTGTTGTCAAGGAAGTACTTCGAGATGTTGACCTTGCGATAGTCTTGGATAGGGTTGCCGTCTTGGTCGTTGCCAAGCGGAGATTGCTCGAGGAGCAATTCTTCTCTAAGCATTCTCTCAATCATATAGTCGGAGGCGCAGATAACGTCGTAGTCGGACTTTTTGATAGCGACTTTGGAGTGCATAGTCTCGTTGGTGTCGTACTCGTCGTAGACGATAGAGATTTGTTTGCCCGTGACGGACTTGTAATATTCTTTGAATTGGTCGATGACGTCTTCTCCGATATATTCGGCGCAGTTGTAGATTTTGAGGGTGTCCTCACGGGAGGTACAAGCACTCAACGTCGGCATACTTACGGCTAAGAGCATAACCGCAATCAACGCGATACAAAGTTTTTTCTTCATTTTTTGTAAGCTCCTTGTTTTGAAGTTTTATTTTTCGGTTTGCGGTTGATAAGAGCCATCAAACCGAGGATTACCACGAATATTATTGACGACAAAGCTCTCATAGATGCAGGCAGGGATTTTTTGCCGTGAGCTTTGAGGTAAATGAGTGTCGACAACGTTTGAAAACCGTCGATATTGAATTGGGTGATGACGAAGTCGTCTATCGACAAAGTAAAGGACATCACGAAGCCCATCAATATGCCCGGCAGTATGTCGGGGATAACTACCTTCCACAAGGCTTGAGTAGGCGTGCAACCAAGGTCGAGAGCGGCTTCGTAAATCTTGTTGTCGCTCTGCTTGAGTCTTGGCAACACGTTGAGTATGACGTAAGGCGTGCAAAAGGTGACGTGAGCCAAGATAACGTTGAGCATTTGCACTTCTCCGTCGAGTTGGATAAAGGTGCGCAAAATGCCAAAGAGCAGTACCAAAGAAACGGCGGTAACTATCTCGCTGTTGACCATAGGAATTTGGTTGATATTGGTTATGACGGCCTTTGCCTTCTTCGACCTAATAGAGTTGATACCGATTGCAGCCATAGTGCCGAGCAGAGTAGAAATCAAACTAGCCGATACGCCGATGATGGCGGTGTTGCGCAAAGCCTCGAATATGGCGGTGCTGTCTCTACCCGTAAATAATTCTTTGTAAGCGTCGAAGCTAAATCCGCCCCAAGAACTAAAAGACGGCGTGTTGGTAAAGGAGAAGATTATCATCCACAATATTGGCAGATATAAAAACACCAATACTAGTGCAAACAAGCATTTGACGAGTATTTTCTTTACCATAATCCACCTCCCGAAGAAGCGTTGTCCTTGTCGTACTTGTTGACGACAATCATAGATATACCGATGACTATCAAGATAATAAAGGACATCGCGCTGGCAACGTTGAGACTGTTGACTACTTGCAAGTCGATAAAGTCACCTATGAGGCTGATTTTGTTGCCACTGAGCAGTCCCGATATGGCAAAGGTGGTGATAGTCGGCATAAATACCATCGTAATTCCGCTAAGCACTCCCGGGAGGGAGAGAGGAAGCGTCACTTTGACGAAGGCTTTGCGAGGCGAAGCGCCGAGGTCTGCGGCACCTTCCAGCAAAGACGGATCAATCTTGGATATGGTGGTATAGATAGGCATTATCATAAAAGGCAAGTAGTTGTATACCATACCGAATATTACAGTGCCCATACCGAGGTCGACTTCCATTGCCTCGAACATCGCTTTGGTGGCGAGGGTGCGCAAGAGGAAGTTGATCCACATAGGCAACATAAAGAGCATTACGAGCACGGGGCTTTTGTTATACTTTTTGTCGGCGAGGAAGAGCGCAACGGGGTAGCCTACAGCCAAGCAAATGAGAGTGGTCAGCAGTCCCACGTATATAGAACGGGTGAGCATTTGCACGCTGGACGGGCTAAAAATCGTCTTGTAGTTGTCAAAGGTAAAGCTCCAAGACAGCGAGCCGTCGCTTCTCGTCTCGCAAAAAGAGTAGAGTAGCAAAATCAACAGTGGTAATATGACGAATATCGCCATAAATACCACGTAAGGAATTGCCAAATATTTGCGAGTAAATCCGCTAAGTTTTCTCTTTTTCATTCTTCTATCATCCTTATCAACTTAAAGCGGTCGGGCTTGACTGCAATGCCCACTCTGTCGCCGTCGTCCCAAAGGTATTCGGTGTCGGCAAAGATATGGTGGTTGTTGTCGGTTCTTAGGCAGACGATATAGTTTTTGCCTTTATAAATCATTGACTCAACGTTGGCGGCAAGTGGTGCGTCCATCTCGTCGTCGGTCATTTCCACGTCGGTAAACTCAAATCTAACTACGGCTTTTTTGCCTTTGAGCGCCGTTTCTTCGCCGTCTATCGTAAGGATATCGTTGTCGCCGTCGTAGGTAGCGTCGTTGAACAACGTAGTAGGGTGGAAGTCGTACGTTCCGCCGTAGAGGTCGAAGGTAGTGTTGGATAGGAATTCTACTTGTTTGTCGTTGGCGTAGAGCTCCTTGGTCATAATGTGGATATTGTCGGGGTCGACGTAGAGGCTTACCTCGCTGCCTACGGGACTTTCTACGGTGTTGTGAATGATAAATTCATAGCCACCCGCAATGCAAGACATCTCGTAATGCACGCCCTTAAAAATCGAGGATACGATTTTGCCGTCAAGTATGCCTTTGTCCTTTTCGCGGACTTCCCAGTCCTCGGGTCTTACCACGATATCCACCTTTTGGTTAGGCTCGAATCCCGTATCCACGCAGTCCCATTGTACGCCTGCAAATATTACTTTTTTGTCCTCGGGCATCACGCCGTCGAGAATGTTGGACTCACCGATAAAATCGGCAACGTAAGCCGTTTTAGGCTCGTTGTAGATGTCGATAGGGCTACCTTCTTGGCAAATCTTGCCGTCACGCATAACCACGATAGTGTCGCTCATCGTCAAGGCTTCTTCTTGGTCGTGGGTGACGTAGATAAAGGTTATGCCGAGTTTTTGGTGCATAGATTTGAGCTCGAGTTGCATCTCTTGACGCATCTTGAGGTCGAGCGCGCCCAAAGGTTCGTCGAGGAGCAAAATCTTTGGCTCGTTGACGATTGCTCTGGCTATTGCTACTCTCTGTTGTTGTCCGCCCGACAGAGAGTTGACGTCACGATTTTCGTAATCGCTAAGTCCAACGATTTTGAGCGCACGACGCACCTTTTCTTCGATAAAAGCCTTGTAACAGTTTACCTTTTTGGTGGTGGAGTTGCCCTTTCTATCTTTGGTGGTTACCATCTTGTATTGACGGCAAAAAGGCACGATTTTGACGGTTTTTTCGCCGTTTTTGCCTATTATTTCTTGCTCAACGGGCTTGCGTTTTAGATTGACGAGTTTGGTCGCCTTTTCGCCTTTGCGATTGACGTATTCCACTTCCACCTTTTTCATCTTGAGTCCAAAGGCAATGTTTTTGAATACGTTGAGATGAGGGAAGAGGGCGTACTTTTGGAATACCGTATTGACCTCTCTCTTGTGAGGTGGCAGAGAGGTGATATCCTCTCCGTCAAATAGCACTTGTCCTTCGGTCGGTTGCTCAAATCCCGCAATCATACGTAGGGTAGTAGTTTTACCGCAACCGCTCGGACCGAGCAAGGTGACGAATTGTCCCTTCTCTATCTTGAGATTGGCGTTGTTGACGACCCTCTTGTCGTCGTAATACTTGTTGATGTTTTTTAGTTCGAGTATATATTTTTTGTTTTCCATCGTCGTGTCCTTATTAGAAAGTAGGTGGGGAAGATACCCACAATATTTTTACGGGCGTATCGCCGTCGTTGACTATATAGTGCTTTTTGTTGCTTACGAAGTAGAACGAGTTGCCTTGACTTAGTTTGTACTTCTTTTTGCCTATTATCAGCGTTGCTTTGCCCTCTAACATATAGCCGAATTCCTCGCCCTCGTGAGGCATATCTTCGAGCGTCGTGCTGTGAGCGTTGAGCGTCATCAATATAGGCTCCATTTCGTTCTTTTGACTGTTGGGCACTAGCCACGTGATAGAGCTGTCGTCGCTCTCCTTGACGAAGAAATCGTCCTCTTCGAAGACTATTTGCTCGTCGCTGTCGTCGTTGAAGAAGCTCTTTAGATCCGAGCCCAAAGCCGACAATATGTCGATGAGAGTGGCGATAGACGGCGAGGCAATGTCGTTTTCTAATTGCGAGATATATCCTTTGGTCAAATCGCATCTGTCGGCAAGCTCTTCTTGCGTCAGACCGCATTGGAGTCTCAGCGACTTGATTTTGATACCGATTTCCATATTTACCTCCTTTTCCGAGTTTAGTAAAACTAAACTTCAAAATTATTGAGTAAAAATTTTGTTAAACTTTGAGTTTAGATTTAGTAAACTGTATTGATTATATACACCCCCGATATATATGTCAATAATTTTGATATATTTTTTTGATTTTTTTGTCAAAATTAGTAGAATATTTTTTTAATAAAAATGCAAAAAAGAGCCTAGCTAATTGCAAGGCTCGATAGAAGGTTTTTTGTAGTTTTTGCGTAAGCAGGTTTATGTTCTTTTCTTTTTGACAACGACATACTCATTTTAAGAACTTACATAGACCGCGCCATGAAGGGTACTAACGACAATCGTCCCGACTTCCGTCAGATGATAGAAGATAGCAAAAAACACGATTTCAACGTCGTACTCGTTTACAAATTCGACAGGTTTTCGCGCAATAAAAACGAAACCACGAAACACAAGAAAACGCTTAAAGACAACGGCGTTAAAGTCGTTTCCGCAACCGAATATACTCACTATGCCGAAGGAACAAAAGAATATGTCAAGTTGGTAAATTATTTGCAAGCCGCCTCTAAACTTCTTGATAAGGCTTTCACAAGTTTTGTCAATCGTGGGTATGCAAATGCAGATATGATTAAAACTATCAACGAAAAACAAGCAAGAGGGGAAACTCCCACGGAACAAGAAACTACCTATATGGCAAGTCTTTTTAGTAGTAGAACATTCCAAAGTGAAATGGGTGCTATTATGGGTGAAAGCCTTTTAGGAACGGAAGAATTTATTGACACCATTGTGAGCAAAGAGAATTCTATTGCCGAAAAGGTTATGAAGAAAATCAAAGACCTTAAAGCAATGTTTGAAAGACTTGGCAATACCGAGGCAAGAGCCGAATATAAAAGACTTTCAAAAGCCGAAAAATTATATCTTAACGCCATTGAAAAAGCCGGATATATATACCGTAATGGCAAAATACTTGTCCGTAGGAAAAAGGAAGAAATTGACTCTACCTATCAAAATGAGTATAATAGTGATGAAATACAATCATCAAGGAAATTTAGTTTTCAACACCAAAACTTCCCGGGAGAAAAAGAAAGTGGTGGAAGTGAGGCTCACCGTTTAGCAATTTGGTGGGCTTCAAAAGATACCATTTTAGCCGGAGACCAAACTCTTATATCTATGAAAGATAAGTGGTATTTGGTAGAGAAGTTTGATGATGTAACTAATCATTATCAAGTTGAAGATAGAATTACCAAGAAGGAATACGATAAAATCAATGAGGAGATAAAAGCGAATGGCAGAAGTGGAAAAATTCTCTCAATACAAAGAGCATTTACTAACTATGATAAATTCGATAAATTCAACTATTCCATTAAAGGAAGAAAATCAAGTATTGATAGTTTACAAACTCAATACGATAGAGAAAATTCGCAATTTTTTCGAGTGGATAAAGAGCAATCTCAAAAATGGGGAACTACAAGCAACCGAAGTGGAGATAGTGAGAGCGGCAGTTCAAATAGACAGGGAACTCAATACTCACTAAAAGACAGTTTAGGCAACGAATTAAGCCAAGATTATCTCAAGCCAACAAGTGATGAGGATATAAGGTACTCAAAAAAGATTACGAAATGTATGTCCGACTCGGAGAGATATAACGTCTTGAAAGATAGAGTTATAGAAAACGTGCCAACTGCCAAAGAATTGCTAAGTGACGTGGCAAAAGAAATTGGAAGATTAAAAAGTAGTGAAAAGAGAGCACTTATCAAGAAAATACTCGAAGAGTTTGGCGTATTTGATAAGCAATTCTATAATGCAGACATACAACTCACTTTTAACTATTCAAAAAATAATTTTAGGGAAATATATAATAAGCAACAACGTAGATATGTTAGATTTGCTAAAATGTTTTCAGTATTCGATAGACTAATAGAAAATGCTGTAGGTATTGAGGTACATAATAGAAACGAAATAGAATATAAGACAGATAAAACATTAAAGCAAGTATATGTGCTTGTGAGTGCTTTTAATGATAGCGAAAATATTGTGCCTGTAAAGTTGGAAATTAAAGAGTTTGTTGACAAACCGAATTCTCTGTATGTAGCTGTCGCTCTAGAAAACATAAAAAGAGAAGGGGTCTCTGAGCTAAGGGGCGCCAATGGCGTTGCCCAACAAGTCTCTATCCCCTCTACTACTATTAGTATATCCGACTTGTTTAGGAAAATCAACCCAAACGAGAAAGATTTTACAAAATACATACCACCACAATTTTTTGAGAGTGATATCCAATACTCTCGCAAGTCGTCTGCACCAAGCAAGGTGGGAGATATAATCAAGGCAAAGGGCAACCTTACTACCGACAAGATATTCACCAAAGCCGAAGCCAAGAAGATAATAGCCGATATAGAAGAGAGGCTTGTCTTCGAGGATAAAGGTATGGTAGGGACTGTCAAGGGAACAAACGAGTTGATAGACCGACTTTGGAAAGGCTTGAACAAGGCGGGCAAGGGCGAGTATATTGGCGTAGGCGTGGAGATAGCCGACTACGTAATCAATCATACCGTCGTAGAAGATATATACGAGTGCTTGTGCGTTCGTCTTGGCATCACACGTCCAAAATGTACAACGCGACTGACTGCCGACCAAAAGTATCTTATGCTCGCTTATCTCGGCTACTCAACCAATATGGAAAGAGTAGAGAGATACGTCAATAGATTGCGCCTCACAAAGGACGAGAAGAAAGCGCTTTTGAAAGAATGTGCGTAAGTGTTTTTTTTAGAAAAATGTTCCCAATTTGTTCCCTATCAACACAAAAACCCCCATTTTTCGGGGGTTTTAAGGTGTTGGCGGAGAAAGAGGGATTTGAACCCTCGCTACGGTATCCCGTACTACTCCCTTAGCAGGGGAGCCCCTTCGGCCTCTTGGGTATTTCTCCACAGTCGAAGTATAAAAATGATATTAGCATTAGTATAGTAGCACACAATGTAGCTTTTGTCAAAGTCTTTTTGCAAAATTTTTGTAGGTCAGGGATAAACCCTAACAAAGGATGCATAAAGAAAGATAGGCAACTAACTCTCGTGTCAATCTCTTGTTGCGTTGAGTATTTTACTAGTCAAAAAGCGAGTCGACGTAAGGCGTCAGCAAACTTGTGATGAGCTCGTACGACTCACTCGTCATATGCAGTCCGTCGAAGGTGAATCTATCTTGCAGTTGTTTGTTGTCTCCCACGAGGTGCGAGTATGTGTCTATGAGTTCCACTTGATAAATAGCGCAGATTTGCTTAATATATTCGTTGAGCAAAATCACGTTGTCGTCGGTGAGATGTTCGCCTACCAAATCTTTGCCGGCGAGTTTGACGGAACGGTTGACGGGGTAGACGGTTTGCATAAAGATTTTGGTATCGGGCAATTTTTCTCTGACAATGTGCAAAATCTTGGTAATATTTACGGCAATATCCTCGGGAGAAGAACCGTGTCTGAGGTCATTGCAACCGCCCAAAAGGAATATGCCTTTTGGCTTGATATTGAGCACGTTGGACTCGAGCCTAACGAGCATTCTGTCTGTGGTGTCGCCCGAAATGCCTCTATTGTAGATGTTAGCTTGAGGAAAATAATAGTCTAAGTCGTACATCTCGGTGATAGAATCGCCCAAAAACACAATTTGCCCAATCTCCGCACTTTGATTGAGATATGCGTATCTCTTTGCCTTGGCGTCTTTGATAAAGTCTTTGCTAAACATAGCGTTGCCGTAAATGTTGTAGGATATTGCAAAGATAGAAATGCACGCCATGAGAACGACTATAACAAGCAAAATCGCCACAATAGTGATATTGCGTGCGGTAAATATGTTGTGTTGTGGTCTTGGATGGCGTCGTTTCATAATATTATTATATAACTAAATGAAAGAATATGCAACAGTAGAACGAGTGCTTTTTGAACAACAAAGGCTTTTTGCATATTTTCAAAAAATAGAAAACATTTTTTTGGGCAAAACTGCCTATAAAACAGCAAAATCAAAGAAAAAGATTTGATATATCATATCTTAACCGCTAGTCTACAATATTAATTGGCAAAAACGAAAAACTATGTTATAATAAAAAAGATTTATGGAATCGAAGTATAGTATACTCAACAATCTAAAATCCAAAAAGTTCCGATTGACCAACGTTCAGGTCATAGTTCTCGGGTACTTTTTGGTAATAATGTTCGGTACTTTTTTGTTATCTTTGCCATTTGCCTCCAAGTCTAGGCAATGGACGGGCTTTTTTACTTCGCTATTTACCGCAACTTCCGCCACGTGCGTTACGGGATTGGTGCTCGTAGACACGTTTAGCCATTGGTCGCTGTTTGGACAAATGGTGATTATGTGTATGATACAGCTAGGCGGAGTAGGCTTTATGACGATGGTTTCGTTGGTGTCGGTAGTGGTTAGACGACAGTTGGGGTTGTACCAAAAGACGATATTCCAAAAGTCTATGGGCTCGGCGAGGTTTTCGGTGCTTAGCAAGCTACTCAATAGAGTATTGATATGCACGGCGTGTTTCGAGGGCGTGGGCACTTTGTTGCTTTGCACTAGATTTATCCCTAAGATGGGCTTTTGGCAAGGGTTATTCAACGCCATGTTCCACTCTATCTCGGCGTTTTGCAACGCGGGCTTCGACTTGATGGGCAAGTACGGCGCTTATAGCTCGATGACCGCCTTTTCGGGCGACATAGTAGTCAACTTGACTCTAATGGCGCTGATATTTGCGGGTGGATTGGGCTTCTTGTTGTGGAGCGACGTGTACGACAAGAAGATGAAATTGAGCAAGACGAGTCTGCAGACCCAAATGGTGCTTGCCGTTACTCCGATACTCATAGTGTTGCCTGCATTGTTGATTTTTATTGTAGAGCGCGACAACGCCTTTGCGGGAATGACGGTTGGCGAAGCATTGCTGGCATCACTCTTTCAGTCGGTTACTTCTAGGACGGCGGGCTTCAATTCTATTGACTTGTCGGGCTTAAGCAACTCAAGCATAGTGTTGACGATAGTGCTGATGATGGTGGGAGGCAACGTTGGCTCGACTGCGGGCGGTATCAAGATTACCACCGTCATCATAGTATTTTTGGGTGTATTGTCCACGATTAGGGACAAAGAAAACGTGGACGTAGGCAAGAGAAGATTTTCGGACAAGCTTGTTAGACAAGCCAACGCGATATTTATATTTTATTTGTCAATTATCGTCGTCGCTTCTCTGCTAATAGCCATAATGGACAAAGATATTCCCGTACAAGCGGTGGTATTCGAGGTGGTATCGGCGATAGGTACGGTAGGCTTGAGCTTGGCGGGAACGGCAGATTTTTCTTTGGCAAGTAAATGTATTTTGTTATTGTTGATGTTTATGGGTCGTGTGGGCGCAATATCATTGCTGTCCGCCTTTATGGAAACGAGGCAAAAACCGCCTATCAAGCGACCAATAGAAGAAATTATGATAGGATAAGGAGAATAATATGAAATCGGTATTGATTATAGGAATGGGAAGATTTGGCAAGACGCTTGCTTACAAAATGGCTGAACTTGGCAACGAGGTGATGATTGTTGACAAGGACGAAGAAATTGTCAATCAACTTGCACCTGATTTTATCAACGCGATGATAGGCGACTGCACCAACGAATCGGTAGTGAGAAATCTTAGCGTGAGCAACTTCGATGTATGTTTCGTAGCAATTGGCGACAACTTCCAAGCCTCTTTGGAAATCACGTCCTTGCTCAAAGAATTGGGTGCGCAATACGTAGTATCCAAAGCCGATAGAGATATGCAAGCCAAGTTTTTGGAACGCAACGGCGCCGACGAGGTGGTATATCCTGAGCATGATATTGCCGAAAAGCTTGCCATAAGGCACAATGCAAAAAATATCTTCGACTACGTTGAGATTACCAACGACTATGCGATATATGAGTTGGCGGTCGTCAAAGAATGGGTGGGCAAGAGCCTAAAAGAACTCAACATTCGTCACAACTACGGCGTCAATATTATGGCGCTCAAGCAAGGCGGAAGCATAGAGATACCTTCGGCGGAAACAGTCTTTGAAGAAAACGACCATATCTTCGTCATAGGTAAGCAAAAGGACGTATTCAAGCTATCCAACAAGACCTGACGCTACGATATATTTTTGTTTTTACAATCATTCACGAAGCCCCGTGCTTCGTGATATTTTTTTGCACCTGTATTGAGTTTTGAGTCTTTTGGAATAGTATGAACTATACAATTTATCAATTATTTTATTCTATATCCACTGAATAAAACTTGTAAGCATGGACATAATCAAACGGGGGGATTATGAGACAAGTCAAAAAAAGTATAGATTTTATCAAAAGAGCCGTTGCTCAGCTCAAAGGCAAAGAATTATCCTTCGTGGTCAACAAGGGTAGAAACAAATTCGTTGCCTTTGACGGTAAGGTGGTGGACGCATACGACTCGGTATTTACCATAGTATCAACCGACAACTTCGGTAACGAACTTTTTACTTTTTCTTACAACGACGTGGCGTGCAAAACGATAAGAATTTTGCCTCCTAAGTCAAATTGATGTCATAAAGCACGGCAAAGCCAGATATATTGTACTAACAAAAAACAAGAGGTGCCTATGTCTATCAATGCCGTATATCAACCAATATCAATCGACTACGAAAAGAGCTGTCAACCCAAGCAAATACTGTTGGGTTGCAATATGGATACGTCGTCCAAGGGCGGAGTATCCAAAGTGTTTTTTGTCAAAAGTAGCGCGCATATAACCAAGGTCGTCCCAATGACGGGGCAGGTCAAAATAAGCGGCTTCGTCAACATTAAGGTGGTATATCTCAATACCGACAAACAATGCGAAAGCTTTGACTATATCACCGATTTCGTCGAGGATATCGGCTGTGAGGCTTTGACCGAAGATATGCAAGTGCGCGTCAGTGCAAAGGTCGTGGACAGCGAATACCAAATAGGCGGCGACCAAATAAAAATTCAAGTGGTAGTCGAACTTCGCCCTATATTCGTGGAGAGCCAAACTCAACAATACGTAGTAAGTGCCGAAGGAGCGCTAATCAAGGATAGCCAATCGTGCAACCAAACTTTCGTAGACTACGTAGATAGAGAGATTGAGGTTGTAGAAGAGTACGACAGCGGAATGAACGTAGAAAAGATACTCTTTTTCGACGTGACCGCATGCGTAGACGACGTATCTACTGCAGGCGATATAGTGTCAGTCAAAGGTAGAACCGACGTAGAAATTATATATCTTGCCGAAGGCAAAATAATCGAAAAGGCTATGGAACTTCCTTTTGAAGAAGAGTGGCGCGAAAAGACGAGCGACTTGGTTGCCAAGGTGCAAGCCTCTGTCAAAAACAGTAAGCTGGTGTTGCAAGGAACCGAGGACAGTGCCGTGATGAGAGTAGAAGCTCTATGCAAACTTGGCGGTGTGATGATGAGTGAAAACTGTCTGGAAACGGTAGAAGATATGTTCTGCCCCCAAGAGGAACTAGACTGCAAATACTCGGTATGCGAGTACGACCGTCAAGCTCAACCGTTGCATTGCCATATAGAGGTAACGGGTAGCGAGACTATCGACGACATCTCGGCAGACGTCAAACAAGTGCTTGCGGCACACGCAGTAAATTGCAGTATTGCCGACGTCAGCGGTAAGGACGAGATGATGATAAGCGGAATGGCGGAAGTGGCGATAGTTTATCTGGACGAAAACGACGAGGTTGACTGCAAAAACATTGAGATACCTTTCGTAGAAAAGTGCCAATACGGTTTAGGAAACGACAAACTCACGGAATGCAATCCTTACGTCAAAGACGTAACCGTCAAAGTCAAGAGGGATAGAGAGTTTGAGGTAAATCTCGATATCGACGTGGCTATGGATATTGCCGAGAGGACGGTGGTCAAGGGTATATCCGAAGTGGTAGAAGGCGAAGCTCGCCAAGTGGATAGAGTGGCGATAAGCATTTACACGCCTAAGCAAGGCGAATCTTTGTGGGACGTTGCCAAACAACTTGCCGTCAGCGACAAAGAAATAATCGCTCAAAACCCGGGAGTTGGTGACGTAATGACGGGGGCGGAAAAATTGGTGGTTTACAGAGAACTCAAAGTATGATATAATATCCGTATGGATACTATCAAAATCAAAGTATTTGCCAAAGTAAATCTTGCTCTTGACGTCAAGGGCAGTTATCCCGACGGCTATCATAGGCTTGATATGCTGATGGCTTCCGTCGATATGTACGACACCTTGTGCCTGACTGTAAGCGACCAAAACCTTGTGACTATGGACGGCGTAATCGTGGGAGAAGAGAATACCGCCGTGAGAGCGTTGGAGAGCCTAACCAAAGCCTATGGCGTGCACATGAGGGTGGATATTCTCAAGGATATTCCTCTCAATGCGGGGTTAGGCGGTTCTTCCGCCGATGCCGCAGGCGTGTTTGTCGGGGCGTCTAAGCTGTTTGGCATAGATATTGCCAAGACGTACGGACTTGCCCAAAAGATTGGCAGTGACGTGCCGTATATGATGAGGGGCGGTTTTTGCCGAGTTAGCGGAAGGGGAGAAATCGTCGAGCCTATAGATATGGATGATATGAACTTGGTGATTTTGCAAGCCGAGTACGGCGCACCTACCGCCAAGGTATACGAGGAGTACGATAAGCGTACAATACCGCCTAGCGACGTAGACCAAGCTATTGCGAACATAAGGTCGACGGGTAGAGGGTTTTTTAACAAACTACAAGACGCGGCTATTAGGCTTTGCCCGTCTATAGAATATTCTATAGGTGCACTCAAACTCTATACCGATAGAGCCTTTATGACGGGCAGCGGCAGCGCGGTAGTCGGCGTCTTTGACGACGAAATGCAAGCTAGATGGTGCGAACTCAACTTTGGAGGCTATCTTTGCGCCAAGGCTCTCAAAACCAAAAAAGTCGGCTACGAAATCCTCTAAAAATCGATACGTATCGACAAAAATCAAAATTATGTTACAAAAATAGAATACGCCTTAGTTGGCGTATTTTTTTGTGTGGCGTTATAATTTATTCAGCGCGGTCAATACTTCTCATCGAGAGGTGAGTATGAAAAAATTGATCACGTGTTTAGTTTTGGTTGCCGTGGTGATAACGGCGGTCGTGGCTTGTTCGGCGGATAGAGAAACGCAAAGAGCCGATTATCTAAGGATACATATTCGTGCCGACAGCAACGATGATATTGACCAAGCAATTAAGTATAGAGTCAAAGACGATATAGTGGAATATCTTACGCCGTTATTAGCGGGAGTCTGCGACAAAAAAGAAGCGATGAGCATAGTTGCTAACAATCTAGACGGCATCAAAAAAGTCGCGGACGCGTCTTTGCTAAGTCAAGGTGCGCATTACGTTAGTAGAGTAAAGTTGACGGAAGAAGCCTTCCCGACGCGCGCCTATGGGGAGTTGACTCTAGAGAGCGGAGTGTACGACGCCTTGATAGTGGAACTCGGCTCCGGTAAGGGTGACAATTGGTGGTGCGTCGTTTTCCCGCCATTGTGTTTCGTTGCGGGTAGCGGAAAGCCTCAATACAAATCGCTCGTTGTCGACGGGATAAAAAAACTCAAAGGTTGGTTAAGTTAGGTGAAAAATCAAGTAATGGTGATGAGAATAGTAAGCATAGTCTTACTAGTCGTGGTGGTAGTTATGGCGGCGCTTCTATGTCGCAGCTTTGAGGGTGAAGAGGTAGATACTTTTGCACTCAAACAAGGCTCGAGCGGACAACAAGTGCGTCAAATTCAGTCCAAGTTGTCGGCTTGGGGTTACTATAGTGGCGAAGTGGACGGAATTTACGGTTCTAAGACCACCGAAGCAGTCAAAAATTTTCAACGAGTCAACGGATTGAAGGTCGACGGAATAGTGGGAGAGGAGACGGCGACAAAGATTGGCATTGCGCTTACGCAATCGTCGTCTACCAACAGTAGTTACAATTCTCAAGACGTGTATCTGCTCGCAAAATGCGTATATGCCGAGTCGAGAGGCGAGCCTTATACGGGGCAAGTTGCCGTAGCCGCCGTGGTGCTAAATAGAGTGCGTAGCAGTAGCTTCCCCAACACTATTGCGGGAGTAATTTATCAACCGTACGCCTTTACGGCGGTGGCTGACGGTCAAATCAATCTCGAGCCTAACCAAACGGCTTACAATGCGGTGCGAGACGCGATGAACGGTTGGGACCCGACCAACGGTTGTCTGTACTATTTCAATCCGGCAACGGCAACGTCGTCTTGGATATGGACCAGAGAGGTCAAATTGACGATAGGCAAACACAGGTTTGCGGTATAGGTGGTATATGGAAAGAGACGAAAAAGGTAGAATAATAATCAACAAGCCCGTGATGATAGCAATAATAACCGCAAGCGTGATTTTGATAGCCACGATTGCAACGCTGTCGGTATTTTTGGGCTTGTCAAACAGCCAAAATCAAAAGTGGTTAAAGCAGTCCAACGGGCAATATCAGCAGGCATACTACGATTTGGTGGACGAGTTTTTGACCATAGAAACCAACCTCTCCAAATTGAGAGTCGTTGGTTCGGAGGGGTTGCAACAACAACTCTTGCTAGACACGGCGATGTCGGCGCAGTCGGCAGTGTGCGACCTAACGACGATATCTTCGTCGGAACAAGACCTAAGCGAATTGATAAAATACTGCAATCAAGTGGGCGACTATTGTCAATACGCTTTCAAAAAGATATGCAACGGCTCAACCCTTAGCGACCAAGAGCAAGCTACGCTCGGACAGTTGTACGATATGACTTACAGTATATCCAAGGGGCTTACGTCCATCAGCGCTTCGCTTTCGTCAAAGGGCGACTTCGTGTTGGGACTAGGCAAGGTCAACGACGGCTTTTCCGATATGTTGCTGCAATTCAACAACGGCTCCTTCAAATATCCGTCACTCATCTACGACGGAGCGTTTAGCGATTCGCTGGTGGACAAAACGCCTAAGATGATCGTCGGTGACGATATAGATCCCAACCAAGCAAGGGCGTATATAGTCAAAGCGCTTAGCGGATATGAATTGTCCGACTATACCTTCGCCTACCAAAACGACAACAAGTTTTCGACGTATTTCTACGACTTCAAGACCAAGTCGGGCGAGACAGGCACGATAGAGATTGCCAAGCAAGGCGGTATGACGATAATGTGGAATATCAATTCTGCCGTAGACAATCCCGTTATGTCCAAAGAGCAGGGCGTCAAAGTAGCGGAAAAGTATTGCCAAGATATCGGGCTAGACAATATGCAAGCGGTATGGGCGTGCGTTAGCAACAGTATGCTGTACGTCAATATGTGTTGGCAAAAGGACGGCGTCATCTGCTATCCCGATATGGTCAAAATCAAAGTGTCGCTAGAGAGTGGCAAGGTGGTGGGCTACGAAGCTCTCAACTATTGCTACAATCACGATGAAGAGCGCACGATAGAGGAGGCGGGCGTGTCTATGGCGACGGTGCAAGGATACGACTATCGCAGTCTGCAAGTGCAAAGCATAAGACTTGCGCTGATACCTACCGACGGTGGGGGAGAAAAGTTGACCTACGAAGTGTACGGCAAGCTCGACAAGTTTGACTTTTACGTTTATCTCGACGCTTTGGACGGCAAGCAAATCAAAATTTTGCAGGTTATCGACAGCGACGAGGGTGAATTGTTGATGTGAGTGTATACGGCAAGCGAAAAGCTTGCCGTATATTGAGATTTAATCGCGAAAAAAAGGCATTTTTTATACTTTGCAAAAATATATTTTTACAAGACGAAAACCCTTGATATATTTATTCAAAGATGCTACAATATAACCATAAAAAGTCTCAGAGGATTTATGATTTCTTACGGCGACAGCGTCAATATTCATTTATCTAAGACAAGCGAATACGTTTGTCAGTCTTTTGTTTTGCAACCTTTTTTTGATACTACAACTAAGTTAAATATATTACGGAGGCACAAATGAAACCTTTTTTTGAGTCAGTTTTTAACTTTGACAAAGAGGTATCCAACATGGCTATTATTGCGCTGGACGGCGCAAAAGAATTGGGGGCGAAGGTTGACTATTATCTAGTCAACCTCTACAACAACGATATCAAAAAGTATCACAAAAACGTCCCTGAAAAAAAGACCTTCTTGCTCAACAACGTATGTCCTAGATTTACTACGGGCGACGGCAAGGGTATGATCAACGATACCGTAAGAGGTAAAGATTTGTTTATTCTCGTCGACGTGGGCAATTATTCTAAGACCTACAATATGTTTGGAGTGCTCAACAGAATGTCTCCGGACGACTATTACGCCGACCTCAAACGTATCATATCGGCAGCGGGCGGTAAGGCAAAGTCTATGACGGTAGTTATGCCAAGCCTTTACGGTGGCAGACAACATAGAAGGAACGCAAGAGAATCTCTCGATTGCGCTCAAATGCTCAGAGAATTGGAGACGATGGGCGTCAGCGGAGTCATCACTTTCGACGCGCACGACCCTCGCGTTCAAAACGCTGTTCCTCTCATGGGCTTTGACAACTTCCTTCCTACCTATCAGATTCTCAAAGCTTTGCTCAAGGCTTATCCCGAGGTCAATATCGACAAAAACAACTTTATGGTTGTCAGCCCCGACGAAGGCGCAATGGGAAGAAACATTTACTACGCTTCGGTTTTGGGTATAGATTTAGGTATGTTCTACAAGCGTCGTGACACCTCTACGGTAGTCAACGGACGCAACCCTATCATAGCGCACGAATATATAGGTAACGACGTAAGAGATAAGGATATCTTCGTAGCAGACGATATCATCGCAACGGGTGACAGTATGCTCAAACTTTGTACAGAACTCAAAGAGAGAGGTTGTGGCAAGATATTCCTTACGGCAACCTACGCGCTGTTTACCGAAGGCGTAGAAAAGTTTGAAAAGGCGTACAAGGACGGTTTGTTTACCGCCGTCCTCAGCACCAACCTCACCTACACGCCTGACGAAGTCAAGTCTAGGCCTTGGTTCGTACAAGCAGATTTGTCCAAGTTTATGGCGTACATAATTGCTGCCGTTGACCAAAACAAATCTTTGTCGACCTTGCTTGACCCACATGACAAAATCAAAGAACTTATCGAGAAGTTCAATCAAAATAAACCACAACAACTTACTTTTGACGTGGACGAGGAGTAATTATGAAAATTCAATGGTTGGGACACTCTTGTTTCAAGCTCGAGGAATCGACGGGAACGACTGTTGTAGCAGACCCGTACGACCCGAAAAAGGTAGGCATTGACCTACCGAAAATCAAAGCAGACGTGGTGACGATATCGCACAATCACGCAGACCACAACTGTACCGACAATATTGAGGAGGGATATATCAAACTCAATCAGGTGGGACTGTGGGAAGTCAACGGAGTAGAAGTTGTGTCTTTGCAGAGCTATCACGACGAGACCGACGGCAACAAAAGAGGAGAAAACTTTATCTTCAAATACCGTATGGACGGAGTAGACCTCTGCCATATGGGTGACATAGGTGAGCCTAGCAATCCTATATTGGGCGAGTCTATCGGCTCGGTCAACGTATTGATGATACCGGTTGGCGGTACTTATACCATCAACGCCGAACAAGCCAAAGAATACGTAGATTTTCTTATGCCTGACGTAGTGATACCTATGCATTTTAAGACGCCGAGTAGCGAGATAGACGTCGACAAGATTGACGATTTTCTCGATTTGTTTGAAGAAGAGCAACTCATCAAGGTGGACGGAGATACCTTTGAGTTCGACAGAGAATTTTTTGACGGCGAAAGCACCAGAGTTATAGTTTTTAACGAGAATAAGTTTTAATTTTTACCATTTATTTTAACGTATTAGACGCTATGAGCCTCGACGAGGCTCATAGGAGTCATTATATTATTAGGAGGTTTTTATGCCTAAAAAGAAAGACGCATTGACCGATGAAGAAATGAAAAACAAGATTTTTTCCGAAAAGGAGCTCTTTTCCTCAACAATCTTCGTTTTGAGAAGAATTGCTACGCTCAAATATGTCAAGTCACCGACCAGCAAGAAAAAAGCCGAGTTGATAGAGGCAATTATCGACAAACAAAAGCAGCAAGTCGAAGTGCAAAAGAGTGGTGAACCTCGCGCAAAGGTGGTAAGACGCGAAGGTCGCTATTGTCAACCTCATGCGCCTGTCGTCAATCATAGAGAAGAGAGTATTTTTCCTTTGCCGCCCGTCAAACCTATTATGGTTGCCGACAGCAATAGAAACTCTGATTTCGTCTATAGCCCTTTTAGTACCGAAGAGATGTTGGAGAGGGGCGAGTGCGAACGCAAGAGCGGTATTTTGGAGATACTTGCCGACGGCTACGGCTTTTTGAGAGCGGAAAACTGCGAGTATAGCAACAAGGATACCTACGTTTCCAATAAGATTATCAAGACGCTTGGCTTGAGAATGGGCGATATGGTAGAGGCTATTGCCAAGAAAAACGCAGAGAACAAACCGCCTGCCGTCATCGAAGTAGAGAAGGTCAACGGACTTGCTCCGACGAGTTTGCGCAACCGACCTAACTTTGACAAAATGACGCCTATATATCCCGACAGTAGACTCAAGTTGGAAGTGAGTGGCAAGAACAACGACTTCGCCATTAGATGTATCGACTTGATAGCGCCTATCGGCAAGGGGCAGAGAGCGATGATAGTATCTCCGCCAAAGGCAGGTAAGACGACTCTACTCAAAAAGATTGCCACCGCTATCACCGAAAATCATCCCGAAGTAGAACTGTTCGTGCTACTCGTGGACGAAAGACCGGAAGAAGTGACGGATATGCAAAGATCTATCAAAGGCGAAGTAATCTATTCCACCTTTGACGAAACGCCCGAGCATCACTGCAAGGCGGCGGAACTATTGATAGAAAAAGCCAAGAGATACGTCGAAACGGGCAAGGACGTAGTAATAATTATGGACTCTTTGACCCGGCTTGCTCGCGCATACAATCTCACCGTCGCACCTACGGGTAGAACTTTGTCGGGTGGTATCGACCCGGGAGCATTGCACCCGCCTAAGAGATTTTTTGGTAGCGCAAGAAATATCGAAAACGGTGGCTCTTTGACAATCATCGCCACGGCACTCGTAGACACGGGCAGTCGTATGGACGAGGTAATTTACGAAGAGTTTAAAGGTACGGGCAATATGGAAATTCACCTTGATAGAAAACTCTCCGAGAGAAGAATTTTCCCTGCCATAGACCTCAATCGTTCTAGCACAAGAAGGGAAGATTTGCTCTTGTCGCCTCAAGAACTAAGCGGCGTGTGGGCGATAAGAAGAATGTTGTCGGGTGGCGAAAACGCCGAAATGACGGAACAGCTCTTCAATATGATAGTCAAGACTAAGACCAACGAAGAGTTTATCGACCAACTTACCAAACAGCTTACAATAATGGAAAAGGAAGGATACAGTTTCCGAAAACCTAACTGACGAATGCGCGACCTTAGGGTCGCGTTTTTTAGTCACTGACCACGTAAGGTGATTTTTTCGTTATTCTTTGCAGAGGCTCAAAAGTACTTACAATTGGACTATTATATAGTCACGGCAGTATGGCATATCGTAGTCGTCTTTGTCGTCGATATAGTTGAAAAATTATTTATTTTTACGAAAAAAATTTTTAATCTGACACAAGTAGTCATATTATATGTGGTATTATATAAGTACAAAAGGAGAAAGAGTTATGAATACCACACGAAACAGATATCAAAGTTTAGAGGAATTTTTGGCAAAGCTCAACGTCAGGGAGAGCCTTGATAAGACCGACAAAATGTTTTTGACGTCCATAGTCAAAAGACAGCACCAAGTGCTTGCCGACCTAGTGCAATTTTGCAAAAAGAATCCTCAAGCCTTGGACAAGGATATCATAGGCGGACTATATTCGATATTTTCACTGCTAGACAATCAAGCTCAGTCTTTGATTTTAGGCTGACGATAGCTTATAGCAAATTTTTGTTCTAATATATTTTTCCTTGATTGATGCAAGCCGATAGTCAATATAATTTGGCTATTGCGCTTGCATTTTTATTGTGTTATAATATCTATGTTTAATATGTAGGAGAGCAATATGATTATATCGTCCGCAAAGATAAAGAAAGAAATATTCGTAGACAATTCGCATATACAAAAGTCGGTATTAACCAACCTAATCACCGGTCGAGAGTTGACGTGCAACGGCTATGAGTTTGTAATAAGTTATACTATACCTAGTAAGCTATTTAGCAAAAAAGCAAGCTTTACAAGTAGCGATATGACTATCGTAGAGGCCGAGGACGAACATTATGCTTTGGAATACGGCGATGACGGCATCGATTGGCAAATCAAACTAATCTATTGTCAAGACGAGGCGTCGGGCACAATCAAGAAAAACCTAGAAATCAGTTGTTCTAATCCCAACGTAATTATCAACTACGTAGATATGGACAGTTTTGACGTGAGGGGTATCGAGCGTCAATGGACGATACCTATTCCTAAGAAGAGAATATTGATACCGTCCTACATAGCTACTACGGGACAGCCTTACTACGTGCAAGATATGTTTTTCGGCACGGAATTTCCAACGGCTGACAATCGCATAGTCGACGGCCAAACGCGCGCAAGATACTACTTGGGCAGAGCTTTTAAAGATATTGCGCGTGGCGGTGTTTACGTGACCACGACCTTCGTTATGGGTAGTGGAATTGGCGTAGAATTTAACGAGATGCGCACGTCGTTTTTCCAATATGTATCGAGTTTTAGCCGTCCTGCGAGGTTTAGAGTGCAATTCAACAGCTGGTACGACCACATGTTGGACATCACCAGCGATAAGGTAAAGAAATCCTTTAGCGAGGTGGGCGAGGGCTTTGCCAAGGCGGGCTTTAGACCTTTGGACTGTTACGTAATCGACGACGGTTGGACGGACTACAAGCGCCCTGCTTTTTGGGAGTTTGATAAATCAAGCTTCGACAGCGAGTTTTACAACGAAAGCGAGCTTACCAAGTCGCTCGGCTCAACCTTTGGCGTATGGTTTGGACCTCGTGGTGGATACACTGCGCAGACAGTCAAATACGCAAAGTTTCTTACCAAACTCGGCTATCCAAACTGTAGACAATCCTTTGACATTTGTACCGCCAACCCTCGTTATATCAAGGATTTGTGCAATAGAATGGCGGATTTTTGCACAAAATACAACGTAAGTTACTTCAAGATAGACGGCTTTGCCATCACGCCTTGCAAGTCTTCTCTTCACGACCACCCAAAGGGCAAGGGTGACGGAATAGAATTCTACACCTTCTTGTGGGAAGAGTGGATCAAGGGCTTCGAGCATATCAGGAGCGTGCAACCCGACGTCTTCCTCAATATCACGTCTTACGCGCATTGTTCGCCTTGGTTCCTCAAGTGGTGCGACGCGGTATGGATAAACAACTGCGGTGATATGGGCTACGAGGGCAAGGGCACTAGCCTAAACAGATGCCTCAACTATCGTGATAGCGCTTACAAAGACTTCTTTGACGTAAGACAACTGCAATTCCCTACGGCGTACATATACAATCACGAGCCTTGTTACGCCGAGCGCAACTACGACCCGCCTCTCCCTAACCCAAGCCACAAGACCGTGGTATATACTTACGAAGAGTTTGAGCAGTATATGTACTTCTGTATGATGAGAGGTACGGGCTTCGTGGAAGTGTATTTTAGTCCAAGTATGTTTGACGATAAGAGATGGGCTATTGCCGCCAAGACGCTTTCGTGGGCGGAAGAGAATTTCTCGGTATTGCGTAACGCGGAGTTCTTCGGCGACAATCCAAGCGAGGGCGGAATATACGGCTACTATGCTATAGACGGCAACAAGGCAATTATGTCCATAAGAAACTCCGACGACGCCCCTCATACTTACACTCATATCAATGCCAAGAGATGCAACAAGGATAACGCTTACACCATAACGCAATACTATCCTACCGCACAATTTTCGGCAGAGGTGGCAAAGGGCGAAAACTTCGAGATTGAGTTGCAACCGTTTGAAGCCAAGATATTCTACATAACTCTAAAAGACTAATTTGCGCAAGAAACTACAAGATATACTTGTGTTTGACGGCAATTTTTGATACAATTATTGTCGAAAGAAAGTGTGGAGAACGAGATGAAAAAATACAGCAAGGTTTTATTTATTCTAATTTTAACTATTATACTTGTCACGACGATTGTTGCCTGCAAGGATAAGGACGCCGACGGTTTGCTCAAGCTTGCCAAACCTACCGAGCTGACTATCAACGGCAACGCCTTGACTTGGGCACCGGTTGAGGGCGCCGTCAAGTATTACGTCAAAGTCAACGAAGAAGAGTTCGAGACGTCTTCTACCGGCTACAATATTCAAGTTAGCAAAATTGGCGTCTATTCCGTCAAGGTTAGAGCTTACGGCGACGGCAAAAAGTACGGTAGTAGCGATTATAGCGACTCGATAGAATACGTCAAAGGAGAATTGCTAGCTAAGCCCGTCGTAACTCTAAGCGGCAACGTGGCTACTTGGAACTCGGTGGAAGGGGCAGGAAGTTATTACGTCAAGGTCGTCAATAGGAGCGGAAATATAGTGGACGAGCAGACGATAGTTCAACCCGTTTACGTATTTGAGGGAGAAAAGTTTACGGCTTTTGACGCCTACTCTATTACCGTTATCGCCAAGCCTACTTCCGACAACGTTACGGGTATACAATCCAAGGCAAGCGACGTCGTCAAATATGTGGTCAGCAAGACGCTATCCACTCCTGTATGGAACAAAGTTACTTCTACCAGTGTTTGGTGGAATTCGGTAGAAGGAGCATCTAAATATGAGCTAAAAGTTACTGACGCGGGTGGCGAAAGCAAGACTTACACCACTTCGGGTACAAGTTATAGTATAAGCAAAATCGAGATGCAATCTACCGGCGAATATAAGCTCAATATCAGAGCAATAGGCGACGGAGAAGTCTATATCACTTCGCAGTACAGCGCCGACAACTCCGATTACGTGTTGACAAAATTGGCGGGATTGGACGAAGGTAGCGTTAGTTACACACTCAACGACGAAGACAAGATGACGTTGTATTGGACTATCGACGCTGGCTTGATTGGCAAAGCCGACAAAGTAAAGGTTATGCTCAAGACCTATACGGCAAGTGGCGAGAGCAAGCTCAGTGAGATATCCAAGAGCGTAATCATTGAAGACGGTGTGACCGATTATAGCCTCGTAATAGAAGATTTGTTCGTCAATGACGACGGCACGGCTAGCAGAGAAAAGGAATATTACGGCAAAACCTACGATATTTCATTGGTAGTGCTTTCCGACGACTACAAGATTATTGATTCCGATACTTTGGCTACGCAATACTTTTACAGCAACTATTCTAAGCCTGTCTACGAAGGCGGTACCTACCTCATCACCAATGCGGGCGAACTTGCATATATCGCCGTCGAGCCTAACGCTAACTATAGACTAGTCAACGATATTGACTTCAACAACTACGAGTTTAGTATGGTGCAGGAGTTCAACGGCACTTTCAACGGCAACGGCAAGTGTATATCCAATATCGTGCTCAGCGGTGATAGCCAAAAAGTCGCAATGTTCGGCACTGTCAAAGACGGCGCAAGCGTTACCGACCTTTATATCAAAAACGTCAAAGCCAAAATATCCTCCAACGTGGTTTTCGTAGGAGCGATATGCGCTATCAACGAAGGCACGATACGAGATTGTTACGTTGAGGGCACGCTAGACGCTTACACTTACGATAGTGAAGTAAAAGATGCCGATAGATACGCAATCGACAATGTTGGGGGCATAGTCGGCTTCAACAAAAAGCATATCACTGATTGCTACGCCAACGTGTCTGTGACGGGAGAAATTGCAGGTGGCATCGTCGCACTCAACCAAGGCACGATAGTAGGCTCTTACGCGCTCGGCGAGATTACTGCCAAGGCTTACGCCAATGATTACAACGGTAGAGAAGTCAAGATTTATGCAGGCGGTTTTGTCGCATTCAATCTCAAAGACGGCGACAAAGAGGGCGTTATCGGCAACTGTTTTGCCGTCAACAACGTCAAAGCCGACGGTGGCAACGGAGCGGTGATATTTGCGGGTGGCTTCGTCGCATACAACCAAGGCGGTGTATACGATAGTTACTGTGGCGCGCAATACAGCAAAGACGTCACCAATAGATTGACGGTAGTTGCAAGCGGCAACGATTCTATTGCAGGTGGCTTCGTCGCAGTCAACGAAAGCATAATTACCAACAGCTATTCCACGTCTCGTGCTAGCGGAACGAGTATGTCGGCAGGATTTGTCGGGCTCAATAAAGCGGGTGCTACTATCAAGAGCAGCTTCTCTACGGGTGGCAGTGAGAACAACGGCGTTAGAGGCGGATTTGCAACCACCAACGAAGGCAGCGTGACCAACTGCTATTACTACGCTACGTCTTTTACACCGAGAGTTGACGAGACAGGCACGGCGGTGACGGAAGCAGGACTACTGACTCTTGGCGAAACGATTTGGAAGGGCGACGCCGACAGCAATTTCGTCAACGTTGACAATATGCTAGCGCCTATACTCAAGAATATGATTTACGTCAAAGACTTTACTTTGACAATCCACGCGGGCGGAGCAATTACCCAAGACGCTATTTTGGTCAACGGCGAAGGCGTGATTATCAATCTCGGTAGCAACTACGACGGCACCTTCGAAGCTCTTGGCGATAAGACGGTGCAAGGCAACGTCATTAGAGGCTTGTACAAGTCGGGCGGAAGAAAATTGCAAATAATCATCATAGTCAAATAAAATATCAGCTCAAAACGCCACCTAAAAAGTGGCGTTATGTAGGAAAAATATGAATAAAAAACCAATAGTACTTATGGATGCCGACGATACGCTACTAGACTTCGTTGAGTGTGAAAGAAGGGCAATATCGCGAGTAGCGCAGTATCTAGACGTTGATAGAATTCCACAGTTTTGCCAAGATTATCACGTCATCAACGACAACGTATGGAAAGGATTTGAGCAAGGCTTATTTAGCGTAGAACAGATAGCGTATTTGCGTTTTGATAGGATATTCGATATGTACGACGTGCGTGCCGATAGCAAAAAAGTCAGCGAACTGTACAAAGAATACCTATCGCAAGAGGCTATTTTGCTTGACGGAGCTAGGGAATTTTTGGACAAGTCTTACCGAGATTTCCGACTCTTTATCATCACCAACGGCATTACTTATACCCAAGAACGTAGATTTGCGCTTGCCAATCTCAATCATTATTTTGAAAATATCTTCGTCTCCGAACAAATAGGTTCACGTAAACCGCAAAAGGAATTTTTTGATTACGTCAAATCTCATATAGAGGACTACGACGAATCGCGTGCTATCGTGGTGGGAGATTCTTTGACCTCGGACGTAGCGGGAGGATATGCGGCGGGGCTTCCGACGATATGGTTCAACGTGCATTGCAAACCGTTTAAGGGCGATATCAAACCGACTTACGAAATCAACGATTTTGATGACCTGTATCGACTTTTGTCGAATTTTTAGATACGATAATTAGATAGAGTGGGGTAGAGTAGCGGACGACCCTACTCTATTTTTTTATCTTTTTCGTCGAGATAATTTTTTTTGATATCGATAGACGATAGCGGAGGGTTGGCAATATGTAAATATGCAGATATGCGCTTATGCCCGATTGTGCAACCGTCAAATAGGTGCAAGTGTGCTCATAATCATATTTTCAAGCGTCGATATAAGTAAAAAGGGTAGGGCGAGTGCTCAAAAAACTTGACCTCGATATGCCCTTGTGATATTATACTTATGACTAAATTTTGAGGTAATGTTATGTTATTGAGCAAGCTGGTGTGCGAGCGCACCAAGGAAGCACCACAAGACGCAAAGATTTTGAGTCATATTCTACTCGTCAGAGCCGGCTTTATCAAGCAAGTGGCAGGCGGTATCTATACTATGACCACCCCTTGCCAAAAGATGAGCCGCAAGATACAAGAGATTATTCGTCAGGAGATGGACGCTATTGAGGGGCAAGAGGTTTTGTTCCCCGTCGTTATGCCTAGAGAAATGTGGGAGAGTAGCGGAAGATACACTTCTATCGGTAGCGAGATGGTTAGATTTAAGGATAGATGCGATAGAGATATGCTTCTCGGTATGACACACGAGGAGGCTGCAGTTCATCTTGCCAACCATATCGTGGACAGTTACACCCAACTGCCTATGATGATTTATCAAATACAGACCAAATTCCGTGACGAAGCAAGGTCGCGTGGCGGACTTATCAGAGTTAGAGAATTTACTATGAAGGACGCATACTCTTTTCATGCTACCCAAGAGGATTTGGAGCAGTATTATCAGAGAGTTTACGATGCTTATTATCGCATTTTCCGCCGTATCGGACTCAAGAATTTTATCGACTTCAAGTCGGATTCGGGTATGATGGGCGGTAGCGTAGCGCACGAATATATGTTGCTCACCGACGCGGGCGAGGACAGTCTCGTGCTTTGCAATCATTGCGATTACAGGGCCAATATGGAAGTTGCCGACAGCGTTTTGGAGATAGCCGACTATCCTCAAGCGCCGCTCGAAGAAGTCTTTACGGGCGACGACAAGTCTATTGACGACGTATGCAATCGTCTCGGCGTAGATAGAAAACAAACTGCCAAGGCAGTCGTCTATGCCGTCAAGGGTGATAGCGACAAGGTTGTCATTGCATTCGTCAGAGGCGACCTCGAAGTCAACGAAGCCAAACTCAAGAAGGTGCTTAGACAAGACGTCGTTGCATATGAGGGAGGTGTGAGTGCCGACGTGGTATGTGGCAATATCGGACCATACGGACTTAGTGACAAGATTACCGTCGTCTACGACACTTCGCTGAGAGGCACACACGGCTTGGTGGTTGGTGCTAACAAGCCTCAATATCACTACGTTGGTTTTGATATGGCAAGAGATATGGGCGACGTCGAGTTTTACGATATTCACAAGGTCAAGGCGGGCGACAAATGCCCTATTTGCGGTGGCGATTTGCGCATCGAGAACGGTATCGAGATAGGCAATATCTTCCAGCTCGGCACCAAGTACACCAAGGCTATGGGCATGACGGTACACGGCGCCGACGGCGAAAGTTTTAATCCTATCATGGGTTGCTACGGCATAGGCGTAGGTAGAGCTATTGCTTCGGTAGCGCAAGAGAGCAACGACGAGCGAGGACTGATTTTGCCAATGTCGGTTGCTCCTTGGCAAGTGCATATTTGTGCTTTGAGAATGGACAACGAAGAGGTCGCTACCAAGGCATGGCAGTTGTACGAAACCCTCACCAAGGCGGGCGTAGAAGTACTATTTGACGAGCGCAACGTTGGCGCGGGCGTCAAGTTTGCAGACGCAGACCTTATGGGTATGCCTATTAGAGTGGTAGTATCGCCTAAGAGCTTAGCAGGCGGTCAAGTAGAGATAACCTTGCGCTCAACCAAAGAGAGCGAAATGGTAGATTGCGACGATTGTTTGAGCAAAGTCCAAGCCATTATCGCAGAAGAGATGAGCAAGTATCAAGGTTAATTAATATATAGACAACAACGTCAAAGCAATCGGCACGCCAGAATATTGCGTGCCGATTTTGTATTATAAAGAATAATCATATCAAAGTTTTTTATAATGCGACATCAAGTATTAGCTATTTTGCATATCAACCACTTGAGTATAATAACTACTACATAAATGCATGGATTGTTGCAATGTTATTTTATACTGTCCGCGATAGGTTCTTTGTTTTTGTAGTGAACGTCGAACTCGTCGTCGTCCTCGTAGTAGGTCGCCAGCAATATATCTTTGATGCCCTCTTGGTTTATCTCCAACTTTTTGAGCAACCAATCTGTGGACTTGGATAGATTGTCTAGCGACGGTTGGACTATTCTACCGTCGATGATGACTTCGGCGGGGATAGACGGAGGATTAGGTTGCAAGGCGTCCTTCTCCATAAGGTCGGCAATAGTTGTCGGCTTTTGCATACCAACGGGCAAGATGCTCAGTCTGCCGTTGGTTTCAAAGACAGCGTATGCGACGTCGCGCAAGTTGAAGTAGCCGCTACTTCTTGCCATTGCCAAAATATCGTTGACGGAAATTTTGGCTTTTTTGATATTGGCATAGTCGAGTTTGCCGTTGTGAATTACTACGAGTGGAGAACCCTGCAAGGTCTTTTTGAAAATCGGTAAAGTACGAGAGAGTTGAGTAACCGTGATATCCGATAGCAAAAATATCGTCATACCTATGAGGTAATAGTACCACGGCGTTTCGAGCTCAGTAGCCCAATTGGCGGCAATAGAGCCAAGTGAAATGCCTACTACGTAGTCGATAAAGTCAAGCTCCGCAATTTGTTTTTTGCCCAAAATTTTGGCTATGACGAACATATATGCAAAGGAAGCAAAGCCAAAAATGATAATTTTTACAATGTCCATATTACACTCCTTTGCATAGAGTGTAGACAATACGATATTCTTATATTCATTGATACGTATCGAGTTTTTGACAAATATAATACGCTTATAGGACAACAAAATTGCCACTCTTATGAGTGACTATCGTTATTTACCAACTAGTTATTGTTGCTTAGGGAAGATATCGTATAGGTGAGTTATATTCATATCCTTAGGGATATTTTTGCCGTGTTGTCCCAGTCCGTACCACTCTCTGTGCGTGCCGTGGTCGGTGGCAAAGCCCACCAAAGTGTCGTGGCTCTTCCAATTTTCTTTGACGGCGGTAGCTAGTCTATCGAAGTTGTCGCAATAGTGGTCGAGGGCTCTAAGCGCAAAACGAGACTGAGGGTGAGTGATGTGCATTACCGAGTCGTGCTCTTGGTTGTACACACAGATAAAGTCGTACTTGTCCTCTTTGACTAATTCTATAGCCTTGTCCACAGCCGACCTATCGTCGGCGGTAGAGTAATAATCCATATCACGCTCTCTGAATATTTTGTCCATACTTTGACCGGCGACAGACACGATACAAGGCTTTTTGCCCGCGCGTATCAAAGCGTCGAAAATGGTATCTATCGTCAGTACGGGTTTGACGTATTTACTTATTCCGTGTTGCTCGGGGGTTGCTCCCGAATATATGCTTGCAAAGCATACGGGGGTCTTAGGCGGAATCATACTGAGCAATGGTTGTTCTCTCTTTAGATGCTTTCTCACTGACGCAAACTTGTCGTAATACTTGCGATAGATATAGTCGCCTATAGCGTCGGGGTTGTAGATGATTACTCTATCCACCTTGCCGTTTTGGCAACGAGAGGTGATATACTCTACGAGCTCGTCGATTTTGGTTGTGGCGTACTTAGGTGGCTCAACGCCCATACAAGCACAAAAAGTGCCCGTCAAAGTTGTCAGCGGGATGGTGTTGAATTGTTCCATTAGAAAAGCTCCTTTTTGAGATTTTCGAGTTCTGCTTGCTCTTGCTCGTCAAGCGTATCGAGTTCGCCCGCGCGTTGTTTGGAGATAAAGTAGGTGACCCTTTCGCTCTTGTGAGTAGTGATTTTGATTAGGAACGCTCCTACGAACGCAATGACCAAAAACGCCGAAATACATATACCGAGAATTAGTCTCATACCCTTAATCGCACCGGTAGGTTGCAAACCTTGAGTGCCGAGGCTCTCGTCGTAGCCCGTCGTTTCCAATACTAAGCCTACGAGAAATACCGCCAAGCCCGAACTAAACTTTTTGAAAAAGGTCATAGTGCTGTTGTAAGCGCCCGGGTTGCGGTCGTTGGATTTGAGCTCTGCCACGTCTACCACGTCAGGGAAGGTGAGCCATGGGATAACTTGTGCCATACCGAAGCCTAGTCCCGCAATGAGCGCAGGTAGCATCATAAGTCTTGGGTCAGGCGCGTTGGCAGGGAAACAAGCTAAGCCGATAGCACCGCCAAGGAACATTGGCACGCCGCACATAAAGATGACGGGCTTAGGTACTTTTTTGGCAATCATAATCAGTACTACCGGCATTATAAGACCTGCACCGCCCAACATACATATGTTGACCACGGTAGGTAGTTTGAAACCGAGTACGGTAATATCCGCACCGCCTGCTATGTTGTACACGTACGTGATGATGATTGAGGCGATTATCTCGTTGCATATAAAGCTGAATACGTACATAATCAACAGTCTTCTAAAGCATTTTAGTTTGAAGGTGTTGGTAAAGGTCTTGATAGAAAACTTGGATTTATGTTCAGGCAACGGCGTTCTTTCTTTGGTAAATATTGCCGAGCATAGTATAGGAATTGAGAACATCAAACCAAATACGATGATTATCGTCCAAGAGAACTTTTGCGTAGACATACTTGCCGCTTTGCCGAATAGCTCGGAGCTTACGACGAATATCAACGCCGAAGCCAACATTCCGCAAGCCGTGCGGGCAAAGTTCATAAGGCTACGCTCTTTGGTGTCTTGCGAAATCTCGGAAGTAAGCGATAGATAAGGCACGTTGAAGACCGTGGATATCGTACTATAAAAGATATGCGCAAAGATGAAGTACGCTACCTTGGCAGTTTGACTTACGATAGACGAGTGGAATGGCATAAACAGCACGAACAACGCCACGAATATCAGTATGCCCGAAGCCAAAATATACGGACGGCGTCTGCCGAGCTTGGTACGCGTATTGTCCGATATTACGCCCATGAGAGGGTCGGATATAGCGTCCCAGATACGAGCAAGCATCAATATCGTGCCCGCGATAGCAGGGGTGATACCTACTATATCCGTCAAAAATTTGAGGTAGAGTATGGATAGTATTGCAACGCCGCCGCTGCCGTAAATCTCACCCACCGCAAAAGCCACTTTTTCGCCAAATTTGATTTTGTCGGTCTTTACGTTACTTTTCATTATTTTCTCCCGTCAGTGTATTTAGATATGCTTTTAGTTCTTTTTGTGCTTCTACAAGGTCGTGTTCAAGATAATTGCCACACTCGATAGGCTTGGTGCCGGGTACGTAGTCTAGGGTAAGGCATTTTTTGACCGCGTCAATAGTAGCGGCTTTGGCTTGTCGTTCTTCTATCCCATACAACAATAGATAGAAGCCCGTGCGACAGCCCATAGGACCGAAATAAACGACCTTGTCCTTGATATCGCTATTGCGAATGACTACGGCAAAGAGATGCTCTATAGAGTGCAGAGCCTTGTAGCTGATATAATCACCGCCGTTAGGCTTTTTGAAACGCAAGTCGTAGGTAAATACGCCGTTTGCTTGCCCCAAGCAATAAAACCCGGGCGTCATAGCGTTGTGATCTAGTTCAAAAGATTTGATATTATCCATAATAATTTTATTCTATCAAACAAAGCCGTATTTTGCAATATATTTTTTTACACATACGCCCGCGCAGTCACCTTTTTACACTCGGTTGACGTTCTATTTACGTTTGCTGACGTTTGCGTGAATAATTTTGGCAATTAGTGCAATAATCCTATTATCAAATAAACGGAGGAATATATGAAAATCAATCCATTCAAAGAGAAACCCGTAGATATCGACAAAAGTTACGACTCTTGGAGCAAAATGAGCGCATATAGCTACGACAAAAAGACGGCTTCGCCTTACACTAAAACTCGTGTTATTCTTATGAACGGCACGGAATTTGAGGCTACTTGGTTTACGCACAACTTTCACAGGCATTGCCCCAACAACGAGATAAGAAGAGAACTAGCCAAAGTTAGACGTAGAGAACAGCAACAACAAAAAATTATCTCCTCTCTCAAACCGCTCGACGAGAGCATTTTGGAGACGACGATTAGCTACGAACAGCTAGCCATTGACCTCACGGCAATACTTGCCAAGCACGTCAAGGACGAAAACGTCAAAAACGCGCTCAACTTTGCCTTGATCGAGGACTTTGACCACCTGTACCGTTACGCCAATCTCTTGCAAATGGAGCACGGCATTAGTGCCAAGGACATAGTCAAGGACTACACCGAAATCACTCCGGGCAGACCAACCATATCCGAGCATCGCTATCCCGAGGACGATATCAAAAAGTGGATTTGCAACAATCTTGCCGACCCGTATACCAAACTCGTCGTCAGTATAATCACCGCCGCCGAGCAACAGACTATGAACTATTATATGAACGTGGGCAATATCTATCCGTCAATTCTTGGCAGACAGCTGTATACCGAGATTGCAATGATAGAGGAGCAACACGTATCGCAATACGGCGGTCTTATCGACACTACGACAAGCTGGCTCGAGTGTTGGCTCATGCACGAGTACGTCGAGTGCTATCTATATTATAGTTGCTACGAAGACGAAACCGACGCTACTATCAAGGAGCTGTGGCACCAATTCTATCTCGAAGAGTGCGGACACTTGCAGAGAGTTGCCGAGCTGTTGTACAAATACGAGGGCAAGCCTTGGCAATCGGTATTTACCTGCGGAGGCGACTTCCCGCAACTGCTCAAGTTTGAAGGCAATATCGACTATATTCAAGACGTACTCAAAAATACCGTCACCATTACCGCCGATAGAGAAGGCTTTATCAGAGTGGAAGACCTCACCGAAGACAGCGACTTTTATCGCTACAACAGTATGGTCAACAAAAATCTCGGCAAGGTTGCGAGCCACGTCGTGATAGAGCAATATATCAAAAAGTACGGCAAAGACTACCGTAGCGAGCGTAGCAAAAACCCTGTCGCCGAGTTGACGGATAGGACTAAGGACAACGTTGATTTAGCAAGAGTATCAACAAATCAATGATATACGAAAATAAATAGAAACGGTTATCAACCGTTTCTATTTATTTTGGGATTTTATTCGCCATAGCAAATTTATCAAAGTTGCCATACCCACCGAGATAAAAACAAACATTGCTTTGTCTAATTATTGAATTAAATAGTAGCAACATATTTTTCCATCATTTGGTCGTTCAATATAATCTGTATGACCGCAAAAAGTAATAATCACGTTGTTCCTCAATATAAATAATAGCAAAATACTGAGCTAAAATCAAGAAAAATACTAAATATTCGCTTAGTATTTTACCTTATTGATATAACTATAATACTACTAAGCCAAAGTTTATTATTTTGGAGGAGAGTATGACTATTGCCGAGGCGTTGTCCAAGAGACTAATTGCGTTTATGGAAGAGAGAAATATGACGGGGTATAGATTGTCTATGTTGTCGGGAGTCAATCAAACTACCATTGCCGACATCAAGAAGATGAGGAATACGGCAGTCAACGTCCGCATTATCTTTGAGTTGTGTCAGGGGTTGGGTATTGATTTGGCGGAGTTTTTCTCCGATCCCGTTTTCAACAACGACAATATCATAGATTGAGTGTATAGCAAGACTATTGCAAACAAAATCGAGTGGCATCATACCACTCGATTTTTTTAAGTAATATCCAAAACTCAATACGTGTCGTCAAAAATCATCAATCGATCTTCTTTGCAAAGCACAGTACCATTGCTCTCGGACCTAGGGGTGCGCCTATGATAGGGGAGAGTAAAGGCTGTATTATTCCCGACCATAAGGAGTTTTCCGTCCTTTAGGATAATAGCCCCTACACGAATATTGATAATGCCATTCTCACATTGCACCGACATGTCCCTATTTATACGTTTCACCTCCGAATTGCTGTTTATTGTCCAACATTATAGCATGTCCACTAGACAATGCAACTGTAAAAACAACTTTGGTATCATAAATACAACATTCCGATATAACTTATGATGTTTGAGAAATGATAATAAGCTAAATTGAATTATGAGGCTACTAAATATATTTGTGGATTTTCCAATAGTTATATGGGATTAGAAAATAGAATAACGTATTTTATTGTCTAATAAAATTCCCAATCTCTTTCCACGCAACTTTACTTTCCCTAAGGAAGGGAGCAAAATATTGAAAATCGTGAAAAAGTCCGTCGTATATGGAGAGCGTTACGTTGTTATCGTGTTTTTCTAAGGCAGACTTCAGTGTAATGCTATCGGATAAATCAGTTTCGTAACTTCCTACTTGAATGAATACAGGCGGAAAGTCTTTATATTCAAGATATACGGGAGAAAGATATGGCTCAAAAGGGCAAGCGTCGCCAACGTAAGAGCTCTTTTTCCTTAAATAGTGACCGTAATCCTCGTAACTTTGATTTTTAGGTAGAGAATACATTGGGTCTTTGTGGCAATTAAATTCATACGAGTCGCCCGTTAGCGCAAGGTCGACGTAGGGGGATATACATATAAGTTTCTTTGGCATTTTGTAGCCGTTGCTTTGCAACTTATGACAAGTCGACGTCATTAGATTAGCCCCGAAACTATCGCCAATCATAATCGTGTTGTCAAAATCAATTATCTTTTCTAGTCTAACGCAAGCGTCATAACAAATATCGTGCAATGCAGGATAAACGTAATCGGGATTGGGCACGTAATCGATACTATACACTATTGCATCGGTGAGTTTTGCTAGTTTTTCGGCTACTTTATGATATAAGTTGCTCATAGGTTGGCATGGACCGCCACCGTGAAAAAAAATGATATTGATATTGCTCTTAGAGTATTTGTACGACAACTTCTCGATACTATACCTTTCATCGCCGGTCAAAACTTCAAGACAAAAATTTTTAGGATTATATCGATTATTTTTTAGTTTAATGTTATTGGATAGAGAAATATGATTTTTTCTATATTTGTAGGTATATGCTTTGATACCCAATCTTGTGAGGCAGGTAAGCAACGAGGTCATAATGATTTTACGACCTTATTCATATTTTTGACAAGCGGATTCATAATCACGTTGACAAGTACGCCCGACTTAATGTAGCAATATACCTCGTTCCATAGACCGTAAAACGCAAGTTTTTCTTGGCAATATTTACTTGCACCGTATTTTTCAATATACGTTTGGCTGAGTTTGAATCTTTTACCCGTTAGATTGTCGAATTGAAATAGGTCATACTCTCTATCGGCATACATCGTATTGAGAGGATCGATAAATGCAGACAGTTTACCATTGTCAATAAATATATTTGCTAGGTTAAGGTCGCCGTGTATAAGGCAAGCCTCGCTCACTTCTTCACCAAATATAACGTCAAAACAAGTCCACGCTTTTTCCATAGCTTGCATTATCTTATTGCTCAATTGATTATCGGAGTGCAACTCTCTTGCTTTTTCAAGTATGGCTATGGCAAATTCTCTATAAAAATCCAACCACGTGTCGTATGTTGCATTAGAAATACTGCCAAACTTATCGCTTTTGACTTGATGTATTTGGTGCAGAGCCGTAGTTACGTCATCGGCGAATTGCATGCGTTTTTTCTTGCTTGCGAGTAAAAATCCAAAACTAGTAAATGCGTTCTTACCTGCTACTTTAGTCATAGCATACATATCTAACGGGATATCATTATCGGCTTTTCGAGCGAACAAGACTTTTGGGAAGGGGATAGGACAGTTTTTGGATAGAATATCGAGTGAAGCGATTTCATTGTCGAGCATATCGGTTGCTCTTAGGAATTTGATGACCAATTCGTCGTTAGAAGTATTGACAAGATAAGCCATACCAAACGAACCACCGCCAAGGCATTTGATTTTTGCGACGTCAAAACCTTGCTCTCGTGCTATGATTTTGATATATTTCTCGGCATCGTATTTTGTTATTTTTATTGGAATAATTCTTTCAACTTTCATAACGTCACCTCTATAATTTCATTATAATAGAGTTTAGCGACCTCCGCAATATCCTGTGATTACCATTATGTGTCCAAAATTTACTATACAAGTTGCTTCAATTCAATGGGAGTCATGCCATAATATTTTTTGAATTGCTTATAGAATCCCGACGTGTTTTTGTACCCGACGGCTTGTGCAATATCGTCGATACGTATATTATCAAATATCATTTGACTTGCCCTTTGCATGCGAATTTCCGTCAGCAAATCACTAAAAGATTTGTTAGTTTTTTGGTTGATAATTCTACTCAAGTATGATTTGTTATAGCCTAGACTTTTCGCCAGATTGTCTAGGGTGGCATTCTCCATATTTGCATATATGTATTGCGTAATTTTTTCCAAAAAAATGCTATCAATATTTTTACTTCTTACCAATTCAACGAACAATAAGGCAAGATAATTTTCTATAGTTACGTTAATCAAGTCGTCACTAGCAAAACTCTCTTTTAATGTTTTGAATAATAAATATTCCGTTTCGATGCTCACGTTACGTATCATTGTGATTGGCTCATCAAAGTGTGCGTTCACGTTAATATGATTAAAGACGTCAATAGGTATTACTATTTTTATAATGACGTCCTTTTCGGTGCTTGGCATTATAGCGTGCTTTATTTGAGGGGATAGAATGCACAAGTCGCCTTGATTCATTATTATTTTTTTGTCGTCGATTAGTTGTATGCACTTGCCTTTATTTACAAATATCAGTTCATAGAACGTATGCGAATGAA
This sequence comes from uncultured Clostridia bacterium, assembly GCA_937880755.1. Lineage (GTDB taxonomy): Bacteria > Bacillota > Clostridia > Christensenellales > UBA3700 > HGM11368. The sequence goes on from CALGRX010000017.1 coordinate 193,839, forward strand.
TATATGGAATTTGACTCGTGGTATGCTTGCGAACGTGCAGTCCTTCATCTTTGCGTATAGGAATTATAGGGAAGCGAACAACGCCGTCTTCCGTTTCTAGCGGATTGATATTTTGCTCAATAAGATCAAAAGCCTTTGCTAAAATTTCATCGGCATTAGCAAACTCATATTTGATAGTCTCAATAAGTTTTTCTCTTGATTTTGCAACCTTTTCATCTTCTATTTCGTGATTATTTAGTATGGCAAATATTGTTTCATTCATATATTTAGTATAGCATACACTTTTCTATATTTCAATATTGATAATTGACGTGAGTTATCTATTAATAGCCAATAAAAATAAAACAATATTTGATTGGTAGAACAACTTTTTTGTGACAATATAAATGGAGAAGTAACAGCGAACGAGAAGTGAGCGTGCAACGAGTAGAGAGTTCGGACGGCAAGCCGTCGGGAGCGAAGCGACGCCGCTTGTATCAAGACTGTGACATATTTTTATGGACACTTAAAGCGAAACATAATCTAAATTTTATCGTTTTTTAATGCTGATAACTCTACTAATATCAATATCCAATTTTAAAAGCTATATTTACAAACATATATTTTTGTGGTACAATAAAAATACAAATAACCCGTAGGAGTATTTTATACGAAAGAATAATAAAAGTTAGAATTAATAATAAAAAGGGGGTGAGGATATGAGAAAATTAGGGACATAAGAAAATTCTTATAATTTTCTTATGTCTTTTGTTGTCGCAGGAGTTTAATTGTGTTTGAAAAAGGAGGAAAATATGAAATGTTATAGATTTAAAATAATTTGCATATGTATTATAGCTATGCTTTTGTCCTTGTTTACACTTATTGCCTGTCAAGATAACAAGCCTGAAGAAAACAAAAACGAAAAGGAAATTGATAGCATGCCTCAAATTTGGGAAGAAGGCTTCTATTATGGACCCAAACAGAATGAAGACAACTTTCAGGAAGATCCTATACACATGGAATTAAACGGCAAAAAAGAAGTTACCATAGATATAGATGATCCATATTGGGCGATGTGGGGAGCTCAAGACCTGGAAAATATCTATGTTGTAGAGAATCACCCTGCTGTTAAAAGTGTTGATGGAGTACTGTATTCTAAAAGTGGTGAGACACTTATACGTTGGCCAGCAAAAAAAACTTGTAACAAAACCAAATAAAAATATTAAATATTTCGCGCCATCATGTTATGAGTATTGCATGCAATTTTCTTCTGATTTTGAATTGCCCGATGGTGTTACAAGTATCGGAGATGGTGCATTTTTAGGATGTGCTTTGACGGAAATTCATATTAAAGAAACAGTATTAACTGTAAATAGCGGGGCCTTTGATTCGCCTTCGCTTAAAAATAACAGTTAGTTCACCAAAAGCTTATAGGACATTTTTTGCTAGCGATTATGTGCAAAAGATAATCTTCAATGAAGGAGTGAAAGATATTTTATCAAGACCAGACGAGATTGTGATTTTGCGAGATCTTAAGGAGGTTGTCTTTCTAAGCACTCTTGAACACATTGGTAATGTATTTTTTCCTGTTCATCTAAATGTAGCTCAATACATTTTAAACGATGGATTGAAAATTATTGACGAATATGCTTTTGACACTTATGCTGATTACGATGTCAGCCTTTATCAGAGGAATGTAAAGACTATTTTTATAAATTTAAATAGTGTTGCAGTAGCGTATCTATCAAAAAAAGTACCAATTTGGGATAAAGAAACAAATATAAATTAAATTTATTTAGGGGGTATTTTATGCAAAAAGATAGACGGAATATAAAAAATAATTTTATCTACATACTATTCCTTTTAATAGTATTGTTGATGTCGTTCATAATATTAAATTCTACTGTTGAGAATTCTATATTTACAGACAACAATGAAATTTATGGAGATTATTTGTCGTTTGACATCTATAGAAAAGTTTTTAGCCAAGAATAGTGATCAAAAATAAGGAGGAAAGGTTATGGAAAAGAAAACTTTTATATTGTTGACTATTGTTGTGATAACAATTTTTGCGACATGCATGGTTGCTTGCGATGACTCTTTTCAAGGCGACACGATAAAAAACGGAGTATTTTTGCTGCCTGGCGCAGAAAAAACAACTGATGAAGTCCCGTCAGATTGGGTTGCGGTCATTGGCGATAAGATGACGGTTTCCGAAGAAGGCAAGATCAGCGTGTACGAATTGAAAAAAGGAAAAGTATGTTATAATGCCGATTCGAAAAACGGAACCTTGTCTGTTACGCTTTCAGGAAACAAGCTGATCCTCGACGATAAAGGAGAAAAGACTGAATATGTTCAAGACGAAGATTACAAGTATTCAGATATTACGCAAGAGTCCCTGATACCTGTTCTCGAGCCTGCGACTTTCTCCGAAGACGGCAACGATTACGTGTCTTTAAGCGGAAAATATTCAGATCAGGCGATAAACGGGATATTGGTAGAGATAAAAACCGCAGACAGCAAGGATTATAAGATTTACGGTACCGTTATGAGTGAAGACGGCGTTTTGTCTGTTGCAATTCCTCTGCAAGAGTTCTCTCAGGGCGACAATTATATAAAATTAGGCAATGCTCAGGATTATCCTTTGATAGACGGCGGCAAAAACCTGTTTATAAAAACGGGGTCGGGCAGTATAGAATATAAAGTTACTTTAGACGAAAACGGCAATATTACTTATCTGCAAAACAATACGGCTTTAGAAAATGGAGTTTATGAATTTGCGTATTCGGACGAGCTGATGAGTTCAGAAGAAAAAGATTACAACTATTTCGTCGTTATCGACGACATGCTTACAGAGAGCTTTAAAGGTGGGAAAAATCTTTATTATCTCAGCGATGTTGACGGCGTTTATTCTATGAAACTCAATAATCCCGACAAAAGCGTGGGTAAGACGTTTACAGTAAAGAACGGTATAATAACGGTGACCGTTAAAAATTCAGGCAAAGTTTATCAGCTTAAAAAAGATGACGGATATACGTATTCGGAAGAAAAGGTAAAACTGGAAAAACCCGTAAATCCGGAATACGGGGTTGAAAACTACGATTCGGGGCAACAGGTATGGTTCAGATTCTTCGCGTTGGATATAAGTTATCCGATAGGTGTAAAAGTCGAGATAAAAAAATCAGAATCTGAAAATTACGAATTTTACGATATAGACGTTCCTTACAGAGCGGAAATATATGTGGACGATATCGGCGCGGATAAATTTGATAAAGGCTACAACTTTATCAGAATATGCAATGTAGGCGCTCCTGTCGCGACCAACGACAAGCGTTATTATATGGCTGAGGATTCGGAATACGTTGTATATACAGTTCTACTTGATGAAACAGGTGTTCATATTGGAGCACTTATTGAAAATAAATAAAATTATAGGGGGAACACAATATGAGAAACAAAAAATTATACAGTGCAACAGCATCGTGCCTTTGGATGGTATGTATTGTATTTATTGCAATAATTTGCATAGTTATTAATTCAAATGTTGTTGTTGCAGAAGAGAGCACAATAAACATAGCCTAAAGCAATTCGCTTTTGACAACAACCCAAGATAGAGATTATCTTGAAGTATTTTCGAATAATGGTGATATAGAAAAAGTAGATAACATACAAAGACATGATATATTAGTACAAGATGAATTGCTTGTTAGTAATACTGTGCAAAATTTTACGGAACATAAGTTACTAGATAGTGGTAGACCAGATAGTTCAAGCATTGTTATTACGATAATGGGAGATGGTTTTACAGAATCTGAGCAAGATATATTTCTCGAAAAAGCACAAGCTGCAGTAAACGATATTTTTGGAGATGAGTCGTCAGGAATCGAAGGCATAATACCATTCAACCAATTTAAAGATATATTCACAGTTTATGCAATTGAGGTGGTTTCAAATGAATCAGGAGTCAGCTTGGATATTAGCCAATCGGAATATGGTAATGTAAATTTAAATGATTATATTGTTGATAATTATTTTGGAAGTAGTTTTTACTATGGACAATCTCAAGCGTCAGTACCGATAGAGAGAGCGTTGGTAGTTACTAAAGAAAATAAAGTTGAAGAATTAAAAAAAACCTAATTCAGCATTAGAAATAGTAATATGTAACTCATCAAGACATGGCGGAACAGGTGGAAGCATAGCGGTTGTTTCCTTGTCATCAAGTATGAGTAGAACTATAGTCCATGAAATGGGACATACTTTAGCAGGGCTGGCAGATGAGTACTACTATCCTTCTGATGGAGATTTTTCTGGGCGAGAAGCGCCGAATATGACACAGACAAATAATTTGCAGCAAATAAAATGGAAAAGATTTGTAGGAGTAGCAGGAATAGGGGCGGTTCCATTGTCTCACGGCGTTGACAGAAATGAAAACGGATTTGATAATGAAGCAGATAATTGGTTTAAACCTAGTGAAAGTTGTACAATGCTTAATTCGAATAAGCCTTTTTGCCTTGTTTGTAAATATAATATGCTGCTTACGTTTGCAGCTATTATGGGAAATGAATTTGATTATTCAAGACTGGTAACTACTACATTTGATGATTTTGGATACCAAGGAGAAGATTTTTCATGGAAAGGCACAGTGAAAATGATCAATTTCGACGATGGCTACAGTAAAGTTGAAGACGATATTCTAATTGTCAGAGACTCTATTTTGAGTTTTGAAGTAAGTACAAAATCTAGTAACAATGCTTGGTTTGCTATTGACGGGCAGATTACATTCAATTTGACGGATTCCAGTGGAAATGTCTTGCAAACCAATATTTGTAATGTCGACGTCGGGTTGCTTAATAATGTAACATTGTCAGGTACTACATATAATATTGATACAAGTCAACTGCCATCAGGGGTATATACTTTAAATATGACAAGCTATTTTACAAGATGGGAGTATTCAGAACAGAATACTGCTTCATATATGTTTGCGGTTAATCGACCTTTTACAGTTATGGACGGATTCGGTTACAATGAGAGTTGGTATAAATGGAACGGAAAAGTAACTTTATCCAGCGATTATTTGTATATGTTTAACGATCCTGATATGCTGACAATTATGGGGGATATCCCTATAAATTTTGAAATAGGTACAGTTTCAGCCTATAATGCTTGGACAGAAATTTCGGGGACTGTAACTTTAACATTGACAGACAGTGCTGGCAATGTTGTACCGTTAAATGGCAATAATTCACATGTTAGTACTGTTCGCGTAGGGTTGCTAAGTAATACGTCTATTACGAATAGCGTTTTAAGTTTTTCATCATCCGGTTTGGCAGACGGTACCTATACTTTGACTCTTAATTGTTCGATGACGAGAAGTGGAACGACATATAATACTTCGGATACATTTTCTTTTAATGTGCACAATGAAATGTGCGTTTCAGATGGCACGATGATTACTTTAGCAGACGGTAGTCAGAAGGCGGTTGAAGATTTAACGGGAAATGAGGAGTTGCTTGTATGGAATATGCTTACAGGGGACTTTGATTCCGCTCCGATACTGTTTATAGATAGCGACGAACAACGTTGTTACCAGATATTGAATTTGTATTTTTCTGACGGGACAAGCGTAAAAGTAATTGGGGAACATGCATTCTGGAATAAAGACCTGAATGAGTATGTGTTTTTAAGAACTGATGCTGATCAATATATCGGAGACGCGTTTGTTAAACAAACGATAAATGAGAACGGAGAGATGGTGTCAAGTGAAGCTATATTAACAGATGTTGTTGTAACAACGGAATATACAACTGCATGGAGCCCTGTAACTTACGGACATTTGTGTTATTATGTGAACGGGATGTTATCTATGCCGGGAGCAACGGAAGGGTTAATAAATATATTTGAGGTGGATCCTGACACTATGAGATACGATGAGGATGCGATGAGTCAGGATATTGCAACATACGGATTGTTTACATACGTAGAGTTTAATGCTTTGATTCCTGTTTCGGAAGAAATTTTCAACGCATTTAACGGACAATATCTGAAAGTTGCGATAGGCAAAGGTTTAACCAATTTGAACGAATTGGCAATGTTGATAGAAAAATACGAAATGCTATTTTAATATAAAAAACAAAGCTTCAATGTTTTTCAATTACGTATAAAACTATCGAACCTGGAATCATTGAAATCGATTCCAGGTTCGTGCTAAATTTAACTTCATCAAATAATTAACAGAAAGAAAACATTTAATTATGCCCGATTATAAATTTTGGCACCATGGCGTGTGCTTGTCATAGACAAGTGGCGTCGCTTCGCTCCGCCAGACAAGCACACGCCTGCATAGATTCGGAAGGTCGCAGAACGGAAAAGCGAGGGCGAGCGGAGATGCCCGCTGAACCGCTTTGGGCATTCCTCCGCTTTTCGCCTCTCGCTTATTTTCCGTTTCATTGCGTACCTTATCCCGAACATCTTATTTGCAGATTATGTGCAATTTGTCTTACGGCTTTTCTTTTCCTCCGAATTTGCCTTTTCGTTTGGCATAATTGACGTGAGTTATCTATTAATAGCCAATAAAAAGTAAAACAATATTTGATTGGTAGAACAACTTTTTTGTGAAAATATAAATGGAGAAGTAACAGCGAACGAGAAGTGAGCGTGCAACGAGTAGAGAGTTCGGACGGCAAGGCCGTCGGGAGCGAAGCGCCCAAATCTCTCCGAAAAAAAGACACCCTAATACAACTTAGGGTGTTGTGTAAGACGGACAAAAAAGATATTTGGGGAAGTTTTCGTATGGACTTGAACTCCTGTGATAAAATATAAATCACATTAATCTATTTGTTTTATCTCCTTGTGATAGGCTCCTTACAAAGGGCAGCTATATAAAGCGAATATGCCGTTTGTATTTGTTTTATTTGTTTATAATTAAACCGCGCATCCGCTAATACAGCACACATTTCTCCTGTGTCAAACGAAAGACTCAGCGAAAGACGTAGCATTTTTTGCCCGTTCAAATCTATAGATTCAGCAGATGAAACCTTTTGAACAACATCATTATCTATAGGAATTGCACAATTATTCAAGCCCTTGTTATAATGCTCTCCATGAAAAAGTATTTTTATCGAATTAAAATTACTTTTAATATGCATTTGCAATAAGTGTTTGCACGTACTTGTATCCAAATGAGTTAGGCTTAACTGTTTTTTGTTAGGGGCGTTCCAAAATTCAGCATTCATTTCTATCTCGTTTCTAGCTATGCTGATATCTTCCTCGTTTTCAAACTCATTTGCTGCAATAATTATTTTTGCACAAGAGATGTAAAAATCTTCATTAAAATGAATTTGCATTATTTTTTCGTGTATACGAGTTATACTTTTTTGAAATTGTATCACAAAAGGCAATAAATCAATACGCTCTTCCTGTTTTTTAATAAAGTCAATTTCTTCGGGTTTCCATTCGCCAAACTGCTCAAGCAATCTATCTCGTTGAGTAAAAACTTGATCTTTTTCATTTCCATCTTCATCAAGACCGATCGAAATTTGACATATTATATTTCCACAATGCTGATCAAAATTTCTCAAGCGGTACATAATACGATATTCCATGTAGTTATCGTATTCATTGGACTGCGCTTCTTTGAAACATTTATATTCTGTCGATTTTTTTCCATACGTTCGTGCAAGATGAGTTTCCCAGTTATCTAAATATTTCTTGAAGTAGAAAAGATAGTTTGAAAGTGCCGATTGAATTTGAGTGTAATCATAAAGAGTTTTAGCTTGTCCCAACTCCTTTAACAACTTCATAAATTTAGCATATTCTTGATTAACGAACTGCACCCTATTGTTGTCTACTTTCATATTTGAAACTTTACTAATATGTTTCATTAATTCATTAAACTCACCCTCTGGAATATCTCTTTGGAAAATCAATGACCCATTTTTCGTATCCACAAAGTAGTAATACACCTTGCTCCTCCTTGGCATAATTTCTTAATAACATTATATCATAAAAAACAACATATTCAATCATAAATGTCGTTGCTTATTCTATTTACATGATATAATTTTCAAAAGGAGGATTGTATCATGAAATCAAAATTTACAAACGAAGAAAAACAGGCAATCTTGAAACGCTACATATCAAAATCCGAGTCGCCTACAAGTATTATAAAGTCTGTCGGAATTTCAAAAAGCACCTTTTACAAATGGCTATCGGATTACAGAAATGATCAGGTGGAAGTCAAACGCAAGGAGATAAACTTGCGAAACTTCAATCTACTTGAAGCTAAAGTAAAGCGGTTAGAGGGTATTATCGAAATTATCAAAAAAACAAATATTTTACCTAATGCTCCGTTAAAGCAAAAATTATATGCAGCGGAATAATTATCCGGCGAATATAGTGTTCATATGATCTGCGACGCGTTAGACATTTCCCGAGGAACATATTACAACCACATTCTTCGCAATAAAAGAGATAATACGTGGTATGCAAAACGGCGAGAAGCTCTCCGCATCCAAATACAAGAGGTTTTCGATGAAAACAGTCAAATTTTCGGTGCAAGAAAAATAGCTGCCATCTTACGAAATAAAGGAGTTAAAGTAAGCGATGAAATGGTACGAGAATTAATGAAAGATATGGGGCTTGTAAGCATTCGGCAGGAAGCAAAGAAACTTTATACCGATGACATAAAAAGGCACAAAAATTATCTTAATCAAGAATTCGATCCAGACGCACCCAATCAAGTGTGGGTAAGTGACATCACTTATTTCAAATGCAACGGCAAATCGTATTATATTTGCGTTATCATCGACTTATATGCACGAAAAGTTATCGCTTATAGAGCAGGCAAGAAAAATAGTACGCAACTCATAAAAACAACTTTCAGGCAAGCCTATGAAAATCGACAGCCGTCATCCTCATTGATTTTTCATACTGATTGAGGCGCAAATTATTGTTCCAAGACCTTAAATGATTATATAAAATCGTTAGGTATTACTCGCTCGTTCTCCCGTCCATATGTTCCATACGACAATTCCGTTATCGAGTCTTTCTTCGCCTCCTTAAAAAGAGAAGAATTATATAGAAAGAAATATCGCACAGAAGGCGAGTTATTCCAAGCCCTTAATGATTATATGGATTTCTATAACACACGCCGCCCTCACGCCAAGATTCAATACAAGACTCCCGAACAAAAAGAACGTGAATATTCAGCAATATTCGGAAGTTCTCATAATGAGTAATCGGACTATGGGGGTTCAAAAACAATATTTTGATTTTAATTGTATGCCGATTTTGAGTTTTTCTGTTTTGCAGTCTAATATAAAAATTAAAAAAGCGACTTCTAAAAGCCGCTTAAATAAAGGGAAAAATAAGAAGACACCATTGTCATTCGAACTTTGAGGGTTCGGATTTCAATGGTGTCTTCAAATGGCGGAGACGGAGAGATTCGAACTCTCGTGCCACGTTAGTGACAAAACGATTTCGAGTCGTTCTCGTTACGACCACTTCGATACGTCTCCACGCTTGCTATACAATTATAAATACTCTCGCCGAAAAAATCAAGGATATTGACGATATTGCTGAGAAAAATTAAACTTTTGGCATAATTTTTAACAAAAAACCTTTTTAATTTGTTTAATTTTTATCAACGGTATTGAAGTGGAGATTGCTTTATGATATTATTTTAGTTGGGGAAAATCCGCAAAAATGAGAGGGTTATGAAAAAGAACGAAGCCCAATTATGGGACATGGTGCAGTTCATTTTTTCGCAATTATTACGATAGAATGATGCACGCGATTTTGTGGTTTGACGGAGTAGTTGACTCGGTAGCCGTCCGTGCTTCCATAGGTCATATAGTAGACCGAGTCGAAGTATTGCGAAGCACTTTTAGAGCTGGATTTTTTGACCGAAATGGGTGGTCAACGACCTTAACGAAGTTGGACAACTCGTGTAGGTAGTCGATACCGACGACGTATAAAAGGCGGCTTTTGAGTGCATATCTCAGTCGTTTAGTTACAAAGAGAAGTTGCAGATACGCGTCTTTATCGTGCAAGACGACACCAAGAGCGCAATAGCGTTTTTGGTCAATCACATGTGCTTTGACGGAGGAGATTTCGGCTATTTATTAGGCAAATTCGTCGAGTGTTACAACAATTATTTACGCGCGGGCAGTTGCGAGGACGTGGAGATAAAGACGGGTAGCCGAGACGGCAATAAGAATCGGCTACGTCAATCCTTTAATAGGTATGTCCAACATAGGCACCGTCGACCCTCAAAAGTCAAACTCGACGGGTTGGAGATGACCGATGCCTTTATGAATGGCGCGACCAAATACAAACCGTACGTACAGGTGACTTTCAACGTTTTTGCGGGCGGGGAAAGCTGTGTATTGCTCAAAAATGCTCTCAAAAAGACCAAAAAATCATATCGGATTTTCTTGACGATATGATAGCTCAGATGGTAGAATTTGCCCAAAAATAATAGGAGAAAACAATGAAAATTTTATTCGTATGCTCGTCCAACATTTGTCGCAGTCCGTATTGCGAATACGTCTTCAAAAGAATGGTTCAAGCCGACCCAAAGCTTGCCGAGAAAGTCACTTGGATACGTAGTGCGGCGGTGTTTAACAAGTCGTCAAAAATTCATCCCAAAGCCAAACTTGCATTGCTTAGAGAGGGCTTTGACGAAGCGTATATCGACTCGCACCGACCTGCCTTCAAGTGGACTGACAAAGACTTGTTCGAGACTGCCGACGTCATCGTAGGAATGACTCGCACCAACAAGCTCGTCACGCCATGCAAATATCGCAAAAAGTTTATAACGCTATCCGAGCTTGTGGACGGAAAATACAAGGCTGTTCCCGACCCGTTTTTAGAGAGAGATATCAACAAATACTACGCCGTAATGGATATTCTCAAAGATTATCTTGAGAGATATAGTCAAAAGCTGCTTGCTCAAGACTGAGTCAAAAAAAAATAAAAACCTTTCCCAGATACAATTATTGATTATATTTTTGTTTAAAAATAATTAAAAAAACCGATTTTGTCAAAAAATAGGGTATGGACATTATAAAAAAGGTATGATACAATTATAGTGGAATAAATTTAGAGGTAAAGAGTATATGGAAAAAATTGCGATAATAGATTTAGGATCGAATTCGCTCAGACTTGTTTTGGTTGACATTTTGGAAGGCGGTTATTTTACCGTATTCGACGAACTCAAAGAGACGGTACGTCTAGCTCAAGATATGGAGCTGGACGGCTTTTTGCAGCCTGCGAGAGTCGCCCAAACTATCAAAACGCTCAAAATGTTTAGAAGACTATGCGACGCCAACAAGGTGGAGCATATCTACGCTTACGCTACCGCGGCGGTGCGCAAAGCAAAAAATCAAAGAGGCTTTCTTGACGAAGTTCAAGCTACCACGGGCATCAAATTGAGAGTGCTCGATAGCGACGAAGAGGCTCAACTCGTCTATCAAGGCGTCATCAATTCTATGGACATACCACGCGGTGTCATAGTCGACATCGGCGGCGGTAGCACGCAGATAATATATTACAATCGCAAGAGTTTGTTGGCGCACGCCACGTTGCCTATCGGTTCGGTTGTTTTGACGGATATGTTCAAGGATATGGAGCTTTCTTCGGTAGAGAGAGCCGAGAGAGTCGAGGAGTACGTTTTGCAAGAGCTTGACAAGTACGATTGGCTCAAAGAGCTTTTGCCTGACACCAAGCTCATAGGTGTAGGCGGTGCTTTCCGCAACATAGGCAAGATAAGCAGAAAACTCAAAAAGTATCCTCTCGATATGACGCACAACTACGTCGTGCCTATTGCCGAGTTCAACAGTATCTACAACAATATCAAGACTCTCGACCTTGACAAAACTATGAAAATCAAAGGCTTGTCCAGCGTCAGAGCAGACATATTCCCTGCCGCCTTGTCGGCAATCAAAGCCATAGCTTCCTTTACCAATTCCGAAGAATTGGTGGTATCGGGCAGCGGACTTAGGGAAGGAACGATGTTCAAATACGCCGTGCCTTCCACCAACGAAAAGCCAATCAGCGACGTGCTCGGACACAGCATCTACTCGTTGCTCAATTTCTTTGGCGAGAATATCACTCATGCCGAGCAAGTTTACACTTTGTCTATACAACTCTTCAAACAGCTCAAAGTGTTGCACAAACTGCCAAGGGCTTACGTCAAAGTGTTGAGGACTGCCGCAATGCTACACGACTGTGGCAATCATATCAAGTATTACAACCATCACAAGCATTCCAACTATATCATTCTCAATAGCAACCTTTACGGCATATCGCACAAAGATTTGGTAATGGCGGCTTTCGTGGCGTCAATGCACCGTAAGGGCGATATCGACACTGTTGAGTTTATGAAATATCGCGATATGCTCACCGAAGAGGACCTCGACGCAATACTCAAACTCGGCGTAATCGTAAGGATAGCAGAGAGCCTCGATAGAAGTATGAGTAGCGTCATCACCAATATCACGTGCGACGTGCTTGGCGATAGCGTAATTATGAAGACGGAGAGCGACGGCGACTGCTCGTTGGAAATCAAAGACGCAATGACGGCTGTCGGCGACTTTAGGAGAGCCTACAAGAAGAATTTGCAAATATTGTAATCATAAAACAAACGTAGCGGACCGTAAGGTCCGTTTTGTTTGTCAAAAATTCAATCTAAAATAAATAAAAAAGCTGTACGAAGCGTATTGATATCGACGAAAAAATATGCTAAAATAATAATATTATAAATACAAGTAGGTTGCGTATGGATGTAAAAAAGATTACCAAAGCTGCAAAAAAAGACGGAAAAGCAGGCTTATTGCTTGCGAGAATGTACAACGAAGGCGTAGGCGTACCACAAAGCGACGTCAAGGGTCTAAAACTTGCAATCAAGGCTTCCAAGACCAATCCCGAGGCTTACAATTTCGTTGCTTACAGTTATCTGCAAGGATACGGCGTGCCGGTCAGTCTCAAAAAAGCCGAAGAGTACTATCTCAAAGGCGTCAAAGCCGAGGACGGACTCGCCGAGTACAGTCTTGGCGTAATGTACAGCAGTGGCATATTGGGTAAAAAGGGCAAAAAGAAAGAAAATATTGCCGACGAGTATTTTGACAAAGCCAAAGCTAAGAACAACTGTTATAGTTTGTTCCAAGAAGGTATGCAACTAGAACTCGAGTCCAAGAGGATACTCAACGATCCTTCCGCAATAGCGAACAAGTCTTACGCCATTTTGTTGCAAAAGGACGCAATACGCAAGTTTGCTCAATCTGCCAAGAGCGGTTGTCAAAACGCTCAACTCGCGCTTGCTATCAAATACGTCAAGGGCGACGGTATCAGAGCCGACTACGACAAAGCGTGGAATTTCCTCAATAAGATAGACGAAAACGTTTTGCCTATGGCAAGCTACTGCAAGGGATATATGTACGACTTGGGACTTGGCGTAGAGCAAGACTATTGGAAGGCGTACGAATATTTCCTCAAGGCGCACAAAGAGGGAGTCGTTCAAGCAACCGTTGCGCTCGGCGTATGCGCGTTGAGCGGTTTTGGTTGTGACCAAGATTATCCTACCGCCATTGCCTATTTCAAAGAGGCGGCAGAGCATCACAATCCTATCGCAATGTACTATATAGGTATTATATGCGCCGAGGGCTTAGGCGTAGACGCAGACTTTGCCAAGGCGGAGAAGTACCTTATGAGTGCGGCCGAGGCGGGATATACTCCTGCGTATTTCCAACTAGGCAAACTGTGCGACAAGTCTATTCATCCCGACAACAACAAGCCTGACAAGTGCTTTGAGTACTATTCCAAAGCCGTTGAAGCGGGCTATGAAGAAGCCAAGGCGGGACTTGCGGGCTGTTACCTTACGGGTGCGGGCGTAACGCAAGACAACGACAAGGCTTATAGAGAGATGAGCGAGCTTGCTCAACAAGGTAATGCAGGCGCAATGTACGTTTTGGGCAATTGGTACATAGAAGGTCAATGCGGATTGGCTCAAGATATCGACACGGCAATCAAGTTTTATATGCAATCGGCTGAGGCGGGCAACGCGCAAGCAACTAGCATACTGTACAAGATATACGACCAAGGCTTGGCGGGTATCGACAAGGACCCTGTCAAGGCGTTTGAATGGAAGGTCAACCTCGGCAAGTGTGGAGATAGCAAAGTATACTTCGATTTAGCCAAGGCTTACGAGAGCGGTATCAAGGGTATCGTAGAGGTTGACGGCGAGATGGCTGCATATTGGTACGCCAAGTGCACCAGAGAGAGTGAAGTAAAGGAGCAGAGAGAAAAATCCGCCAACAAGCTGTCCAAGTTTGCCAAGGATATGGACGGCAATTGGGACTTCAAAGAATTGGTAGTAAGGAGAGATAAAGCCAAGCTCAAAGAGCTCAAGAGAAACAAAGGCAAAAAGGCAAAGAGCGATATCGACGAGGTAGCCGAGGCGTAATATGCGTATAATTTTGGCGTCCAAGTCGCCTCGTAGAAGAGAGCTGATGAGCACGGCATTTGACGACGTGCAAGTGGTGACCAAGGACGTGGAAGAGAGGTGCGGTTATGCAAGACCTAGCAAAATCGTAACCTACCTTGCCACCGTCAAGATGGCTGATATAGACAGTCTCTATCCCGACGCGTGCGTAGTCAGCGGAGATACTATAGTATATTACGACGGCAAGGTTTACGGTAAGCCTCACACCAAAGAGGTCGCAAGGCGCTATCTTAGAGAGCTCAGCGGCAAGAGACACGGCGTCTACACGGGTGTATGCGTATCGTACCACGGCGAGAGAGTGACATTTTACGTCAAATCCATCGTCAAATTCAAGAGTTTGAGCGATAGTCAGATAGACGAATATATCGACGTTTGCAATCCGCTAGACAAGGCGGGCGCGTACGGTATACAGGACAAGCAGGTTGTAGAGAGTTTTAGCGGGAGCTATTCCAACATAATAGGTTTGCCGATAGAGAACGTCAAAGAGGTTGTAGAGGCATTGGAGAAGAAGTATGAAAATGGCTGAATTGGTCATAGATATTGGCACAAAGTTTATAACGATAAGCCAAAAAGGCAAAGGTATCGTGCTCAAAGAGCCTTGCGTAGCCCTCGTGGAGGGACGTAGGGGGAAACTTGTATTGGTTGATTGCGGTAGAGGCGCTATAGGTGGCAAAGTTAGTGAAAATCAACAGATAGTATTCCCTGTCAAGGGCGGTATTATTTTGCACGAAAACGCTTTCGTACTGATGATGCGCAACTTTATCAATAGGCTCGTCGCGCCACGACCAATATTCCGTCAACCCGTCAAAGCCATTGCGTGCGTATCGTGCGGACTCACCAATACCGAAAAGGAACAAATCGAAAAGTGCCTTATCAAGGCGGGTGTGAGAGAAGTTATAATTCTCGAGTCGCCAATCGCCGTTGCGGCAAGCGTTGACGACGCTTCCACCCAATTCGTAGTGGATATAGGCGCAAGCAAGAGCGAAGTGGCTATCGTGTCGCCAAGCGGAATAATCAGCGGTTGCAGTGTCAATATAGGAGGAGATACCTTCAATCAAGCAATCGTCGACTATATCACCGACACCAAGCGTTGTCGTATGCCTATCGCCTATGCCGAGAAAGCAAAAAAACAAGTCGGCTCACTATACGAAAACGACCTTACTTGCATCAATATGGACTTGCAGGAGATAGGAACCAACCGAATTTTTGAATACAAAATCACGGCAAAGGATATCAAAAACGCGATAGAAGGGCAAGTTGCCAAGCTGGTAGAAGTAATATATAATCTCAGTTTCCAAATTCCCGACAATTGCGCTCAAGAAGTGTATCTCAACGGTATAACGCTGTCGGGCGGTTGTGCGGTTTTTCCGGGGCTTAGCGAGTATATAGCTATGGCAATGGAGATGAAAGTCAACGTTTCTAACGACCCTTCCAACGACATCGTCAAGGGAGCGATGACATTTTTGGAGCATAGAGAAAAATTGAGTAGAGTACTCAACGTAGGAAGCTTGAATTAATAGGCAAATAGTACGATAGTATCGAATTTTGACACGGCGTAGCGATACGCCGTATTTTTTGACAAACTTAGTTGTTTTGCTACCAAAATAGCAATAATTCTCTATACACGGATATTTATAATGTTTTTATACGGCAAGAGCGTGCATATGTACGCTCGGCCGTGCGTATGAGGAGCAAGTATGGCAAGAAAAATCGTATTGACTTCCGGCAAGGGCGGAGTGGGCAAGACTAGTATCAGCGCGTCGCTAGGCATAAGCCTTGCGGGTCGCAACAATAGGTGCCTCATTATCGACGCCGACGTTGGACTCAACAACCTTGACGTGGTTATGGGAGTAGAGAACCAACTCGTGTACGATATGGCTGACGTGATAGCGGGCAAATGCACTATATCCAACGCTTTGATACAAGACAAGTACAATGCGGGGTTGTACGTTTTGCCGTCGTCGCACGCCTTCAACGACGTGCAAGTATCGGCGGCGGAATTTCGTAGTCTTATATATCGTCTGGAGGATAGCTTTGACTTTATTCTCATAGACTGCCCTGCCGGCATAGACGTAGGCTTTCATAGGGCGGTGAGCGGAGCCGACGAGGCGATAGTCGTCACCACGCCACATATATCCGCCATCAGGGACGGGGACAAAGTTCTATCAATGTTGGCAAGCTACGGGCTCAACGCTATCAGCGTGATAGTCAACAGAGTGAGGGGCGACCTGGTATTGCAAGGCAATATGATGAGCGCCGAAGATATTGCCAAGGTTTTGAGATATCCCCTCATAGGCGTAGTGCCCGAGGACGACAACCTCACTATATACTCTCAGTTAGGCAGGATAGGGCTCAACGCTCATCAATCGAGGATAGCCGTCGACCTCATTGCCGACAATATCCTCAGTGGCAAAACTCGGCTATACGACCCGACTTTGCGTTATAGAGGGTTGATAGGAAAGCTCAAAATGTGGTTGGAGAAGAGTATATGAACAATAAAAATCAAGCGCTAAACAGACTAAAGAGAGTATTGTTGCAAGACAAAGTGCATTCCTACGAGGGCTTTTTGAGAGTTATCAAGGGTGACTTGTACACTTTGATGAGTTGTTATATGACTGTCAAAGAGCCTATCGAGATAGAGTTTGACGTGGACGAGGATGGCGACTGCAATTTTTGCATAAGGGTGAGTGCCTCCAATCTCAAAAGTCCAAAAACTATGATATGAACGACGTGAATATATAGGTATATTGCCGTCGCAGCCGACATAGATTGTACTATCCAGATAGAGAGGTGCAATATGAAATATGATGAAAATCAAGCTGTGCAGTCGGTAAGCTATCCCAACGAAAACGTGCTTAGGCGTACCACTATCAAAAAGAAAGTTAAGCTTCTCGACGTGCTTATAGTGCAGTCTATACTTTGCGTAGCGGTCAGTTGTGGTCTTATCATATCCCGTTTACTCATGACCATTCTTTGAAATTCCGATTTAGTCCGCTATTTTTAATACTTATCGCATTCTACGCCTTGACGGGGCAACTATATATGCTTATCGGCTATATGATAAGCATATTTATGCACGAGTTGGCGCACGAGCGGACTGCAAGCTGGCGAGGATACAAAACCTTGTCAATCACTCTAATGCCTTTTGGCGGGGTAATGGAGTCGCAAGAGTGTTATCAAGGTAAGGATAATATAATCATATCTCTTGCAGGCCCTATATTCAATTTTTGCATAGCGGTATGCGTAGTTGCGACTTGGTGGCTAATGCCGTCAAGCTATGCCTACACGCTGGATATTTGTATAGCCAACGTGACGATGGGGGCAATCAACCTAATGCCTCTATATCCTCTAGACGGGTCTAGAATAGTTATGGCGCTATCCAAAAACAAACTAAAAGCTGTCAAAATTATCAAGATAGCCACTCTGATATCGGGGGTGGTAATTTTTGGATTAGGCGTTGCAACCTTCTTTTTTGCCCCCAATCTTTCGCTAAGCGTGATGGGACTTTTTTTATTTTTCGGAGCTATCGGCAAGAGCGACAGCGAGGCGACGAATTGTGCCATTCAATCGACCTTTATTTTCAAAAATTGTCGACACGGTTTGAGAAAAACGACTTTTTTGATATCTTACGAGGCCCAACTTTTTAGGTTTATAGCATTGATGAACAATCGAGAATTCGTTACCTTTGAGGTGGTTGACGACAAGGGAAAAATATTGTGCACTCTCAGCGAAAATCAAGTGCGAGAGCTTTGTAGCGTTGTTGATACCGATACTACGCTCAAAGAATGTATGCACCAAGTCGTACAAGAAGATGTAGGCAGTGACTTTTCCAATTATTTTGGTGGCAAAATCAAATAAAAAAATATATTAATACTTGAAAATAACGTAATAATTTGTTAGAATATACTTGAATAAAATTTGCGAGGACACCATTATGTTATTTGCAGGCGTAGACGTAGGCGGAACCAATATCAAGATAGGACTTGTCGACGAGAGTGGCAAGATTATCATCAGTTCGTCTTTCAAGACGGGCTCCGAGAGACCTTTTGAGGAAGTTGCGGAGGATATTATAGTCAACCTTCACGCGTTGTGTTCCAAAGCCGAGGTCAACTTCAAGCAACTCGGAGGCATAGGTATAGGTATACCCGGCACCGTTGACACAGCCAAAGGCAAGGTTGTAGCCGCAGCCAACATAGGTTGGTACGACGTTGATATTGCAGATTATCTCTCTACGGCTACGGGACTAAAATGCATCGCAGGCAACGACGCCAACTGTGCAGCTCTCGGGGAGTATAAATATGCCAACGCCAAGGGCTATCGCAATATCGTATTTATCACGCTCGGCACGGGTATAGGCTCGGGTATAGTCATAGACGGCAAACTTTTCTCCGGCGTGGGCAGTGCGGGAGCCGAGGCGGGACATTTGACTTTGGCTTACGACGGAGAGCCTTGCAACTGCGGCAACAAGGGTTGTTGGGAGAGGTATGCTTCGGCTACCGCCCTTATCAATCAGACTCGCAAGGCAGCCGAAGAAGCTCCTAACAGCATA
The DNA here is from genome assembly GCA_937880755.1 of uncultured Clostridia bacterium. Taxonomy (GTDB): domain Bacteria; phylum Bacillota; class Clostridia; order Christensenellales; family UBA3700; genus HGM11368. The sequence continues at coordinate 212,870 of CALGRX010000017.1, forward strand.
TTAGGCAGGCTAGTGGCTAGCGAAGGAAAAATCAACGGCAAGACGGTTTTTATTGCCAAAGAAAAGGGTTGTCCCGTTGCAAGCCAAGTGGTGGAGCAATATTTGCAATACATAGGCGCGGGACTTATCTCGCTTGGCAACATTCTTCATCCGGAGGCGTTCGTCATCGGCGGAGGGATTTCTCACGAGGGCGAGCATATCTTCCAACCTATCCAAGCTCAACTTGACGAATATCTCGAGAAGAGCGGTTTCTTGCCTCATATAGACGTGATGAAAGCAAGCCTCGGCAACAGCGCCGGACTTTTGGGTGCGGCTTCTTTGGTGATGCAATGACCACTAGAGAATTATCTTCGATACTATTGCGAGTGGAGAAACCTGCTCGCTACGTGGGTGGAGAATACAATATGCCCGATATGGACAAGCCTTGTAGACACAGGACTTGTCTTTGTTTCTCTGACAAGTACGAGGTCGGTATGAGTAATATCGGCGTGCGTATTTTGTACCATATGCTCAACGATATGGAAGGCTTTATTTGCGAGCGCAGTTTTGCCCCCGACCTCGATATGGCGCAAGAGCTCAAGAGTCGTGGACAAAGGCTGTTCAGCTTGGAGACTAAGCGCGATATAGTAGACTTTGACCTCATAGGTTTTAGCGTTCAGTTTGAACTGCAATATACCAATATCCCTTATATGTTCGATTTGGCAGGCATACCGCTTTACGCCAAGGATAGACCCGAGGATTTTCCACCCGTCGTTGCAGGCGGTCCTTGCGCAGTCAATCCCATGCCTTTTGCGCCATTCTTCGACGCCATACTCATAGGCGACGGAGAGATAACGTTCAAGCAAATCAACGAGCTTCATCTCAGGTGCTTAGAGCAAGGCTTATCCAAGAGCGAATTTCTAAGACTCGCCACCGAAATAGACGGCGTTTACGTTCCGTCTATAGGCAATCGCACCAAGAGAGCGGTAGTGCAAAACCTCGACGAGGCGTATTTTCCCACTTCGGTGCTCGTACCCAACTGCGATATCGTGCACGATAGGTCGACGATAGAGCTGTTTAGGGGTTGCGCCAACGGTTGCAGATTTTGTCAAGCGTGCTTCTTCTACCGTCCGATAAGAGAGCGTAAGCCCGATACTCTCGTCAGATACGCCACCGAGCTTATGGATAACACGGGGTACGACGAGCTAAGCTTATGTTCCCTTTCAACCAGCGACTATAGCCACCTCAAAGAGATGGTAGACGGCATCAAAGAACAAGCCGACAAGCGCAAGGTCAAACTTGCTTTGCCGTCTTTGCGCCTAGATAGTTTCGAGGCGGAGATTTACGAAGAGACGAGTGGTTCGTCTTTGACCTTTGCTCCCGAAGCAGGCACTCAAAGACTTCGCAACGTCATCAACAAAAATATCAGCGAGCAAGATATCTACAATTCTATCAAGGGGGCAATGGAGCACGGCGTCAAAAACGTCAAGCTCTACTTTATGATGGGGCTTCCGACTGAGACCGACGAGGACTTGCAAGGCATAGTCGATATAGTCTATCTCGTCAAAGACTTGCACCGTCAGTACGGCAAATCCAAACTTATCAATATCGTCGTATCTACGGCGGTATTTATCCCTAAGCCTCTCACGCCTTTTCAGTGGGAGCGACAGATCACTATCGAAGAAATGAAACATAAGCAAGACTTCCTCAAAGAGAAGTTGCGTATCAAAAACGTCAAATACAGCTGGCACGGCGCCGAGTCGTCGGTGATAGAGGCACTGCTAGCCAGGGGTGACGAGTCGCTCGCGCGCGTCATCGAGGAGGCGTACAAGCAAGGCGCGGTATTTGACAGTTGGAGCGAACATTTTCATTACGAATATTGGCTCAATGCTATACAAAAATTCAACGTAGACGTTGACGAGTTTGTCGGCGAACAAGCCGAGGACAAGGATTTTTGTTGGGATATCGTCGACAACGGCGTCACTAAAGCCTATCTTCTTGCAGAACGCCACAAGTCGCGCCAAGGTGTCACCACCCCTAATTGCATTGGAAAATGCAACGGTTGCGGAGCGAGCAAGCTGGGGAGGTGCTTCAAGTGATTATCGTAAGACACGCCAAAGACGGAGATATGAAATACGTATCTCACAAGGACACTCTGAGAGTGCTTCAACGCGCACTCAAGAGGGCAAAGATTGACGTAGCCTATTCTCAAGGCTTCGTACCTCACATGCTCACCTACACCACCACACCGCTTCCTCTTGGGGTAGCAAGCAAAGCCGAATACTTTGCCGTGGAATGTAAGGGAATAGACGAGGTGAGCTTTTTGAAGGCTTTCACCGCCGTTGTACCTCACGGTTTGAGGGGGGATTGGTCGGTAGAGGTTGCCAAAAATCCTAACCTCGCCTATATCGTAATAGCCAGCAGGTATTTTATCTCGGCTGATGGAGATTTAGAGAGAGTCAAAGAGATTTTGGCTTCCCAAGAGTACGTTATTCAAGTCACCAAAAAGGGCGAAACTATTAGCAAGGACGTAAGAAATTTGATATACGACCTTGAAGTCGTAGAGGACGGAATAGTTGCGACTTTGGCGACGGGCAACGACAATCTACGGGTAGACTGCTTTGTCGACAGCCTCAACGCACGCTACGGATTGGGTATTAGCCGTGACGACGTGACGAGAATAGAGCAACTCGTGCAAGGCAAGGACGGACTTATATCCGTCAAGGAGTTTTTGTCGTGAAAGAGATACTTATCAACGTTCAAAACACCAATACCAAAGTATGTATAGTAGAGGAGGGGCAACTCGTCGAATTTTGGGTAGAACGCAAAAATATCGTGGGGCTCGTCGGCAATATATACAAGGGCAAAGTTACCAACGTTTTGCAAGGTATGCAAGCGGCTTTCGTCAATATAGGACTAGAAAAAAACGCCTTTTTGTACGCGGGCGACACCTTAGCTTACAAGGAAGAACTCAAGGACGTCACCGAGAGCAGACTCAATCTCAAGGCGGGCGACAAAATTATCGTCCAAGTCGTCAAGGACCAATTTGGCTCCAAGGGCGCGAGAGTATCTATGAACGTTACTCTCCCGGGTAGACTCGTAGTGCTGATGCCGATGCTTGACTACGTGGGGGTATCCCGCAAGATTACGGATGAGGACAAACGTAACGCCCTTATCGAATACGTCAAGGGTGTCAAACCACAGGGCTACGGATTCATTTTGCGTACCCAAGCCGAAGATTGCGACCTAGAAGAACTAAGACGCGAGATGAACGAATTGGTAGCCAAATGGGAGAAAATCAAGAACACTATTCCTTCCAAGAAGGTTAGCTCTTTGGTGTACAAGGACGAGGACCTTGCCGTGAGAGCGGTGAGAGATATGCTCCGCAACGACGTGGACAAGGTGGTCATCAACAATCGCAAAATGTACGAGGAATTCGTGCGAGCCTTTCCCGACCTATATAGCTCTAAGCCCGAGCTCTTCGAGATATACACGGGCGTAGAGGACCTATGGGAGAGATACAAAATCACCGAGCAGATAGACGGGCTTCTCGATAGACGCGTCAATCTCAAAAACGGCGGATACCTAATAATAGACCGCACCGAAGCGCTCACCGTCATAGACGTCAACACGGGCAAGTACGTAGGTGACAAAAATCTAGAAGAGACGGTATTCGAAACCAATCGCATTGCCGCTATCGAGATAGCAAGACAACTAAGACTTCGCAACATAGGCGGTATAGTCGTCATAGACTTTATCGATATGAATAACTCGATACATATCGACAAAATTATGGGGATATTGCAACAAGAACTATCCAAAGACCGCACCAAAACCTCTATAGCGGGTATGTCGTCTTTGGGGCTTGTGGAGCTAACTCGCAAGAAGAAGCGCAGTATGATAGACGCCGTAATGTTACAGCCGTGTCCTTATTGTCGAGGCAACGGCTACGTCTTCAGCGACGAACACGTGGCGGGCAAACTCAAAAATTCAATCAACGCATATTTTGCTTGCAAGGACAACAAGGCTCTACTAGTCACCGTTGCCCCAAGCGTTTTCAACAAAATTTTTACGGCAAGACTTCTCGAGAAAGAATGCGAAAACGAGTGGGCGGACAAACGCATCTATATGCTAGCCGACCCCAATATGCATATCGAAAAGTTTACCTTTCAAGTATTGCACGGCGCTATTCTCGACGTTCCCGACAATGCAAGAATGTTGTACTAACCCGATTTGATGCGGATTAGCGCCTCGTATGCTCTAACGGAGCGTTTTTTTGTCAGACGTATATAATTATAAAAAAGTACGTTATTTGAGTTGACACCCCGTAGTTTTTTGTGATAGTATTGCAACTGAGCCGCATGAGAAGGGTCGCAAGTTCCTATGGACACCCGCGTCAGCGAGACTGGTGAGAGGAGGTAAATAATGTACGCAATCGTTATGACAGGTGGCAAACAATACAAGGTTGCCGAAGGTGACGTAATCAAGGTTGAGAAGCTTGACGCAGAAGTTGGCGCAAGCGTAGATCTTGAGGCAGTTATGGTCAACAAAGACGGCGAGCTTGTTTACGGTGGCGCTGCTAAGGCAGAAGTCGTTGCACAAGACAAGGCTAAGAAAATCGTTATTTTTAGATACAAAGCTAAGAAAAACGAGCGCAAGCGTCAAGGTCACAGACAACCGTTTACGGCATTGAAGATTACATCTATTCAGGCGTAATAATGACGACGGTCAAGGTAACAAAACACAACAATAGCATTGTTCAGATAGAATGTGACGGACACACCGGTTACGGGGTAGAGGGCGAAGATATCGTATGCGCGGCACTCAGTTCGATAGTGCAGACGGCGGTGTTGGGACTTTTGCAAGTAGCGGGAGTAGACGTAGACCTTGTGAGAGACGATGAGAGAGGATATCTCAAAGCGACGATCGACAAGGATTTGGACAAGGCGAGCAGGCTTAAGTGTGATATGATACTCGAGACGATGTTGCTCGGCGTAGCGGATATCAACGAGAGCTTTTCTGATTTTGTAGAATTGGAGGTAAGATAATATGTTTATTAATATACAGTTATTCGCCCACAAAAAAGGTGTAGGTAGCTCTAGAAACGGTAGAGATTCCGAAGCTAAGAGACTTGGACCTAAGAGAGCAGACGGACAATTCGTATCCGCAGGCAATATCTTGGTTAGACAAAGAGGCACCAAGTTCCACGTTGGCAACAACGTAGGTATCGGTAGCGACGATACTATCTACGCACTTATCGACGGCGTAGTAAGATTCGAGCGCAAGGGCAAGGACAAAAAACAAGTCAGCGTTTACGCGGCAGAATAATTAAAGTACAAAATGCAGACTGCCTATGCAGTCTGTTTTTTTGTGCTTTTTTGGTTGCTCGGTGGCAATATCATTCATGCCCGACTTACGTTACGTGGACACACCCCCAATAAGCCTGACTAGCAGTGACTATGAGTCGACGCAAGAACAAGTGAAAAGTAGAGAGATTGGCGACTAGCGATAGGCTTAGGGCATATTTTAGGTAGTTTCTCTTTTGACTTAAGTGCCAAAATATGCTAAAATTAGACAAAACTACACAAGCGAGACTATCTTATGGGAGTTATAATAATACAAGACAACACCGACTTCGATATACGCCATATCCTCGACTGCGGACAAATTTTTCGATACAAGCAGTTAGATAGTGGCGATTGGGAGATAATCAGTCTTGACAAAAGATGCATCGTCAAGCCAAAGAATAAAGGCTATGAGATAATATGCGACGACGAGGAATATTTTCGCCGCTTTTTCGACCTTGACACCGACTATTCGCTCATCAAGTCGCGCCTAAGAGACAAACCCATGATGAGTCAGGCGATAGAGTACGGACACGGCATAAGGATACTTAGGCAAGACAAGTGGGAGATGCTCGTCAGCTTTATCATATCTTCCAACAATCACATACCACGCATCAAGTCCATTATCGACAGACTGTGCAGAACGCTTGGCAAGGATATGGGCGGATATTATTCCTTCCCGACGCCCAAGGCAATGGCTAGCCAAAGCGTAGAATTTTACAAAAATATCGGAGCCGGCTATAGAGATAAATTTTTGCTTGCCACGGCTCAGGCGGTGAGCGAGGGCTTTGACCTCGATTGCGTAGATAGTATGGACGCAGAAGAGGGGGCGAAATATCTATGTAGACTGCTCGGCGTGGGTAGGAAGGTTGCCGATTGCATTTTGCTCTTCGGCTATCACAAGCAGGACGTCTTCCCCGTGGACACTTGGATAAGGAAGGTCTACGTCGACCTCGTAGGGAGCGAGGGCAAAAACGACTCGACAATTCGCAGATATTTGCTTGACTTATACGGCGAGGACAGCGGTTACGCGCAACAATATCTATTCTTCAACAAGAGAGAAAATTAGCCAATAACTCGATACGTATTGCTAAATTGAGATACTTCACCATTATTTGACGTTGACAAGGAGAGCAATATGAATTACGCGGTTTTATTTGATTTTTCTGTAGCAAGAATTAGTTTTTCGACCTACGACAAGGCAATAGCTCAGTTAGACGGCAAAGTGCAGTACGCCAAATTTTACGGCTACAACGCCAAGCGCAACGGCGACTTCAACGCGTATATCAAACGTGTCGGTGCCGACGTGGCTTTTACGCTTGGAGGAAGAAAAAAGAGCCGCATAGATATTAGGCAAATTGTCGACGCGATAGAGATTGCTTGCACCGACAAGACGATAGAGGGATTTTTGCTCGTATGCGGTGAGGTCGACGCCGAATACTTGATAGGCAAGTTGCAACGCCTTGGCAAAAAGGTGATTTTAGGTCAGTTTAGTAGCAGCACCTTAGGTGATACTTGCGACGGTACTATCACCTTTGACCGCACCGTCGGTATGCAAGAGGATGAGAGACAAGAGGACGTTGCCGTGCACGAGGATAGAGAGTTTTTGCCATATACCGATATAGAGACGGCGCAAGATATGAGCGAGGTCAAAGCCAATCTCGAACAACTTATCTCTCACAAATTGCAGACCAAAAAGTCGACTTTGCCCAAAAAGAGCGAGTTGGAAGAGTTGCTCAAAAAGTATTTTTGAAAAATCATTGCATTTTGCGTGCCGTTACTATATAATATAGTTAATTTTACAATAGATACGAGAGGAAGATATGAAACACATAATATCGGTAGTAGTACGCAACAACTCTGGTGTGCTTGCAAGAGTATCAAGTCTTTTTGGACGTCGTGGTTTCAACATAGATTCTTTGTCGGTTAGTGCCACCGACGATCCGCTTATTTCCCGCATTACGGTAGTTGTCAACGGCGACGACAATGCGCTGGAACAAGTGGTCAAGCAAACTGCCAAGTTAGTGGACACTATATCGGTGACTGCACTTAGAGAGGAGAATACCGTAGCCAGAGAACTTTTGCTTGTCAAAGTCATCTTCCACGCCGACATCGACAAGGACGTAGTAAGTTTGTGCGATAGATTTGGCTCGATGATACTTGACATCACCGACAAGAGCATGATAATCGAGCTTACGGGCACGACCTACAAGATTGACGAGTTTATGAGCGAACTTATTAATCACGCCACCACCTTCCGCATATCCAAAGTGTGCCGTACGGGCATCACGGCTATGGAGAGAGGACTGTAAGTTTTTTCGAGTTTTGCCCGCTACCATAGTGTAGCGGGTTTTTTTATTTTGTATTGCCAAGACGGGACTACAATGCTATAATATTGTCAAAGGAAAAGTATGAAAAAGAAAAATCAATCCAAAAACGTAACGCAATACCAAATACAAATTGTCAGAGATATAGAGTGTGTGGATTGGCTGGGTGTTATTGCCCGCCTCAGCGGATTAGAATTTAATTCCAATGGCTTGCAAGTCGTCAAGAGAAGATTTCTAAACGGCAGCGAGAGTAGCGAGCAAGAGTGCCAAGGGATATTAGGCAAACTGACCGACACGCGCAATTCCATTCTCAGTAGGTTGATGAAGGAGCAAAAGCTCAGCGTAGTCAATCCTACCTCTTTTCAACGCAAAGAATACGTCAGACTAGACGACGGTTGGTATCTTGCCGAAGTCGCGGGCTACGACGTAGCCACCCTCACGCCAATGGACGGTGAGGATAGTGGGTTGGTTGCCTCGGAGGACAGCATATCCAACGGCATAGTTACGCTTAATTTCGACGACAGTGGCGACGTGGCTTGCGTTAGGTACGGCGACAAAGAACTCGAATGGAAGATTGTGGAGAAGCAGTTTTTCAAGAAAGGCATATTCGGAGCTAAGAGAAATTGTCGTCGCAAGTTTATCTCGGGTTGCTCGTATATTGACGGCGCGAGGGTAGTTAGAGAAAACGTATTCAACTATTCTTGCAATTCCGTCGTGGAGCAAATCGCGCTGTTTAGGGACGAGCAAAAGATAGAATATACCACTCGCATAGCTATCAAGGACGCTAAGGTAGGGGTAAAAATATCCGTTGTGGGCAAAGACTACGACGACGTGGCGGCACGTTGGCAAGAGGAGGACGGCACCGTCGTTGCGAGCAATTTTGAAGGTCAAAGTTTTTGTCTTATTGCCAAGCAAAAATTCCAAGATATAGACGGCGACAAGGCTTTCGTCACCGAGGGCAAGGGTAGATACGTGTGTGACTACACGATATGTCTACTTGACAGCGATTGGCAAGACAGCAACGTGGCGGAAGTTTATTCGGGCGGAGTCAATCCTCTCATAGTCAGCGACTTTTTGCCGTCTATTCGTCCCGTCGTCAGCGTCGAAAACAACGCCGTTATGGTACGCCACGTAGAACTCAATGAGGACGGCAAGTACGTCACTATCACGTTTAAGGAAATGTACAATCAGGCTTGCTCCAGCGTCATCAAAGTCGGCTTCCGTTCTAAGGGAGCATACCAACTCGACGATGATGGCAATATGATAGCCGTCACGGCGTCTGAGATAGAATTTTCTCCTCTCGAAACCAAGAAGATTACCTTTGAATTGTAACCGTATATTAGATATCGAAGTAATCAACAATCGAGATATAGTCAAGTGCACCGTGTGATAGCATTTTTATCAAAACAAAGGAGACCATATTAGACGTCAAAGATATGCAATTGATATATCCTCCTAAGCAGTATAGCGTCACTGCAGACGAGATAATTATCAAGACGGAGCCTCATACCGATTGGTGGCAAATAACGTATTATGGATTTTGCAACGACAACGCTCCTATGTTGCAGTTGTCGACTAAGGAAGAGTATTTTTTTCTCCGTCAAAACGCAATTTGCAACCAAGAGGCGATTTGACCAATGTGGAATAGTAATGTATCTCGATATTGGCAATTGGCTAAAGGCGTCTATTGAGTATCAAGACGGCAAAATCCAACGGCTTGGCAGTGTAGTTACCAATCACGGAGTCCGATTGGGCAACGACGGATATTCCTTCCGAGGTGGATACGATGTGGTATTGTCTCAGTAGACGAGGTAGCGACTACCGTATCGAGTGCTCGTATGACGGCGTTGAGTATAGACAGATTAGTATATGTCACGTTTGGGAGGATATGGGAGAAGTACGATTTGGCGTTTATGCCTGTTCGCCGGAAGACTCCTCCTTTGAGGCAAAGTTTTCCCTATTAAAAGTAAGTCAATGTAAATGGCTCGCTCATCAATAAAGTAGCATAAAATGCCATTGTATCGAATGCAATATTATAGCCGTCAAGGCTTCGGCGATAGACTTTTTTGCATTTTAAAATCATGAAGATTATTTTCAAATTATAAGGTTATCAAAATACGCTCCCATTATCGGGAGCGTGTATAACAATTATATTGCAATTTTTTGTCTTATTTTTCGTTTTGTCCCAACTCTACGGTGTATTCTCTCGGGCTTTTGCCTACGAGCTTATGGAATACCCTAGAGAAGTAGAGCTGGTCGTCGAAACCGCATAGATACGCAATATCGTTGATTTTGTATCCGTGCAGCGTTTTGGCTCTCAGTAGCTTTTTGGCGTGATTTATTCTAATCTTAGTCAAAAACTGTATAGGTGAAAAACCTTGCTCTTTGATAAACAATCTTCGTAGATAGTCCTTGGATAGAGGATGGTTATCAAAAGATGAATCTATACAATAGGTAGGATCGGTAAAGTTGGAGATGATATCGAAAGTAATCTCCAATACGGGGCGAGAGCAATGTTGATTGGATATAAAGGTATTGAGGATATGGGTTATTATATTGCAGTAACTATCGAGCACCGAATCGTCAAAGTTGTCGTTACCCGTTGCGGGGAACCACTTGCAAGTCAGTTGCATTATTTTGCCTAGGTCGCCGTCGCAAAAGTCGAATATCGGTATGGGCTTGTCGATTTTCCACTCGTTATTGTCTAAGAATGCTCTAATGAGCACTACGTCGTCGCTCACTATATTGCAGTGATTGAGGTTGGGCGGAGTTAGCACTGCTTGAGATGCAACGCAGTCGACCCTACCACCCTCGAAGGTGACCGACATAGTACCTTTATATACGTAAGTCAGTTCCCAACAATGGTGGGTATGCGGCGTTTGATTGCAAGCGTTGAGGCTTTTGCTTATGTACTGAATGGTTGCCATAATCTATTCCTCCATATACCGATTATAATTTAATTTTGCCGTTTTGTCCATATATTTTGTCAAAAAAGTTGTCTTTGACAGCTATTTGGTTTATAATTTATTGGGAAAAGACCTATGAATAAACTATTAGAAAAAACTATCAAGATTACCGAACAAGACGCCAAAAGTCACATACGTATCGACTTTTTCGTGCCTGACGGCTATCAAAAGCTCGTTATCAACACCTCGTACAGTCCCAAGTACGAGTACGATATAGATAGGTGTAAGGCTTTTGTACAAAAATGCTATATCAAGGCAGATAGAGAAGGTGACTTCGATTCGCTCCCTTTGTCGTCTTACTTACCACTTGCCAATCATATCTCGTGGTCGATAGATTCTCCCGACGGCTATATCGGCACTAAGCACCTATCCAAGCCTTTCCAAAAGCACGTGATATCGGCTGAGGAGTCGAGCGAGGGCTTTTTGCCTACAACTATCAAGTCGGGAAAGTGGAGCGTAACGGCAAGCATCAATTCCATAGTCACGCCGTGGGCGGAGATAATGATAGAGGTGGAGGGATATAGATGAGAGATTGGCGTTGTATAGAACTTCATTGTCATACCACCGAGAGTGACGGAGATATGACGCCGACTCAGCTTGTCGACAGAGCCTTGGAACGTGGCTACGAGGCAATCGCTATCACCGATCACAACACCATATCGGGTGTAGAGACAGCCGTAGAGTACGGCGCAAGTCGAGGCTTGGTTGTAGTCAAGGGCATCGAGTGGACGACTTTTTGGGGACATATCGTCGTCACGGGTGGAGGTAGTAAACTCGATTGGCGTACCATAACGCCCGGCGATATCGACGCCTGCATTGCCTACGCGCAAGAGGTAGGCGATATGGTTACGCTTGCTCACCCTCATCGTTTGGGTTGGCCGTTGTGTTCTTGTTGTCACAACGACTTCAAGATTAACAATTGGCATAACGTCGACGCAATCGAAGTGTGGTCTCACTTCAATCCGCATAGAGATAAGGCGAGTGGGCAAGCCATAGCGCAATGGCAAAGCTTGCTTTGTCAAGGTTATCGCATATCGGCACTTTACGGCTACGATTGGCACGAGCCCGACCTCACCCCGCCGATATACGCTCATACCTACTTGGGTTGTCGCGAGCTAAATCCCAAGTCTATTATCGAGGCAGTCAAAGAGGGACGCACCTACGTATCTACGGGGCTTAGGCTTTCGCTTACTCTCACCGTGCAAGGCGACAACTATACCGTCGGCGATAGGGCGGAGCAAGGCAAAGGAAAGCTTCGACTATCTATCACGCCCGACGACAACTATTATCACGTAGACGGCGTTGAGATAAATGAGATTAAGATTATCGGAGAGGATTGGGTGTTGAGCGCTCCTTGCGATATGAGTGGCGGAGAATGGGAAGTCAACGCTAGAGGTAAGTTTTTGCGAGTGGAGCTGGTAGGCGGCGTCAACGGACAACAAGGTCTAGTTGCGGTAACTTCTCCGATATGGTTGGAGCATTGAGCCAATCGCTTGACAAAAATTATATATAAAACTAAAATATTGTCGACAAACAATTAGAGGAAATATATATGTTTGAGATAGTCAAAGACATCATCACGGCTCAACAAGCCAAAGAAATGATACCCGTTCCTACCGATTTGGCTGCAATCAAAGCCGACAGAGACCAACAAATCAGAGACATAATTGCGGGCGTTGACAAGCGCAAGGTAGTCATAATAGGTCCATGCAGCGCCGACAACGAGGACGCGGTATGCGACTATATCGGCAGACTTGCCAAGGTTGCGGACAAAATCAAAGACAAAGTTATGATTATTCCGCGCATTTACACCAACAAACCACGCACCAAGGGCGAGGGATACAAGGGAATACTTCACAACCCCGACCCTCACAAAAACGAAACGGATATTCAAGCCGGCATCCTTGCGCTTAGACATATGCACTTACGTGCTTTGAGAGAGAGCGGACTGTCGAGTGCCGACGAAATGCTCTATCCCGAGAATTATCTATATCTTGACGACCTACTCAGTTACGTAGCGGTGGGCGCAAGGTCGAGTGAAAACCAACAACATCGCCTAGTTGCCAGCGGAGTGGACGTGCCCGTCGGTATCAAAAACCCAATGCACGGCAGCATGAGCGTGACGCTCAATTCTATCTACGCCGCTCAAATATCCAACGAGTTCAAGTTCAACAATTGGCAAGTCAAAACGTCGGGCAACCCTTACGCTCACGCCATTTTGCGTGGCTCGGTCGACGTTTACGGCAACAACAAGCCTAACTATCACTACGAAGATATCGTCAAGTTCAGCAACATGTACACCGAGCAGGGACTCAAAAACCCTGCAATCATTGTGGACAGCAACCACTCTAACAGCAATAAGGACGCAATCGAGCAGATAAGAATTGTCAACGAAATCGTCCGCAATATGATATACAACCGCGATATGTACTCTATGGTCAAAGGCTTTTTGATAGAGTCCTACATAGAGGACGGCAACCAAAAGCCAAGCGGTTGCATTTACGGCAAGTCAATCACCGACGCGTGTCTGGGTTGGGAGAAGACGGAGAGGCTTCTATATACCATCGCCGACCAATTATGATTTGACTGTGTATATGCGTCGCAATACTGTGTCAAGTTTGCGTTTGCGCTCAGTCACGTACACCTAAGTACGCTCCTGTAGTCCAATCCGCACTTTCCTTATCTTGCTCGCATCTACGCAGTAAAATGCGGGTAGGAACACCGACCAAGTAGTGCGTCATTGCGCTGTGTACATTTTGCGTTAGCAAAGTGAGCAATGCGAGCGTAGCAATCTCAATCCTTTTGCAAGCTCCTTTGTGCAAAGGGAGCTGTCCGATTTGCGGACTGAGGGATTGCATTAATATCTATCAACAACCAACTAACAGCGGGACTATCCCGACGAGAGGAATATATGCTTAGAGTCACCAAACACATTATGTCTTGCGAAGAAATCAAGTCGCTCATACCTGTTCCCGAGCAACTTGCTCGCATCAAAGCCGACAGAGATAATCAAATCAAAGATATTATATCGGGCAATGATAAACGCAAGGTAGTCATAATAGGACCTTGTAGTGCCGATTTAGAGGAGTCGGTTTGCGATTACGTATCTCGCTTGTCCAAAGTTGCCGACAAGGTCAAGGACAAGATTATGATTATTCCGCGCATATACACCAACAAACCGCGCACCAAGGGCGAGGGATATAAGGGCATACTTCACAATCCCGACCCTCACGTCAACGTTACCGACATTCAAGGCGGTATTATTGCTTTGCGCAAGATGCACCTTAGAGCAATCTCCGAGAGTGGCTTGTCGAGTGCCGACGAGATGCTCTATCCCGAAAATCACACCTACCTTGACGACTTGCTCAGTTACGTGGCGGTTGGCGCGAGGTCGAGCGAAGACCAACAACACCGCCTCGTCGCAAGCGGTGTAGACGTGCCGGTCGGTATCAAAAACCCGATGCACGGCAGTATGAGCGTGACGCTCAATTCCATTTACGCCGCCCAAATCCCCAACGAGTTCAAGTACCAAAACAACCAAGTAGCTACCGACGGCAACCCTTACGCGCACGCCATTTTGCGTGGCTCTGTGGACGTATTCGGCAACAACAAGCCCAACTATCACTACGAGGACGTCATTCGCTTTGGCGAAATGTACGCCGAGCAAGGACTCAAAAACCCTGCCGTCATCATCGACACCAACCATTCCAACAGTGGCAAAAAACCGTTAGAACAAGTGCGTATCGTCAACGAGGTTCTCAACAATATGCGCTATAGTGATGAAATACATCAACTCGTCAAAGGCTTTTTGATAGAGTCCTACATAGTCGACGGTTGCCAATCACCGTCAGGCACCACATATGGTCAGTCTATCACCGACGGGTGTCTGGGCTGGGAGAAGACGGAGAGATTGCTTTATACGATAGCGGAAAAGCTTTAAACACAAGCACAAACAATCAAAAGTATTGAATAATAGAATATATTTTGGCTCAAATAAAATATAATAATATGTGTTTATAAAATTAATCGGAGGCAAATTATGCAATCAATCAAAGCGGAACAAATACAAAAGTCTTGTTTTAGTCTTATAGGCAAAGATTGGATGCTTATCACGTCAAAGGACGGCGAGGGCAAGGTCAACACTATGACGGCTTCTTGGGGTGGAATGGGCGTATTGTGGGGCAAACAAGTTGCCTTCGTATTTATTCGTCCGCAGAGATATACCAAGCAGTTTGTCGACGCTTCGCACGAGTTGTCGCTGAGTTTCTTTGACGGTGACTATCGCAAAGAATTGACGTATCTGGGCAAGGTGTCGGGTAGGGATTGCGACAAAATCAAAGAGTGTAATTTTGACGTTGCTTACGAGGCGGGTGTGCCGTATATTGCTCAAGCTTCGCTCGTCATAACGGGCAAGGTGCTTTACGCGCAGAGCCTAGAAAAAGATTGCTTTATCGACGCCCAAGCTATCTCGCAATGGTATCAAGCGGGCGACTATCACACTATGTACGTGGTGGGCATAGACGACGTTCTGACCAAATAGACGCGTTTTTATAAACTAAAATCCAATTTTATCCGTTTGCGTTTTGTAGACGGATTTTTTTGTTTTATTGTCAAAAACTCGCATATAATACTGTGTTAAAAATTATTAATTAGCAACAATATTATTATATGGAGGATATATATGACAATCAAAGATTCTAAGAGTGTTTTTATCGACCCGCAAGCCGAGGTAGCCGACGACGTGGTTATATATCCCGACAATCATATCATTGGGAAGTGCGTGATAGGAAAAGGTAGCGTACTTATGCCCGGCAATATCATCGAAGATTGCGTGATTGGCGAGGGTTGCACTATCACCAAGAGCGTGCTCAAACAAAGCCAAATCAGAGACAATACTACCGTAGGTCCGTTTAGTTACCTTCGCCCCGGTAGCCAAATTGGCAAGGGTTGTCGCATAGGCGACTTTGTAGAAGTGAAAAATGCCGTTATCGGTGACGGCACCAAGGTGTCGCACCTCACGTACGTTGGTGACTGTACTATCGGCAAGCGATGCAATGTAGGTTGCGGGGTGGTATTCGTCAATTACAACGGTGTATACAAGAGTCGTAGCGAGGTGGGGGACGATTGCTTTATCGGTAGCAACAGCAACATTATCGCACCCGTCAAAGTGCAAGACAGTAGTTATATAGCGTGTGGCACGACGCTCAATCAAGACGTACCTACCGACAGTCTGGTCATTGGCAGAAGTATGGCGATAATCAAAGAGGGTAGAGCTTCTTTGCTCCTTGGCAAATACACAGCCGAAAAGTTGGCAAAGCAATCTAACCCAAGCGAAAGAAAGAAAAGGGAGGACTAAAAATGGCAGGCAATATGTATTTTGGTACGGACGGAATAAGGGGCGTGGCTAATATTCAAATCACACCTACGCTCGCGCACGCTTGTGGCAACGCTTTGACCATCGTCAAGGAGGGGTGTAAGGTGGTGATAGGCAGAGACACTCGTCATTCGGGAACGATGCTTGCTTTGGCGATAGCTTCGGGCATAATGCAAGGCGGGGGCGATGTAATCGACGTAGGCGTTATGCCGACTGCGGGCATAGCCTATCTTACCAAGATTTATCGAGCCGACTACGGCGTAGTCATCTCGGCATCTCACAACCCGCCCGAGTACAACGGTATCAAGGTTTTCGACGGCAGGGGCTACAAGCTCGGAGAAGAAGCCGAATCTCGCATCGAGAGTGCAATGGCGTCTAGCAAGTCGGTCGATGCGGATAAGATTGGCAAATATTGCTATATGCACAACGCGGCGGACAGTTATATCGGTCATCTCGTTCAAGGAGCTGACGATCTCAGCGGGATTAAGGTATTGATAGACTGTTCCAACGGGGCTGCGTTCGAGGTAGCTCCACGAGCATTCGAACTGTTGGGCGCCAAAGTTACCGCTATCAACGTAGAGAGCCACGGCAAAAATATCAACGAAGAGGCGGGCGCTTTGCACGCCGATTTGCTGTCCGACAAGGTAATCGAGGGTGGTTACGACTTTGCCTTTGCCTACGACGGAGACAGCGACAGACTCATAGCTTTGGACGAAAAGGGACAAATCGTAGACGGTGACAAAGTACTATGTATTTTGGCTCGAGAATTTCAGTCGCTAGGCAAGCTTGACGAAATGACGGTCGTCGGTACTTCTCACACCAATCTCGGCATCGAACGCATACTAGAGAGTGAGGGTATCAAGGTGCTTAGAGCCGACGTAGGCGACAAGTACGTGCTAGAAAAGATGCTCGAAGTCGGTGCAAAATTGGGTGGCGAACAGTCGGGGCACGTCATACTATTGGACTATGCCACGACGGGAGACGGCATACTCACGTCTATAGTCTTAGCAGGGGTAGTCAAGCGTAGCGGTAAAAAACTTTCCGAGCTTGCCGACCTGCCTATTATGCCACAAGCCAACGTCAATATAGTCGTCAAAGACAAGATTAGAGTGCTCAATAATGAGGAACTTTCCGAACTAGTAGAGGGCAAACGTAGACAACTCGGACAAATGGGAAGAATAACGGTCAGAGCGTCGGGCACCGAGCCAAAATTGAGAATTATGGTAGAGTGTGCTGACGCCGAAGAAGCGCGCTTGATTGCCGAAGAAATCCGTCAATTTGTTAATAATTTGAACTTCTAATGTAAAATTTATGTAAAATATACTTGAACATTTTCAAATCTATCCAAACGCGGTTGCTTTATAATAACATACGCAATAAAATTTGAGTAACAAAGCAAACTTTATGGAGGTTATTATGAGCAATCGCAAATTAGTTTTGCTTCTCGCTATGGTTCTCGTCGTAGCAATGGTGTGCGGACTCGTTATGGGCTGTACTCCCGATTCCGAAGGACCGGTGGACGACCAAGGCGGAATTGTAGCCGGTGACAAGGGCGGAAGCAACAAAGGCAAGGTAGAGATACTCGACAGTGCTGACAAGTTCATCACGTTCGACGTTATAGCTACCACCAATCCGGAGTCTCTCGTTTCTATTAAGAACAAAGTAACGGGCGAGAGCGTAGCCGTATCTATCAAAGCCGTTGGCGACAGCCTATTCAGAGTTTATCCCCCAAACGGTGGATACGAGATGGGCGACACGTACGTTATCGAGTTGGGTAAAGGCGTATCTTTCGTTAAGTACGAAGGCAAAAACGCAGTAGAGTTTACCGTCAACACCAACGTAGTTGCTAACCTCAAACTTAACAACGGCGTCAAAGAATTCCCATCCAGCGTAGTATCTGCTTGGGGCGTAGAAAACAAGAATGAAAAGGGTGAAGTATTCGGCACTATGAGCTTGCAAACCAACGGTGACATGCTCGAGGCAGGCGAAGTATTCATCATCAACAACGTTTACGACGATACCAAGAGCGCTTACAAAGTTACCGAGATTATGTCTGCGGGCTCTGCCAACTTGGTTATCAACTACACCAAGCCTGACATTGACGAAGTTTACGACGAATTCGAGTATGCAGGTCAACAACCTCTCACCGAGGATAGCGACGTAGAACTCTACGACAGCGATACTCAATACGAAGTTCTCGACAACAGCGATTTGGCAATGGCTCTTGCTTCATTCTTTGGTGCTAAGCCACAATTCAACGTTGGCGTCAACAAAGTAGGTGACAAGATTGCCGCAACCGTAACCATTACTATCCCTGACGTAGTAAAACTTGACGACGGCACTACCACCGACCTTATTCTTTCGGTTGAGAACCTCTTGTCCGCAGTAGCCGACACGGCTATGTTCAAGAAGGACGCCGAGTTGGAATTTGACGTATCGGCTCTCATCACCAACGAAGTTACTTGCAAGGCTTCTATCGCAACTCACAACTCTTTTGACGAAATCGTCAACGTAAGACAACTTATCGACAAACTCACCGAAGTTGCTCAAGAATCTGCAGGTGACGACGCGGTTTCCGTACCACTCTTCAAGTGGATTCTCCCTGTTGCCAACGGCGCGGCTCAGATCAGCTATCAAGCAGACCTTGCTTTCAGATTTGCATTTGCAGGCTCCTTTGACGTAGAGGCTAAGACGACCCTCCAATACAACGTAGGCGCGTCCTATTCTAAGGCAAACGGTATCAATACTTATGCCAACGAAATCAAGAGAGAAAACGGTCCTTTCGACAGCGTAGCGATCAAACTCCAAGGTAACGCAACTATCAAAGTCGGCGTAATCCAAGAAGTTAGATTCGACGTACTTAGCGGTGTTCTCGGACTCGGTATCCAAGCAGAACTCGGTGTATACAATAGATTGTACGGCTACTTCCAGACCGACAACTTGCTTGCTGAAGAAGTAGGCGCGGTAGGCAACCTCTACTTAACTTGTGGTTTCTACTATGACGTAGACCTCAAGTTCGGTATCAAGATCGGTTCGCTCATCAACTTGGTAGACCAAAAGGTTGACATCACCGCAGGCGAAAAAGAATTTAAAGATTGGGGCAAAAGAGAACTTATCCTCTCTATCAACGAGAAGAAGGACTACGCTTTGCAAGCATTCACCAACGCAATGCCTACCTACACGATGCAAGTATACGATATGGTAACTGGTGCAACCACTACCAAGGATATTCCTAGCGACCTTATCCAATACACTATCAAAGAAAACGCAAGCAAAGTAACGATTGACAAAGAAACCAACACTATCAGCGTAGTCAATCGCAACGCTAAATTTAGCGACGTAGTAGTAGAAGTAGCTATCGACGGAGCTCAAGCAACTCCTATCACAACTACCTTCAGTTACACAGGCGCAGTCGTACTCGAGCAGTCTAACTACACCTACGACAAGTCCGCCGATGACGACCAAGTAGTTATCACCGCTACGATTGGTGGTGGAGTTACAGGCACCCCTGTTGCTAAGGTTGGAGGCGTAGCAATCGGCACCGCCGTTCCAACCGATGAGAGTGGCACTTACAAGATTACCCTTGACACTACCGAACTTGACAAACTCAACAACGGTATCGCCAACGTTACGATAGTTGCAGGTAGCTATGAGGCAACTGCAAAGGTTGAAATCAGCGGTAAGGTAAGCGTATATGCTAATCGCGTTGGCAACACCAACACCTACTTTATCTACACTGCAGACCAAATCAACGATATGGTTGAGAGAAATCTTCCATATGACGGAAAGACCTTCATTCTCAAGAACGACATCAATATGAACGGTGCAGCTCTTGGACAAATCAGCAGATTTGCAGGTACTATTGACGGTCAAGGAAAGAAGATTTACAACTACACCATCAATATCAAGAATAACGTTGCAGCATTCATCGGCGAAAATAACGGTACTATCACCAACATCACTTTCGCAGGTGACGTAAACGTAGACCTCAAGGCAACCACCAACACCGATTACATCGTAGCAGGAGTAGTTGGTAAGAACGGCGAGAATGCTAATATGGTCAACGTAGTTGTTGCAGGTAACGTAAACGTTAAGTCCACCGGTTTGCAAGCATTCGTAAATGTTGACGTAGCCGGCATCGCAGGACAAAACGCAGGTACTATGGACGGATGTGACGTAGCTACTGGCGCAAAGATCAACGCAACCTTTACATTCGACCTTGCTAACGTAACCTTCAACGTAGGTGGTATCACCTCTACCGTTGCAGATAACGACGTAGCTCCAAGCTATGAGTGTACCGTAGGTAAGACCTTGTTTACTACCGTCAACGTAGCTAAATAAGAACCTCTTAAGATAAAAGTGCGGTGGGCTTACAAGCCCCCGCATTTTTGTTTGTTTTTGGCGGTGGATATGCGTCGTTATGCATTGTCAAGCGACAATTTATCTTGCGCACGTAAGTATTAGTACGCTCCCTACGCTTTGGCTGTGTATATGCGTCGTAATACTGCGTCGTAACTTACGTTTTTGTTTGGTTACATACAAGGAGTATGCTCCCTGCACAAAATCCGCGTACTCCTTGTCTTACTAGCATCTACGCACCCAAAGGGGTAAAGAATATACCCGCACCTATGCCGTGAGTAAATCCGATTGCGGTTTGACGGAGGGATTGTTTTTGTCATTCAGAGGCTTGCTTGCAAGCCGTGGGAATCTCTATCCATATAAAAAGCCGTCCTCTAGTGTTCGGGAAGGGTGTCACACGGTGGATATGCGTCGTAATACTGCGTCGTAACTTACGTTTTTGTTTGGTCGCATACAAAGAGTATGCTCCCTGCACAAAATCCGCGTATTCCTCGCCTAACTCGCACCTATGCCGTGAGTAAGTCTAATTGAAGTTGACGAGGGATTGTATTAAGATCTAATCGCTCTTGCCAACCATCTAAATTTGTGTTACAATACCCTTAGCAAAGCAAGTAAAATAGGCACTATTATGCAAATTATTTCAAATTGGGTATTGACAAACCCTAATCTAACAATGTATTATATAAGTATAGAGGATATTGCTCTAGTCCAACGCTTTTTGGACCAACAGCGCAACGCACTAGATAGGATAGAGTTTTTCTATCCGTATATGGGCGACGAGCTGCAAGAGGTTATTCTCGGGGGCAACTTCGTTGGGGTCTTTGACAAGGATGAGCTAATCGCGACTATCGCGCTTGACAAGGACAAGCAGTATGCAAGTGATATTGCCGATATCGTATCGCGTTGCAGCGGTGGCAATATTTCACCGCAATACATCTACGAGATGTCGGGCGTAATGGTTCACCCACGATATCGCGGACAAGGGCTTGCCAAAGAGTTGGTAGCTTTTGTGCAGAGCATTGCCAAACAGCAAGATTGCCAATATATTTGCGCCGTGGTACAGCTAGACAACGTTGCCAGCATCAAGACTATGCTATCTAGTGGCTTTTGTCTTGCAGGGGTGTACGCAATGGGTGGAGAGTATGATTTCGGCTACTTCGTCTATCGTACTGACAGTCCTATAGCTACGGGCACGCAGGTGGCTTGTGTCGCCAATAGAGATATGCAAGGACATTTGTCAATGCTATCGCAAGGCTACGTAGGCACTCAAATTCGAAGCTCTGGTATCGACTACAGTCCGATACTTAGCAAATAAACCTAAATAAGGAGAAAATTATGACTAAGGTTGAATTTATCAAAGCTGTTGCATCTGAAGCAGGTGTAACTCAAGACATGGCGGCAAAATGCTACGATGCAGTATTTGCTACTATCAAGGAAGAACTCGCTAAGGGCGAAAAAGTTGCAGTTGCAGGTTTCGGCAACTTTGAAGTAAAGACCACCGCAGCTCGTACCGGTAAAAATCCTGCTACAGGCGAGACCATCCAAATTCCTGCAGGCAAGAAAGTTTCCTTCAAAGCAGGCAAGGCACTCAAAGATAGCCTATAAGAATTGACTATTTAATAAAGAAGAGGTTACTTTTTTAAGTAACTTCTTTTTTTGTAATCACAATATCAAAACGTGGTATTTCATTGCGGTATATCGAACTAAAATAATTATGTCATTCCGAGGCTACTTGTAGCCGTGGGAATCTCTATCCTTTTGTCATTCTGAGCGAGCAAAGCGTAACTTGGCAATCTCAAGTATTAATGTCATTGCGGACAGAGGGATTGCGTTTTTGTTTGCATTTTTCAACGACAAAGCGAGGAGCCATTGAGGTAGAACATCGACCAAGTAGTATGTCATTGCGAAGCGTTAGCAAAACGCTGTGGCAATCTCAATCCTTTTTAAGGCCCATTTGTGCAAAGGGAGGTGGCTCGACGAAAGGCGAGACGGAGGGATTGTATCCAATTCTAGCCCACGACAATACGTCGAAAATTCGCTCCAATTTTGCCTGAGAAAATTTTTTCTTAGGCGATTACTGCTTTTCCAAAAAATTACTGTCCATAAAAGTTGCATATTTGCAATTCTTGTGATACAATATATTTAGCTGAATAGAGTCGTTTTGCAACTGACGGATTACATAGATGTCTATGGGGGAGCAAAGCGAGTAGTTGTCGACCGTCTGGGCATTTATGTTCAGACTTTTTTATGTTTTTGGAGGTATTATGGACGCATATCAAGGATTTGTTTTAGGCAACTGGAACAACGAAATTGACGTTGCTGACTTTATCAGACTCAACTACGTGCCTTACGACGGCGACGCAAGCTTTCTAGCCGAGGCGACGGAGCGCACTCGCAGACTCAATGGCAAGGTCAACGACTTGCTGACGGAAGAGCAACGCAGAGGTGGAGTGTACGACATTGACACTGAGACGGTTTCTTCCATACTCACCTACAAGGCGGGATATATTGACAAGGAGCAAGAGATAATCGTCGGACTTCAGACCGACGCACCTCTCAAACGTGCGGTCAATCCGTTCTCGGGCAAGCGTATGGGTGAAAAGGCTTGCGAGGCTTACGGTTACGAGATGTCCGATAAGATTAGGGACGAATTCCGCTATCGCACCACGCACAACGACGGCGTATTTAGAGCATACACCGACACTATGCGCAAGGCAAGACACGTGGGTGTAATAACGGGACTTCCCGACGCATATTCTCGTGGTAGAATTATCGGAGACTATCGCCGTATCCCACTCTACGGTATGGATTATCTCATCGAGCAAAAGAAAAAGGATAGAGAAAAGTTGTGGCAAAAGCCAATGACCGACGACAATATCCAACTCATCGAGGACGTGACCAAACAGCTTGACTTTATGGCTCAGCTCATCGAAATGGGCAAGCTGTACGGATGTGACATATCCAAGCCTGCTACCAATGCTGTAGAGGCGGTTCAATGGCTATATCTCGGCTATCTCGGCGCAGTAAAGGAGCAAAACGGCGCAGCCAACTCTATCGGAAGGATAAGCACCTTTTTGGATATCTACTTCGAGAGAGATATCAAGGCGGGCTTGATGGACGAGACTAGGGCGCAAGAGATAATCGACGACTTCGTCATCAAACTAAGACTCGTTCGTCACCTTCGCACGCCGGAATACAACGAACTCTTTGCGGGCGACCCCGTTTGGGTTACGACCTCTGAGGGTGGAATGTGCTCGGACGGACGCCACATGGTCACCAAGACGTCTTTTAGAGTGCTCAACACGCTCTATAACCTTGGTTGCAGTGCAGAGCCTAACATCACCGTATTGTGGGCTCAAAAGCTCCCACAAGGCTTCAAGGACTTCTGTGCTAAGGTTTCTATCGAGACCGACAGCATTCAGTACGAGAACGACGACGTAATGCGCAAGGACTTTGGCGACGATTACGCTATAGCTTGTTGCGTGTCGGCAATGAAGGTTGGCAAACAAATGCAATACTTCGGCGCAAGGTGCAACCTAGCCAAAGTTTTGCTTATGGCGCTCAACGGTGGTAAGGACGAGATTTACGGCGAACAAATCGGACCCGAGGGCAAAGTTTTTGACGCAGGTTTGCTTGACTACGACAGCGTTATCGAGGCTTACAAAAAGTATTGCGATTGGATGGCGGGCTTGTACGTCAATACCCTCAACGTAATACACTATATGCACGACAAATACGCCTACGAGCGTCTTATGATGTCGCTTCACGACACCGACGTAGAGAGACTTATGGCGTTTGGTATTTGCGGGCTCAGCGTGCTTGCCGACAGCCTCAGCGCAATCAAATACGCCAAGGTCAAGGCAATCAAGGACGAGAGGGGACTCGTCACCGACTTCGAGATAGAGGGCGACTTCCCTAAGTACGGCAACGACGACGATAGAGTGGACGACATTGCCAAGTGGATAACGGAATACTTCTACGAGCAACTTTGCAAGCATCCTACCCACCGCAATGCCAAGCACACTTTGTCCATTCTTACCATCACGTCCAACGTGGTGTACGGCAAAAAGACGGGCAACACCCCCGACGGCAGACGTCGCGGAGAGCCTTTCGCGCCGGGTGCCAACCCAATGCACAGGAGAGATAGTTGCGGAGCTTTAGCTAGCCTCAATTCGGTGGCAAAAATCAACTACGATTGTTGCCAAGACGGCATAAGCAACACCTTTAGCTTTACGCCTACCACGCTCGGCAAGACTCTTGACGAGAGAGTGTCCAAGCTGACGACCATTCTCGACGGCTACTTTGCTCAAAAGGCGCATCACCTCAACGTCAACGCGCTCAATAGAGAAAAACTAATAGATGCAATGGAACACCCCGACAAGTATCCTAACCTTACCATAAGGGTTAGCGGATACGCGGTCAACTTCAATAAGCTCAGCACCGAGCAAAAGAAAGAGGTCATCGCACGTACTTTCCATGAACAACTGTGACGTAATCGGGAAAATTCATTCTTTAGAAAGCTTAGCAACCCTCGACGGAGACGGCGTAAGATACGGCGTTTTCCTCGTGGGTTGTCCACTTAGATGCGTGTATTGCCACAATCCCGACACGTGGGCAAATAGTGGCAGTTACACGCAATATACGCCCCGAGAGCTTTGTGACAAAATAGGCAGATACAAGCCTTATTTCGGCGAGAGTGGAGGAGTAACCTTTAGCGGGGGAGAACCGTTATTGCAAGCGGAGTTTGTTGCTAGTTGTGGTAAGCTTCTTGCCCAAAACGGCATTGAATACGCTCTCGACACGTCGGGAGCCGTACAACTTGACGAATACGTCAAAGAGGCGGTCAACGGTGCCGAGCTTGTCATTCTCGACCTAAAAATGCACGACAGCGAGTCCTATCGCAAGTATACGGCGGGGGATATGGCTAAGGTGATAGCCTTTGGCGACTACTGTAATTTGATTGGTAAACGCACGTGGCTTCGCACCGTGATTGTGCCTCATATCAACGATACCGTTCAAGATATGGACGAGTATCTCGAGGTGGCGTCAAGGTGGAGCTGTGTAGAAAAGTACGAGCTGCTCGGCTTTCACACTATGGGCTTTGACAAATACACCCGATTGGGTATAGTCAATCCGCTCAAGTCCACGCCCCCTATGCAAGGTGAAAAATTGCAAGAATTACAACGTTATATAGACGAAAAAAGGAGCCGACTATGATAGATAGAAAACAACTAGCTTACGATTATTTCAAGCAAGGCTACAACTGCGCCCAATCGGTAGTTGCAAGCTTTGAAGACGTTTTGCCGCTCGACAAGGACACGCTTTTGCAAGTGTCCGTTGCCTTTGGCGGAGGTTTTGGCAGAACGCGCAACCTATGCGGTGCAGTGAGCGCTATGGGCATCGTTGCAGGTCTGCTGCACGCCGATCAAGAGGAGATTGCCAAGAACAAAGGCGACGTATACAAAATCGTTCAAATGCTCGACCAAGAGTTTAAGGAACGCAACGGTAGCGACAACTGCGCTATGCTACTCAAAGACGTCAAAAACCTCACGGAGGGCTACGTTCCGCAAGTGAGAGATGAAGAATATTACGCCGTCAGACCTTGCATAAAATTCGTTTTTGATAGCGTGGATATAATCGAAAAGACTTTGCTAAACCAATAACTTAATAGTTTGACGATACATAGACAATCATTGAGATTGCGACGAAGTCCGTCGCAATCTTTGTTTTGCCTAATATATCGTCGTCAAGCAAATATACTATTAGATAGCGAAACCTCTAATAAATCAATACAGGTTGCCCAAATTACCTTTTTTGCATAGTTTTTTTGTATAGACGTATTGGCATAGTCTAAGTGGGAAAAAGGTTATTGACTGTTTGGACAAAACTGCTTATTAGCATTTGAGCTATGCTTTAGTTATATTGAGTATTGGATAAATATGCAATATTTTGCATATTTATCCACATTATTATCTAGCTTATTCGCTACGATATTTGCACCTTGACAACTTAATATTTTTACTGATTTGATTACATTTTCTAAGACTATGCGAGGTGTCGTTGCTGTGTTTTGTCATTGGTTGGAGCGAAAATAATAATTATGTCATTCCGAGAGCAGTTACGTTCGTGTCAATCTCATACAACTATTCTCATCTTGCACCTATGCACTTTGCAATATGCTCCAATAAAGGATAATCTTATAATGATTGCATTTTATTATAATATTTCTTATTATGCACACGCGTTTTTGTAATAACTTTGTTGCAAAAACGATATTATAATGTTATAATATGTGTTAGAGGTTTCGAGAGTAATATGAGATATTTTTTTCAACACGACAACTACAACGATTTTGACTGTATACAGCGCAATAGGTTGCAGTCACGCGCATATTTCGTGCCTTTTGCCTCGTTAGACGAGTGCAAATCTTGCGAGTCTTATCTTGACGAGAGGTATTCTTCCAAGATGATCACTATGCTCAACGGCAAGTGGGACTTCAAATATTTTGCTAAGTTAGACGATATGCCTAGTAGCGTTGATACTTACGACTATCCGTTCGACTCTATCAAAGTTCCGGCTTGTTGGCAGTTTTCGGGTTACGAACAACCCTTTTACGTCAACACTCGCTATCAATTCGATTGCAATCCTCCTTACGTGCCTGCTAGCGAGGGAGTTATGGGGCTCAACACTCCTATCAACGCGTCCGCGCCCGTCAAGGTTTACAACAGCGTAGGGCTATATCGCAAGCAGTTCCGTATGGTGAGGTCGGCAAGACATATTCTCACTTTTTTGGGTGTTGCTTCGGCCATTCAAGTATACGTCAACGGCAGGTTTGTAGGTTACAGCGAGGGTTCGCACAACACCGCCGAATTTGACATCACGGACGAAGTTATCGACGGACCTAACGAGATAGTTGCTATCGTGTACAAGTGGTGCAACGGCACTTACCTCGAGTGTCAGGATATGTTCCGCAACAACGGCATATTCCGTGACGTATATATCACCAATTATGACAAAAACTATATCTACGACTTTGGCGTCAAGACCAAAAAGCTTGACCTCGGCAACTGGCTGATTGAGGTGGAATGCAAGGGCAATGTCGAAGAAAAAGCCGAGATATATTACGAGCTTTACGACGGCAACAGACTTATTCATCGCAATCAAGGCGACAAGACTATGCTCGGCGTCAACAACGCCAAGATTTGGTCGGCGGAAAAGCCTTATCTATACACGCTATATATTTATATCAAGAAAGGCACCAAGAGCGTATTTGCTCTAAGACAAGAGATAGGTCTTAGAGAAATCAACGTGTCGGGTAGCGTCTTCTACTTCAACGACAAGCCTATCAAAATCAAGGGCGTCAACCACCACGATACCAATCCTAAGACGGGCTGGGTAATGAGTGTGGACAACTATTTGACAGACCTCACTTTGATGAAACATCTCAACGTCAACGCAATAAGGACGTCGCACTATCCGCCCGATCCTATTATGCTCAAAATGGCCAATTATCTTGGTTTTTACGTCATAGACGAGGCGGATATAGAGACTCACGGCACTTATGCCACCAACTTACCGAGACCTAATCGCATCAGTAACAACCTCAAGTGGAAGGAGCATTTTTGGGATAGAGTCTACTCTATGTATATGCGCGACCGCAACAACGCGTGCGTTACTATGTGGTCGCTAGGCAACGAGGCGGGCGGATACAAGTGTCAGGACTATTGCTACGACAATCTTAAGCAAATCGACTCGTCAGTGCCTATTCATTACGAGGGCGTATGTAGGACGAGAAGGTGGGCTTACGACGTAGTGTCGGAGATGTACACTTCTACTTACAAATGTGAAAAGTACGTGGAAGGCAAGCTTCCTAAGAAGTACTATCGCGCGCCGTTTTTCTTGTGCGAGTACGCGCACGCAATGGGCGTAGGCCCCGGCGGGCTAGAGAAGTATTGGGAAATCTTCTATAAGTCGCCTAACGCAATGGGAGGCTGTATTTGGGAATGGGCTGACCACGCCGTAATGCGCGAGGACGGCACTTATACCTACGGCGGAGACCACGGCGAGTATGTGCACGACGGCAATTTTTGCGTAGACGGTTTGGTTTATCCCGATAGAGAGCTATCTACGGGAGCATACGAAATGCAGTCGGTTTATAGACCTATCAGGGCTAGTTACGTGTCCAACAATCGTTATATCCTCACCAACACCAACTACTTTGCCGACTCGTCCAATCTCGATATAAGTTGGGAATATTTATGCAACGGCGAAGTGCTTGCCAAGGGCAAGATAGACGGCATTATTCCACCTGTATCCGACTACGTAGTTACGCTCAAGCACCCTGCAATCGATACCACCAAGGATTGCTTCATCAACTTTATCTACGTAAGTAAAGACAGTGGCAAGCAAGTGGCTAAAGAACAACTCATCTTGTGTCAATTTTTATCGCAAGGAGTGGAGAGATCTAGAGGCGAAGTTGCCTGCATAGAAGAGAACGGCTTGTTTAAGGTTATGTTCAACAACGGCAAAGTCGTCATTGACAGAGCCAACGGCAGACTCATCAGCTACGTCGTCAACGACAAAGAATATATGTTGTCAGGGGCGCACACGGCAGGACTCTATCCGAGCGTGTACAGACCGCTTATCGACAACTATATCAACGTGGGTAAGATATGGCATAGACAAGGACTCGATACGGCAGAGTTTGAACTTAGAAGCTTTGACAGCAAAAAGTTGGTGGGCAAGGTAGAGATTTATCTAGAATTCGAATTGCAAATCAAGGGCAAAGTCAAGATGATAGTCACCAATACCTATACCGTATACGGCAACGGACATATCGACGTGTATACGAAGTTGGAGAGAGCAAGGGGATACGATTTGCCTAAATTCGGCTTGACCTTGGAGATACCTAAAGAGTTTTGCAACGTAAGGTATTACGGTAGTGGCGACAAAGAAAACTACAGCGACTTCAACGAGCATTCTTCAATTGGCATATACGAGAGCAAGGTCGACAAAATGTACGAGCCTTATATAAGACCGCAAGACAGTGGCAATAGGGGAGATACGAGGTGGTTTGAGGTTACCAATGACGATGGCGAAGGTATCGTCTTTGAGGCGATTGGCAAGCCGTTCAACTTCTCTACGTTACCGTTTGACGACAAAGTAGTGGCTGAGGCAAAGCACAGACAAGAGTTGACCCATCAAGACAAGACCGTCGTCAAGGTAGACGGTTTCGTCAGAGGCGTGGGTAGTAATAGTTGTGGTGAAGATACCAGATACGAGCATAGACACACTTCGACCGCGCCTATAGAATATTCCTTTAAGATTTTTGCTAAGTCTTGCGTAAAATAAAGCATATAATATACCGCCACAATAGCAAACGTTGCCCGCAATATCAGGGATGACGAGAAGATGGAATACGTTGGATGCACGTCATAAAATCGCTGCGATTGAATAAAAATATACAAAATAAATAAAGATATAAAAATAAAATATTTATTAGAAAATTTTTATAATATTATTGTATTTTATATTTTTATATGATATATTATAATAAACGAATACTTATTTGGAGGAGTATTATGGCAGAATTTACATACGAAGTTATCACCAATTTTGGACAATTGTCTGAGTCTAGCAAAGGCTGGAAGAAGGAAGTTAAGCTCATCAGCTGGAACGGCAAAGAGGCTAAGTACGATATCAGAGAGTGGTCCCCTGAGAACGATAAAATGGGTAAAGGTGTAACTTTGAGTGCCGAAGAAATGAAAGCGCTTAAAGATTTGCTCAACAAAATGGACCTGTAATAATATAGTCTTCTTCGATTGTGTTAGGCACACCAAAGCTTGTTGCGATAGTGCAAGTTTTGGTGTGCTCTTTTTTGACTGTGTATATGCGTCGCAATACGTCGTCGAACTTCCGTTTGCGTTGCGGTCATATACGCCCATGTATGCTCCCTTATACAAAACTTCGTTTCCTTGTCTTGCTCGCATCTACGCAGTCAAATGGGGGATAAGCGGATATGCGTCGTAATACTATTTGTCATTGCGGTGGAGCGAAGCATAACTTGGCAATCTCATCTATTTAGGCATAGGCGTACATATCGCAAAACAAAAACCTTCCTTAGCACAAAGGAGGCTTCAAACGGATGAGATTGCCACGGTTGCGTTTCGTTCTACTGCAAGACAAGCTTTTGCTATAAGAATGGAAAAGCTGAAGTCTACTATTAGCAAAACGTATTTGCATATACGTCCAACTTATATTGTCTACACCTGCGCGCATATAATTGACAAGGCGGGGGAGTTTATTTATAATATAAAAAGTATAAAATTTGGGAGGACGACTATGGACGAGAGTCAAAACAAGTCAATTGTTGACAAGAGTATTCAACAACCTGCCCAAGTGGAAGTAGTAGATTCAATCCCACAACAACCAACGCCTAAGCAAGAAAATAAGGCGTGGACAACAGTCAAGAGGCTGAGCAAGAGATGGTTTATCGACGCATTCAGCGGTATGGCGCAAGGCTTATTCGTCACGCTGATTGCGGGTACGATTTTTACCCAGATAGGCAAGCTGATAGGCGTAGATAAGGGCGTAGGCGCATTGATGGTGCTTATCGGCTCTATGGCTAGCACGATGATGGGCGCGGGTATAGGCGTAGGCATCGCCAGATACCTCAAAGCTCCTAACCTAGTTATGTTTGCGTGTGCTGCCGCAGGCTTCATAGGCGCGTTTTTGCCCGACGCGGCTTACAAAATCGCAATCAGCGAACAAGGTTTTTCGCTTATGGCTTTGGCGCAGTCGTTGACTGCTATCAAATTGGGCGCTCCCGGCAATCCTATCGGTGCGTACGTAGCAACGTTGTTTGCCTTAGAAATAGTTTCGTTGTACGCGGGCAAGACCAAACTCGACATATTGTTGGTGCCACTAGGCGTGCTTGCGCTTGCTTTCGTGACGACCTTCGTTGCAATTCCTGCGATATGGCTTATTGCTATGATAGGCAAGTTTGTCGAAGTGTCCACGGGCGCAGTACCTTTCTTGATGGGTATAGTTATCGCCGTAGTAATGGGCGTACTGCTCACGATGCCTACGTCGAGCGCGGCTATATGGATAGCGTTGGCAGCGGGCAACACTTCCGACACTATGCTTCTTGCGGGCGGTGCGGCGGTAGTCGGTTGCGCTTGCCAAATGGTGGGCTTTGCCGTAGCAAGCTATAGAGAAAACAAGGTTTCGGGGCTCATAGCGCAAGGACTCGGCACGTCTATGCTCCAAATACCTAACATAATGCGCAATCCTAAGACCTTTATTCCGCCGATAGTTGCCAGCGCGATATGCGGACCTATGGCGACGTGCCTGTTCCAGCTTAGATGCAACGCCAGCGGCGGTGGCATGGGTACGAGCGGACTAGTGGGCGTATTCGGTGTGATAGAGGCAAGTTCGGGCGCAATAGCAACGTGGAAAATGTGGCTGGGTATCGTCCTGCTTATGTTCGTTTTGCCGGCTCTCATCAGTTGGGGGGTAAGCGAATTGCTACGCAAGGTAGGCTGGATAAAGGACGGCGACATGAAGTTGCAACTGCAATGATACGCATACTAAATGCTAATCAAGTCGTTTTAGACGACAAAAACTCTTTAAGTGGCACGACCTGCCACTTAAAAAATCTATGGAGGCAGATATGGAAACAAAACTCAGAAAAGACGTGGAAGATAAGTTTAAGTGGAAACTTGAGGACATGTACGCCACCGATGAAGAATGGGAAGAATCTTTTGCTAATATGTACGCCACCAAGCGCAACCTCGAAAAGTATAGAGGAAAGCTGAATAACGCGGAAGATATACTTGCATTATTGCAAGAGAACGCCGAGTACGACTGTGAAATATCCAAGCTCTACGTCTATGCACGCATGCGCAAAGACCAAGAAGTCAGCGTCACCAAATATCAAGAGATGACCGACAAGATTGACAATCTGGCGGTAGAGTTGGGCTCGATATATTCTTTCGTC
This sequence comes from uncultured Clostridia bacterium, assembly GCA_937880755.1. Lineage (GTDB taxonomy): Bacteria > Bacillota > Clostridia > Christensenellales > UBA3700 > HGM11368. The sequence goes on from CALGRX010000017.1 coordinate 245,218, forward strand.
AAGGTAGAGTTGTCCGCCAATAGCAAAGAGTTTTTGGAGGACTTGTCCACTCGTCCCGAGTTTGCCGACTTTGACTACGAGCTCAAAGAGATTGCTAGGTTCAAGGAAAGAACGCTAAGCGACGGCGAAGAAAAATTGCTGGCTGAGGTCAAAAGCTTTTCGGGATTGTTTCACGACGCCTTTGAGATGTTCGACAACGCCGATATCAAGTTCGAGCCATTCGTTGACAGCGAGGGCAATACCGTAAAATTGTCTCACGGCTTGTACGGCGTATATCTGCAATCCGACGACAGAGAGGATAGACGCAAGGCGTTTGAGAGTATGTTCGGCGCATACAAGAGCATGATAAACACCGTGGCGACGCTGTATAGCGGTAACGTAAAGAAAAACAACTTCTTTGCCAAGGTGCGTAAGTATGACGGCGCTTTGCAGATGGCTATGGACGGCGAGAACGTTACGCCTACCGTGTACAAAAAGTTGGTTGAGTGTATCGACGAAGCCTTACCTTTGTTGCACGACTATATGGAATATCGCCGTCAAAAGCTCGGCTACGAGCAGCTGCATATGTACGATTTGCATACCGCAATATTCGAGTGCAATATAGACAATACCGATTACGACGAGGCAAAGAAAATCGTCAAAGAGGGGTTGAAGCCTTTGGGGGAAGAGTACGCTCGTCTTTTGGATACTGCCTTTGAGCAAGGTTGGATAGACGTGTACGAGAATAAGGGCAAGAGGAGCGGTGCTTACAGCTGGGGTAGCTACGGCACGCACCCTTACGTCCTACTCAATTACAACGGCACTATACACGACGTCTTTACCATAGCGCACGAGTTGGGACACGCTATGCACAGTTATTATAGCAATCTCAATCAACCTTACAGCAAGGCGGGATACGAGATATTCGTAGCCGAGGTGGCATCGACCGTCAACGAAGCGCTACTGCTCAAAAGCCTGCTCAAGACGGCTAAGGGCGTGGATAAGAAGTATCTCTTGTCCTACTTGTTGGATATGTTCCGCACTACCGTATTTAGACAAACGCAGTTTGCCGAGTTTGAAGCTAAGGCCCACGAAATGGCGCAAAAGGGCGAGGCTCTCACACCTCAGAGCTTGAGCGATACGTATTATCGACTCAATACAAAGTACTACGGACAAGGAAAGGTCGTCCAAGACGACCTTATCAGATACGAGTGGGCGAGAATACCGCACTTCTATAGAAGCTTTTACGTCTATAAGTACGCCACGGGACTCATCAGCGCGGTGTGCATAGCAGACGATATTCTCAACGAGGGACAACGAGCCGTTGACAAGTATAAGAAATTTTTGAGTGCGGGCGGAAGCATGCCACCTGTAGAAATTCTCAAACTTGCGGGCGTAGACCTTACTACCGACGAGCCGTATAAAAAGGCTATGAGAGTCTTTGAAGAGACGCTAGTCGAGCTGAAAGCTTGCGATTGAAAATATAATTTTGTATTGACGGCAGAGAGATAAAACTATATAATTATATGGCGAGGATATTATGGACGACAAAAAAAAGACCAAAGAAGAAATAAGAGAGATAATGAAAGTCGTACCACACAACTTGGACGCAGAACAAGCCGTGTTGGGCGCGATTTTGTCCGACAACGAGGTTGCTATAGAGATAGTGCCTAATCTACAAAAAGAGGACTTTTATCTCGAGGCTCACCAAGAAATATTTGAACAGTTGACGGAACTCAACAAGCGCAACGTTCCTATGGACGTGGTGTCTTTGACGGAAATTTTGACCAAAAAAGGCAAACTGAAAAAGGTGGGTGGAATGTCTATGTTGACGCAACTCATAGACGCCATTCCTACTACCGCCAACTACGAATATTACGTGGGTATCGTCAAAAATAACTCGCTTTTGCGTAGAATTATACGCAACTGTAATAGCATTATATACCACGCGCACTCGGAAGAGGATGCCGAAAACGTGCTTGCGGTAGCCGAAAATCTTATATACAATATTGCGCAAGAAAAAGATACGTCGGAGCTAGAACATATCGCGGGCATTACCGTGGACGTACTCAAAGAATTGAGCGAAAGATACAATTCGCCCGACAAAGAAGACTTGGGTACGCTGAGAGTAGGGTTGTCCAACCTAGATCAAATCACGGGTGGATTTAGACCGGGACAACTTATTATCTTGGCTGCTCGTCCGGGTTGTGGTAAAACTTCGTTTTGTATGAATATCGTTGCCAATATCGTCAAATCGGGACCCGAAAAGGTGCTGGCGATATTCAACTTAGAGATGAGCAAGGGCGAATTGGTGCAAAGACTCATATCCAACATAGCGAGGATAGATTCGAGAACTCTGCAAAGAGGTGAACAGGACAAAAACCAAATGGACGCGGTATGGACGTCGACCAAGGTGCTCAACGACAGCGAGGTGTATATCGACGACAGCGCTTCGATAACGGCAGAGCAAATTATGTCCAAGTGTAGACGCCTAAAATCGCAAAAGGGTAGAATTGACTTGGTAGTCGTCGACTACTTGCAGTTGATAACGAGCTCCCACCCGTTGCTAAGCAAGCAGCAACAAGTTGCCGATATGTCGCGATTGATGAAGATTATGGCTAAGGAGCTTAAGTGCCCTGTAATAGTCCTATCGCAAATGTCGCGTGATATCGAAAAGAGAGACGATAAGACTCCTATGCTTGCCGACTTGAGAGAATCGGGCGCAATAGAGCAAGACGCCGATATGGTATTTTTCCTTATGGACGGCGACTTCGATTTGAGCAATAGCGACGCAACGCCAATAACCTTGAAAATAGCTAAACACAGAAACGGAACTATCGGCGATATAGACTTTAAGTGGGAAAAGGCTATGACCAACTTTATACCTGTATTCAACGCCGTACATAGACCAAAAGACAGCGTGGACAAGCAAGGCAAAAAAATGGAACAAGTCAACGCACCTAACGGAGAAGATCAAACCTATCAATATGCTTACGCGCCTATGAACGAGGAATTAGTAGCACCGCCTATTGAGGACTTTGCCCCCGAAGTAGAGAACAACGACGACGTTACGCCCAACGTAGACGATATCTTCGGCAATCTAAAGGGCAAGGAGATGAAGACCAAGCCTAATGCAGGCGACATCGAGGAATAATATTACCAGACACGACAAACGATATCCAAAGACAACCAATCGGGTTGTCTTTTTGATTGTTGAGATTGAGGCTCACAATGACGTTGGAAGAGCTATTATAGCGATATAACGAAATAATCACTCGACAAGAAGATATAGAGCAAATACGCAAGAAATCAGGCATATACTTGAATATGGCTTATAAAGAAGAATTGTGTGCATTGGTGTCCAAGACCCTCGGGGAAGAGGTGCTCAATAGAAAAATTACCGTATACGACAACCTCGCTTTGGTAGAGGGACATAGCGGTATATTGGCTTATAATCCCCAAAACGTCAAGGTGCGAGTTAACAAAAAAATACTCAGTATCGTTGGTAACAACCTATCTGTGGTGGAATGTAGCATCAACGATATCGTCATCAAGGGCAATATCGAAAGGTTTGAGGTGAGCAAATGAGAGAGCGTGCCGTGATATGCACAGATAGACTCAATTGCTATAGACTTATCAACCAGTTGAGAGAAAAAAAGATTGCCGTATTCGACGCAAGGATAGAGCGGGAGGAACTAATTTTCGTCGTGTACGGTGACGACGTCAATAGGTGCATAGAGCTACTCGATAGCAAAAAAAGAACATATAGGCTAGCCTCGATAAGGCGCAAAAAATCTTGGAAAAAAATTGTAAAAGAGCACCTTGTATCGAGTTTTTCGTGGTTTTTGGTGATTGTTGCAATTATTGTTGCCAGTAGATTTTGCTACTCTGTGGACGTGGTGAGCGACGACGTGCAACTAAAAAAACAAGTGCAAAGCATATTGGTAGAGCAAGGCTATCAAGGGGCTTTCCTCAAATCGAAGGTCGATACCACCTCTCTCAAGCAAGCGATATTATCGAACACCTCTTACGCCGCCTATGCCGACGTGGAACTAAAGGGAAGTAGACTTATCGTCAGCGTCAAGCAAGCCCACAAGCCTATGCAAGACGAGGCGCAATACAACGCAATATTCGCAGACTGCGATTGCGTGATAACCAAAATCTTCGTCGAGAGCGGTACCGCACTAGTCAAAGAGGGTGATAGAGTGGTCAAGGGGCAAAAGCTCATAGACGGTTATATCGATCTCAAGGACCCCGAAGATCCTCAAAACGTCAAACAACCCGTCGAAGCCAAGGGAATAGTCTACGGCAAGGTGTGGAAGAGTAATAGGCTCGTTTTGCCCGACAAATATATCGCTATGGAGAGGACGGAAAATACTATGATAGCCAATCAAGTGAAGATCGGAGGGCTGACTTGGAAGAGTAAAAAGCAAGTTCCTTTTGAGAGTTTTGAGATGAAAACCGAAAGAAAAAGTACGGGCGATATAATAAAAATAGACCTCGAAAAGATTATGTTCTACGAAACGACAGCCGTGGAAAAGACCGTTGATAGAGATTATATCGACAGCCGTATAAGCAGTGCAAAAATCGATATGCAGTCGCAGTTTGAGGAGGGGTGGAAGGTCGTCGAAAGTTGGAATTTTGAAAAAAGACTAGACAATTTATATATAATAGATATATACTATGAATTAGAAATACCCGTGTGGTATGGGGAGGAATGAATATCGAAAAGACAATAGAATTGCAAGATTTGCAAGATACGATGGCGCTATGCGGCGTGAGAGACGAAAACCTCGAATATATGCGTGAAAAGTTTGGGGTAGGTATCAGACTCTTTGGAAGTAATTTGACTATTACGGGCGAGCAAGAGAGTATCGAGAGAGTTGCGGAAGTGATAGAAACCTTGTTGAGCAAGGCTCATAGCAACAATATCAATCGCAACTTCATTGATTTCGTCACCGATATGATCGACGCGGGTGACAGCGATAAGTTCGACGAGTTGACCCGCACCGTCGCAACGACTATCAAGGGTAAACCTATAAAAAGCAAGACCTATGGACAAGCTGCCTACGTCAAGGCTATCAACGACAATCCTATTGTATTCGGTGTGGGCCCCGCAGGTACGGGTAAGACGTATCTTGCCGTGGCTTTGGCGGTAGTCGCTTTCAAAAATAAATTGGTGGATAAGATTATCCTCACTCGTCCTGCCGTGGAAGCCGGAGAGAAACTAGGCTTCTTGCCAGGCGATTTGGGCGCAAAGGTTGACCCTTATCTCAGACCTCTCTACGACGCTTTGCAAGAGATGTTCGGATTGGAAACCTACAACAAACTGATGGAAAAGGGCGTTATCGAGATTGCTCCGCTTGCATATATGAGAGGCAGAACGCTGTCGGGCGCTTTTATCATTCTCGACGAAGCGCAAAATACCACCGGAGAACAAATGAAAATGTTTCTTACCCGTATGGGAGAGGGTAGCAAAATCGTCGTTACGGGCGATACGACCCAGATAGATTTGCCTAACAACAAGGCGAGCGGACTCGTAGAAGCCGTATCTATTCTGGAAGGCGTCAAGGGTATCGCGGTAGTCAACTTGACCTCTAAAGATATCGTAAGACACCCGTTGGTGCAAGCTATCGTCAACGCGTATGAAAAACACGGAAAAACTAAGGAGAATTGAATGACGGAAGACAAACAAAAAGAAAGGTGGATTGTCGTAGCCTATATTGCGGTATATATAGTTTTGGCGCTGTTTACCGCGGCTTTTGGCACGGCAATTTTGCTCAAAGATATCACCGCTATGTCAAAGGCGTCGACGGTACTGCCCGTGGCGGTGGGGATATTCGTATGCTACTTTGCTACGATGATTTACGCGCGATATATTCTCAACAAGGATAAGGATATCGAGTGCAGTGTGCTCAAAGGCAATTTGATTATTTTGCCAACGCTGTTTTTGAATATTTTGGCTAGTTGTACCATATTTGCCTTCAGTATGCCGGGATCTATGCCTATAGCCTTTAGCTCTTTGATAATCACGATGATGCTGAGACAAAGATTGGGGCTTATGTGCACCTTTACCACTACCGTTGGCTCGTTGCTTTTGTGCGCTATGGTAAACGACGGAGTGGATTTGGCAACGATAATTTCGATGATTTCGTCTGCTTTGACCGGGATATTTATGATATTCTTGATAAGGCGCAGATATACCCGATTTAGATTGACTTGGGGAACTATTCTCATTGCCATAGCTATGATTCCTCTTACCTTCTTGCTAGGGTTGGTGCAAGGTATCAGTTATGCAAAAGCCTCAATCGAGTTGGCTTTGGAAGTCTTTATCGGCAATATGATTAGCATTGCTTCATTTACGATAACGTTGCCTATATACGAGTCGATTTTCCGCATTTGGACAGACTTTAAGTTGGCGGAACTATGTTCCTTCAATCAGCCTCTGCTCAAGAGATTGAGAGAGGAGGCCTCGGGCACTTTCAACCATTCTATGATAGTCGCCAACCTAGCCGAAAACTGCGCTATCGCCATTGGACTCAATCCCTTTATGGCAAGAGCGTGCGCATACTTCCACGATATCGGCAAGATAAAGAATCCACGCTTTTTCGTAGAGAACCAAATGGACGGCTACAATCCGCACGACGAGCTTATACCCGAAGTGAGCGCAAGTATGATTACTCGACACGTTGCCGACGGTACGGAGATACTCAAAGAGTACCGTATGCCCAACGAGGTAATCAAAGCGGCGGGAGAGCACCACGGCGATAGTCCTGTGATGTACTTCTATCTCAAAGCCAAGGTCATCACCGAGGGTGAACTCGATATGGACGAATATCGTTACGACAGCGACTTGCCTACCACCAAGTATAGCGCTATCATTATGATTTGCGACGTGTGCGAGGCAATGATAAGAAGCAAAGCACCTAACTCGGAAGAAGAACTCAACGAGATGATTGGCGGTATCATTAAGGACAAAATGTTGGACGGTCAGTTCGATAACTGCGACCTCACCATACACGATATGGTGGTCATCAAACAAACTATATGCAATATCATTCCTACGATGCTACACAAGCGTATAGATTACAACAAAGCAAAGGATAGAAGATAAATGCCGATAGAATTGTATGACGATGTAAATTCGAATATAGACAAGAGCTTCGTGGACAAAATTTTTTATGCTACGCTAAAGCATTTCGGCATAATAGACGAGGTGGAAGTAGAGATAAATATAGTCGACGAAGACACGATAAAAGAGGTCAACAAAACTACTCGCCAAATAGAAAAAGTGACAGACGTATTGAGTTTTCCCACTCTAAATCACCCTTTGCCGTATAATAAAGACGAGCATTTGGACGACATAAACCCCGACACGGGCAACGTGATGTTGGGGGAATTGTTGCTGTGTGAAAAAAGGGCAAAAGAGCAAGCGAAAGAGTACGGGCACAGCTTCGAGAGAGAGTGCGGTTATCTCGTGTTGCACGGCTTGTTGCATTTGCTCGGCTTCGACCATATACAAGAAGAAGATAAGGTCGAGATGAGAAAGCACGAAGAAGAAATTTTGAATAGTCTAGGAATAGTGAGAGGATAAGATGAAATCGGGATTCGTATCTGTAGTGGGTAAGCCTAACGTAGGTAAGTCCACTCTAATAAATACTTTGGTGGGAGAAAAGGTGTCTATCGTAAGTTGGAAACCGCAAACCACTCGAGATAAAATTTTGGGCATAGTCAACGGCGATGGATATCAAGTCGTGCTTGCAGATTGCCCCGGCGTGCATACGCCCAAAAACGCCCTCAGCGAATATATGATGAAGTCGGTGGGCAGTGCGGTAGACGGCGTGGACGCCTATATCTACGTGCTGGCTTGCAGTAAAAAAATCGACGACGTAGATATGCAATATATCAACAAGTTTGCAGGTAGCGGAATACCGCTATTCATCGTTATCAACAAGTGCGACGAGGTTAAACCCGAAGCCATTGGACAAAAGATTGACAGCCTCAAAGACTTGCAAGGCGTCAAGGCTATTATTCCCGTCAGTGCGTTGACGGGCAAAAATTGCGACCTGTTGATGAAAGAGTTGGTCGAAGTTTTGCCCGAGGGCGTGGCGTATTACGATACCGATTCTTATACGGACAAGACGGTTAGATTTATGGTAGGGGAGATAGTGAGAGAGAAGGCTCTGCGCTTGCTCGGCGACGAAATCCCTTACGGTATTTGCGTAGCCGTCAATAGATACGAAGTACGCGACGACGGTTTGGTGAGCATAGACGCCGATATAGTCTGCGAAAAACAAGCCCATAAGTCTATCGTCATCGGCAAAGGCGGCGCTATGATAAAAAAAATATCTACCATGGCTAGGCAAGATATCGAAAAACTCGTCGACGCCAAAGTCTACCTCAACCTATTCGTCAAAGTCAAAGAGAATTGGCGTGATAGTGCTAGTTTGGTGGGGCTAATGGGGTATAATATTAAAGACATTTGATTTGACGGCGGATATGCGTCGTTATGCTTTGTCGTGCGGTAATTTTTCTCACTCACATACGCATAGTATGCTCGCATCGATAAAATCACCGCTTTCCTCGCCTAACTCGCATCTCCACCGTCAAATGGTGGATAGCGGATATGCGTCGTTATGCTTTGTCGAACCTTATACACGTAGTCCTTACAACCCTTCCACCACCTATGATGCTCCCCTTCCCCTTACACAGGGGTGGCTATCATCCCTCCGTCTTGCCAAACGGCAAGCCACCTCCTTTGCGCAAAGGAGGCTAAATAAGGATTGAGATTGCCAAAGCGAAAAAACACGATCTTTGCTAACGCAAAACGTACACGGCGCAACGATAATTGCTACAACTAAAAAATAATTGAAACTTGGCGTATATATTCTTCTTATTTGCTCACAACATAGGCAAGGGGAGGAACTATGTCGGATATACAAGACACGTTGTGGAAGTTGTTTGAAAGTACGGGACAAGTCAATTATTATCTTATGTACAACGCGATTAGCAAAGAGAATAAGCGATAAAATATGCTAATATATCCAATTAAAAATCTCTTAATATTAACCGTGTAATTAGATCGGAAGACGCTTCGAATATGAGAAACGAAATAGTTATGAAAAATTATTAAGGTTATTAGAGGGAAGGTAAAGATTGTTGGATAAAAAATTGGTATATTTTGCAAATATCGTAGTTGCTATATACAAATAAAATGTCAATAATCGCAAATTAGGAGACGTATGGAATATTTTGACGCGGATTGCTTGTGTTTGAGAGCAACCGACTATAAAGACAACGACAAGTTGCTAACCCTATACGCACCGGAGAAGGGCAAGATTTTTGCTGTTGCCAAGGGCTGTAAATCGCCTAAGGCAAAGTTGAAATATGCCACTTCTCCTCTTTGCTTTGGTCATTATAATTTTTCTGTCAAAAACGGTAGATTTACTATGATTGGTTGCGATTGCTACGACAACTTTTTTGATATGAGCCAAGACATAGAAAAGTATTGCGTTGCAATGACGGTGGTGGAAACGCTGGACAAGACCCAAATGGAAGGGCAATACGACCACGAGGTGTACGTACATAGTTTGCAGACCTTGCAAAGCCTAAAAAGTAGCGTGGAGAATAGCGGGGACGTGGCGAGAGAATTTTTGAAAAAGACCTTGGAGTTGTCGGGCTATAAATGCGACGTAAAGGATCTACGCTCTACTTATCACGTATTCGTAAGAGAGTTTGGCGTCAGACTCAATTCTTTAGAGATGTTAATCAATCTTTAAACACATTTTATGAAATCGTAAAAGCAATTTTTACAATTTTTTCTATTTAATTAAAAATTATATAAATAAATCTTGAAAAAAATTTTTTTTTCTTGTAAGATGTAGTTGTATAGTAATCTATATGACTTGAAGGCTATACGTAAAGAGAAAACAATGATTATATATAAGGAGGCAATTATGGCAAAATATGTTTACCTTTTCAAAGAGGCAGACGGAGACAACAAAGCGTTGTTCGGCGGTAAAGGCGCAAACCTTGCTAAGATGACGTCTTGGGGTATGCCCGTACCACAAGGCTTTACGATAACGACCGAAGCGTGCACCAAGTATTACGACGACGGGGAAACTATCGTAGACAGCGTGGTTGAAGAAATATTCGACGCGTTGGCAAAGGTTGAGGCTGACGCAGGTAAGAAGTTCGGAGACGAAGAAAATCCATTTCTCGTATCGGTAAGAAGCGGTGCAAGAGCATCGATGCCGGGTATGATGGACACTATTCTTAATCTCGGACTCAACGACGTATCCGTAAAAGGTCTTGCCAAGAAGACCGGCAACCCAAGATTTGCTTACGACTGCTATAGAAGATTTATACAAATGTTCTCCGACGTAGTTATGGGCTCTTCTAAGTCGTCTTTTGAAAAGATTATCGACGAGCTAAAAGAGGCTAAGGGCGTAAAACTCGACACAGAGCTTACCGCTGAGGACTTGCAAGAGCTTATCGCTAAATTTAAGCAATTCTACAAAGAAGACCAAGGTCAAGAATTCCCTCAAGACCCTAAGGTGCAACTTATCGAAGCAGTTAAGGCGGTGTTCCGTAGCTGGAACAACCCAAGAGCTATCGTATATCGTCGTATGAACGATATCCCCGGTAGCTGGGGTACTGCGGTAAACGTACAATCGATGGTGTTCGGTAATATGGGCGAGACCTCCGGTACCGGCGTTGCATTTACCAGAGACCCTTCGACGGGTGAAAAGAGATTGTACGGCGAATATCTTATGAACGCTCAAGGTGAGGACGTGGTTGCAGGTATCCGTACCCCAATGACTATCGATCACTTGGCTCAAACCAACAAAGCCGTATACGAGCAGTTCGTTGCCATTGCCAACAGACTAGAAAAAGAAAACAAAGATATGCAGGATATGGAATTTACCATCGAAGAGGGTAGACTCTATATGTTGCAAACCCGTAACGGTAAGCGTACCGCAAGAGCAGCTATCAAGATTGCTTGCGACCTCGTAGACGAGGGTATGATTACCGAAAAAGAAGCTTTGCTCAAGATTGAACCAAAACAACTCGACGCATTGCTCCACCCACAATTCAACGCCAAAGCATTGAAGAGCGCTAAGCCAATAGCTACCGGCTTGCCTGCTTCCCCTGGCGCCGCTTGCGGTAAGATTTCCTTCACCGCAGAAGAAGCAGTTGCAAGAGCTGCTGCTGGCGAAAAGGTAGTCTTGGTTAGGCTCGAGACCTCTCCTGAGGATATCGAAGGTATGTACGCAGCACAAGGCGTTTTGACTGCTCGTGGCGGTATGACCTCTCACGCAGCCGTAGTTGCTCGTGGTATGGGCGCTTGTTGCGTGGCAGGTTGCTCCAACCTCAAGATTGACGAAGAAAACAAGATTTTGTACATAGACGGCGCCAAATATACCACCGAGGATTACCTCTCTTTGGACGGCTCTACCGGTAACGTTTACGGCACCAAGATAGATACCGAAGAGGCTAGCGTAAGCGGTGACTTCGCAAGAATTATGGAATGGTCCGACAAGTACAGAGCGCTCAAGGTAAGAACCAACGCCGACAACCCAACCGACGCTGCCGTTGCAGTTAAGTTCGGCGCGGAAGGTATAGGTCTTTGCCGTACCGAGCATATGTTCTTCGCCGAGGATAGAATCCCGGCAATAAGAGAGATGATCGTGTCTAAGACGGAAGAAGCAAGAAGAAAGGCTCTCGCTAAACTCTTGCCAATGCAAAGAGAAGACTTCATAGGTATATACGAGGCTATGGCAGGCAGACCTGTTACTATCCGTTTCCTCGACCCACCTCTCCACGAGTTCGTGCCACACAAGGACGAAGAAATCCAAGAGCTTGCTAACAATATGGGTATGAGCTTCGAGGAACTCAAAGAAGTCGTTGACGGCTTGAAAGAGTTTAACCCAATGATGGGTCACCGTGGTTGCCGTCTCAGCGTAACTTATCCTGAGATTGCCGAGATGCAAACTCAAGCCGTTATCGAAGCCGCTATCGCAGTAGGCAAGAAAGGTATCAACGTAGTGCCTGAGATTATGATTCCGCTCGTTGGCGAAGTCAAGGAATTGAAGTACGTCAAAGACGTGGTTGTCAAGACTGCAGAGAAAATCCTTGCCGACAACAATGCAACTATGGAATACCATATCGGTACTATGATTGAAATACCAAGAGCAGCTTTGACCGCAGATGAAATCGCTAAAGAGGCTGAGTTCTTCTCCTTCGGTACTAACGACCTCACGCAGATGACTTTCGGCTTCTCGAGAGACGACGCGGGTAAGTTCCTTGGCGAATACTACGACAAGAAGATTTTTGAGTCCGACCCATTCGCAAAACTTGACCAAATCGGCGTAGGCAAACTCGTTAAGATTGCTATCGACGGTGGTAAATCAACTCGTCCTGATATCAAACTCGGTATCTGCGGTGAGCACGGCGGAGACCCTTCGACTATCGAATTTTGCCACAACGTAGGTCTCACTTACGTATCTTGCTCGCCTTACCGTGTGCCTATCGCTAGATTGGCTGCAGCTCAGGCAAATATCATCAACCCAAGAATTAAACCTGAGGGCATGGCAACTAGATATTTGCAAGAAAACTAAATACAGGTCGACAAAACCGTAAAAATCAAAAACCGAAACTCTTTCGAGTTTCGGTTTTTTGATGGGTTAAGTTGGCTTTGAGATTGGCACAGTATTGCAAGCAATACTCTTTGCTAACGCAAAATGTATACAGCGCAATAACAATGTGATATTGATTGACAATGGGTACGATGACATAACAATATTGTCTACGCTCCAACCTAACGACAGATAAGAATATCTAAATTACATTGTTAGTTACTTGCTTTTGGCTTTTTGATGCGGTTGAGGGCGCGGTTGAGGGATAGTAAATCTTCTTTGGAGAAGGACACGTTGAGCATACCCATCATACCCGTGAGGCGTAGTACGGTAAAGCCACCCACCATTTTGAGCATATCGCCGTTCATTTTAAAAGCGGGGTTGCCTTCTTGCGAACTAGGCTTTGACTTGTTAGCCAAGTTGATTTTTCGCTTGACTTTGATGCCGAAACCTATTGCCCACAGCTTGCCCATAAAGGTCGAGAGAATATCAGAAAACTTGTCGTTGAGAGAAAATCTTCCCTCGGGAGCTTCGACGTCAAACCAATTGAGGACGGCGTTTTTCTCTTTAAGAATATAATCGTCATTGAACTTGTCTACCTTGCGGATAGTAGCCGTATCGCGACAGTCGCCGGCTTTTGCCTCGATAGTGCTCGTCCCCTTGTTGTCAACGGTAAAGCGGAAGATATGGTCGGTGGACTTTTGGCTACCGACGGGCATGCCGTTGACGAACAACTGCACCTCGTCCATATTGGAATAGACCTTGACCTGTGTCTTGTCTTCCACTCTGTCCACGTAGCGTTTGGAGCATATATGCACGAATTTTTCCTCCGATAGCCACGCCTTGTAGATATAGAAAGAATCCTTTTTGTAGGAGCGGTCGAAGGTGACTAGTCCCTTGTGATTTTGTCCGTTTTCTCCGCCTTCCGCGCGAGCGTCTGCGCCAAAGTCAAACATATTCCATACGTGCGTCGCCCAAATATAAGGACGGAAGAAGAGTTGCTTGATGAGTTCTTCGTGATAGTAGGCTTGGTACTCTTCGGTGTAGTCGCCTTGCGTTGGATTGGAATTATGCCAATTGAGTGCTTCGCAACCGTATTCGCTACACCCGATAGGGATATCGGGATATTTAGCGTGGAATTTGTCAAACCAAGGTCCGTTCATATCCACGTCGCCACCGTACCAACCGAAGTAGTGATTGTATGATATGGCGTCGGGTATCTTGATATACTCGCTGTCAATACTGCACATTGATACTACCGCAACCACGGTGGAGCGGGTTGGATCGAGAGAGTGGGCTAATTCGTTGAGTGCGCGATGATTGTCTATCATATCTTGCGACTCGCCCGACATAGTTATCTCGTTGGACAGTCCCCAAACCACGATAGACGGGTGGTTGTAATTTTGAACGATGAGCTCTTGCATTTGACTGAGAGTATTGGGCATACCCGAAGGCATATGGTTGGATATATAAGGTATCTCCGCCCAAACTATCATACCTCTCTCGTCGCATAGGTCGTAGAAGAACTCGTCGTGTTGATAGTGCGCGAGACGAATAGTGTTGGCTCCCACCTCGCATATGAGATCCATATCTTCAATATGGTGCTCCTTCGTCAACGCGTTGCCGACGCCGAGCCTATCTTGGTGCCTCGATACGCCGTGCAAAGGATAGGACTTGCCGTTGAGGAAAAAGCCTTGCTCGGGATCGATGCGGAAAGTCCTTATACCGAAACGGGTGGATATTTCGTCTAGGGTTTTGCCGTCTTGTACGAGCTTTGCCGTGGCGGTATATAGATACGGGTCGACCGTGCCGTGCCAAAGACGAGGATTGTCTAGCCCAAAACTTACGCTATCTTCTTTGGACTTGGTTGAGGCGACCTCATTGCCTTCCTTATCAAAAATCGTGTAGTGAATACTTTGAGAGGGCTTACGATTGGTGATAAAGACGTGAACGTCGATAGTCGCCTTGTCGCCTTGCATCTCAGGCGTTACGGCAATGCCCGGACCGCCGTAGTAGTCGAGGTCAAAGTGAGAGCTTGACACGGCTATTAGGTTGACGTCACGGTATAGCCCGCCGTAGAAAGTAAAGTCTGCCATTTGCGGATAGACCTTATCGCTCGGCGAGTTGTCTACGACTATTTGGAGCAAAGAATTATCTTGCAAATAGTCGGTTACGTCGGCTCTAAAAGTAGAATAGCCACCGTCGTGAGATACTACCTTTTTGCCGTCGATATACACCGTGGCGGAAGAGTTGGCACCCTTGACTTCGATATAATATCTATCGGCTTGAGGAAGGTCGGACTTGGTGATAGTCTTGAAATAGCTGCATGCCCCGCGATAGTAATCGTTGCCACCGTCTTGACCGTCGGTCGCGTTCCAAGTATGAGGCAAGTTGACGGCTTGAGCGTCGCTCGGTACGCTTATTACGGCGCCGTCTTGTTTGATAAATTGCCAATTGTCGTTGATATTGATAATTTTTCTCATATTATTCTCCGTTGGTTTTGTTGTCGTTGTCACTATTCGTGCTTTCGTTGGAAGAGTCGGTTGCTTGGTCGTCTTCGATATGCGTTTTGTCAATGCTAAGGTCGTTTAGGTTTTCGTAGTCAACGACGTTTTCGTCAATGACCGACTCTACGCCTTTGGCGAGAGAATCGTCCACTTTGCTATTGTTAGAGTGCTTTTCTTTGAGTGTTGCCACGTTGCGTTCCACTTGCTTTTTGTGCAAAGGATACCACAACAAAAGCACGAGCCCTAGTACGAGAAAACCGAATGCGGGAAGTAGGGTAGCTATGGCAAATATTCCGTCTTTGACGTTAGGGTCGAATGCCGTAGCCGAGGTGTAACCTATGAGCGAGAGCAGCCCGCCGGTAAGACCCGCCGAAGCTGCCTGACCAAGCTTGCGGGCAAAGGAATAGAGAGCGTAGACGCTACCGTCCTCTCGTATGCCGTTGACGATCTCCGCGTGGTCTATGACGTCGGTGATGAGTGCCCACGATATCATCGAGAAGAGTCCCAGACCCAACCAACATATCGCTTGCAAAACAGTAAATATCCACACGTTTTGAGGCTTGATGAAGAAGGTGAGAAAACTGATGAATGCTGCGAAAAAACTCGATACGTATCCGATTTCCGCTTTGCCGAAGCGTTTGGCAAGAGGTTTGGCGAGTATGCCCGATATTATCATACCGAGTGCCATTACCAAGAAGGACATCGATTGCATTGCCGCGTTGTTGTAATAGTTGGGGTAGACGTAGTTAGCCATAGTTTGCATAGTGAGTTGGGCAAGCAACATAAATATCGAGGCAACTATTATTGATATAAGAGCGCGGTTTTTGAAGGCGTTGGACAGCATCTTGCGAACCGAGTTGTTGAGGAATACGTCCTCTTTGACCTCGGGTTGAACTCTCTCGGTGGTGAGCGCAAAGCATAGAGCGTAGCACAGTACCGCAAGCACGGAGAATACTCCCGCAACGATTGTAAATCTTCCGCCGTTCATCACGTCTACTTCGACGCCGTTTTGGATAACTTTGTCGTACACTATGAGAGGTACGCCCACCGAAACGATTGCTCCTGCGAACATTCCGCCCATGGTACGGAAGGTGGATAGCGATTGTCTATCCCCCGGTTCTGCAGAGATTGCCGAAGCCATCGAGCCGTAAGGTATATTGATAGAAGTATAGAACACCGACCCCCATAGTATATAGGTGATAAATAACCATATTATTTTGAAAGTCATGCTTGCAGACGCGAGCGAGCTTTGGTACATCAAAAAGGACGCTATTGCCACCGGACCGCACATTCGCAGCAGCCACGGCTTGAATTTGCCCGATTTGGTAACCTTGCTTCTATCGCATATTCTACCCATAGCAACGTCAGTCACCGAGTCGACGAAACGTGCCGTCATCATAACGATGCCTACCACGCCTGCCGCTACGCCCATTACGTCGGTATAAAACTTGAGCAAAAAAGACGATGAAAGAATGAAGGTAAAGTCGTTGCCGAAGTCGCCGAAAAGATAGCCTATCTTGTCCCTGATGCCGAAGGGACGAACGATTTTTTCTTTTCTCATTGATTGCCTCCTAGAATTTGTTAGACAAAAAAAGTGTGTCCAACCTATTAGAAGTTAAACCCTTGACAAGTAAATTTGAGAAAAAAGCAAAAATTGTAAACAATAACGGCTTAGCCATTATAAAAGCTGATAAAATTGAAAAACTATATGTGAGAAAATGCTAGGAACAGATACGAATTTTGTCGATACGTATCGAGTTTTTTTATAAAAAGAGGGAAATATGAAGGGGTTTTTGGACAAGGACTTTTTGCTGAATAGCAATACGGCTAAAAGGCTTTTTGATGACTACGCTAGCAAAATGCCGATAATTGACTATCATTGCCACCTAAGCGCCAAGGATATTGCCGAGGATAAGAGCTACGACGATATAGCTAAGGTTTGGCTCGGTCACGACCACTACAAGTGGCGATTGATGAGAAACAACGGCGTGGACGAGTATTATATCACGGGAGGCGCTAGCGATAGAGAAAAATGGTACAAGTGGGTCGAGAGTTTGCAAAGAGCCGTGGGCAATCCGCTATATAGTTGGTGCCATATGGAACTGAAAAATTATTTCGGATACGATAAGCCTTTGACTATGCAGAGCGCGGACGAGGCGTGGAACTTTTGTAATCAAAAGTTGGCAAGCGGGCTCGGCGTAAGAAAGATGATAGAGATGAGCAACGTCGAGTTTATCGGTACGACCGACGACCCTATAGACGACCTGACTTGGCATAAAAAATTGGCGGCGGACGATACTCTAAAAGTCAAAGTCGTTCCTACGTTCCGACCCGACAGAGCGTTGAATATCGACAAGCAAGATTGGAAACAATATATAAAAGAACTGTCGCGATTGAGCGAAATCGATATAGTCGACTTGGCAAGTCTAGAGCTGGCGCTACAAAGAAGAATGGACGCCTTTGACGAGCTTGGGTGTAGGTCGAGCGACCACGGACTAGATTGCGTGCCAAACGCTGACGGGAAAGCCAATTTGGCAAGAAGGGTTTTTTGCAAAGCTATGGCGGGCGAGGAAATAGGAAAATCGGAGCAAGACTCTTACAAGACTTACCTATTGACTTGGTGCGCCGAACAATACGCCAAGAGGGGCTGGGTGATGCAGCTGCACTGCAACTGTATGCGCAACCCTAATACGACTGCATATAGAAGCTTGGGCGCGGACAGCGGATTTGACTGTATACTGCCGTCGGTGAACGGTGTCGCTTTGCAAAGACTGCTAGATAAGCTTGAGAGTAAAAACGCATTGCCTAAGACTATCTTGTATAGCCTAGATAGCAACGACGACGCATTCTTGGACGTGTTGGCGGGAGCTTTTCAAAGTAGCGAGGCACGGGGAAAAATACAGCACGGCGGAGCATGGTGGTTCAACGACCATAAGCAAGGTATAAAGAAGCACTTGTCTTCGTTATCTTCGGTGGGTGTGCTCGGCAACTTCGTGGGAATGTTGACCGACAGCAGAAGCTTTTTGAGTTTCGTTAGACACGAATACTTTAGAAGAATTTTGTGCGACTACTTAGGCGAGCTAGTAGAAAAAGGCGAATATCCTTGCGATATAGGTTGTCTTGGAAGCCTCGTCGAGGATATTTGCTACAATAACGCAAAAAAATACTTTGGTATCGGAGAGGGAATATGAAAATGTCATTTAGGTGGTACGGGCAAGACGACCCCGTAACACTCGATAAAATACGACAAATACCTAATATGAGGTCGATTGTGTCGGCGGTGTACGACGTCAAAGTCGGTGAGCTTTGGCCGATGAGTAGCCTGGAAAATATAAAAGCGCGGTGTGAGAGTAACGGCTTGATTTTCGACGTGGTGGAGTCTATCCCCGTGCACGAAAATATAAAACTAGGAGATAACGCCGACGCTTTGATAGACAATTATTGTGAAAATATCAAAAGGTGCGCCAAAGTCGGCGTCAAGTGCGTGACTTACAACTTTATGCCCGTGTTCGATTGGACTCGCACGCAACTTGACAAGGTTGCGGAGGACGGCTCGACGAGCCTTGTCACCTACACCGAGCAGCTTGAAGGGATAGACCCGCTAAAAGACGACGTGCATTTGCCGGGGTGGGATAGCAGTTATAGCCAAGACGAGGTGAGAGGGCTGATAGAAAAGTACCAAAAACTCGGCGCGGAAGGCTTATGGAAAAACCTTGAAATCTTCTTAAAACGCATCATTCCCGTGGCGGAGGAATTTGGTGTCAAAATGGCAATTCATCCCGATGACCCGCCTTATTCGATATTCGGTATACCGCGGATAATAACCGACGAAAGGGCTTTGGATAGGTTGCTTGGCATAGTGGAGAGCCCTAGTAATTGCTTGTGTCTGTGTACGGGCTCGCTGGGTTGCGTGGCGACCAACGATATGGCAAAACTAGCGAAAAAGTACGCCGAGCAAGGCAAAATTGCATTCGTTCATTTGCGCAACGTGGCGATATTGGATAGAGGGTCTTTTGAAGAAAGAGCGCATCTGTCAAGCTGTGGCTCTCTCGATATGTACGAGATTGTCAAAGCGTTGGTGACGGGCGGTTTCGACGGTTACGTGCGCCCCGACCACGGCAGAATGATATGGGGAGAAGAGGGAAGACCGGGGTACGGACTATTTGATAGAGCGTTGGGAGCAACGTATATCAACGGCTTGTTCGAGGCGTTGGAAAAGGAGTATAGACAATGAAACAAAACGTATTGAATACAGATTTGAGAGGTAAGGTGGCTGTGATTACGGGCGCCGGAGGTGTGCTTTGCGGGTATTTTGCTAAGGTGCTGGCTAGAGCGGGCGCAAAGGTGGCGCTACTCGATAGAAACGAGCAATCGGCAACTAGGTGCGCTATGGAAATCATCGCCGAGGGTGGCAAGGCGAAAGCCTACGTTTGCAACGTGCTCGATAGAGATATTTGCAACGCCGTAGCCGAGCAAGTAAAAGCCGACTTGGGCGGGTGCGACTTGCTAATCAACGGCGCCGGCGGAAACAACCCCAAAGCCACTACGGACAAGGAATATCTAGAGCAAGGCGACCTCGATAGCGACGTCAAGACCTTTTTTGACCTTGACGACGAGGGCGTCGGCGGAGTATTTGACCTCAACTTTTTGGGTACGCTGATACCTACGCAAGCCTTTGCAAGACAAATGGTAGGCAAAAAGGGGTGTTCGATAGTCAACCTATCCTCGATGAACGCCTTTACGCCATTGACCAAAATCCCCGCCTATTCGGGTGCAAAAGCCTCGGTGAGCAACTTTACTCAGTGGCTTGCCGTGCATTTTAGTAAAGTGGGCATCAGAGTCAACGCCGTTGCACCGGGGTTTTTTTCGACTAAGCAAAACGCCAAGCTCTTGTGGAACGAGGACGGCTCGCCGACTCAGCGCACGGGCAAAATTCTTGCCGCTACGCCTATGGGAAGATTTGGCGAAAGCGAGGAGCTGGAAGGAGCGTTGCTATTTTTGCTAGACGAGAGGGCATCGGGTTTTATAACGGGAGTCGTATTGCCTGTGGACGGCGGTTTTTCCGCATATTCGGGGGTGTGAAATGGATAAGTATATTCCTATAGTCGTGGTAGAAAGTTTGCAAGAGGTGGACAAGATTTTGGGAGCGTTGACAGAGGCGGGTATCAATACCGCCGAGATTACATTCCGCACTTCGTGTGCCGTGGAAGCGATTGAGTTTGCAAAAAAGAAATATCCAGATATGTGCGTGGGTGCGGGAACGGTAATCAATGCCAAGCAGTGCGACAGAGCTATTGACGCCGGTGCGGAATTTATCGTTTCGCCCGGGCTTAGCGTGGAAGTGGCTAGGGTGTGTCAGCGCCGTGGCGTAGCATACTACCCGGGGTGCGTGACGCCGACCGAGATTATGGCGGCGCTTGACTTGGGCTTGACTACTATCAAGTTTTTCCCGTCTAATATCTACGGCGGTCTCGACGCGCTCAAAGCCTTGGCTGCACCTTTTCCTCAAGTGAAATTTATACCTACCGGCGGAGTGGATAGTAGCAATATGCAACGATACCTCGACTACGCCAGAGTGGTCGCCGTGGGCGGAAGCTTCTTGGTCAAAGACGCGCTTCAAAAAAAGGGGGAAAGGATATGACTAAAGTCGTTACTTTTGGCGAATTGATGCTTAGACTTGCACCAGAGGGCTATTATAGACTGTTCCAAAACGACCGTATGTCGGCGACCTTCGGCGGTGGAGAAGCTAACGTTGCCGTTTCGCTTGCAAACTTTGGGATAGAGAGTTGTTTCGTGAGTAAATTGCCCCTCAACGCCGTGGGACAGGCAGGGGTAAATTCGCTTAGATACTTTGGCGTGGATACCTCGGCTATCGTGCGAGGCGGCGAGAGGACGGGTATATATTTCGTCGAAAAGGGCGCGTCGCAGAGGGGTAGCGTATGTATATACGATAGAGCGGGTTCGGCACTTTCGCTTGCCTCTACCTGCGACTTTGATTGGACGAAAATTTTGGACGGTGCGGATTGGTTTCACTTTACGGGTATTACCCCCGCGCTCGGCGACAACGTGGCTAAGATTTGCGAAGAGGCTTGCAAGACCGCCAAGGATTTGGGCGTCAAGATTTCTTGCGACCTCAACTACCGCGGTAAGCTGTGGAGCAGAGAAAAGGCGCGCGCCGTGATGAGCGAGCTTTGTAAATACGTCGACGTGTGCATCGCCAACGAAGAGGACGCCAAAGACGTCTTTGGTATCGAAGCCGACGCAACAGACATCTACGGTGGCAAGCTCAATCACCAAGGCTACAAAACCGTAGCCACGCAACTTGCCGAGCAGTTCGGCTTTGAAAAAGTAGCCATTACTCTCCGCGGCTCGGTGTCCGCCAGCGACAACGATTGGTCGGCAATGCTCTACGACGGCAAAGAGTTTTGGTTTTCTAAACCCTACCGTTTGCATATCGTGGATAGAGTAGGTGGTGGGGATTCCTTTGGCGCAGGCTTGATTTATTCTCTCATCTCGGGCAAAACAAGTAGCGAAGCAATAGAATTTGCCGTTGCCGCCTCAGCCCTCAAGCATTCCATAGAAGGCGACTACAATAGAGTCACCGTAGCGGAAGTGGAGAGGTTGGTAGGTGGGGATGGGAGTGGGCGTGTGCAACGCTAAACGCTGAAATTACTGCGTGATGCTTTGTCGAACCTGCGTTTTTGTTCGGTCACGTACGACAAGTACGCTCCCTCACGCCGTCCTCGTTCTTCTCGCCTAACTCGCATCTCCACCGCGAGAGTATTGCTACTAAGAAACTTATTGCATATTGAGCCTAATGCACCCTCACAAAAGCCTCGTTCTCCTCGCCTGACTTGTAATTTCGGCGTTTAGCGAGTTTATGCTACTTGGTAATTTCAATTACCTTTTTTCCTTGTCGTGCTCGCATATATGGTGCGAGAGGATTTCTACTTAGTTGCTAATATAGGACAACCCTTCCACCACTTCGTGGTTTTTCTCACGGCGTAGATGCGAGTAAGACAAGGAGTACGCGGATTTTGTGCAGGGAGCATACTCCTTGTATGTGACCAAACAAAAACGTAAGTTACGACACAGTATTACGACGCATATCCGCCGTGAGACACCTTTCCCGAACACATTGGACGGCTATTCAAGAGGTTGAGATTCCCAAGTTACGCTACGCTCCACCGGAATGACAAAAACGATCTCTACGTCAAAACACAGTCAAAATACAAACAAATGTTTGCAATTTGATAACGTAAGTGCTACAATATACGATATGGATAAGGTGATTTTGCATTGTGATGCCAACAATTTTTATGCGAGTGTGGCGTGTATGTTGGACAAGAGTCTCGAGGGTAAGTGCGTGGCGGTGGCGGGAGACCCTACCAAGAGGCACGGTATTATTTTGGCTAAAAACCAAAGAGCCAAGGAGATGGGAGTCAAGACGGGCGACGTGATTTGGGAAGCGCAAAAGAAGTGCCCCGACCTCGTGTTGGTTGCTCCTCGCTACGATATGTACGTCAAGTATTCCGATATTTTGTTTGATATCTACACGCAGTACACCGATAGGGTAGAGCCCTTTGGTATAGACGAGTGTTGGTTGGACGTGACGCATTCGCTCAAGCTGTTCGGTAGCGGAGAAAAGATTGCCGACACCTTGAGAGAGAGGATAAAAAAGGAAGTAGGGATAACCATATCCGTGGGGGTGTCCTTCAACAAGATTTTTGCCAAGCTCGGCTCGGATATGAAAAAGCCCGACGCTACCACCGTCATCAGTAGAGAAAACTACCGCCAAAAGACGTGGAATTTGCCCGTGGGCGACATGCTGATGATAGGTCGCAAGACTTGCGCCAAACTTGAGTTGATGGGGGTGAGAACGATAGGCGACCTTGCTAAGACCAACGTAGAGGTGTTGAAAAGGAAGTTTGGCGTCAACGGCGAAAAAATGTACCAAAACGCTAACGGAATAGGCGACGAAGATGTGAGACTGTATTATCAACCGCATATTCCTAAGAGCATAAGCAACGGCACCACTATGCCCAAGGACGTGACGGATATGAGCGAGATAAACGCCGTGCTCACCGCATTGAGCGAAATGGTGGCGATAAGAATGCGTAGGTACGACTTTGAGGCTAGTGGCGTGGGGGTGGCGATACGATACAACGACTTTAGCGGAATTTCGCAACAAGCAAGGCTATTGGTGCCAACCGCCAACGCGGGCGTAATTAGGGACAACGCCGTGCAGTTGCTAAACAAAGTTAGACGAACCGATAAGCCCATTAGGGGACTGTACGTCTTTGCGTGGGACCTTAGCACCGACAAAGAACGGCAAGCCACCCTTTGGGACGACTGCGAGCAGAGCAAAAAGAAGAGTAGGTTGGATAAAAGTATAGACCGACTGAGGAGCAAGTACGGCTACAACGTGGTGCAGTCGGCAAGAGTGCTCGAACACCCGTATCTCTGCGGACAGCTGGAAGATAGTGACTTTAGACCGTTTAAGAAATAGCGCTCTCGCGGCGGATATACGTCGCAATACTGTGTCGAGTTTGCGGGTGCGTTCGGTTACGTACGACAAGTACGCTCCCTCACGCCGTCCTCACTCTCCTTGTCTTGCTCGCATCTCCACCGCGAGAGGATTACGACAAAGCAAATAATTACGCTCGCTTCGATAAAATCACCGCTTTCCTCGCCTAACTCGCATCTATGGCGTGAGAGGAGTTTTAATTAGTAGATTTAGTCGCAGCTCAAAGGATAGTATAGGATTTGACACCCCTTCCACCACTATCGCGGTTTTTCTCACGGCGTAGATGCGAGTAAGACAAGGAGTACGCGGATTTTGTGCAGGGAGCATACTCCTTGTATGTGACCAAACAAAAACGTAAGTTACGACGCAGTATTACGACGCATATCCGCCGTGAGACACCTTCCCTTGCACAGGGGTGGCTTCAAGGGGATGAGATTCCTACGGCTTGCAAGCAAGCCTCTGAATGACAAAAATACTTGGTCTACGCTCCGCTTTGCTAACGCAAAATGCGTGCACAGCAATGACATATAAAAGGGCAATCCCTCCGCCAACTGCGTTGGCACCTCCCTTTGCACAAAGGAGGCGCAAAAGGATAGAGATTGCCAAGTTACGCTAAGCTCCACCACAATGACATATAAAAGGGCAATCCCTCCGCCAACTGCGTTGGCACCTCCCTTTACACAAAGGAGGCTCCAAGGGGATGAGATTCCTACGGCTTGCAAGCAAGCCTCTGAATGACAAAACTACTTGATCTACGATCCACTTTGCTGTCGCAAAATGCACTGGGCGTAATGAAAAAATACTTGGTCTATGCAATGACGTTTATAATCTGGCGGTGGAGAGGAGAGCAAAGCAATGACTATTAAATTATTGAAAATATAATAGAAATGAAAAACGCAAGTAGGTATCTGCTTGCGTTTTTGTTATGAACGTTGAATTTTTTAGAAAGTCGAAACGATTTTTTTGAGGTAGTCTTTGAGTTTGGCGTTGATAGTATCGTCGCGCAGACCGTATTCTATCGATGCCTCGATATAGCCTACCTTGTCGCCGACGTCGTAGCGCTTGCCCTCGAAGTCGTAGGCGTATGCGCCACTGGTGTTGGCCAAAGTAAGAATGGCGTCTGTGAGATATATCTCGCCGTTGGGGCTTGGCGGAGTGGTCTCGAGGATATCGAAGATATCGGGGGTGAGTACGTATCTACCCATACTTGCAAGGGTGGAAGGAAGCTTGTCGATAGGTGGCTTTTCGACGAAGCCTTTGATCTCGGTATATCTGCCTTTGACTAATCCCGGTTGAACTACGCCGTACTTGATTGCTTCTTCTCTCGGTACGTTCTGACAGCCGACTATCGTCTTGCCCGTCGTTTCGTATGCTTTGATGAGTTGGGATAGGGCAGGGGAAGACGGATTGTACACCACGTCGTCGCCGTATATTACGCCGAACGGCTCGTTGCCGACGAAGGCTTTGGCAAGTAAAATGGCGTGTCCCGAGCCCTTCATCTCCTTTTGTCTGATATAGTGGAAATTAGCCATATCGGCAATATCTCTCACCACCTTGATTTCTGCGTTTTTGCCCGCTTTGGCAAGCAAGTTTTCGAGTTCTACGGCGTAGTCGAAGTGGTCTTCGATACACTTTTTGTTTTTGCCAAGGATAATCAACACGTCGGTTATTCCACTCTTGACGGCTTCTTCCACCACGTATTGAAGCGTAGGCGTATCTACTATAGGGAACATCTCCTTGGGCAACGACTTGGTCGCAGGCAAAAATCTCGTTCCGAATCCCGCTGCGGGTATAACTACTTTAGTAACTTTTTGCATATACACTCCTATATTATCGGTATCGTGATATTAGCGATAAGGATATTATCGATTGTTTATAATAATAGTATATTATATTCTATCAAAAAAATCAATACCCTTGTCAAATTAGGTAAAACCGCTTAGCAACAAAAATAATTGTAAAAAATATGAAAAATGGCAAAAAAACTATTGACATTGCATATATTGGTGATATAATAAAGTCAAAGGTCAAAGAAAGTCAAACTTAAATAAGTAAGCAAGACAAAAGGAGGTAAATATGGCAAATATATCTGATACGATTGAAGAGTTTATCTTGTCGGTGATAGGCGACGACGACAGCTTGCAGTTGTCGAGAAACGAGCTCGCCAATTATTTTGCCGTTGCGCCAAGTCAAATAAACTACGTGCTTGCCACGAGGTTTAATACCGATAAAGGGTATATCATAGAGTCTAAGAGGGGCGGCGGCGGATTTATTACGCTGATAAGAATATGCAAATCGGACGACGAATTGTCGGCAATCTTGGACGAGATAGAAAAACTCGACGGTCTTACCTATCAAAAAGCAAGCAATATAATCGATAGATTGGTAAGAGACGAAGTGATAGACGAAAAACAGGCAAATATTATAAAGTGTGCGGTGAGCGATAAGGCGCTCAACGTGCCGATGAACAACAATAGACTGAGAAAAAGCGTACTCGGTCAAATATTGATAGGACTAATTAGGGGGTAGCGATATGAAAATGTGTGAAATATGCGGAAAACACCCCGCAACGATATTTATAAAAACAAACGTCAACGGTGTTAAGACGGAAAAGCAAGTATGCGCAGAATGCGCAAAGATGATGCAAGAGTCGACGGGCTTTGCAGATATATTCGGAGGCATGAGTTTCGGCAGTTTCTTTGACGCGCCTAAGACTCGCACTATGAGGGTGTGTCATAAGTGCGGAATGACTGAGAGGGACGTGTTGGAACAGTCGCGCTTTGGTTGTAGCGAGTGCTACGAAACCTTTGGCGATATTGTGGATAGCTTCGTTGCCAACCTCGGCGGTAAGACCTACGGCGGTAGCCCTACCGTAGAGAGAAAGACGGAAAGCAAGCCTAAGTCGCAACTCGATATTTTGAAAGAAGAGTTGGACAAGGCGGTGGAAGAAAAAGACTTCCTCAAAGCTAACGACATTCAAAACAAAATCATCGCATTGAAGGAAGGTAAATAGATATATGGATTATATGAAAGACGTGGTGTTTTCTACAAGAATACGCTTGGCAAGAAATATTAAGAATTTGCCTTTTCCGCATAGACTAAGCGGACAAGAAGAGATATATAGTGTGTTGATGAAGGGCGTGGAGCAAGCCGTGAGTGGATTGATGAAAGCCGACTTCTACAAGATGAGCAACATGGACGAGCTCACCAAGCAAACTTTGGTAGAAAAGCACCTAATCAGCCCCGTACTCACCCAAAGTCCATACGGCGCGGTGGTAGTGAGCAAAAACGAGGACGTAGCCGTGATGATCAACGAGGAAGATCATATCAGAGAACAGTGTATCATTGACGGATACGCGCCCGAACAAGCATACCAGACGATAGCGACGGTGGACAAAGAAATCGCCAAAGTTTTGGCAGTTGCGCACGACGAAAAGCTTGGATATCTCAATACGTGTCCGACAAATCTAGGTGCGGGTATGAGAGCTTCGGTGATGTTGTTCTTGCCGGCGCTGGCGACTAGCGGTGCGATAGGAAGCATAATTAGGACGATACAAGACCTTGGATTTACCACCCGTGGCGTGTACGGCGAGGGTAGCAAAGCGCAAGGATTTATGTACCAAATATCCAATCAGGCGGCTATCGGGCAAAGCGAAAGACAGATATTGGATAGACTTAACACCGTGGTGATGAAGATAGTCGACGCTGAAAGACAAGCCAGAAGCAATCTTGCGAAGACGCAAGGCAATATACTAAAAGACAAAATAATGCGTGCTTACGGAACGCTGAAATATGCGGTGATGATGAGCAGTGAAGAATTTATGGAATTGCTAGCCTTGGTAAAGTGGGGAGTTTGCGAACACTATATAGACGCGAATATCGACAAACTCAACAGCCTTATCACGGTGACGCAACCCGCAATGCTGTGCAAATTGGCAGGTAAAAAATTGGGAGCGGACGAAAGAGACGTGGCGAGAGCCGCTATGGTAAGAAATCTGCTCAAGGATAGACAATAGGAGGTGATACTATGCAAAATTTTAGCAGTGAATGTGCAAAAGTAATGAACAAAGCGACGGAATACGCGTCAATGAGCGGTGGTCTTTTGGGTACCGAGCATCTTATATGCGGTATGATTGACGTGGAAGATAGTTATGCCGGAAAGCTACTCAAAGAGAGCGGACTAGTCAAGGAACATATCGGTATGTTGATACAGACCGACGGATACACCCAATCGGTAAGTTTGAGTAACCGTACTAGAAACGTCATTGCCAACGCGCAAATTCTTGCCGAGAGAGTGGGAGAGCAGACGATATCTTCGGACAAACTTCTCTTTGCGATTTTGTGCGAAAAGTCCTCGTACGCCTACAAGGGCTTGGAGAGTTTTGGCGTTAATATCGAATCTTTGAAGAGCAAAATTATACAAAATATTGAAAAACAAAAGTCCGGAGGCGGTGGATTTTTTTACAACGCCTACGACGAAAATTCTACCTCGCAAGAGGGAGAAAAGAGCGAACTCGACAACTTTGGCGTAGACCTCACCCAAAAGGCAAGACAAGGCAAGCTCGATCCTGTCATTGGTAGAAGCAAAGAGATTGAGAGAATTATCCAAATACTCAGCAGGAGAACTAAAAACAACCCTGTGTTGATTGGTGAGCCCGGCGTAGGTAAGAGTGCCGTGGTCGAAGGTTTGGCGCAAGCAATAGTCAACGGCGACGTCCCCGAGATGCTAAAAAACAAAAAGGTATTTAGCCTCGATATGGCAAGCTTGCTGGCGGGCACTAAGTATAGAGGCGACTTCGAGGAAAGACTCAAAAACGCTATCGACGCACTCAAAAAAGACGGCAATACTATCTTGTTTATCGACGAAATCCATACCATAGTGGGCGCGGGCTCGACGGGCGAAAACGGAATGGACGCCGCTAATATCCTCAAGCCTCAACTGGCTAGAGGAGAACTGCAAACAATAGGCGCGACTACCTTGGACGAGTATAGAAAATATATCGAAAAGGATAGCGCGTTGGAGAGAAGATTTCAACCGATAACAGTCGACCCTCCGACCGTAGAAGATACCATACTCATACTCAAAGGCTTGAGAGAGAAGTACGAACAACACCACAAGGTTACAATTACCGACGAGGCTATCAAGGCGGCTGCGGAACTGAGCGATAGATATATCAGCGATAGATTTTTGCCCGATAAAGCCATAGACCTCATTGACGAGGCGGCAAGCCGTAAAAAGATAGGCGCCAACGTTGCTCCAAAAGAGATTAAGGAAACCGAGGATAAGTTGACAAGACTGAGAGTGGAGCTCGAGGACGCGAAAAATCATAGCGAGTACCTCAAGTGCCACGATATTCAACAACAAATCAACTCTTTGGAAGAAAAACTTGCAGGGGAAAAGGAAAAATGGAAAGATAGTCAAGTCGAGCAAGAACTGTCTATCGGCGAGTCCGATATCGCCCAAATCGTGTCTTCGTGGACGGGCGTGCCCGTGGTAAAAATCACCCAAAGCGAGAGCGAAAAACTCCTTGACCTCGAAAATATCTTGCGTAAGAGAGTAATAGGTCAAGACGAGGCGGTGGAAGCCGTTGCCAAAGCGGTAAGAAGAGCGAGAGTGGGTATCAAAGACCCTAACAGACCTATCGGCTCCTTTATCTTCTTGGGACCTACGGGCGTGGGCAAAACCGAATTGTCCAAGGCTTTGGCTGAGGCAATGTTCGGCGACGAAAACTTGATGATAAGAGTGGATATGAGCGAGTATATGGAAAAGTTTAACGTGTCCAAGCTTATCGGCTCGGCACCGGGTTACGTGGGCTTCGACGAGGGCGGACAACTGACCGAAAAGGTGAGAAGAAAACCTTATTCCGTAATACTATTCGACGAGATAGAAAAGGCTCACCCAGACGTATTCAACATTATGTTGCAGATACTCGAGGACGGTAGATTGACCGACTCGCACGGCAGGGTGGTTAGCTTCAAAAACACCATAATCATTATGACTTCTAACATAGGCGCACAAGAAATCAAATCTACCAAGAGCCTCGGCTTTGGCGAAAACAGCAACTCTTACGAGAATATGAGAGAAAAACAAATGGACGCCCTCAAAAAGGCGATGAGACCTGAGTTTATCAATCGTATAGACGACATAGTGATTTTCCGCGCACTCGAAAAGGATGATATGAAGAAGATTGCAGGGCTTATCGTAGACAACCTTATAGGTAGACTTGCCAAGAACGGCTACAAGCTCTCGGTATCCGATGCGGCTAAGGATATGGTCATCGAAAAAGGCTCCGACGCTCAGTACGGCGCAAGACCGTTGAGGAGAGCCGTGCAAAGAATGATTGAGGACGAACTCTCCGAACGTATCCTCAAAGGCGAATTTGCGATAGGCGACGAGATTGACGTCGATAGAGACGGCGATACTCTTACCTTTGCAAAAAAAGTGTAAATTATTTTAAAAGCCCCCTTGAAGAGAGGGCTTTTGTATGTTATAATCAAAGTACGAAATAGGTGTGACGCTTTTGCGTATCGACACCGCAAGGAGGACAACATGAGAGTAGAAATCGTATCCAAAAACTACAAGGTATCCGACCACATCAAAGACATCATCGAGATGAAACTCGAGAAGTTCGGCAGATACTTCGAGGACGACGCCGTAGCAAAAATTATGCTGAAAGAGATAGGCAAAGAAAAGTACGTAATGGAAATTACCATCTTCTTCGGCGGCAATATGGTAAGAAGCGAAGTAACGTCGGACAATATGTACAACAATATCGACATTGCATTGCCTAAGATAGAAGGTCAAATAAGAAAACACCGTACCAAACTCGGCAAGATGAGAAAGAGCGCTTTGGATGCGGATAGTTTGTACGAAATTCCTCAAGCCAAGGAAAAGGAGTTGGTTAAGACCAAATCCTTCCAACTCAAAAAAATCAGCGTGGCGGAAGCTATCGCGGAGATGGAACTCGTCGACCACGACTTCTTTGCTTTCGTCAACGACGCCAACGGTATGGTCAATATCGTGTATAGAAGAACTGACGGCAACGTTGGTTTGATTGACCTAGTATACTAAATCGTCGGCAATCAAATAACAAGATAATCGACAATGATACCTAAAATTAATATCGGCTGAAACACGCCGATATTTTTGTGTTATCGCTTACTTTTTGACGGGCGTAGGTATTAAAATCGTTGTGTAAGAGAGTCGTATCGACGGATAAAGCGCAAAAAGTCAATACGTGTTGCAAAAAGGAGAAAAAGTATAAACGAACAATGGCGAATCGTGCAAGTGCAAAAACAAGAAATCGAAGAATTTAGCAAGTTTGCAAAAGGTATATGGGGCGAGTATTTACCGCACTTCTTTCCGACGAGCAAATAGCGTATATGCTCGATATGTTTTTGTCGATAGAGGTGCTAGAAAAGCAATTTGACGGCGAGTACGAATACTGTTATTGTTTGGTGGACGGCAAAAAAGCGGGATTTATCGGTCTGGAATATGAAAAAGACGCGCTCTTTTTGTCCAAACTCTATCTAGCAAAAGAGTATAGGGGCAGAGGCTTGGCAAGCAAAATGTTCGCCTCTATCGACAAGCAAGCGATAGACAACGGCTACAGCAAGATTTACCTCACCTGCAACAAGTATAACCGTCATTCTATGGACGTGTATGCTAAGAAGGGCTTTGAAATAGTCGAAAGCGTGGTGACGGATAATGGTAGCGGGTTCGTAATGGACGACTACGTATTAGAAAAGAAAATAAGATTTGTGTAGACACGGCGCGCGGGTTGTGTTAGAATTGAGTATATGAGAAGTAAGATTTTGACTATTTTGGCGATTGTCGCCACGTTATGTTTGACTACGTTGGGACTTGGCGCTTGCAAGAGCGCAGAACATACTCTAGCGTATGACGACGACGTGGAGGCTAGATATGCCGACGGAATTAGCATAGTAGGTACTGCCGACGCTCCGACTTACGCCGTGGAATATCAAAACAAAGCCAGAGTAGAACAACAAATGTACGTGGATAATACCGTCAAAGGCTTGCATTTGACGGGGCTTTATTTGCCAAAGGGCGAGACGATGAGCGTTACCGTCTCTGCCGAAACGGCACAAAAGAGCCACAAAATCGTCGTCAACAGTTGCACGAACGATAAAGAAACTGTAGAACTCAATTCCGTAAGAACGCAATATACCTCTAGTCTAGGCGGTAGAGTCGATATTTTGGTGGACGGCGCCGTAGAAGAAAAGAACGTATTCGAAATCAAAATCGACGGCTGTGTGAGAATGCCTTTTTATCGTCTTGGTGTGGAGAGAGAAAAACCGCAAGCCGAGCAAAACGGTTGGGCAACGCTAGATTGTGGCAATATTAGGTTTGTCTTTCCGTCGGATATTTTGGGTGACGTAAACGGACTTGATAACAGTCTTAAGTGGTGGCGTTCCGCCGTAGAGGCTATGTGCCGTATGACCGACGTCAAGTTTATCGACGGGGATTTGTCTCCAATCATCGTCTTGGTTGACCCGAGCATTGACGGTGTGGGCGGTGAGTGGAACAAAAACGAAAAGTACGTCAGAATCGGCAAAAGCGGATTTGAGAACGTGACAGACTACGAAAGCCTCAAGACGGGTGGCGGAAAGCCCCTGTTATATATTATCGGCGATATGCTGGCAGACGGAGCAGACGGCTACGACGAAGGTCCTTTGCAAAATAAGTTAGGCAAGGTAATATCCAATCTCACCTATATAATTATGACCGACAATATCAAAGACGGTGAGGGCAACGGTATTGCCAACGCTTACTTGCAATTAGAAAAGGCGGTGTCGGGTGAGACTTTAGAGGACAGCAATATCGAGGTCTTTTTTGACGGATTGTTGCATAGCGTGGGTATGGAAAGGACCATCAACGCCTTGCAACAATACAAGTATACGATAAAACAAAGCTCTGCCGTAGACAAGTGGAGCGAATATATCCGAGACATTAGCCAAGAGAGTATCGAAATCGGCAACGAAAAGGTGGAGTTGATTGGAACCGACCTATCGTACTATTGCGAATGGCTGAATATGGAAGTGTCGCAAGAGTGCAAGGACGCAATGAGGGGCAAAAAACTATTCGTGCCGGTGCAATCGCAATACGCAACGGGCGTGAGCAAAGAAAATTGCCAGACGGGTATCAGTCTTGCATTGGGACAAAAGACGGTGATAGACTTTGCTTCTTCGATAATATCGCCAATCTCGGGTTGGAAGGTCGAGAGCGTGGAAGGCAAGGGTTGGGTCGCTACCGAAAGCGGTAGATACGAGTATAATCCGTCTGCAGATAGGCTTTTCGACGAATTTCAACTAAACCTTGTCAACGGCGAATTGAAAACTTCGCTGTACGGCAGAGTTGCGGTGGATATAAGGGTAGCTTCGTATCAATTGTATAGAGATATACCGTTCAGAGACGTGGATAAGGCGATAAAGGGTGTGGCAAACATGACGCCAAGCGATAAGGCAAGCTTGCCAAAAGCCCAAGTGCCGGAAGAGAGCGAGGTGGACGATAGCAAGTATTCGTTTGGGGTGACTAAGGGCAGTCTACAAGTGGAAGAGGATGGCAATTATACCTTTTTCCTAAAGAGTAAAGGCTTGGTCAAGGTCAACTTCGGCGTGAACGAATTTATGTTTGAAATGTTCAACAACTATCTCACCGTCAGCGATTACACTCATGAGCTGCAATACCAACTTAGCTTGGAAAAAGACAAGGTGTACAACTTTGAAATTTTCGTTTTGTCGACGCAAGGCGGCGGTTGGGCGACTTTGGGTATCGAAACGCCTTACGGTATACAGGATTTGGGACAAGATAACGTCGTCTTTTGGAATATGAAAAGAAGCGATGAAATGCGTTACGAAAGTCCAATTTTGCCGATAGAAGATATTGATTTGCATAGCCAAGTTTACGACGACTTTTTGTCCTCGAGATGGGCGCTTACCGGCTCTATCGAGCTCAAGGAAAACAGCAATAATATATACTTGTTTGACGACAACAACGCCACTTACTTCGAGCCTATTGACGTTGTCAATAGTTACGTCGTCGAGTGGGATATGCAGTCGGAAAGAGGGGCAGAATATTTGGCGTTGGACGTCAAAACCGATATGCTGGGTGCCAATATCAAAGTGCAAACGGCAAGCGTAGCCAATCAATGGCAAGACGTATTGGTAACAACTATTGACGCCACCCAAAACGCCTTTGACTTTGGGAGGAGCGTGTCTTGCAGATACGTAAAGTTGACGATAGACAAGCCTACCGACTTTGCTTGCTCGATTGGTGGCGTTGCATTAGGAAAAATCGTTGACCAAAGCCGTATAGTGCCTAATACAAGTAGGGCGATATCCTATCAAGGAGAGTGGAAGAGTATAGAACAATATGCGAGCGTCAACGGCTCGCTAGCTAGCAACGTGGACAGAAACTGCGCTATGGAATACGAGTTTTACGGCTCGATGATTGCAGTTTACGCAACCAAGGACACCTCATTCGGACACGCCAAAGTTTATATAGACGGCAAGGAACATTCGATAGTCGATTTGTCTAGCGACGTGGCAAGATGTGGCGAAAGAGTCTTTGCCCAAGAGTTTGAAACGATGGGACTGCACACCATCAAAATCGTACCCGTTGACGACGACCAAATCAATATCGACTATTTGACGGTAATAGAGGGCGTAAGACCGGAGCAAGAGCCTGCGACGTTCAATTATTGGCTCATTGCCATAATTCCCGCCGTGGCTTTGGTGGGTTTCGTCGTGGCTTTGATTGCTGACAAGATATCCAAAAATCGCAAGAAGGCTCGCTAGGTAATAATTGCAAATAAGTCAATACGTATCGACAGTTTCGACGCATCGCTATACGAAAGCGGTGCGCGATTTTTTGCTAAGTGAGCAAGCAAAATTTTTGCGCATACTATGTATCGTACGACGTGGTAAGCAAAAAAAAGACGAATGCCGAATTTATAATAAAAATACATCGATAGTTGGGCTCAATTCGTTTGACACTTGCTATGCCAAAGGCTATAATTATGTCGATTGAAAAGGAGTTACTAAAGAGGTATGGACTACACGTTTTTATTGGTTTTGGCAGTAATATTGTTCTCAACCAAACTGCTCGGCATCGTTATGAAAAAACTCGGCTTGCCACAGGTGTTAGGCTTTTTGCTGGCGGGCATTATTCTCGGTGCGACGGGATTGGTGAAAAAATCGACCGAATTGACGGTATTTGCAACTATTGGCGTCAACCTCATTATGTTCTCGGCGGGACTAGAAACCAATATCAAGGAGATTAAGCGCAACGGCGCGGCGTCGGTGCTGATTACTTCGCTAGGCGTTATCGTGCCTATATTGTTGGGCTTTGGTGTCTCGTGGATTTTGCCTGACCTATCTATGAAAGAAAGATGGTTCTTCGGCGTTATCCTTACGGCGACTTCCGTCGGCATAACCGTGGCGTGTCTAAAAGAGTTGGGCGTGCTCCACGGCAAAGTTGGTGCTTCTATCATCACTGCGGCGGTGCTTGACGATATCATCGGTATAGTTGTTTTGGCGTTTTTTACCGCAGAAGCCAAAGACGAACATATCGGAGTAAAGCTTATCAAGGCATTCGGCGGAGATTTGAGCAAGCTTGCGGGCTTTGCCGTATTGCTCAACGTGGTGCTCTTCTTCGCAATGGGTATAGGTCTTGGTTTGTTGGTGCATTACGCATTCAAATTGCTCAGCAAAAGATTCCCTCATACCAGAAGACTGTCGGCTTTTGGATTGATACTATGCTTTTTGTACGCGGGCGTGGCAGAGAAGTTCTTTGGTGTGGCGGCAATTACGGGCTCGTTCCTTGCCGGAATGATGCTGTCTAATATGCAAGAGACGGGATACGTCGAGAGAAGAATAGACATCAGCGCATATATGCTTTTTTCGCCAATTTTCTTTGCCAACATAGGTATATCTTTGGATTACGCTTCTTTGCTAGACAACATTAGCGGTAGACTAGTGCTTTTTTCGCTTGCATTCGTAGTATGCGGAATGCTTGCCAAGGTCATCGGTTGCGGCTTGGGGGCGGCAATGTTTAAGTACAAACCTAACCAATGCCTCAAGGTCGGCGTGGGAATGATGGTGAGAGGCGAGGTATGCCTCATCGTAGCGCAGACGGGACAAAGAGCGGGTATAATAGACTCACAATATTTCCCTGCAATCATCTTGTTGATAGTCGCTTCTTCGATAGCAACGCCGTTGATACTCAAAGTCTTGTTTAAGAAGTATCCTAACGAGCCGTTGGACGAAGATAAGATAGGCGCAATAGATACCGTAGTCAAAGCCAATGCGGCAATGAGCGAGGTGAGAGAATTTTTGGGTGGCGTTGACGTTCAAAACATCGAGGTCAAGGCTCGTAGCCAAAGAGAGGCTATGCAAAAAAGTCAACAAATAGTAGACGACCAAGGCTCTGCTTCGAGCGACAAGCCTACGGAAAATAAATAATTGAATAAAGTATTGCGAACAAAACGCCTAGACGCGATAAGTCTAGGCGTTTTGCTTTTGGACAATTTTTGGTGGGGTTGTTGAAAAATAAAATAAAGCGTGTTATTATATAAATATGAACAAAAAGATTGCGACTTGTATAATATTACTATTGATAGTAGCGACTTGTCTATTGAGCGCGTGCGACGATACGACGGAAAAGACGTCGGAGCTTGACACGCCGATATTAGACTACGACGGCGTTAGCCAAGTCGTATCTTGGAACGAAGTAGACAACGCAACCATGTACGTGGCAATTGTATGGAATAAGTCGCATGATTTGGTACTGACCGCTACGCTCTATCCCGAAAACGCCCAAAACGGCAAACTATATCTCGAAGTTAAACTTGAAGTCGGACGGTATGAGGTGGAGGTATTGGTTTCTGCAGAGGGCTACAAGAGCGCGAGAGGCGTCTTGATACTAAATATTGACGGCGCAGACGACCATTTTCCACAAGAACCTGAAGATGAGAAGGGCGAAAACGTTACAGAGGATATCCTAGTCGATGAGGGCGGAGATTTGTTTTTGCCACAAGAGCTGTATTGCAAGAGTGGCGATAACAGCGATTTTGTGATAGACTTTGCTCAAGGCGTGACGATAAACGCTATTTCCGCTACGGCGTTGGACGACAAATATACCGTGGACAACGAAGTCCACACGATAAGCATCTCTTCCGAGTGGACGAAAAACTTTTCTGTCGGCGCAAAGATTGCTTTGACGATAGAGTACGGCGTGGACAAAAGCATCAAGACCTATATCAACTTCGTCCAAGAATTGCCGTACACACTTTCTAACAACGTTATAACATATACCAAACTCAGCGGAACGGGATTTAAGGTAAAACTAGTCGAGGCGGAAAATAGCCTAGGCGTCGTAAAAAAAGTGGCTATTGACGACGTGATTTTGAGCAACAATTATATCAATTATTCTTCTACGAGCAACGCGTTGATTATACAAGAAAATCCCGTCCTCAAAGCCTTGAGCGTGGAAGAGCATACGTTGCAGGTTTATACCGATCGCGGGATGTCGACCGCCATACTCAAAGTGAGAGTGGGGTTGAAGTACGAGCCTTACGACGTAGTGATTGACTGCGACGAGAGCTATCCAAACGCCAAGATTAAGTGGAAGGACGACGCCGACGAGGAACAAAAGTATATAGTCGTGATAGACGACAAGTCGTATGATTCGGAAGAGTACGTCAGTCTATTCGACGGCAGAAGCTTTGACGCGACGGGGCTGATTGAGGTTGGAAGTCAGGTGCTAGTCAAAGCGGTAGTCGATAGATTTACTTATACTTCGCAGCCGGTGTATTGTTACGTTGACGTCAACGACGCCGTGCAACAAAAATATTTGAGCAAGACGTACGAGTTTTTGGGACAAACGCACAACTATTATATCACAAACGAAGCCGAGATGAAGGACTTTTTGTACTTCTATCTATTGCATTACGATGAGTTTGACGATGCAAGCGTCGAGGCGGAGGGGTTAGATTATAGCGGTTATAAACAAGCCGACGTGTATTGGTCAATAGACGGAAGATTGCCACAGTCCAATCTATACGATACGGTGAGAGCTTACTTCAATACCTTCCCCGAAGCTATGAGCATCAACCACAGTGTAATCAAAATAGGAGAGCAAGATAGTAACGAGGTAAGTATAATATTGTTGCTGAGAACCGACATGGTACCAACGAGCGCCAACAGCAAGAGCGACCAGCTTTATTACGAATACACCGGCAAACAGGGACGATTTAGTAAGGTTGGACGCGATATCGACTACGACGATTGGGCAATTAACAAGATAGAAAAAACCGCGTCGGTGTCTACCACTTACGAGCTATATATGGCCATGGAGAGAGGCTATAGACCGGTTCAAAAGACGGGAAGCGACGCCGAGCGTATTTATAACAAAGCAAAATCCGTGCTGAGAGAAATAATAGACGACTCTATGGACGACTTCGATAAAGTGAGGGCTATATACGATTGGCTCTCTATCAACGTCATATACGACCATAAGTTGGCTAGTGATAGCTCAACCGTAACTCCCGGGTCAAAAAAATACTACGCCTTGTATGGCAATGCGGCGTTTTATGCAGAGGGAGTCTTTGATAACGGGCTTGCCGTGTGCAACGGTATAGCAATAGCGTTTGATATATTGTGTAGGATAGAGGGTATCGAGTGTTACAAGGTTTTGGGCTGGGCAGGCGACGTATCGCACGCGTGGAATAAAGTCAAGCTAGGCGGATATTGGTATATATGCGATCCGACTTGGGCGAGCAAAGCCGTCGACTACGGCGATTATTACGTGGAATATCTGGTTGAGGACTATCTGCTGATGGACTGCGAAGAGTCCAAGCCGTACAAAGGCGGAAATCACTACGAAAATACCTTTAGAAGCGGAGGTAGCGAACATTATGCGGGTGATACCAACTACGACGTGTACGCCAATACCTTGTTCGTGGATCACGTGGACGGTAGAGTTTACGACACCGTATTGACAGCACGGGACAAAACTTATATAGATAGGTTGTTGGAACTAATCGTAGACGATATAGACGGCGGTATGGATATAGGTGAGTATAGAATAGGCGTAAAATGCTCGCAAACTAAATGGAATAATCTCTACGGCGTAAATGCCGTTAGCATTGACGGTGACGGATACAAGGTTAGTTTTGTCAAACACCCTAGCGACAACTCTAAGGGGTTCTTGATTTTTGAAAAACAAATCGAGCCGTCGAAAGTAGTGGCGTAGATTATGAGGTGAGAGATGGAAAGCAATAGAAAAATAAGGCGCAAAAGTTTTTTTGATAATCTAAAGCAATGCGTAAAGCATAACCAAGCCAAGCGCAACTTTGCCGAGCAGTATTACGAGGTGTGCGAGGACGAGTCGGTGAGAATAAGAGTCAACGGAAGTGGCGGCGTGTTTTCGCAACTAGGCGGTAAAGGCGACCTTGACGACGGAGTGATAGGCTATATAGAGGATAAAGCCTACTACGTGCCTATAGATAGACCGCTTAAGATTTGCTTTGAGGGTGTGGCTAAAGAGGATAGACAAGCCGTGGAAGACGCTTATAAAAAGTATTTTAATCTAAAATTTAACGACAAATGCCTTGACCTCAAGATTTGTAATATCAAGTCGATTGCTTTGATGCTGATAGGTATAGCGTTTTTGGCGTTGGGCATAGTCGTGGAAAAATTTTTGCCTATTATGCTACTCAGCGAAATACTCACCGTGGCGGCGTCTTTCTCGATGTGGGAAAGCGTGGACTTCTTTCTTTTGGTGCGCACTAATGTCAAAACCGAAAAGCTTGATACGGCGCAGCTACTATTAGCTAAGATAGAATTTGAAGACTAAAAGATATTAGGCGAAAGTTTAGTAATCTTCGTCGACGATTTGAAGAGGTAAACACAAACCGTAAATAGTGAGAAAAAATATAGTGGTCATCGCAACACCGAATGAAACGACAGCCACTATTTTGGAAAAATTACCCAACCTATTGGCGGGCAATTGTGGTGCACCCAAAGAGACTCGAACTCCCAACCTTTCGGTCCGTAGCCGAACGCTCTATCCAATTGAGCTATGAGTGCACGCATATAGGTCAAATGCTATTTGCTATATTATTATAAGTTCAACAATTTTA
Organism: uncultured Clostridia bacterium; assembly: GCA_937880755.1. Lineage (GTDB taxonomy): Bacteria > Bacillota > Clostridia > Christensenellales > UBA3700 > HGM11368. The sequence continues at coordinate 285,032 of CALGRX010000017.1, forward strand.
TTTGTCAATTGATTTTATCTTTTCAAAAGCCAAAAAATATGATAATCTAAACGTATGGACGTTATGCTAAACGAAAACGAAAGACTCGACGACTTGGAATATAAGGGGTTGAGGCTTATTCAAGACAAAAACGGCTACTGTTTTACTTCCGACGCGGTATTGCTTGCCAACCTGGTGAGAGCGGGCAAAAACGACGTTGTGGTTGACTTTGGGTGCGGAAACGGCGTCGTGGCTATATTGGTGGCGGGCAAGACGACGGCAAAGAGCGTGGTGGGAATAGAGATGCAAGAGTGCGCCTACGAGCTTGCAGTGCGCAACGTAGAGCTCAACGCAATGCAAGACAGAATAAGACTAATCAACGATGATATCATCAACGCCGACAGAGTGCTCGGCAAAGAGAGCGTGAGCGTGGTGGTGTGCAATCCGCCGTATTTTGAAAAGGATAGCGGACAAAAGAGAGTTAGCGAGAGTGTGGCGTTGTCAAGACACGAGAGTACTTGCAATCTCGACGATATCGTTACCAAAGCGAGCGAAGTGTTGAAATACGGCGGTAAACTATGGATGATACACAAGTGCGAGAGAATGGCTGAGGTACTCACTTCGATGAGCAATCACAACCTTGAACCCAAAAAGGTAACTTTGATATATCCAAAAGCTAACAAAATACCTGATACTTTCGTGGTTGAAGGCAAAAAATCTTCTGCCTCGGGAATGAAGGTTGATAGCATAGTCGTATACGACCAAGATGGCAATATGACCGAGCAAGCCAAGAGGTTGTACAACAAATTGTAATCAAAAAAGTCGATACGTGTCGACAAAAAGCGCCAACCGACGCAGATATGCACTTGGATTGAAGCGCTCGTTAGAAAAAATCGGACAAATTTTGACTTAATATTTGACGGATATTGCACATCGGCGACATATGTGATACAATATTGATATAAAGGAAGAGGGGAATTATGCTTAATATTTTGGTCGTAGACGACGACAAAGAGTTGCTAAACGGAATCGCGAGAGAATTGTCTGTCAATTACAACGTGACGACAGCCGACAACGGCGCAATAGCGTTGGATATTGTAGAAAGACAAAAGTTTGATTGCGTGCTCATAGATATAGTTATGCCACAAATCAACGGCTATGAGTTTTGCAGAGCGTTGAGAGAAAGAATGGATTGCACGATAATTTTTATGTCGTGTCTTACCGAAGCCGAGACGGTGGGTAAGTGCTTTGAATTGGGCGCGGACGACTTTATAAGCAAGCCTTTCGGATTTGGCGAGCTCAAAGCCCGTATCAATGCTCGCACCAGCAACGCCGTAAGGAGCGAATTGGTGTACGGCGACCTCGTCATAGACAACGTGCGCAATAGAGTAACTTATAAGAAAAATCCTATCGTGCTAACCAATATCGAATACGATTTGCTTTACTTTTTGGCGTTACACCCCGACGAACCGTATAACAAAGAAGATTTGTATCACCAAATTTGGAAACAAGATTCGCTCGACAGTACGCACACCGTTCAAGCGCATATCTTCACTTTGAGAAAAAAATTGCAAGAAAAAACTCAAAAAGATTACATAACAACCTTTTGGAAAAAAGGCTACTTCTTCAATCCGAAGGCGTAAATGTTAGATTATGACAAGGCGAGGTATTAGAACGAACAAGACTATTGACGTCAGACGGGCGCTTAGCTTTCCTATATGGGCGTTGGTCGTAGGTTTGGCTGTAGCCTTGTTTTTTGTTTTGTTCTATTTTGACAATATCTACGCCAATAAAGTCGACGTGTCGCAAGCGCAGTACTCGGACGGAAAGTTAATTATTACCGACAAAGAGTTGCTAGAACAGGCGACTCCGCTGGACGAATGGGAATATTTTGCCGATTGTTCTTCTTACGGGGACTATTGTTTTCGCTATGACGGCAAGATTGTCAACACGGGTGACGACTCAACGTATCTAAGCAAGGATAGTACCCAAGCCGCAACTTACGCTTTGTCCATAGTCAACGAAACCAAAACTCACTCCGACCTAGCAATTACTCTATACGTGCCACCCGTCAACAGTGCGTGTTGGCTCTTTGTCAACGGCGAATACGTGCAAGGCTCGGGCGACGTGGGCAATAGCTACAAGCCTTACGCCATCGGACAGCAAATCAACTTTACACTAGAATACAAAGAAAAAGTGGAAATCGTCATCATTGCCGAAAACCGTTCTTGCTTCGAGGGAGGTATTACTTCGCCTCCTATGATAGGCAAAAGCGGAAGGATAGTGGGTATGATAAATATCAAAAACATTATCAGACTGACTACCATTTTGTATACGGCTTTTCTCAGTGCAATAGCTATTTGGGTGTTTGTTTCTTCTAAAGACAAGGCATTTTTGTGGCTTGGCATTATGAGCTTTACATTTGCGGTGGCTGTGTCCGACGTGTTGGTTGCCAACATCGGTACAAGTATGGTGTGGGCAAAAGAGATAATATTGGAACTTGCCAAGACTATATGGGGTCTATATCTGGTATTTACTTGTTCTAGCATAATAAGTAGGTCGAAGACGTCGTTGGTGGCGCGATACGTGGCGGTGGGAATTAACGCGCTTGCCGTGCTATTGATATGTCTAGTCAAACCGTTTACAGGTTATCTAAACCATGTGATAGATATATACAAGGGCGTGGTAATGATTATCAATATTTTGTATATTTGCATCCACGCTCTGGTGCATTATATCAGAAGTCGCAAGAGCTATATCACCATACTCAGCTCTTCGGTGCTTTTTGCGTCGATAATATTCGAGATTTTTGCCAAAGGCGCATACTTGCCTATGTATACGCTGGGACCGTTTGAGTGGGGCTGTTTGATAATGCTTATACTAATGTCTATCCGCACGATAAATCAAATGATTATTATGTCTAAGCGCAACCTGCAGTTCAACGAAAACCTCATGCAAGAAGTGCAAAAACAAACGGCTAAGATAGAGAGCTTGCTCAAAGAACAAAAGGAATTTACTTCCATGGTGGTGCACGACCTAAAAGCACCGCTTGCTTCTATCAAAATGATGCTGTCGCAAGTGAATGCACCGCACAACGATATTGACGCGATGGACGCTATGATCAACAATATCGACCTCAAAATCATGGCAATGACCGACAATATCACTACTCTTCAAAACTTCAACGCTTTGGATATGACCGACGAACAATATCAGTTGATAGAATTAGGGGAATTTTTGCAAGGCATATGCGACTTTATAAGACCCGACGCCGACGTGGAGGGCATAAATCTACAATTCCGTAGACGCAAAAAAGCCATGTACGTATACGCACCTGTCAAAAAATTGACGCGCGCTATAGAAAATATTATATTCAACTCGATATCCTTTTGTGGGGAGGACGACGTAATCAAAGTCAAATATAGTAGCAAAATTGATTGCAATCAAATCGTCGTATCCGATACGGGTTGCGGAATTTCACCACAGGCTTTGCCACATATTTTTGACAAATTTTATAGTGAAAGAAGTATGTCGTCATCGACTTTTAAGGGCGACGGATTGGGACTGTACTTCGTCAAAATGTTGATGGAAAGCATAGGCGGTAAGGTTTCGGCTAAGTCGTGGCTCAAGTCGGGCACGGATATAATCATTGACCTACCTAAGGCGGAAGCGCCTATGACCGACCTTGCCGGTCAAGACTTGTCAAGTGATATTGATAATGAGGAAAAAGAGGAAGAGATATAGGACGAAAATAGCTAAACGTATTATTTGACCTTAAGGTATGGATAATATTTGCTATCCAACTAAATACAAAAGAGCAACCTTGAGATATTAGGTTGCTCTTTTATGTATTGATATTTTCTCTTTTATAGCTTTTGAGATTTTTGGCTTTTGATTTGGTTACATAAGTGCAAAAATATTATCTCAAATATTGCTTGATTATCGCACTATAAGTGTCGATGACGTATTGCACTTGCTCGTCGGTGAGAAGGGTGTGCAAAGGAAGTGTGATTTCGCTAGCGTAACGGGCGTAGGCGTTAGGGTAGTCCTCGATATCAAAGCCCATCGTTTTGTACGCCGTGTGCATAGGGAGCGGCTTGTAGTGTACGTTGCACGAAACTCCTGCCTCAGCCATTTTGACGATGATTTCTCTACGCTCTTCGTCGCTCACGTTAAGTAGATTGGTGATATATAGATGTCCCGATGAGGAATAGTCGTCGGTGTAGTGAGGCAAGACTTGGACCCCCAAAGGCTTGAGTGCCTTGTCGTACGCCTCGATAATCTCACGTCTTCTTCGCAAAAGACTAGGGTAACGGCCGAATTGGGCAAGCCCAATAGACGCCATTATGTCGGTGAGATTGCACTTGTACCAAGGCGCGACGATGTCGTATTCCCACATTCCAGGTTTGTTTTTGTTGAGTGCGTCCTTGCTCTGTCCGTGTAATGAGAGCAGTTGCAAAGTGTGATATAACTCGTCGTCGTCCACGCCGTCGATACCTTTCCACGTCAAGCAACCGCCTTCGCCGGTGGTAAAGTTTTTGACCGCGTGCCAGCTAAATGACGAAAAGTCGGCAACGTTGCCTATCATTTTGCCATGCCACTCAGAGCCAAAGGCGTGTGCGGTGTCAGCCATAACGGCAACTCTACCCATTGCCCTTTGGATATCGTTGGACGGGGTGAATAGCAATTTTTTCCTATCCACAATATCAAAAATCTTGTCGTAGTCGCAAGGCACTCCGCCAAGGTCAACGGGGACGATAGCCTTGGTGTGCTCGTTGATTAACCTCTCTACGGCGTCGTAGTCCATCTCCAAAGAGTCCTTTTGTACGTCGACTATCACGAGTTTTGCCCCAACGTGGCACACTACCGAAGCAGTTGCGGTGTAGGTGTATGCGGGTACGATAACTTCGTCGTCTCTACTGCCTCCCGCATTAGCACCGATACCCATAAGGCGCAACGCCATCTCTTGACAAGCCGTCTGACTATTGAGCGCAACGCATCTCGGCGTGCCTTTTTCCGTGCGACCAACGCCAATCCAATCTGCAATTTTTTTCTCCAACAGCTTGGTTTTAGGTCCCGTGGTTATCCAACCCGAACGCAACGTGTCGGCAACTTCGGCTATCTCTTCTTCTCCCACGTCGGGTGGGGAAAATGGTATATTCATTTTTGGTACTTCTGCCATAATGCACTCCTATAATGTATGTAAATTCTTACTTAAATATTATAAGGCACATAGCGAGTGTTGTCAATATTGGATAGGTATATATCAATTATGTATTTGTAGAAAGTAAGTAGTGCAAGTGGTTATAGGTATACGTGAATTACAAAGCCCAAAGTGTGATTGGCTTGCAAATACTGAGTGTGAATATGGAATCAACAGAAAAAATTATGATTATTTGCTGCAAACTTATTGACAATTATCGTATAGGGCGTTAATATTAAAACAACCGTTCTAGAACAAGCGTTCTAAATAAATAAGGGTGTGAATAATGCCAAAGAAACCTAAGTTTACAAGACAAGAAATAATAGACACGGCTTACGAACTCGTAAGAGAGGAGGGCAAGAATAATTTGGTCGCCAGAAATCTTGCTAAAAGGCTGAATTCTGCTTGCTCTCCGATATTTACCCTGTTTGAGAGTATGGACGAAGTAAAGCAAGAGGTTCTAAAAAAGGCTAAAGCCGACTTTGTCGATAGCCTCAAGCAAAGCCTGAGTTACTTCCCGATTTTTAAGGAATTCGTACTTAGATACGTTAGATTTGCAATAGAAAATCCCAACGTGTATCTACTTTTGTTTGAAGTGCGCAATAGCATAGGTATGGAAGATATTTTGAGTGATTTTGCCGACGTGATAGAGCCGATTTTGGATGGTATTCAAAAGACCTTTGATTTGAATAGAGAAGAAAGTAAATATCTTTGCGACCATATGATAATTACCGCCAACGGTATGGCGACGTTGCTTACAACGGAAAAGATCAAATACTCCGAGGCTGAGATAGGCAAGTATATGAGCGAAACGTGTATAGGTATGGTGCTTATACTAAAGACCAAAGACGGCAAGTTGGACGTGGACGTTGCTAAGAAAATGGCAAACTCGATAGACAAAATGCCCGTCAGAATAGATACACAATCATAAGAGGAGATATAGAGATGCAAGCAATAATTTTTACGTCAAATACGGGGCATACCCAAGAATATGCGCAAATGCTAGGGGAAGAGCTGGGTCTACCTTGCTACGACCTTAAGCAAGCCAAGAGCAAGCTGTCTTCGGGTGTGGACGTAGTTTACCTAGGCTGGATTATGGCGGGCAACGTTCAAGGACTAAAGAAAGCTTTGAGAAGATATAGCGTCAAGGCGGTATGTGCCGTCGGTATGAGTGGCAACGATAAACAGCTCGAAGAGATATATGAAAAGTATATGTTTTTGGAAGAAACTCCGCTATTTTATCTGCAAGGCGGTCTAGAATTTCAAAAGCTGAAAGGCGTGTACAAGTTTTTGATTGGTACAATCAAAAAAGTTATGGGCAAAAAGTTGGAAACCAAAGAAAACAAAACTCAAGAAGAACAAGATATGCTTGATCTCATCGTCAACGGAAGAAGCATGGTGAGTAAAGAAAAATTGAGCGAGGTGCTTGCTTATTTGAAGGAGAAGACGATATGAAAAGGCTTTGACAGTAGTTGCCGTTATAGTGGTAGTGGCGTGCGCAGGACTTTTGAGCGCCTGTCAAGTGCCACTCGTAATACGGTGTATGAGTTATGCCGACGCAGAAAACTATCTTATCGGCAATCAACAATACGAAGGGCATCTAGACAGCATACGCGTAAATTGGTACGTGGGAGAAGTGAATTTCGTGCAAAGCGACGACAATACGATTAGCATAGTAGAAGATAACGAGTCGAAAGATAAGCAAAAGGTACGTTCGTATTTTAGCGACGGAGTGTTGAGAGTGGAATTTTGGCAGTCGGGATTGGCAAGCAAAGTAAAATCCAAGGACAAAAAGGTGACGATAATATATCCAAAATGCGGTGCTATTGAGTTGATGAGCACTTCAGCCAAAGTCACCGCCGATAAATTGAACGCCGACAACGTAAACATTATTATGACGAGCGGATATTGTTCTATAGGCGAGCTAAAAGCCAAGAACTTTGACTTCACCTCCACTTCGGGTAGTATCGTGGTCAATAAGATGAATTGCACTATCGCAGATATCGGCTAGACGTCGGGTAGCTGCGAGTTAAACAAAGCGCAAGCGGATACGCTCAACTTTACGTCAACTTAGGGTAGCTCTTACGCCGAGATAGATAGTGCTAAAGTTGTGAAAATAGGCAGTACGAGAGGTAGCGTAAACTTGAAACTGAACGTGGGTGCAACGATAAGTTTTTCGACCGTTAGCGGGTCGTTTAGTTGTGAAAAAGAACATAGCGACAAAGTCGGCAAAAAGGTTATTGGCAACGGGGAGACGGTAATTGAAGTAAATACGACTAGTGGCTCTTTGAAAGTGAGGTAAATATGGAAAAAATTATAGAAATCAAGCATCTAAAAAAATACTTTAAGGAAGTCAAAGCCGTAGACGACTTGACCTTTTCCGTCAAAAAAGGCGAACTGTTTTCATTTTTGGGCGTCAACGGCGCGGGAAAGTCGACGACTATCTCCATGATTTCGGGTACGCTCCAAAAGGACAGCGGAGAGATAGTCATTGCCGGACATAATATCGAAAACGCCAAAAAGAGTATTCTAAACGATATAGGCGTGGTATTTCAAACTTCGGTGTTGGATACGAGCTTGTCGGTCAAGGACAATTTGACTACCAAGGCGGCGTTGTACGGGCTTAGCAAGGAAACGACGAAAAGGAGAATTGCCGAGCTTGCCGAGATATTGGAATTTGATGACTTGCTGACAAGGACGGTGGGCAAGCTGTCGGGCGGACAAAAGAGACGTATTGACGTGGCGAGAGCGCTCATCAACGAACCTAAGATTTTGATACTTGACGAGCCGACCACGGGGCTTGACCCGCAGACTCGCAAGACGCTGTGGAAAGTGATAGACGATTGTCGAAAAAATAAGGGTATGACGGTATTTTTGACCACTCACTATATGGAAGAAGCGGCGGAATCCGACTATATCGTCATTTTGGACGCCGGTAAAATCGTAGCCGAAGGCACGCCTTTGGAACTCAAAAATACCTATACGGGCGACTTCGTGACGGTGTACGGCGTGCAAGAAGAAGCAGTCAAAAAACTTGGACTGAATTACGAAAAAATCAAGGACGCCTATCGAATAAGCGTCAAAAATACGCAAGAAGCCAAAGAATTGATTGTCAACAACGGCGATTTGTTCAACGACTTCGAGATAACCAAAGGCAAGATGGACGACGTATTCCTAAGCGTTACGGGCAAAAAATTGGTGGGAGGCAACTGATATGAGACAACTTTTGATGCTAACAAGAAGAAACGTAAAACTCTTTTTTAAGGACAAAGGTATGTTTTTGTCGTCGCTGATTACGCCGATTATTTTGCTCGTACTGTATATGACCTTTTTGGCTAAGATTTATAAGGATACTTTTGCAGGCTCGATGCCCGACGGCTTTACTTTGGACCAAGGAATAATCAACGGAACGGTGGGCGGACAACTGCTGGCGTCTCTCCTTGCCGTGTCGTGCATTACGGTGGCGTTTTGCTCTAACCTAATTATGGTGCAAGACAAGGTGAGCGGGGTAAAAAGAGACCTTATGGTGTCGCCTATCGAATCGTATAAGGTGGCTATCGCATACTATCTAGGCACTTTGCTCAATACTATGATAGTGTGCCTATTTGCCTTGATTGCCGGTTGTATCTACCTCATTGCGGTAGGCGGTTGGTATCTATCGGCAGTCGACGTGGTGCTACTGATAGTAGACGTATTTTTGCTGACTATGTTCGGTACTGCGCTGTCGTCGATAGTCAATACCTTTTTGACTACCCAAGGTCAAATGTCTGCCGTGGGCACGATAGTTTCGGCAGGGTACGGCTTTATATGCGGTGCGTATATGCCTATATCCAACTTTGGAGACGGGCTACAAAAGGCACTCTCGTTGCTCCCCGGCACTTATGGTACGTCGCTGGTCAAAAATCATACCCTGAGAGGCGTATTGGAGGAGATGAAAAATAGTGGTGTGCCGAGCCAAGTCGTAGACGGCATCAAGGGTAGTATCGATTGCTCCTTCGACTTTTTCGGACACGACGTATCTATCACGGCTATGTACCTCGTGATGATAATATCCGTCCTTGCGCTAGTAGGAATATACGTGCTAATCAACGTGTTGAGAAAAAATAGAATTTGATAAAAAGTCCACCCATATTGATGTGAAGCCAAAAGTTTTACATTTTTGTCCAACTTTTGGGGTGCACTTCATTACTGCGTATTCTATTATAATGAAAACTATCAACCGCAAATGCGAAAACACTCTACACGTAGTGTTGGATACTATCAACCTAAAAGCGGTACAAAAGTTGCGTATCATTATGCCAAACAAAAAAACTTTGATAAACGTGTTGGATATAGAAACACATTGAGAATAGTAAGTCGAAATGTAAGGGCAGTGAAAACTGCCTTTAATTTTTTCTTGCATTTTAACGATTTTAGTGGTGATATTGTGGTTGATTACTATATATTACGTGTGCGCGCATATATAAAAGAAAATCGGCCATAATGATGGTCGATTTTGTTTTTGCAATTTTTCTTGCAATTTTAGTTGTTGGCTATTGTTAGTGTTAAGCCAAGTGGTTTAAGCATTTTGAGCAATGTTGAGAGTTGTGGGTCTGTAGTACCTTTTTCCGTTCTTGCAATGCAGGGTTGTGGTACACCAGATACTATTTCGAGTTGCTTTTGAGATAAGCCAGCTTGCTTACGTGCAGAGATTATTTGATTAATTAGAATATTTTTTTTGATTATCTATATTGACGTCTGCATTACATTGTATGCCTCTCTCGTATAAACCTTCGGATGATATGTCAAGTTGGTCGTTCCAAACAATACCATAACCGCCTACGTCAATTTTGGCTTGTTTATATAGACCGGGTGTGTTGATTAGTGCTTGGAAGGGAGAATATTTGTCTATAATAGGCTTTAGGTCGAATAGTTTGTATTCTCCCGTTGTAAATCCAATTAATAAAATATAGTCGGGTAGTGGTGCTATAGACGTAATTTTAATAAACATATAAGTATTCCTTCTCATTATTCTATTGGTGGAAGTGTATGGATATCTTGCTGCTAGGACAGATGGCGCTAATTGTTATAAGGCGCAACAACGAAAAAAATCTTTAAATAAAGAAAACCGCCTAAATTATTAGGCGGTTTAGTGGGAAGTCTACGCACGAAGACCAAACGTTCTTCCCCGTCCACTCGAGATTGCCTCAGTGGCTTCCCCGTTTATAGGGCTGGTGGTCTTCGTTATTATAACACGGAGGTGATTGATTGTCAAGTGTAAATTATAGTTTGAAACATAAAGGTGTTAGACTTATATCTTCTGAAGATGCTTGGGTAAAAGGTAAAAATAAAAAGTATAAGTTGAATCCTGATTATCATTTTGTTGGCAAAATAGAAACGACAATGCCTAATATGATTGTTACCGCAAGTGATAAACGTAAGCCTAAATTTAAGGGCAATACTTATGATTTGAACTCAGTAGCAAAAGGGCAAATTGTAGACCATTTTTATCATAAAAATGGTAAAAGAAATAAGAAGACTGTTGCTTATTTCGGTATTAAAAAAGAAAAATAAAAAAATAGGAGAAAAAAATATGTCAAAAAAACAAAAATAACATTTTGTGCAACGCTCTTTGTATTGGCGTTGATTGTAGCAGTATTTGGCGTTTTTGTAAGTATGAACGCAGTATCGGCGGAAGAGGATAACATTTTTACTGTAAATGTTTATGATAAGAACGGTAACGTCATAGATACTTATACCAAAAAAGATAGTTATCCTTCTATTAAAGCAATAGAAGGATATGAAGGTGTTTATTATGCCAAGATGGAAGGACAAGATTATATGGATGATTATCTTGATTTCCCATTTTTTGATGGTATGGGCGGTGGTAATCCTGAAGAATTAGGATTTGTTAGAAATGATGAGCTTCTATCTAAATTTCCTACCTTTTTAGATGGTCATAAGTCTTATATGAGACGTCAAGCAATTGTTGATAAAAAATATAGATATTTTGGTAATTATACCGGTTATCTATCTGACAAAGATTATGAGCAGGCTAAAAAATATTCAATACGTGCTAAGGATAAATATCTACATAAAAAAAGTAGTGACGGTGCCAAACACTCTATATAGAGTATAAGCCATGTTCTTACGAACGGTCACTACTTTGATATTATTCTAATAAATAATTGTATGCTTGTCAATTGATTTACGGTGAGTTATGAAGAAAGTAAAATTTGTAGTATTTATTGCTTGTGTCTTATTAGTTGCCTTCGTTATAGGATATGTGGGCTATATTGCTAATTTAATGGAGATTTAGAAGATGAATAACAAGGTTGAAAATTCTTATCATATCATAAGTATAGTTGCAATAGCGGCTATGCTTATGTTTCTTTTGTTTAGTTTTCGTTCATCTTTAGGCAGATCTATTGAATCTGTATGATATAATTCGTTCTGCTTTGGATAAAGCCGTTTTATTAGGTTACGTTGACAAAAACGTTATGCATTATGTTGAGATTAAAAAGTATAAACCAATCAAGCATCGCGCGTATGAATTTGAAGAGCAAAACAAGATAATTGAGCTGTTGATTCCTAAGTATCGTTCTGCTTTTTATATTTTATGTTGTACGTGTATGCGTATTGGGGAATTTTTGGCTTTTAATCCTGCTACGGATATTGATGAGGAACGTCATAAACTTATAATTAATAAGCGTTTGGATATTATAACCGGTAAGGTGCATATAGGTTTGAAAAATGGCGATGATTATCGTTACATTGATTATATCGACGACTTATTTATAAAGGCAAAAGAATTAGGTAACGGATATCTTCCATTTGGTCAATTAACGTATTCTGGTATTAAGTGTGCTATGCAAAAAGTGTTGTTGCAATTAGGTATCAAAGATTGTTTGTTGCATACTACCCGTCATACAGGTTTGTCGGTAGGGCATTATTGTAAAATCGATGATATTCGATTACAATATTGGGCTGGGCATAAGTCTTTGACAATGACTAAAGATACATATACAAGTTTACTTGATAAGGGTTGTAGTCCAATACTTGAATATTATCAAAAGCTTGCTAAAAAGTTTGAATTTTAAGGGCAGTGAAAACTGCCTTTAATTTTTTCTTGCAAAAATTCCTGAGTTTTTTGGGTAAAAATGCAAGAAAAATTGATAACTAGGTCAGGGATAATAAAAATATAAAACCGCCTAAACGAAGTGTTTAAGCGGTTTTTGCTTGGTGCACCTTCAGAGACTCGAACTCTGGACCCAATGATTAAGAGTCATTTGCTCTACCAACTGAGCTAAAGGTGCATATTTGGAGCGGGAGACGAGATTCGAACTCGCGACATTTGCCTTGGCAAGGCAACGCTCTACCACTGAGCCACTCCCGCATACTTTTGCGACGTTATCTATAGCGTGGTCGAGTCTCCCCGACAACAATAGATAGTTGGTAATTCTATTGCGAGGTTGCAATTTGTTGTCCACTCGGCTAAAAACGATATACAATATCGTTTTTTAACGCCTCGTGCCACTTCGCACTCCCGCATAATATTGAGTTGATAATGTAAGTATATACGCCTGCGACTACAATGTCAAGTGTTTGGCACTGTTGTCGCAGTAACTGCGTGGTGCGGATGAAGAGACTTGAACTCCCACGTCTTAGACACTAGATCCTAAGTCTAGCGCGTCTGCCAATTCCGCCACACCCGCATGAACGCAGCGTTGGTGACCCATCCGAGATTCGAACTCGGGACACCATGATTAAAAGTCATGTGCTCTACCGACTGAGCTAATGGATCTTATTAAGTTGTGGAAAGTGCGCTAAATGGCTGGGGTGGAAGGATTTGAACCCTCAAGTGCTGGAGTCAGAGTCCAGTGCCTTAACCATTTGGCGACACCCCAATGTGGCAGGGGTAGCAGGATTTGAACCTACGAATACCAGAGTCAAAGTCTGGTGCCTTACCGCTTGGCGATACCCCTATGCATAAATGGGGTGAGTAAAGGGAGTCGAACCCTTGGCCTCAAGAGCCACAATCTTGCGCTCTAGCCAACTGAGCTATACCCACCAAATTTATGGCGAGCCTGAAGGGATTTGAACCCCCGACCCACGGCTTAGAAGGCCGTTGCTCTATCCAACTGAGCTACAGACTCATACTTTATGCAATGGAGCGGGTGATGGGAATCGGACCCACGCGACCAGCTTGGAAGGCTGGGATTCTACCATTGAACTACACCCGCATATCAATTCTCAATGCTTTGCAATTTTAACACAACCACCCAAGATATGTCAAGAAAAATATAATTGGTTTTTTCATTTTTTATTTTTTCTACGACTATATCTTGGATTGTGCGTATTAATTTTGTATTATTGTTTGTTTTTGGCTGCGATTTTGGCTCTAAGCTCTTTGCTGAGAATGGTCTTGCGTAGCCTTATTGACTTAGGCGTAACTTCGACAAGCTCGTCGTCGGCGATAAACTCTAGACATTGCTCCAACGACATCACGGTAGGAGTGATGAGTTTGAGGGCTTCGTCCGCGCCGCTGGCACGATTGTTGGTGAGTTGTTTCTTTTTGCACACGTTGACGACGAGGTCGTCTTCACGCGAGTTGACGCCCACCACTTGACCGCCGTATACGTTTACGCCCGCACCCAAGAATAGAGTAGAGCGTTCTTGCGCGTTGAACAAGCCGTACGCCGTCGTCGTGCCGTCCTCGAAGGCGACCACCGAACCGCGATTGCGCTCTATAATCGTGCCTTTGTAAGGCTCGTAGCCGTCGAGAGTGTGGTTCATTACGCCGAAACCTCTGGTGTCAGTGAGCATCTCGTTGCGATAGCCGATAAGTCCGCGAGAAGGAATTTTGAATTCCAGCTTAGTACCGCCACGCTCGTCGGGAGTCATATTGACAAGCTCGCCTTTACGTGCGCCGATTTTGTTCATAACTACGCCCACGTAGTCGTCGGGCACTTCCACCACGAGGTTTTCGACGGGTTCACATCGCACGCCGTCTATATCCTTGAAGATAACCTTTGGACGGGAAACTTGGAATTCGTAGCCCTCACGGCGCATATTTTCGATGAGAATAGATAGGTGCAATTCCCCTCTGCCGTATACCTTGAAGCAGTCGGCGCTGTCAGTCTCTTCCACTCTCATACTCACGTTGGTCATCACTTCTTTGAATAGCCTTGCTCTAAGGTGACGGCTGGTGACGTATTTGCCTTCTTTGCCGGCAAAAGGCGAGTCGTTGACCATAAACATCATAGATAGGGTAGGCTCGTCTATGTTGACGAAAGGCAGTTGTTCTATCTTTTCGCTGTCGCAAATCGTTTCGCCTATGTTGAGTTGTTCGATACCGCTGACGGCAACTATGTCGCCCACTTGTCCCGACTCGCACTCACGCCTCTTGAGCCCTTCGAATTGGTAGAGTTTGACGACCTTGGCGTTGTAGTGACTGCCGTCGTTGTGAATGATGGCAACGTTGCTACCCGTGTGGATGTTGCCTCTGACGACTCTGCCTAAACCTATTCTGCCGATATATTCGTCGTAGTCGATATTGCACACTATCATCTGCAATCCGTCGTTCACTTCGCCCGTAGGGGCAGGGATTTCGCTGATAATCATATCGAGCAAAGGCTTCATATCCGTGCCTTGCTCGCCGAGGGTAGTGGTTGCCCAACCTTGTTTGCCCGAAGCAAAGACTGTCTTGAAGTCGATTTGTTCGTCGTTGGCACCCAATTCTATGAATAGGTCGAGCACTTGGTCAATGACTTGCTCGGGATCTCCGCCACGGTCGACCTTGTTGATGACTACTATAGGTTTTTTGCCTAGTCCGAGCGCCTTTTTGAGTACGTAGCGAGTCTGTGGCATACAGCCCTCTACCGCGTCGACTAGCAACAAAACGCCGTCTACCATCGATAGTATTCGCTCAACTTCACCGCCGAGGTCGGCGTGTCCGGGGGTGTCGATGATGTTGATCTTGACTCCGTTGTAGAATACGGCGGTGTTTTTGGCAAGAATGGTGATGCCTCTCTCCCTCTCGATATCTCCGCTGTCCATAACTCTCTCTACCACGGCTTCGCCCGTGCGGAAAACGTGGTTTTGTCTAAGAAGTTGGTCGACCAAAGTAGTTTTGCCGTGGTCAACGTGCGCAATGATTGCTATATTTCTTACGTCGTTTCTAATCATATATTTGTCCTTAAAGTGTTACGATTTTGCTAAATAATCTATCGCCTTGCACGGTAACGTAACAATACGTCCTACCGTAACCGAGCGACCCGGGGTTGATGAGCGTTACGCCCTCGTCTACGTCAATTTGTGCACGGTGAGTATGTCCGTACAAGCCTACCTTTACACCTTCGATAATACACTCGGTGTGCAGGTCTACCGTGTCGGATTTGACCTTGTAGCAATGTCCGTGAGTGAGCAAAAACTTGACGCCTTCCACTTGTACTATCCTTTGCAAGGGTAGGCTTGAGTGGTCGCAGTTGCCCTTGACGGCAATTACCTTGTCGCCAAAGGCTTGTATAAGCATCTCTACGTCGCTACTGCCGTCACCCAAATGAAAGATATAGTCGCTCTCTTGCAACACCTCGAAAAATTCCTCGGTATGGCGCAAGATATTGTGAGTGTCGGACATAACGACGATAGTCTTCATAGCAGTTCTCTTAGGCGTTGCAATGCCATAGCGCGGTGAGATACGGTGTTCTTTTCTTCCATACTAGCCTCGGCAAAGGTCTTGGAGAGGCTATTGCAATAGAAGAGTGGATCGTAGCCAAAGCCCTTGTCGCCACGGTACTCGTCGAGAATAGTGCCTTCTACGTAGCCCTCGGCGTATTTGCCCGAGCCGTCGGGGTAGCAAATAGCCACTACCGATACGAAACGCGCCTTGCGATTGATAGGTTGCGTCTTTTCGATAGCGTGAAGTTTATCGAGCAGTAGGGCGTTGTTGGCGTCGTCGTTGCAAGGCTCTCCCGCAAATCGAGCCGAATAAACCCCCGGTTGACCGTCCAAAGCTTCAACCTCTAGTCCGCTGTCGTCGGCTATTGCGACGAGTCCCGTCATACGGCATATCGTGTCTGCTTTGATGATTGCGTTTTGGACGAAGGTCTTGCCGTTTTCTTCGACCTCGACGTCCACGCCCAATTCTTTGAGCGAATATATATGCTCGAAGCAGTCGCCCAAAATGGCTCTGATTTCTTGAAGCTTGTGAGCGTTGTTGCTAGCTAAAACCGCTTTCATTTTTTCTCCTTACGTGCCATAGGCAATATCTCGTAGATTGTGTGAGGATTGTGGGCTTTGATAGCGTCTATTATGGAGTCGAAGTGCCTCTTGTCCACGCCCACTTGTAATATGTTGGCTTGAATACCGCTATGAGAGTCGACTACCTGACCTTGCTTGACTGTCTTGATATACAATATCAGTACCGTCTTGTCGCAATCTTGCCTGATGAGCAATACGTCTTGATATCTTATCGTGTGGGAAAACACCCCGATATTGCATCTTATACCGCGCTCGGTGAGAGTGTATGCCGAGAGGTAAACCATTGAGAGTAAAATTGCAGGCATGACCACGCATATTACCGTAGCTATAATGTCTAGAGAATAGTTGTAGGATTGCATATTTCTCACACCGCAAAGTCTAAGAACGTTGACAATCGCACATACCAATAGTATAATTGATATGACGGTAGAGGATACCGCTATCCACGCGTTAGGTTTGTATCTAAAGGTAGTTTTCATAACGGGATTATACCAAATTTTCGCCGTGCGTGGCAAGGGAATATATGCAATTTAGAAGAATTGAGGACGCAGATTTTTGCGAGATAGACAAAATATTGGCTAAGACTGAGTACAACGGTAGCGAATACTCTCCGTTGTACCTCAAAGGTTGGAAGTTTTTTAACTACGAAAGTATGCAAATCGCCTACGAAAACGGGGTGATTTATTTGAGATTTTTGCCTCACGCCGAGTACTTTGACGAGGAGAACGGAGTTGAGGGATACGTCTATCTACCACCGCTTACCACTATCGACAAAATAAAGGCGGCATACGACAATTTGGAGGATTTTTGTCTAAGTCAAGGCGAAAAAATGTACGTCATGAGTACGCCCGAAGAATACGTGCAACTGCTCGATAGCGACAAATATAACTTGGTCATCAATCACGACTACGACGAATATCTCTACGACCCTCACGACCTAATATATCTCGAAGGCAAAAAGTACCACTCCAAGCGTAACCATATCAAGAGATTTGTCGAAACCTACAGCACCTCGGCGGACGGAAAAGGATATGTTTTTAGGAGTTATCAACCGAGCGATTACGAGAGAGTGATGCAACTGATTTCGGGTTGGCAAAGCACTAAGTCCTTTGACGAAGAGTATAGCGACACCGAAGCCGACGAACTCAGGCTCGTCAAAATGGCTCTTAGTAGAGTAGGGACTTGTCCTCGCTGCTTTGCCGACGTCATCGAGTACGACGGCAAAATAATAGCCTTTAGTATGGGTGAGATTACCCCGTCGGGCGTGGGCATAACTCATATCGAGAAGGGTGATATCGCCTACAACGGCGTTTATCCAGCCATTTGTCAAATGTTTGCAAAAAAGCACTTTGAAAATTGTCGCCTAGTCAATAGGCAAGAGGATATGGGCTTGGAGGGACTCAGACGCTCCAAAAGGTCGCTTTATCCCGTGGGCTGGGCGCAAAAATACGCAGTCACCCTCAAATAATAAGCCTATGAAAGTCAATACGAATAACTGCCTCGACTTTTCGGGGTTTTTTTATTGATTTTTGGATAGGATTGTTGTAATATATTTTTATAAAGTTAATAATTATACGGAGCAATTTATGATCAAACTTTCTCAACAAGGTATGTATCTGGTGGGCGGAAAATTTTACGACGCCGACCACGTAAAAACTCTCGGTTTGGAAGCCAAGACTCTCGAGACGGCCTATCAAGGTACGATGGCTTACTCTATTCTTTCTGCGCACAACGCGGGAACTAAGACGACTAAGGACGGCGCGCTCAATATCAAATTCGACGGACTAGCGTCGCACGATATCACTTACGTTGGTATAATTCAGACTGCCAAGGCTAGCGGACTAAAAGAATTTCCTATCCCTTACGTTCTCACCAACTGCCACAACAGCCTTTGCGCGGTGGGCGGAACTATCAACGAGGACGACCACGTCTTCGGACTGAGCGCAGCCAAGAAGTACGGCGGAATTTTCGTACCGCCTCATCAAGCAGTCATTCACACCTATATGAGAGAGTGTATGAGCGGTTGCGGTAAGATGTTGCTCGGCAGTGACTCTCACACCAGATACGGCGCGCTCGGCACAATGGCTATCGGCGAGGGCGGACCCGAGCTTGTTAAGCAACTTCTCAGTCGTACCTACGACATCAAATATCCCGACGTAATAGCCGTCAGCCTCAGTGGCAAGCCTCGTAAGGGCGTAGGCCCTCAAGACGTGGCTCTCGCAATTATTGGAGCGGTCTTCTCCAAAGGCTACGTCAAAAATAAGGTTATGGAATTCGTTGGCGACGGCATTGCCAATCTTCCTATAGAGTTCCGTAACGGCATTGACGTTATGACTACCGAGACGACGTGCTTGACGTCTATCTGGCGTACCGACGATAGCGAGGTAAAAGATTATTACGCAGTTAGAGGTAGACTCGACGACTACAAGCCAATCAAGCCCGACGACGTAGCATATTACGACGGCGTGGTAGAGGTAGACCTAGACAAGGTAGTGCCACAAATTGCGCTTCCTTTCCATCCAAGCAACGTTTTTGCACTCAAGGACGTGATAGACAATCCTTACGATATCTTGTCACAAGCGGAGAAGGAAGGCAACAAGTTGCTTGGCAATTCGAAAATTCAATTTCGTCTCACTGACAAAATCGTGGACGGCAAGGTTATGGTAGAGCAAGGCGTCATCGCGGGTTGCGCGGGAGGAACTTACGACAATATCGTCGAGGCCACAAGCATACTCAAAGACGGCGCGGTGGGTAGCGGAAAGTTTACCCTCAACGTCTATCCTTCTTCTACGCCAATCTACTACGATTTGCTCAAAAAGGGCGCGATTGCGGAATTAGTCAAGGCGGGCGCTAACGTCAAATCGGCGTTCTGCGGACCTTGCTTCGGTGCGGGGGACGTGCCTGCCAACAACGCTTTGTCAATAAGACATACCACCCGCAACTTCGAGAGCAGAGAGGGTAGCAAACCCGGCAACAACCAAATCGCTTCCGTTGCGCTCATGGACGCACGCTCTATTGCGGCAACCGCACTCAACGGTGGAGTGTTGACGGCGGCAACCGATATCGACTACGACAACACCGTGCCTACCTTCGAGTATGACGGCAGCATCTACGCTAAGAGAGTGTACAACGGTTGGGGCAAGGCTCAACCCGAGGCGGAATTGGAATACGGACCTAACATCTGCGATTGGCCTCAAGTTATATCTTTGACCGACAACGTCATCGTCAAGTTGGCGGCGGCTATCTACGATCCTGTTACAACTACAGACGAGCTTATCCCGTCGGGCGAAACCTCGAGCTATCGTAGCAATCCGCTCAAACTCGCCGAGTTTGCTCTATCGAGAAAAGAGCCAAAATACGTGGGTAGAGCCAAAGAAATCTATGCCGATGAATTGGAAAGAAGAGAGAAGGGGCTACCTAAGCAATACGCAGAGGCAGTAGCTAAATCGGGCTTGAAGCTAGAGGGCACGACCTCTATCGGTAGCGGTGTCTACGCAATCAAACCGGGTGACGGCAGTGCGAGAGAACAAGCCGCAAGTTGTCAAAGAGTGCTTGGCGGTGTGTGCAATATTGCCAAAGAATACGCTACCAAGAGATATCGTAGCAACCTCATCAACTGGGGTATGTTGCCTTTTGTAAGCGACGACAAATTCGAGCAAGGCGATATCGTCATCGTCAAGGACGTCAAAGAAAAATTGATGAACGGCGATAGAGAGTTCCCTGCCAAAGTGGTAAGGGGAGATCTAAGCATTGACGTAACTCTAAGATTGGACGCTTTGACCGACGACGAAAGAGAGATTATCAAGCAAGGCTGTCTTATCAACTATTACAAGAGCCAACTGTAATGAATAAACGACAATTGCGCCAAGAGATTAGAGAGCGCCTAAAAGCAATGGGTATAGCCGACAAAAAATCGGCGAGCGAGAGGGTGGCAAGCAATTTGCTGTCTTTGGGGCTTGAAGCAAGGTCGGTGTGCATATACAACGCTTTGGATAGCGAGGTAGCAACTTGCGACCTGATAAAACACTTTGTAGGTAAAGCCGCCGTATATTTGCCCGTAGTGCGTGGGGAAGATATGCTCCTCGTGAAAGTGGACGAGAATACTCGGTACGAGATAGGCGACTACGGAATAAGTGAGCCAAAGGGGCGAGAACTATCCCCCGAGCAAGTGGATATAGACCTTTGCGTTACGCCAATGCTCGCCGGAGATAGACGACTTAACCGTTTAGGCAAGGGCAAGGGTTACTACGATAGGTTCTTTGATAAGAGCGATTGCATCAAGGTGGGGCTTTGCTTCGATTGCCAAATGGTAGACGAGATTATTGCCGAGCCGTGGGATAAAAAAATGAATTATATCGTCACCGATAAGGAAATTGTAAAATGAGAGTTGTCAGCGGAAAATACCGTGGAAGAAAGATAGAATCGCCTAAAGGCAACGAAGTCAGACCGACAAGCGATATGGTCAAGGAAAATATATTTAATACCATTCAATTCGACGTGGCGGGAAGTTGCTTTTTGGACTTGTTTTGCGGTAGTGGCGGTATGGGCATAGAGGCATTGTCGAGAGGAGCAAAGCAAGTGACCTTCGTCGACAAAAGCAAGACGAGTATTGCGCTCACACAAAGAAATCTTGCGGGTACCAAGGACGATTATCGAGTCGTCAACAGCGACTTCGAGAGTGCATTGCGCACGGTTGGCAAGCAAGACTTTATCTTCGTAGACCCGCCTTATAAGACTGATTATATCGGTGATATTTGTGCAATCGTTTTGGAAAGAGATATACTTGCCGACGGCGGATATATAATTTACGAGCACGACAGAGACAAAAAATATACCTTGACGGACGAGTGGCGGATAGCTAAACGCAAGAGATACGGTTGTATCGTGGTTGACTTTGTTACTCGCACCAAAAAGATTGCTTTGATACCGGGTAGCTTTGACCCAATCACCAAAGGTCACACGTGGCTGATCGAAGAGGCCTTGCAGGAGTGGGACAAAGTGGTTGTTCTGGTGGCAGACAACCCCGACAAAAACTATCTATTTGATAGAGATGAGCGAAGACAAATAGTCGAAAAAGCCTTAGAATATACCCTCAACGTGAGAGTCGACGACTGGAACGGAATGGTGTTTGAATATTGCAACAGTCACGACATATGCAATATCGTAAGGGGTTATCGCGACGACAAGGATTACGCTTATGAGATAGAGATGAGTGAATTTAACAAGTCGCACGGGGGAGTGGAAACGACGCTGTATAAGTCGGATAACTTGATAAACGTATCGTCTAGCGTAGTGAGAGATATGCTGAAATGCAAGACGTCGTTGAGAGGGGTAGTACCCGACAACTGCATAAAAACCATAGAAAAAATATTGGGAGAAAAGTATGAATAACAACAATATCGAAGTTATGCTTGACAAATTGGCAGAGATGATAAGACTAGGCAAAAAGCCTCTTATCGGCAACGGTAGAATTATCGACGATATGGTTGCCTTAGATATCATTGCGGCGGTCAAAGAAGCCTTGCCCGATTCTATTGCCGAAGCAAGAGTGATTATCGGACAGAGAGACGCCTTGATTGAGGACGCCAATCGTGCGGCAAACGATATTCTTGCGGGCGCAGAGAGAGAAGCCAATCGTATGCTCAGCGAAAACGAGATTATCGTCCAAGCCAGAGAACAAGCGCAAAAGATTGTGGATGACGCAACGGCTTACGCAAACAACGTCATCGACCAAAGCTATAATCAAATTGCCAACGTGATGAACGGAGCAGAATATTATCTCAGACAAACGCTTAACGACGTGTCGGCAAGCAAACAAGAATTGTTTAAGCTTATGAGCGAGCCTATCAACCGAAATTGACGGCAAGACAAGTGAGCAAGCTTAAGCCAAAGGTGATAGAGGCTTGAGATAGCTTGGTAAGTATATAATAACTTGCCTTGATACCGCATTTGCTTAAAAAACTCATAGATTGAAAGGTGATACAAGCGCCACCCAAAGACAACAGTCCCGCCAAATACGGCAGGGCTGTCGTTGTTTTTACGCCCGATTGAGCAATATAGTCAAATCCGCGAGTGAGTTCTATAAACGATAGTGCAACGCCGTAGCACAAGTTGTCGGTTACGCCGAGAGGGCTAAGAATAAAGCCAAGTATTTTGCCGGTCAAATCCACCAATCCCACGTCCACCAAAACGTCGCCAATCATACCGAAAATGGTGATATATCCGCCTATGGCAAGTATGGTGTTGACGCTATTTTTGATGCACGCGTCTAGTAGCGAGTCTACATATTGCACGGTAGGCAAAATAGGCGAAAAAGTTTGCTTTTTTGGTCTAAATATTATGCCGTTGATAAGTGCACCGAGTACGTGACACGATAGTAAAACCCACCCCAGATATGGTGATTGAAAGAGCGTTGCGCCCACAGTTCCTAGTATGAACAGCGGTCCCGACGTGGAGCAAAACGCCGTGATATGCTTGGCGTCCTCTGTCGTAAGCATACCTGATTGATATAGGTCGCATATGATTTTGCTACCCATAGGATAACCGCTGACGAGGCTCAAAACCATGACGTATCCGCTGATAGGAGGAGCGTGAAATACCTTGGATACCGGCTTGGCGAATACAACCCCGAGCAAATATCCGCCGCCCACGCAAGTGAGTAAGCCTGAGAAAAACAAAAAGGGAAAGAGCGACGGCAAAACCGCCTTGGCAAAGAGTATCAAACTGCGCGAAACCGACGCTATATAGCGTGAGGGATTGACTACGAGAAAGGTAATAAAAAAGCCCGCAACCAACGATAGGGGCAGGGCTTTATTGAGATCGATACTGCGCTCCATACTAGATTATATTAGTTTGGACGCCAATTAATAACGAGTTGTTGCAATGCATTGGATAGATACTGAGCGTTGACGATAGCTAGTGGCAAATACAAGATTGCAATACCAAATAATGACGATAGCCTTTAGTTGCTCGTAAGTCGGCTAGAATTTGACGATTGACATCACCGAGCGGTAGCGATATTTGACTGAGGAAAATAGCAAGTCGGCGTTGTGTTGGGCGTCGGTTTTTTCTAGTATATATGAGTCGCTTTGCTTGGTGGTGACGGCGCAATCAAATAGCGAAAGCAGAGATTTTTTGTCCTCTTTGACTGCCAAAACGTTGACGTATTCGATAGCTTGCCCCTTGAGCTTATCGTATGTCAGCGTGTTGTAAGTGAGGGCGTTGAGAAGCAATCTTTTGATATACGCCATAGGGTAGCGCTTGGTCTTGACTGCTTGCAAAAAACTTGAAAAATCGTGGCACGTATCGAGTTTTTGAAGTATTCTGTTATCAATTCCTTCTTTGATACCGCATATTTTGCTAAGGTCTTGGCGGGGCAGTTGGTAGGAAAGAAGGGAATAAAGTCTATCGTCGCAATCGCTGTAATTTTGCAATTCGTCATAGACGAAAGGCGGACAAAATTTTGCAATTATCGACTTGTCGCTCAGATTGTTGCGAATAGCCGAAGCGGAAGCAAACTCTCCCGCTACGGATAGGTCGTTGTAACCGCCTTGGCGCTTGATTGCGATAGGTGTAATAGCAAGATTGAGCTTGTTGATTGCCTTGATATATTCTATCGCAAGTAGATTGTTGGGGCTATCGAGCAGATTAGCCAAGTCGTCTTTGTCGTTTGTTTGGCAGACTGCTTTGACGGCAAGCGAATATGCCAGCGGATAGGATAGACCTTGCGCTAGGTTGCTTTGGGTGAGCAAGTCTACTTGAGAGTTATCCGTCAAAGTCTTGGCAAGGCGAGTAAGCGCGGTTACGTCGGGATTTTCACAGCCGAAACAAAGGTATGAAGGCTCATTAAATCGAGAGATAATCTTGATAGCACCGAGGGCAAATAGCTCGGCGGAACTAAGGCTATATACGGCAGGCAACTCTATCACCATATCGGCGCCCGCTTTGATAGCCCACTCGGCACGGGTGTATTTGTCTGCCACCGCCAACTCGCCACGCTGTACGACGTTGCCGCTCATAATGCAAATAACGTCGCCACAAGCCAACTCTTTGGCTTGACGTATTTGGTACGCGTGTCCGCTGTGTAGCGGATTGTATTCGCAAATTATGAAACAATGGGACATAAAAACCCGCCTTTTTTATTTGTATTACTTTACAATAACCAATCTTAGTTGTATAATTGGCTTGTGATATCCTAACGATATCATTATAAATGATTTTCAACAAAAAATAAAGCAATTTTCAGGGGGAAGTATGAGCAAGATTATCGACTCAATCATCGCCAAAGCTAAGACTTTGGGCAAGACGATAGTTTTGGCGGAAGGCGACGAGCCAAGAACTGTCAAAGCGGCACAAATCATCACCGAACAAGGCATAGCAAAAATTATTTTGCTAGCAGACGAAGAGCAACTCAAAGCCAAGTATCCCGACGTAGACTTCGGCGGTATGCAAATCGTCAATCCGACAACTGCCGATATTGAGGAATTTGCTAACGAATTGTACGAATTGCGCAAGGCAAAGGGTATGACCTTGGAGCAAGCAAGAGTGGAGATGAGAAAGAATCTCAACTACGGCGCAATGATGACTCGTAAAGGTCTAGCCGACGGCATGGTTGCGGGAGCTATCAACTCTACCGGCAACGTGCTCAAGAGCGGACTGACTATCGTCAAAACCAAACCGGGCACTAAGACGGTTAGCAGCGTATTTTTGATGTCTTTCGAGGGCACGCCTTACAAGGATAAGGATATTATGGTATTCGGCGACTGTGCGGTCAATATAGAACCAACCGCAGAGCAACTTGCCGATATAGCTATATCTTCCACGGCTACTGCCAAGGCTTTGGCAGGAATAGACGAGCCTAAGGTGGCTATGCTTTCCTTCTCGACCAAGGGCAGTGCAAAGCACCCTAACGTAGACAAGGTGGTTGAGGCAACTCGCCTCGTGCAAGAGAGAGCCCCTGAGATAGAAGTAGACGGCGACTTGCAAGTAGACGCCGCTATCGTACCGTCGGTCGGACAGCTCAAAGCACCGGGTAGCAAGGTTGCGGGACAAGCCAACGTATTTATCTTCCCATCTCTCGAAGCGGGAAATATCGGCTACAAGCTTACCCAAAGATTTAGCGGCGCAGAAGCAATAGGACCTATCTGTCAAGGATTTGCTAAGCCTGTCAACGACCTCTCACGCGGTTGCGTAAGCGAGGATATAGTAGCCGTAGTGGCTATCACCGCCGTTCAGGCAAGTCAAAACTAAGGAGCATAATATGAAAGTATTGGTAGTAAACGCAGGTAGTTCTTCCCTCAAATACCAACTCATCGAGATGGAGACCGAAACTGTGCTCTGCAAGGGCGTAGTAGAAAAAATAGGTCTAAACGGCTCTTTGATAACTCACAAATACGGCGACCAAAAGGTGATCGTCGAGGATACTATCAACGACCATACCAAAGCCTTCAATCTATTGATTGATTGCCTCGTCAACAAGGACTACGGCGTGATAGACAGCGTGGAAGAGATAGGAGCGATAGGACACAGAGTAGTGCATAGCGGAGAAGAGTTTGACTCTTCCACATACGTGGGCGACGAAGAAATGAAGAAGTTGCAATCGGTGGCTCACCTTGCTCCTTTGCACAACCCTGCCAACATTGCGTGCATACAACTGTGCAAGAGCTTGTTGCCAAAAGTGCCTAACGTGGCGGTATTCGATACGGCGTTCCATAGCACTATGCCTAAGAAGGCAAAAATGTACGGTATTCCTTACGAGATATACGAAAAATATCAAATCAGAAGATACGGCTTCCACGGCACTTCGCACAAGTTCGTGTCGGGCGAAGCAATCAAATATCTCACTTCTAAGGGCTTGCCTTGCTCCAAAATAGTTACTTGCCACCTCGGCAACGGTAGCTCTATCTCGGCTGTCAAGGACGGCAAGTGCGTAGATACTTCTATGGGTATGACTCCTATGGCAGGCGTGATGATGGGGACTAGGTGCGGCGATATCGATCCTGCGGTAGTAGAAATGATTGCCGACAATACGGGTATGAGCCTCAAAGAAACTACCAATTATCTCAACAAACAAAGTGGATTTATGGGTGTGAGCGGAGTCAGCTCCGACGCAAGAGAGTTGTGTAAGGCCGCATCCGAAGGCAACGAGAGAGCGCAGCTTGCCAAGGATATGTTTGCTTATCAAGTCCAAAAGTTTATCGGTTCTTACGCCGTGGCTATGAACGGACTCGATTGCGTAGTATTTACGGGCGGAATTGGCGAAAACAGTTGGGAATTTAGAGAGCTGATAATGCAAAACACCGAATTTTTGGGCGTTGCCTTTGACCAAGAAAAGAACAAGACGAGTGAGGCTAGAGGTAATTTTTGCGACTTGTCCAAGCCTGAGAGCAAGGTCAAAGTATTGGTTATCCCTACTAATGAAGAATTGGTCATTGCGAGAGAGACCCAAGAGATAGTTCAATCGTTGTAAAAACCAAAAATAATGCAAAAATATGTTTGACAAAGCCGATAAAATGTCTTATAATGGCTAAGCAAATGTATTTGAGTAATACGGGAGGTGTCAAAAATGGCAGTACCAAAGGGAAAAACGTCTAAACAAAGAAAGCATACAAGATCGGCTAACTGGAAAATCAGCGCTCCGTCTCTCGTTGAGTGCGGACATTGCCACGAGCTGAAAGAAAATCATAAAGTTTGCCCAAATTGCGGATACTATGACGGACAACAAGTCGTAGTTAAGAAAGAAAAGAAGGCTGACTAATTATCGTTATGATTGACTACGATATCCACCTAAATCGGGTGGATATTTTTTTGTATTTTAGCTATTCGTTTTGATTATTTGACGACAAGTTTACCAATTTGATATTGACAAATTATAATATTTTATTTAAAATATAAAATGATATACTATGGAGGCTCTATGGATAATACGAGAGTTATTGTGGACTGCTACGGCGGGGACAACTGTCCGCAAGCAGCCGTTGTGGGCGCTGTAGACGCGTTGAAAAAGGACGACACGGTTAGCGTTGTGTTGACGGGTAAAAGACAAGAGATAGAAAGCATATTGGCAACCTGCGATTACGACCGTTCTAGATTAGAAATAATCGACGCCGATGAAGTCATCACCAACGACGAATCGCCGGCTATGGCTATTAGACGCAAGAAAAATTCTTCTATGGTGGTTGGGCTTAGATATCTAGCCGACGGCAGCGCCGACGCAATGGTGTCTTCGGGCAACACGGGTGCTTTGCTTACGGGCGCAAGCGTAATAGTCAAATTGATTGACGGCGTTACGAGGGCTTCGTTGTCCGCGGTAAGTCCGCAGGTGGACGACGGCAAGTACGTGGTTATCGTGGACGGCGGCGCCAACGTAGATTGCAAGCCTAATATGCTACTCGAGTTTGCCGTAATGGGCGAGGCGCTTATGAAGTCGTGCTACGGAGTAGAGAATCCTAGAGTTGCTTTGCTTAGCAACGGCGCAGAAGAAGAGAAGGGCAACGACTTGACCAAAGAGGCGCACGCTCTGCTCAAAGAGAGTAACCTCAACTTCGTGGGCAATATCGAGGCGAGATATTTGATGAACGACCTTGCCGACGTGGTGGTAAACGACGGTTGGTCGGGTAATATGGTTATAAAAGCCAGCGAAGGTATGGCGCTCAATATGTTTGAACTCATCAAGCGCAATATCAAGAGCGGTGGTCTTAGAGCCAAGCTCGGCTACTTGATGCTAAAACCTGCTCTGAGAGGCGTCAAAAAGAAGTTTAACAGCGACGAGATTGGCGGTGGTATATTCTTGGGCGTCAACAAGGTAGTTATGAAGGCGCACGGCTCGTCGAGCGCCAAGGCTTTTTGCAACGCGATACTTGCTTGCGCGCAAGCGGTACGAAACGGCACGATTGACAATATTCGTCAAGGTTTGGCGGACAACTCACATCTAAAACGAGAGGATAATAAGGCGTAATTATGTCCAAAAAACTGGAACAATTGATAGGATATACCTTCCAAGACCCGACGCTTCTCACCACAGCGCTCACACATTCTTCTTACGGACATAGACACGGTGTGCCCGACTACGAGAGGTTGGAATTTTTGGGCGACAGTATATTGGATATGGTGATAAGCGAAGAGCTGTATAGACAATATCCGCGCGACGACGAGGGGTTGCTGACGACCAAGAGAGCCTTTGTAGTCAAGGGCGAAACGTTGAAGAAGGTTTCGCTATCTATGGGGCTGGACAAGTATATGCTGATATTGGACAACGCCGTGCTTGACAAGGCGTATAGCGACGTGTTCGAGTCTATAACGGGAGCAATTTTTCTGGATGGGGGATTCGGACAAGCCAAAGATTTCGTTTTGAGATGGCTACAAGACTATATCGACGATACTCGCCAAGACTCCAAAGAGGACTACAAATCTAGGCTCAAGGAGATGTTCGAGGGTGAAAAGATAGAATATCGGTTGATATCCAAAGAGGGTAGTGACAACGAGCCGATATTTACCGTGAGATTGGTGTTAGGCGGAAAAGTAATGGCGGAAGAAAAGGGCAGTAGAAAAAAACTAGCCGAACAAAATTGTGCCAAAGAGGCGCTGAAAAAATTGAATAAAATAAGATAATAAACAAGCAAAATATGCAAATATTGCGGAGGAAAAAATATGTGCTTTGAAACCAAAAAGGAAAGATTAGAAAGAAACAAAAAGACGCTTGCCGATTGCGTGGTAGACGTAGATACTATGATTGCTATCGCAGACGGACATTCCAATACGATAGAAAAACTGAGCAAAATCAAAGAAAAATTGGCAAATACCAATCCATCTTCGGAAAAAGACGTGGTCAAAATGGACAAAAAGGTAAAAAAATATCTCGCCAAGCTGTCCAAAAAGATAAAGAAATACGCTGTAAACGGCAAGCTCTACAAGGTAGAAAAAGACCTCAAAAAACTTGAGATTATGATTGTGGAAAGGGGTTGCGTAAGTAGAAAGAGCAGTACTTGCGACGAAAAGGACTTCGTTGTCAAAGACGGCGTGTTGACGGCTTACAAGGGCAACGATAGCGTGGTGATTTTGCCTAACAGCGTCAAAATTATAGGCGAAAAAGCCTTCTATTACAACGAAAGCATAAGCGAAGTCGAGCTTGGCGCAAGCGTGCATACTATTATGTCCAAGGCTTTCGAGGGTTGCAGAGCTCTCAACTACTTCGTAGCGTACGAGGGATTGTCCTCTATTGGTGACGACGCATTCTACAATTGCACGTCGCTTGCCGAGGTGGTACTAGAAGAAGGCTTGACGACTATCGGTAGATACGCCTTTGCCAAGTGCCCTAACTTGTATGCAATCAAGTTGCCAAAGAGTGTGGTCAAGATAGGCGAAAAGGCGTTTTTCCTAGATAGCAATTTGGCAGGCAAGACCAAGAGAAAAATCAAGAAAATCAACAAAAAGGCATTGGGCTGAGAGGTAAAAATTGAATTTTAAGAGAATAGAAGTATTTGGATTTAAGTCCTTTGCCGATAAGGTTGAGGTAAACTTCGACGACGGAATTACCGCCATAGTCGGACCTAACGGTTGCGGAAAGAGCAACGTTGCCGACACAATAAGGTGGGTGCTCGGTGAACAGAGCGCAAGACTACTGAGAGGTAAGAGCATGCAAGACGTTATCTTCAACGGTACTGCGCGCCGTAAGCCTCTTTCGTATTGCGAGGCTTCGCTCGTCTTTGACAATTCTAAGCGCATTTTTCCCGACTTTGAATACGAAGAGGTCATCATCACCCGAAAACTATATCGTTCGGGCGAGAGCGAATACCTCATCAACAAGACCCCTTGTCGTCTCAAGGACGTGCAAGACTTGATACGCGATACGGGACTCGGCAGAGAGGGATACAGTATTGTCGGTCAAGGACGTATCGACGAAATCGTCAACGCAAGACCAAAGGACAGGCGTAGTATATTCGAGGACGCCGCGGGCATACTCAAGTTTAAGCAACGCAAGATAGAGTCGGAGCGAAAGCTTGCGCGCACTCAAGAGAATATCCAACAACTCGACTACATTATCAAAGAAGCCGAGCGTATCTTAGGACCGCTCGAAAAGCAAGCGAACGACGCCAAAAAGTTTTTGGAATTGCGCGATAGATTGAGAGTACTCGAAGCCAACGAATACGTATATAAATACGAAAACAACGACGGACAAAAGAGAGCCATACTAGCCAAATTGACGGGCATAGAGGAAGAATATGCCCTCAAAGAGAGTGCCGTCAAAGAGATAGAAGAAAAGTATAGTCAAAAGATAAACGAGCAAAACGACGTAGACAATTATATCTCTCAGCTGAGAGACAGACAGACCGAGATGGCGGTGTACGCCGAGTCGATAAAGGGACAGGGAAGTACCCTCTCCGAGCGTATCTCTCAGCTCAAGAGTCAACGCAAAGATTACGCCGACAGAATACTGTCGTATGAGGAAGAAATCGACAAAAAGTCGATACAGCTCGATGATTTTTGCAGTAGGCTCAATATGGAAAACGAGGACAAGGCGGACAAAGTGGCTCGTCTCAGAGCCTTGGATAGAGAATATCTTGAGCTTGTGGGCGAGATTACGTCTGGCGAGAGAAGTATAGAGGAATCTAACTTAGAATTGCTCAAAGCCATAGAGAGTATAGGCGAAATCAAAGCCGACCTAGGCAAGCTGGGCGCGGAGAGAGATATCTCGCTCACCCGTATTGCCGAGCTAAAGCAAGAGATAGACGACGTCAAGAGCCGTATAGAGAGCGACGAAAGACTAAAACGTAACTACGAAGAGTCGGTGGAGAGGTTTAGGAAGGACAAGTCCAAGCTCGCACAAAACAAAAACGAAGTTATGGTCGAGGTGGCTGAGCTAAAAGCCAGAGTGGAAAAGGCAAGAGAGGATGCCAAAAACCTTATGGGTAGCATTCAGTCCTTCGAGATGAAGTGCAAAATACTCACCGACCTCAAAAACGAGTACGGAAGCTTCGGCGGAGCGGTGCAAAGGCTTATGCAAGCCTCCAAAAAGGACGAGGCGGTAGGAGGTCGCATTCAAGGCTTGGTGGCGGAACTAAT
The DNA here is from genome assembly GCA_937880755.1 of uncultured Clostridia bacterium. Lineage (GTDB taxonomy): Bacteria > Bacillota > Clostridia > Christensenellales > UBA3700 > HGM11368. The sequence continues at coordinate 316,515 of CALGRX010000017.1, forward strand.
TAGCGTACCTAAACAGTTGGAAACGGCTATCGAAATGGCGCTAGGCAACAATATGCAAAACATCGTCACCGAGGACGAAGAGGACGCCAAGTACCTAATAGAATACCTCAAAGTCAATAGATTGGGTAGAGTGACCTTCTTGCCTATGACGGCGTACAAACCGAGAGACTTGGAGAGCGTCTATATGCCAATCCTTAGAGAAAAGGGTTGTCTCGGCATTACCTCCAAACTCATCTCTTACGACGACAAGTATTACAATATCTTTTCGGGACTACTCGGTCGCACCTTGATATGCGAGGATATGGACTGCGCCGTTGCGATATCCAAAAAGTACCGTTACGCCGTCAAAATCGTCACCTTGCAGGGCGACGTAATCAATACGACGGGTAGTATGACGGGTGGCTCAAAGAAGTCGGATTCCTCCAACGTCCTCAGTCAAGAGCGCGAGATAGAAAACGCGACCAAGATGCTAGCCAAAGCCAAAGAAAACTACGCCGAGGCTATGCGTATATTCAAGCAAGGCAACGAAGAACTCGAAGAGTTGCAAGCGCAACTGAGCGAATACGAAGAAGAAGTCAAAAACGCCGAAGTTGCTTACGCTACCGAAAACGGCAAGTTGGACAAGGTTGTGTCCAAACTCGGCGAATTGCTCGACACTCTGCACAATCGCACGACCCAAAAGGAAATCCTCGAAGCCAAGGTCAAGTACATAGACGAGGCTATCGCCAATATCGACCGCAAGGGCATGGACGTGCAAGGCGCAAGAAACAACGCCGACGACGAAGCAATCAAACGCAAAGCCGAGTTTGACGCCAAGAAAAAGCGCAAGGACGAGTTGTCGGGACTTATCACCGATATCAAGGTGAAAATATCAACTATCGAGAGCGAAATAGAGAGTCTAAACGCCAATATCGAGCGTGTGCAAGGCGAAATTGCGGGACTAAAAGAGTCGCTTGTAAATGCCAAAAAGATTGTGGCAAGCCTAGACGAGAAGATTTATCAAACCGAAAACAACCTCAACACGGCAGTGGTGAGCGAAGAGGACAAAAAGCAATATCAAGCCCTCATCGACAAGATTAATTCTTTGGACGACTACAAGAAGAAGTTGAGTGCCGAGATAGTGTCGCTCAACGCCGACAAGGACGCTCTATCCAAGGAGATTTTGTCGCTGAGCGAAGCCAAAATCAAACAACAAAACGCACTCGAGAAGATAGACGAGTTGATGACGGCTCTGCAAATACATATTGCCGAAGAGTACAACTTGGACTACGACGGATGTCTATTGTACAAGCAAGACGACTTCGACCCCGTGAGCAGTCAAAGCGAAATCAACAAGCTAAAACGCGAAAAGAACGCTCTCGGCGCGGTCAACGTCGACGCGATAGAACAGTTCCGCATAGAAGGCGAGATTTACGCCGAGCGAAAACTTCAACGCGACGATATGCAACAGACGGCGGACGACCTCAAGAAGATTATCGCAGAGATGGCTAAGGAAATGAAGACTCGCTTCGATAGCGAATTCCAAAAAATCAACGCCAACTTCTCGGCAGTATTCAAAGAACTCTTTGGCGGCGGCAACGGCAAGTTGGTAATCGAGGACGTAGAGGAGGGCGAAGACCCACTCGAGGCAGGCATAGAGATTTACGCCGAATTGCCGGGCAAGACTCTCAAGTCGTTGACCTTGTATAGCGGTGGCGAAAAGGCACTCATAGCCATTGCGATACTCTTTGCAATACTCAAACTCAAGCCAATGCCATTCTGCGTGCTTGACGAGATAGAGGCGGCGCTCGACGACGCCAACGCGGGCTTGTTCGCCAAATACCTCAGTAGATTTAGCAAAGGCACGCAATTTATCGTCATCACCCACCGTAAGCCTACTATGGAACTTGCCGACAGACTATACGGCGTAACCATGCAGGAGAAGGGTGTGTCGAAGATGGTGTCGGTGTCGCTGGCGGAAGCGGTTAAGCATAGTTCCTCTGACAACGAGTGACACCATATCAAACAATAGAAAAGCCGTCCCTGTGTAAGGGTTGTCAAAAAAGGGTAACGCAATCCCTCCGTCAACTGCGTTGACACCTCCCTTTGCACAAAGGAGGCTTCAAGAGGATGAGATTCTCACGCTCGCTATGCTCGCTCAGAATGACAAAATACAACGTCATTGCAACAATATTCTATGTCATTGCGAAGCGTTTGTAAAACGCTGTGGCAATCTCAAAAGGGAGAGATTCCCACGGTCAGCCAAGGGCTTTCCTCGGAATGACAAATAGGGCAATCCCTCCGTCTCGTGCAAGCCGAGCCACCTCCCTTTGCACAAAGGAGGCTTCAAGAGGATGAGATTCTCACGCTCGCTAT
>CALGRX010000018.1 GCA_937880755.1 uncultured Clostridia bacterium
GACAAGGAGAGTGAGGATAGCGTGAGGGAGCATACTTGTTGTATGTGACCGACACAAAACCGCAAGGTCGACAAAGTATTACGATGCAGATACGGTGTCAAATTGAGAGTTATACAACTCCGCATAGAAGCCGCCCAAAGCAAGCAACTGTTCGTGAGTGCCTTGCTCGATGATATCCCCTTCTTTGAGCACCAAGATATTGTCGGCGTTTTTGATAGTAGATAGACGGTGTGCAATGACGAAGGAAGTTCTGCCTTGCATAAGTCTAGACATTGCCTTTTGGATAAGTTGCTCGGTACGAGTATCGACGGAGCTTGTTGCCTCGTCCAAAATGAGTATCTTAGGGTCGGCAAGTATTGCTCTGGCAATGGTAAGCAACTGCTTTTGACCTTGAGAGATATTGTCGGCATCTACGTTGATGACGAAGTTATATCCACCCGGCAAGGTATTGATAAAGTGGTCGGCGTAAGCTATCTTGGCAGCGTTGATGACCTCTTCGTCGGTGGCGTCGAGGCGTCCGTAGCGGATATTCTCCATGATAGTACCGCCGAACAGCCACGTATCTTGCAACACCATACCTACGTTGTCTCTGAGGCTATCTCGACTGATATCTCTGATATCCACGCCGTCCAGCTTGATAGAGCCACCGTTGATTTCATAGAACCTCATCAACAATTTGACGATAGTAGTTTTGCCCGCGCCCGTAGGTCCTACGATAGCCACGGTTTGCCCTTTATCCACCTTAGAAGTAAAGTCTTTGATGATAATCTTATCTTGGTTGTAGCCAAACGACACGTGAGAAAACTCTACTTCTCCACTGCCGACAAAATTATCGCGCACGCCTTCTCTCTCGGTCTCTTCCTCTTCTTCGATAAACTCGAATACTCTCTCTGCCGCCGCCATAGTGGACTGCAAAGTATTGGTGATGCTCGCCATTTGGTTGATTGGGTTGTTAAACTGTCTTACGTACTGCAAAAATGCTTGCACGTCACCGATAGTAATGCGACCACCCACGGCAAGTGTACCACCGACTACACACACTGCTACGTAGCCTATATTACCCATCAGAACCGCGATAGGTTGCATCAAACCCGAATAGAAGTTGGCAAATTTAGCCGATTGATAGAGCTGTTCGTTATATTTACCAAATTGCTCCACGCAAGTCTCTTCGTTGTTGAAGAGTTTGACAACGTTATGTCCCGCAAAGTTTTCCTCAATATATCCGTTGACGTTGCCTAGATAGTTTTGTTGGTCTTTGAAGTACTTTTGCGACTTTTTGATAATAAACGATACGCTGATTAGGGTGAGCGGAATTATCGCAAGCGCAATGAGAGTGAGTTGCCAGCTTATCGTCAGCATCATCACGAGCACGCCTATTATCGTCGTTATCGACGTGACGAGTTGCGATAGGCTTTGGTTGAGCGTGGTGGATATTACGTCCACGTCGTTGGTAATCAAACTCATCACTTCGCCCCTTGATATTTTGTCATAATATTTGAGCGGTAATTTATCAAACTTTTGGTTGATTTGGCGTCTAAAACGATAGGATACTCTCTGCGCTATGCCCACAAGCAAAAAACCTTGCACGTATGACAAAATCGCCGATATTCCGACCAAAATCAATATCTTGACGAGTATGGCAACTATACCCTCCACGTCAATCTCGGGCGGTGTCGTCATAGAAGTCTCGGCTACCGCTTGACGATAACTTGAAGGTATCTTGTCGAGCATCTCGGACATATTGAGATATCCAACATATTCTTCAATCGTCTTGGCGTCGTAGGCTTTGACCAAATTGCCAAGGTTTACGCTCTTGATATTGTCGGGCATATTTTGCACTTGAGTCTTGATAATTGCCAAAACTCCCGCGCTAAAATTGTCGTTGATTATGCGGTTTTGTTCTGCCGTTCTTTCGCTCTCATCCAACAAGAATATTCCTACCGTACCTTGCTCCTCCCCCAACTGCACGAAGACTTTTTTGGTATCGTCGTCCAAAGGCGGCAACTGCGTGGCGGTGATTTGTTTGTAGACAGTCTTTTGCATTGCGCCCGTCATCAACTTGTCGGTAGCGTCGCCCAAAATATCGGGCACGAGCAAAGTCGCAACTACTCCGCCGATTGCCAAAACGAAGGCAATGATAATAATGAGCAAATCGTTGCGCATATATTTGATTAGTTTGCGCATAGTCTTGCCAAAGTCTTTTGCTTTAGCCGTCATCATAACGGGAGGTCCGCCCGGTCCTCTGTGTCCGCCGTGTCTTAGAGGTGGTCTTCTTTCTTTCATATTCCAAGTTCCTCCTCCGATAGTTGCGATTTAGCAATTTCTCGATACACGTCGCAATTTTTGAGCAAATCTTCGTGTTTTCCTTTGCCTACTATACGACCGTCGTCGAGTACGATTATTTGGTCGGCGTTCTTAATCGTGCCGACTCTTTGAGCAACTATAATGATAGTCGCTCCCGATAGTTCTTGGGCAAGCGCTGCTCTCAAAGCCTTATCCGTCTTGAAGTCAAGCGCGGAAAAACTGTCGTCAAAGACGTAGATCGGCGCATTTTTGCTAAGCGCTCTGGCGATTGACAATCTTTGTTTTTGTCCGCCCGACACGTTGCCACCACCCTGTGCAATCTCCGACTCTAAGCCGTTTTTTTTGTTGTCTACGAAGTGTCTTGCCTGCGCAATATCTATCGACTTGTTGAGAGTATCTATCTCGTCGGTAGAGCCGTAACCCACGTTGGAGGCAATCGTTCCGCTAAATAGATAGTTCTTTTGAGGTACAAAGCCGATGTTGGCTCTCAAATCTTTGAGGTTGTAATCCTTGACGTTGACCGAGTCAATAAGTATCTCGCCCTCGGTGGCGTCGATAAGTCTCGGTATCATATTGATAATGGTAGACTTACCGCTACCCGTACTGCCTATGATAGCCGTAGTCTTTCCGTGCTCGGCAACGAAACTTATATGTTCTACGGCATTATCGCCACCATAGCTATACGCCACGTCTCTAAATTCCACGTCGCCAACCAAATGCAAACCTTGAGGATTTTGCTTGTCCTCTTTGTTGATTATGCTTACGGAAGTATGCAAAATCTCGTTGATTCTCTTGGCGGAAACTGAAGCTCTAGGAATAAGTACAAACACCATAGATACTAGCATAAAGGACATAATTATGTGCATTGCATATTGGATAAAAGCCATCATATTGGCTACTTGCGTAATGTCTTGCGCCGAATACGACGCTATCCAAACTATGGCTATGGTGACGGAGTTCATAACGAAAGTCATGAGCGGCATAAGAGATACCATCGTGCGGTTGGCGAACAAACTTAGTCCCGTCAAAAATCTATTGGCTACGTCAAACCTCTCTTGCTCTTTGGACTGGGTGTTGAAAGCCCTGATGACCATCATACCCGTCAATTCGTCGTTGGCGACTTGATTGACGTCGTCGATAGCTTTTTGCATCTTCATAAACTTAGGTTGCGCTATCATAAGAAGTGAAGCAATAGCCACGAATATGATGAGTACGGCTACGACTATTACCCACGCGAGATTGCCCATTCCTGCGCCGAGCTTGACGGCTTTGATTATTCCGCCCATACCCATAATAGGCGTCATCATAATCATTCTCAGCAAAACGTTGGTAAAGTTTTGCAGTTGAGTTACGTCGTTGGTACTCCTCGTAATCAACGAAGCGAGGTCAAACTTGTTGTACTCTTCCCCCGCAAAAGCCATTACTTTGTCAAAACAAGCCTTACGCAAATCTCTTGCTATTCCCGCCGAAATTTTGGAAGACAGATAGCTGACAACGACCGAGAATATCGAAGCCATTAGCGTAAGACCTATCATCCAAAGTCCCCAATAGAGGACTTTGCCCATATCACTGATGGCAATACCTTGCGAGACAATGTTGGACATATATTCCGGCAACTGCAATTCGCATATCGCATGCCCAGCCAAAAACGTAACGGAGAAAAATATCAACAGTGCGTACTGTTTGTAAAAACTCATTACTCCGAATTTTTTCTTTTTTACTTTATTTTCCATACTATATATTATAGAGACTATTGCCAAATCTAGTCAAATATAGCAATGTAAAATGTATATAAATATAATAAAGTTATATTAATAATAAAATAGAATTATAGATATTTTGTCAAAAAAATCCCTCTCCGATTGGGAGAGGGATAGGCAAAATTCGATACGATTATCTCTTGCTGAATTGTGGTGCTTTTCTTGCCTTTTTGAGACCGTACTTCTTTCTTTCTTTTGCTCTTGGGTCACGAGTCAAGAAACCTGCCGCTTTGAGAGCCGACTTAGTGTCATCGTCTGCAAGAACCAATGCTCTGGAAATACCGTGTCTGATAGCGCCTGCTTGACCGGTTGCTCCACCGCCGTATACGTTGACAACAACGTCGTACTTGTCACTAGCTCCAACGAGAGCGAGCGGTTGATTGACGATGTATTTGAGAGTGTCGAGACCGCCAAAGTAGTCGTCAATGCTTCTCTTGTTGATACTGATAGCGCCGTTTCCTTCAGGGATAAGTCTTACTCTGGCGATAGCTTTCTTTCTTCTGCCAGTTCCCCAGAATTGTACCTTTTTCTTAGTCTTCTTAGTAGCCATAGTCTTATCTCCTTATCAGAATTTCAATTCTATAGGTTGTTGAGCTTGATGATTGTGCTCTGCACCCTTGTATACTCTAAGCTTCTTGATCATTTGTCTGCCGAGAGTGTTCTTAGGAAGCATACCCTTAACTGCAAGCATAACTGCTTGGTCGGCTTTTTCTTCCATCATCTTTTTGTATTGAATTTGCTTCAAACCACCAACGTATCCCGTGTGGTAGGTGTGGTATTTTTGCTCCAACTTTTTACCTGTCAAAACTACCTTGTCGCAGTTGATGACGATAACGTGGTCACCGCAATCTACGTTAGGGGTATAAGTAGGCTTGTTTTTGCCTCTAAGTACGCTGGCAACGTTGCTTGCCAATCTACCCAATACCATATCCGTAGCATCTACGACATACCAATTTCTCTTTACTTCTTCAGCTTTTGCCATATATGTCTTCATGGTCTTTCCTCCATCAATATTTTATACTTGGCGTGTATCTCCGAGGGGCTAGTTCTTTGACACACATACAAATGCTCGTTAATTTTATTAAATATTTTACCAAATGTCAATCAATTTTAAGTGATTTTTGCGATAATATAAGATATTAATTAAAAATTTTCGTATTCTACGCTTTCTAGATACAAGGCTTTGCCTTCCAAAGTCTTGCCTGCGGCGCTTCTTTTTTGGGCTTTCAAGATGTCCTTGACCTGCTCGGGTGAAAATCTTCCTCTACCCACGTCTACCAAAGTACCCGCAATATTGCGCACCATATTGTGCAAAAAACCGTTACCTTTGACAACCACGTCGATTATGCCCTTATCTTCGTCGCACTCAATATGCAAGTCGTATATAGTCCTGACGGTATTTTCTTTGGTGTTGTCGGTGAGCATAAAACTTCTAAAGTCGTGCTCGCCAATCAAGTACTTACACGCCTCACGCATCTTGTCGATATCCAAGTCGTAGAAGCAAATATGGAAGTATCTCCTCTCGATAGGTCTATGGATTTTGGACAAAATTATGCGATAGCGATAGGTCTTGGATACGGCGTCAAAACGAGCGTGGAAGTCGTCTCGCACCTTACGACAACATACAATCGCGATATCGTGAGGCAAAAGCGTGTTGACGCTGTAACCGAAGTTGTTGCAGTTGAGTTCTACGTCGCTATCAAAGTGAGCCACTTGTCCGAGCGCGTGAACCCCCGCGTCGGTTCTTCCGCTTGCGACTATCTCGGTTGGCTTGTTGAGCTTGGTAGAAATAGCCTCTTCTAACTTTTGTTGGATTGTCGGCAGTCCCTCTTGTCTTTGAAAACCGTAGTAGGCTTCGCCGTCGTAGCATATGGTAATAGCGTATCTCATCAACCCACCAATCCCCTTATCCATTGTGCAATCAGCCTATCAATTCCTACAAAAATACCTTCTCCGCCCACGAGATATTTGTCTAGCAAAATAGCAACGAATAGAGCAACCACTATTAGCAATCCTACCAAATCTCGCCACTCGTACTTGAGCACCTTCATTTTGGTGCGGTTAGGCGAAGCGTTGTAGCATCTACTGTCGAGGGCGTCGGCAAGCTCGTCTGCTCTACGAAAGGCACTGACGAATAGAGGAATAAGCACGGGCAACATAGCTTTGATTTTTTGCACGAAGTTGCCTGTGTCTAGGTTGGCTCCTCTCGCCTTTTGCGCCATCATAATCTTGTCGGTTTCTTCGATGAGTCCCGGGATAAATCTGAGCGCAATACTCATAATGATTGCAAGGTCGTGCACCGGCACTTTGATATAAGTGAGAGGCTTGAGCAAGCTCTCTATCGCGTCTGTGAGCGCAGTCGGCGTGGTCGTAAACGTAAGCAAACTCGTACCCATAACGAGCAAAGACAACCTAAGCACCATTTTGACTGCAAAGTTGATGCCCTCGTCGGTAATGCGTATCTTCCACCACTCAACCAGCACGTTGCCTTGCTTGTAGAATAACACGTTGATAATGGCTGTAAAAAACAATATAAACAGTATGGCTTTGACCGACTTGAACAAAAGTTTGAGAGGTATCTTAGCCAAGGCGACGACGCTAACCAAAAAGATAAATACGGCAAGATACATAGTATAGGATACTACGAAAAATATGCCTATCATGTACAATAGACTAAATATGATTTTTGCTCTTGCGTCGAGTCTATGGATTACCGATTCGGCAGGATAATATTGACCGAAGGTGACGTCTTTCATACCTCTTCACCTCCGCCCATAAGATTGTCGTCAATTGTGTTTTTGTCGACACGTTTCGAGTTATATGCGTTTACAATCGCTTTTTCGAGATTGTTTTCGTTGACGATCGTTCCTTGCAAATCTATACCTTTTTTTGCCAAATCTTTTTTGATTTTGACAGCCGTAGGGATATCAAGTCCCATTGCCGTCAACTCTTCTTCTTTTTCAAAAAGCTCTGCCATCGGTATATCGTAAGCGATTTTCGATTCGTTGAATACGACTATCCTACTTGCAAAGCGAGTGATCTCGTCAATGTCGTGAGATATGACTACTATCGTCGGACATACGTCCTTTTTTAGACGAGTGATAAGGCTCAGTATTTGCTCTTTGCCGTACGGATCAAGTCCTGCCGACGGCTCGTCGAGTATCAAAACCTTTGGTCGCATTGCGATTATGCCCGCAATGGCGACTCTGCGCTTTTGTCCGCCCGACAATTCAAAAGGCGCTCTGTCCTTGACCTTGTCGTAATCGAGCCCGACTAATTCTATGGCTTCTTTTACTCTAACTTTGATTTCTTCGTCGGTTAGTCCAAGGTTCTTTGGTCCAAAAGCTACGTCCTTATATACGCTCTCTTCAAAGAGTTGATATTCGGGATATTGGAACACCATACCCACCGAGCCTCTGAGTCTTCTTAGGTCGGGTTTTGGCTTCTTAGCATTGGTAAGCAAAATATCGAATACTTGCACCTCGCCTTCTTGCGGTTTTATAAGTCCGTTGATATGTTGTATAAAGGTAGACTTTCCGCTACCGGTATGTCCCACTATACCAACGAAGTCCCCCTCGTTGATTACGAGGTTGATATCGTCGAGAGCTTTCTTTTGATACGCCGTTCCCGTGCCGTAGGTAAAGGAAAGATTTTTTACAACAATCGACATAATTCCTCCACCAATTCTTCTTTTGTAGTTACCGCCGTACTAATAGGCACGCCCTGTTCGGCAAGTCTGACGGCAAGTGCGGTTACGGGCGGTACAGACAATTTGATAGACCTCAGGTATTCGTGCTCGGCAAAGACCTTGGACGGTGTGTCGTCCAACACGATTTTTCCTTCGTTCATAACTATGAGCCTATCCGCGTCCAACGCCTCGTCCATATAGTGAGTGATGTTGATGACGGTGATACCCTCTTGCTTATTGAGCTCCTTGGCCACTTGCATGACTTCTCTACGTCCTCTCGGGTCGAGCATAGCCGTAGACTCGTCTAGCACCAATACCCTGGGTTTGATGGCAAGTACTCCCGCAATGGCAAGTCTTTGCTTTTGTCCGCCACTCATCTTAAACGGTGTGCCCTTTTTGTGCTCTAACATTCCTACTTTCTCTAGAGCCCAATCTACTCGTCTTACGATTTCTTCTCTTTCTACGCCGAGGTTTTCGGGGCCAAAAGCTATATCGTCCTCGACTATCGAGGCTATCATTTGGTTGTCGGGATTTTGGAATACCATGCCCACGTTTTTTCTAATCTCGTATATACTGTCGCCTTGCTTTGTATCGATACCGTAAACGCTCACGCTACCCGAGGTAGGCAAAAGCAAGCCGTTGAGGAGTTTGGCAAGCGTACTCTTTCCGCTGCCGTTGTGCCCGACGAGCGCAACAAAACTACCCTCCTCGATTTGAAGCGTCACGTCTTTGACGGCTTCTACCTTGTCGCGAGAGCCCGCGTTGTAAATATAGGATACGTTTTGCAATTGTATTATCGGCATAGTTCTCCAAAATTTTCCAATACATTTTACCACATTTTTATTTGGATTTCAACATAATTGTACCCATATAATTGACAAGATATGTAATTTAATTTTTTATAATAATTCGCGCAGAACTCGCAAAAAGTTTGACTAACCCGCAGATATATATTATAATAGATAAGGTTAAACGAATTAACACTATATTTTATACTTTATACGGAGGTACTATATGGGCAAAAAAATGACTATCGACGGTAATACGGCTGCCGCGCATATCGCGTATGCTTTTAGCGAAGTAGCGGCTATCTATCCTATTACTCCGTCTTCCCCTATGGCAGAAAACTGCGATGAGTGGGCAAACCAAGGCAGAAAAAATCTTTTCGGTCAGGTATTGAGATTGGCAGAAATGGAATCCGAAGCGGGTGCTGCCGGAGCCGTACACGGTTCTTTGATGGCAGGTGCTTTGACTTCTACCTTTACGGCAAGCCAAGGCTTGTTGCTTATGATTCCTAATATGTACAAAATCGCAGGTGAGTTGACCCCTTGCGTATTCCACGTAAGCGCGAGAGCTCTTGCATATCACGCACTCAACATTTTCGGTGACCACAGCGACGTTATGGCTTGCCGTCAAACGGGATTTGCAATGCTCTGTTCCAACTCTGTACAAGAAGTAATGGACTTGGCTTTGGTATCGCACTTTGCAACCCTTAAATCCAGAGTTCCTTTCTTGCACTTCTTCGACGGTTTCCGTACCTCGCACGAAGTTTCTAAGATTGAGATGATTGATTACGCGGACATTTTGCCTACCTTCAACAGCAAATACGCTCAATACGTAGCCGACTTCAAGAAGCGTGCGCTCAACCCTGAGCACCCAACCCAAAAAGGTACGGCTCAAAACCCTGATATCTATTTCCAAAATAGAGAAGCTTGCAACACCTTCTACAACAACGTTCCCGGCATCGTAGAAGAAGCAATGCAAGACGTTGCTAAGATTACGGGACGTAGCTACAACCTCTACGACTACTACGGCGCACCAGACGCAGAAAACGTCATCGTCGTTATGGGTAGCGGTGCAGAGACCGTTGCAGAGACCGTTGATTACCTCAACGCTAAGGGCGCTAAGGTCGGCCTCATCAAAGTAAGACTCTTCAGACCATTTGCAGTAGACAAGTTTGCAGCCGCTATCCCTGCCAGCGTCAAGAACATCACCGTACTCGACAGAGTGAAAGAATGCGGTAGCGCAGGCGAACCACTCTACCTCGACGTAGTTGCCGCCGTTGCGGAAGCTAAGAGAAACATCAACGTCGTTGGTGGAAGATTCGGTCTTGGTAGCAAAGAGTTTACTCCTTCTATGGTCAACGCTATCTACCAAAATATGGCTAGCGGTGCTCCTAAGAACCACTTCACCGTTGGTATCGTGGACGACGTGACCGGCACTTCTTTGGAAGTTAAGGACGTCATTGACGCTTCTCCTGCAGACGCAATCAGCTGCAAGTTCTACGGACTCGGCTCAGACGGTACCGTAGGTAGCAACAAAAACTCTATCAAGATTATCGGTAACTACACCGAAAAATACGCTCAAGCATACTTCGCTTACGACTCCAAGAAGTCGGGCGGTATCACCGTATCTCACCTCAGATTCGGCGACACCCCAATCAGAAGCGCATATCTCATCGACCACGCAGACTTCGTGGCTTGCCACAACTCTTCTTACGTTGTCAAATACGATATGATCTCTTCCCTCAAGGACGGCGGTACGTTCTTGCTCAACAGCCCTTGGACGGTAGAAGAGATGGAAGAAAAACTTCCTGCTTCCATGAAGCGTCTCATCGCTAAAAAACACATCAAATTCTACAATATCGACGCTATCAAAGTCGTTAGCGAAATAGGACTCGGCAACCGTATCTCTACGGCAATGCAAGCTTGCTTCTTCAAGCTCTCCGGCGTAATCGACTACGCTGAGGCAGAAAAGCATATGAAAGAGTTCGTTGTAAAATCTTTCTCCAAGAAGGGCGAAAAGGTTGTCAACCAAAACTTTGCCGCTATCGACAACGCTATCAGCAATATAGTAGAGATCAATTATCCTGAGTCTTGGGCAGAGGCTACTACCGGTGCAACCGTAGCAAAGGTTACCGACGACAAGTACTTCAACGAAATCATCGCTCCAATCCTTGCTCAAGAGGGTGACAAGCTCCCTGTATCGGCATTTTTGCCTAACGCAGACGGTTGCGTGCCTACCGCTACTACCCAATTTGAGAAGCGTGGCGTAGCAGTCAAAGTTCCTCAATGGATTAGTTCCAACTGTATCCAATGCAACCAATGTTCCTTCGTTTGTCCACACGCTTGTATCAGACCTGTCGTTCAAAAGGAAGAGAAACTTGCAGGTGCTCCTGATACCTTCGCTGTAGTAGATAGCAAGCCGGCTAAGGGTTACAAAGTCCGTGTGCAAGTCAGCGTTCTTGACTGTACGGGTTGCGGAAGCTGTGCCAATGTCTGCCCTGCTAAAGAAAAGGCTCTCGTTATGGTTGACCTTGACAAGGCGATCGACGCAGGTGAAGCAAACAATTGGAACTTCAGCCAAACACTCCCTGCATCCGACGCTCCTATCAAGAGAGATACCGTTCTCGGTAGTCAGCTCAATAGACCATACTTCGAGTTCTCGGGCGCTTGTGCAGGTTGTGGAGAAACTCCTTATCTTAAAGTTATCACCCAAATGTTCGGTGACAGAATGGTAATTGCCAACGCAACGGGTTGTTCTTCTATCTACGGTGGCTCTGCTCCTACCTGCCCATACTGCAAAGACGAAAACGGCAACGGTCCTGCTTGGGGCAACAGCTTGTTTGAAGACAACGCAGAATTCGGTTATGGTATGAATATCGCATACGCGCAACGTAGAGGCAAGGTTGCAGAAGATATGCAAGCCGTTATGGCTCTTGGCGTAGACGACAATACCGCCGCTCTCTTCAACAACTGGCTCGACACCTACAAGGACGTTGAGGCTAACAAAGTCGCTTCCGCAGCAGTTAAGGCAAATATCGACGCTATCGTAGCCGCAGAAACCGACGCCGAGAAGAAAGCTCTCCTCACCGCTATCGCAGACGCAAAAGACTGCTATATCAAGAAGTCTATCTGGATCTTCGGTGGCGACGGTTGGGCATACGATATCGGCTTCGGCGGACTCGACCACGTGCTCGCAATGGGCGAAGACGTCAACGTCATCGTTCTCGATACCGAAGTTTACTCCAACACCGGCGGACAAGCTTCCAAGTCTTCTCCTACGGGTGCGGTTGCTAAGTTTGCCGCAGGCGGTAAGATTACCAAGAAGAAAGACCTCGGCAAGATTGCTATGAGCTACGGATACGTTTACGTTTCCCAAATCTCTATGGGCGCCAATATGAACCAATGCCTCAAGGCTATCAAGGAAGCCGAGGCTTACGACGGACCATCCCTCATCATCGCTTACGCTCCTTGTATCAACCACGGTATCAATATGTCCAACAGCCAACTCGAAATGAAGAAGGCAGTTGAGGCAGGATATTGGCAGTTGTATAGATACAACCCTGCTCTCGTAGAAGAAGGAAAGAATCCTTTCACTCTCGATAGCAAAGCACCAACCGGCGACTACAAAGAGTTCCTTATGGGCGAAAACAGATACGCTCAACTTGCAAAAGCTAAGCCAGAAGTTGCAGAAAAACTCTTCGAGCTCAACGAACAGCAAGCTAAGGCTAGATACGACGGCTACAAGAAATTGTCCGAGTAATCTAACGACTTCAAAACCATAGCCATTCCTTACGGGGTGGCTATTTTTTACAAAATCGTTCAAGTCCGCTCTTTTTATTTTGGACATACCCAAAACACGGCTATACCCTACTACGCAGTATCGACGACTAGATTTATAGCAATTTATCAATTAGATTCAATGATTTTTGAGCAAATAATAGCCCCGCAAAATGCGGGGCAAACAATAATATTTTATTTGACGTATATCTTGGTGCTCGGTGCGTAGCCCGACAAGATATCTTTGATAGAAAATTGCGGACTGGCAATATATATCTCGGTGCCGTTTTGTGCGGGTGCTTTGATATATTCGAGTTTCGCTTTAGCTCCGTTGGCACCTTTGCGAGAAGATCCTACGCACGCGCTTTGACAAGCGGTGATATTATCTATCAGCTCGTACGGGTCTTTGCCAACGATTTCTCTGATAATCGTGTCAGGGTTGCTTGGATCGGCATAAATGCCGAGTGTCGAGGTATAAATCAACAATCTCTTGCATTTGACGAGGCACGCTACTTGCGAAGCCGTCTCGTCGTTGTCCATACAATGCACCGTCTTTTGTCCCTTTTCTTCGAGTTGTCTAAGTTCTAGTTTGACTATCTCTTCGTCCGAGAGTGGGTCGTTGTAGTTGATGATTGGTATTGCATTTTGGGCAGGGCATCTAAGCAAGAGTTTGCGTAAATTTTCGCGTTTCTTATCGTCGTTGAAGTGTTGGTGTTCCACAAGGATTTGTCTTACGCTATATTTTGGGTCGATATACTGTCTATAATTAGCCATAAGTATGGCTTGTCCTTGAGCGGCGTAGTCGATTTTGTTGTCCTCTTCTTTGCCGTCAATCTCTTTGCCGTTACGTTTTAGATAGTCGAGTCTGCCTATCTCGGTTGCGCCCGAAGTAACCCATATCATACCGGGAGTCAGTTCGCTACTTATCCTTGCTATTACGTTGTAGTCAATGTCGCCCCACGCCTTGTTTACCAAAGCCATCGAGCCAACCTTACCTACCAATTCTATATCAAATGCGTTCATTCTTCCTCCGTATCGTCTTCTTAGACGTTTACGATTTATATTTTAGTCGATACGTATCGACTTTTATGCTACTATTTGTTGGACGTCTTCTTGCTTGTTATAACAATAATATACGTCCACGCGATACGCCGTTGCAACTATAGTCAAGGTTGCCTGCGTTTTATTCTTCTCTTCATTGTTGGCAGAGATTAGGTTGAGTGTTCCGTTTTCTCCTACTTGCACTACTACGTTGCCATCTAGGTCGGTGCGATAGACTTGCTCAATGCCGTTGAAGTCGGTGTCGGCATTGAGGTCGTAGTAGTTAGTCATCAAATCCAAAACTTCCTGCGTTGGATGTCCGTGAGAGTTGCCCTCGCCCACGCTTATAACGCAATACTCGGGGTCAATGGCATTGAAAACTTGCTGAGCCGTAGTATTGTTCGCTCCGTGGTGAGGCAACTTGTATACGTCGCAGTCGATATCGTTGAGATAGCCTTTGTCCAAGAAGTATTTTTCATTCTTTTCGTTGGCATCACCCGACAAAACTATCGTCCTTCCGCCGTATTGCAACACGCATAGCGGAGATACGGAATTGAGAACCTTAGCCGTAGAGCCTTTGCCAATAGACGGATAATCGGTGGCTTCGTAGCTAAAGCATTTCATAATCCAACCGTTACCTTCTATATTCCACTTGCCTACGTTGTAATTGATAGTTGCATCGGTCATAGTACCGTTTTGATTATACTTTTCGTTCCTTGCGCCCGTGATAACCTTGTTCCAAGCGCCCGTAGTATCGTCGGCAGCTTGAGGAAGATAAAAATTCTTGACTTCGTAATCGGCGATAACGTCGTCTATCTCCGACACGTGGTCGAGGTCGGTATGTGTAACGAATACGTAGTCAAGTTGAGTCACTCCCGCGCTTGCCAAAAGTGGCATCAAGTTATTCGCATAATAGTCTTTTTGTCCACCGCTCACAGCCTTACCCATATCCATAATCATAGTTTGACCGTCAGGGAACTGAATAAATATGCCGTCGCCTTGACCTACGTTGACGAAGGTCACTTGCAACATATTGCCTTCTATCGGCGTGATGCCTTGTATTGCGGCGCCGCCACCATTACCGGACGGATTTGATGGATTATTATCTTTGCCTGTAAGCATTGACAAAACCGAGTTGAATACGTCAGGCTTGAATAGATACAATGCAACTACGGCAACGACTATTGCCACTACCAAAATAATCAAAGCAACTTGCAGACCTTTGTTGCGTTTAATTTCCTTTTTCACTGCCTTTTTGGCTGATTTTGCAACTCTTTTGCCAACATTAGAACTGCCCTTAGTGTTACTCTTAGAACTGCTTCCCGACTGCTTTTTGTTAGCCATTATTCCTCCTCGGCGAAATACTCTACAACTTTTTGTTTCTTGACGGGCTTGTTGTCGCCGTGCTTTATAAATATGCACGACACTATCGCCAGCGTCACAAATATAATAGCATAGACGAACACTGCGTTGCTACTGATTTTGTCCATAAATATTCCCGCAAAGGCAGGAGTTAGCGATTGCGCCGTCATAGACGATATATAATAATACCCCGTATACTTGCCTACGTTGCTACCCTTGGACAATTCCGTCACCATAGGGAAGGTATTGACGTTGACGCACACAAGGCCGAAGCCCGAAAGTATAAAGCATAGCGGGAACAATACTCCCACACCCGGGGTATTGGCAGTCATCAAAAAGCAAGGCACGAAAGCCACAGCCGATAGTGCAAGTCCGATGATAATTGATTTCTTACGTCCGATTTTGCTTGCCATAAGCGCAACGGGAAGCATTGCTATAGCACCGCCCGCGCCGTTGATGATATTGATGACGCCTACAAAACTATCCTTGAAGTTGAGTACCGAGGTCGCGTAAGTTGACAAGTGCGACTTGACGGCGTTATAACCCATAAACCAAAGGAAGACCGTGCCGAGTATGAGCAACAGCGACACGACTTTCTCTTTTGGAAGTTTGTCTGTAATTTGAATTTCTATCTCGTCGACAATCTCCCAACGCTTTTCTTCTTCGTATCGCATTTCGACGAATTTCTTTTCTTTACATAGACCCAAAAAGAGCCCTAACATACACAGCATTACGCCCGCAAGCCCGATAAAGAGAGCAACGTGCGATTGGTATCTCTGCTTAGCTAGAAAGGTGTAAAGCAATATGGATACCAAGCCTCCTGCTCCGCCCATTATGTTGATGAGTGCGTTGGCTTGGCTACGCAAAGGCTTTGGAGTTACGTCGGGCATTAGCGCCACTGCCGGCGACCTATAAGACGCCATCGCCAGCAACGCGCACACGAGCACACACATAAACAATATAAAGTAAAGCGGTTTCGCCTTGGTGACTGCTCCTGCACACGCCACTTGCGCGCTATAAACGTTGTTGAGCATTTCGTTGTACATAACCAACGCTTCACCCTCAGGCTTGACGCCCGTAGCTATTACGCCGTCGTAGATAGCGCGATAATCACCCACTAAGTACTTTTCGTCCAAACCGTACTGCACCAAAATATCCAAGTTTTGAATATCGGCTCCCATTACGGCTCTATATTGCAATAGTTCGGTGATAGCAATGCCCACCAGGCACACCACCGCCGCCAACGTGCCAAAAAGTATGAAGTGCGTCCTACGTCCTAGTTTGGCACTCACCTTTTTGTCGCTAAGGCTTCCGAAAAACGGTAATAAGAATATAGCCAATAGATTGTCCAATCCCATAACTATGCCGTACTGTGCTTGGCTAAGTCCAAAGAATCTGCTTAGGATAAGTGGCATTATGTAGTCGTACACTTCCCAAAAGCACATTATGCCCATAAAGGCAAAGCCGACGAACATAGTTCGCTTGACGTCCAACTTCATATTTTCGTTGTCTGCGCTCATATTTCACCCTTAGTATATTGTAATATTATATTATCATATTCTACACCCCGTTGTCCATACGTGTACAAAATTTTACAAGGTCAAAGCGTATACTTTACAATCTTGCTTTACGGTTCTTTGTTCTACCGATATATCTCACCTATTGATTAGTTATTGACATAGTTTATATATATGCGATATGTTAAAAAATAAATGGATTGGTAACGACCGAAGAGATCGTTACGACAATCGAAGGAACGTAATATGGGTGAAATCAATCCACAACTCAGGCAATATATAGCCAAGCAAAAGCAAATTGAGGCTAAAAAATCCGCAGCCGCTACCCAAAAAGCCGAATAAATCAAAAAACGTCAACTTATCGACGCAGGCTTATTTACTATGGCATTTGACTAGAAGAAAAGGACGTCAAGAGTGACGAGTATCCTTTTTTGCACTACGACACTACCACCAAAAAGTGTGTTGCCTAACAAAAAGTATATATCGAATTGACTGACGAAGAATATCAAGAGGCCCTCAAATATTACAAGCCTTCTGCCAAATTCGTATCGGAAGAAAAAGCAAAAACAGCCAAAAAGATTAATGAAAAGACCGCTCATTCGGGACTGTTCGCTTTGTCTTTGATAATATTGATTGCCTCTATCGTGCGCACTTGCTTCGGTCTATTCTTTATGATTGCGTGCGTTACGGTAAGCGTAGTGATAATGGCGTATTGCGCGCTAAGCGACAAGATAAGCAAACTAAATGCAAAACTAAATTCTATAGATAAAAACTCGTCAAAGAATAAATAAAAATCCATTCTAATTAAATTGTTTATCATAAAATTTTGCAAATATAATCTCCTAAAACGACAAAAGCATAAAATCTAGAAATGTATCATACAAGCAAAAAGAGTTGACGAAAGTCAACTCTTTTTCACAAGCCGTCCTCCTCACTATTGACCTAAGTCAATCCCCCAAGGTGTACGACTTGATGCAAACTAATTGTCGATAATTAGATTATTTTTTGAAATATCTGTTGTACAAGCCCATAAAGCCGGAGCCGTGTCTTGCCTCGTCCTTAGCCATCTCGTGAACGGTGTCGTGAACTGCATCGTAACCGAGTTGCTTAGCGAGTTTTGCGAGCATAAGTTTGCCTTCGCAAGCGCCTGCTTCAGCTTCCATACGCATCTTAACGTTTTTAGCGGTACTGTCGGTCAATACGTTACCGAGAAGCTCTGCAAACTTAGCAGCGTGCTCAGCCTCTTCGAATGCGTATCTCTTGAATGCTTCTGCCACGTCAGGATATCCTTCTCTGTCTGCTTGTCTGCTCATAGCGAGGTACATACCTACTTCGCTACACTCGCCGTTGAAGTTGTCGATAAGTCCCTTGACAACTTCCGGATCAAGGTCTTTAGCAACGCCGACTCTATGCTCGTCAGCCCATTTGATTTCGCCTGCAACCTCTACAAACTTAGAAGCCGGAGCCTTGCAGATTGGGCAGAACTCCGGAGCAGCGTCGCCCTCGTGAACGTAACCACATATTGTGCATGAAAATTTTGCCATAATTAAATCCTCCAAATTGTTGTTGATATAATTTATTCTTCACATTCTTTGCATTTTGCATAAAACGTGAGTTGAATACTTTGATAGCCTTGTTCTTTCGCCTCTTGTAGGAGCGCTTGCCTCAGATTGTCCGACACCTCTACGTCGTCCACCCTACCGCAACAAGGACAAATATTATGCGCGTGAGGCTCAGTGGTAGCATCGTATCTATCCACGCCTGCAACGTTGGCAACCTTGATTATCTCGCCTCTCTCCTCTAGTAGAGCGAGATTGCGATACACCGTACCGAGAGATATGTTGGGTATCAATAGTCTACATTGCTCAAAAATACTCTCCGCACTTGGATGCGACTTGGTAGATTGGAGTACTTGTAGTACCGCTTGTCTTCTGCTAGAATAATTGGTTGCCATATTACCTCTCTATGCTTTAATAATACAGCTAAAAATCTACCTTGTCAAGTAAAAATAGGAATTATTCCTACTAAATTGAGAATTATTCTTATTTTTATTTAAATATCCTAATGATTTCATGTACTTTGCATTGTCAACAATTCTAAATCGGCTATTTGTACCAGTGCCTAAATACGTTGCCTTACGGCTTGTCCGATATACTTCTAATCAAATAAGCTTACCAAGCCAAAATTCGACACAAATATCCCGACCAATATAGGTCGGGATAGTATAGTTATTTAGATTTTTTGGTAGTCTTCTTGGCAGTAGCTTTGATATCGGCCTTGACAGGTTGAAGGTGCCAAATTCTATCTGCGTACTCTTGCACGCTTCTATCCGAGGAGAAGAATCCTGCGCCTGCGGTATTCATAAGGCTCATGCCTGCCCAACGTTTCTTGTCAGAATAAGCTCTATCAAGACGATTGTGAGCATCACAGTAAGAATCGAAGTCGGCAAATACCTTGTAAATATCTCCGCCAAACATAAGGCTGTCGGCGATTTCGCTGTAGTTGACGCCCGCAATACCTCTATGCAAGCCGTCGATGACTGCTCTAATACGAGCATTGGACTGATAATATCGGCTTGGCTCGTAACCGTTGCGGTTAAGTTCGTCGATTTCGTGAGCTAGCAAACCGAAGATAAAGATATTCTCCGCGCCTACGTTTTCGTGAATTTCGATATTAGCACCGTCCATCGTACCGATAGTAACCGCGCCGTTGATCATAAACTTCATGTTGCCCGTACCGCTGGCTTCCTTACCCGCAATGGAGATTTGTTCGGATACGTCGGAAGCAGGCATAATCATTTCTGCAAGGGTTACGCGGTAGTTTTCGATATACACGACTTTAATTCTTCCCTTGACGTCCGGATCATCGTTGATGAGTTTTCCAAGCGAATGGATAAGTCTAATGATCTGCTTAGCCATATAGTAACTTGGAGCCGCCTTTGCACCGAAGATAAAGGTTCGAGGGTTCATCTCGATATTTGGATTTTGTTTGATTTGATAGTACAAATCCAATATGTGCAACGCGTTGAGCAGTTGACGCTTGTACTCGTGCAATCTCTTGACTTGAACGTCGAAGATAGAGTCGGGGTCAACGTCAATGCCGTTGGCTTCTTTGATATAGTTGGAGAGGGCAACCTTGTTGGCTCTCTTGATATCCATCCACTTGTCAAGCACGTCACCGTCGTTTTTGAAAGCAACGAGTTTCTTGAGTTCGTTGGCGTCTTTCTTAAATCCGTCACCAATCAAAGAAGAGATGAAGTCGGAGAGTAATGGGTTGGCTTGACACAACCATCTACGATAAGTAATACCGTTGGTTACGTTGGTAAACTTGTCAGGTGTCATCACGTATGCGTCGTGGAAAACGTCGTTCTTCAAAATCTCGGAGTGCAATGCCGATACGCCGTTGACTGTGTGAGAAGCCGCAAGACAAAGGTTAGCCATCTTGATTTGACCGTCAGCCATAACTGCGTTGTAAGCCACTTTCTTGAAGTCGTTAGGATAGAAGCTCCACAAGTCTTGGCAATATCTATGGTTGATTTCGCATACGATTTGGTAAATTCTTGGCAAGAGTTGCTTGAAGATATTCTCAGGCCACTTTTCAAGAGCCTCAGCCATAACGGTATGGTTGGTGTAAGATATAGTCTCCTTGATAATCTTCCATGCGTCGTCCCAACTGTAGCCGTAATCGTCCAACAAAATTCTCATAAGCTCAGGGATACATAGCGTTGGGTGGGTATCGTTGATATGGATAGCCACCTTTTGACCGAGGTTGTCGAGAGTCTTGTAGTCTCTAATGTGCTTTTTGATGATAGATTGGATAGAAGCCGAAACGAAGAAGTATTGTTGCTTGAGTCTAAGCATTTTACCTTCGATATGGTGGTCGGCAGGATACAATACTTTACAGATACTCTCTGCCAAAGCCTTTTGTTCCAAAGACTTGACGTATTCGCCTTGAGAGAAGAGTTGCATGTCAAAATCAACGGGTGCTTTTGCCGTCCAAAGGCGCAACTTGTTGACTGCAGGCACGTCGTAACCACTGATATTCATATCGTAAGGCACTGCAAGAATGTTGTAGCAATCTCTATATTCGATTTTGAGTTTGCCGTCTTCCCATCTTTGTTCTACGCTTCCGCCGAACTTAACTTCGAAGGTATCTTCCTCTCTTGGAGCAAGCCAAACGTCGCCGTTGGTTAGCCATTCGTCAGGCAACTCAATCTGCAAGCCGTCAACGATCTTTTGTTTGAAGATACCGTAGTCGTATCTGATAGAAAATCCGCTAGCCACGTAATTGAGGTTGGTCAAAGATTCCATATAAGCGGCAGCAAGTCTACCCAAACCGCCGTTGCCGAGTCCTGCATCGGGCTCGATTGCATATATATCTTCTATAGTAGTGCCGTACTTTTTGCACAATTCCTCTACCACGCCCGTCATACCGAGGTTGTACAAGTGGTTTTTGAGGGAACGACCGAGCAAAAACTCCATCGACATATAATAAACTTGCTTGGTTTCTTGCTTAATTCTATTTTGTTTGAATTTTAGACGCTTTTCGGTCAAATAATCTCTTACAGTCATACAAATGGCTCTGTAAAGTTGGGTTTTACTACAATTCTCGATAGTCTTACCAAAATAAACTTCACACTTTTGAGACACTTGTTTGTCAAAATCATTAAAATTTACTTTTTCCATTTTTTGATAAATCTCCATATAAAATATTTTATCGCGACAATTATATCACAAAAGGGCGCGTATTGTCTACCAATACACGCCCTATATATAATATACTTAGCAACACGAGGTGATATGGCTATGCGATATTGTTATTATATCACATATTATCATACAGCTCTTTGTACTTTTTGGCGATACTTTGCCAACTAAAGTCCGCCGTCATTGCATTGCGTACTACCTTTTTCCAATCGTCCTTGTAGTCGTAGTACAGTCCAACGGCTCTCTCGACGGCATATAACATATCGTCTGCATTGTAGGTTACGAAGGTAAATCCTCTGCCCTCGCCCGTAGTATGATTGTACGGTGGCACGGTGTCCTTTAGTCCTCCCGTCTCTCTCACGATAGGGATACTGCCGTATCTCATAGCAATCATTTGGCTAAGTCCGCAAGGCTCGAACTTGGACGGCATCAAGAACATATCGCTCGCGCCGTAAATCTTGCTAGCCATATCGCTGGAGAAGTTGATGATTGCTCTTAGCTTGCCGGAATACCTGCTTTGCAATTCTTTTAGACGATTTTCGTATTTCCAATCGCCCGTACCGAGCACTACGAGTTGCAGGTTCATAGACAGCATTCTCTCTATGACGTAGTCAAGCAGGTCAAGCCCCTTTTGATGAGTAAGTCTACCTACCATACCTATCATAGGTACGTTTGGATTGACAGGCAATCCGAGTAGTTGTTGAAGAGCCGTCTTGTTGTTTACCTTTTTGTCAAAAGTCTCTAGATTATAGTTTTCAAACAACGACTTGTCGGTCTGAGGATCAAGTTTTTCTACGTCAATGCCGTTGATAATGCCCGACAACTTATATCTCCTACCCAGCAAAATCTTTTGCATATCGTAGCCGAAGAACGGAGTCAAAATTTCCTTGGCATAGGTATCCGACACGGTGGTCACTTTGTTGGACGCTTCGATACCACCCTTCATAAAGTTGACGCATCCGTCCATCTCGACCAATTTTCTTTCGTGTTGCGACAGTCCGAGCACGTCACTGATAAGCTCGGTGCCATACTTGCCTTGGAACTCGATATTGTGAATGGTAAATACCGTCTTGGCAAATTTGCATTGCTCCATTCCACGATAGAAGCTATCCAAAAATACAGGCGTCAACGCGGTGTGCCAATCGTTACAATGAATAATATCAGGACAAAAATCTATTATTTTCAAAGACTCTAGGACGGCTTTGGAGAAGAAGGCAAATCTCTCTCCGTCGTCGTAATGGCCGTACAGCCCGTGTCTTTTGAAATAATATTCGTTGTCGATAAAATAGTAAGTTACGCCGTCGTAGTCCTGGGTAAAGATACCGCAATATTGACATCTCCAACTAAGGTTGACGTAACAAAAGCCAACGAACTTCATATTCTCCCTAAACTTGTTAGGAATATCCATATAAAGTGGCAATATCACTCGCACGTCACAACCCAATTCGTTGAGCGCCTTTGGCAATGCGCCCGCAACGTCGGCAAGACCTCCCGTCTTGATATAAGGCAATGCTTCCGCAGCTACGAACAGCACCTTTTTGCCGATGGATTTAGATTGCTCCTCTACGCCCTTTTCGACGACCTGTATTGGTTTTTCCACCTCTTTTGGTTGTTCTTTTTCTACGGTTACGGGCTTTGTCTTTGGTTTAGACGCAGTTTTGTTAGCCGTCTTTTTTACCGTCGTATTAGGTTTTTTGTCTACGACTTCTATCGGCTTAGCAACAACTACCGTTTCAACCTTTTCAAGCTTTTCTACCTTTTTTACTGCGGTCTGCTTAACGTTTTTTTGTTCGGCTTTTGGTTGAACTTGCGTCTTTTTTTCCTCAGCTTTTATTGGTTTTTCCGCCACCTTTTTATTCGTAATCTTTTTGTTTGCCACGTTTTAGATCTCCTTAAATTGTCTTGTTCTTGACGATAACCAACGGATAGGTCTCAAATCCGCCTATCTTCTTATCCTCGGTAATTGTAACGTTTTTATCCGTTATGATATAGTTGAGGGAAGAATTTGGATAGATATGACCGTTTTCCATAACGATGGAATTGGTGATGACCGCATTCTTTTCTACCTTGACGCCACGGAATAGAATACTATTTTCTACCACGCCGTCAATATCGCAACCATCGGCTATCAAAGAATTTTTTACTTTGGCGTTTTCTCTATAGATGGTAGGCACGCTGTCCTTAACCTTAGTAAATATCTTGCCGAAAGCGTAGAACAAGTCGTCTCTGACTTTGCTATCGAGCAGTTGCATAGATTCTTCAAAATACGTCTTGATATCGTCAATCATAGCCGCGTGACCTTGCACTCTGTACGTAAAAATCTTCAGCTCGCCCGCCTTTTGTTGGATAATATTCTTCTCAAAGTCGACCCCGCCTCTCTCGTAGCAGTTGGTAACGAGGTCCATAAGCAATGACTTTTTGAGCAGATAGATATTGAGCCCTATCTCTTCGATTTTGTCGCTCGCGGTTTGGGTTATTCTACTGCCCGTCACTCTACCCGTTTCGTCGCTCTCGATTATGACTCTTCTAGACGTGGTAGGCTTAGCAAAATACGTGAGCATAGTAATGTCTGCGCCCTTTGCTAGATGTTTGTTATACACGTCGTCAAAGTCGATATTGGCAGCAATATTGCTGTTGGTGACGATAACGTAGTCTTCGCTAGCCTTTTCGATATAGTCCAAAATGCCGTACATTGCCTCGATTTTGCCCTTCGATACGCTTCTCGAAGTGTTGGATGCATATGGTGGGAATACCGTGATACCGCTGTTTTTTCTATTGAGGTCCCAATCTCTACCCATTCGGATATGGTCCATCAACGAAGAATAGTTGCTCTTAGTCATAATACCTATCGTGGTGATTTGGCTGTTGACCAAGTTGGACAACGTAAAGTCGATAAATCTATATCTTCCGCCGACCGGCAAGGAAGCCGTAGTACGATGAAGAGTAAGCTCGTTGAGCTTAGACTCGTTGTCGCTTGCAAAAATAATACTCATTATATTGTTCATAACCGTCTCCCCCTTAGTCTACCATCTCGCCCTTAGGCACGACTTGATTTTCTGCCACCACGGCGTCAGGACCGACTACCGCGATCTTGAGACCCGACTTGTCGCAAACTCCGCCGACTTGTGCGTTTTTGCCTATTCTTGCTCCCGGTCCTACGATTGTGTATTTGATAACGGCGCCGTCCTCGATAACGACGTTAGGCATTATGTTGCAATCTTCAATCACTACGTTTTTGCCCACCTTAACGCCGGAAGATATGACGCTGTTTTTGATACATCCGTCAATCTCGCAACCTTCGGTGACGAGAGAGTTGATAATTTGAGCGTTGTTGCCAACGTAGTGAGGTGGCTCGGCGGTGTTGCGGGCATAAATCTTCCAGTTGTTGTCGTCAAGATTGATACCGCTATTGCTGTCGAGCAAGTCCATATTAGCTTCCCAAAGACTGGAGATAGTTCCTACGTCCTTCCAATAGCCTTCGAACTTGTAAGCGAACAGCTTTTGTCCGTCGTTGAGCATATTAGGAATGATATTTTTACCAAAGTCGTTGCTAGAAGTCTTATCCTCTTCGTCCTTGATGAGGTATTTACGCAACTTTTCCCAAGTGAAGATATATATACCCATAGAAGCGTTGGTACTCTTTGGATTTTTTGGTTTTTCTTCAAACTCGTACACCGAGTTGTCTTCATTGGTGTTCATAATACCAAATCGACTTGCCTCTTCGATGCTAACGTTGATGACCGCAATGGTACAATCGGCTTTTTTCTCCTTATGATAGTCGAGCATCTTAGAATAGTCCATCTTGTAGATATGGTCGCCCGAAAGTATCAATACGTATTCGGGGTCAAACTTGTCCACGAACTGAATATTTTGATAGATAGCGTTGGCAGTACCCTTGTACCAATCCGAGCCCTTATTCTTCATATAAGGAGGCAAGACGAATACTCCGCCGTTGAGACGGTCGAGGTCCCAAGGTTGTCCGTTGCCTATGTATTGGTTGAGGTTAAAAGGCTGATATTGAGTCAGCACGCCTATAGTGTCTATATTGGAATTGATGCAGTTGGACAATGGAAAGTCAATAATCCTATACTTGCCACCAAACGATACGGCAGGTTTTGCCAAATCTCTAGTCAAAGAATACAGACGAGTACCTTGACCACCCGCAAGCAACATTGCCACACATTCTTTTTTATTTGTAAACATCGTGTCCTCCCGATTGCTATTGTATTGATATATTATACATCACGCATTTGGGTGATATATAAAGGTTACTTTATTGTTTTGTCGTTATTTGTGTTTTTTGCGCGTTTACTGACGGGTTTTAGATACAATACACTGTTACCGGGTATGGTCATCTTGATATATTGATCTTGACCGTGCAGCTGTCCTTTCTTAGTTTTGTACTTGATAACGCCTTCGTCGGTTCCGCCGAACTCTTTGTCGTTGCTGTTGAGTACGACTCTATAGACGCACTCGTCAGGCACGCCCATATTGTACTCCGTTCTCGTAACAGGCGAGAAGTTGACAACTATCACGGTATACTCGCCATTTTTATCATATCTGGCAAAGGATGCGATATTTTGAGTATTGTCGTCTACAACCAACCACTTAAAGCCGTCGTACGAGGTATCGAGTTGATACATTTCGGCGTTCTTTTTGTAATACATATTGAGTTTTTTGACAAAATTGTGCAAATTGCGATGCGACTCATAGTCAAGCAAAAACCAATCTAATTGTTTCTTGAAGTCCCATTCGATAAACTGTCCGAACTCTCCGCCCATAAACAAAAGTTTCTTGCCGGGGTGTGCCATCATATAACCGTAGAATGCTTTGAGCCCGTCGAACTTCTCGTGATATTCGCCCGGCATCTTGGAGAGCATAGAACACTTGCCGTGTACCACTTCGTCGTGGGAGATAGGCAAAATATAATTCTCGCTAAACGCATAAGTAATTGCAAATGTGATATTATTGTGCATATCCTTGCGGAAGAAAGGATTAGCCGACACGTATCTTAGATTGTCGTTCATCCAACCCATATTCCACTTGAAGTTGAATCCAAGTCCTCCGTCCTTAGGTGGTTTGGTAACCAAAGGGAAAGCCGTCGATTCTTCGGCAATCATCACCACTCCCTTGTGTCTAGACAAGATAGCAGTATTTAGTTGTTTGAGGAAGTCTATCGCCTCGAGATTGTAGTTGCCCCCGAAAGCGTTAGCTCGCCATTCACCGTCCTTGCGGCCGTAGTCGAGGTAGAGCATCGAAGCCACGGCGTCGACTCTAATACCGTCTATATGATATTCTTCTACCCAAAAATCTGCCGACGAGATGAGGAAGGATTTGACTTCTTTTCTTCCGTAGTCAAATACCATCGTGCCCCACTCTTTGTGTTCGGCTTTTAGAGGGTCACTATACTCGTAGGTAGGCTCGCCGTCAAACATATACAGTCCGTGAGAGTCCTTAGGGAAGTGAGCCACTACCCAATCGAGGAACACGCCTATACCGTTTTGGTGACATAGGTCTACCAAATATCTAAAGTCGTCAGGCGTACCGTATCTCGAGGTAGGCGCGAACATACCCGTCACTTGATATCCCCAACTGCCGTCGTAAGGATACTCCGTCACAGGCAAAATCTCTACGTGGGTATAACCCATCTCCAACACGTACTCTACAAGTTTCTTGGCTATGGTGCGATAGTTGCACACTACGCCGTACTCGTTCCTAATCCAGCTACCGAGATGCAACTCGTAGATATTCATAGGCGATTCGTAAGGATTGTAGGTTTCCCTATTTTTTATCCACTTTTTGTCGCCCCATTTATAAGTACTATCGTACAACTTGGACGCTGTTGCCGGTGCCGTCTCGGCATGAGTTGCGTACGGGTCTGCTTTGAGTCGTATGTCGCCACTTGGCGTCTCGATACTAAACTTGTAGATTTCGTACGTCTTTAGTCCTTCAATAAAGGTCTGCCAAATTCCTTTGGCGATAGCCGTCATAGGATTGACGCTTCTATCCCAATCATTGAAGTTACCTACCACGCTTACGCTCTTTGCATGAGGTGCCCAAACCGTAAACGTCCATCCTTCCTTTCCCTTTATCTTTTCTTTTTTTGGACAAAAGAATTTGTAAGACTGATAATTAGAGCCTTCCTTGAAAAGATATATGGGTACTTGAGTGATTTTATCTGCCATAAGCACTCCTATATAGATTACTTTACATTATTATATCACACAAAAATACCCATTTCAAGATGCATATGATTATTTTTTACTCTATTTTGGGCAAAAATTTACTCTACTTTGGGCAAAAATTTTGCCGACACTCACGTATCGGCAAAAGATATATATATTTGTAGTTTTTAGTTGCAACAAAAGCGGCTTACAGCACCTTTGCCAAAAATTCTTTGAGACGAGGGTTTTGAGGGTTTTCAAAAAACTCTTTAGGCGTATTTTGTTCTAACACGTTGCCATTATCCATAAACAACACCCTCGTGCTGACCTCTTTGGCAAAGCCCATTTCGTGAGTGACGATAACCATAGTCATGCCGTCGTCAGCCACCTCTTTGATAAGTTCCAATACCTCTCCTACCATCTCCGGGTCGAGCGCGCTGGTCGGCTCGTCAAAGAGCATCACGTCGGGGTTCATTGCCAAAGCTCTAACTATGGCGACCCTTTGCTTTTGACCGCCCGACAAGGTTGAAGGATATTTGTCGGCTTTGTCGCTAAGGCCTATTCTCTCTAGTAGTTGCAACGCCTTTTCTTTAGCTTGCGTCTTGACGGTCTTTTTGTCACTGCTCAGGTTTTTGAAAA
Organism: uncultured Clostridia bacterium; assembly: GCA_937880755.1. GTDB lineage: Bacteria > Bacillota > Clostridia > Christensenellales > UBA3700 > HGM11368. The sequence continues at coordinate 27,744 of CALGRX010000018.1, forward strand.
CGTTGCCTTTGACTGCCTTCTTCTCGGCTATTAGCTCTGCTAATTTTTCGTCAATAACTTTGATTTTGTCGGAAGTCTCCACGTTTTCCACGTATTCGGTATTATTTGCTCTTGCATCTGCAAGCAATTTTTTGAGTTCGGAGAGCAACGTCATCTTTTCTTCTTGCAAAGCCTTTATTTGTGTTCTTAGCGCCTTGACCTTGGCTTTACGTTCTTTGCGTAAATTCTTGACTCCTATTTTGACGGGCGCAAGCATTATATTGTCGATAATCGTCAAGTTGTTGAATAGGTTGAAGTGTTGGAACACCATTCCCATCTTTTGTCTATGCTTGTTGATATTCGTATGCTTGTCGTTGAGAAGCTTTCCTTCAAAATAAATCTCTCCGCCGCTTGGCTCTTCAATCAAGTTAAGACATCTCAAAAAGGTACTCTTACCGCTACCCGAAGGACCTACGATAGATACTTTTTCTCCCTTTTTGATAGTTTCGTTGATACCTTTGAGGACGTGAAGGTCGCCGAATTTTTTGTGCAAATCTTTTACTTCGATAATAACGTCTCCGCTGTTCAGATTATCTGCGCTCACTCTTTCTCATCCTCCTTTCTATTGCTTTGACAAGTAAGGTAATAAGGGATACTATCACCAGATATACCGCCGCCAACATTAGATATGGTATCACGTATTCGTAGGTTGCGTCACCTATCGAACGGAATGCCTTAGTCAAGTCCACTACCGCGATAAAGCTGACTACAGACGTCTCTTTGACCAGCGTGATAAACTCGTTGCCGAGGGTAGGCAAAATATTTTTGACTGCCTGTGGCAATACTACGCTGACCATAGACGGCGTGTAACCAAGTCCCAAAGACCTTGCCGCTTCCATCTGTCCCTTGTCCACCGACAAGATGCCGCTACGCATAATCTCCGATACGTAAGCACCGCTGTTGAGACCGAACGCCGCGATTGCTACTACCAATTTGTCCACCTTTATCCCAAGTGACGGGAAAAGTATAAAGTAGAAAATCAACAGTTGCACCACCATTGGAGTACCTCGGAAGAACCAAGTATATAGGTCGCTTATACCCGCCCAAATCTTTATGAAAGGATTATTCTGAGGCACTACCTTGGATATTGCAATCACCGTACCTATCACGATACCGATTATAAGTCCAAGTACGGCAATAAGTGCTGTGGCCCTTAAGCCGTTCAGCACTTCTTTGTACCCTTCGTAAGTTATAAATTGTTTATAAAATACGTCCCAAGCCGTCATAATTATTTATTCATAGACTTGGCGATAGCCTTAGCAGGCATCTCGTCGATGACTACGAAGTCGATATTGCCGTTGATCATATCTTGTACTGCAAGACCTGCGTTGGCATATCCGGCAGGGGTGATATTGCTATATCCGTCAAATCCCCAATCTTCATCGCCCTTTACGTAGAACTCACTGGTGGTACCGTTTTGGAAGCCGACCTTCTTGCCACTCATTGCTTTGAGCACTGCTTCTACGTCTGCAGCGGTCTTACAATTGTCGAAGGTGGTATCGTCAGCCTTGACAATTATCATTTGAGATGCGTCGTAATACTTTTGGGTAAAGTCAACGCTTTCTTTTCTCTTTTCGTTGACGGTAAGACCTGCCATTGCTATGTCACAAGTACCGTTACCTACGGAAGTAACTACCGCCTCAAAGTCCATATCGTCGATAACCAACTCTTTGCCGAGCATAGTAGCGATTTCGTATGCGATTTCTATATCGATACCTGCGAACTTGTTACCGAGTTTGTACTCAAACGGAGCAAAAGCCGCGTTGGTAGCTACGAGCAATTGGTCCTTGCTTGGGTCTTTGGTAGCCGACGTAATTCCGGTAACTTCTTCACCCGCGAAGTATTTGTTCATAATCTCGTCCATTTTACCGTTGCTCTTGAGTGTGTCTATAGCGTTGTTAACTGCGTTGAGTAGCTCGGTATTGCCTTTATCTACACCGAATGCGTATTCTTCTTCCGTCAATTTAATTTCAATTACTTTTACTTTGTCTGCTTTGTCACAAGCCATCATTGCCATTGCGCTAACCGCAACCATTGCTACTACTATAAGAATAAGTAATGCTTTTTTCATTTTTATATCTCCTAAGTTTGTTTCGATAGCATTATTTTAGATTTCCAAAGCCAAATGTGCAACAAAATGAAAAAAATATTTTGAAAATGGATAAATATTCATTATTGTTTGAATTATTGCATATTTATTCGATTATTTATGCATAATTATGATAAAAACTTGACGCGATTGCCAAAAAATGATAAACTCGACTTGATAGTAATAAGCGCTCTTTTGTTGAGAGCACGTTGACCAAACTTAGGAGAAATTATGCTTGACTTTACGACGATTATAAGTAGCGTTTTGGAAGAACAAAGTAAAACCACTCAAGATTTGTTCGACGACGACGTTATATCAAAGGATACTTTTTATAAATATAGAAGAAGAAATCCAAGTTTAACCACACTTATCAAAATTGCCAATTACTTACACGTAAGTATCGACTATATTTATGAATTTACCGACATCAACGATTTTAGACCGTACTCGACCAATCAATGCGATTTTTACCAAAGGCTAATAGAGTTGATAAGTTCAGTCGGACTTTCTAATAGACAGTTTTGCCAAAATTTACATTACACAAAAGACACTATACTTCGCTACAAAAACGGAACGACACCAAGTATTAGGACTCTAATTGAGATTGCGCAATACTTCAACTGTACGATAGACGATTTACTGACTCACCAATAAACTTTTTATTAGAATAAGTATTCAAAAAATAGTAGCCGACTTACCTTGCCCGACTACTATTTTTCTTTTATTCAAATGAGATAAGCAATAAAATATCTACCCACTCAACGAGGCATGTCATTTTTTGACGTACACTCTCGCCTCGTATGGTCTTAGCGTATGGATATGCGTATTTTCTTCGCAATACTTGTAGTTGCATACCAACAATTCGGCGTCCGTGGTGTCCATAGTATATCTGTCGTCTATCTCAACTAGTTCTTTGCCGTAGTTGGCCTCTACGTACACGTAGGCGTCGCCGAGTTTTCTCGAAAATACCCACACTTGATTGGACTTTTCGTAATATTCTCTCCATTCGCCGTCCGCCAAAATACGGCTGACTTGTTTACGCTTGGCGATAAGGTTTTTGTAATACTCGAATATTGAAAATTCGCTCTCCCTATCCTTCTCTACGTTGATATCCACGTAATTTGGATTGACTTTCATCCAAGGCTCTACCGTCGAGAAACCCGCGTATTGCTCCCCGCTCCACTGCATGGGCGTGCGTGCGTTGTCACGCGCCTTTTTGGACAAGATTTTCATTCCTAACTTTTTGATAATCTTATGCTTATTGAGCATTTTGATGACGTTGATAGACATAATGTCCTTGTATTCGTCCTCTTCCAACGGACAACTCGTCATACCTATCTCTTGTCCTTGATAGATATACGGCGTACCCCTAAGCATCATATTGACCGTTGCCAGCATAGTCGCACCGTACTTGCGATATTCTTCAGCGCCGTCCACGTATCTCGGAATACATCTAGGTTGGTCGTGATTTTCGAGGTAGTTAGACGTCCACACGGTTCTTGGCATTTGTTGGTATCTCGCCACGATTTTCTTAAATTTAGACAACTTAAACTTGCCCACGAAGTCAACGAACATATGCTCGAAGTTGAATAAAGTATCTAGTACGGGCTTGGTTTCGTCGGCAATTTGCTTGGCTTGTTCGTAGTTGATGCCCGCGCACTCGCCAACTATCAGGCTATCGTACTTGGACCAAGACTCTCTATTGACCTCGGCTATGTACTTTTCCCAATTTTCGCCAAGACAATAATTTTCTTCACCCCTCAGCGGATTGAAAGGATTTTTGCCGTCTTTCAAACCTTGATTTTTACTAATATACGTGATGACGTCGCATCTAAAGCCGTCCACACCCTTTTCAAACCAATAATTGCATATATCTACGACCTCTTGTCTGACTTTTGGGTTGTCCCAATTGAGGTCGGGTTGCTTCTTGGAGAATAGGTGCATATACCACTCGCCCGTCGTTTCGTCGTAAGCCCAAGCGCTACCGAGGAAGTTGCCTCGCCAATTATTTGGCGGTTTTTTACCATTCTTTCCCCTGCCTTTGCGCCAAAAATAATAATCACGATAAGGATTGTCCTTAGAAGAGCGCGACTGCTTGAACCATTCGTGTTCGTCAGACGAGTGATTGACTACGAGGTCCATTATTAGTTTTATACCCCTTGCGTGCATGCCGTCTATCATCTCTTGCCAATCGTCAAGCGTACCGAACTCGTCCATAATATCGCGATAGTCGCTTATATCGTATCCGTTGTCATCGTTGGGCGACTTGTAGCATGGCGAAAGCCATACTGCGTCCACGCCCAAGTCTTGTAGATAATCGAGCTTGGAGATTATACCCCTAATATCTCCAATGCCGTCACCGTCGCCGTCGCAAAAACTGCGCGGATAAATTTGATAGATTACCGCGTCTTTGTACCATCTACTCTTCATTGCTTTTCCTCCTCGCTTAGATTTGACGATTGAATTTTGTATGCGGTGGTGCATATCGTCAAGCCTTCCACCTTTTGGGCGCCTGCTTTATATAGCACCCTAGCCACTTCGCTCATAGTCGCGCCCGTAGTCAGCACGTCGTCCACGACCAATACTATCTTGCCTTTGACAGCGGTTTTGTCAATCACCTTGTATACGCCAAGCACGTTTTCTTCTCTTTCTTTGCCCGAGAGTTTGGCTTGTTCGATATTATCCTTGCTCTTGACGATACATTCTCCAACGTAAGGCAACTTCAATGACTCCGCCAAGCTCTTTGCGACGATTTGGCTTTGATTGTAGCCTCTCTTGCGTTTTCTTTCTTTGGATATAGGCACCGACACTACCACGTCGCAGTCGTACCCATCGTCCAGATACTTGTCCACCAACATATTGGCAAAGTAACGACAATAGTATTTCTTGCCACCGAACTTGTATCTATGTATCAAAGACTTGGCTACGCCGTCGTATACGCATACGCTTCTATTGCGCAAGAAGTGCCTTTCGTGAGCTTGACAAGTCAAGCAGTAGTCGGCTTCGCTCTTCTCTCTTCTTCCGCATTTGTGGCAAATATCGTCGTGCAAAAATTCTATCTTGCTCTTACACTCGTCGCACAAGCCGTAGCGATTAGGATTGGCTAGTTCTTTGCCACAATTTATGCAATTGTATTTGTCAACGAATACGGCTTGCCTAATATTCCGTATCAATTTGGCACAAAACTTTTTCACTTTTCCCTCACTCTTTGGCTTGGCGTTGCCTTTGGCATCGTCTTGTTTCTTTTTGTCAACTTTCATCGATATTATTGTTTGCTTGGCAAGCACTCTATGAGAGTTGCCTCACCAATGACGGTATATTTGTCCGTTGCACAATATGGAAGAAAGAAGTATTCTCCCTTGACTACCTCTTGCTTATAGCCTTCGCCCTCAATGGTACATTTGCCGTCTAGCACTATCCATACGCTAGGAGCGTTGTGCATTGTCATACTTCCGCCCGTCAAGACGTGCCTATATTGCGCAAAGCAAGGCGTATCGTCGTAGTCGATGAGCTTTTCGCACTTGTAGCCTTGATTTTCAACCACTACTTTAGGCTGAATTTTCGCACTATCCAACGACTTTTGTCCCCATAGAGAATAGTCGAAGCAATCTAGAGCCGTGGACTTATCAAGTCCTATGTATTTCTCTTCTTCGCTGATGTGGTATTCTCCGCACCAATTCTCGGGTTGAATAGTAAAGTCGGTAGGCTCTTGCACTTCGATGATTGTACATCCTTGACCTATCGCGTGTATCAAACCACCCTTAATCAAATACATATCGCCTACTTTGGCGTCAACGCCGTTGAGAATACTCTCCATAATATTAGGTTCGTCTTGACTTCTCTCTTCCAATTCCCACAGCTCTTGCTTAGTCATTGGCCGGTTAAATCCAAAATAAATTTTAGCGCCGGGACGTGTAGCTACCACTAGCCACGCTTCCGTCTTGCCGTATTCGCTACCAAAGTTCTTCCTCGAAAAGTCCTTGGTCGGGTGCACTTGCATAGGCAGTCTAATCGCGCTGTCGAGGTATTTGACGAGGCAGTCGTACTTTTTACCGCCGAGCAACTCGTCGGGGTAGTCGTTTAGTAAATCGTCAAAGAATACGTCCGTACCTTTGACCACCGAAACGCCGTCTCGCTTGCCGAAGTATCTTGGATTGATTGCTTTGACCTTGCTGGCAATCCACTCTTCGGGGAAGTAGCCGTCTTGAGAGCCGTCGGAACAAAGATCGGCATAACCCTTACCGCCGAGATATATGCGATAAACTCTGTTTTTTTCAAAAAATATCGGTCTCGTCACCACTTGTCGTATATCCATAATTCTCTCCTCGATTATTCTTTAGTTATTACTTGTTGTAGAGTAGGCATACTCTCCATTGCGCCGTACCCTGCCACAACGACTGCGCACGCACGCATGGCAAATTCAAGCGCTTTGCCAATCTCTTCCACGGTAGGCTTTACTTTTCGATAAACCATATTGTAAAGTATGCTTGCCGAGAAGCAATCTCCCGCTCCCGTAGTATCCACCACTTTGCTCTTGACGATAGCCGCCGTCTTACAATTCATCTCTCTATCGTAAGCGGCGCAACCTTGAGCTCCTTTGGTGACGAAAATCATCTTGCATCTACTTGCATATTGCCACAATTTTTCTACAGCACCGCTCTCTTGCTCTATGCCCGTTAGAGTGATAAGCTCGTCCTCGCTAACCTTGATAATATCGGCGTAAGCGCAAAACTCAAGCACCGTATCGACGCAGTCTTGCAAACTTTGCCACAGATTAGCGCGTATATTGACGTCAAATGACACGATGCAACCCTTGGCAATAGCAGTCTTGATCGCCTTGATATGAGCGTATTTAGAATGCGACTCAACTAGCCCCACCGAACAAAAGTGGAGTGCGTCGCCCTCATCGAAAATCTCGTCTTTGACGTCACTCTCGTCAAAGGCAAGGTCGCATGTATCGTTGCGATAAAAAGAAAACTCTCTATCTCCCTTGTCGTTGAGCGCAACGAATGCAAGCGCCGTCGGGCGCGTATCGTCAATTACCACGTAGTCGGTATTGACGCCGTTGCGTTGCATTTGGTCTATCAAAAATCTCGAAAACATATCGCTAGACAATCTGCCTAGATAATATCCCTTGCCACCGAGTCTGCTAACGCCCGCGCATACGTTGGCAGGGGCGCCTCCCGCCTTTGCCTCAAAGGCAAGCACCTTACCTTGTACGGGCATAAAATCTATTAAGCTCTCACCTATACACACTACCTTATTCATAACGCCTCTCAAATAATATGCTTGTAGAATAAATAACTAAAGAAGTTGACGGGCAGCAAAAATACCTTAGTCCTCGTCCACCAATCGCTGAGTCTACTCGACTTAGGCTTGATTTGACTGACGTCGCAAAGGCTCAATCCCTCTATTACGTCTTGCTCGCTCGTATCGCCCACTTGCAAGGTAACGACCTTCTCCTCTTGAGGCAAAAGGTCAAAGTAGTTGTCGCTAAAAGGCGCAAACACGTTGTGCGAAGTTAGAGCCAACTTCCTCACGAATTTTTCCGACGACAAGGTAATCGTAGCCAAACCGCCACTCACCTTGACGCAAGTTTTTACGCTAGATTGTGGCAATTTTAGATTTTTTTCTTTGTCAAACAATACCGTCTTGACGTTGATTTCTTTACCATTCCTCATCAAAGTTGCCACCAAAACGCAATTTTTGAGATTGCCGAGTTTCCCAAGTTCCTCAATCGAATATCTCTTAAGGGCGACCCTGCCCACGTCATCGACGGTTGCCGTCATATCATCTTGCAAGAGAGTTTTGCCGTCAAAGGTAATTAGTCTAACCTTTACGCCGACGTCAACCGACTTGTCGGTGTCGTTGAGGATATAGACGCCCACTCCCTTTTTGTCGTTTTCTAGCGAAACGATGATAGGCGCGAAGAACTTTTTGCACTCGTATTGCAAAGCCTTATAATTGCGATAATAGTCGAGTCCCGCCCACGAGCATACAGGCCAACAGTCGTTGAATTGCCAATAGAGCGAGCCGTTGCATCGACCCGAGTTTCTACGCCAATGCTCGGTAGCGTCCTTGATGCACTCTGCTTGGCACAACTGCGATAGATATATGTAATCCTCGAATTTGGCAGGCAATCTGTAGCTGCTAGCAATATAAAATTGCATCTTTTTGTTTCCGCTGGCGCACTTTTGGTGAGCGGTAAAGACCTTGCTATCCAAAGAATAGTCAGACGGATCGGCAAACTTCTCTATGGTCTTGATATCGGGTAGTGATTCGAAGCCGAACTCGCTACAAAATCTCGTATTGCGACTGCGATAGTACGTCAAGTCTTGCAACCCGTGCCATACAGCCCAAAGGTGAGTATCGCCCACGTTGTCACTGCTCACGTCCTTGTTGTGCGAGCTACCTATAGGCGTCCCCGAGATAAAAGGCGTAATATCGTCGTACTTTTTGACTTGCTTAGGCAATATATCGTAGAAGTACTTTTCCGTCCATTGCACGTATTTGGTCTTGTACAGCCAAGCCGTGGACATAACCTCTATCTCGTTGTTGCCGCACCAAAGCGCCAAAGAAGCGTGATGCCTTAGTCTTTTGACGTTGTATTCAACTTCTTTGAGGGTGTTATTCAAAAATTCTTCGTCGAAGAAAGGATATGGTTGACAGGCATAAGCAAAGTCTTGCCATACCAAGATACCGTATTTGTCGCACAGGTCGTAGAAGTAGTCGCTCTCGTAATATCCGCCGCCCCACACTCTTATCATATTGAAGCCCGACTCTACGGCAATATTGATATAATCTTCGAGAACCTCGTTAGTTACTCTATTGATAAAGCTGTCGGCAGGTATCCAATTGGCGCCTTTGCAAAAAGTAGGAACGCCGTTGACGACGAATTGGAAGTTGCTACCGTACTCGTCTTTTGCCGTGTTGAGCGTTATCGTCCTCAGACCTATATTTTTGCTTTGCTCCTCCACGATATTGTCCGCTACGCTCAATACTATATCCACCTTGTACAACGGTTGCTCGACTCTATTTTCGACATATCCGTTAGGTTGCCAAAGCATAGGCTCGTCTATCGTCAACAGGTGTTGCGCATGATTGCCTATAATACTACTATCCCAAGTCTTACCGCACGGAGAAGTGATTTTGACTTGCGTGGTAATATCTTGCTCGCCCTTGTCGTCTACCTCTATATCCACGACGACCTTGACGCTCTCATCGTGAATTTGTTTTATTCTCACGTCTTGGATAGCCATCTTATTACGACAGTCGATATATATATCACCCGTAATTCCGCTCGGCGTAAGCACGGGGCCCCAATCCCAACCGAAGTGACATTGTGGTTTTCTGATATGCGGAATGCCCGTCAAACCGTTGCTATTGTTAGGGCATTGCTCTTTGGCTTGCTTGGCAAACACGTACTCTACAGGCGAAAAAAAGTCGACTTGTATCGAGTTTTTGCCCTCTTGGAGCAAGTTTTTAATTTCCCATTCGTGCGCAATGTGGCAGTTGTCGGCTTTGCCTACGAGATTGCCGTTGAGGTACACGTCTGCTATAGTATCGAGTTGTTTGCACACGAGATACACCTCGTCAAATTCGAGCGCATCCTTTTGCAATTCAAACTCTCTGCTATAAGTCCAATCCTTGAGCGCAACCCAATCGCACTTACTCTCGTTGTCTTTGACGAAAGGATCTTCGATAAGTCCGATCGCCATCAAGTCCAAAAAGTTGCACCCCGGCACTTTAGCGGCATAACGCTCCTCTTTGTCTTTTTGTCCGAAACTCCACACGCCTGCCAAATCTATCTTCATATCAATTCTCTCCAATCACATTACCAATACGTAGTGACTAATCTATCGTTTTATATAATAATTATAATACGCCCGTGCATTACTGTCAATATGCAATACGTCTTACCCCTTCTATTCGTTTGACAAATCACGTGCCAAACTATACAATGTCGGTATGAGTATTTTGACTATCAAGGGCTTGACCCATATCTTCGATTCCAAGGTTTTGTTCGACAACGCCGACCTCACCGTCAACAACGGCGAGCATATAGGTATAGTCGGACTCAACGGCGCGGGCAAAACCACCTTTATGAATATCATCGCGGGAAGACTCCCTCAAGACTCGGGCGAAATCAAATGGCTCAGCGGTATTCGTTGGGGATATCTTGACCAACACGCCGACATTGATCGCTCGCAGACGGTGATGGAATACTTGCGTTCTTCCTTCAATTATCTATACGAAATCAACGAAAAGTTAGAGCAACTCTATTGCGATATGGCGACTGTGGAGGACCCCGACGAATTGGACAAACTCATCAATCGCTCGTCCAAAATGCAAGAATATCTCGACAACGAGGATTTCTACGATTTGGATAGCAAAATCAAAAAGGTTGCAGGCGGACTCGGCGTGCACAACTTCGGCTACGATACCGTGATATCTAAGCTAAGCGGTGGTCAACGTGCAAAATTGATGCTTGCCAAACTACTGCTAGAAGACCTTGACGTTATGCTCCTCGACGAGCCTACCAACTTCCTTGATTTAGAGCATATTGAGTGGCTTCGCAAGTTTTTGGATAGTTACAAGGGCACCTTTATTCTCATCTCGCACGATACCGTCTTCCTCAACGACGTGTGCAAAATCATCGTCAATATCGAAAACTCTACGATACGCAAGTATTGGGGCAACTACGACGAGTTTTTGGCTCAACACGAGCAAAACGCCAAGCAATACGCCGACAGTTACGAGCGTCAACAACGCGAGATAAAGAAAATGGAAGATTACATTGCTCGCAACAAGGCTCGCGCGGCAACTGCAGGTATGGCCAACTCCCGCAAAAAGATGCTTGACAGAATAGAGGTTATGCAAAAACCCGTCAGCGTCGAAAAGCCAACCTTCGACTTCCCTTACACCTTGGCAGTCACCAAGCATATGCTAGAAGTCAAAAACCTCGAGATAGGCTACGACGGCAAGGCGATTTTGCCACCAATTTCTTTCGAGATGGCAAGCGACACCAAACTATGGATAAGAGGTACCAACGGACTTGGCAAGACCACCCTACTCAAAACCTTGATGAAAAAGCTCCCCGCAATATCGGGCAAGTTCTCCTTCAACGTCAATAGCAAAATCAACTATATCGAGCAAGACTTGCAATTCCGCACTATGGAATACAACGCCATTACCTTTATGAACGAAACCTATCCCAAGATGAGCCAAAAGGATATTCGCACCCAACTAGCCAGAGTGGGACTGAAGAAAGAATTGACTACCAAGGCAATAGGCTCTCTATCGGGTGGTGAACAAGTCAAAATCAAGCTGTGCGCACTTATGCAAAAGGAAAGCAACTTCCTCATACTCGACGAGCCGACCAACCACCTCGACGTCAATTCCAAAGAAGCTTTGTTCGAGGCACTAGCCGAATACAAAGGCGCAATCATTCTCGTCAGTCACGAGCCTATGTACGCCGAAAAGCTCTGCACCGATATATTCGATATCGAATTTTAATTAGCCCTAGCCCAATAAAAAATAAGCAAAAAAATAAGACTCGATACACAAGTATTGAGTCTTTTTTGTCTAAAAAGTCGTTACGTATCGACCTTTTTTACGCCACGAGGTCTTTGATATAAGCATAGGACTTCTTTGGGTTGTTGGTCTCCACCTCGATATTGAGAATGTCCCCCACTTCGATGAGAGTTTCGCCGTCGGGCACGATATGTTCTTCTCCGCGAGTTAGGCTCTTGACAAGACAGTTGGCAGGCCACAAAATGTCGCTGACGCTCTTGCCTACCAAAAACGCTCCTAGCTCTATCTGCACTTCGAAGGTGACCGTCTTGATAGTAGTACCCTTGTTTTGTATCTGGACAAAACGAGCAAGCATACTGTCGTATATAGGTCTATTGCCTAGAAGCTCCGCCACCATATAGGCACTAAAAATAGCTATCGCCGAAGACAAAAAGCCCGCCGAATAACCCGTAATCTCTACGATAAGCACAATCGCCGTAATAGGTGCTCTCACGCTTGCGCCAAAGAAGGTAGTCATAGCAATACACACGATAGCCTTGTAATACACCTCGTCGAGTCCCATTGCGATAAAGAGCTTTCCGCACAGTCCCCCAACCAACGCTCCGATGGCAAGCATAGGTATAAACAAACCTCCCGTTGCACCCGAATTGTAGCAGAATATTATCATTATCAACTTTACAAAAAGCAACAAAATTAGCATTTGCCACGTAAAGTCAAGGTTGGCGATTTTGATTATAAGTCCGTGGCCACCGCCGTTGACGTCGCTAAGCACGAGTCCCGTAACACCCGTCAAAACGAATACCAATATAAGCCTAAGCCAATACGGAAATTTCTTTTCAAACTTGTCGCTAAATTGTTGAGTGCGAATGAGCGCAAAGTTGAAGAATATCGCCGTTGAGCCACACACTAGACCTAGGATAAGTAGCATCCACGAGTCTGCCGTAGCGATAGGCTTGATATATCCCATATCGAACAGCACCTTGTCGCCAGCGCCCCACAACGTGGACAAAAGTCGATAGGTAATGGTACCCGATATCACCGACGAAGAAGCCGTCATCAAAATCATAGGCGTAAATCTTCTATGCGCTTCTTCTAGGGCAAAGATAATACCCGTCAGCGGTGCATTGAAGGCTACTGCAAGACCTGCCGAGGCACCGCCCGTCGTGATATATCGCTTTCTGGCGGGACGACTTCCCATCAGTTCGCTAGCACCTTGCGCCGTCATTGCGCCTATTTGCACCGACGGGCCTTCCGAGCCTAGCGATAGCCCCGCAAAAAAGCTTATAAACGAGCCCGTGATAGTAGCAATCAAAGTGCGTAGCCACTTGAGCGTCACCAAGCCTCTCATCACGCCCTCGGCTTGCACCATTCCGCTACCCCTTACGTGCGGGCAAGCCTTGTGTATAGCGTACATTGCCAACGCCAAAACGATTAGTCCCGCAAATAGCAGTGGGATAAAAACGGGGTGCTCGGCAACGTAAGAGTAAATCTCGCTACTCTTGCCCGACAAAAAATTGGCGCAGAGATTGAACAAACTGACGATAAAGCCCGTAAAAATCCCCGCCACGCCACCGTAGGCAATGACAGGAACGACTATGTATTTTAGTTTGGACAAAAACTGTTTTCGCTTTTGTTGGCTATTGAGCTTCATACTTTCTCCTAAGATATTTTAATAAAATAACACCATTTTGTCAATACCCGTACCACTACAAATTTGCTAGTTTTAGTTGTGACAAAACGCACTAATTCTCACGGTAATACTAGTTGAACCTTGCGTTTTTAGAATAAGTTTAGTGTATTGCCAAACTAAGTGCAACATAGATAATACAATTTGCTTTCAACAAAAAGAGGCGGATTGTTATCCGCCCCTTTGCGTATTGACTTGTTAGCCTTATTTGTTAAGCTCTGCAAAGTATTTGATAGTTCTTACCATTTGGCTGGTGTAAGAATTCTCGTTGTCGTACCAAGAAACGACTTGTACTTGGTAGGTATCCTCGTCAATCTTAGAAACCATGGTTTGAGTAGCGTCGAACAAAGAGCCGAATCTCATACCAACGACGTCGGAAGATACGATTTCATCGGTGTTGTAACCGAAAGATTCAGTAGCTTGAGCCTTCATAGCCTCGTTGATACCCTCTTTGGTGATGTCCTTACCCTTAACTACTGCTACGAGAATAGTGGTAGAACCGGTAGCGGTAGGAACACGTTGAGCAGAGCCGATGAGCTTGCCGTTGAGTTCTGGGATAACGAGACCGATAGCCTTAGCAGCGCCGGTGCTGTTAGGAACGATGTTCATAGCGCCTGCTCTTGATCTTCTGAGGTCGCCCTTTCTTTGTGGTCCGTCAAGGATCATTTGGTCACCTGTGTAAGCGTGAACGGTGGTCATGATACCCGATTGGATAGGAGCGTAGTCGTTGAGAGCTTTAGCCATAGGAGCAAGACAGTTGGTGGTGCAAGAAGCAGCCGAGATGATGTGGTCTTCTTTGGTCAAAGTCTTGTGGTTTACGTTGTAAACGATAGTAGGAAGGTCGTTGCCTGCAGGAGCGGAGATGACGACGTTCTTAGCGCCTGCGTCGATGTGAGCTTGAGCTTTTGCCTTAGAGGTGTAGAAACCGGTGCACTCGAGCACTACGTCAACGTTGAGTTCTCCCCAAGGAAGCTCTGCAGCGTTAGCCTTTGCGTAAATGGTGATTTCTTTGCCGTCAACGATGATAGAATTGTCGGTAAAGTCAACCTTGTGGTCTCTTGCGTAGTTGCCTTGCATGGTGTCATACTTCAAAAGATGAGCAAGCATCTTTGGGCTTGTCAAATCGTTGATAGCGACTACTTCATAGCCCTCTGCGCCGAACATTTGTCTGAAAGCGAGACGACCGATACGGCCAAAACCGTTGATTGCAACTCTTACATTTGCCATAATTATATTCCTCCAAAAAAATAAATTCTTATTTGTTACTGCCAATATTTTAACAATTATATTCGATTATTGCAAGCAAATTATCCAAAAAGTTGTAAATTATATGTATTTTGTTATTTTTATTTGTTTTTTCGGCAAAAAAGTAGCAACCTCTCGATTACTACTTGGCATTTTATTCTTTGGCAATATCGCCGTCGGTGCAATGAATTACTACGTTGCCCGAATTTTGTTGTTCCCAACCGTACGTATCTACTTATTTCAAATTGTCGGGGTTTAGGCACTCTAGCTCGGGTAGTACGAACAAGCCGTCTTTTCGCACGAGCACGTCGTCGAAGTATATCTCTCCTCCACCGTATTGTGGAGTTTGGATAAGCACCAAGTCCCAATGTATCGCCGAGGTGTTGCCGTTGGGCGCTTCGTCGTAGCAACTGCCGGGGGTAAAGTGGATAGACCCGCTGATTTTTTCGTCAAATAGAATGTCACCCATCGGCTTGTTGATATAAGGATTGACGCCTAGGGCAAACTCGCCCACGTATCTTGCGCCCTCGTCGGTGTCGAAAATCTCTTGCAAAGCCTTGTCGTTGTTGCCAGTTGCTTTGACGATTTTACCGTTTTCAAATTCTAGTCTGATATTCTCAAACTTATAGCCGTTTTTGCTCGTCGGAGCGTTGTAGGTGATATAGCCGTTGACGCTGTCCTTGACGGGCGCGGTATAGACTTCTCCGTCGGGGAAATTTCTCTCACCGCTACACTTGACGGCAGGGATACCTTTGATAGAAAATCTAAGGTCGGTGTTAGGCGCAACTATACGCACCCTATCGGTCTTGTTGAGTAGTTCTACGAGTGGAGTCATAGCCTCGTCCATTTTGGCGTAGTCGAGGTTGCACACGTCGAAGTAGAAGTCCTCGAATGCCTCGGTAGACATAGCCGACATACTGCTCATACCTTGGGTTGGATATCTTAATACCACCCACTTGGTGTGCTTGACTCTCTTTTCGTGATGAACGGGCAAAGAATACAACCTATTGTATATACCCATCTTTTCACTTGGCACGTCGGAGGTTTCAAATGCGTTTTCTCCGCCTCTTATGCCGATATATGCGTCCATCTCGTCCATCTTGTAGCCGTCGTATCTTGCCATATCGTTAGCGAGATTTTCGCTCATACCCTTATATATTTCTCTCTCAATGCGGTTATCCTTGACGCTAACGAAAGGATAAGCACCCACGGCGTAAACTTCTTTGACTATACAGTTGACTAATTGATAGTCTATTCCAAAGGCTTCCACCAACACTCTATCGCCCTTCTTGACCTTGCAAGAAAAGTTGACGAGATTTTTTGCCAGAGTTTCCACTCTTTTGTCCACCATCATATACATATCTCCTATTTACCTATATAAGGCTTGCGATTTATATTGATAATATTATACACCTTTTGAGCGATATGTAAATGCCAAAATCGCCATATTTGCACTTTTTTGTTCAAAGACTTGATATTTGTCACAAGGTATGATAACATATCTTTGTTAAAAAATTATTTTTTTGAGGAGGTAATGGTTATGCCATTAATGAACACAAAAGCGATGTTTGAAAAAGCATACAACGGTGGTTACGCTATCGGTGCTTTCAACGTCAATAACATGGAAATCATTCAAGGTATCGTTGAGGCGGCTATGGAAGTCAACGCACCTCTCATCCTTCAAGTATCCAAGGGCGCAAGAAATTATGCTAATCCTGTATATCTTAGAAAGATGGTTGAGGCTGCCGTAGAAGTTTCCGGTTTGCCTATCTCTCTCCACCTTGACCACGGCGATTCTTTCGAATTGTGCAAGAGCTGTATCGACGGCGGTTTCTCTTCCGTAATGATAGACGGCTCGGCTCTCTCTTATGAAGACAACGTTGCATTGACCAAGAAGGTCGTAGAATACGCTCACGACACCACCAATCATCCATACGTTACCGTAGAGGGCGAGTTGGGTACTTTGGCTGGTATCGAAGACGAGGTATCTCACGCAGTTGGTTCTTACACCAGACCAGAAGAAGTAGTTGACTTCGTCAAGAGAACGGGCGTTGACTCTTTGGCTATCGCAATCGGTACTTCCCACGGCGCTTACAAGTTTAAGCCTGACCAATGCACCAGAGACGAGAACGGCGTACTCGTTCCACCTCCACTCAGATTCGATATTCTCGAAGCAGTTTCCGCTCAACTTCCTGGATTTCCTATCGTATTGCACGGTTCTTCTTCCGTTCCACAAGAGTTCGTCAAGATTATCAACGAAAACGGTGGCAAGATGCCTGATGCAGTAGGTATCCCTGAGAAACAGTTGCGCCAAGCTGCAGCTATGTCGGTATGCAAAATCAACATCGACTCCGACCTTAGACTCGGTTGCACCGCAGGTATCAGAAAGCACTTTGCAGAGCATCCTGATCACTTCGACCCAAGACAATATCTCGGTGACGCAAGAACCAACATCAAAGCCGTCGTTAAGCACAAACTTATCGAGGTTTTGGGTTGCGCAGGCAAGGCTGACGAAATTCTCGGCAAGTAATTCAAAAAAATACATAAAGACTACCTTCGGGTAGTCTTTTTTTGCAATTCCAATACTATTGTCATTGCGATAAATATTATATGTCATTGGGTGTAGCGTATGCCTAGCAGTTTTTCATTCAGAGCAAGCAAAGCGAGTGTAGGAATCTCTATCCGTATGTTAGTGCGTTGCGTGCATTTTGCGACAGCAAAGAGCGTGTTTACACGCTGTGGCAATCTCAAACACATTATGTCATTGCGAACGAAGTGTGGCAATCTCAACCGATTGATAGCCGTCCCTTGTGTAAAGGGGGTTGCCGCATTGCTGACTGAGGGATTGCTATTAAAATGTCATTCCGAGGACGTTGATGTCCGTGGAAATCTCTTGCAATATGTCACTGTGAATCATATATGCCGTAAGAAAACCGCAGTAGCGGTGGAAGGGTTATAAATCCAATTCTATACTATGAGTCTACGACAAAACTGCCAAAAAGTATTTCTCACACTCTACCCAATCGATCAAAAAAATACTGCGACGAGATTGCTCTTGTCGCAGTTATTTGTTTTGTCACGCAGTATATTAAGCTACGTTAGTTTCGTGTACGTACACTTCATAATTACCATTGTTGATAATTGTAGGAGTTCCACCAGGATAATTGGCACTCAAATCCAATACCAATTCGTGAGGTATAGTAATATCGATTTTTGCGTCGCCTACTCTACCTGCGGTCATGGTTCCGTCACAATTGATGTTGAATACAACGCCTTCGTTGACGGTAGTGTTACCCGAACGAGCCACGATACCTACACCGTTGACGATATTGAAAGTACCGCCGTTGACAACTACGGTATCGTCGTTGGCTACGTAAATACCGCCTGCGATATATCCGCTAGATTTGATATTACCGTTGAAGGTACCGCCGTTGACAACGATATTATTTTTACCTCTACCGGTAGTTCCGTTGGTCATAATTACAATATTGTCTACAGTCGTATAAGTACCGCCGTTGACAGTCAAGTTAGCAGCATCGAATACAGCCAAACTTGCTTCACTAGAATTTACGTTGACTTCGTCTACAACAAGCGTTGAACCGTCAATAACAACGATTGCCTCACCACCGGTTGATTTGATGTTTCCGTTCTTCAAAACTACGTTTGCATTTTTACCGGATATCTTAATTACATCATCTTTGCCCGTTACGGTAAATCCACCCAAATCAATTATTACGTTTTTCGTTGCAATAATTCTATCAGTAGCAGTCAAAGTAATGTCGTTTGCCAATACAACGTATGCGTTATTCACCTTTACGGCAGCGTTGAATTGTGCATAATCCGTAACTACAAAGCCGATACGTCCCGTCTCACCTTGAATACCTTGTTCACCTTGTGGACCTTGGATACCTTGCTCACCTTGTGGACCTTGGATACCTTGCTCACCTTGTGGACCTTGGATACCTTGCTCACCTTGTGGACCTTGGATACCTTGCTCACCTTGTGGACCTTGGATACCTTGCT
>CALGRX010000019.1 GCA_937880755.1 uncultured Clostridia bacterium
TCAACTTTGATTCCGACAGAGGAATCATTCTCTCCGTTGCACTCATACTTTTGGCGGCTTTGATAGTTGCGGGTGTGGTCATCGGACTTTTGCGCAAGGACTACTTCAAAAAATTCTCTTTGGTTGCTTTGGCTGTGGCGCTTGCCTATGCCGTAGCCGTTGCGATTTACTTTATCGTACAGACGTCCAAAGACGGCGAGTATTCCCAAAAGTACCAAGCCTTGCTCATCGGAGTGTTTGCCGTAGCCGTGCTCGCGATAGTCATCATTTCGGTAATGATAGACCGTAAGTCGGGTAGCAATGGCAAAGAGCATACTCTCAGCGTAGTTTATGCGGCGATATGCGTGGCGATGGCGTTCGGTCTTTCTTACATTAGAGTATTCAAAGCCCCTTACGGCGGCTCTATTACGCTCGCTTCGCTTCTTCCAATCATATTGTATAGTTATATGTTTGGACCTAAGAGAGGCGTTGTATGCGGACTTGTCTACGGCATTTTGCAAGCAGTACAAGACCCGTGGATTGTGCACCCAATCCAATTTTTGCTCGACTATCCGCTTGCTTTCGGCATGGTAGGACTTTTGGGCGGCGTTTTGCGTGACCGTCTCAAGGCTCTCCCTGCATTTGCTCTCGGCGTGCTTATTGCCGTTGTAGCTAGGTACCTCTGCCACCTAATATCGGGCGCGGTATATTTCGGAGAATACGCAGCCGACTACGGTTTCTCCAATCCGTGGGTTTATTCGCTTGCATACAACGCGCTCTACGTATTCCCTGACGGAGCAATTACTCTCGGTTGCGGTGCGGCACTTCTTGCCAGCAAAGCAATGACCAACCAAATCTTCGGCGTTATGAACAAGGCTAATACCTTGCCTAAACTCTACAAGGTTGAGGACGTTGCTACCGAGGCTTAATGGAATTATCTAAGCATAATTACGGATAAAACGATAAGACCGACTGCACTTAGCTGTCGGTTTTTTATTACGTCATTGCGGTTGAGCGTAGCGTAACCCCACAACTTAATGCGTATGTAATTACGCGGTGTGCTTTTTGCGCCGACAAAGAGCATACGCAGTATGCAGTAGCAATCTCACGTCAAGTGATTAAATTAAGGAAACGTTTACCTTATTAAGAACTCTATTTTTTCTAAACTCACGTATATCTATACAAATTGATTATTATTTTTTTCTTTTTTGTAGCGTATTCATAAGCGATTTTCGTGCCACTATTGTTACTTGAGGGTAATAAAGTATTTCGATTTAGGGGTGGTATATAATCTTCGTTGTAATAAAACACGCAATACGTAGAATTGTCAATCATTTCATAATTGCGTTCAACGTAAGAAAATTTACCGGCATTTTCTAATTTTATCGGAAAATAAGTTTCTTCATAAGATTGAAGAAAGTATTCTTCGTAAGATTTGTCTAAAAATTGATAAGCAGCCCTAACGTAGACTCTTTTAATCAAAGGATAGTTTTTCTTAAGTTCGGTAACAATTTTCCACGACAAATTATCAAACTCGCTCTTGCTTCCAAATAGAAAGGTTGTAACCCCTTTGTCAATGAGTGTTACTATTGTTTCTCTTAATAAAGATATAAGTTCTTCAGTTTTTTCAAGATTCCTATGCCCAATAAAACAAACTTGCATAACTCTCTCTTCGTAATATCGTGGAATACCGCGAAATATTATAAGCGATAGGTTAAATAAAGTCAATATCGTGGAACTCCACGAGATATAAATTTTGCTAATTCATATAATACTTTCGTGGAATAGCGATAAGAAATTCCACGAAAGGTAGTATTATGAATATCAACGACGCAATAATAAAACGAATTGACGAGATATGTAAAGAAAAGAATATCAACGTTTGTGAGGCAACGTTAAACGGAGGCAAATCTCCGTCGGCGATTTACGACTTGATAAAGGGTAGAACGAAATGTTCCAAAGTATCAACGATTAAAGCCTTTTGTCAAGGTGCGGGTATAACGTTATCGCAGTTTTTTGATAAAGAATATTTTAATGATTTTGAAGATTAAGTAAAATATACGGGTTTGCCCGTTTTTTTATATTCACTTGATAGAATAAATTTATATTATATTTATTTTATCTTGTCCGGCTGAACAGACATTTTACCAAAATAATACTTGCAGTTGTCTACACATAAATATATAATAAATATATGGAAGATATTTTGTTGTCGTTGCGAGACGTAGATATGATCTATGCGGGTGGCTACGTAGGGCTGACGGGCGTAAGTATGCAAGTTGCTCTTGGCGCTATCACCGTAGTAGTGGGAGAGAGCGCCTCGGGCAAGACCAATCTTGCACGCACGATATGCGGTTTGGAGCGACCAAGCAACGGCACGATAACTATGTACGGACAAGACTTGACTACTACGTCTTTGCAACGTCGCAACTTCGGTATGACCTTCGGCAGAGACTCATATAGACGCAAGTCTACTGTTAGAGCAAGTCTAATCGAGCCACTTACGCTCAGAGGACAGAGCATTGACGAGATAGACGAATTAGCTCAGATCACCGATATTGCAGGCGTACTCGATATGCCGATATCTTCGATAGACGATACGACTCTTGCCAAAGTAAGTGTGGCAAGGCTATTAGCGCCAAGTCGCACGCTATACGTAGCCGACAATCCGCTTACGGTTTTGGGCGAGTATAGACAAGAGTATTTGCAACGCATACGTCCCTTGCTAGAGGGTAAAAGCGTACTTTGGCTCACCGATGACCTTGCCGAAGCGCAAATGCTATCCAATCAAATCTACGTTATGGGTGGTTGCACGATTGTAGATACTATCGTAGGCAATTCTTATCCAAGGCACGTAGCCACTGCGCTAATCAGAGGCGGAGAACCCGAGACGGCGATTTTGCGATACAAAGACGGCGAGTGGCTTATTGATACAGAGGACAAATTCTATCGTTGCGCCAAGCCGATAGACGTTATATACCAAGACAAAAAAATTACGGCTATTAGATTGATAAACGGAGAGATTGACGTCAATAATTACTACGACGCGTCAAGTCAATACAACGTAGCCGACAGAGGAGAATAATGGACGATATTTTTCAAGAAGTTGCCGAAGAGCAAAACAAGCAACCTTTGATGATGCCTAAGCAAGAGCAACCTGAGCCAAAGCTAAAGAAGGTAGGCAAAACGATTTTGTTCACCGTTTTGGTGATTATTCTAGCGGTTGCCATGTTTGTCAGCGGCGTATTTTACGCTAGCTCTATGGGTATAAGCGGTGATATGCCTATGCTCATTCAAGCTTACAAGCTGCTAGACAAATACTACTACAAGGATATATCTTGGTCGGAATTTCAAGAGATAGCCACTCAAGCCGTGACGGGTAGCGTCGACAAATTTACCGGCATAGTTGAGGCAACACCGCAAGAAACGGGCCCGACTATGGGCTTCAACGTCAATACCGACCTATACAATAGACATTCGATAAGTTTTGTTATGCCCAATTCTCCTGCTGCCAATGCCTTTGCTTACCAAAAAGTCAGAAGAAACGACGAAAATGCCAAAGTAGAGCTTACCGAGAGCGACAACTTCAAGTTGGAGATTGGCGATAGGGTCTACGCTCTAGCCCTTGACGGAGAGACGTGGACGCGTGTGGAGAATATGACTAACGCCAACCTTAGAGCCTTGCTTGCCACTGCACAAAGCAGCATAGTAGGCGTGAGAACCGTCAAGACGGACGGGGCGTTGGAAGACGCATATTATTACGACTATCTTATCGTCAAAGAAATCGTTGAGAGCAAATACGCCTACTACTATTCTTGCGATGCAATCGGCGGAGTTATAGATGAAGCCGGCGGCAAAAAAGCGGGACTTATCAAGTTGGTCGAGTTTAGCGAAAGCGCATGTCTTGACTTCTACAACTGCGTTCAAGAGTTCCGTCAAGATCCCGCTCATCCTAACAAGCTAATACTAGACTTGCGTGACAACGGTGGCGGAGATGCGGAAATTCTCGGCTTTATCGCCAAGTTCCTTGTCAAAAACGAGGGTAGCGGAGAACTTCCTTTGCTTATGCTCAACTCCAATACGGGCAACGGTAAATTTGAAGAAACTTACTATACCACGTTGTCGGAATACGGCTACGACGGCGAGTACCTCAACGCCGTATACCTTGGCAAGAGCATTGACGACTTTGAAGTCGTGGTTTTGTGCAACAACGGTTCGGCTTCGAGTTCCGAGGCACTAATCGGTGCGTTGCAATATTACAACAACGCTACAATCGTCGGCAACACAACCTACGGCAAGGGCGTTGCGCAAAAGGTGTTCCCGCTCAGCGGTGGCAAATACTATCTCTATATCACCAACGGCTACTACTACGTGCCAACCAACGACGACAACGGCAATTTGCAATGGACCAAGTGCATTCACGGCTTAGGCTTTACCCCGGAAAAAGCCAACTATCTCACGCTCCCTGCCGACGAGTACAATAAAGACCCTTACGTAAAGCGTGCATTGGCAGTCCTCAAAGGTTAAGAAACTCAATGTTATGTCTAAGTTTATAAGGCAACTTTTCTACGAGAGTTGCCTTTTTATTGTTTATAGAAAGCCACCTATCGAAAGCAACAACGTCAATGCTAACGACTACAAGGAGTGTGACAATCTCTAGTAGTTTTGTCATTGCTAACGACTACAAGGAGCGTGACAATCTCTAGTAGTTTTGTCATTGCTAACGACTACAAGGAGCGTGGCAATATCTAGTAGTTTTGTCATTCAGAGCGAGCAAAGCGAGCGTAGAAATCTCTATCCTATTACAACGCCCCTTTGTGTAAAGGGTGCTCCCGCATTTGTCGGGTGGGGGATTGTGTTTCACAATATCTATTGATAGTACGACAAAACCTCACGCAAGCGAAAAAAGTCTTGACAAAGCGCCTAAGCTATTATATATTATAATCAATCATGTACGAGGACTTGTTCTCGTGCAAGATACTACAATTATTCTGAATCAACGTTAGTTCGGCGAGTAAGAGCAACAATAATATACGATTGTATTCTCCGTTCGCCTTGGCGAGCGGAGATTTTTTTGGAGGAAATATGCAAAGAATAGGAGTCGTCGGCATTGTACTTCAAGCCGACAAAGAGCAAGCCAAAAAGGTACAAGACCTACTCAGTCAATATGCAGATATCATCGTCGGCAGAATGGGCGTGCCTATCAAGGAGCACGGCATCAACACGATAAGCGTCATCGTCAAGGGTAGCAACGATGATATATCGGCACTCAGCGGAAAGCTGGGAAAATTGAACGGAGTGAGTGTTAAGTCAGCGATAACTTCAGTTGAAATTTGACGGTGCTCTCGCGGCGGATATGCGTCGCAATACTGTGTCGAGTTTGTAGGTGCGTTCGGTCACATACGCATTAGTATGCTCCCTCACGCCGTCCTCACTCTCCTTGTCTTGCTCGCATCTCCACCGCGAGAAGTGCGATAGTATCTCCTCGCCTAACTCGTATCTCCACCGTCAAAGGGTGTAGGAACACCGACCAAGTAGTGTGTCATTGCGCTGTGTACATTTTGCGTTAGCAAAGGCTATGAAATAGCCGCGGCAATCTCAACCTATTGAAGCCTCCTTTGTGTAAAGGGAGATAGCTCGCCGAAAGGTGAGACAGAGGGATTGCCTATAATGTCATTGCGAGTGAAACGCGGCAATCTCAACCTTATAAAAAGCCGTCCCTGTGCAAGGGAAGGGGGGGCCACCATAGGTGGTGGAGGGTTGTAAAACTCGTATATCCACCGTCAAAGAATATTAAAGAATAAAAATTTTAGGAGTATATATATGAAAAAACTATTGATTGTAGCAATTATTGCATGTTTGGCTGTTTGCTCTTTGGGACTTGTCGCTTGTCAAAAAGAAGCGACGGGGGAATACACCCTCGTAGCTCCCGACGGTGCGCCCGCGTTGTCGGTTGCGGGGCTCATCGGCAAGGATATTGACGGCAACAAGCTTGACGTGCAGGTAGTGGCGTCAAGCCAAATAGCAGAAAAGGCAATGACTAGCGACTTTGCGGTAGTGCCTGCCAATCTTGCCGCCAAGATGTACAACAGTGGAGAGAAAGTCAAGTTGCTTGCTAGCGTCACCAACGGCAATCTCTATATTATGTCCAACGTTGACAAGCAAAACGCAACTCTATCCGACCTAGTAGGCAAACAAGTCTACTCAATCGGTCAAGGTAGCGTACCCGATATGGTTTTTAAGACGGTACTCACTCAAAGTTCAATCGAGTTCGTAGTCAGCGAGAGCGTAGTAGAAGGTAAGGTGGCTATCAAGTACGTAGCCGACGGACAAGAGGCTATTTCTTCGCTCAAAGCAGCTCAAAACAAGTCGCAAGAGGCGTACGGTATTATCGGCGAGCCTGCTTGCACCGCAGCCACCACCAAAGGACTTTTTAGGGCTATGGATTTGCAAAATTTGTGGAAAACCGCTATTTCAGCAGAGCAAGTTGGATACGCTCAAGCAGTGCTCATCGCTAAGGGCGACGTGGTTGACAATACCAAGTTGCTTGACGCTGTAGTTGCCGCTTTCGTAGCCAACGAACAGTATATCGTAGAAGACACTGCGGGCGCGGTTGCCGCAATCAAGAGCGTATACGCTCAATCGGCATTGCCCGACACTTTGGCACCCGCAATCGTAACTAGATGTAATATCAAGACGTACGATTCGGCTACTTACTACGAGTATATCAACGCAACACTCAATGCGGTATATAGTATCGCGCCAAATGCAGTCGGCGGAAAAATGCCGGATAGAGGATTGTATCGTTGAGAGCCAAATCGCTAAAGATACTAGATATTTTGATGCCGCTGGTTGCCCTTGGCGTAATACTTGCGCTGTGGGGCATCACGGCAAAGGCGGTAGGGTCGGAGCTGTTGTTTCCCTCCATATCCACCACTTTTTCGTCGCTATTTGAGCTTGTAAAGTCGGCGGAGTTTTACTTGTCGGTGGGGCATACTTTGCTTAGAAGTTTGCTCTCCTTTGCACTTGCCTTTGCTGTAGGTATTTTGCTTGCAGTGCTATCGGCACTCATTCGACCTATTCGCAAGCTTTTATCTCCCGTTATAGTGATAGTGAGAGTTATTCCAACTATGTCGGTCATATTGCTGGCACTCGTGTGGGTATCGTCTTACGTGTCGCCGATTTTGGTGGCTTTCGTGGTGATATGTCCGCTGATATACGGCGGATACTTGTCGGCAATAGACGGGGTTGACAAGGACCTTGTCGACATGTGCAAGATATACAAGGTTGGGGCGTGGCAGAGAGTCAAAAGCCTATATCTTCCGTGCACGGCACTGTCGCTATTCGACACGGTAAAATCAACTCTCGGCTTGACGGTCAAGCTCGTCATCGCAGCCGAAGTTTTGGCGCAGACCAAAGACAGCATAGGACTTGGTATGCAACTTAGCAAAATCTATCTTGATACGCCTATTTTGCTGGCGTGGACGATAGTTGCGATATTGCTTGGCGGAGCACTTGAGGGCTTGATGGCAATCCTAAAAAAGATTTATACGAGTAGGAAAATATGAAGATAAAAGACTTGAAGATATCATACGGCGACAAAGTCGTTTTCGACGGATTTGACCTGGATATCGAGGATAATAAAATAACTTGTATTATGGGCAAGTCGGGCTGTGGCAAGACCACGCTTTTGCGTGCCGTTTGCTCCCAAGTCGAGTACGGCGGCAGTATCGAGCCACGCCCTAATAGGCTTAGCTACGTCTTTCAACAACCCACTCTCATAGACAATATCGACGTGTATCACAATCTCGCCTTAGTGCTGGGCAAAGACGAGGGCAAGGACGCCAAAATCAAGTCGGCGCTGAGTAGAATGCAGTTGCAAGGATACGAAAAACGCTATCCTCACGGCTTGTCGGGAGGAGAGCAAAGCAGGGTTTCGCTGGCAAGAGCGTATTGCTACGGAGCCGACGTAATGCTCATGGACGAGCCTTTCAAGGCGCTTGACGTGGGACTAAAATACGAGATTATTGCCGATTTCGTCAAGGCAAAGCAAGAGCAAACCGCCACCGTGATCTTCGTCACGCACGATGTGGACGAAGCCTTGCTGGTGGGTGATAGAATAGTCGTTTTAGGCGCTCAATCGGGCGGTGGCGCGAAAGTTGTCTACGACCAATCAATTGCAATAGGTAGAGATGATAGACGGGTGGGAGATAGCACGTTATCCGATATACGCCAAAGCTTATTCGATGCGCTAATTATCCAAAGTTAATCGATACCAAATCAAAAGACTCTCATTTAGAGAGCCGTGTCTACGCTATGTAGCCAAAAAGTGTTGGTGACGGCGTAGGCGTAATAGAACAAAATACCTTTGCTATGCAAAGTAAACTATACTTGGCATACAAAACGCCAACTAATGCACGACTATTCAGTCGTCGTTATAGAGTTTGTGTAGAGTATAATTGAACTCTCTATCGGCTTTTTTACTATTTTCGCCGTGGCGAGAAACGGTAGGTTTATTCTTTTTTTGGCTAGCAAGCAGCATTGGTAAAAGGCTAGCTAATGGGTTGGACGGGTCTATATTGGGCACGTCCTTATTTTGCGAGCCTAGCATCATTTTGAGCATATCGTTCATATCCATATCATTATCCTCACGTTTCAATATATGAGCGCATATAATAAAAAGTGAACGGAGGAGATATGAAAAAGAATAAATTTAGCAAAGTAAGCAAAATGAGCAAGGGCAAAATGACCGAGGCGCAGATACAAGAACAAATCGCCAAATATTCCAAGATGAGCAGACAAGAGCTCATCGAACAAATGCACCGACTTGCAAGTCAAGGCAAAGCGAGCGGAGAGCTAAACAACGAGCAACTTGACAATTTTTATTCTCAAGCTTCAGGCATGCTTTCAGAGAGTGAGCGCAACAATCTCAAAGGCTTAGTGGGCGAACTCAAAGATTGATTTTGTCCAATTTTTGCAGGGCGAGCAGTATGGCGCGCACGTCGGATATGGTGTTGTTGTAGCCTATAGACGCACGCACCGCACCACGTTCTATAGTACCCAAATGCCTATGTATCCAAGGCGCGCAATGCAGTCCGCTACGCACCGCTATATTGCAAGAGTTGAGGTAGTCGCCTACGTCGGTAGAAGAATAGTTTTTATAATTAAATGACACCACTCCGCAGTTTGACGAGCCGTAAACCGTCACGTTGCGGTTATTTTTTAGCCCTTTTAGCAGTTCCGCCGTCAAGTATCTCTCTTGTAGATTGATTTGTCTTAAGTTATCCATAGTCCACTTGATAGACGAAGATAGGGCGATGATACCCGCGGAATTTACCGTGCCCGCCTCGTATCCTTCGGGGATAGTGTCGGGTTGATTGAGGTCGTCGCTATCCGTGCCCGTACCACCGAACGATATAGGGAAAAGATACTTGTCTGTGTTCCAGACCAAAAATCCCACTCCCTGCGGACCGTGCAAGCCCTTGTGTCCTGCGCACGCCAAAAAGTCGATATTGCACGCCGTCACGTCCACGTCGATATGCCCGAGACTTTGGGCGCAGTCCACTAGCAGGGCCACACCGCTATTTTTGGCAACCTTGCCAATAGCCTCAATATCGCTCACGCTTCCCGTCACGTTGGAGGCGTGGCATAGACAAATGAGCCTTGTATTGGCAGTAATTGCACGGCTGATATCTAGGGGATTTATACTACCGTCAAACTGCGGTTTTACTTCAATTATGTTGACACGTATCGAGTTTTTGGCAAAAAACAGCGTCCTAAGAGTGGCGTTGTGTTCGTTGCTCGTTGCTATAACGTCTATGCTTTGACCTGCAAAATTTTGTAGGTATCCAAGTATAGCGAGGTTGATTGAATGTGTACACCCCGAAGAAAAAATTACTTCGTATTTTTCGTTAGCTTTTACCAATTTTTTAATCAAGCTTCTTGCGCCGAAGATTTTTTCCGCAGTGGCGATAGCGTCCTTGTGAGCGCCACGCCCCGGGTTGCTCGAACAATTTAGTTCTTTGACCATAGTCTCCGTCATGCACCTTGGCTTAAACCTCGACGTTGCCGCATTGTCCAAATAAATCATAAAGTCACTCCTTGGGATAAGATACAATATATTGTATTGAGGACGGATTACATAAATTCATCAAGGAGATTGACTATGGAATTTCTCACTACGTTCCGTTCTCGCAACGACGCCATAGGCTGGGCTAAGTATCTCAAATCTAACGGAGTAGCAGCAAAGACCGTCAACAAGCCGTCGGGGCTGAGAGGTTCTTGCGGCTTAGCGATCAAAAGTGCCGTCGAGCAAGATAGATTTACTTATCTGAGAAGCGAATACCAAGGCAGAGTAGGCACGACGTATATCATACTTCGCGACAAAGGAATAACTAAATTTTCACAATTCAACTAATCCGTTGCCACGGCCATGAGCTGTGGCAATTTTTTGTTTTACGCACTACTAGGAATACTATTTTAAGTGTTTTTTCGTTATTGAAAGCAGTTGTTTGTTGTCAATCAAAGTTTTTGCCCCGTGTACGTTTTGCGTTAGCTACGTGTAACGTTGTTATGTCATTGCGCTTTAATATGCTGTCATTGCGAAGCGTGTTGACGCGCCGAGGGATCTCAATCAACAATGTCATTGCTTTGCTTGCATTTTGCGTTAGCAAAGCGTAGAGCGACAATCCCAACTTATTTATGTCATTGCG
>CALGRX010000020.1 GCA_937880755.1 uncultured Clostridia bacterium
TCTCCACTATTTTGCCATATCCTATGGCAAAAGGTTGCGTGTGACGCTCGCAAGGCTCGCTATTCCGTCGCTTGTGCTCCTTACGAATCGCGTCTCCCCTGTGGGTCAGTCTATATACGTAGGCTGATTTTTATTTTATATCGCGATTCTCCACTATTTTGCCATATCCTATGGCAAAAGGTTGCGTGTGACGCTCGCAAGGATTTAGCCTAAAAATATTGTACACGCACGAAAAGGAAAAGTCAATGTTTGAGCGTCTATTTGTGTTCCGCATAATATTGCAATAAAAAATCCGCTACGTAAGCGGATTTTGAATGTGCGAAGTATTATTGGTTAAATTATAATTCGATTATTCGTTACACTCCTCAATCATCCATTGAGCATACAGTCCGTAGCCCTTAGTCGGATCGTTGATAAACACGTGGGTTACCGCACCGACCAACATACCGTTTTGAATAATAGGACTACCACTCATACCTTGTACGATGCCACCTGTTACTTTGAGGAGTTGTTGGTCAACGATACGAATTACCATACTTTTATCGCTTGCTTGTGATTGCTTGTTGGCCTTGATAATCTCTATATCGTACAATCTTGGTTTACTACCGCTGACGGTAGTCAATATTTGTGCTTTTCCCGGCCTTACGGCATCTCTATGCGCTACTTGTATCGTGTTAGTTGATATGCGACGTTGATATTCGCCGTATAGACCGAACTTGTTGTTTTTGGTTATGTTACCAATTGGCATAATGGTGTAATCGAATATTCCAGATAGCTCGCCTGCTTTGCCTTTTTGACCCTTTTTGACGCCGGATACGTCGGCTGAGAAGATATTGCCACCACCACAGATTACGTCGTTGTTTTCGCTATCCTTGATGGGATGACCTAGACAAGCGTATTTTCCGCTGTCGCCGTCAACAAACGTCATAGTGCCTATGCCGAGTACGCCGTCTTGCAGTACTAGTCCTATCCTCTTTTTGCCGTTGACGCTGTCAGTTACGGGTGTTATTTCGTACTTAGTAATTACGCAACCGCGTCTGATGGATAAGGTAGCTTGTCCATCGCATTCGTTGAGTGCTTTTTCTACGTCTTCTTTGCATTTGATAGGACAATCGTTGACAGCTAATAATACGTCCCCACTCTTGACGTCTATGGTTTGAGCGGGCTCTACGACGCCCTTAGAAGTAACGACTTTGCACTTGGATAAAATTATTAGACCGTCGGTCTTGAGATTGATGCCGACGGGAAAACCGCCAATATTGACCGTCTTGATTGAACTAGCCGTTGTCGTATCAAAAACTAAATCGGGTAAAAAATAGTCGTCATAGTTGGTTGCCGCTGTACCTTCGGCTAGCTTTGAATATGCCGAAACGTCGTTGGAGTTTGCGTACCTAACTGTACCGACAACCTCTCGAGAAAAACTAAACCCTAAGCATATCGCTAATATTATCGTTGTGAGAATGACAAAACTCGTTGTAAATTTTAGTCTTTTTGACATAAAAAATCTCCTTGCTTTGATTAGTGTAAGAAAAAGCAAGGAGAATATACCTAAATAATCGTTATTATCGTTTGGACTCGTCGGCCTGTTGCTTTAGCTCTTTGGCGTGCTCTATAGCCACCTGTGACGATTGACTGCCACCGATAAGTCTGGCAATTTCTTTGATTAACTCATCACCGTAAAGCTTAGTGAGCGTGGTGTTGGTTTCGCCGTCTTGCACGCTCTTGTCTATGAGATAGTTATGGTCAGCCATACTAGCAAGCTGAGGCAAATGCGTGATGGCTAGGACTTGTCTACTCTTGCTGATTTGGTATAGCTTTTGAGCAACAACTTGTGCGGTACGTCCACTGATACCGCTGTCTATTTCGTCAAAAATCATACTATCTACGCCTTCTAACCCGGCTAGCGTTGACTTGACTGCAAGCATAAATCTCGATAACTCGCCGCCCGATATGATTTTGCTAAGTTCTCTGACGGGTTGACCTGCGTTGGCAGAGAATAAGAATACGGGAGAGTCGAAGCCGTTGGAAGTAATCTTATCTATGAGATCTTCGTCGGTTGGCTCTACGTCAAACTTGGCGTCAAATTGACAATTTTTCATACCAAGCTCGCTCAGCTCACTTTGGATATTGTCGCCTAGCTTACGAGCATATTTGCGCCTAAGCATACTGAGGGCAACGCTATTGTCGACGAGTAAACGCTTTTCTTGCTCGAGTTGTCGTTGCAAAATCTCCATTTGAGCTTCGCCGTCACAATAAAAGTCGTATTCTTCTTGCAACTTGTCTTTGTATTGCAAAATCTCCTCTATGCTTGAGCCGTATTTTTTCTTTAGCCTACGTATGAGGTCTAACCTTTGTTCGATATATTCGTATTGTTGTCCATCAAATTCGCACGACTCAGCCAAATCTTGCAAAGACGACGCTAAATCCTTGAGCTCCGACGTGCAACCGTCTATTCTCTCCAAGTAATCATCTATTTCGCTCACGTCGTCGCTGATTTTTTCTAATTCTTTGGTAGTAATAGACAGCCTTTCTAATACGCTACCTTCGTCTTGAGCAATGAGATTGTAAGCAGAAGAGAGTGCAGTAACGATTTTTTGAGAATTGTTCATCATTCTGCGAGTAGCGAGCAAATCCTCTTCTTCGTCCTCTTTGAGATCGGCGTCTTCTATCTCTTTGATTTGATATGCAAGTAAATCTACGCTTTTGTTTAGCTCGGACATTGAACCGTATTTTTGCAGTCTTGACAATGTGTTGCGATATTGCGAATAATACTTAGCTTGTGCGTCTTTTAGTTCGACAATTTCGTCTTTGCAATACTCGTCAAGCAGCGCAAGGTGATTGGAATCGTCAAGCATTGCCGTCGATTCGTGTTGTCCGTATACGTCTACGAGCGTGGACGTGATTGCTCTAAGAATTGCAAGCGTAATCTTGACACCATTGACCGAACACGTGTTTTTGCCGTCTAACGTCATTGTACGCTTGATGCACAAAATATCGTCGTCGTTGTCTACGTCTACGTTTTGCAAGACTTCTTTGGTTGCATTGCAGTCGGCTATATCGAAAGTAGCGCAAACGCTTGCTTGAGTCTGACCGTATCTAATGAGAGATTTGTCGGCGCGTTTGCCTAGAACAAAGTTGATACTATCAATTATTATCGACTTACCTGCGCCCGTTTCGCCACTAAAAACGTTGAGTCCAACGCCTAGTTCGACTTGAAGATTGCTGATAATTGCGATATTGTTGATGACAAGTTGTTGTAACATATATTAAAAGCAGTTTTTGAGTTGTTCGGTTATGCGCTTGGCACATTCTTCATTTTTGGTAGCGATAAATATAGTGTCGTCACCCGCGATAGAGCCAATAATATCGCTTAAGGAAAGATTGTCGATAAAGGCCGCGGCAGAATTGGCGCCTCCGTGCACCGTCTTGATAACGACGAGATTTTGCGCATATTGCAAGGATACGACACTCTCTCTAAAGATATTGCCGTACTTGGTGCGGTCACCGTATGCCGCGGAGCTTACTTGAGCGTATTTGTAGCGTTTTTCTCTACCGGCTACTTTGATAAGCTCCAATTCTTTGACGTCACGAGAAGCCGTTGCTTGAGTAACCTCGCAACCCTTGGAATTGAGCATAGATACCAGCTCGTCTTGCGTATCTATCTCAAATTGGTTGATTATGTCCAAAATAAGCTGTTGTCTGTGCTTCTTATTCATTTATCTCTCCCCAATAACTTAGTTTTTTGATAAGCTTTTGATAAAAATTGACGTTGCTCATTCTAATAAATTTAGCTTGTCTAATACTCTTTTTGACAGTAATGGTGACGGTATCGTCAAACTCGTCTACGATACGACCGTCTATAAGCAAACGCATAGCACTGTTGCCGACTCTACCTGTAAGCGTTATCGTACTGTTGCCGTTGACTACGAGTGGGCAAGAATGTAAGGTGTGAGGACAAACCATATTGATGAGTATTGCGTCGACGTCAGGCGACAAAATAGGTCCGCTGCACGCCAAAGAATATGCCGTAGAGCCCGTAGGCGTAGATACCAGCACACCGTCACCACGCATTTTGTCGGTGTAATTGCCGTCAACAGCTATATCTACGGTGACTACGTGACAGTTGTCCTTGCTAGAAAACAAGGCTTCGTTGAGAGCGTAGTAGCTTTTGCCGTCAACTTGAACCTTAAGCATCATTCTACTCTCTACCGAAAACTCTCTATTCAATATTTTGTCAATGGCAATATTGATTTGCTCTTGACTGATTTCGCTCAAAAAGCCTATTTTGCCCATATTGACACCTAGCAAAGGCTTGTCGTATACCGTGCAAGCGTTGATAACTTCGAGCATAGTGCCGTCACCGCCAAACGCTACGAATACGTCACACCACAAGGCAACGGCGTCTAAATCCGATACATATTGTTTGTCAAAATAACCGTCTGCGTTGTCGCATACCAAAAAATCTACCCCACGCTCTTGCAGAAGGCTAGTAAAACGCAAACATTCTTTGCACTCATGATCTCTGTTAAGATTGGAATAAATGCCTAATTTCATACAGTAATTATATAATAAACTGCATAATTATACAATAATTTTGGCAAGATAAATCAAAAATTCTATATTTTTTTTATTTTTTATTGGGGCTGTGGTCGTGCCATAGAGAGTAAATCCAAGAGATACGGCGTAATCGCATACGTCTTGTAGCACCATTTGGCGCACCTTTGGATCGGTAACGATGCCCTTTTTGCTGAGGTTGCTCTTGCCCGCTTCAAATTGCGGTTTGACAAGACAAATGGTTTCTCCTCCGTCTTTGAGCAACTCAAAAACGGTAGGAAGAAGATATTTGAGGGATATAAAACTGACGTCAACGCAACAAAAATCACACTTTTCGCCAAGGTCTTGCGAGGTAAGATTTCTAGCGTTAGTCCTATCCTTGACGACTACTCTATTATCGTTTTTTAGTCTATCGTCAAAGGCACATTCTCCCACGTCAACCGCGTAGACTTTGTTAGCTCCGTGTTGCAACAGACAATCGGTAAAACCACCGTTTGAAGCGCCGATATCTACGCATATTTTGCCACTTGGGTCGTAAGAAAAATCGTCAAGAGCCTTTTGGAGCTTGTCTCCGCCAATAGAAGCGTATCGAAAACTATTATTGATTGTTACCACGTCGTCGGGCTTGACGTCGTAGGACGCCTTGGTAAGTTGCTTGCCGTTGCACAAAATCATACCTTCTTTGAGCATTTGTTGCGCTTTGGCACGAGATAAATCGTGGTTGCTAACTAAATATAAATCAATGCGCATAGTGAGTAACTATAAAATCCAATATACTCTTGCAATCAAGTGAATAGTCGGCTAAAATTTCGCCCTTACCGGCTTGCGAATGAGTGCCGTCGCCAAGATTGAGTTCAATTACGTGAGTACCCAAGTTTCGATTGGCATAATAATTGCCAATAGCTTCGCCCAAAGAGCCTCGCCGAACGTTGTCTTCCAATACGACAACGGTAGTGTCCTTGACTAAATCTAAAGCGTCAAGGTCAATAGGTTTTACAAATCGCGCATTGATTAGATTGACGTTATATCCTTGCTTTCGTGCCTCCGTTACGGCATCGTAAGCTTGCTCTACGACCGTTGCGCCACCTGCTATGAGAGTAATTGTATTGGTCTTGGAATAACGCAAAAACTCGTACTTACCAAGCTCTATAGCTGCGTGTGAGTCGTATATCGTCTTTATATCTCCTTTTGGGTACCTGATGACGGTAGGATGATCGAGTGACAAGGCAAAATCCATCATATCGTCAAGCTCAAGATAATCTTTGGGTTGCATAACGACGATATTAGGCATACAAGCAAGGAAGGATACGTCGTATATTCCTTGATGAGTTTCGCCGTCTTCGCCTACTATTCCGCTTCTATCCTCACAAATAATTACCGGCAAATCGTTGAGACATACGTCGTGCAATAGATTGTCGAAAGCTCTCTGCAAAAATGAGGAATATACGGCAAAGATAGGGCGTTTTCCGCCAAGTGCAAGTCCGCTAGCCATTGTTACCGCGTGCCCCTCTGCTATGCCTACGTCAACGAAACGATCGGGATATAGTCTGGCAAATTCATTGAGTCCCACACCTTCTTTCATTGCGGCGGTAATAGCCCAAATATCTTGATTTTTACTAGCTAGATCTACGATTTTGTCGCCAAAAGTACTGCTAAATGTCTTTTGGAGCGAAGAAGTACTATAGCCATGATAAGCTACCGGATCTTGCTCCGCCGGCGCGTAACCTTTACCTTTGACGGTACTAACGTGAATTACTACGGATGTCGTCGACTCTTTGGCGTATTGCAACGCCTTAATCAGTTGATTGAAATCGTGTCCGTCAATACTGCCGTAAAAATCTAGTCCAATCTCTTGCAAAGATTTGCCCTCTTGACTCTTGCTAAGTTGCGACAAATAATAAGATACGAAGCCTTGATTGTAAGAAATGGAAAGTTTGTTGTCGTTTATTATAATTATTTGCTTGTTTTTGTTGACGGCTATATCGTTGAGAGCTTCGTAAATCAGTCCACCCGTCATTGCGCCGTCTCCTACTACTGAGATTATCTCGCAATCGTGCATAGCTCTAGACAGACCGCAAGCAATCGAAAGCGAGGTGGATGCATGTCCCGTGTTGGCTACGTCGTAGTCGCTCTCTTCCCTCTTTGGGAAACCTGCTATACCTTTGCTACGTCTAAGGCGAGCAAAGCCGTCGAGCCTGCCCGTAAGTATTTTGTGTGCGTAGCATTGGTGCCCTACGTCAAAAATAAGTTTGTCCTTAGGAAAATCAAATACGTAATGCAACGCTACGACCAATTCAACTACGCCGAGATTAGAAGAAAGATGACCACCGTTGACTAGCACGGAATCAACGATGACGCCACGAATTTCGTCACTGAGAAACTCTAGTTGACGGGTATTTAGTTTTTTGACGCCACCTTCTTTGGTGACTTGCTCTAAAATCTTCATATTGTTCGATATAATTATATGTCAAATAATAATATATATTAGTATAGCCTATGAGTCAAGTATTTGGCAAATTGAATGAGATTGTCTGCTCGCGAGCCATACGGCGAGATTGCCTCAATAGCACGACGTAGCATTTCTTCGATAGTTTGACGGCAACGCTCTTCTCCGGCGACTGCCGTGTAAGTCTTTTTGTTTTGCTGAGCGTCCTTGCCTATAGACTTGCCTAGCTCGGCGCTGGTAGAATTCAAATCGAGAAGGTCGTCAACGAGCTGGAAAATTATGCCTATGCGCTCGGCGTATTCTTCGACTGCCTCGATGAGTTTGTCGTCTGCTCCGCATTTGATACAACTGCCGACTAGCGCCGCTTTGATGAGTTTGCCCGTCTTGAGGCTGTTAAGCAACTGAATTGAGTCTAAGTCAACCTGCTCGTCGGTATTGGCTACGTCTAAAGCTTGTCCGCCTATCATACCTCTAATTCCCGCACAATCGGCAACGTACTTGACTGCCTTGACGTCGCTCGCGCTGTTACAACACAAAAGCAAAGTTTCAAACGCCATATTGAGAAGTCCGTCCCCCGCCAAAACTGCCATATCTTGACCGAACTTGACGTGAGTGGTTGGTTTGCCTCGTCTTAGCACGTCGTTATCCATACACGGCAAATCATCGTGAACTAACGAATAAGAATGTATCATCTCAACGCCTAGCGCAAAATAATCTACCTCTTTTGCCTCACTACCACAAAGCTCGGCGCCGAGATATACCAGCAAAGGTCGTATTCTCTTTCCGCCGTCTAAAATGCTGTATGAAACGGCTTGCTTGATGCTGTCGATAGGACAATCGTAATCTAGTATATATCTACCTAGCAAATCTTCAAATCGTTGTAGGTAAGCTTTGACGGTTAGGTCGTAAGTCAATCTACTACCTCTTCTTTGCCCTCTTTGAGCATTGTTATTTTAGCCTCGGCGTTTTTGATAATTTGGGTGCAAAAGTTGCTGAGCTCTACGCCTTTTTCGTATAATTGCACGAGCTCCTCAAAGCTTGTCTTCGGGTCTTCCATTTTTGCTATAATGCTTTCTAATTCTTTCATTGATTGTTCAAATTTCATCGGACACCTCCGTGACTGTTGCCGTAATTTTTCCTTTGACTGACCTAATCGTAAGGATTTGGTCTACCTCTACTTGTGATACTTCCGTGATAGCTACTCCCTCGCAAGATACGCTCCATAAGCCCTTTTGAACTATTGATATCGGGTCGAGAGCTTTGAGTTTGGCAATCAAATTTTGCATAGACAATTTGGCTTGGAATGCCCTCATTTCAAACGCCTTGTCGAGTCTATGACTAATAGTTTCTAGGGCGTAATTTTCTTTGTCTATCCTAGTGCGAATTGCGTTGTCTAGCGTAAGGCTCAGCAATCGACGCTTGCTAGAATAATTGTCAATACGTTGAGTAAGATATTGCAAAAGATTGCTCTTGACGTTAGATAGATAATCTACGACTGCCTTTTGGTCAAAAGCTATGAGATTGGCCGCCGCAGTAGGGGTTGCGCATCTGACGTCGGCAACAAAGTCGCACAACGTAAAGTCGGTTTCGTGTCCTACTGCCGAGATTATCGGCGTGGTTGCTTCGTATATAGCGTACACTAATCTCTCGTCGTTGAAACCTTGTAGGTCTTCTATCGAGCCACCGCCTCTTGCTATTATAATAGCGTCGTAGCCCATAGCATCAACTTCTTTGATAGCTTTGATGACGTCTTGAGAACAACTTTCGCCTTGAACTCTCACGTCTTTGACGACGATATCTAAATATGTGTTTTTTTGACGAACGGTAGTAATTATATCCCTAATTACCGCGCCTTGAGCCGAAGTAATTACGCATACTCTGTGAGGATATCGAGGAATTGGCTTTTTGTGGGACTCGTCGAAGTATCCTGCTGTCGCCAGCTTTTTTTTGAGTTGTTCAAAGAGCAAAGCAAGATAGCCGTTGCCAAGCGGTTGAATGCTCCTTGCGTTAAAGCTAAGCCTACCGCCCTTGACGTAATAGTCTACGTCACCTTTGAGAATTACGCTTTCGCCAACCTTGGGAACGTAGGTCTGCGCACAGTTGAAGCAAGTGCAGTTGAGCTGGCTATTTTCGTCTTTTAGAGTAAAATACGCGTGTCCGCACGTCACTTTGAATTGCGAGATTTCTCCCGCGAGCGAAACGCCGTGCAACATATCTTCGGCAAGGAAAATTTGATGAATATAGCCGTTGATAACGCTTACGCTAAGAACGTCGCTCATTGCTTGCTAAGCTCTCTATCCACCGCCGCACACAGCGTGTTGTATAATAGCATCGTGATAGTCATAGGACCTACGCCTCCCGGAACGGGTGTAATAAACGACGCCTTTGGCTCTACCGAATCAAAGTCTACGTCACCGCATAGCTTGCCGTCTACTCTATTGATACCTACGTCAATGACAATCGCTCCTTCTTTGACCATATCTCCCGTGACGAACTTTGGCTTGCCGATAGCGACTACGAGAATGTCGGCTTGGCGAGTAAATTCTTCGAGACCTACCGTGCGAGAGTGGCATACCGTTACGGTGCAGTTGGCGTTGAGAAGAAGCATTGCCATAGGCTTGCCTACAGTGTTGCTTCTACCCAAAACTACCGCGTTTTTGCCTTGGAGGTCTACACCCGTATCGGCAAGCAAATTCATTACGCCGAGCGGAGTACAAGACACAGTGCGTGGTTTGCCCATAGCAAGTCTACCGAGATTGTCGGGAGAAAAACCGTCCACGTCCTTGCTGTCGGGAATGAGCGACAAGAGGTAACCCTCGTCGTAGCCCTTTGGCAACGGAAGTTGTACCAAAATGCCGTCTACGCTATCGTCTTTTGCCAAAGATCGGATAGTATTTTCAATATTTTGTTGAGGCTCGCCGTCGGGATATTCAAAAGCCAAAGACTTCATACCTACCTCGGCGCAACCGTTGATTTTGTTCTTAACGTAGGTCTTAGACGCGGGGTCTTCGCCTACGATAATGACTGCAAGGCAAGGCTTACGTCCCATACTACTCTCAAAATCCTTTACTTTGTCGGCAATTTTAGTTCTAAGATTTGCCGAAACTTGCTTTCCGTATATCAACATAATTATTCCTCTACTAGTTGTTTGTACACGCCCGACAACACGCCGTTGACGAAAACGTAGCTCTTCTCGGTAGAATAGGTCTTGACTAGCTCTACCGTCTCGCTTATTGATACTCTTGGCGGAATATACTCGACGTATTTGATCTCGTAAATCGCGAGTAATAGAGCGGCAAGGTCGGGTCTATAAATTCTCTCGGGTCTAAAATTTTTGGCATTGTCGCATATTATGCCTATGAGTTCGTCATACTTGTCCATAACGCCGTCAACGACTTGATTGAGGTAGGATACGTCCTCGTCGCCTAGAGCTTCGTCGGCAAGCATAATTGCTCTGGTCTGCTCGTCGCTCTCTTTGTTGAACAAATATCCAAAGATAAGTTTGTACGCATAATCTCTTGCACGTCTTCTGCTGTCCATTGCGCCGTTCTTCTTGTTCATAAATCTCCTTTATATGCCAAAAGCCCCTATAAAAGGGGTTTTTGACTAATGTCTCGATACCACGCCTACCACGGTCACGTTGATTGCTTTGACCTTGAAGTAGGTGGATTTTTCGATATCCTCTTTGATTTTTTCTTGTAAGTTGCATATTACGACAGGTATTCTGTAGCCATAATATACGTTGATTGACACGTCGATAGTCACTAGATTGTCCTTGTGAAACTTGACGTCTATAGCATTGCTTCTTTTGTTTTTGCCATAATCAAAAAACTTGTTTTTTAGCCCTGCTTCGTAGGATACCGATGCTACACCGTCTACCAAAGACGCGCTACTACCGGCTATTGAACTAAGCACTCCGAAATAGGTATCCAAGTCTTGTTGGCTGT
Source organism: uncultured Clostridia bacterium (assembly GCA_937880755.1). Classification (GTDB taxonomy): domain Bacteria; phylum Bacillota; class Clostridia; order Christensenellales; family UBA3700; genus HGM11368. The sequence continues at coordinate 10,948 of CALGRX010000020.1, forward strand.
TGTCGCTACTCTTGCTTGCCATAACTTACCTCCGACAATAAGTCTACCACATTTGCAGAGTTTTGACAAGTATTATTATATTATACTTTATAAGGAACGATTACCACTTGAGACGGCGTATAGTCGGTTTCGCTCAATATTACGCCTAGGATTTGGGCTACTTGCTCGCTAGTCAACTCTTCTTGTTGGATAATTACGTTGATATTGTTGGTGCTCATAGTTACCACAGCGTCTTGGAAGCCCTTGGCTTTGATGAGATTTTCTACCACCAATTCGCAGTCAATGTTAGATAGAAGCTCCATCTTTTTTGCAGTTGCGGTAGCTTTGGTTTCGTCGGTAGAATCAGCCGACGCAATGATTGCGTCCAAATAACTAAATTCTTCTGCTCTCGACGTCTCTCTGTCGCTTCTATAAGCCGAAAAGAAAGTTGTTTCGGTAGGTTGACCGGACACTGCGTCGTCGTCCAACTTGCGAGTCAATACGAAGTTGAGCACGCCCGTGATTACCAACAGTGCTACCATACTGCAAAGGATAATTACCTTTTTTGCGTTTGCCGACAAAAGCTTGTGTGATAGTTTTGCCATAAGATACCTCCATTATGCTTTGTTCATTTTATATATTTTTATTTTTTCTGCTTTGACGTCCACTAGGGCGCATACGGCGTCTATTATCTTGACCTTGACGCCTATATCGTCACCGCCTTCGGCTACTACGACTACGCCACCAACCATCTTTTCGTCGTCGTAAGTAATCAGTACGCTGCAATCGCCCACTCCCTCAACGTTGCATAGCACGCTTGCAACTTGACGGCTTAGCTCGTTGCCACCCGACGACGTGTGTACCGTAGCCGTATCGCTCGCCCCTACGTTCGTCGTGATAAAGTATATGAATATTGCTACTAGCGCTATGACAAAAGCGACGATAATTTCTAAATGTTTGACTGATTTGAGCTTTTTTAGCAAGGTTTGAGGTTTTTCTACAACCGAGTCTTTTGGGTCGTTAAAACTATTATCCGTCATATACTTTTACCACTGCTCCTTTATATTTTTTGCTAAGATATGCCTCTATACTTTGCTTGTCGCTCTCACTACACGCTATATATATGCTGATGTTTTGTATTTTATAATCAAAATCTTGATAATATTTTATTTTTACCGACTTGGGTGAATAGCCTTGCTCCTTTAGTTCGTCTGAAACCTGCTTTTCTTGCACCTCTTTGATATTGCCGACGAGCGCGTCCAAAGTACCTTGTTCTACCTCGATATCGCTAGCTTGCGACTGCCATTTACCAACGTTTACGCTTTGCAAAAGGTTGACAAGCGGCGAAATTATCGTTATTACTGCTACGACTCCAAAGACGCCTTTGATATATTTTGCACTCTCGCCGTCGGGTAAAATCACGTCGACTAGCACCCCGAGCACTACCACTCCTACTATAGCCAATACCCACGCTTGCATATCCCCTCCTTTGCTCACACTACACCCAAGTTGCAAGCGTAAATTATCAACATAATCGTAGTAACGAACATAAACGCAACGCCAAGAATTATCGCCAGCAGAATATTTACGTTTTTGGATAGGTCAAAGATCATTTTGGATATTTTGCTATCACCGATAGGCTCTATTATGCCCGACGCGAGCTTGAGCCCTAGCGAAAAAACGATAATATTGACTAAAGGCGAAGCAATCATAATCAGCAACGCAAACAACGAGATGAGTCCAAGCGAATTTTTGATAAGAACGAAGCTTGCCATCATTAGGTCAAAGCCGTCGGACAGATATCCGCCAACTATGGGCACGTAGCTCTGCATTGCAAACTTAGCCGTCTTGATAGATACCGTGTCGATAATACCGCCCGTCAAGCCTTGTGCCGTCAAAAACGTGACGAAAAGACTAAATACCGCCGTCAGCGAGTATTTGATACCGCTACTAAAAAAACTCGTCAACTTGGATAATTTGACGCCATTTGATAGCGAAGATATCATTGTAAACACGATGACCACGACTACCATTGGCATAATAATTTGTACGACAAAGGTTGTTATCGAGGTAGTCAGTACGCTCATCATAGGCTGAAACACCGCGCTACTATTTGCTCCGCCAACGACCGTAATTATAGTCAGCAAAATCGGGAAGACTAACTGCATAAATTGCTTGATTGTGCCTACGATTGCGGCGGTGTCGTTGACTAGCGACATAGCGCGAGTTAGTATTATGACGGCTATAGCGCAATAGCTGACGAAACCTATCAGTTCTTTGGTAGGATTGGACAAAAATCCGCTAGTCAATCCGTTGAGTAAGCTAGTTATCAGCGATATGCCTACTATGCTTACGACTATTGGCAATACGCCGGTAAGAGCAGAAAATACTCGTTGAGTTATTAGTCGCACCGCGTCGTCAAAGGTTAGCTTTTGCTCTCCTTGCGCAATATCTTTAATAGTGTCATTCAAACTGTCGAATAGATTGGAGTTCAAGCCTTGAAGCAAACCTTGAAGTGAGCCTAAATCAAGGTCGTCGACGTTTTGCTCTACGTTGTCGATGAGTTGTTGCTCGGGGTCGCCATTTTCCGCTACACAAAGCCCGACTATCGATAGAATTGATAGTAGCAACGACAATATTACAAGTATTTTGCAAAGTATTTTATTCATTTTGTTTAAATCATACCTACGACTAAATCTATCAAAGACTTGACTATCGGCAAAGCCATCAAAAATATAACTATTTTACCTGCAAAAGCAAGCTTTTTGCCTATGCTTGCACAGTCAAAATCGTTGCATAGACTGACGCTGTATTCAGTCAAATAACCCACTCCTATTATCTTCATCAGTACACCAAATAGCTCGTTGTCCACCCCCGTTTTGTCGACAATTTCTTCAAATGCAATGACTACCTCGGTGAGCGAATTGAGGGCTATAATGAGAATAATTATCCCCGTAGATATGACGGCAAGCGATGAGAAGGTGCTAGAAGAATTTTTGAGCAACAACGAGCATATCGCGCCAATTATCGCTACGCCGATGACTTTGAATATTTCCATATCAATACACACCGAGAATATTTTTGAGGTTGTCGAATAGACCGCCTATCATATCGACTACTATCAATAGCACCATAATCAGTCCGCCTATCGTGATAAAGGTGGCAATCTCGTCCTTGTCGGACTTTTTGAGAATGATATTGAGCACCGCCGTGATGAGTCCAATGCCTGCGATTTTGAATATTACCGATATTTCCATAACTCTCCTATACGACTAATATCATGATTGCAAGTCCAAGCAAAAAGCCCAACTTGTAGCATAGTTTGCCGTTGCTAACGTAATCTTTTTCCGCCTTTTCATATGCGCGCTCAAGCATTGTCGAGTGGTGCTTAAGCAAGGCAATTTGAGCCTCGTACCCCGTTTTGCCAATGTCTAAGAAGTATGAAGTTACGACGCTAACGTCCTTTTTGAAAAGAGGACTGCGAGCAACGCTACGCTCTAATATCGCCCTATCGCTTTGCTCAAAACTTGCTCGTACTTGTCCAAAGAAGTCTTGAACGCTAGCGCTTTTGTCTTGACTAAATTGCGATATTGCCGTAGTTATCGGCATCTTGAGATTGGATACGCAGCTGCTTAGATACCTATCGAAGTCTAATAACATTGCAAGAAATTCTTTACGCTTTTTGAAAGAGTTGCCTACTCCTATCCCGCCGACAAAGCACGCTATCCAGATTATTCCTCCAACTACAAGCTCAGACACGTCAGCTCCTTGTCGTACACCTTGTCCACGTGCCCGATACTATCTATGTGGACGAAGTAACGAAACTTGTCCAATAGTGCGCCGTATACCTTATCCGAGAGCAAAATTCCTGCGTCGTCGGCATGCACTGTGGCTAGCACTTTGACTCCCGACCGTACGCTATCTAGTATGCAATCCACCTCTTGCTCTGAAAATATCTCGTCGGTAGCTATTACGTCGGGGCGCATAGACTTGATATAGTTGGCGTAAGCGTAGCTTTTGGGCACGCCGGCAACTACGTCACTGCACTCTCCAAGATCAAAACAATCTCCCGCAATTTCCATTCTTTCGTCAAGCACCAATACGTTGTTGCCCCTATTGGATAGCTCGCGTATCATATTTCTAAGCAAAGTCGTCTTGCCAAGACCGGGCTTAGAGAAGATAATGGTGTTGTCAAAATTGCTGATAACTCTCGCTACTTTGGGACAACTAACACGCACGTCCCTTGGCACTCTTATGCAAAGAGAAGAAAAGTTTTTGATTGCGGTAAGCTTTCCACCCTTGACTACACCTTGTCCCGATATGCCTATCCTTATGCCGTCTGCAGTAGTAATAAATCCTTGCGTAATCTCGTCGTCAAATGCGTATAAAGAAGACGTACAAGCCTTATCCAAAACGTATTGCAAGTCGTCATACGTTGCAACTTCGTTGTCGCCTATTAGTTTGTAATATCGCCCCATAAGCGCGCAAAATATAGGTTTGCCTACCCTAATTCTTATCTCGGTCAAGCTCTCGTTCCAACCGCGATTGAGTATTTCATTGTATATCCATTGAGGCAATACGTCGGCTATCATAATTCTCCTTGCAATATTATACGGACAACCTAATAGCGGTATGATAAAAGGATATTTTTTGACATATTTTTTGATTAAAAGCTAGTAGGTAAAATTTAGTTGATAAGAAGAAAGTTAGAACAACTAAAAAGTAGACGGTAATCGATAAAAAAATAATAAAAAATCTAATATAATTATCAAATGAAAAAATTGTCTTTTGAATAAATTACTTACTAAATATCAGAAAAAACCAATAAAATAGCGCGTCAAAAGACGCGCTTGATGTCAACAAACTAAATTGTTTAGACTCTAGACATATATTCGCCCGTTCTGGTATCGATACGAATAGTGTCGCCTTCGTTGACGAACAAAGGAACTTGCAATTCGTAACCCGTCTCCAAAGTTGCAGGTTTGGTTGCGCCTTGGGTGGTGTTGCCCTTAGCTCCAGGTTCGCAATGGGTGATGAGCAATTCTACGAAGTTAGGCGCTTCTACGGAGAATGCACTGCCGTTGTAGAAAGATACGCTAACTTGTCCGTTTTCCATAACGAATTGGAGAGCGTCCTCGCATACTTCTTGATTGAGTGGAATCATATCGAAAGTATCGTTGTCCATAAAGTAGTACAAGTCGCCGTCGTTGTAAGAATACGTCATAGGTTTGCGCTCAATGTGTGCGGTTTGGAATTTCGCGGTTGGGTTGAAGGTCATTTCGATCGTGCCACCGTCAATTACGTTGCGAAGCTTGGTTCTTACGAATGCTGCGCCCTTGCCCGGTTTTACGTGCAAAAAGTCAACTACCGTAACTACCTTTCCGTCCATTTCAAAGGTCATACCCTTACGAAAATCACCTGCTAAGATAAAATCTGCCATAAAGTCCTCCAATTATAGTAAAATTAGTTTTTTATTCGATTTGGTCAAATCGACGAGTCCTTCGTCTTCGATGACCACAATATCTTCAATTCTAACGCCGAATTGTCCGTCTATATAGACGCCCGGTTCTACCGACATAACGCTACCCGAAGGAATAATCTCCATACACTTTGGCGAAAATGCCAACCCCTCGTGTATATCAACGCCCAATCCGTGTCCCAGCGAATGTGTAAAATACTCTCCCAATCCATCGGACGATAGCGACTGCCTTGCAAAAGCGTCACACTCTGCACCCGTCAAGCCTGCCTTGATATTCTCTAGAGCATTTTGCTGTGCTTGCAATACGCTCTCGTATACTTGGACTTGTCTATCGCTTGGCGTACCTAAACATACCGTGCGGGTCATGTCGGAGCAATACCCTTGATATTTTGCCCCAAAATCCATAAGGACAAACTCACCTTGTCTAAGCTTTCTTTCGCTACGATGAGCGTGAGGCACTGCCGCGTTGCTACCAAAGGCAACTATACTGTCAAAAGCAAGCTCACAGCCTTTGGATAAAATGAGATATTCGAGCCTGGCAGCAATATCAATCTCGCTTACGCCCTCTCTAATATAAGGCAAAATCTCCTCAAAACACCTATCGGTCACGGCTTGAGCCTTGGTGATGAGAGATATTTCTCTTGACGACTTGACGCTCCTTTGCAGTTCTATCAGCTTGCCTATATCGACTAGCTGACGGTCGCCTACTATGGATAGCAACCCTAAATATTGCTTATACGATACGTCGCTATCCCAACCTATTTTGTCTCCTTGAACGCCTTGCAAAACGTCTTGGAGAGTACCGCAAATAACTTCAAACCTATCTCCTAATCTCTCCGCCGCTTCGGCATAATATCTCGAATCAGTGACAAAGTAAGTAGTCTGCTCGGTAGCTACGATTTGAGCGTTGGAGCTGGCGTAGCCACTGTAATAATAGGTATTGGATGGCGAGAGTACGACGACAACGTCTACCTCGGCAGTGTCAAACAATGCTTGAATATCGTTCATTACCTTATAAGTTTAGCACAACGACGGCAATAAGTAAAGTACTTGCTTATTTTTTTGTAAAATCAGTTGTCTGGCAAGCCGTCAAAATAGCTCTTCATCGCTAATGCGTCACGAGTTTGAGTACCGGCAGATTCGCATACGATATACGGCGTCATACCCATATCGTGAGCCACTTCCAAAAACGGTTCGTAAGGCGGTCCGTACACCTCGTCCTCAAACGTCAAGTGTCTTACCTCTCCTCCCGCCGAATATTGAATTTTGGAAAAATGCACGTGCATATTTTTGGTCTTCTTTTCTCCAATACTCTCCACCAGCTTGTCAATAACTCGCTTGTAGTCGTCTTTGGTATAGAACACTCCGCAATCTCTGCTATTGAGATGTCCCCAATCTATGCACGGCACGATAGTATCGTCACCCATAGCGCACATAGCAATTATCTCGTCAAGATTGCCAAGCTGAGCCTTTTTACCCATAGTTTCGGGACAAAGAAGCATATCTCCAAAGCCATATTCTTCTTTGAGTTGCAATATTCTCTCAAAAGCTTTGAGCAAGACGTTCATTGCTTGGTCGCGCGGATTTTTGAGAGGAGAGCCGGGGTGAAAAACGCATCTTTTGCCACCCATGAGCTTAAGAGCCTTGAGCGAATCGAAGATATATCTCACGTTGTTGTCGGCTTTGTCGCTTTCGAGCGTTGCCAAATTGATAAAGTAGGGCGCGTGCACGGAAATCTCGATATCGTAGTCGCTAAAAGCCTTGCCTATGACGGTGGCGGTTTCGGGCTTGAGCATTACTCCTCTACCAAATGAATACTCGAAACAATCTAGCCCCTTAGATTTTAGCCAGCCGGGGACTTGATAGGTGTGTAGGTAGCCTTCGTTTTTGAAGTCCTCACACGTTCCGCTAGGACCAAACTTAATTTTGTCTAAGTACATAATCTATATCCTTTTTGATTTGACAAGACAACTGCTCTTTGTTGTCAAATCTACGTATATCTCTAATTTTTGAGATAAACTCAACTACAATTTCTTTGTCGTATACGTCTCGTTGCAAGCCTATCACGTGGGCTTCGATATTATAGTTGTCGTCACCGAAGGTCGGATGAGCACCAACGTTGGTGACTGCTTTGAGTATAATACCGTCTATAATAACGTTGGTATCGTACACGCCTTGAGGAAGCTTGGTTTTGCAGACAGGATATTCGATATTGGCTGTCTTGAAGCCAAGCTTGGCGCCGTCAGCTCTACCGTGAACTACCTTGCCGACTACGAAATACGGAGCACCTAGTTGGGTGGCAATCTCCTTGAGGTCTGCTTGTTCTACTAATTTTCGAAGATATCTGGACGAAATTTTGTTGCCGTCGGCGAGCAATCTCATATCCTCAACGGCTAGCTCTATGCCGTGACTAATACAAAAATCTCTTAGAGTATCGACGTTGCCTTGCGCGCCCTTGCCGTAGGTGTAATCGCTACCGACAACTATGGCTTTGATATCTTTGCGGGTTATCAATCTCTCAAGAAAATCTATCGGAGGCGTATCGGCAAACGATTTGTCAAAAGTCGCTCTCACGACTACGTCTACGCCCAATTTTTGTAGACGATACAGCCTTTCGGTATAGGTCAATACTTGCAAACTGTCCTTGCCTAGGAATTGAAACGGATTGTTGTCAAAAGTAAAAACCGCCGACGCGCAGTCGTACTTGTAAGCCAAAAGCTGTGCTTTGTGTATAAGACCTACGTGCCCGACGTGTAGACTGTCAAAAAAACCCATACAAACCGTCAATGGTCTGTCGTAAGGCTCGTCGTATGCAATTTGCGTTAGTTGTCTTGCCATAAGTTTACTTTTGATTTGGTTATGCCGTCTTGAGTATAGGCTAGTGAATATAATTGTCCGTCAACCGTCAACAAGACGTATCCCTCGGCTATATCTTGCAAGGCGCAAGGCACTCCGTTGAGTACTTGTTTTCGCTTAGACGGCGGAATTTCGTACGTAGGAATAGAGCGAGACAACGTAGTGAGTAGAGGCTCCACGTACTCGCAAGGGTTGGCGATAAATTCGTCTAAGCTCACGCTATCTTCTATAAAGTATCGTCCCGAAGCCGTACGTTTGAGTGACGACATATAGCCTACTACGCCTAGTCCGTCGGCAATGTCTCTTGCAAGCGAACGTATGTACGTGCCTGACGAACATTCTACTGCTATATCAACGCTCCTGCAATACTCGCCCTCGCGCTCGGTATCTAGTACACGAATATCGTATATGGTGACTTTGCGACTAGGTAACTCCACTTCGCTTCCGCGTCTAGCCAACTCGTAAGCTCTTACGCCGTCAATGGATATTGCGCTGTATGCGGGCGGAATTTGAGTTATATCCCCTCTAAAAGCATTTATAGCGCGTTGGATTTGGTCGTGTCTAGGCAACGTTGAGGTGGCTACTACGTGTCCTTCTCTATCCAAAGTGTCGGTCGTCTTACCAAAGGTCACCGTGGCAACGTAACGCTTAGTCTTGATTTGCATATAGTCGAATAGCCTAGTCGCTTTGCCAAAGCCAAGCACCAAAACGCCCTCTGCCAAAGGATCAAGCGTGCCCATATGACCGCATTTGACCTTATAGCCCAATGCTTTGGACATAGCTTTGCGACACTTGATTACAGCATCGCTAGAAGATATGTCTAATGGCTTGTTGATATTGACAAGACAATTCATAGATTGTCCTTACACGCCTTGAGAAGCTTGTCCTTGACGTCTTCGTAGAGGCCGTTGAGTCTACAACCCGCGGCGTTTTTGTGCCCACCTCCGCCAAAAGTAGAGGCTATTGCGCTGGCGTCAACGATATCTGTGGTGCGAATACTAACCTTGAAGCTGTTGGCTACCGACGTATCGGTGATGGCAAGCGCAACTTGTACGCCGTCGATATTGCGAATATTATTGATTAAGCCGTCGGTGTCCTCTTCGCTCGTGTTGGTAATAGCAAAGTCCTCTTGCGTAAAATGTATGATACCGATAGCTCCGTCCTCAAAAAATCTAGCGTTTTGCAATACTCTTACTTTGAGGTAAAACTTGTTAATCGTGATAGATTTTAGATATTTTTCGCATATAGCCGCGGCGTCAAAGTCGTATTTTAGAAGTTGACTTGCTACAGCGTGAGTGTGAGAGCTGACGTTGGAATAACTAAATCCACCGCTGTCGGTGACTATGCCCGTATACAAAAGCTTGGCAACATCGTCGTCAATGCAGCTTTGCTTTTCGTCTATAAGTTTAAGCAAGTCAAACATAATTTCGCAAGTCGAGCTGGCTTGAGGGAATATCAAATTGACCTTGGCAAATCTATCGTTGGTCTTGTGGTGGTCGATATTTAGCGTCTCCTTGGCGGACAAAAATACGTCGCTAAGACTACCTAGACGACCCAAGTCGCCACAGTCGCACGCAACGCATAGGTCGTATCTATCAAGCGTAGGTTTGTTGTATTTTTCCGCGCCAAGCATAGAAGAGTACAAGGGCTTGACGTCGTTTTCGCAATACAAATCGGCTTGCTTGCCAAGCAAAACCAAGGCTCTGTAAAGAGCCAAGGAACTGCCAAGCGTGTCGCCGTCGGGATTGATATGCGAAAAAATCGCAACCTTAGAAGCAGAGAGCAACGTCTTGACGCATTTTTCCATTGCATTGAGTTCACGCATTGTCGTCATTATTACTTCCTTTGGTGTTGATTTCGTGCAAAATTTTGGATATTTTGTAGCTGTAATCGAGGTTTTCGTCTAGGATAAATCTAAGCTGTGGCAATGCTCTTAGCTTTATTTTGCCTTTTAAACAAGACTTGATATAGCCTTCTGCGTTGCTAAGCCCCTCGATTACTTCTTTTTCTTTGCCATTTGCTCCCAAAACGCTGACGTAGACCTTGGCAAGAGTGAGGTCGGGATCACAATCGACTTTCATAATCGTTATGAGTCCTTGCACTCTAGGGTCTTTTACTCCGTCTTGCAAAACGCTTGACAGCTGTTTTTTTAGTTCGGAATTAGTTCTTTCTACTCTGTTCATTTTTCAATTTTTTCCATTATATAGCTTTCGATGATATCGCCGACTTTGATATCGTTGAATTTCTCAAGACCGATACCGCACTCGTAACCTGCCGCAACGTCTTTGGCGTCGTCTTTGCCTCTCTTGAGCGAGGACAAAGTGCCTTCAAATACTACTACGTTATCTCTCAAAAGTCTTGCGCCACAGTTTCTGCTAACCTTACCGTCGGTAATGTAGCTACCTGCAACGGTGCCGTAATTGCTGATTTTGAATACGGCTCTAACCTCGGCGTGTCCGATAATAACCTCGTTATATTTCGGCGTAAACATACCTTTGAGCGCAGCGGTAACGTCGTCGATTGCGTCGTAAATGATACTATAATTGCGAATATCTACGCCCGTGCTCTCGGCAAGTGCCTTAGCCTTGGCGTCGGGACGCACGTTGAAGCCGATGATTACGGCTTTGGTTGTGCCTGCAAGCATGACGTCGGACTCGTTGATTGCGCCTACACCGTTATGCACGATATGAATTTTGACGTTTTCTTCTTGCATCTCCTCGCTGAGCTTGAGCATAGACTGTTTGATAGCCTCTGCAGAGCCTTGCACGTCTGCTTTGATGAGCAAGCTAAGTGATTTGATTTCGTCGGAAGTAACGTTTTTGAACATATCGTCCAAAGAACGCGCCGTGCTTGCGGCTTGCATCTCGCTTCTTTCTTTGTCAATACGGTCTTGAACGACTTGTTTAGCAAGTTTTTCGTCGGCAACGGCAACCATTATGTCGCCTGCATTAGGCACTTCGGAGAAGCCTTGAATTTGCACGGCGTAAGAAGGTCCTGCTTCTTTGACTTGCTTGCCTTGACAGTCGGTCATTGCTCTAACCTTACCTATTGTCGTGCCCGCAACGACGTAGTCCTTGACTTTGAGCGTACCGTTTTGAACCAAAACCGTTGCAACAGGTCCTATACCCTTGTCAAGACGAGCCTCGATAATAGTACCGCTTGCCTTGGTCTTTTTGTTGGCTTTTAGCTCCAATACCTCGGCTTGCAACAATATACCTTCTAGCAATTCTTGCACGCCTTGTCCGTACTTGGCGCTGATTGGGCAAACCATTACGTCACCGCCCCATTCTTCGCACATAATGTCGTATTGGGTCAACTCTTGTTTAATTCTCTCTACGTTAGCGCCCGGTTTGTCTATCTTGTTGACGGCTATCATAATAACAACGCCGGCTTCTTTGGCGTGATTGATAGCTTCTACGGTCTGCGGCATTATACCGTCGTCAGCGGCAACTACGATTACGGCAATATCCGTCACCTTTGCACCTCTCATACGCATTGCCGTAAACGCCTCGTGTCCCGGGGTGTCGAGGAAGGTGATTTTTTCTCCGTTGACGTCTATAGTATAAGCACCTATGTGTTGCGTTATACCGCCCGCCTCTTTGGCAACCACGTTGGTCTTGCGAATATAGTCGAGAAGCGAAGTCTTGCCATGGTCTACGTGACCCATAATGGTCACGACCGGAGGTCTCTTGACAAGATTAGCCGTATCAACGTCCTTTTGTACCAGCTCTTTGAGCTTGTCTTCGGCGGTTGCTTCCATCTTGAGTTCTAGTTCGATATTGTAATCTATCGCAATCATCTCGGCTTCTTCAAAGCTTATCGTGCCGTTGATAGTGACGATTTTTCCCAATTGGAAGAGTTTGTTGATGATATCCTTAGCCGTTACGCCGATTTTTTCACTCAATACTCTGATAGGCACTACCTCGCTATTAAGCACAGCGTGGTCGATTTTGATGCGTTGAGCCGAAGAGTCGTTGTCCTTATTTTTCTTCTTAACCTTGACGTAACGCGACATCTCGTTGTCTTCGAGCAAAGAGCCGTCGACTGCGTATCCTCTCTTGAGCAAATCGCGCTTGCTAAACCCTCCCTTGTCGGTCTTTTCGTTACGCACGAAAGAGGTTTGCTTCTTCTTTTTGTCGCCCCTACCCGCAGTTGGGAAATCTACGGCCTCAACCCTGGTTGGTCTTGCTCCTACGTTGCCTGCGTTAGGTCTATTTTGGAAGTTAGGTCTAGCTCCGCCGCCTTGAGCGTTGGCTCCGCGAGGTGCGTTACTTCTATTGTTTTTTACAAAAATCGATACGTCAATATTGCCTTGGTTAGGCTTGTTGTTGCGATAGTCGGGCTTGATTGCCTGTGGATTGATATAGGTTCTGGTAACGGGCTTTTCGCTAGGTGCAACGGGCTCGGTTGGTTTTTGCTCTGCCTCTTTTGCTTGATTGACGCCTGTTTGTGGCTCGCTACCGCTTTCTTCTGAGTTTTTGCTGTTCTCGGCAACCTTAGCCTCCACGTTAGTTTGCGGTGCGGTAGACTTTTCCACGACAACGTCAACACCATCTTGCGGTTTGATGATGCTCCTTTGAGCCTTGATATCGTTGAGTTTTGCTCTTGCTTCCGCAATAGTGCGTTTTGCGTCGCTAATCACGACAATCATATGATTGACCTTCTCTTTGATAAAAGAATCAATCTCTTTGACGCTCTTTATTTGTTCGTTTTTGTTTTCTGGTTTGTTTTCTGGATTAGTCACAAAAAAACCTCCGATTTATTCTGAAATTTTGAGTATTGCCTTTGCAAGATTGTCGTCCGTGACGGCAATTAGTTTTACGTTGTTACGCTTGAGCATTGCTCCAAGCGAGTTGGACGGCAAATACAATACGTCTACGTCGTTTTTGGTCGCATAGTATTCCGCTTCCGAGGCGGAATTAGAGCTAATTGCGCCGTCAATAAGTATTATTCTAGGATGTTTTTTGCTCTTTTTGAGCATATCCAACCCCCATATTACTTTGCCACTCTTGATTGCAAAGCCTACGTAACAACTAATTTTGTCGGGATTGGAATTGCTCAACGATTGCATCGTACACCTCTTGAGATACGTTGGTCTTAAACGCCTTGTTGAGAGCCTTGCTCTTTGCGCATTTTTCTATACAAGCAAGATTGTTGCAAACGTATGCGCCACGCCCCTGCTTTTTGCCGCTAAAATCGAGAGATATGTTACCCTCTACGTCCTTTACTATTCTGATAAGCTCGTTTTTGGGCTTATGCTCTTTGCAAGCTATACAGGTCCTTTCGGGTACGACTTTCATATCAGTCCTCAATCGTTCCGTCGTTGAACTTGTCGGCTACGGTGCTGTAAGGCTTGACGTCTATCTTCCAACCCGTTAGCTTAGCTGCAAGTCTTACGTTTTGACCTGCCTTGCCTATAGCAAGCGAAAGCTTGTCGTCAGGCACGATAACCTTGGCACTCTTTTCGTTTTCGTTGACTTGAACCATAATTACCTTAGCAGGGCTAAGAGCTCTGGAAATATATTCGAGCGGGTCTTGACACCAACCGATGACGTCGATTTTTTCTCCGCCGAGTTGTTGAACGATAGAGTTGATACGCATACCCTTGTTGCCGATGCAACTACCTACTGCGTCGATAGACGGATCTTCGCTAAATACTGCCATTTTGGTACGATAACCTGCCTCTCTGACGATATGCTTAATAGATACGAGTCCTGCCTTGATTTCCGGTACTTCATGCTCAAAAAGTCTTTTGACAAAACCGATATTGGAACGAGATACCAAAACTTGAGTAGCACCCTTGGTAGTGGTACGAGTGGTCTTGACGTAAACGTTGATAACGTCGCCAACGTTGTACTTCTCGCCTCTGATTTGGTCGGAAGGCATCATAACGCCCTCTAATTGTGAGCCCGTCATCTCTACGTACACGGTGTCGTTTTCTATTCTTCTCACGATAGCGGTAAGGATTTCGCCCTCTTTTTCGTTCATCTCTTCGAGCACCATATTCTTGACGTGGTCGTTGAGTCTTTGAGTGATGACTTGTTTAGCTGTTTGAGCGGCTATACGGCTAAAATCCTTAGGCGTGATGTCCTCAGAAACGATATCGCCAACTTTGTATGTGCTTTTGATAGCCTTGGCATCTTCTAGCGAAATTTCCTTCTCGGGATCTTCCACCGTCTCTACGATAGTCTTATATGCGTAGATGTTGATAGAAAACTTAGCTTCGTTGAGTACGACCAATACGTTGCGAGCTTCACCTGCTTCTCTCTTGTATGCCGACGCAAGTCCTGCTTCCAACGACTCGATAAATACCGCTTTGTCAATTCTCTTTTCTTTTTCCAACTCATCGAGAGCGGCGAAGAAATCTTTGTTTACCATTGTATCCTCCTAAAATTTGATTGCAGTGCGTATAACTGCAACGTCCTTGATGTCAAGGTTTATTGTTATATTATTGTAATTGAGAGTGACGATACCGTCCTCGTATCCTTCTAGCGTTGCTTCAAACTTCTTGAGTTTGTCAATCGGCTTGTATAAGGATACCTCTACCTCTTTGCCAATATTTTTGGCAAAATCTCGCTCAGTCTTGTAGGGTCTGTCCAGCCCCGGGGAAGACACGTTGAGATTGTAAGGCTGTCCGTCAGTCGGGTCAATATCGTCAAGAGGCGCGTCGATTGCACGATGAATAGTCTCGCAATCGTTGAGGTCAACTCCACCTTCCTTGTCGATAAAAACCGTCAAAGTCATCATATCGTATTGCTTTTTGTATTCTATATCCACGAGTTCCATACCGTGCTCGGTGACGATTTTTTCTATTGTGTCGCGTACCGCGTCGATTACTTTAGACATATAGCCCCCTTTGATAAAATTGTAGCGACTACGTGTTGTAGTCGCTAAGTAAGTCGTACTTAATTGCAATATCAATATATCATACCCTTTGGGTTTATGCAAGTATTTTTGCATAAAAATCAAAATATATTCAGTATTTATATATTATTTGTCTCTGATGACGCCAAATAGCTAATTTGACGCAATAAATATTAAAGGCAAGGATAACGACAAGACAAAAGATAACTTAGAGTAAAACTATTTTTCTCGATAGAATTTCCCTTTATGAAAGTTTTCGTTGCCAAGAGGCGTCGCCGTCAATTTGAAAATAACGCAACCGTCGGGACAAACTATCGTCTTGCTATACTTGCCGTCGCCTCCTATGTTGGTCAAATCTCCTCCGCTTCGCACCGCTTCCATGATGGGATACAGCATATGCATGGTTTTGGAACATATCCCGTATCCTTGAGTGTTGACGGGACAGCCGTAAGTACACTCGTATTTGTCGCCTATTTCCTCACCGTTGCGACAATGGTTTTCGCATTTTTCGCCACGTAAGTACCCCATTACTTCTATCGTAAACTTATATTCTTCGTCATACCATTTGTTCATAAATGCACCTATATTTTGCCAATCAACCGTCGATTTATTGCAAACTGAGGGTATTGGCAAGTTTGATGAATAATTTTGCCGTAGCCTCGGCGTCGTTGTA
This sequence comes from uncultured Clostridia bacterium, assembly GCA_937880755.1. Lineage (GTDB taxonomy): Bacteria > Bacillota > Clostridia > Christensenellales > UBA3700 > HGM11368. The sequence goes on from CALGRX010000020.1 coordinate 26,799, forward strand.
CGCTCTATGTGCGTCAACTAGCTCTATATCCAAAAACTTGCATAGCGTACCCAATTTGTGATTTTTGAGCTTTGGCGTGCTTCCGTAAGGATAAGCCTTGCGTGCCATAGTCAAAGTGTCTAACGTCTTGTTGTTAAACTCGTACCCTAGCGCATCGCACTCACGTTTGATAAACAAAAAGTCAAAGCCGTCGCCATTGTGCGCAACAAGATAGCAGTCTTTGCAATAATTCATAAAGTCGCCTAGACAATCTTCGATATACGGCGCGCCCGCTACGTCGCTGTCGTAGATATGATTGACTTGACTTGCACCGGCAGGAATTTTCATCTTAGGGTCAACCAAGGTTTCGTAGCAACTTACGATTTCTCCGCCAACTATTTTTACTGCGCCTATTTCGATAATTCTATCCACTCTTACGTCGGTACCCGTCGTCTCTAGGTCAAAGACAACTACGTCGTTGCGAAGTAGCAACGGACAGTTGGGGATGGTCATATCGAACAAATTGAGTCTGCCATGGCTCTCTATAGGTTTGATTTCCGCCTTATTTTTTTTCTTTTCTAAGTCCTTGGCTATTTTGATACCCTCAATAATTGCATCGAAATCAATGTCGCATAGGTCGGCTTTTTCCACCCTCAGTATGCGTCCTTTGCCGTAGCTATCCTCTTGCAATTCCCCCATAACGACAAGGCAATTATCGTTCTCTACACAGTCGAGAGAGCCGTGCTTTTTGCCCCTTGTAAAGGCAATGCACCTGATACTTTCAGTAGTGTCGTTGAGAGTAAATTTGTAGAAGATATAGCCTCTATTAGAGATATTGCGACTAAATTCGCTCACTCTACCTGCCACGCACACGCCCGCTTTGAGCACGGTGCAACGCGATATGTACTTAGGTCTGGCGTCCACGCCACCACCCATTATAGGCTTTTTGCTCGTGACTTCAACAAGCCCTCTATCAATAAAAACTTCTTCGTCACTCACCGGTATTTTCGTAGTGCTAGCGTTGCCTATTGGCAAAAACTCTACTTTGATATCGGCGTTGACGTTGCTATTCAGATAGTCTAGTAAGGCTTCCTTGACGCCGGATTTGATGCAAAAATCACATATATGGTCGTATGCCGGAATAGTTACTTTGACTTTATTGCCGTCGATTGTTACCTTAACTTCGTTGTCGTCGTATTGACCAATCAAGGCTTTGTTGTTTTTGATAAAGTAGTCTTTGACTATTCTTTTGATGACGTCTGCGTCGATAGCAGTCTTGACGTACCTTACGTTGATTGCAAAATTAGAAGGCAAAAGCTCTTTGCAAGCGCGCAATATCTCGGCTTTTGCCTCTTCGTTCCAAATATTAGAGTCAACGTTCCTAGGAATGACGAAACAAAGCTCTACCGAAGCCTTGCTCTTATCGACTATTGCTTGGTTGAGCCTCAAAAATTGGTATTTGTTGTTGGTTAGTTGGTTAAGTTGGTCTATCAACATATTATCTCGTTAGTTGGTATATTTAGCTATAGCTTACTAGTTATAATATTTATTCAAACTCTTCTATCATCTTGGCAAGACGAGGCATAATTTGGTCATTGTCTATACTCTCAATCAGTTCGCCCTTGGCAAACAACGCCGATTTACCAACTCCTCCTGCCACACCGAAGTCACAGCCTTTGGATTCGCCAATGCCGTTGACTACACAGCCCATAACGGCGATTTTGACGTTTTTGCGTACGTTTTTGCACAGTTCCTCTACCTTGCTCGCAATCTCTTGCACGTTGATATTGGTCCTTGCGCAAGTAGGACAAGCGATTACTTCGGCGTAAGGCTTACTATATTTGTCGCACGCCTTGAGTATCTCTATGCCCGCCTCTACCTCTTTGATAGGGTCATCGGTGAGCGAGACTCTTATCGTATCGCCAATGCCGTCACAAAGTAGACTGCCTATACCTATAGCCGATTTGATAAGTCCCTTGGTATAAGTGCCTGCTTCGGTTACACCGATATGCAACGGATAGTCGCAACGCGAGCGGATAAGCCTATATGCTTGTATCATAGCGGTAACGTTGCTGGATTTGGCAGAGATAACTATATCGTCAAAGTTACACTCTTCGAGTATTCTTACGTGTTCAAGCGCGCTCTCGCACATTGCCTCGGCTAGTGGCAAATGATTATATTTTTCATCTAAAGAACCGCCGTTGACGCCAATTCGTATAGGGATATTGCGTTCTTTGAGATATTGAGCAAGATACTTGACCTTGGACATATCTCCGATATTGCCGGGATTAATCCTTATCTTGGACACGCCGCTATCGGCTGCGACTATGGCTAGTCGATAATCAAAGTGAATGTCTGCTACGATAGGTATCGCGGTCTGCTCAACTATTTGACGGCAAGCAAGCGCGCTATCCTTGTCCGGCACGGAAATTCTAACTATTTCGCAACCGGCGTCTTGCAACTTAGTTATTTGAGCAACGGTAGCGTCAATATCTTTGGTTTTGGAATTGGTCATAGATTGAACGCTGATTTGTCCACCGCCAATCTCAACGCCACCGACTTTTACTATTTTGGTCATATTTACCCCGCAAAATGTAGTATATCAAGTAGAATTGTTAGCGCAAATAATAGCAACAAACCTACCGTGTGTATAATTCCTTCAACCTTGCGGTTGACGGGTTTTCCCCTGACGAGTTCAATTAGAGTAAAGACTATCCTCGAGCCGTCAAGAGCAGGCAAAGGCAATATATTCATAAAGGCAAGCGATATCGAAAATACGCCTAAACCGTAAATAATTGCAAAAAATCCGCTTTGAGTAAGCATAGCTAGCACTGATATTGCGGTAAACGTACCGCCCAGCGTTTCGCCCACCTTGGCACTACCGGTAAACACGCTGCCAATAGACTTTAGACTGACAACTATTATATCTTTGCCAAATACGAAGCTATGCCCTATGGACTCAAAAAAGCCTAGTTTCTTTAGACTAATCTCGCTACCACTCAAATCTATACCAAGTCCGTAGTACGAGGCGTCTTTGACGCTGCCGTCATCGGCTGTTTCCGTTCTGTCAACCATACCTTTAGTGACGTTGAGGTCCACGAGCTTACCGTCTCTTTCTACGGTAATCACAAACTCATCTTTGCCTACAAGCATGGAGCTAAAATTGCTATTCAAAGAAGCGTATGCCTTTTGTCCGTCTATCTCTACGATTACGTCGCCACTCTCAAACTGTTGCACGATAGCCGTGTCTTTGAAATCGTAGGTCTTGTCTACTACTCTAAAGACTTCGCCGTATCCCATAAAGAAAATGCTGAGGAATATTATTGCAAAAATATAGTTGAACAGCACTCCGCTAGCAAGTACGATTATGCGTTGCCAAGGCGGTTTAGAGTTGAAGTCTCCCTCTTGCACAGCCTCTTGATCCTCTCCCGCAAAGGCGCAAAAGCCACCTAAAGGAAATGCTCTGACGGAAAATACCTCGCCGGTGTTTTTGTTGGTTTTGGATATGATTTTTGGTCCGAAACCTATTGAAAATTCATTGATTTTGAACTTAAAAATTTTGCCCGCCGTATAGTGTCCCAATTCGTGTACGAGCACCATAAACAGCAAGCAAGCCAGAGCCCCCAATAAATACCCCGCTTTTTCCATTATTTGAGCAAAACTCACCGCCAAAAGACTCATAATCTCTCCTTCAACAGCTCATAGGCAAACTTTCTAGCCATATCGTCGCAACGATATACGTCGTCAATACTTGCAATAGCCTTGTCTCTACCCAATCTGTCTATAGCCTGCTCAATATAATATGAAAAATCGTAGAATTTTATTTGATTATTTAGATAAAACGGCACAAGCACTTCGTTGACCGCGTTGAAAATTATCGGATAAACTCCGCCCCTTTGCGCGCATCGCACGGCAATGCCAAGACAAGGAAAACGCTCCAAGTCAGGCGCAGAAAACGTTAGGTCTAGCCCGTCCAACTCGAGAGGCGAAAAGTCATAATTGCCTCGCTCGGGATATAGTAAAGCAAGCGCAATAGGCAACTTCATATCCGGATAACTCATCTGCGCCGATATACTGCCGTCGTCGAAACGCACCATACTATGCACTATGCTCTTAGGGTGAATATACACGGCTATGTCCTTGGCTTCAACGCCGAAAAGGTGCTTTGCTTCGATGATTTCTAGTCCTTTGTTAACTAGAGTCGCACTATCAATCGTAACCTTACTACCCATATTCCAGGTAGGGTGCTTGAGTGCGTCGCAAGCCTTGGCGCAAGCAATTTGCTCCTTGGTCATATCTCTAAACGCACCACCGCTAGCCGTAAGAATAATTTGCTTAACTTTTTTGTCTAGCTCAAAGCCCTTGCATTGCCAAATAGCGCTATGTTCGCTATCTACGGGCAATATTTTTACCCCTTTTTGCTTAGCAAGAGGCATTACTATATCACCGCCCGCAACCAGCGTCTCTTTGTTGGCAAGGGCTACGTCGTTACCCGCGTTTATTGCGTTGATAGTCGGCTCTAGACCGCGAATACCAACCAAAGCGTTGAGCACGACGTCGCATTCAACCGTAGATAAAGCGTTGACGCCGTCGTCACCGCCCCATACGATTATGCCCGTATTAGAGGACAATTCTTGCGCTTTTTGCTCGTCGCCGACTGCTACGAAAAGCGGTTTGAACTCTTGTATTTGTTTAGCTAGCGTATCGATATCGGTATTGCAACATAGCCCGACAACCGAAAGTCTGTCGGGATAACGTCTAACGACTTCTAAGGCTTGCGTGCCTATCGAACCCGTGCTACCCAAAATCACTAATCTTTTTTTTGCCATACGCCAACCAAAATAAAACTAATATGATATTGCAAAACGTTTTTGCCGTTGAGTTACGAGTGTTTTGCGTCAATAATTTTGCAAAATGGTATGTATTATAATCGTTATCTCGTAATGAGCGAGATAGTTACGTACACGATAGGAAGCATGAACAAGATGCTGTCTAGTCTATCCATCATTCCACCGTGTCCGGGGAATATTCTGCCAAAGTCTTTGATGCCCGCCTTGCGTTTGATAGAGCTAGCGCCCAAATCGCCCAGCTCGCAAATCACACCGCCGACAAGCCCGATTGCTGCGTAAATAATTCCGGACTTGACTAGACTGTCGGTCAACGTGAGCATACCTACGTTTTTGAACGCAGACATACATTGAGTATAGTCAAATAGTACGAAAACTAACATTGCGCCTAGTATTCCGCCCAAAACACCGCCTATTGCTCCCGAAATAGTCTTTTTTGGACTTATCGTAGGGCAAAGTTTAGGTCCTTTGAAGGTTATTCCGACAAAGTACGCCATAGTATCCGTCAAAATTGGTACGAGTAAGGTAAGCATAATCGCCAACATCCCGTATTGCGAATGGTTGAGAACGAAAAACGGTGAAAATAGCAAAACGGGATATACGATAACGCCTATGGTCGCAAACAAGTCTTTGAGCTCGAGCCTCTTGGAAAAAGTGAAGTAAACTATCGCAATTATCACTGCCAAAAGCACCGATGCGATTATACCCTTTTCACCCAAAAAATACGTAGCGGGATAAATCGTTGCCACCGAAAAGAAAAGCGATAGCCCTACGGGACTGTATCCCGCCTGTTTCAATGCGTTGTACATCTCGTATACGCCCAACACGCATACCAACACGCCAACTAGGTCGGCAAAGGCAACTTCTATCTGCCTAAGACCAAGTAAAGTGCCAAGCACTATGCCCAACAATACCACTGCCGTGGCAATTCGTTTCCACATATCAAGTCAACCTCGCTATCTTGCCAAAACGCCTGTCTCTCTTGGCGTATTCGGCTAATATCTCTTCTAACGTGCTACGGTCGAAGTCCGGCCAATATTTGTCCAAAAAGATGAGTTCGCTATACGCGCATTGCCATATCAAAAAGTTGCTTAGCCTCTTTTCGCCACCACTTCTGACGATTACGTCGGGGTCGGGAATGCCGTAAGTGTACATGCAGTCGCTCATACTGTCCACGTCGATTTGGGTTATGCCCGACTGAATAACGTAGTTGACTGCGTTGACTATCTCTTGTCTACCGCCGTAGTTGATAGCCACGCTGACACACATTCCGCTATTGTCCTTGGAAGTATCGACTATTTTTTCTAAAGCATCTCTGGTAAGTTCGGGCAGTTGAGTCACGTCACCCAAAATGCGTATTCTATAGCCTTTGTCGCTATATTCTTGCAATTCTCCCTCAGCAAACTTCTTGATAAGAGCAAACAATTCATCAATTTCTTCTTGAGGTCTTGCCCAATTTTCGGTAGAAAACGCATAAAAAGTAACGTAACGAATGCCCATAGCATCACATTCGTTAATCATTCTTTTCATAGCTTTGACGCCTTCTCTGTGACCCATTTTGCGAGGAAGCAGTCTTTCTTTTGCCCACCTGCCGTTGCCATCCATAATGAAGGCTACGTGCACGGGAATTTTGTTGTTTTCAACCATATATACTCCAAATAATCAACGTTAGATGAATTAAGACGCAATCGTAACGAAATTACGACTTGTCTAAAAACGTCGTACTTCATAGTTTTATCAAACGCTCATTACTTCTTGTTCTTTTTCTTTGGTAAGTTTGTCAACAAGCTCAATCTTTTCGGCAAGTTGCTTGTCAACGTCCTTTTCGTAAGTACTCACTTCGTCTTCAGAGATAAGATTGTCCTTTTTGAGCTTTTTGATGCCGTCGTTGATGTCACGGCGTGCGTTGCGCATTTGGACTTTAATACTTTCGGCAGTAGCCTTGATTTGCTTGACGAGATCCTTTCTTCTCTCTTGAGTTAGCTCAGGGAAAATCAAACGTATATTTTTTCCGTCATTGTTAGGCGTCATACCGAGATTAGCGGCTATCAATGCCTTTTCTACGTCTTTGAGAATACTCGTATCCCACACGCTAATCATCAATACTCTGGCTTCGGGTATGGTGATATTACCTACTTGTTTGATAGGCGTAGGGGTTCCGTAATAGTCGACGGTAACTTTGTCGAGAACGTGAGCGTTGGCTCTTCCCGCTTTGAGAGTCATAAACTCATGCTTGAGGCTATCCAAGCTTTTGACAAGTCTATTGTCAAAATCGTCAAACAATTCTAATACTTCAATACTTTCGTAACTCATAAGAAACTCCTTAAATAATTATATATTGCATTATATCAAATATAATGATTTTTTACAATATTATTTGAGTAAATTATTTTGTTTGCTCGGCATAGCGTTAGCAACACAATACAATCGTTCTATAAATATTGCCACGATATTTTGCCGCAAAGCAATTAAAAAATTGATAACAATATATTATAGAATTGGCAATATTATTATAAAATAGTTGCTAATTTACAATAATTTGAAAAAATGACCTTCAAAATATTATTTTTGAAGGTCATATCATTTGCATAACTTGCCAAGACGAAAATATCTATCTAGCCATATTACGCATAATATCATTTGATAATCGTGCCTATCTTCTCGCCTTTGACCGCCTTAACTATACTGTCCTGCTCGTTGAGGGCAAACACGATGATAGGGATATTATTTTCCATACACAGCGATATTGCCGTAGTGTCCATAGCTTGCAAGCCTTTTTTGATGACGTCGATATAGGCAATTTCGTCCAACTTATTAGCGTCGGGATTTTTTCTCGGGTCGCTATCGTATACGCCGTCAATATTTTTAGCGCACAACAATACGTCGGCGTTGACTTCGGCAGCTCTCAAAGCGGCCCCCGTGTCGGTACTGAAGAATGGATTGCCCGTACCGCAAGCAAAGATAACCACCCTACCTTTTTCAAAATGTCTAAGCGCCTTACGAAGAATATATGGCTCGGCTACTCTGGTGATGGTCAATGCAGTCTGCACTCTCGTAGGTATTCCCGCAGCTTCCAAAGCGTCTTGCATAGCTAGAGAGTTCATTACGGTAGCAAGCATACCCATATGGTCGGCTGCCGATCTATCCATAGTCGGAGCTTGGCGACCTCTCCAAAAGTTGCCTCCACCGATAATAAGTCCCACTTCGATACCCATTTCGGTAACCTTCTTAATTTGGCTTACTACGTATTCTACTACGCTTTGGTCGATGCCAAAGCCCTTTTCTCCAGCCAAAGCCTCTCCGCTCAGCTTGATAATCGCTCTCTTGTACATAAAATTCTCCTTATACGCGTTATTCGTCATAAAAAAGGGAAACAAAATCGTTTCCCTTAACAATTATTAGTTGTTAGCTTTTGCTTTTGCTATTTGCTCTTCTACTTCGTTGGCAAGATTCTCTTCTTTCTTCTCGAGTCCTTCGCCCATTACGAAACGGGTAAACTTGACAACTTGCACGTCACCGGCATTCTTAAGCACTTGCTTAACGCTAACTGCGGGGTCTTTGACGAAAGGTTGTTCTACCAAGCAAATCTCTTTGAAGAATTTGTTGATACGACCTTCTACCATCTTCTCAATTACTTGAGGAGGCTTGTTAGCGTTCTTTTCGTCGTTGAGTGCGGTAGCCTTTTGAATTTCTCTTTCTTTCTCGACTTCAGCGACAGGTACGTCGGCAACGCCTACGTAAAGTGGGCTTGCAGCTGCGATTTGAAGTGCGATATCGTGAGTAAGCTCGTCTGAAGCGTTGGCACTGGTCTCAACCGCTACACCGATTTTACCGCCCATATGAATGTAGGTGTCAACCTTGGTGTCGGCGCCGACAACGTATTTTGCATATCTTCTGATATCAATCTTTTCACCGATTTTGGCGATAGTCTCTGCAAGAAGGTCAGCCATAGCCGTCTTAACTTGCTCTACGTCAGTTACGTCGTTGCTAGCGATATACTTAGCGACTTCTACTACAAAATCTTTGTATTGTGCTCCGCGAGCAACGAAGTCAGACTCGCAGTTTACTTCCAAAAGCACTGCAACGTTGCCTTGGGTGTAAGCCTCTACGATACCTTGCGAAGCAATTTTGCCCGCTCTCTTTACGCTAGTAGCCATTCCTTTTTCTCTGAGAATTTCTACAGCCTTTTCCATATCTCCGTCAGCCTCGGTAAGTGCCTTTTTGCAGTCCATCATACCTACGCCGGTCTTTGCACGGAGGTCCATAACGTCTTTGTTTGTAAATGCCATACTATTTCTCCTTATTATTCTGCGTCAACTTCTTGTGGAGCTTCTTCTTTAGCTTCAACTGCTTCTTCGCCCTCTTCTTCTTCGTCTACCGAGAAAGTGATACCTTCTCTAGCTTCGATAACTGCGTTAGCCATAATGCTTGCAATAAGCTTGATAGCTCTGATTGCGTCGTCGTTGCCTGGAATTACGTAGTCAACCATATCAGGGTCACAGTTGGTATCTACGAGACCAACCACAGGTATACCGAGCTTTCTTGCTTCTTGAACGGCGATCTTTTCGTTGTTGATATCAACTACGAACATTGCTCCAGGCAATCCGTTCATATTCTTAATTCCGCCAAACTCGGATTCGAGACTGTCACGAAGCTTTTTGAGTTCGGCAACTTCTTTCTTAGGGAGAAGGTCGAATTGTCCGATAGCTTCCATTTGATTGATTTTGTTGAGCTTTTCGATACGGGTCTTGATAGTCTTGAAGTTGGTAAGAGTACCACCCGGCCATCTATCGTTCATGTAGAACATTCCGCAACGAATTGCCTCGTCTTTGATTGCGTCTTGCGCTTGTTTCTTGGTGCCTACGAACAAGATAGACTTGCCCTCTTTAGCAACGTCTCTAACGAAAGCGTATGCTTTCTCAACTTGCTCAACCGAGAGTGCAAGGTCAACGATATGAATATCGTTTCTTGAAGAATAGATGTACTTAGCCATCTTAGGATTCCACTTCTTGGTCTGGTGACCAAAGTGCACGCCAGCCTCTAAAAGGCTTTTCATTGTAACAACTGCCATAAAAAAATCTCCTTGTTTATTCTTCCCCAAAGCCTACGTATCGTGCAACTTTTGGCAAAAAGCAACCGCACGGTACTACTCCTTAGGTGTTTTATCTTTTGAGAGTATACCATAATTGAACGGTATTGGCAAGGAATTTTGAGTGCTTTTATATAAATATATCCAAAAAAAGACGCTCCACTAAGGAGCGTCTAGCCAAAACAAAATTAATCTTTATCGCAACAGCCACAGTCGCAACCATCGTCGCAATCGCCACAGTTGCACTCAAACTCTTTTTCGTACTCGGCATATACGGCGTTGATGAGCTCTTCGTCCTCGAGTGGAACGAACAAATCGTTGCCCTCTTCGTCGCTCTCGATCTTGAAAATAAGCATCTCGTCCTCTTCAAGGTCACCGAGTTCTACCGGTTGCAAAAAAATATACCAATCGTCCTTGTAATCGAGCGTAGCAATATGGTTAAATTCTACCTCTTCACCATTGTCGCCTACAAGCGTAATAATTTCGTCTTCTTCCATCATTTCGTCCTTAATTTCTTCTGACATATTACACCTCCATAGTTTATTTTATATTATATCCATACTTTGCATTTGTCAATAGTTATCTCTAAGTTTTAACTAAATTTGACATATTTTTTGCAAATTATAACTTAGCCGACATACTCAAATTGCAATCAACGAGCGTGGCAATCTAGATAAGTCTGCAAAATAATCGTTGCGGCGATTTTGTCAATGACTTGCTTGCGTTTTTCTCGTCTGACGCCTGCCTCTATCAGCATTCTTTCGCCGGTAACGGTAGTGAGTCTTTCGTCTTGATAGTCGATTTTCGCATCAATCTTGTCGGACAACAACTCTCCGAATTCTTTGGCTTTTTGCACTCTTTCGCCACTACTTCCGTCCATATTGACGGGAAGTCCTATAACAACCACTCCCACACCGAGGTCTTTGACAAGTTTGGCAATATAGTCTACGTCTTTGTCGGGGTCAACTCTCTTATAAGTTTCTAACCCCGTAGCGATTATGCCCATAATATCGCTTGTTGCCAAGCCTATTCTTACGTCTCCAAGGTCTATACTAAGATGTTTCATATCTCTCCTCTCATCACATCTCTATCTTGTCAAAGTGCTCAACCATTTTGTCCATTTTTCTAAATCGGAAAATGAAGAAAAATACCACGGCAATTAGCGCGACCACAGCCCAGAAAATGAGCGACATAAGCCACTCTTGCATAGGCCTAAACGACAACATAATACCTAGTATCATCACCACTATGCCGGCTCCTACGCATATCATCGTAGGTACGAGCGTGCCCATATTGTTTTTGCTGATTTGCTTGATATTGGTCCACTTGAGGTTAGGTGCTTTGACGTCGCGCATCAGACAAAAACAGTTGAGTGGCCAAGTACAAGCAAAGACGCCTACTATATACAAAATCTTGTTGTACCAAGTCGCAGAGGACACGAGCGCAAACACGATACCCGACAAAAGCACAGCCAAAAGCCCCGTCAAATCGCTAAGTGTGAGCTTGGCTTGAAGTATTTGCTTGGACGTCACAGGCAAAGTCTTGGCAATAGACAGTTGTTCTCTATCCCTCGAAATTCCTATAAGCGACATATAGTTCATACCGCCTATCATCATAAAACTGTAGAAGAAACTCATACCTAGCTCAAACATGCCAATGCAAAACGTTTTCCCTTCTTCGGGTGAAGAGTTGCGACTTACAAAGGTGGAGATAAGTATCATTGCGGGTGCCATAATCAGCATCATAAAGGTTTGGATTGCGATAGATTGATCTCTCATAACCCCTTTGAATTCTCTCATTACTAGGGCTTTTTTGGTAGACATCGGCTCTGCCGACTTGACCTTCTTTTCTGTGGACGATACGCCCCCGCCCTCATACATTTTGGATAGCGTAGACTTATAGAATAATAGTGAAGTCAATACGCCTATAGCAAGCGCAACGATAGTAATTGCAAAGAAAATAGCTAGATTTTTGGCTATTTGATTGCCAACCATAGCAAGAGCAAAGCAATACGTAGGATAAAAATATCTACCGAGCTTGGACATTACCCCGATGAGCGTGCCGCTTATATCGCCTTCGACGTCGCCACCCATAGCCATAGACGGCAAATATATCGCTAATATGATACCAACCGTCAATAGCGCGGTAATCAAAGCGGAAATCGTAGGATGCTTTTTAAAATAAGATACTATCTTCATAATAGGGAAAGACAGCACCGAAATTATCAAAAGTGGCAAAAAAGGTATAAATATCAACGCAAAAGGTATCAAAACGTAGTATTCTACCCCAAACTCAAAGCCTTGTCTTACGAATGCTACGGCAATAGTGACGAGCGACGGCAAAATAATGATCGTGGAGATAATCAAGTTGTTGAACAGCGCAACGATAAGCTTGGACAAATAGATTGCCGACGGCTTGACGGGCAAGGTCATAAGTATCTCGTTGTCATTGCTAAAATACATAATTTGTAGGTAAGACGCCATACCCATAAATAGCACGGCAATCTGCGACGCAAGCAACATAACGGATATAAAATCGGCTACGATATTCATTTGTATGGCCATATTTGCGGCATTGTAGATAGTATAGACCATCATTGCAAGCGGCATGGCAAATACCAATACTAAGATTATCGCGCTTACGATAAATTTTCGCTTGTCCTTGGCGTTTTCAAAGCGAGGCTTGAGATAGTAGGACAAGTTAAATTTGGTCAAAGTCCATAAGTTGTACATAACCCCTCCTATCAATCAAATTCCACGTCGGTATCTGCGTCGGCATTGGTGACGGACAAGAAAAATTCTTCCAGCGACAACTGACTTGCGTTGTCGTGCAATTTGTCCATATCCGACACCAAAAGCAGTTTTCCTTTGTCGATTATGGCAATCTTGTCGCAAACCTTCTCTACCACTTCGAGCATATGAGAGGAGAAGAATACGCTATTGCCCTCTTTGACGTGCTCTTTCATTAGTTCTTTGAGGATAAACGCCGATTTTGGGTCAAGTCCCGTCAAAGGCTCGTCAAGTACCCACAATTTTGGCTTATGTACCAGAGCGCCGATGACGCATATCTTTTGTTTCATACCGTGCGAAAAGGTGCTGATAGACTTGTCGTAGACGTCGCCGAGCTCGAACATTTCGAGCAATTTATCCACACGACTCTTGCGGTCGTTGACACCTACTTTGAACATATCAGCCATAAAGTCTACGTATTCTCTAGCCGTAAGTTTATCGTACATAAGATGATTGTCGGACACGTAGCCTATATTTGACTTGACGGCGATAGGATCTTCTTGCAAGTTTTTGCCATCGAGCAAGATACTTCCGCTATCAAAAGGCAAAATGCCCATAAGACATTTGATAGTAGTTGATTTTCCTGCGCCGTTAGGTCCTAAAAAGCCGAATACTTCACCCTCTTTGACCTCAAAGGTCACGTCTTGCACGGCGTACACGTCGCTGTTGGCGTATTTTTTGCTAAGATTGGTAATTTGTAACATAGTTCACCTGTTCTTTTTGATTTTTTTCTCTATCTTAGAGCGGAACATACCGCGTTCCTCTCCGTTGTCCGACGGCTCGTAAAACTGTTCGTCTTTGAGTGAATCGGGCAAATATTGTTGCTCCACCCAACCGCCGAAATCGTGTGGATATTTGTATCCCTCCACCTTCTCCAACTTGTAGTTGGCGTCCCTGAGATAATACGGAACTTCGTCGTCACTCTTGGTTGCCACAGTCTCTTCAACTGCGTATTTTGCCCTTACTACGCTATTGGACTTAGGCGCTTCGCATACGTAGATGATTGCCTCGTACATAGGAATTTTGCCTTCGGGCAATCCAAGATTTTGGAATGCGGTCAATGCCGAAGTCGCAACGACCAACGCTCTAGGGTCAGCCATACCTACGTCCTCACTACTATGCACGACTAGTCGTCTAAGTATGAGCATTGGGTCGCAACCCGCTTGTATTAGTCTCTCAGCCCAATATAGCGCGGCGTCACTATCGCTACCACGCAAAGACTTGCAAAATGCCGAAATCATATCGTAATATAGGCTCTCATCCACGCACAGCGCCTTTTTTTGAATAGATTGCGAGGCTATCTCCTCGTCTATGACAATCTTGCCGTCCTTGTCGGGCGTCGTCGAACAACATGCCAGCTCCAAAGCGTTGAGCGCAACTCTTACGTCTCCGTCGCTTGCCCATACGAAATGACTTAGAGCCTTAGGCGTAACGGTCAAATCGTAATTACCGAGTCCGTCTCTCTTGTCGCTTATCGCTCTATTGACAGCCTTGATTAAGTCGTCGTCGCTAAGTTTCTTAAACTCAAAAATTCTGCACCTCGACACGATAGCCTTGGTCATAGAAACGAAAGGATTTTCGGTAGTAGAGCCGATAAATATAATATGTCCTTGCTCTATTGCCGCAAGCATACAGTCGGACTGCGCCTTATTCCACCTATGGCACTCGTCAAGCAAAAGATACGTCTTTTTGCCATACAGCTCCAACTCGGTCTTAGCTTCGTCTATGACTTTTTTGGCTTCGGCAATACCGCTGGACACGGCGTTGAGTTTGACAAATCTACTGCTAGTCGTGTTGGCAATGATATTGGCAAGAGTAGTCTTGCCACACCCAGGGGGGCCGTAAAAAATACAACTGCCCAAAGTGTCGGTCATTATTGCTCTGCGAAGCAAACTACCCTTGCCGACAATGTGGCTTTGTCCCACGAAGTCGTCAAGCGAGGTAGGTCTCATTCTTTCGGCTAAAGGCGACGATTTTTGGGCTACGCAATCGAATAAAGTATTCATACTTATATTATAATATCATATAAAAAAAAGTCAATAACAATCATAATTCCTAAGCTACATTTCTTACTAAGTAAGCTAATAATATGATTGCAATAAATAATGTCAAAATAAACGTTGGTTAAAGTAAGTAGACTAAAATGCAACCGACAAATCAATACGTAAGGTACAACTAAAAGTAAAAAGTATAATAAATAGACGAATACTTTGATAGATTATTATTTAGCAATGATAATACGAGTTATAAGTTGAAAAATTAGCAAAAAAAATCACCCTAACGGGTGTGGAGATAATCTATAAGCCGAGTTCTGTATTCGATGTTCATCTATCTAGACGCATTGTTGCCAATGCGTTCGAGCGATTGTCTGACCGGCAGGCTACCGATTGTCATTGTCTCTTGCACCGAGTGGGGTTTACATTGCTCCCCAAGTCACCTCGGGGACGGTGAGCTCTTACCTCGCCTTTCCATCCTTACCCTTGCGGGCGGTCTATTTCTGTTGCACTTTCCTTCAGGTCACCCTGACTGGTAGTTAGCCAGCACTCTGCCTTGCGGTGCTCGGACTTTCCTCAAGCATAGCTTGCGAACATCCGACTATCTCCATTAGCAATATAGCATTTTTTTAGATTTTTGTCAAATAGGCGTGTTCACAAAAAGGATATTTTGTTGACATTCATATATGCTCGCAGTTTTTTGAGAGCTTTGGTCTCTATCCTCGATACGTAAGAACGAGATATATCAAACTTTTTGGCAATCTCGCGCTGTGTTAGTTGTTGCATGTCGTTGAGCCCGTATCTTAAGCAAATTATCTCGTATTCTCTCTCGTCAAGTTGTTCTTTGACTATACTTTGGAGCTTTTCTCTGACAATGTCGGCTTCGACTTTGCCCACCAAACTCTCCTCGTCTAAGCTTAGCAAGTCAATGAGCAATACTTCGTTGCCGTCTTTGTCAAAGCTTACCGGCTCATAGAGCGACCTATTGGCTTTGAACTTTTTGGTGCTTCTCAGCATCATCAAAATTTCGTTTTCGATGCACTTGCTGGCGTAAGTTGCAAAGCGCGTTCCCTTGTCTTTGCTATAAGTATTGACTGCTTTGACCAGACCTATCGAGCCAACCGAGATAAGCTCGTCGTTGTCGTTGCAACCGGCGTACTTTTTGGCTACGTGAGCAATGAGGCGCATATTGTGCTTGACTAATTCTTCCTTGGCTCTACCGTCGCCCGCCCACATTTTTTCTAGCAATTCTTGTTCGGTCTTTTCGTCAAGAGGCATGGCAAAAGAGTTTTGCCTTTCTACGTAGCCCGTAAAGAATAAGACGTTGCTAAACAACGCAAATAACGCACTCAATAACATAAAAATCTCCTTGTAATACAATATTCTTGCTTAGATGATTTTTATACTATTTTGTCGAAAAATATTCTGAGGCAACAAAAAACCTCCCTAAGGCGGTCGTTGTACGATTACTTTTTGGTTTTGAGCACTTCTTGGATTTCGCTAAGCCAGCTATTGATATCCTTAAACTGTCTATATATTGCGGCAAATCTTACGTAGGCTACGTCGTCGAGCTCTTTGAGTCCTTCCATAACGTACTCGCCTATCTGCGACGTAGTAACTTCACCGTCAAAATTGTTGTGGATTTTCATCTCGATTTCGTTGACGAGTCTATCTATATCGTTAATAGATATAGGTCGTTTTTCACACGCTTTGACTATACCTTGCTTGATTTTGTCGGTAGAAAACTGTTGTCTGCAACCCGACTTTTTAACAACCATTATCGGCGTTGTTTCTATGGTTTCGTATGTCGTATAACGCTTGCCGCAACCAAGACATTCTCTACGTCTTCTGATAGACGTTCCGTCATCACTCACACGGCTGTCAATAACCTTGTCGTCAAGACAACCACAATAAATGCACTTCATATTACTCTCCGATGCTATTTTTGTTTATTATAGCACAAAACGGCAAAATTGTCTATATTTTGTCAATTATTTAGACGATATGGTGTTGGACGCATGTTCTCTTAGGATTAAGCCTATTCTCTTTTGACGGTGGAGATACAAGCAAGACAAGGAGAGTGAGGATTGTGTAAAGGAGCAGACTATTATATTTTGACGGTGGAGATACGAGTTAGGCGAGGAGAACGAGGATTGGGCGACGGGAGCGTACTATTGTATTTTGACGGTGGAGATACAAGCAAGACAAGGAGAGTGAGGATTGCGTAAGGGAGCAGACTATTATATTTTGACGGTGGAGATACGAGTTAGGCGAGGAGAACGATGATTGTGTAAGGGAGCATACTATTGTATTTTGACGGTGGCGATACGAGTTAGGCGAGGAGAACGAGGATTGGGCGACAGGAGCGTACTATTGTATTTTGACGGTGGAGATGCGAGCAAGACAAGGAGAGTGAGGATAGCGTGAGGGAGCATACTTGTTGTATGTGACCGACACGCTACCGCAAACTCGACGCAGTATTGCGACGCATATCCGCCGTCAAAACGTACGTGACCGACACGCTACCGCAAACTCGACGCAGTATTGCGACGCAGATATGCCGTCAAAACGTACGTGACCGAGCAAAAATCTCCGCTCGACGCAGTATTGCGACGCATATCCGCCGTCAAAATTAACAAGGAGGTAAGCCGTCGTCCAGCTCCACCAAAATAGTATCCTCTCCAATCTTGACGATACACTTCCAAGGAATGAAAATACTGTCGTTGCCGGAGACGCATTTGATTATTTTTTTGTCACCCGGAACGACGAATCCCGTGATATGCCCGAGTTTATTGAAGCACATATCAATAATTCTCCCTAGGCGTTTGCCGTCACACACGTTGACGACTTCCCTATTTTTTAGTTCGCAAAACGATAATTCTCCCAAAATTAATCCCTCACGCTATTGTATGAGGGATTTGACGGCAATATGTTATTGACACAAGACTTTCATTTTGGATAAGGCGTTTTTTTCTAATCTACTGATTTGAGCTTGGGATATGCCCATTCCTCTAGATATTTCCACTTGCGTTTTGCCACCGTAATATCTAAGCAAAATGACTCGTCTTTCTTTGTCGGTCAGAGCGGAAAGCGCGTTTTTGACGCAAAACCTATCCGTCCACAATTCTTCAGACTGCGAGCTATCGCCTATTTGGTCGATGATAGAAGTATTGTCCTCGCCGTCGTTGTACACTTGTTCTTGCAAAGATATCGTATCGCTTACGGCGTCAAGGGCACAAACCACGTCTTTGAGAGGTACGTCAATCTCCTGAGCTACTTCCATCAGCGTTGGAATGCGAGCTTGATTGGTCTCGATATTTTCTCGTGTTTTGAGGGCTTTGTAGGCTATATCTCTTAGAGAACGGCTGACCTTGATACCACTGCTTTCTTTGACAAAACGTCTAATTTCGCCCACCACCATAGGCACGGCGTAGGTAGAAAACCTGACGTTGAATTTGCTATCAAATCCGTCAATCGCCTTCATCAATCCTACCATACCCACTTGAAAAAGGTCGTCGCTAGGCGCCTTGTTACCAAAGCGTTGAACAACCGACAAAACCAAGCGTATATTGCCGAGCACGAACTTTTCTTTTGCTTTTTCGTCGCCTGCTTTGATAGCTTGCAACAGTTGCATACTCTCTTCGTTGCTAAGTTTGGGCAAAGAAGAAGTGTTTAGACCACATATTTCTACTCTGTGCATATTTCCTCCTTATGTAGTAGCTATTATGCACGGAGTTTTATATTTGTTGTATATAGATTTTGGGTAAAATCCAAAAAACTATACCATTTTTGATATTTCTTTTTTTAGTTTTCCCATAACTTTCTTTTCCAATCTCGATATGTAAGACTGCGATATGCCCATCATATCTGCTATTTCCTTTTGAGTCTTTTTTTGAGTGCCGAGTATACCGAAACGCATCTTGATAATTTGTCTTTCTCTAGGCGTCAGTACGTCTAGCGACTTACGCAAGATATCTCTATCCGCCTCTTGGTCGACGTTGTGGGATACTACGTCGCTATCGGTGCCTAGCACGTCGCTGAGCAAAAGCGTGTTGCCGTCCCAATCCACGTTGAGCGGTTCGTCGAGCGAAACGTCACCTCTCGACTTGACCGTTTTGCGTAAGTACATAAGGATTTCGTTTTCGATACATCTGCTTGCGTAGGTTGCCAGCTTGATTTGCTTGTCCATCTTAAAGCTGTTGACGGCTTTAATTAGTCCTATCGTGCCCACCGATATCAAGTCTTCGATATCTATGCCCGTATTATCGAACTTTTTTGCAATATAAATGACTAGTCTTAGATTATGTTCGATGAGTTTTTTTCTCGCTTCCTCATCGCCTTTCATCAACTTTTCGACAGTTCTCGTTTCTTCTTCACTATCTAGCGGATTGGGCAAGACCTCTCCCGTGCCTATGTAGTCAACGTGATTGTCCAAGCCGAAAATTCCTAGCACCCAATACAAAAATTTTTTGAGCATAATCCCTCCTATATCTCGCTATGTAACAGCATTCCGTACTCACCCAATGGCGTTTTACTCACCCCCACGACCACGTTGCGATATCTTTTGCCACTATCTAGCATTATCATTTGGTCAAGTTCTCTTAATTCGATCTCGCATTTGCCGTTGACGGTATTGACTTTCATAGACATTTTACGCGCATTGTCGTCTTGATATAACTGCCGATATACCTCATTGTCAATCATCATTACCGGACGATAATCGTGATAATACAGTCTATTGCCACTATCCCAAAACGCCGTCGTCGTCAATTTTACGTCGCCTTTTACAAGCAAAACCTCACAAGATAGACTTTTTTTTCGCCGAGCGAGCACTATACGCTTCCAAATTATCCTTGACGAGCACAAGACGAATATCATTCCGATTCCGACGAAGAGCGAAACGTATCCGCTACTATCGAATATAGACGTGCCGAATATATAACTACTTCCAAACGCTATTCCACCAAGCAAAAAAGTGATAGCAAAAAACACTACAACCGCCGAAAAATAATTAGCAACGCCGTTGTATCTCGCCCCGACTGCTACCATAACGAGCGCAAGTAATATTTTGACTACCCACACCCCGTTCCACTCGATATAAGGATAGACGACGGCAAAAATTGCTCCTATTAGCGAGCCTAAGCATACTCTTACAATGCTGACTTTGCATTTGACCAACATATCGGTAAGAGCAAGAATAAAGCCACCGATAAACAAATTGACGAGCAAAATTACCTCAACGTACACTTGCATAGACGTATTATACTGCCGTACAGTCAAAAAAAACTTCCGTCCTTGTCGGACGGAAGTAATATTTTGTAAAAAATCGCATTGAGACAATCAGTCGCGTTTTTGAAGTCTTCTCAAAAAAGAAGGACCTCTAAAACCGCCGTTGTCGTTTTTGTCGCTGCCGTTGTCCTCTACAGGTTGATTAGGCGCAACGTGTCTAGGCGGAATATAAGTAGGTGTTGGTGGCGTATAAGTATTGTTGTCGTAACCCAAAGGCTTTGGAACGTAACCCTCTTGAGGTTGCTCCATACTTGCGCCAACGGGGCGAGAGGGTTGCTCACCAAAAAATCTTCTTTGGAACTCATCGTTAGAAATAGTCGTGGATTGAGTTTTTGGTGTAGATTTGACCTCTATTGGCTCAGGCTCGAAGCCCGTGGCAATTAGGGTAACTTGAATTTTGTCGCCCATATTTTCGTCAATATCGGCGCCGAAAATAATGTTGGCGTCTTCGCCTACCGCAGTCTTTACTTGGTCGCACGCTGTGCTTACGTCGTTAAGTTTGAGCGTAGTACCGCCCTTGACGTTGACGATAATGCCCGTTGCACCCGCTATATTGGTGTCAAGTATAGGACTCATAACGGCTTGCTTGACCGCGTTGACGGCTTTGTCAGGACCTTCTGCCACGCCGATACCCATATGAGCCATACCCTTCATTTTCATAATAGAACGCACGTCGGCAAAGTCGAGATTGATAAGCGCAGGCTTGACGATAAGGTCACTGATACCTTGTATAGCCTTGCGCAAAACCTCGTCGGCTTCGATAAAGGCGTCCAACATATTGGTGTCTTGACTGAGCACTTCGAGCAGTTTTTGGTTAGGAACGACAAGCAATGTATCCACGTAGTTGCGAAGATTGTTGATACCCTCAATCGCGTTTTTCATTCTGCGAGTATTCTCAAACTTAAAAGGCGTCGTAACGACTGCAACGGTAAGAATACCCATTTCGTTAGCGATGCTGGCAATGACGGGACAAGCGCCGGTACCTGTGCCACCACCCATACCTGCCGTAATGAATAGCATATCAACGCCTTCGAGTTCTTGTCTTATCAAATCTCTCGACTCGTCGGCAGCTTTGGCGCCAATCTTAGGGTCGGCACCCGCACCGAAGCCGTGAGTAAGTTTTTCGCCTATTTGAATAGTCTTTTTTGCATTAGATAGGCGAAGAATTTGTTTGTCTGTGTTGATAGACACGAATTCCGCGCTTTGAATCCCTGCGTCAACCATTCTGTTGACGGCGTTGTTACCACCGCCACCTACCCCAAATACTTTGATTTTGACAACGGAATTTTCGTAAGAATAAACGGAATCATCCATAAAACTAAACCTCCCTTCAACCAAAGATTTTTTTCCAAATACTTTGGGAACTGTATATTTCCGACGCTACGTCGAGCATAGCGATAGTCGAAGAATATTTTGCTTGATTGTATTGCGGCAGGTCAGCCGTCAATACTTCTATAGGCATATCTATACACCTATTGAGATAGTCGATTGCCCCTCTAATCGAAGTGAGCGAACCACCCGTAAGATACAACGGCGCGTCCTTGGCTAGCGGTTTGTCCATCACTTGCAGTTGTCCCGTTATCCAATCGCCAAAGGTCTTGAGTCTGTTGTAGACTATCTCGTTGACGTCGCGCGCGCCGAAAGCTAACGTTTCTCCACCCGACCTTATCGTATAAACAGCGTCGTCGTCAGGGTCTTGGTTGAGATTGATTTTGCCAAAAAATTCGTACGCGTCGTCAAAGTCTACCCCCATTGAGTAAGCTAGGTCGTCGGCAATATTGCCGCCACCCACGCCTATGGACGAAAGATAGCTTAGCCCGTCGCCCTTGACGTAGCCAAAGGATGCATTGACAAAACCTACGTCCACCAATACAGCACCTTTGACGCGCTCTCGTTGTGGTATGAGCTGGTTGGCTATTGCGTGCATTCCGCCCACGTAGTTGACTTTGGAAAAACCACACACGCTCAAAACGCAGTCCATTTTGTCAATAAACTCTTGCATACAATAGGTATAACTGAGGTTAGCTCTTAAGCTAGTTGCTCGCATACCTATAGGCGAAAGCGTAGACCGAGTATTGTTGACTACGTAATCGTTGGCTGAGGAATTGATAACTACGCTACGACGGTCTTTGTTGAAGATATTGCCCTCTTGGTGCATTCGGTCAACCATCTGTCTGGTCACGGTTATTTCTTTGGCAAATACCGAATAGGTAGAATTGTTCTCAACTCTCAAAAACTCGGTCGGCACTCCAACGAATATCGTATCGGGCTTGCCTTGGTAGCCACTATTGGCAACGACTTGCTTGACGTCGTCGACCAATCTGTCGGGCTCGACGAATTGTTTGCCGTAATAACCGCTATATCTTAGGTCGGCAAAATTTTTGATAACGAACACCCCGCTAGAAGTCTTATATCCAACGGCAAACGTCAGTTTACCCGAGCCTATATCCAATACGACCACGTTTCTATCCATAAAAGTATTATATATTATAAAGAATTATTAGTCAAGATATTATAAAAAAATATTGGAACGTCTAGTTATTTGCTATACAATCCAAAATACGTAATACGATATGCTCACAAATAGCTTGAGTATCTAAAACCGCTATCGGAGAGGTATATATATCCCGACGACTTTTGAGCGTCACTAGTCGCGTTGAGATAATAATTGTAGCATTGTTTGAGTATCTTGCCGATATTGTCGCTGGAGTTGAGCCTAAAAATTACGCCCGTATTGGTAGTCAAATCGACGTAGGTTGCGCCCACTTGCATATTGGTAAAAAACGCACCGAACCTAGCCCCTACGAACGACACTGCTTCCGCCGCCCTTATCATAACTACGAGTTTG
This sequence comes from uncultured Clostridia bacterium, assembly GCA_937880755.1. Taxonomy (GTDB): domain Bacteria; phylum Bacillota; class Clostridia; order Christensenellales; family UBA3700; genus HGM11368. The sequence continues at coordinate 49,634 of CALGRX010000020.1, forward strand.
TCGTTGTCCAAAAACTGACCTACGCCAACGTTAGATAGGTCTATACCTCCTGCCAAACACAAAAATCTACCATCTATATCTTCCACGTTGTCGATACGCTTGAGATCTCTGTCTAGCACGGCGTATCCTCCCTCGGTTGCTACGGCAAATATGCCAATGCGACCCGTCATATTGATGACGACTTTGTTGGGTGATTTGCGCTCAATCATCACAACTTTTAGAGTTGGATTTTTGGTTTCTATATACTCGCTAGCCTTTTCTTCGCTTAGGGCAAAGATAGAAGAATACTTGGTAATTTGGCTGTCATTGACGATAGAAGCCTTTTGCTCGTCCGTCAAAGTCAAATCCGACGTAGTCTCTACTTGTACGTCGCCAATAATGAATATAACGCAAGACAAAACAACCAGCAGTACCACGACTGCAAGAGAGATAAAAATTATCGTCAATCTTTTGTTCATTGTATACCTCTATATCCGCTTTATGTCAGCACCCAAACTCGAAAGAATGGTTGCCATATCCTCGTATCCTCTGTCTATGTGATATATGTCTTCCACTATCGTCGTGCCCTTTGCAACCAGCCCCGCAAGCACCAACGCAGCCCCGCCTCTTAGGTCGCACGCCTTGACGGTAGCACCCTTTAGGCTACTTACGCCGTCAACGATTGCGCGGTTGCCTTGAATATCGACGTGCGCGCCCATAAGTCTAAGCTGCCCGGCGACCTTAAATCTATCCTCAAATAGATTTTCTATTATCTCGCCTCTACCTCTACCCACAGTCATCATAGCTAGGTACTGCGACTGTAAATCGGTAGGGAAGTCGGGATAGTAGCCCGTAGATATCGAAGGGAGATTGGATAGCTCGTTGTCGCAATACAAGGTTATTTTATCATCTTTGTACGTTATATTGCAACTATTATTGGCAAGTTTTGACGTCAGCGCTTCCAAATGTTGCCATCTCACGTTGTCGAGCGTTATCTCTCCCTTGCACATTGCCGTTGCTATCAGATAAGTTCCGGCTACAATTCTATCGGGCAAAACCGTGTAGTCTACGCCGTGCAAGCGCTCAACGCCCTCTATCACGGCTCTACCCTCCTCGACTCCGCTCACCTTAGCTCCCATTGCCACGAGCATATTTTGCAAATCAACTATCTCAGGCTCTTTGGCGCAGTTGTCTATAACCGTCTTTCCTTGCAAAAAGACGCTAGCCATTATGAGATTTTCCGTTGCCCCCACGCTAGGAATTTTGAGACGCATATATCCGCTGTGAGCGTGAGTTGCGTCACATTCCAAAGCGTCTTGAGTTTCGACTATCTCCACGCCGAGCTTCCTCAGTCCGTCTATATGTATGTCGATTGGTCTAAGACCTATGTTGCAACCGCCCGGATAGGCGATTTTTGCTCTCTTACATCTACTTAGCATCGCTCCAAGCAAAAAGACCGACGACCTAATCTTCTTAGCCGTATTATTCTCAATCTCCGCGCTATCTAGCGTACTACTGTCTATCGTAATCGCCATATTGTCAAAGCTACACTTGCAGCCAAGTCCACCGAGAATTGATAGCATATTAACAATGTCGCTGATGTCGGGACAATCTCTCAAAGTTACCTTGTCTTGAGTAAGAATACTTGCTGACAACAAAGCAAGCGCGCTGTTTTTTGCGCCCTTAATTCTTACACTGCCTTGTAGACTATTGCCACCAACTATCACGTAACGAGCCATATCACCTCAAAACTAGTATATCTTATGAGAAAAAACGCTCTCTGGTGATTGTCTAGATATACCCAGCAAAAGCCCCACCGCACAACTAAACACCACAAGCGAACTTCCACCGTAACTTACGAAAGGCAACGGCAGTCCCGTGGGTGGGATAGCGCCCGTCACCACCGCAATATTTAGCAGAGTTTGCACGGCGATTATCACGGTTATCGCAAAGGCAAGATAGGTCTGAAAACGAGTCGAAGCGTTGAGAGCAATTCTTATACCGCATACGATGATTGCGCAATATACGCACGTTATCGCAACTCCTCCTACCCAGCCCAATTCTTCGCACACTATCGCGAATATAAAATCGCTCTCGGCAAAAGGTAAAAACAAATACTTTTGTCTACTGTTGAACAGCCCCACGCCGAATAGACCACCGTTGCCCAGCGCATAATACGACTGAATAAGCTGATAACCCTCGCCTAACGGCGAAGCCCACGGGTCGAGGAAAGCCGTCAGTCTCTTGAGACGATAGGGCTCTATCAGTATCAAAAGTACCACCACGGCAACGAGAGGCAAAGCCAATATTGCAAAGTGTTTGAATTTAGCCCCGCCTACGAACAAAATAATCAAGCACGACAGCCCCACGCACATAGTGATTGACATATTGGGCTCTAGCATTATCAACACGCACGTAGCTCCCATTGACAATAGACTTACGAGCATATTTTTGAAACTGACAGCGCTCTTTTTGGACACCTGAGAGGCAATAAAAATCGCTACCGCGAATTTAGCTATCTCCGACGGCTGAAAGGTAGTAAAGCCAAGATTTATCCAACGAGTCGCGCCGTATTTTTCTACGCCAAGCCCCGGGATAAACACCAACCCCAACAAGACCATTCCCAACAGCAGCAACACCCAACTGTATTTGTCTAGTTTTTGAAGATTTATTTTGGTAGCAGCTAGCATTGCAACTACGGCTACTATCAAGGCTAACGCTTGCTTTTTGACGAAATAAAAGGCGTCGCCCGTATCTCGAGTAGCTACGTAACTGCCGGCGCTGTATTGCATCAAAAGTCCGAACAACGCCAAAAACAAGGTGCAAGCTATGAGTACGACGTCAACTTTTTTTGCCCTTTTCGGATAATAATTCCTTAAAAATCCTGTCAAAATGTTCACCCCTTTCTTCGTATCCGCTATATCTGTCAAAACTTGACGTGGTAGGCGAAAACAAAACGTTGTCCATACCCGACTCTAAGGCAAGCGTAGTCGCCCTTTTGAGTTGGTTGCACCTAACAAAATGATATGAGTGAACTAGTGGCAAAAATTCCATTATTCTATCACTATTATCACCGCATGCGGCAATAAAGCCTACGTTTTGTGGCAAAGCGTCGAAAAAGGGTTGATAACTTATCCCCTTGTCGTAACCGCCGATAATTAGCGCGACGCTACCATTGACGGCTTTGCACGCATTGATGGTACTATCAAAATTGGTTGCTTTGGAGTCGTTAAAAAACTTGACTCCGTTGATATCTCCTATGTATTGCCTTCTATACTTGGGCATTTCGAAGGTGGATATTGCCTTGACGATTGTTTCGTTGTCGATATTCATCAATTTGGCAACCGTTATCGCCGCCAGCACGTTGGAAAGATTATAATCCGACTCTACCAGCGTATCCGACACCGAACAAACTCGATGCTTTTCTTGGTCAAAAAAATATATTTCGCCGTCGGCAACGTACGTACCCTTGACCCTATGTTTGAGAGAATAATAGTACGATTGTCCCTTGACGCCGTCAGCCATATTGCGAGTAACTTCGCAATCATAGTTGAGAATTGCGTAGTCAGACGTTGTTTGATTACAAAATATTCGCTGTTTCATAGCCGTATAAACTGCCATGGTTTTGTGCCTTTGCAGATGGTCGGGCGTTACGTTTAGACACAATGCAAAGAGAGGTCTAAAGGTCTTGACGCTCTCAAGTTGATAACTTGATACTTCCAACACCAACACCTTGTCTTGTCCGTCGTCGTCAGCCATTTCGCCGGCAAAACTCTCGCCAATGTTGCCTAGCGCCTTGCTATCTATGCCTGCCATAGTAAGAATACGTTTGATAAGCAAGGTCGTGGTCGTCTTACCGTTGGTGCCCGTCACGGCTATCACTTTGCCTCTACAGTGTCTATAGCCAAGCTCTATCTCACCTACGATTTCTATACCGCACTTTTCGGCGTATTCTACTATTGAGTGATTTTTACTCACCCCCGGAGATATTACTATGAGGTCTTTGTCTTGAACGACGTCCCAACAGTCCCTGCCTGCAAGATTGACGAAATCACCCGTTCTTTCTACGCTTTCGTCAAAAAAATAAACCTCATATCCAAGGTTTATCAGAAGCTTTGCGCTTCCCTTTCCGCTTGTGCCATACCCTAAAATCAATGCTTTTTTCATATTTACTCCATATAACTAATCGTTGCAACTATGCAAGCGATGATTGTAATCGTGGTATAATAAGTGACTATTTTGCTCTCTTTGACGCCCTTATACTCTAGGTGATGATGATAAGGCGCCATAAGCAAGACTCTTTTGCCCGTCGCTTTGAATGCGACGACTTGCACTATTACTGATATGCAAGACACGGCAAACATTATGCCGACCAGCGCCAAAATCAAAGGATTTTTGCTCATAAGTCCTACACACGCCAGCCCTCCGCCCAAAGCAAGCGAGCCTGTATCTCCCATAAAAATTTTGGCAGGGTGAGCGTTGAGCCACAAAAATCCTAGCAATCCGCCTACCGTTGCTGCCGAATAATAGCATAGCGACGTGTAAACCCTTGCTTCTCCGCTTAGCCCGCTCGCTAAACAGCTTGCCAGAGATATGAGGCTCACCGTCAGCCAAAAGGCGTATACCGTCAAAGAGGTCTTGCCCGCAAGTCCGTCAAGCCCGTCGGTGAGATTGACGGCGTTGGTCATAGCAACGAATACAAGTACTGCAAAGGGCACGTACCACTTGCCCAAATCCCACTCTATATCAAAAAACGGCAATTTGACCACCGAGCCGATGTCTTGCGAGCGATAGCAATAGAAGGCTACGATTATGGCAATACCAAGTTGACCTATCACCTTTTGATAGGCTTTGAGCCCCATATTATCCTTGTTCCATACCTTGATAAAGTCGTCCAAAAAACCAAGCAATCCGTAGCCTAACGTGGCAACGACCGCCACCGCGCCCGCGCTATGCCCCGAGCCGTCAAATATAAAATAAGTAATAGCCATTGCGAGCAAAAATATTATTCCGCCCATAGTAGGCGTACCCGCTTTGCCCGAATGCTTGTCCACGTATTTTAGTATCGACTGTCTTGCTTTGAGTTTTTTGGTAATAGCAAGCACCAACGGGTTTAGGAACATCGCCACTACCCACGCGGTAATCAAAGCTATTGTAATTTTGAAATAACTATTTGATAGCAATTGCTTTTATCCTCACCAACTGTGCTATATCGCTATAGGGCTTCTTTACTCCCATTTCGTCAATATAGTTTTCACTGCCCTTGCCGGCAATCAAAACGACGTCGCCTTGCATAGACAATTCTTTGGCTAGCTCAATGGCTTTGCCTCTGTCAAGCTCCACGAATAGCTTGGCTTTGCCACACATACCCGCAATTATATCTTGAGCTATGCTCTTGCGACTCTCGGTCCGTGGATTGTCCGACGTCACCACAACAACGTCAGCCATTTCACTTGCTATTTTACCCATAATAGGTCTTTTGGATACGTCGCGGTCGCCTCCGCACCCAAATACCACGATTAGCCTATTGTCGGTCAATTTTCTACTCTCTTTAAGCACGTTGTACATACCATCGGGAGTATGCGCAAAGTCGATGATATACGTCCTGCCCATACTGTGGAAGACGTTAAATCTTCCTGCAGGCGGTGTAATCTTTTCTAGACTCGTCATAATAGACGCGTTGTCAACGCCCGCCATTTTGACGGCAAGCGTCGCGCTAAGCACGTTGTAAACGTTGAATTTGCCGTACAAATGCGTAAATATCGGCAATATTTCGTCCAGCATATTGATAACGTATCTACAACCGTCCACGTTTGGATTGTAATCTATGGCAAAACAATCGGCAGGATTATCAAGTCCGAAGGTCAAAACGGGCGCGTTACATTCTTCTATTATCTCCCTACCGCAATCGTCGTCGACGTTGACTAGAGCGCAACCTATATTTTTGGCGTCGAAGAAAGACTTTTTGCATAACTTGTAGTTGTTTAGATTGTCAAAAAAGTCCAGATGATCTTGCGACAAGTTGGTAAATATCGCCGTATTTACGAATACTCCGTAGAGCTTGTTGAGGGCTATTGCATGAGCGGAAATCTCCATAATTACCCACTTGCACCCGCTATCAAGCATCTTTTTGAATAGGGCGTGCAAGTTAGTCGGGTCGGGCGTGGTCATATCGGCTTGCTCGCGTTTGCCGGCGTATTCTACGTACATAGTGCCGATGAGTCCGCAAGGAATACCGCTGTCCGTAAGCATTTTGTGAATCAGATACGCCGTTGTAGACTTGCCGTTAGTGCCGATTACGCCTATAATTTTGAGCATCTTGCTAGGGTTGCCAAAAAAGTTGGACGCCATAACGGCAAGAGCAATTCTGGTATCCTTCACTCTCACCACGGTTGCCTCGCCCGCGTAAACATTCTCGTTGCACACGATAACAACCGCACCATTTGCCAAAGCAATGTCAACGAACAAATGTCCGTCCGTCGTATGTCCTTTTAGGCAAACGAAAACGCTACCTTCAACCACGTCTTTGGTATCGAATGCTACGTTTTGTACGGCAATATCTACGCTTCCTTTTATGCTTTCGACGTCTACGTTTTCCAACAAGTTACTAAGCAACATATCTTCCTCCTAAAAGCTACTATATAATAATATAAATAATACGCCTGCGTAGTGGCTTCGCAATCTTCGACATATTAGACTATTTTTTATTGACATGCAAAAAACGCTACGGTTTTTTTCTTAATTTTTGCCCCGGCGGCAGGCACTTGATAGACGACCTTGCCACTATCTCCGCTTATCTCGCAATCTATGCCTAGACTTTTGAGTGTTGCACTCGCTTCGGCAAGCGGTTTATCCATCAGGTCGGGCATGACAATCTCTTCGTTGAGATGCTTTTCGTTGCCTTCGAAGTGAGGCTCTATACCTTTGTAGGCAAATATATCGGCAAAAATCGCGCCAACGTAAGGGGCGGCAACTATACTGCCGTAATATACGTAGCCTTGCGGTTCGTCTACCAGCATAAGACATACCAAAGTATCGTCGCCCACGTCGGCAAATCCGATAAAGGAGGATATATATTTACCCCTCGCAATAGCGCCGTTTTCGTACTTTTGCGCAGTGCCGGTCTTACCGCCGATGCTGTACCCCGCAACCCTAGCATTCTTTCCGCTGCCTTCTTCTACTACCTTGTACAAATACTGCTTCAGCGTTTGGCTGGTTTGCTCGCTGACGGTGCGGGTTTTGGGCGACGGATTGACCTTGTACGCCACTCGTCCCGCCTCGTCTACTATGCTATCCACCACGGTTGGAGTATATAGATATCCGCCGTTGAGCACGGAGCATACCGCAGTCGCTAACTGAATAGGCGTAACGGCAACTGCTTGACCGAATCCTATACGCGCAAGGTCTACGTTTTTGACCTTGGTGCGGTCAATCAGCAGTCCTTTTGCCTCTCCGCTTTGGTCTATACCCGTCTTTTGTCCCAGCCCGAAAGCATCGAAATACTCGTAGGTTTTTTCACAACCAACCGACAAAGCAATATCCATAAACACGCAGTTGCAAGAGTTTTTTATGCCTTCTTCAAAATTTTGAGAGCCGTGTCCTATGCTTCGCCAACACTTGATGCGTTGACCGTCCACCGTCGCCGAGCCACCGCAATAATAGGATTTTTTGATTTTGTTTTGCTCAATACCTATGGCGGAAGTGAGAATTTTGAAAGTTGAGCCCGGCTCGTACACGTCGGTTATTATCGTGTTGCGAGAGCCTTGCAACAATAGTTGCATATCGTCACGAGGTATGTCGTTGAGGTCGTAGGTCGGAGATACGGATATTGCCTTGACCTGTCCCGTCTTGGCGCTCATCACTATGCAGCTCGCCGACTTACTTTGATACTTTAATTGCGCTTGAGAGGTAGCCCTTTGCGCAAAGGACTGTATGTTAGAATCTATCGACAATTGGACTCTCATACCCTTGACGCCGTCTTGATAATACGTTACTCCTCCCGCCAATTTTTTCCCTACGAGGTCGGTTGGCGTATAGGTTGCGCCGTCCACGCCCTTGAGGTATTGGTCGTAATATTGTTCTATACCGCTCTGTCCCACGCCGTCCACGTTGGTAAAGCCCAAAAGTTGCGTTAGGAAGTTGCCGAGAGGATATCGTCTTTCGCTGTCTGCCGTGAGGTATAGTCCGTCCACGTCAAGGCTAATCAATTTTATCATTTGACTTCTTGTCAGCTGCTTGGCTACGGTAATCTCAGACACTCCCTTCTTGGTCAATTTTTGATAGAGCTTTTCACTGTCAATATCTACGATTGAGGACAATCGGACTGCAAGAGCCTTGATATCCTTCAATTCGTTGGGACGAGCGTACAAAGTGTACACCGTATTACTCTCGGCAAGTACGACGCCGTTGCAATCGACTATCTCGCCTCTGTCTGCTCTCATGGGCAAATCTCTCGTCCATTGGCTAAATGCCTTGACTTTTAGACTACCCCCTTGGATTATTTGCACGTAAAATAATCTTGCTACCAATCCAATAAAACAAAAGACCACCAGCAAGAGCGTTGCCAGCAGTCTTTTTTTGATAGACGTATGTGTAATTTTGTTCACGCTGACCTCCGATATCGTTATATCTTATGAGCGACGTCGGCGGTTTATTTAGAAATTTGATTTTAATAAATTATTTGATATTTTGATTTTTAATTTTTTGCAAAAAAAATACCTCTCTAACTAGTAGAGAGGTGGCTTGTTATCCCAATACCTTAGCAATAGAATCGCAAAGATTGTCAAATCCGCCCGTTGTGGTATCGTAATCGTATTGAATTACGTTGTCCATAGGTTGCAATTCTATCACGTTGCCATCGGCGTCAACTGCGTATCCAATTGCTTCTTCGTTGTAGGTTACGTTGTCCTCAACGCTTGCGGAAACTGCTCCCGTGCCGGCAGTTGCCATATTGATTATCAACAACGTTGCGATAACGGCTACGATAAAGAAGTATACGCAAATCATCATTTTTGCCTTTGTATTGAGCTTGGACTTCTTTTTGGCGTTGGTTTTATTGCTATTGTTGACGTTTTGGTTCATTGCAGGGTTTTGTCTTACGTAGCCCTCGCTGTTGTCGCGATAATAATATCCCGAATTCTCTTGTGGGCGAGCGTAATCGGCGCTTGCTTGAGCATAACTATCTTGATAACGATATCCTGCTTCGTAGTTTTGATTGTAATCGCGTGCATATGTATTATAATTATTGTACGCTTGTTCATAATAACGATTTTGGTAGTCGTTTTGATAGTTATTCTGATAATATCCGTTGTCGTTAGCGTTGTCGTCATAGCTTTGGGTATATCCGCTTTGTCCGTATGCAGAATTGTAATATGCAAAATTATTGACGTCGTTTTCATACGTGCTTTGTTCGTATTTTTCTCTTTCCATCAATTTGTTCATATCTCTTCTCCTTTGGCTATATTTTTTGCGCTATTCTCAACTTGGCGCTAGATGCTCTACTGTTGTTTTGCAACTCTTGCTCGCTAGCCACGATAGGTTTTTTGGTGATAATCTCTATCTCTTTGACCTTGTCGCAAGTGCAAATTGGTTGTTGCGGAGGACATATACAGTCCTTTTCGAGGTATTGAAAAGCCCTTTTGACTATCCTATCCTCTAGCGAGTGGAAGGTGATAACGCATATCCTTCCGCCAACCTTGAGTCTTCTTGCAAGTCCCTCTACTATCGTATCAAGTCCGCTAAGCTCTCCGTTGACCTCTATTCTTATCGCCTGAAAGGTTCTTTTACAAGGATTTCCGCCCTTCCATCTAAGCTTTGCAGGATAAGAATTTTCTACTATCTCGGCAAGCTCGCCCGTAGTTGTTATTTTTTGTTTTGATCTGGCAACTACGATATTGTGAGCAATTCTTCTTGCAAGTCTATCATCACCGTATTGGTATATGACGTCGGCAAGCTCTTCTTCGTCGTATTCGTTGACCACTTCCATTGCGCTGAGGCGTTGGGATTGGTCCATTCTCATATCGAGAGGCGCGTCGCTGTTGTAGCTAAATCCCCTATCTGCGTTGTCGAGCTGGTAGGACGAAACGCCAAGGTCCAACAACACTCCGTCTATTTGGTCTATCTCCATCTCGTCCAAGTGCGACAAAGAGTTTTTGAAGTCGTCGTGAACGTAGGTGATTTTTTCTCTATACGGTGACAGTCTTACCATCGTGCTCTCTATCGCTTGAGCGTCCTTGTCGAAAGCTATGAGTCTTCCCGTCGTAAGGCGCTCGAGTATCTTTTCGCTGTGTCCGCCACCGCCCAACGTTCCGTCTACGTAAATTCCGTCGGGTTTGATATCCAAGCCTTGTATACATTCTTCAAGTAGTACGGGTACGTGTCTAAATTCCATAACTAAAACGTAATCTCCTCACCAAGTTGAGCAATGATTGCATCGTAAGACATATTGCTACTAAACTTCTCGTTCTCTTCTTCCCACTTGGCTTTGCCCCAAATCTCTATCTTGTTGCCCATACCTACGAAGACGACTTCTTTGCCTATCCCCAAGGTTTGCTTCAATTCGCTTGGCAAAGTAAATCTTCCTTGTCCGTCTTCTTTGATTTCGTTGATATTAGAATAGATTTGTCTTGCTGCAAACGTAATCATATTTTCCGACAAGCCAATCTTCTTGCACAACTTCTCTTGAATTTCTTTGGCTTTTTCTTCCGAGATGATGCTGAGATAATCGGAGGCGTTCTTCATATAAAATATTTTTCCTTCGCCAAACTTACTGCGATACTTAGAAGGAATGCGATATCTTCCCTTCTCGTCCGCTTGCAAGCTTACCGTTCCGTAAAAACCTTCCATAAGACCCCTCCTTATCATTCTTCACTAATATAATAACAATAAAATTTGGGATTGTCAATAACAATTTTCCACTTTTTTCCACGATATAAAAACAAACATATGTTTATAAAGCATATTTTGTGTTAAAATAATATTTTTAGCACAATATATTGTGTTTTAGGTGTGGAAAATCGTATTTTTTTGTAAAAAAATCCCAAAAAAATTTTTTATTTTTTTCTAAAAATAATCTTGAAAATATCGTATTATTTATCCAAATTTCAATATTGGTGGTAAAAATCCCAAATTATCGTCTAATTCCCAAAATTCATTTTTCAGTATCCCAAAACCTTACATCTTGCTACCCTTCATAGAACAAAAGCGAGTTAGCGTGTTACCGTTAAGAAAATTTCACAAGAATAAGAAAAATAGCTCACTAATTAGCAGGGAAGTGAGCTTATTTTGGTTGTATTGTATACTAGCGTTGCAAACACTGATATTATATTTACTTTAACTTTCCGATAGAAAAATATCACCTTGCATTCAGCAAAATATCACGCCGAAGGCATATCGCTTGTCACAATGCAAATAGTTGTGGCGTAGCGATAAACCCCTATCGCTACGCCACTTAAAGTCGCCTTTATAATATTTACGTATCAATAATTATAGTTCTTTGAGCAATACTAAGTTGTTGTCTACCAAGTCGCAAGACGACAAGTAGTACGGTATACCGTCTATCTCAACACACTTGACTGCCCTGCAATCCTTGCCGTGAAGATGACCGTACACCACCGCATCAACGTTATGTTCACTCAACAAACGAGTAAAATCATTTTCTTTCATATTGACGTCAAAGGGCGGATAATGACACATTGCAACAACCCAATCACCCTCTTGTCTCATTTTTTCCATTTTTTCCAACGATAATTGAAGCCTCAGGCACTCTCTATTGATAATCTTATCGTCCTTATCCGCTCCGCTAAGCGCCCACAGTCTCGAGCCACATACGAGCGCCCTACCGACTCTAACGCAGTCGTTTTGCAGACACAATACGCTACTATCAATGATAGATTTGACTTTACTTAGCGATGACCACCAATAGTCGTGATTGCCCTTGATGATAACCTTAGTTCCTTTTAGGTATGCTAGTTGGTCTAGGTCGGGTTTAGCTTCTTCTAACGACATACCCCAACTCAAATCACCACACAAAAGCACGAGGTCGTCGTCACCAACCTTGACGGCCCAATCGGCTTTGATTTTTTCCCAATAGCCTTCCCAACTACTGCCGAAGATATCCATCGGCTTGTTGCAAGCGCTTGAGAGGTGTAAGTCGCTTATCGCAAATACCTTCATTTTACCTTCCAATATTCAATTATGTTAATTTACACCGTATCACTAGACACGCTCAGTCATACGCGTCTATTGCCTTACGTTGACGGATAAAATAACTTTTCGTAGCTCTAATACGTTTTGCTATGTAGTTGAGTTTTTAACTAACCTCAACTATTCAACTTTTAATTATCAAAAATAATTATTGTTTATATATTTTGCAATATTATTATATTTTTTAAGCTATTTTAGAACTAAATATTCCAAAATAACTGCCTACGCGTTAGTAAGCAATCCTTCCATTCTATCCAAAGCTTGCGCCAATCCTTGCTTATTTTGACAAGAAATAACGACTATATCATCCACTCCAACGGCAAGAGCCGAAGCAATAATTTGCTTTTGTTTGGCTTGTTGCATCTTGGAGAGTTTGTCGCCTTTAGTGGCAATTATTGCAAAAGGCAAGTGATAATAATGCAGGTACGCCACCATCTGTTTGTCGAGTGCGTCGGGCGTTCTTCTGATATCTATCAGCACCAATACCCCCGCTATTCTTCCAAATCTGTTGGCTAGATACCCTTCTATCATACTGCCCCACTTTTTCTTTTCGTTATCATCCACCTTAGCAAAGCCGTAGCCGGGCAAATCTACCAACATAAACCGTCCGTCGTTGAAGTCAAAGTAGTTGATAAGCCTCGTTCTTCCGGGGGTTGACGAGGTCTTAGCAAGCCCCGATACTCCGGCTATCATATTGATAAAGGAAGACTTGCCTACGTTTGACTTGCCCGCAACCGCAATTTCGGGACAGCCGTAGTCCTTGCACGCTCTACTATCCGACTGTGAAACGACGAATTTTGCCTTTTTGATTATCACAGCCTACCTCCAAATACTATATCGAAGGCTTCCTGCACGTTGCTTACCAACCTAACGTCAAGTTTTTCTTTTACTACGCTAGGCATTTCGGCAAGGTCCTTTTCGTTTCTCGTAGGGATTATCACTTTACCAATGCCGTTTCTGACGCAAGCGAGCAGTTTTTCCTTGAGACCGCCTATAGGCAACACCTTGCCGCTAAGCGTAAGCTCTCCCGTCATTGCAACGTCGTTGTCTGCAGGGATTTGCGTATAAGCCGACAATAGCGAGCAAGCTATCGCTACGCCTGCCGATGGTCCGTCTTTTGGGGTAGCACCCTCGGGCGCGTGGATATGAACGTCGTTTTTGGTAAGCAAATCTTCACTCTTGCCCATAGTAGCCAATTTGTTTTTGACCACCGTCAAAGCAATCTTAGCAGACTCTTTCATCACGTCGCCCAAATTACCCGTCAAAGTCATATTACCCTTGCCAAAAGGTAGCAGTGTGCTCTCAATATTCATCACGACGCCGCCAACGCTCGTCCAAGCCAGTCCGTTGACTACCCCGCATTCTTTATCAAAATACTTCCCGCTACCGTCATACTTGGCTACCCCTAGGTACTCGTCCAAGTCTTTAGCCTGCACGTGGAAGCGTTTTCCTTGACTATCTTGCTCAATATTAGCAACTTTCACGGCGATTTTTCGGCAAATAGACGCTATTTGTCTGTCCAATTCTCTCACACCCGATTCGCTCGTGTATTTTTGGATTACACCCACCAATGCGTCGTCGTCAAACACAACCTCACACCCCGACAATCCGTTGTTGGCGATTTGCTGAGGCACAAGGTATCTTTTGGCAATTTCCAACTTCTCTTCTTGAGTATATCCGCTCATCTCTATCACTTCCATTCTGTCTAACAACGGTTGTTGGACGCCACTTAGAGTATTGGCTGTGATTATGAAAGTAACTTTGGACAAATCGTAAGGAATTTCCAAATAATGGTCTCTAAAATACTTGTTTTGCTTAGGGTCAAGCACCTCGAGTAACGCGCTCGAAGGGTCGCCGCCCACGCCACTTCCTATCTTATCTATCTCGTCAAGCAAAAACAAAGGGTTAGAATATTTGATATCACACAGACTATGGATAATTCTGCCCGGCATTGCGCCGACGTAAGTTCTTCTATGTCCTCTGATTTCTGCTTCGTCCTTCATTCCGCCAAGGCTCATCTGCACTAATTCTTTACCTACAGCCCTTGCAATAGAGCGCGCAATAGAAGTTTTACCCACCCCCGGTGGTCCTACAAGACACAAAATCGGCGCGTCAATCTCGGGAGCTAATTTTTTGACGGCTATGTATTCCAAGACTCTTTGCTTAACATTTTCTATGCCGTAGTGGTCCTCGTCCAAAATCTTGGCAGCCTTAGCAACGTCGTAGTCGTCTTCACCCATATTATCCCACGGCAAAGACAACGCCGTGTCCATATAATTGCATAGTATCGAATATTCCGGTGCCGAGGTAGGCAATTTTTCCATTTTCGACAAGTCGGATTTTAGTTTTGACTTTACTTTATCCGAGGCGTTGAGCTCTTCGACCCTCTTTCTATACACGTCCACGTCTTCGTCGTTGTCGCCGAGCTCGTCCTTTATAGCCTTGATACGCTCTCTCAATACGTAGTCGCGTTGACCTTGCTCAATCCTTTCGTTGACTATATTGTCGACTCTTTTCATGACAAAGTAGTCGTTGAGAGCCTCTCTCATGAGCACCGTCGCCAACTCTACGCGAGCCAAAGAATCGTCCATTTCGATAACGTACTGTCTTTGCTTGTCGGCAACACCCATCAAGACGATATTGATTTTTTCGTCCACGTTTTTTGCCGAGCGAAAAGCTTCCGCCAACTTTTTGATTTCTTTATTGTTCTCTAAACTGAGGTATTCGTCAAAAATTTTATCAATCAGATGAAAATAACTCTCAATCAAAGGATTGTCGGAGTTGACGTAATCTAGTTGATTTACGCTTGCCAAAGTAGGAGAATTATTCATAAATTCTACTACTTTACCTCTTACCTCACCAACCAATCTCCAATTATCGAGTCCTCTTAGTTTTTTGACGTTGCAAATCGTACCCGTCAAACAGCACTTACTCATAGTTGGCTCTTCTTGCACGGCTTGAATGCTCGTCGCCTTAAGCACTAATACTTTGCCTTGATACTTGTCTACAGCCGTAACGAAAGCCATATTTACGTAAGACTTTTTTGCCAAACATTCGTAGGTTTCAAAAGGAAAAATTGTATCTTCTAATGCCACTACCGGCAAAATTTTGCTATCCATTGTTATCTCCAAAAAATGCGAATAATTTTTATTATTCGCATTCCTATCAAGCGGTTTTTCTTTCGATTATCGGTTTTTGCTTGCGTTCGACAGCCTCTTTGGTGATAATGATTTTTTGTATCGTATCATCCATTGGAACGTCGTACATAAGGTCAAGCATCACGCCTTCTAGTATCGACTTCAAGCCTCTAGCGCCCGTATTCAGCTTGATTGCTTGCTTAGCAACCTCTTTCAATGCGTCCTCTTGGAATTCCAACTCCACGTTGTCCATACCGAAGAGTTTGGCGTATTGTTTGACAGGCGCGTTTTTCGGCTGAGTCAAAATGTTGATAAGAGCCTTTTCGTCAAGCGCGTCGATACCCACTACGATAGGCACACGGCCGACAAACTCAGGTATTAGTCCAAACTTGATAAGGTCGTCAGGTCTAATATCTCTAATCAATTCGCCGTAGTTGGCGTTTTTGCCCGTCTTGACGTTGGCGCCAAAACCGAGTGTAGAGCTATCTCTACGCTTGTCGATAATTTTGTCCAAACCCACGAACGCACCACCGCAAATAAAGAGTATGTTGGTAGTATCTATCAATATATTCTCCTGTTGTGGATGCTTTCTTCCACCTTGAGGCGGAACGGCAGCAACGGTACTTTCGATAATCTTGAGCAAGGCTTGTTGCACGCCTTCGCCCGACACGTCTCTAGTGATAGACATATTCTCGCCTTTGCGGGCGATTTTGTCTATTTCGTCTATATAAATGATGCCGAGTTGCGCCCTTTCCACGTCGTAATCGGCGGCTTGGATAAGCTTGAGCAAAATATTTTCTACGTCCTCGCCCACGTAGCCCGCCTCGGTTATAGTCGTAGCGTCAGCCACGGCAAAAGGCACGTTGAGAATTTTTGCCAGCGTTTTGGCTAGCAAAGTCTTACCGCAACCCGTAGGTCCCAGCATCAAAACGTTGCTCTTTTCGAGTTCCACGCCGTCCTCAGCGTCGGATATTATTCTTTTATAGTGATTGTAGACTGCAACGGACAGCACCTTTTTTGCGTCCTCTTGTCCAACTATATACTCGTCAAGCTTAGCCTTGATTTCGTGTGGTTTGAGCAAATTGACGGCAAAATCGCTCTTGTCGTTAGTCTTTTTGTCGTCCAAAGTTTCTTCGAGGATTTTTACACACGCGTCTACGCATTGGTCGCATATAAATACGCCGTCAGGTCCGCTGATGAGTTGTCCTACGTCACTTTCTTTTCTTCCGCAAAACGAACATCTCAATTCTCTATCGTTGTCCACTATCAACCTCTTTTATAGAATATTTTGTCAATCAAGCCGTATTCAAGCGCATCTTGTGCCGACAGATAGTTATCTCTATCGGTGTCCTGCATAACTTTATCATAGCTTTGATTGCAGTTTTCAGCCAAAATCGAAGCAAGTTTTTCTTTTGTTTTTTGGATATGATTAGCCGTGATAACTATATCGCTCGCCTGTCCTCTGGCACCACCCAATGGTTGGTGTATCATAACTTCGCTATTAGGCAAAGCGTATCTCTTACCCTTAGCGCCGGAAGATAGCAAGAATGCCCCCATCGACGCAGCCATACCCACGCAAATCGTACTAACGTCACACTTGATATATTGCATAGTATCGTATATGGCAAGTCCTGCGGTAACGCTTCCGCCCGGGCTGTTGATATATATAGATATATCCTTATCCGAATCCTTAGCCTCCAAAAATATTAGTTGAGCTACGACGGTATTAGCCGTTTCGTCGGTAATTTCTCCCGATATAAATATTATTCTATCTTCAAGCAAACGAGAATAAATATCGTAAGATCTCTCACCTGCACCCGTCTTATCAATAACGTAAGGTATAAGCATTTTCATTCCTCCAATTATAAATTGACCGATAAGCCCGACAAGACTTATCGGTCGCAATTTGTAAGATTATTTAATTGTGTTGTTGTTTTTGAGATAAGTAAACAGCTTGGTGGTAACGAGGTCATTGCGAATATAATTTCTATATTCTTCGCTGATGAGTTTGTCGTATTCTTCAACGCTCTTACCTGCTTTACTTGCCATATCTGCGATTTGGTCGTTGACTTCTTCATCGCTAACGACGATTTTTACTTCTTTGAGAATAGCCTCGAGGACGAGTCTAAACAACACGTTCTTTTTAGCGGTATCACTGTACTTTTCCATCAATTCTTCTTTGGTAGTACCCGTAAACTTGTAATAATCGTCCTTATTCAAGCCTTGATACATAAGTCTATATTCGAACTCTTGCACCATCTCTGCGGCTTGTTGGTCAATCATACACTTAGGAATATCAACCTCGGACAAAGAAGCAATCTTTTCGATAATATCGTTTTCAAGCTTCGTCTCGGCGTCTTTTTCTTTGCTCTCCTTGATATTCTTCTTGATATCTGCTTCGTATTGAGCTACGGTATCGAACTCGGATACGTCTTTTACGAATTCGTCGTCGTAAGCAGGGGTATTTTTGACGGTAATCTCGTGAAGTTTTACCTTAAATACAGCTTCTTTGCCCGCAAGCTCGGTTGCGCCGTAATTCTCAGGGAAAGTAACTACGATATCCTTTTCGTCGCCGATATTCATGCCGACGACTTGCTCTTCAAAGCCGGGTATAAACATACCGCTACCAATCTCCAAAGGTTGCATTTTGGCTGTGCCTCCCTCGAATTTTACCCCGTCTACGCTTCCGCTATAGTCTATGACGGTCTTGTCGCCATTTTGAACAGGTCTATCGGTTACGCTCTCCCAAGCGCCCGCAGCGTCAAGAGCCTTGTCTATTTCTTTTTGGATTTCTTCTTTAGTAACCTTTACTTTGTCCTTTTTGAATTCTAGTCCGGTGTATTGACCAAGCACTACTTCAGGCTTGAGTTGTACGGTTGCACTGTACTTCAAAGTAGAATCGCTAATTGCGATAATATCAATTTTTGGCATATCTACAGGGAACAGCTCGGTTTCCGCATCAATAATTGCGCCGTAAGTCTTTGGAAGAATTGTATCCAATGCGTCGTCGAAAAATACTCCGACTCCGTATTGTGCTTCGATAACCTTGCGAGGCACTTTGCCCTTGCGGAAGCCACCGATTTGGAATTTGGACTTATTTTTGTTGTAAGCCTCTTCAATTGCGGCTTTCCAATCCGCTTCCTCGACCTCAACGGTAAATTTTACACGATTTTTTTCTAGCATTTCCTTTGTGTAGCTCATATAAATCTCCTATATTATAATATTTGTAATTACAAAAGACATTCTAACACAAAAATATCATTTATGCAATAATAATTGCAAATAATTGATTATTATTTTATACTAATATTACAAAAAAATGAGGAGGACGAGCAAATGCCTAACGATTACGTTACCATCAAAGCCTTGACGCAAGAATTAGAAAGCGCTTTATCAAACGGCAAAATCGACAAGATTTATATGCCCGAAAAGGACGAAATATCGCTGTCTATCCGTGCCAAAGGTAGCAATCATCTATTGGCAATATCTTGCAATCCTTCCAATCCGAGAATACATTTGACCGGTGCAAAAAAGGACAATCCTATAGTAGCGCCGTCGTTTTGCATGCATCTGCGCAAATATCTTACGGGCGGTATAATCAATTCTATCGTCAACCTAGGCGAGGATAGAATTGTCGCTATAGAAGTGCGTAGCCACAACGAGATGCGCGACGAGACGACTTTTACGCTGATTGCCGAGATGATGGGTAGATATTCCAATATTTTGCTCGTCAACGCCAAAGGCACCATCACCGACACTCTCAAACAAGTGCCTTACGACGCGGTCACCAAGCGTTGTCTTTTGCCGTCCGCCAAGTATTCCCTTCCGCCTCAAAGCAAAATTTTACCTAGCGACGCTAATTCGATAGCTCAAGCACTCGGACGATACCAAGGCGGTGGTTTAGCCGGCTATCTTTGCACGTGCGTTGCAGGACTGTCCAAGCTCTCTGCCGAGCAAATACTAAGTATGGCGCAAATTGTAGACGACGCACCACTGACGGACGAGCAAATAACGTCGATTTGTAAGGCGATAGACGCCCTGCTCAACGTCTACTCAACGCCTCTATACAATCCTTGCGTAAGAGGCTCGTTGCAAAGCGCAACCGACTTTTTCGTTACGCCTTACTCCCCCGACGACGTACCCGTGGAGAGCCTAAACAAGGCAATAGAATTGACTCAAGGACAAAAAGATCAAGTCGATAGACACGCCGACAAAATCAAGTTTTTATTCAAAGCGCATAGAGCTTTCGTAAGCAAAACTCAAAAGAAACTTGCCGTTTGTCACTCTCGTCTCAGAGAGTGTGACAATATGGATAGATACAAAAAAATGGGCGAGCTAATCACTTGCAACCTCTATAATATCAACAAAGGCGACGAGTCTGCGGTAGTCACAGACTATTACGAGCCCGACTGTCCGCTTTTGACTATTCCGCTTGACAGTAGACTATCTCCGCAAGCCAACGCTCAAGTATATTACAACAAGTACGCCAAACTCAAACGCACCCGAGATATCGTCTCGGGGCAAATACGAGAACTTGAGGACTTATTACAATACGCCGACACGATTTTACCTTCCATTACCCTCGCCCAAAGCGACGACGAGATTGCCGAAGTAGCAAAAGAATTGCAAGAACTAGGCGCACTAAAACGACCTACAAGCAAAAAGTCTAAGGAAAAACCTTCCGCACCACTAGCTTTCGAGGTAGACGACTTCGTTATTTTGGTCGGCAAAAATAATTTACAAAACGACAAGCTCACCTTCAAAGTGGCAGGCGGTAGCGACGTGTGGGTGCATACCAAAAATGTACACGGAAGCCATACGATAATATTTGCCGAAGGCAGAAATATTCCTAATCACGTCATTACGATAGCTTGCGAGATTGCAGCATACTACTCTCAAGCCTGCCAAAGTCCTAGCGTCGAGTGCGACTATACGCTACGCAAAAATATCAAGCGTCACCCTTCAGGCAAACCTGCTATGGTGATTTATACAAATTTTTCGTCAGCGCTCGTCACCCCTAACGCTCACTCTGAGTATCAAGTCAAAAAATAAGTAAAGCTTATATTTTTACGGAAATAATACTAAGATTTGATTTAATTTAGAATTATTTTGGGCTATTTAGAGATTTTTGTAACTTAATTAGTGAAGTTTAGACAAAATAAATACCCTTGAGCAATTAGCATTCAAGGGTATTTATTTAGCGTATTTTTCTCTAAGCCTCGCAAGTATATCGGAGAAATATTTAGGCAAAGGAGCTTCAAAACTCATCAGCCGTTTCGTCCTAGGGTGCGTAAACTGCAACCTAAAAGCGTGCAACAGTTGACCTTGATCGTACAAGCTCGTAGAGCCACCGTATACTCTATCGCCGACTATAGGGTGACCGATATGTTTGCTGTGGACTCTTATTTGATGAGTGCGCCCCGTCTTCAATTCGTACTCAACCAAGCTATATCCGCCCAATCTTTCCAACACCTTGTAGTGCGTTATCGCGCGTCTACCCTTACCTTCCCTACTCACAGCCATCATCTTTCTATCCTTTTGACTGCGGTCGATATAGGTATCTATCACGCCTTCATCCTTATTAATAACGCCGTCAACCAGTGCAATATAATATCTCTTAGCCTCTTTGCTTGCAATTTGGCTTTGCAACTCTACGTGCGCGTCGTCGTTTTTTGCCACGACCAAAAGCCCCGACGTATCCTTATCAAGTCTATGCACTATACCCGGTCGAGCCACGCCGTTGATAGAGCTGAGTGATTTGAGTCTAAAAAGAAGTGCGTTGACTAGCGTATTGTCGTAAGACCCGGGAGCGGGATGCACTACCATACCTTGCGCTTTGTTGATTACGGCAACGTCATCGTCCTCGTAAACCACGTCAATAGGAATATCCGCGGGGGCTAGGTCGAGTTGCTTAATCTCAGGTAGCTCATACTCTACCACGTCGCCCTTTTTGACGCTATAACCCGCCTTAACTGATTTGCCGTTGACCAACACTAATCCTTGTTCGGTCAAATTTTTGACGTAAGACCTACTCTCGTCTATCTCTTCGGACAAAAACAAATCAAGTCTTTTACCGACGTCGGTATCGCCGATTACAACGCTATTCACCTTCTTTCACCTCGTCTGTCGAAGTTTCATTGGCGATTTTTGGTTGCTTAGGCTTAAAAAAGTCCTCTTCTTTTGCTTGGAAAACCACGTAAATTATCACCATAAAGGTGCCTACCAACAAAAAGATATCAGCTATATTGCCAATAGCAAAATCTATACCGAAGAAAGTATCCAAAAAGGTATAATCAATAAAATCTCTCACGTATCCAATAATTATACGGTCAACAAGATTGCCTACACCGCCACCGATTATCAATATAACGCCGCTACGCATCAACGTAGGCAGTTGTGGCTTGGCGATAAGCAATGCAACTAGTAAGACCATAACTACGGCAGTCAAGACCACGAGCATTGTCTGCTTACCCTCGAATATCCCAAACGAAGCCCCGTAGTTATGCGCTTCTTGCAAAGCAAATATTCCTTCAATCAATTCAAATCGACCTGTTTTTTTGTCGGCAAGAAAGGCAAAAACAAGCGATTTTGACAACAAATCAATTACCAAAACCGCTACTAGCAAGCCTAGTTCGGCTAATACTTTTTTTATACCGAGTTTTTTAATCATAACGCTTTTTTAGATCGGACGGACCTTGAATACTAACTCCGTCAGGGGTAAACAAAAACATACTATCGGCAATTCGCTGTTGAGCGCCACCCAAAGCGTAAATAGCGCCCGAAAGATAATCCATAATTCTTTGACAACCCTTATCGTTGATTTTGGACATATCAACGATGATAGCCTGTCTGTTGCGCAAACTGTCGATAATTGCTTGAACGTCTTGTATCGTCTTAGGGTAAGTGATTATCACGTTGCTATAGCTACCACAGCCCGTCTGTTCGTTGTTTTCTTCCCTCTTGCCTAACGAGAAAAACCCGCGTTTTTTCTTAGGCGGTTGAGAATACCGCACGGGCGCGCTGTATTGTTGGTTGTTGACGTCATAATCAAACTCTTCTTCGCGAGGATAGGAAGGCTGTGCTCCAAACTGCTGTCCCGAATAAGGCTGCGCGCCGTAAGGTTGTGCCCCGTATGGCTGTTGTGGTGCTCCCGCACCGAATTGAGGCGGCTGAGAAGGATAGGTTTGAGGATTTCTCACGATAGGCGTAGGCTGAGCACCGTAAGACGAACGCTGTACGTAATCACGGTCGGCGTTAGGTCTGTTTTGATTAAAATCGCCGTTTCTTCTCGGTATAAATCTACCGTTATCGTCTTGAAAATTGTTGTTTCTATCGTCCATATTTCCTCCTAACAGCGAGCACCGAAGAGCGCTCTGCCTATACGTATATAAGTAGGTTGCGCATACTTGATTGCGTATTGATAATCGTTGGTCATTCCGCAAGACAAAATATCTATATTTTGCTTGCCTTCCATTTGCTTTTTGAGAGTCTCGAACAAAGCTCTAAATTCGACGTACAAATTTTTAAGCATTTCACACTCGCCGAGATTAGGCATAATCGCCATAATTCCACGCAATGCTATATTTGGATATTTTTCGCTCACGAGATGAGCAAAATCCAACAAATCTTCCTTATCTATTCCGCCCTTAGACAACTCGCTTCCCATATTGATTTCTATCAAGCAGTTGGCTTTTATACCGTGCTTTTTGGCTTGTTTGTCAATCTCTGATGCCAAGCTCTCTCTATCTAGCGAATGTATGAGGCACACCTTGTCAATTATATATTTGACCTTATTGCTCTGCAACTGACCTATCATATGCCATTTGAGATTGGGCGCAACGGGATATTTAGCCACCAATTCTTGCACGTAGTTTTCACCCACGTCCTCAAACAAATTATACCTGGCTATCGTATCAATGAGCTCTATAGGTTTGGTCTTAGTTACGGCAATAATTTTGACGTCATAACCCTCTATGCCTTGCTTGGCAACTTGGATGTTTTTTAAGACGCAGGCAAGATTTTCTTCGATTTCTTCTCTATCCATAACGATTACCTTGTATATATTGTAGCATATCTTTTATAATAAGTAAATGATTTTTGTATTTTGCAAAATTCTCCGCAGACATACCAAAAATCTCCCGACCATATTGCAAATCGAGAGATTTTATTTCGTAATATCGGTTTCGTGTTATTCAACGACAATAACTATTACCAACCCGATATTAAATCAAAATATATAATTATTATTTATAATTATCGCGATATTATTATACATTTTTAGCTAATTTAGAATAATGTAGAGGCAATTCGGCTCTTTTCCTTGTCGTCAAAATCTTCGGGGACTACCTCAATTTTGCTCACCGATACCTCGTAAGCTACCCTTTCTTGCGTACTCATATCCTCCAAAGTCTTGACGTAGGTTCTAGATTGTATTCTACCGGTCAAAGCCAATTTTGTACCTATCGACAGCGTACTAGAAAATCTTGCGTTTCTTCCCCACAATATACAAGGGATATAATCCGACTTATTGTACGCTCTATTGACGGCAATAAGCATATCGCAAATTTCTCTCTTGAAGGGCGTCGTGCGATAGACGGGCATTTTGCATACGTAACCAATTATCTCGATATTGTTGGAATTGACGCTATCCACTTCTACGATATCTCTAACGAAAGCCGTCAATAGTAAGCGTGATTTTTCCCCCTCGACTTTGTTGTAACTGCGGAATTGCCCTACCACGCTAATTCTATCGCCAACCTTGATATCGTGTTGCAATAGCAATCGCTCCGATACGGTGATAGGCACTTCGTCTACTTGTCCCGACAATCTAGTTACAGACAATGAAGTTTCAAAAAAGCCTTCTTTGAATACCTCGTGTGAAAACTTAGGTACTTTGCTGACAACGCCTGTAAGCGTCAATTGATTATTGTTCATCTGTTCGTAATTCATTTTATCCTCCTTTACTTTAGATGTTGAATTCCGTTGTTGTCAATGTAATAATTCTCTTGATAGACCAACTCGCTCATCGTCACTAGCTTATAGCCTTGGTTTTGTAGGTTGGATATTATCAGAGGAATAGCGTCCAAAATATTGTCGCTGTTGTTATGACACAATATTATCGAGCCCGACTTAGCTTTAGACGTTCTTTTGGCAATATCTTGCCCGCTCAAGCCCTTCCAATCCAGCGAATCGACGTCCCATTGTATACCAATCATAGATTTTTGTTCCAATACGCTCATCAAAGCATTGTTGTAATCTCCAAAAGGCGCTCTAAAGAATTTAGGCGTTTTGCCCGTCAATTCTACAATTTTTGCGTTGACGTAATCTATCTCATCGCACTTTGTATCGTCGTCAAGTTTGCTCATATTGTAGTGATTCTTGGAGTGATTGCCTATCTCCATACCTGCCTCGTCAATCTTCTTGACCAATTCGGGATACTTATCAATCCAAAAGCCTACCAAGAAAAACGTTGCTTTGACGCCGTATTTGTTGAGCAGCTCCAATATTTGCTCGGTCTTATCACCACCCCAAGCGGCGTCAAATGTCAAAGCTACCAACTTGTCGTTCCTGTCCACGTTGTAGACGGGGATTTTTCTCTCGACTTTGCCGTTGTATACGGCTTGAACGTCACCGTTTAGAACGGCAACTACTCCTACTGCGCAAAATACCACCAATAAAACCGTTGCAATTATTGCTTTTTTAGTGATGCTAAATATCATTTTTCACTCCTTAGATTGTAACAAAACCCGCCAATCGAATTTTGTCAATTTTTGTCAAAAATGCTAATATATTGGCTTTCTCAACACTAAGTTATGCGCCAAAAACAGCAACAATACCAAAAATTTGTTCAAAATATACTGTTGACATATCTTCAAAAACAATATATACTATTATCGTTGTGCTAGGTGGGGAGCTAGCGGTGCCCTGTATCTGCAATCCGCTACAGCAGAGCTGAAGGCTATTTTAGGCTTGAGCTATGCAAGGTCCGCCTCAGATAAGTGACGTTGATAACAAGGTCTTGTGCAATTGCACCCTGTGAACCATGTCAGGGCTTGACCGCAGCAGCATTAAGCAGATCGTGCGATGTGCCACGAGGTAGCTTTGAGGGAGTCAACTGTCTGAGTCACGCTTGGGTAGTTCTTGTCAACGATAGATGCACAACCTTGACGACAACGCCGGCGGTTTTCCGTCGGCTATTTTTATGAATATTTTTGTCTCAAATCTTTGCTATTTAGAGCTATTTGTACGGCATAATACCTAATGTCGCTGAGTACGTTAGCTTTTTGCTGTCCCGTAATCTCAATATTTGACAACAATGCAAGGCATATTCCCATATCCAAAGATATATCGTCTACGACCTTTTGTCCCTCAAATTCGGCAGTTTTACTTTCAAAATACGCCTTTTGCACGGCGATATTAGTCTTTAGTTTAGCAATTTCGCTCTTTACAACGCTCAAATCACCGTAGTTTTGCTCGTAATCGTATTGCAACGCTATCAAAGCCTCGATTATTTCGGCATAATATGATCCGTTACTTTCTAATATACTATTCAAATCTTTGTCTTTGACTTTCAGGCGCAATATATTAACCTCTTTGACACAGCCGTTTTGATAGTTGACGGCAACCTTTTCCGCCTGCGCCCGTTCGGCAAATATATTGCCTAGGACAAGATATTTTTTATTGTCTTTGACAATATTCCCACTTGCTCCGCCTTTCCTAAACTCTAACGCACTCACTTTGGCAGTATCGTAATCGTCATAGCTGTCTAATCCTACCAAATAATAGGTCTTTTCGACGTTTTTACTATCTATCATTTGCCCCCAAGCCGTCATTAGTTTGCCGTCCACGACAAAGTCACTTATCACAAAGGTCGAAAGCACCACTATTATGATGGTTAGCACGAATATTGATATTTTATTAAGCACGCTTCGCCCGTTTTTGCGAGCTTTTTTGTCGGTTTTTTGTGTGCTTTCCACGTCCAAAGCAACTTCTTCGGGCGATACTTCATAATCAAAATCCACTTGTCTATCCCTTACCTTAGGATAGTCTATGTAGACGATTTGTGGCGAAAATTCTTCTCCCGATAGGTCGTCCGACTCGTCGATAGAACGATTGCGAAGATAAAATTTTGAATAATCCATAATAATATATATGTCGAAAAGTTGTCTATAATACGAAAATTTTTCTTTCGATATGCACAAAAAAATCGACGCCAAAGACGTCGATAATATTGATATTATTTAAAATTTAGAGATTAGGTATTAATTATATTTTTATCGCGTTTGTTTGAATTACCTACTTTTCTAGTAACAATCAAACAAATATTGCCAACTTATCAAGACAGCTGTTCTACGACTACGCCTGCTTGCTCAAACATTTTCATACCAAATTCGTCGGGATAGCCGTGCTTATAAACCACACGAGTGATGCCGGCGTTGATTATCATCTTGGCGCAAATAGTGCAAGGTTGGTGAGTGCAATATAGCGTACTACCGATGAGCGATACGCCAAGTCTTGCCGCTTGGATAATAGCGTTTTGCTCTGCGTGTACGGCGTAACAAATCTCGTGTCTGGTGCCGGAAGCAATACCCATATCGTTGCGAATACAACAGCCCCTCTCAACGCAACTGCTAATTCCACTACTAGCGCCGTTGTAGCCCGTAGTCAAAATTCTCTTATCCTTGACGATGACTGCGCCCACGTGTCTATCAGGCTTGTAACAGCTAGACCAAGTCGCAACCAATTCCGCCATTTCCAAAAATCTTGCGTCCCATTTATCCATAAAGTACCTCAAAAATTTTTCTATAAATATTGTATCATATCTCACCTTCCAAAACAA
Source organism: uncultured Clostridia bacterium (assembly GCA_937880755.1). GTDB lineage: Bacteria > Bacillota > Clostridia > Christensenellales > UBA3700 > HGM11368. The sequence continues at coordinate 76,793 of CALGRX010000020.1, forward strand.
GATAAAAATGGATATTTAGGATAAATAATATACATATAGATATAATAAATATCGATATTCCTCGTACCAAACAAAAACGTAACGTCGACAACGCCAATTAACCTACTTCAAACGCCCAAATTGCGAGTTAGGCTAGGAGACGGCGTATTTTGCGTGGGGAGCGTACTAGGCGTACGTGACCAAACAAAAACGTAACGTCGACAACGCATCACGACGCAATTTGGGCGTTTGAAGATATTTGCAAATAATTTACATAAATATATTTACTTTGCCTACTTTCCGTGTTATAATATCAAATGTTGGCAGTCTATGCTGTCGATTGCTAATACTCTAGGCAGTAGATTGCTAAAATTGAAAATTAGGAGGCATTATATATATGAAAATTAAACCATTATTTGACCGTATAGTCATCAAGGCAGTAGAAACCCAAGAAAAAACTGCAAGCGGACTTTACTTAACGGCTTCTTCTCAAGAAAAGCCACAAGTTGCCGAAGTAATCGCAGTAGGACCGGGTGGAACTATTGACGGCAAGGAAGTCGTTATGCAAATCAAGGTCGGCGACAAGATTTTTTACAACAAGTATGCAGGAAGCGACTTTAAGTTGGACGACGAAGAAGTTACTATTCTCAAACAAAGCGACGTGCTCGCTATTATCGAATAAGGAGGCTTTAGTATATGGCAAAGAAATTTAAGTATGGCGAGGATGCCAGAAGAAGTCTTGAAGCAGGCGTAAACGCCGTTGCCGACGCAGTAAAGATTACTATCGGACCTAAGGGAAGGAACGTCGTGCTTGACAAAAAGTATGGTGCTCCACTCATCACCAACGACGGTGTTACTATCGCTAAAGAAGTAGAACTAGAGGACGCTTTTGAAAATATGGGAGCCGCTCTCGTCAAAGAAGTATCTATCAAGACCAACGATATCGCAGGTGACGGTACTACCACCGCTTGCGTACTCGCTCAAGCAATCATCAAAGAAGGTCTCAAAAACGTGGCTGCCGGCGCCAACCCTATCATTCTCAAAAAAGGTATTGCCAAAGCAACGGACGCAGTTGTCGCTGAGCTAAAATCGATATCCAAGCCTATCGACTCCAAGACTGCTATCTCGCAAGTAGCCAGCATATCGGCAGGCGACGAATCTATCGGAGAATTGATATCCGAAGCTATGGAAATCGTAGGCAAAGACGGCGTCATCTCCGTAGACGAGTCTAAGTCTATCAAGACGGAACTCGTAACCGTAGAAGGTATGCAATTCGACCGTGGATACGCTTCTGCATACATGGTTACCAATACCGACAAAATGGAGGCCGTGCTCGACGACGTATACGTACTTATCACCGACAAAAAGATTAGCTCCAGCAAAGAGATTTTGCCTTTGCTCGAAGTAGTCGTACAAAACGGACTGAGATTGCTCATTATCTGCGAAGACATCGAAGGCGACGCATTGACGGCAATCGTACTCAACAAGCTCAAAGGCATACTCAACTGCGTTGCAGTCAAAGCTCCGGGATTTGGCGATAGAAGAAAGGCTATGCTCGAAGATATCGCTATCCTCACGGGTGGCACCGTCATCAGCTCCGAGTTGGGATTTGAACTCAAAGACGTCAATATCGCTCAACTAGGTAGAGCAAAGCAAATCAAAGTCGACAAAGAAAACACCACTATCGTGGGTGGCGCGGGCAACCAAGCAGACATTGCCGCAAGAGTCAACGCAATCCGCAACCAAATCGCCGAAACGACTAGCGAATACGATAGAGAAAAACTCCAAGAGCGCCTTGCAAAATTGGCAGGTGGCGTAGCGGTAATCAACGTAGGCGCAGCTACCGAAGTGGAGATGAAAGAAAAGAAATTGCGTATAGAGGACGCGCTCGCAGCTACTCGTGCAGCCGTAGAAGAAGGCGTTATCCCCGGCGGTGGCGTTGCTCTGCTCAACTGCGCAGACGTAGTCAAGAAATTGGTTGACAGTCTTGATGGTGACGAAAAGACGGGCGCAACTTGCGTGCTCAAAGCTATCGAAGCTCCTATCAAACAAATCGCAACCAACGCAGGTATCGACGGTGGCGTAATCATTAACAATATCGTCAACGCAGGCAAGGGCAACACCTACGGCTACAACGCTCTCACCAACGAGTATTGCGATATGATCGAGAGCGGTATCCTCGACCCTACCAAGGTTACGAGAAGCGCACTCCAAAACGCATCAAGCGTTGCGGGAACGTTGCTCACCACCGAGGTTTTGGTGACCGATATCCCCGAGCCAACTCCTATGATGCCACAAGGCGGAATGGGTGGCGGAGATATGTACTAAAATAAAATACGTCCACAAAACGTCAAAAGACCGAAGCCGTAGACTTCGGTCTTTTTTATTCAAACCGCCCTGCACTTGTCTAAGCACAAAACGGCTCAAATTGATTTTTATTCTGCTAGCAATCGCTCTTGCTCTGCCATAAAGTCCATATCGGCTTGCGATACGTACTTTTTGATATTTAGTCCGCTATCGAGCATACTCTGTAGCTCCGCTTTAGCATCGTTTAGATATTGAGTCAAACTATCGTTTTGCTTGGCGATTTCTTCGGGCAAGTGAGTATTCACATAATCCGTCCACTTGCGCGCAAATTCGCTCAGTCTTTCGCCTTCTAAGCAATACCTGACCTTAGAGGCGTATTCGATATTGCGTGCCTTTTCCACTGCCATAGCAAGGGCAAGGCTTGCCTCTTCCCTCTTACTTTCATACTCTTTGACTTTCTTTTGCAATTCGGCTTTTTCTTGTTCCAAAGTCAAAATTCTATCCTTATGTTCTAGCAAAACCTTGTCGTAGCCGCCTGCTATTTTTATCAAATATTCGTCCACTTCCTTGACGTCGTAGCCTTTTCTTCTTACCTTAAACTTTTCCATACGTCCTCCTTGGTTTTGATTATACCCCAAAATAAAAGATTGCTACCTAAGTAGCAACCCTTAATTTGTCGACAAGTGTCTTGTTTTGTCGGTTATTTGTTGTTAGCGTTGAGAAGTTTTTGCTTGAGTTCAAACAGCTTCTTGGACAAGTCGACCTTGTATATATGCGGATTGAGCATACGTTTGTACTCGTTCCAAAACTCGGAATAAGATTGCTTGTGATACTCGGCAATCTCTTTGACGCTCGGCAAATCGTATACGAGTTTTCCGTCAATGATGATATCCTGCATCAATTCTTTGCAATAGAAGTTGGTTACTTTCTTTCTCTTCCAAGTAAAGTCGGGGTGGAATATCTCAATCTCGCTTACACCGTCAAAGTTCTCTTCTCTGAGCGCTATGAGGTCGGCTATCGCCTTGCCCGTAACGTTGTCGTAGAGTCTGATTATCTTCTTAAAGCCGGGGTTGGTGATTTTGCCTGGGGTATCGCTCATCTTCATCTTAGGTTGAAGCACGCCGTCATTCTCTATCGCAGCCAACTTATACACACCGCCAAGGCTAGGACAGTCGGAGCTAGTAATAAGCTTAGTACCTATACCCCAACAGTCTATGCAAGCGTTTTGAGTTGCAAGGGATTGAAGGACGTTTTCGTCGATATCTCCGCTTGCAAAAATCTTGGCGTTAGGGAAACCCGCCTCGTCAAGCATTTTTCTCGCTTCAATGGATAGATATGCAAGGTCGCCCGAATCGAGTCTTATTCCTAGAGGCTCGTAGCCCTTGGCTCTCAATTCGTTGAAGACCGTTATAGCGTTAGGCACGCCGGATTTTAGAGTATCGTAAGTATCTACAAGCAATAGGCATTTGGACGGATACATATCGGCGTAGGCTCTAAATGCCTCCAATTCGCTCTCAAAGCTCATTACCCAGCTATGTGCGTGAGTGCCCGATACGGCAACGTCGAACATTTTGCCGGCTAGTACGTTGGAGGTAGAAGAACAACCCGCGATCATCGCGGCTCTTGCGCCGTATATACCGGCGTCAGGACCTTGCGCTCTACGCAGTCCAAACTCGGCAACGGCACCGCCCTTGGTAGCGTAAATAATCTTAGCCGTCTTGGTGGCAATCAAGGTTTGGTGATTGAGAATACACAATATCGCCGTCTCGACGAGTTGCGCCTCAAATAGTCTTGCTTTGACGGTCAAAATAGGCTCTTGCGGAAATACGACCGTACCCTCTGGCACTGCGTATATATTGCCCGTAAATTTGAAGTCGGCAAGCAAGCCCAAAAATTCTTCGTCAAAGAGCTTTAGGCTTCTCAAATAAGCTATGTCTTCCTCGTCAAACTTTAGGTTGAGGATATAATCAACCACTTGTTCGAGTCCGCAGGCAACGGCGTAATTGTTGCCGACACCGCGGTAGAACACGTCAAATACCGCTTGTTTGTTCATCTGATCGTTTTTGCTATAGCCATACATCATAGTAAGCTGATATAGGTCTGTCAATAAAGTTAAGTTTCTCATTTTACTCCTCTGTATAATAAATGGCGGAAAACCGCACTCGACTGAGCATTACCGCTCATGGTCAGTTGCAATAGCAAAATTTTCGATATTTTGTCTTATCTATCCGCATCACGCGGTATATTTTAGTTTGTTTTGTTAGACGTCGTCACGTCGTCGGTAGGGGTTGCTTCCGAATTGTTACTTACGTCTTGCTCGCTTTGTTGGCTAGCGTTATCTGGCACTGCTTGATGTTCGTCCACGCTTGACGTTTGCGTATCAACGGCAATTCCCTCGGCAGTTTGCAAAGAAAGTTGCTTTTCGGCGATTTTTCTAGCAAACCACTTGGTTTCAAAGGTGATTTTACCCATTTGGTTGAGCACCGTCAGCACTATCATAATAGGCGCAAGCACGAAGCACATTACTTGTACCACTCCCACTTCGGTACCGGCAAAGGTCTTGTGCTCGTATTTCAAAAATTCAAGGCAACCTCTCACCAAGAAGTACCAAGATAGATAGCCGAGCGCTATGGTCATATTCTTTAGTTTGTCCTGCAATTTGACAAAACAAACGAGAGCAATAACTAGACCTATAAAGTTGAACACTCCTTCGTAGAAGAACAGCGCGCAATAGTACCCGCCCAGCCTATCGATATACACGGCAAAAGGGAAAAACTGCCATTTAGGGTCGGTGATTTCTATACCGAACAGCTCTTGATTGAAGAAGTTGCCCCACCTACCGATGATTTGTCCGAGCAATACGGCAATAACGACGCAATCGGCAACTTTGGCAAAGCTGTACTTCTTGTTTTTTAGACAGCACAGCAACACGCCCAGCGCTCCGCCGAAAATACCGCCTATGATTGTCAGTCCGCCTTCGGATATATTAAACAGTCTAACCAAGTCGTCCAACCCGAAGTCCTTAGGGAAGTACTCTTTGCGCGGAATGACGTAGAATAGTCTACAAAAGAGCACCGCAAACACCACTAGCCAAATAAATATTTCCAGCGAAAAGTCTAGGTCAATATTGCGTTTTTTTGCCAAAAGCAAGTACAAAAAGTAGGCGCAAACAATCGCCGAAGTGACGACGATACCATACCAATATATTGGCCTACCGAATATAGTAAAGGCAACGTTGCTGATTGCACCGAGCGAGCTCATATTACATCTCCACCTTGCAAGCGCCGTCGTTTCTCACACCGATCGCAAATACGTTTTTGTCGCCAAAAATCTTAGCCATTTGCTCAACGTAATCTTCAACGGCTTTCGTGTCGACGTAAGCGATGATAGTACCTGCAAATCCACCGCCGTGTACTCTCACGGCTTTGACGCCCTCAATCTTCTTGCTGAGGTTGATACCGAGCGGTATTCTTTGGTCTAGGTCGCCCAAAGGATAGCAGTTTTGAAGCATGGTATAAGAACTGAGTCCGCTAGCATTGATGACGTCGCAGAACTTCTTTTCCTTGCAACCCTTGACTGCTCTGGCTCCCACTTCCACGCGCTTATTTTCGTCAAAGAAGTGCATAGCTCTCAGTATTGCTCTACCACTCACCTTGGTCTGCAAAGTATCGAGTGCGGCATAAAAATCGCTCTCTTTGACCTTGCGAAGCTTGCGAGCCTTAAATTGTTTAGCCACGCCCTCCATCTCGACTCTAATGTCGGCGTATTGCGAAGTTAGGTCGCAGTGGTCGCCGCCGGTATTGGTAAGTACGATAGCGAGATCGTCGAATTTCCAGTCGATAGTTTGAATTTTTGGATTGGTAGTAGACTTGAAGTCGATATAACTTACGCCGCCGAGCGCAATCGCGCTTTGGTCCATAAGTCCGCAAGGTTTGCCGAAAAATACGCTCTCGGCGTGATGCGAAGCCTTAGCCTTAGTCACTTTGTCAATCTTGCCGTCGTTGAACATAACGTTGAGGATTTCGCATACAAGCACTTCAAAGCACGCCGAAGAACTAACGCCCGCTCCCTTAAATACGTCGCTGGTCGTAGTTGCTGCAAAACCGCCTATATTGTATCCCTTGTCAACGTAGTAAGCGCACACGCCTCTCACCAACGCTTCGCTCGTACCGAATTCCGCACTGTTAGGCGTAAGGTCGTCGATATTTATCTCAACGGTCGGATAGCCCACCGAATCAACGATAATTTTTCTTTCTGCAAGAGGCGTCACGCACGCGATAGTGTCCACGGTGATAGCGGCGCACAAAACCTTGCCGTTGTTGTGGTCGGTGTGGTTGCCGCAAACCTCAATTCTACCCGGGGAAGAATAGAAAACTCCGCCCTCTGCATACTTAGACGAGTGCAACTCGTAAATTTTGCGGTATCTTTCCACTTCATAATCGAACTTGGCAATACCGTAGAGCGACTTGACGCTATTTTTGAATATCTCGTTGTTGCCGAGATTGGCAATAGAATTTTTGTCAGCCATAATTATCTCCCTAACGTTTTTCTATGATATTATACCATACGACAAAAAAAAAGTAAATATATATACGGCTAACTTTTTATTATCTAACAAATAACCGGTAATTTGTGATATTACCCTTGCAATAAGATAGAATTTGATTTATAATAGTATAAATATTAAAAAATTAAGTATACGAGGTTTTTTATGCTTCAAACGTCTCAAGTACAAACTAAACTCAACGAATTGGTTGCCTACGCTATCGACAACCTCAACTTAAGATCAGAAGACGAATACTACGTTCTCAACCAACTGCTCGACCTGTTTCATCTTCAAGCGGCAGGCGCGCCAATTAGCGATTACGGTGATTTTCAGACCGATATCGTAGACCCGCTAGTCGATTACGCCGTACAATCGGGCATGATACAAGAAGAACAACGCATTCTCTTCGAGACCAAAATGCTGGGGCTTGTTACCCCAATGCCAAGTGCCGTTGTCGACGAATTCGACAGCGTGGCTAGCACCCAAGGCGTCAAAGCGGCAACGGATTGGCTGTTTGAACTGAGCAAAGCCAACAACTACGTTCGTATGCCCGATATCAACAAAAATATCAAGTGGGAGCACAAGGGCAAATTCGGTCGCATCGACGTAACTATCAACTTGTCCAAACCCGAAAAAGACCCAAAGCAAATAGCTCTTGCCAAGTTACAGCCTAAGACGGGCTATCCCGCTTGTATGCTTTGTCCGTCCAACGTGGGCTACGCAGGTCACATCAACCACCCTGCTCGCCAAACCTTGAGAATAATACCGATAGAGCTAGGCGGAGAAGAATGGAATTTACAATTCTCTCCATATCAATATTATCACCAGCACGTCATTGCCTTTTCTTCCGAGCATAGACCTATGGACGTCAACGACAAAGCCTTTGGCAGACTTATGGACTTCGTTGACCTCTTCCCTCACTACTTTATCGGAAGCAACGCGGCGTTGCCTATCGTAGGCGGCTCGATACTTACGCACGACCACTATCAAGGCGGAGAAAAGGTTCTTCCAATGTTCTTGGTAGGCAATCGCAAAAACTATATTAGCAAAGAATGTGCCGACGTATCCGTATCTATCGTAGATTGGTACAATAGCGTAGTAAGGATAGAAGGCAAAAACCGTGAGCAAGTATACCAAACGGCTTGCAAAGTCCTAAACGTTTGGAAAGATTGGACCGACGAGAGCGTGGGCGTGATAGCTAAGACTACCGAACAACACAACGCAATCACCCCTATCGCAAGACTCGAAAAAGATAAGTACGTATTCGATTTGATTTTGCGCAACAACCGCACCGACGAAGCCCATCCTTTCGGCATCTTCCACCCCGAAGAAAGCCTACATAATATCAAAAAGGAAGGCATCGGTATCATAGAAGTTATGGGCTTGTTTATCTTGCCGGGTAGACTCAAGAAGGAGCTAGAGGACGTCAAGGCATATCTTACCGGCAAAACCACCCTTGACCTGCAAGCATTGTCCAATCCGGAAAATCCAATGAGCAAGCACGCGGGTATGATAGTTCAACTCATCAACGACAACGGCGCTAAGAACACCGCCAAAAAGGCTGATAACATCGTCAACGATTACGTCAACTCGGCTTGCGAAAAGATTTTGGAATGCACGGGAGTATTCAAGAATGACCAAGCCGGTCAAAGCGCATTCGATAAGTTTATGACCCAAGGCTTGGGACTTGTTGCTAAAGACTAAGCTTTCCAACAAAATAATACTCGACCAAAAAAAGATTGTCATCGTGCCGATAAACCATAGTATTGCAGGCACGACATACGAAAATAATTGGCAAAGTTTATTCAACAATTATCCAATCAAATAATGCAGACGCTTCAAAACGTCTGCATTAATTTTACAATTGAATATTTATAACTGTTTGCGGTCTTGCAATGCTCTGGAGAGAGTCACCTCGTCGGCGTATTCTATATCGCTACCCATAGAGATACCGCTTGCAATTCTAGTAACCTTGATGCCCATAGGCTTGATTAGACGGGCAATATACACTGCGGTTGCTTCTCCGTCCACGTCGGGATTGGTCGCCATGATGACTTCTTCTACCCCGTCGAGTCTTTGCAGTAGTTCTTTGATACGGATATCGTCCACGCCCACGCCCAAAAGAGGATTGATAGTGCCGTGGAGCACGTGATAAACGCCCTTAAAGTCCTTGACCTTTTCAAAGGCAGCCACGTCCTTAGGCTCTTTGACTACGCAAATAACCCTCTTGTCGCGCGTAGAACAAATGTCGCATACGTCCTTGTCGGTATATCCACCGCAAACCGGACAATAATGCACCTTTTGCTTGGATTCGACTATTGCTTGAGCGAACGCCTCCACCTCGTCCTCGGACATATTGATTATTTTGTAAGCATAGCGTTGCGCCGTCTTTTGACCAACCCCGGGGAGCTTGGTAAATTGAGCGACAAGCCGTGCCAAAGCTTCGATATCGTACATATTATAGACCTATGTTGCCAAAAGCTCCCATTTTTTCTTCTTTGATAGCGTCGGCTTGAGAGAGCGCGTCGTTGACCGCGGCAACTACGAGGTCCTCTAACATTTCTACGTCGTCAGGGTCTACTGCCTCGGGTTTGATGGATATTCCCACCAACTTTTTGTCGCAGGTCATAGTAACCTCGACCATAGAGCCACCACTCGTGCCTACCACTTCGGTATTAGCCAATTCTTCTTGAGCCGCCAGCATATCCTGTTGCATTTTTTGAGCTTGTTTCATCAACTGTTGCATATTGCCCATGCCACCGAAACCGCCGAATTTTCCCATACTTATTCTCCTTCTTTTATAGTTATTTTGTCGTTGCCTACCATATCGGTAATCTTAGCAATACTTTGTTTCATCTCGTCCACTTTGTTGTCGAGTACGATTTTGATGTCGGTAATTTCAAAATACTCCTTACAGATTATCGACTTAAATTCGTTGACGTAATAGTCGAGTACCGCAAATTGCTTGTCACTAAACACAGTAATTATCAAGGTATTGTTTTTGTAGGACAACTGAGTTTTCGTATCCACTTCACTAGCAGTCTTATATGCGACCACCATAGAGCTGTTTTTGCTCAAAACGTTGAGTAGTCTTCCCCAAACAACGTCCACGTCTAGCTGACAGTGCTCGCCGCCGTTATTTTCGGATAAACTAATCAATCCTCTCACTTTAGATTCTACGTCTTTGAGTCTTTTGATGATGCCGTCGGTATCTATGCTTACGAACAAATCGCAAGCCTTAACCACAGCCATTTCTAATACAATTTGTCCGCTGCTACTGTATTTTAGCTGTCCCTCTATATCCATAAAGGTGTCAACCATGTGCACCAATTTGTCGTTGGTACACAAATCTCCGTATCTCACCAGTCGATTGTATATTTCGGTAGGCAAGCCCAAAATTTTGTTGGCGTTGACGCAGTTTTTTGCAAAGACAACGTTGCGCAAGGTTTTAGCCACGTCTTTGGCAAGCAACGACACGCTTTTACCCATAGAAACAATACTTTCTACCGTTTCTAAAGCAGCGCGCACGTCACTCTTGACCAGAGCCTCGACAAGCTTCAAAATCATCGTAGGAGACGAAGCGCCCAGCACTTCCAATACGTCCTCGTAGCCCACCGGCCCTTCGCAATACGACATACAAATATCAGCTATCGAAAGGCTATCTCTCACGCTTCCGTCACCTGCTTCGGCTATGAGTTGCAAGGCTTCTTTTTGGTATTGTCTACCCTCTTCTTCAAATATTTTTGTGAGCAAATCCACAAGTTCCGTCGTAGTAAGCAACTTGAAGTCAAGTCTCATACAACGCGACAAAATCGTTTGAGGGATTTTGTGCACTTCAGTGGTAGCCAAAATAAATACCGCGTGTTGAGGCGGCTCTTCCAACGTCTTGAGCAAGGCGTTGAAAGCACTTGGCGACAGCATGTGTACCTCGTCTATAATATAGACCTTGTACTTACCTACGCTCGGCGGAAACTTTACCTTTTCTCTTAGGTCTCTGATATCGTCCACACCGTTGTTAGAAGCGGCGTCCATCTCGATTATATCGAAGTTGTTGGGTGCAGAGAGCGCCTTACATACTTCGCATACTTCACACGGCGAGCCGTCCTCTCTCGGGTGCAAGCAGTTGATTGCTCTCGCAAAAATCTTGGCGGTCGTTGTTTTACCCGTTCCTCTCGTACCCGTAAACAAATAGGCATGCGAAACCTTACCGCTCAAAATGCTATTTTTGAGGGTACGAACGATATGTCGTTGACCTATCATAGTATCAAAGCTAGTAGGTCTGTATTTTCTATACAAGCTTACGTGAGCCATAACCTTCTTATTTACATTATTTTGCAACCGCTACCCCTTAGAATAGCGGTTGCATAGTATTTATTATATATTATTGTTTGTCTTGTTCGTCTGCGGTAGCGTCAACTACAGGTTCATCGGTTTCAACAACCTCAACGACTTCTTCGACCACCTCAATGGTATCTCCGTCAGCGGTTACTTCCTCAGCAACTTCAACTTCGACAATAGTAGCCTTTCTTGCAGCTACGCGAGCAACTGCTTCTGCTTGAGCCTTTTCGTCAAACTTGTAGAAGAACAAAGGAATGATACAAGCGAACATAGACGCACCGCAAAGAAGTGTGGTAGCAAGCCAAGTACCTTCACAAACCTTGCTATACATACCTTGGAATGCTTCTACCGTCAAAGCCTCACCTTCTCCGGTGTGGAGTTGAGATATATCGAACTTGGTCAAATCAACTTGAATTACTCCGTTTGCAGTAACGTCGAAAGCCTCTGCCTTAATACCGCTTTGGAATGCTTCGAGGAAAGATTGGTCGTAACCGAACTCGCCGAGCACCATCAAGGTAACGAAAGCGGTGAGAGCCATACCTATCTTAGAGATAAAGGTCTGCATTGAAAAGCAGATACCCTCCGCTCTCTCACCCGTCTTGTCTTCAAGATAGTCGATAGAGTCTGCAATCATGGCGTAAGTCAAGATATTACTAAATCCGGAAGGAACGCCCGCAATTATGATTATGATATAGAAGAATATTTGCGAAACGGGACTAGTACCGTTGGAGCTTCTTCCGATAAAGTACAACAAAACGAGGAGCAATCCGCCGATGATATGCGACCAAATAAACACGTTCTTTTTACCAAACTTCTTGGAGAGAATAGGCGTAAGCAAAGTTGCCGCAAGACCGCCAGGTACTACGAGCAAGAAGATAACGCCCGCAAGAGAGAGGTTCATAAGGTTGTAGTTGGCGTAATAGATGGTGGTGGTCATATATATGGTTCTAAGTCCGCCGAGCACGCCCACCAAGATAAGGAGCAACAAAGGCTTATTCTTAAAGAGAAGCTTGAGGCTCTTGCCGAGAGAAGTCTTGTTGGCTTCTTCGTCGTAATATCTCTCGGTAGTGGTCTTAAATCCTACGAAGAAGGTAGGGAGAGCAACCAATACCGAAACGATGGCGATAATGAGATATGCAGTCTTATAAGCGCTTGGGTCAACCGCATCGGTTACGGCAGGGATAATGATAGAAACTACACCGCTACCGATAGTACAAATGAGACGAGCAACGGTAAGCAAAGTATTTCTTTGGTCGCCGTCCTTAGTCATTGCCGAGCTAAGTCCCCAATAAGGCACGTCTACTATCGTGTACGAGATACCCCAACATAGATAGATAATCGTGGAGATTACGAACTGAACCTTAATATTGGTGGAGAAAGTCGTAAAGAGCAATACCGTAAAGATACCTACAGGGATAGGCGCATACAGCAAATACGGTCTCATCTTGCCCCATCTGCTCTTAGTTCTATCAACGATAGAGCCCATAATCGGGTCGTTGAACGCGTCGAAGAGTCTTGCACCAAGGAACATAAAGGCAAGCCACATTGGCGGAATCATCGCCACGTCGGTGAGGTAAACCATAAAGAAGGTGGTAACAAGTTGGCAGATTATGTTTTGTCCAAAACCTGCAAAGGAGTAACCGAGAGCTTCCTTAGGTTGCATTTCATCCTTCTTCTCAGGATTCGTTCCCAAGAATTTGTGAAGGATAGGAAGGTCAAAAACTGATTTTTTTGTACTCATAATTCACATCCCACTTTTATTATTATATAAAAATATAACACAAATATCATAACATAACAAAAATGATAAGTCAATACCCTCACCCGCCAAAAGCCACTATATTTTACATATTTTTTTATTCAAAAAAAACCATATTATTACACCGTATTTCTATTTTGATATAAATAATCCAAATAGATGCTCACAACATCTACTTTACCTATCAACGCCCAAGGTTGATTTTCAAAAAATATCGGCAATTTCGCTTATATCCATATACGTTACAAACAAAAAAATGCGACGCCTCTTGAGCGTCGCACCGTTATCAAAAAAATCCGAGACTTATCAGCAATGCGTGGTTAATTCTGGTCATCATATCCGTTGGCAATTCACCTATTCTTTCTCTCAGGCGCTGTTTGTCCAGCGTTCTAATTTGTTCCAAAAGCACCACCGAGTCTTTTGGCAAGCCGTACTCGTTGGCTGACAGCTCGATATGAGTAGGAAGCTTGGCCTTGTTGATTTGAGACGTAACGGCGGCGGCAATAATCGTAGGGCTGTGTCTATTGCCAATATCGTTTTGGACAATGAGTACGGGTCTTACACCGCCTTGTTCGCTTCCTACCACCGGGCTAAGGTCTGCGTAATACAGTTCTCCTCTCTTAATCATAGTCTCTCCACTCGTTGAATTGCCCTATCCTATTGTATGACAAGATAGCGACAATGGTTATTGTGGACAAGTATGATTGATTTTATTCTCTACCCCTCGCGATACTTTCCAAATCTCGGACAACTTCCCCTACTTCTCTTGCGCAATCCGAAGCAAGCGTCCCATATTCTCCATATTTTCCGCTCGCTCTTTTGGCGCTATCGGCGCATATAAACGCGCCCGTTGCGGTAGCCTTTATAGGATTGAGACCTCTTGCGAGTAGTCCGACTATCACGCCCGACAGCACGTCGCCCGACCCTCCTTTAGCTTGTGCGGGAGTGCCGTTGGTCACAATATAGGTATCTTGTCCGTCGGTTACTACGCTAGAAGTGCCTTTGAGCAAAACGACTACGTTATGCTCTTTGGCAAAGTTCTCGGCAACGCAAACGGGGTTAGCCAATACTTCACTTACGCTAATACCGCACAACCTAGACATCTCCTTAGGATGAGGGGTAATCACTACGCTCCCGACTTTGTCGTCGAGCAAATACTCGTGTCCTTGCAGACTATTAAGTCCGTCGGCGTCTATCAAAATACTGCCGTCAAAGTGAGCTAGGAGATAACTTATCACGGATCTATTGTCGTCAAAGTTCTCGCCCATTCCCATACCGACGGCAACGGCGGTTGCGCTTTGCACTAGCCTATCCAACGCCGGTTTATCGAAGATAATATGCTCGTCCCTACTCGCCATAGGAAAAATCGTACTGTCAACCACGCAATTTCTCAAGTTGTCAGCCAAACTGCTTGGCACGGCAACGCAGTTGAGTCCGCATCCGCATCTAAGTGCCGCCTCTCCCGTTTGCGCAAGTTTGACCGCCCCTATATATTGAGCGCATCCTCCGATTATTACGCTCTTGCCATAGCTTCCCTTGTTGGTATTGTTTAGCCTTGGAGCAAAACAGTCCGCGCAATATTCTCTATCTACGATATATTCTCTCTTGCCGACAATCTCTATACCAATGTCGGCTACAACCACCTTACCGCAATTATCCTTGCCGTAAGAGAGCAAATGCCCACGCTTTAAACTTTGGATTGCCACGGTTAGGTCGGCTTGCACGCAATCAACGCCTAGTCCGTTGTCGCTATTTAGTCCGCTAGGAATATCTACGCTCACAACGTATGCACGACTATCGTTGATACTATCAAAAATCTTTTGAGTCACGCTATCGACTTGCCTATCGAAGCCTACGCCGAATATGCAATCTACGAGTATATCGCAGTCGTAGTCACATTGCGATATATCGCGTGCGCTCACGCCTAAATTATATAATTTATCAACAAATATTTTGCTCGTACTCGACCTATTTTCTCCCACGGCAAATACGCAAAAATCATATCCGTTTTCCGCCAAAATGCACGCCAAAGCATAGCCGTCTCCGCCGTTATTGCCCTTTCCGCATAGTATATAGGTCTTTTTATTAGTCCAATCCACGCTGTCGTAGACGCATTGAGCGGCTCTTTGCATCAAGATATCGCCGCCAACGCCACCCTCGATAGTGAGTCTATCGCTCTCTTTCATCACGCTAGCACTTACGCAAAAATTCATAATCCACCTCAACGATATTTTATTACTATCTTCCCTCACTGTCAAGGTCAAAGTATTATTGCAAAAGCTTACACGCTTCCAAAATAGCTTTACTTTATAGTGCAAGTTGCCGAAATAAACTACAGCTACTTATCGAGTTTTTCTGTCGCAACTACGATTACAACAAGATACCCGATGCTCCTCAAAAAAAAACAGAGAGTCATCTCTCTGCCTTAAGTCTATCTATTACGCCAAATATCTTGTCGCTCGAGAAACCTCTTGCGTGCAAAAATCTCGCCAATCTCGCCACGTATTTAGGGTCGTCTAAATCTTTGCCCTTTGCGTGTTTGCTTGCCACCTCGTATATCGCGTCGTCGCCGTCATCGTCCAAGTCTTTTAGCACTTGCGCAATAATGTCCTTGGATATTCCTTTGGCAATGAGTTCGCTTCTAATACGACTTGCGCCCTTGACCACCTTGTTGTATTCCACGTAGCATCTTGCCCACTCTAGGTCGTTGATATAGCCGTACTCTATTGCTTTGGACAAGCAATACTCGACTATCGGCTTGTTGTAGCCCTTGTCGTAGAGCTTGCTCTTTAGCCCATTGGCAGTAGGCGTGTAGCGAGATATGTACGACAAAGCCCAATTCCACGCCTTGTCCTTTTCACTCTCGAATATCAACTCTTGCAAGTCGCTATCACTGAGCATACTACCGACTTTGATATTGTTGGAGGCCAGCACTATTCTCGAAATTCCGCAACAAAACTCGCCGTCAAGATAGAGGTTAGCTCGGTCAATATTGCTTGACTGAATGAGTATAGCAGTAACTTCTCTCACTATTTACCTCTCTTTTTTGGGGTTGATTTACCCTTGGCGCGCTTTTTGTCCGAGTTGATTTTATCTATCTTGGCTTGGTCTACGTACACCACACCGCTACGAGTTTTGACGGCTTTTTTACCACTCGCATTCTTCGGCTTTTGCTCTAAATAGCCCGACTTTGCCTCTTCTTTTAGCGGTTTGATAAGACACGAGTATTTGAAACCTATTAGGTCTTGTCTACCCGCCTCGATAAGAGCCTCCTTGACTAGATTGTAGTTTTCCTTTTTTCTATACTGCATCAACGCCCTTTGCAGTTGCTTTTCCCTTTTGTTCCTCGGCACGTACACCTCTTGCATTGTGTCGGGATTGATACCCGTATAGTACATACACGTCGACTTGGTGGACGGGGTTGGATAGAAGTCTTGCACTTGCTCGGGCATATATCCTATCGACTTGAGATAGAGTGCTAGATTGATTGCGTCGTCTAGCGTACACCCCGGGTGCGAAGAGATAAGGTAAGGCACGAGATATTGCTTTTTGCCTAGCTTTTTGTTGATATCGTCAAACTTTGTCTTAAATCTAAGGTACAATTCAAAGTTTGGCTTATTCATATTCTTCAGCACGTTGTCGCTGACGTGCTCGGGGGCGACTTTGAGTTGTCCCGACACGTGGTATTTGATTACCTCTTCAATAAACTCGTCGCTCTCGTCGTATATAGCGTAGTCGTATCTTATACCGCTACGTATAAACACCTTCTTTACACCTTCCAACTTCCTTAAAGTGCGTAGCAAATCGAGATACTCGCTATGGTCGACTTTCAAATTAGGACAAGGCTTGTAGCCGATACATTGCCTATCGGGACACACTCCTTTATCCCATTGTTTAGAGCAAGCGGGGTCGCGGAAATTGGCTGTTGGTCCGCCCACGTCGTGGATATATCCTTTGAAGTCGCTATCCTTAGTAAATTCTACCGCCTCTTGCACTATGCTTTCTTTGGAACGTTTTTGTACCACTCTGCCTTGATGATATGCAATGGCGCAATAGTTGCAGTTGCCGTAGCAACCGCGCACCGAGGTGATACTATACTTGACCTCTTCTATGGCAGGTACGCCCTTGGTATACTTGGGGTGATAGGTTCTCTCGTAAGGTAAGGCGTATATCTCGTCCATTTCCTTGCTAGACATAGGCAGTTGCATAGGATTTTGCACCAGATACTTGTCGCCGTGTTTTTGAAGAACAACCTTGCCGTGAGCGTGGTCGTTGGTCTTGGTCTGGGTATTGAATGCTCTCACGTAAGCGAGTTTGTCGCTCTTGACTGCCTCGTAGCTCTCGCAAAATACAGCTTTATGGTTATCTACGTCCTCTTTGATTTTGCTTGGTAGCGTGTCGAAGTCACTGAGATAGCAAGTACCTCTCACGTCCTTGATTTTGGACAGCGGAACGCCTCTTTTGAGATAATTGCAAATATCTTTGATAGGTCGCTCGCCCATACCGTATATCAGCAAGTCGGCTTTGCTCGACACGAGTATGCTCGGCAAAACCTTGTCCGCCCAATAGTCGTAGTGTGCAAATCTTCTTAGCGAAGCTTCTATTCCGCCTATTACGATAGCGCTATCGGGATAGAGTCTTTTTAGCGTGTTGCAATACACGTCTACGGCTCTGTCGGGGCGTAGCCCTGCTTGTCCGCCCTCGCTGTACACGTCGCGACTTCTTCGTATTTTGGCAACGGTATAATTGTTGACCATACTGTCCACCACACCGCTTGACACCAAAAAGCCCATCTTAGGCTCACCGAAAATACGATAATCATCGTCCTTTTGCGGTTGAGTGATTATAGCAATACTGAGACCCATACTTTGTATGAGCCTCGATATTATTGCGTGTCCGAATGACGGGTGGTCTACGTAGGCTTCGCCTATCACGTACACCAAGTCCACTCTGCCCGACACTTCGTGTTTTTCGGTTGGTAAAAACGCCATTATTTGAAGTATTCCACTCCGCTTTCAAAGAGCTTCATATCATAGTTGCCCTCTACGTTCTTGTAGAGATTGTCGTCTATTCTTTCGCTGTGACCCATCTTACCGAGCACTCTGCCGTCAGGGGAGATAATACCCTCGATGGCCTTCATACTGCCGTTAGGGTTGTAAGGCGAAGTCATAGTTGCATTGCCAAAGACGTCGACGTATTGCGTAGCCACTTGTCCCGCTTTGACGAGTTTGTCGAGCTCTTCTTGTCCCGAAACGAATCTTCCCTCGCCGTGGCTGACGGCAACTTTGTACACCTCGTCGACGCGACAAGCGTTGAGCCAAGGCGACTTGTTGGTAGCCACTCTCACGTTGACTATAGTCGATACGTGTCGAGAAATATTGTTAAATGTCAAGGTAGGAGCGTCGGCTTTTTGCTCTCTTATGTCGCCGTAAGGCACTAGTCCCAACTTGATGAGAGCTTGGAAGCCGTTGCATATACCGAGAGCAAGTCCGTCCCTACTATATAGCAGCTTCATTACCGCCTCGGCGATTGCAGGGTTTTTGAAGGTCGTCGCGATAAACTTACCGCTTCCGTCAGGCTCGTCACCACCGCTAAATCCACCCGGGAAAGCAAGTATTTGCGCCCTATCTAGTGCCTTAACCAAGGCTTTTGCCGTCTCTTCTATATCCTTAGAGGATTGATTTTTGACTATGAATATATCGGCTTTTGCGCCCGCTCTCTCAAAGGCTCTTGCCGTGTCGTATTCGCAGTTAGTTCCCGGGAATACGGGTATGAGAACGGTAGGTTTGACGATATTTCTAGGCGCTCTCTCGTGCTTGCGAGCCACGCAAATGAGGTTGTTAGCCTCTCCGCTCGCCGGCGCCGTGGTTGGGAATACGCTCTCGAGCGTGCCCGTAAAGGCTTCGATAGCCTTGTCCATCTTGACCTCAACACCGCAAAGGTCGCAAGTATAAGTTCCGTTGAGGCTAGCGACCTTATCTACGTCAAAGCCATTCAAGCCGTCTATATCCTCGGCAAGAATTACCAAGTCGCCGAAGCGAGGTGTGAGCATATCCACGGTCAGCGCTTCCCAATCGGTGCCCGCCTTGTTACCCATACAAGCCTTGTATACGCTAGCGAGCACACCGCCCTCTTCTACCACGTTGCAGGCCTTGATTTTGCCAGCAACGATAGCGTCGTTGACGGCGTCGTAGAGCTTTAGCGTCTTATCAAAGTCGACCATATCGTACTCATCCCTTGGCAAAGACACGTGATAGATATCCTTGACTTTGCCGTCAAAGGCGAAGGTATTGGAGATGACCTTGCTTGCCTTGGTTATACCCATAGCAAAACTGATGAGGGTAGGCGGAACGTCGATATTCTCAAAAGTTCCGCTCATACTGTCCTTACCGCCGATAGCGCCCACGCCGAGACCTATCTGAGCGTAGAGTGCGCCGAGCAGTGCCGACAAAGGTTGTCCCCATCTCTCGGGATCGTTGCCCAACCTCTTGAAGAATTCTTGCAACGATAGTCTAACGGTATCCACTCTCACACCGCAAGCCACCAATTTAGACAGCGACAAAACGATAGAATACACGCTACCCACGAAAGGCGAAGCGCTCATAAGTTGCGGAGAACAACCGTAACTCGACACGGTAGCGGTATCGGTCTTGCCGTTTACAGGCGGTTTAGCCGCCATAGCCACTGCAGGTGTAAGTTGGTATTTTCCGCCAAAAGGCATCAACACGCTACCCGCGCCGATAGTCGAGTCGAAGGTTTCGCCGAGCCCCTTGGTGGAACATACGTTGAGGCGGGAGAGTTCGTGATATAGCACTCCCGCAAAGTCGCCCTTAGCAAAGAGCTTTGCACTCTCCTCGTCCGGCTTGTTCATATAGTCGGTGGCGTTGTCCTTGACTACCGCCTTGGTAGTTTGCTTGACGCCGTTGGTATCGAGGAAGCTTCTCTTGAGGTCGACAATACAGTTGCCTGCGTAGAACATTCTCATTCTGCCGTTGTCGGTAACTTCAGCCACGGCTACGGCGTTGAGGTTTTCCTCTTTTGCATAATTGATAAATTGTTCTACGGTGTCCTTAGCGAGTACTACCGCCATTCTCTCTTGCGATTCGGATATGGCAAGCTCCGTACCCGACAAGCCCTCGTACTTCTTAGGCACTTTGTCTAGGTAAATATCAAGGCTGTCGGCAAGCTCGCCAATAGCCACAGACACACCGCCCGCGCCGAAGTCGTTACACTTAACGATGAGTCTTGCTACGTCTTTGTTGCGGAATAGTCTTTGTATTTTTCTCTCGGTAGGAGGATTTCCCTTTTGTACTTCAGCGCCACACACCTCCACCGACTTTTCGGTATGGGCTTTGGAGCTTCCCGTTGCGCCGCCGCAACCGTCTCTACCCGTCTCACCGCCGAGAAGCACTATAATATCTCCCTCGATAGGCTTTCTTCTCACCACGTTTTCTTTCGGTGCTCCCGCAATGACGTAGCCCGTCTCCAATCTCTTAGCCACGTAGTTAGGGTGATACATCTCGGCAACGAGTCCCGTCGCCAAACCTATTTGGTTGCCGTAACTACTATAACCCGCAGCCGCCGTCTTGGTGATAACGCGTTGAGGCAACTTGCCCTTTAGCGTCTCCTCGATAGGCTTTCTCGGGTCGGCGGCACCCGTAACTCTCATTGCTTGGTATACGTAAGTTCTACCCGACAGCGGATCTCTTATCGCACCGCCGAGGCAAGTAGCAGCACCACCGAAAGGCTCGATTTCCGTTGGGTGGTTGTGCGTTTCGTTTTTGAACATTATCAGCCACTTCTCGTCCTTTCCGTCCACGTCGACGTCTACTTCCACGCTACAAGCGTTGATTTCGTCGCTCACGTCGAGGTTGTCGAGCTTGCCCTCTTTTTTCAACTTTTTGACGGCAATGGTGGCAATATCCATCAAGCACTTGTACTTGTCTTCTCTTTTTGCATTAAACTCTTGATATAAATCGTTGTACAAGTCGAGCGCCTTGAATAGATGCGGATTGTCCGACTTGATATCCACGTCGGTAATCTCGGTAGCAAAGGTGGTGTGACGGCAATGATCCGACCAATAGGTATCGATAACTTTGAGTTCAGTTTCGCTAGGGTCGCGCTTTTCGCCCGCAAAGTAATCTCTCACGAACTTGAGGTCGAGGACGCTCATGGCAAAGCCTTTTTCGGCGTGATACTCAGCGATTTGCTCGTCGCTCATAGCAATGAAGCCGTCTATAGTAGGCACGGTGAGTTGCAGGTTGACTTGACTGACTAGCGTATCAGGCAAAATCATATCACCCTCTCTCGCCTCTACCGGGTTGATGAGGTACTTCTTGATAGCGGTTATTTGGCTATCCGTGCACCCCTTGATAGCGTAGACTTTAGCGCACTTGATGAGCGGTCTTGTGCCCATAGACAACAACTGTACGCATTGCATAGCGCTATCTGCTCTTTGGTCGTACTGTCCCGGCAAATACTCTACCACGAAGACGGTATAACCCGTCAAATCGGGGAGGGTTTCGTATAGATTGTCCACGGGAGCTTCGGAGAATATCGTACTCTTGGCACTCTCGTAGACCGCGTCGTCGATATTTTCGATATCGTATCTAATCAATTCTCTCACGTCCTCGGCGTTGATACCCAGCACGTTTTTGACGTCGGCAAGCGTCTTTTTTGCCGAAACGTTGTAGTTTTGTTTTTTCTCTACGAAAATTCTTCTTACCATTGTCCTTATCCTTATTTCTTTATTCCTATATCCGTGCGATAAAACATCTTGTCAAAGTGTACTTTTTTGACGTTGGCGTAAGCGATTTCTCTCGCCTTGTCCATATCATCGGCAAGGGCAGTCACGCCCAACACTCTACCGCCGTTGGTGACGAGCACGCCGTCCTTCTTGGCAGTGCCCGCGTGGTATAAGATTACACCGTCGTCAAGTTTGTCTATAGTGATAGGCAATCCCTTGGCGTAGGCTTCGGGATAACCACCGCTTGCGACTATGACGCATACGGCGGTCTTATCGTTCCATTTGATATCTATCTTGTCGAGCGTGCCGTCAATGCAAGCGTTGAATATATCGTATATATCGCTCTCCAGCTTAGGCAAAACGACTTGAGTCTCGGGATCGCCGAAGCGCGCGTTATACTCCAGCACCTTTACGCCGTCGCTCGTCAACATCAGTCCGCAGTATAGTACGCCTTTGAATGTTCTATCCTCGGCGTTCATAGCCTTGACGGTTGGCACGATAATGGTGTCGTACACCTCTTGTGCCATTTCGGGGGTATATATTTTAGACGGAGCAAAAGTGCCCATACCGCCCGTATTGAGTCCCTCGTCGTTGTCGTGCGCCCTCTTGTGGTCTTGCGAAGACACCATAGGCACGACTGTCTTACCGTCGCAGAAGCATAGCACCGACACCTCTTTGCCTACCATAAATTCTTCTATTACGACCTTCTTACCCGCATCCTTAAACTTGCCGTCAATCATCATTTCTTTGACGGCGTCTATGCCCTCTTGCTTGTCGTTGCATATAATTACGCCTTTGCCAAGAGCAAGTCCGTCGGCTTTGACGACGAGCGGATATGTGGCGTTGCTCACGTACTCAATCGCTCCGTCGCAATCGTCGAATTCTACGTAGTCGGCGGTCGGAATACCGTATTTTTTCATTAGGTTTTTGCTAAAAGCCTTGCTTGCCTCGATTATAGCCGCGTTTTTCTTAGGACCAAAGGCGCGCATACCGTTGCTCTCTAGCAAGTCAACGAGACCTCCTGCGAGAGGATCGTCGGGCGCAACCACCGTCAAATCGATATCCTTATGTTCTTTGACAAACTTAATTATATTGTCAAAGTCCATCACGCCGATATTGTGACACTCGGCTATTTCTGCAATGCCCGCATTGCCGGGCAAGCAATAAATTTTGTCTACTTTCGGGCTCTTGGCGAGTGCAATACAAATTGCGTGTTCTCTGCCACCGCTTCCAATAACGAGTACACTCATATTCTCTCCTTAGTGTTTGAAGTGTCTATCACCTGTAAATACCATTGCAATGCCGTATCTGTTGCAAGCGTCAATACTGAGTTGGTCGTTTCTACTTCCGCCGGGTTGCATAATAGCGGCGATTTTGCCTTGGTGAGCCGCCTCTACGCAGTCGTCGAACGGGAAGAAAGCGTCGGATGCAAGCACAGCTCCCTCGGTTGAGGTCAAAGAATGCTCGATAGCTTGCTTGGTAGCTCTAATTCTATTGACTTGCCCTCCGCCAATACCTAGGATAGTCTTGTCCTTAGCCACCACGATAGCGTTGGACTTGGTGTGCTTGACCACCTTCATTGCGAATATCAAATCTTCCATTTGCTCTTTGGTGACTTTCTTTTCGGTGACGTCCACGACCTTATCCATATCCACGACCATTTTGTCGTACTCTTGCACGAGCAGTCCTCCAAGCACCTTTTTCATATCGTAGCAGCCTTGAGGTATTGGGCTTGCGATGCCGTCGAGTTTGAGCAGTCTGATATTAGGCTTTTGGGTGAGGATAGCGAGAGCGTCCTCATCGAAGTCGGGAGCGACTACTATCTCGATAAAGATTTTATGTATTTGCTCGGCAGTCGCCTTGTCGATAGTTCTATTGGCAGCCACTATTCCGCCGAATATAGAAGTAGGATCTGCCGCGTTGGCTTTGTAGAAAGCCTCGGAGATAGTATCGGCGGTAGCCACTCCGCAAGGGTTGGCGTGCTTTACGGCAACTATAGTAGGCTCGTCGAATTCTCTAAGCAAGTCGAGTGCGCCGTTGGTGTCGTTGATATTGTTGTAGCTCAGCTCTTTGCCGTGCAGTTGAACGGCAGTTGCAAGCGAGCCTTTGACGTCGAAGGCTTCCTTGTAGAATACGGCGTTTTGGTGAGGATTTTCGCCGTAACGCATATCTTGCGCCTTGTCAAAAGCCATAGTAAATTGGTCTGGGAATTCGATACCTAGTTTGCTTCTTAGATAGTTGGCAATGAGGGTATCGTAGTAAGAGGTATGTTGATATACCTTATACATAAGGTAGAATTTGGTTTCTCTCTTTATCTCGCCCTCTTCGAGTTCCGTCAAAACCTTGGCATAGTCGGCAGGATCGACCACGACGGCAACGTCTTGGTAATTTTTAGCCGCGCTTCTGAGCATCGTAGGTCCGCCGATGTCGATATTTTCGATAGCGGTCTGCAAGTCCACGTTTGGCTTGGACACGGTAGCTTTGAAAGGATAAAGATTTACCACCACTATATCTATGGTATTGATATTCATCTTTTCAAGAAAAGCCATATGCTCGGCGTTATCTCTCATAGCCAAAAGGCCTGCGTGCACGTTAGGGTGCAAGGTCTTTACTCTGCCGTCGAGGCACTCGGGGAAGCCCGTAATCGAACTGATATCGATTGCGTCAAGTCCCGCATCTTTGAGGACTTTGAGCGTTCCGCCCGTAGAGATAATCTCATAACCAAATCCAACTAGACGAGAGGCAAAGTCAACGATGCCACTCTTGTCAGATACACTTATCAATGCTCTTTTTTTCATTTTATTTCTCCTTATACGTATTGATTATTTACACAATTTTGCCACGACCGACGGCAAAAGGATATGTTCTTGAATTAGCACTCTCTCTTGCAAGGTTTGAGGAGTGTCGCCCTCTAAGACGGGCACTTTGACTTGAGCGATTATCTCGCCCGTATCAGCGCCCTCGTCCACGAAGTGTACCGTTGCACCGCTTTCCTTTTCGCCCGCTGCTATCACGGCTGTATGCACCTTGAGTCCGTACATACCCTTTCCGCAAAACTTAGGAATGAGTGACGGGTGAATATTGATAATCTTGCCTCTATACTTGTCCACGAGGCTTGGGGTGACTATCGCAAGATAACCGGCAAGCACCACCAACTCTACGTCCTTTTGGACTAGATAATCAATGATAGCTCTATCTCTGTCCTCGGCGTCCTTGTAGTCAGCTAGCCTAAAGACTCTACTCTCGATGCCGTGTTTCTTAGCTCTATCCAGCGCGCCTATGCCGTCCTTGTTGGTTACCACGGCTACGACCTTGCCGTCTATAAGACCGCTCTCGCAACCGTCCACCACAGACTGCATATCACTACCGCCACCCGAAGCGAATATCGCTATTCTCTTCATAGTTCTACGCCCTCTTTGTCCGTAACTTCGCCAATGATATAAGCCTTTTCGCCCATAGCGTTGAGTTCGTCGGTGACGGCGTTTGCGATTTGAGGGTCAACGGCAAGCACCATTCCTATACCCATATTGAAGGTGTTGCACATTTTGGTGTCGTCGATGCCTGCAATCTCTTGCAATGCCTTGAATAGTTTAGGCAGCGGATAACTGCTTCTATCGATATGCACGCCCATGCCCTTAGGAATGATACGAGGCACGTTTTCAATAAAACCGCCGCCCGTGATATGCGCAATGCCCTTAATCTCGAATTTTTCTATAATGCTAAGAATTGTCTTGACGTAAATTCTCGTAGGAGTCAACACCACTTCGGCAGGGGTGCAACCGAGCGTCTCGTTGTACTTGTTGAGGCTCTCCTTGTCCTCGCCGAAGAGCTTTCTGACTAGAGAATAACCGTTGGAGTGGATACCGCTACTTGCTAAGCCTATGAGCTTGTCGCCCACCTTGATGTTTTTGCCGTTGATAATCTTCTTTTTGTTGACGATACCTACAGCAAAGCCCGCAATGTCGTATTCGTCCTTGGCATAGAATCCCGGCATCTCGGCAGTCTCACCGCCGATGAGCGCGCAACCCGATTGGCAACAACCCTCGGCCACGCCTTTGACGATAGTAGCCACCTTGTTAGGCTCCAACTTAGATAGAGCGATATAGTCTAAGAACAACAGTGGTTTTGCGCCTTGGCAAACGATATCGTTGACGCACATAGCCACGGCGTCTATACCGATTGTGTCGTGCTTGTCCAATACGAAAGCGTATTTGAGTTTCGTACCCACGCCGTCGGTACCCGCTACCAAGCAATCTCCGTCCTCTCTGTCGTCTAGCGCATAAAAGCCTCCGAAACTGCCGAGATCTCCCAACACGTTGCCGTTGTACGTCTTTTTTACGTACTGTTTCATCAGTTTTACCGCCTCGTAACCTGCCTCTACGTCCACGCCTGCGGACTTGTAATCAATAGCCATTTTGTCCTCCTTGAATAAATGCAATATGGGCTTGCTTCCAAACCCATACGAATATAATAATTTTTAATACTTTCTCTTCATACCAACACCCGCCACGATTATACGAGTTGTTGCAGTTTGGCGTCGTCGCCGTTGATTTTGTCCGCCATATCTTGCTTGTACTTTTTCATTTTTTCGCCAAGCTCGGGATATTTGATAGACAGCATTTGTATAGCGAGCAGTCCAGCGTTGAGTCCGCCGTTGATAGCCACGCAAGCCACGGGAATACCCGACGGCATTTGCACCATAGATAGTAGACTGTCCAATCCGTCCATAGTGGAACTCTTGACGGGTAGTCCTATGATTGGTAGCGACGTATATGCGGCAATCACTCCGCCGAGGTGAGCCGCTTTGCCCGCAGCGCAAATAATCACTTCGATACCGTTAGCCTCGGCATTGCAAGCGTACTCGTGAGCCTCGTTGGGAGTGCGGTGCGCAGAAATAACTCTGGCGTCGACTTCCACGCCGAATTTCTTGAGTATTTCGATTGCAGGTTTTACTACGTCAAGGTCGCTGAGGCTACCCATAACAACGCCAACTTTAGCCATATTTTTCTCCTAAAAGTTTGTCAAAATAAATTAGAAAAAAGATAAATAATCTTACTGCCCATATACTACCATATTTCGATACTTTTTTGCAAGGAAAAAGCCCCAAATTAAAATATTTATTTACAAAATACACAATTTGCATAATTTTGTCGATTTTTGTGTTTTTTAACGGATTTTTTTGCGATTTTGGGCAGTTATCCACAGCATTATCCACATTTGACCTCAGTTATCCACATTCCGAAAAGTCGATTTTTTATCCACCTTTGCCGACAAGTATCGGTTTTTTGCCAAAATTATCAAACTAAATATATCCGACTTATCCACATACAATTTTAGCTAATTTTATGCAGTTTTCACCCCTATTTCTATCCCAAATCTATCGCAATTTGTACGTATTTTCTTTCAATACAACTACTCACTTAAACGTCATTCAATACTTGCGTAGCTCTAAGAGCAATTTATGTCGCATTTACTCTACTCGCGACAATCTTTTTCTCCACACTACCCCAACTCTTTCATTGCAAAATAAATGCCAACACGGTTTGGCTTTTTGTATCGTTATTTATCTTATCGGCAAGTCCACCTTCTTTGGCTCTCCACAAAGACAATACCTTGCCTGCTTTATCATCAAAGTGGTGCTTGATTTCGCCCAATACTCTATCGGAGATTTTGACCTTGTGGAAGTATTGCTTGAGTGTCTTGATTACCTCTCTTGCCTCGTCCACCTCGACGTCACCGCTCAAAGCCTCATATATATCTTCTACGACAGTATGGTTGATTACGTAGTCGGCTATCTCCACGCCTACGCCAATATACTCGCCCTTGTTCGCCTTGTTTAAGCCTTTCCACAGTCGGTCTATCAATTCGTTTGTTCCCTTGACAGTTCCTACCATACCTTTTTCCTCGAAGATAAGCCTCTCTTCTATATCGGCTATTATCTTCTTGGCTTCGGCTTTGGTGAATATCTTGTCGGTGGTAAGGTTACCCTTTGCCTTGATTATATCCCCCTCATTGCTTGGTGCAGGCGACTTGCGAGAGAGTTTTATATCGTTAGGATTTTTTGAAACAAAATCTTGACTTTTTATATCTATCTTACGTATAATAGTATTAGAAGCCAAGTTTATTATAACGTCGGACAATTGGAGTCCGGGGTTCACTGATACTCTTTGGCTTCTTTTTTTATCCCAAAAAAGTATTTTATCATTATCAATGAATTTTTTTATATAACTATAAAAATTATCTTTTCCATATGCGCTTGTCATTACATTGGCTTGAATGATAATATTCTCCAATCTTCCTATGCCGTTAACTTTAATCGCTACAATAATTGGTTTATTTTTCTTATCAACAGCTTGCGTTATTAAAACTACGCTATCATCTCTTGTTAGACTCTCGGCTATCAATGCAGGTTTTTCAATAAGTTTTGGTAGTTGTTTTATTATGTCTATACCTAACCCGTGATAGTTTAGACCTTTCTTACCACTCTCATTTACTGTTGTATCCAAATGTCGTGCAGTCATCAAAATAGGAAGTTTTGGCAAACCAACGTCTTGCAATATTTGTGGTGTGTCCATAATTTTGAGATGTGTTGACGTAGTATCTTTTCCGCCCAATATGTCGTCTACTTGCTCGGCAAATGGCTTGATAGAGTACCTTATATCTTGGTCGCTCGTTGGGTTGAGATTGGTTGTAAGTTTTATTTGATTCGGCTCAAAAGCCACAACCATTTTACTTGTACCATCATCAATTATAATACTGTCAGCCTCTAACGCATCATAATCGTCCAAAATAGCTCCTTGAAAAGCGTCCCAAAATCCTATACTATCATCATCGGTTAGAGCTTTTGCAGGATATCCGTTCTTTTTCAAATATTCTTTATTTATAATAAGTGGTTTTTCCCCTAAAATATAGCAAGGAAGAACTCTACCTTTTTTGCTACTAAATTCTGAGGTGGAATAATCTTCTGCTATGCTCTTTCTATCAATAAAGAAGAAACCTCTATCGTCAAAAGAAAAGCGTGAGCCTATAAACTCTTTACTAAATTTATAGAACTCATTTTTAGGAGTTCCGTGATAAACCACGAGCAAATTGCCTTGCTCGTCTCTTACCTTACTATCTCTAAAATATTCCGCTTGTTGTTGGCTTAATTCTTTGCCTTGACTGTCTTTGAGGGAATAGTTCTTTTTCTTCGTTCCGTCCGGATATGTTACTATTTGTCTTCCGTCATCGTTGAAGTGGTAGTCTACTGCTCGCTTATTTCCGTTGCCTTTTTGAGAATGTCCGATTCCGTCGCTTTCGGATTCTCCAAGAGGTATTCCGCCATTGTAGCTATCTGCTCGTCCTTCGGAATCAAGAGCATTATTGCGACGATTGCGTCTTGCTTGACTTTTAAGAACTTCAAGCACTCGATTAAGTTCGCTTGTGCTTCCAATAATTGATTCGCCATTGTTTTCTCCTATTTTCGCTTCAATAGAAGCGATATATTCTTGATTTGCGTCCGTGATTTTGATTTGCTTCAAAACTCCGAAGTTGCCAAGGGCAAAGTTTTCGTACACATAGAAGTAGTTAGCGCTTCTTGCTGCGCCATACCTCGGAAGTTCTTCCTCACGAGCCCTATATCTCGAATTATCTTCCATAATACGGCTACTAATAATTGCGTACTCTTGCTTCGGAATTTGCTTATATATTTCTTTTTTATTATACTGCAAAGCAAGCGTTTGGTCAACACCAACCTCGGCATTTTGCTCGTCTACTTGGACTTGTTTGTTGTCTTCTCTACCTTGCTCTATTATTTGGATGAGGTTTTGTCTTCCGTGGTCGTATGCACTGCGCAAGTACATATTTTCCGCCAAAGTAAGCACCTTATACTCGGCTCTTTTCTCACCGCTCATCTTGAAGAGTTTAATAAGGTTTTGTATCTTCTTGACAATGCGCATAGCAATATTAGGTTGTTCCGCTACAACCTTGTCTATAAACTGCTCGTTGCCTATCAATTCTTCCGTCAACAGTGCCGTAAGTTCGCTATCTATCGTCTTTTGGTCGCTACCTTGGTATCTCTCCAATATCTCTTGTTGACGAGCATTGAGTATTCCTTTTCCCTCGGCTATCTTGCGTACAAAAAAGGTCGGTATATTTCAACCGACCGATTTTATTTGATTTTGGTGGATTAGCACACGCCTTGGATAATCATAGACGAAGCAACTTTCTCGAAGCCCGCGATGTTAGCGCCCGCGATATAGTCTCCGTCGAGTCCGTATCTCTCGGCAGCGTCCTTGATATTGTGGAAGATGTTGACCATAATGTGTTTTAGTCTGCTGTCCACTTCTTCAAAGGACCAATAAGTTCTCATAGAAGATTGAGCCATTTCCAACGCGCTACAAGCAACGCCGCCTGCGTTAGCAGCCTTAGCAGGAGCAAATAGCACACCGCTCTTTTGGAAGTATTCGGCAGCGTCTATACTGCAAGGCATATTTGCGCCCTCGCCTACTGCTAGCACGCCGTTAGCAACGAGTATCTTAGCGCTGTCGAGGTCGATTTCGTTTTGGGTTGCGCAAGGGAGAGCGTAGTCGCATTTGATATTCCATATACCCTTGCAACCTTCCACGTACTTAGCGCTAGGCTTATAGTTGGTATAGGTAGAGATTCTCTCTCTCTTGACTTCTTTGATAGTTTTGATGACGTCGAGGTCAATGCCGTCTTCGTCGTATACGTAACCGTTACTATCGCTCATAGCCACGACTTTAGCGCCGAGTTGTGTTGCCTTTTCGTGAGCGTAGATAGCTACGTTACCGCTACCGCTGATTACGCAAGTCTTGCCCGAGAAGTCAAGGTTCTTTTCTTTGAGCATCTCTTCCATAAGGTAGATAAGACCGTAACCGGTAGCTTGAGTTCTCACTAAAGAACCGCCGTAGGTCAAACCTCTACCCGTAAGCACGCCGGTATGCTCGTTGACGAGCTTCTTATAATAACCGAACATATATCCGATTTCTCTACCGCCTACGCCGATATCACCTGCAGGCACGTCGGTGTCGGCGCCGATATGTCTATATAGCTCCGACATAAAGGACTGACAAAATCTCATTACTTCGCTGTCGCTCTTACCCTTAGGGTCAAAGTCGCTACCGCCCTTACCACCGCCGATAGGCAAGCCCGTAAGCGAGTTTTTGAAGATTTGTTCAAAGCCCAAGAACTTGATAACCGACAAGTTGACGTTGTTTCTAAATCTTATACCCCCCTTGTAAGGTCCGATTGCACTGTTAAATTGCACACGGTAGCCTTTGTTGACGTGGATTTTGCCGTTGTCGTCTTGCCAAGGTACTCTAAACATAATAATTCTTTCGGGTTCTACCAACATTTCGAGTAGACCCTTTTCTTCATACTCGGGGTGTTTGTCAAAGACTATCGACAAAGACTTGAGTATTTCCATTGCCGCCTGATGAAATTCCGGTTCGTTCGGATTGCGCTTGACAAGATCTGCAAGCACTCTTTCTACGTAAGCGTTCATAAATAATATATCTCCTAATAGATTTAACAAAAAAAATATATCACAATTTTTTTTTGACATACAAGTATTTTTATATAATTTTTGACGGTTTTTTACCATTTCATTTTACAAATAACGTAGTATAACATTGCATTATGCTATTGACTATCGCCCATTTTATGGTTATAATATATACAAATAAGTGATACAAGGTGTCAAATGATTAGCAATATTTTTACAATGTTGGTAGATTTACTCAACAATCCCAAATGCACTGCGCAAGAATTGGCTAGCAAACTCGAAATCAGCGAACGCACCGTCTATCGTTACGTAGACGTTCTAAGTTTTGCTCACGTACCCGTCGTATGCAAAAAAGGTAGAGACGGCGGAATTATGATAGGCGAAGACTTCAAGCTTCGCGCCCAATATCTTACTAGAGAAGAATTGGAGTTGATTTTCACCTCTCTCGACACCCTGCCCTTCAACGACACGGCGGTGGGTATCAAGGCTAAGCTTCAAAATATCAATACCGACAAGCGCACGGATGAAAACTTCCACTCAGACCTATTCGTAGTGGACAAGTCTACTTGGGGCAACAACACCAATCTCCAACAAAAGATGGACGCTTTGCTCAAAGCCCGTTCTCGCAAAAAGGCAGTCAAAATCACCTATCACGATAGAGGTGGCAACCTCTCCGAACGTGTAATCGAGCCATACGTGGTTGTGTACGGTGCAGGAATATGGTACATATACGCATGGTGCCGTATGCGCAACCAAATGCGCACCTTCAAAATCAGCCGTATCACGCATATTTTGCATACAGACAGCGACTTCAAGCCTAGAGAATTTACCAACGCCTGGAAGATAGCCAACAAACTTGACAATGCTCAAGAGATAAGCATAGTGCTCAAGGTCAACCAAAACGCCCGTTACGACGTAGAAGAATGGCTGGGCGTCGAAGCGGTCAACAAAGCCGAACAAGGCGACTATTGGATAGCGCAAGCCTACGTCACAGTGGGCGACAAACTCATAGACAAGCTTCTCTCCTATCGCGAAAACGTCGAAGTCCTCTCCCCTATCTCCATAAGAGATAAAGTCAAAGAGAGCGCAATGAATATCGCCAAACTATACAAGTAACACTCACGATATATACCTCGCAATATGTGTCAAAAGACAACTTTTCTTGTTTTGCTCGTATCTCTATCGACAAAAGTTTTTTTTCATAGCGGTATAGCGTAGACCAAGTAGTTTTGTCATTCAGAGCGAGCAAATCGAACGACTCTCAACCGTTGTGTCATTGCGCTGTATACATTTTGCGTAAGCAAAGACGTAGGCACTTGTGCCGAAGTGCGGCAATCTCACCTCTTGTGTCATTGCGCTGTATACATTTTGCGTTAGCAAAGTGAGCAAAGCGAGCGCGGCAATCTCATCAAAATAAAGCCTCCTTTGTGCAAAGGGAGGTGGCTTGCCGAACGGCAAGACGGAGGGATTGTTTTATGTCATTGCGACCGGTGCATTTTGCGACAGCAAAGAGCGTGTTTTCACGCTGTGGCAATCTCCGACGACCATTAGCATTTATCAAAAAAGACACACCCTATATCGAGTGTGCCTCTTTTATTCATTCAATTATATTCTTTTGGCTATCTCGGTGAGGAAGTCGCGAGTCTCCAAGGTATGCACCTCTACGTCGCCCTTATATAGCGTTGCGAGGTCGCCCGTCATATAGCCCGATTCGATAGTGTCGATAGTGGCTTTTTCTAGTCTATCGGCGTAGTCTGCCAAGTCGTCGAGCCCGTCGAGTTCCGCTCTCTTGCGAAGTGCCCCCGACCAAGCGAAGATAGTTGCCACGGGGTTGGTGGAAGTCGACTTACCTTCCAAGTATTTGTAGTAGTGTCTGGTAACGGTGCCGTGAGCCGCCTCATACTCATACTTGCCGTCTGGCGAAACGAGCACCGAGGTCATCATAGCAAGCGAACCGAATGCCGTTGCCACCATATCGCTCATCACGTCGCCGTCGTAGTTTTTGCACGCCCAGATCATACCGCCGTTGCTTCTCACTACTCTCGCCACGGCGTCGTCTATCAAGGTGTAGAAGTATTCTATGCCCGCTTCCTCAAACTTGCTCTTATATTCGCCCACGAATATCTCGGCAAAGATATCCTTAAATCTATGGTCGTAGGTCTTGGATATGGTGTCTTTGGTGGCAAACCATAGGTCTTGCTTGGTATCCAAGGCATAGTTGAAGCAACTTCTTGCAAAACTCGATATACTCTTGTCGGTATTGTGCATACCCATCGTCACGCCCGCGCTCTTAGCGTAGTCGAAGATTTCTATTTCTCTATGACCTTGCTCGTCGTCGATGACGAGTTTAGCCTTACCGCCCTTGGTTACGTAGCCCTCTACGTCCTTGTAGATATCGCCGTAAGCGTGTCTTGCAATGGTGATAGGGCTTGTCCAAGTAGGTATATAAGGCGTAATGCCTTTGACCATGATAGGCGCTCTAAACACCGTGCCGTCGAGTATTGCTCTCACCGTGCCGTTAGGGCTCTTCCACATAGTAGAAAGGTTGTATTCCTTTACTCTCTGAGCGTTAGGGGTAATGGTAGCGCACTTTACGCCCACGCCGTACTTTACGATAGCGTTGGCGGAGTCCACCGTCACTTGGTCCTTGGTAGCTTCTCTATTGACAAGACCGAGGTCGTAATATTCACTTTTGAGTTCCACGTAAGGTTCGATAAGTATCTCTTTTATCCATTTCCAGATGATGCGAGTCATCTCGTCGCCGTCGAGTTCTACGATAGGCGTCGTCATTTTAATTTTCGTCATATTGTGCTCCGATGTTTTAGTTGAGTATATTATAATAGCTTGAGTGGATTTTTGCAAGCATTATTGCAAGCTTCGAACTCACTCAACACGTCGGAGCGAAAAGTATATTTGGGTTTATTTTGTTTTCGTCTTATTGCCTCGTCCACGAGAATGTCTATGAGGTCCTCGTAGTCGATATCCTCTTCTTCGAATAGATAGAATGCCATCGAGCCGGGGATAGTATTGACCTCGTTGATATACACCTTGTTTTGCTTGTCTATCAAAAAGTCCATTCTCACCACGCCCTTCATATCCAAAAATTCGTATATCCTCTTGGCGTAGTCGTATATCGTCTTTCTGACTTTTTCGGTCAAGGTCGCGGGATAAATTCTTCCTCCTCCGCTCATCTTGCCGTCTGTCATATATTTGTCCTCAAAGGTCAAAAAGTCCTTCCAACCGATAGGCTGTTCGGGCGAAGAAAAGATAAGCTCTCCCCTCTTTGCCACCACCGCCACGTTGATTTCTACGAAGTCGGTCAAGGCTTTTTCGGCAATTATCTTGTCGTCGAAGCAAAACGCCGTATCTATAGCCTCTTGCAATTCCTCTAAATCGTTTGCGATTTTTATACCGATAGACGAGCCTTGCGAAGACGGCTTGACTATGATTGGGAAGTCCAATTTGTCCGCCACGTACCCGGTTTTCGACTCGTCGTAATCTTTTTTGTTTACGCTCACGCTCTCCACGCTTTTGCACCCTATGTGCTTAAACACCGCTTTTGACACGCTCTTATTCATAGCCACCGCGCTACCGCACACACCCGCCGAGGTATACGGCAAACCGAGGCACTCGAAGAAACCTTGCAAGACGCCGTTTTCCCCCTCACCGCCGTGAGTGCAAAGCACTACGCAGTCTATATTGCACAGTCGTTTTTGTCTTATTCGCCCGCTTTTCAACAAGGATTTTCCCCTAAAGTACACCTTGTGTCGTTCGCTACTTTTCCATTTGATATAGCTGTCTATCTCCAGAGGGTTGCTTGGGAGATAGAAGTCGCTCCCCTCGTACACGAGAGGATAGACGTTGTACTTACTTTTATTGACGTTTCTACACAGTTGCACGCCCGTAATGATAGATATGTCCCTTTCGCAAGAGTTACCGCCAAATACCACCGCAATATTTTTCATATACCCCTCAATAATTGTCCGTCAGGTCGTTTTGAATTAGTACGACGCTGTTTTTGTCTACTATTTTTTTCAGTACGTTTTGCGCTTGTTCTAGGTCCTTGACCACGTAGATATTACGTAGTTTCATACCCTTTTCCACCAGACCTTGCATTAGATATTTTGCATTGACGCCTATGAGGATAGCAACGTCCACCTTTTGCGCCATATATCCACCCAGCTCTATGTTGGTTTCTTCGCTCTCTCCACCCAGCTCCACCAGCCCTTGCGACATTACGATTTTCTTTTTGTCCTCAAAAAACTCTAACGTGTCTATTGCGTACATCGCACCCTTTTTGTTGGAGTTGTAGCTGTCGTCAATCACCGTCACCCCGCCGTAGAGTTTACTAACTTGAAGTCGGTGTTCCACGACTTTTATTTCGTCTATGCCCTTGGCTATTTGACTAATGCTCATACCCAGATGATGCGCCACCGCCACGGCTAGCAAAATATTTTGAATATTGTGCTTGCCTATTAACCTAGTCTTTACCCTGATTTTCTCGTCGCCTATGCACAGGTCAAAGCTACTTCCTTCGCTATCACACTCAACGTTTTTGGCTTGCACGTATCCGCCCGCGCCCACTACGATAGGATTTATTGACCTAACCAAGCACCTATCGAGATATCTACTTTCACCAAAAAAGCAAGGCTTGTCGCCTAAGTATTCCACCAACTCGCACTTGGTGTCGATGATATTGTCTATCGTGCCGAAGCTCTCCAGGTGTTGTTTTTCTATCCCCGTCAACACGCCGAGGTCGGGCTTGGTTATATTGCACAGCTCGGCAATATCGCCCTTGTATCTTGCCCCCATTTCCACCACGAAAATTTGCGTATCGGCAGGCATTTGCTTGACGGAGAGGCATATCCCCATAGGCGTATTATAGTTGTGAGGTGTGCAAAATGTTCTAAACTTTTGCGACAAAATCGTCGTCAAAAACCTCTTGACGGAAGTCTTACCGTAGCTACCGGTAATTGCAATCTTCACCAATTCGGCATTGCTATCCAGAGCCCTAGTCGCCTTAACAACGTAACGCCTTTTTATTGCGTTTTCGAGAGGCGTTAGCAAAACCAAACAAAACTTCAGTATGCTAGGCGTAACGAAGAAGACGAAAGGACATAATACGTAGGTCAAATTTAGTCCCTCGAGGCGTATCCAACTCCCGAGCAATACGGCGCCGACGAACACTATTGAGGTTAGCAAACTAAAGCAACCCACCAATCTTCGCGCCCTCGCCGTAAGTTTCAAGGTCTGTCTTGCTCCGCACCTCGCACTATCAACTGCGTGATAAATCGCAAGCGTCGCCATACATATCGGCACGATATATTCGAGATTTTGTAGCACGCTTAGTATTGCGGTAAGGTACACGATATAAGTTACGATACAGCTTGCCACACCGCAAAACAGCAGTCTAGCCACGATATCGTCGGTTTTTTTTGTTTTTCTCAACACGTATCCGTCGAGCTGTATCAAAGTCAAAAGGCGGTGACACAGCGCCACCACACACCAGCTCAATACGACGGCAATTATACAGTCAATCATTATTTTCAAGCCAATTCATCGTCCTTTTTACAAAGTCGCCCAAACTCTCTATATAGCACCAATGCCCGCCCTTTAGCCATATTAGCGTCGAGCGAGCCAAGCCACGGTTGAGCTTTTTTGCCATATATTTGGGCGTTTCTTTGTCGGTTTTTCCCCACACGATTAGCACGGGGCAATGTATTGTATGCAACAATCCGTCTTGATGATAATTGACCACGTTGACGAAGGTCTTTTTCATAAGAGGGCTTAGCTCCCGATAGTCCTTCGACCCGCATTTTTCGGTGCTTTTGCCCAAAGCCTTGTATATTTTGTATTTAAGTTTTCTCATGGTTTTTTTTAGCGTCCGTCTAGGTTTCAGTCCCGCGCTATCCACCAAGACCATACTTCTCACCTTGTCGGTCTTTGAGGCAAGTTCCATCGCCACCCGTCCGCCGAAGGAATGTCCCACCACGCATATCTGCTTCACGCCTAGGTATTCCAACACTTCGATTACGCCGTCGCAATAGTCTTGCAAGGTCAACGCCCTATCTATAGGGCTAGCTCCAAAGCCGTAAAAGTCCACTAAGATACAACGGTATTTTTTGCAAAAAAATTGAGCCACGCCCCAAAAGCTGTCTATACTTCCACCCCAACCGTGCAAAAATACAATGTCTTTCGAGCCGTGTCCCACGACCTTATA
Source organism: uncultured Clostridia bacterium (assembly GCA_937880755.1). GTDB lineage: Bacteria > Bacillota > Clostridia > Christensenellales > UBA3700 > HGM11368. The sequence continues at coordinate 114,193 of CALGRX010000020.1, forward strand.
ATTGAGAATATGCGACCTCCTATCTTCTCCACATAATTATCGCATCTTCCGTATTATTATAATATTTTTTTCTTAATCCTTCTTGTCTAAAGCCTGCCTTCTCGTACAATTTTTGCGCAACTGTATTGTTTGCACCCACCTCGAGAGTTATCGAAGCTATACCTCTGCTCTTGCATTCCTCTATCATATCGCTCATCAAAGCCGTACCCACACCCTTGTTTTGCCAAGCGCTATCCACCGCAATATTGTTGACGTCGGCTTCGTCGAGTATTTGATAAAAACTGTAATATCCAACCACTTTGCCGTCAATAGTCGCTACCTTTGCCACGGCATTATCAGTCGTCGTCAATTTTTGTATTGACTCCTTGCTCCAAGGCGAGACGATGAGAGCCTTTTCTATCTCCCACACGCTATCCACGTGCTTTGCGTTCATTGTAATTATTTCAATTGCCATCTTTTTCTCTCTCGGCTTGCGACTTTTTCATATACATAGGCGCAAGCTTGTCGTATCTGCCCTTTTGCATCTTCCATTTGGCTATTTCCAATAGCTTAACGGGGTCGCTATATCGGGTTTTGTACACAACGCTATCGCCCATAGATTTTAGCTGTTCAACATTATATATGCAAAACTCATTGATATTTTGCCAATTTCCGTCTAATTTTGCCGAGTAATATTCTCCGTGTCCGCAGTCTATTGCCACTACTTTACACTTAGAGTCGCAGTCGTAGGCTATCTCCTCAAAGGCAGTTATTGGCACCGTCTTTAGATTACACGCCGTAGCCAGAGCCTCGGCAGTAGCAATACCTATCCTTATGCCCGTAAACGAGCCTGCGCCCACCACGCACGCAACGCCGTCCAAGTCTTTTACAGTCATAGCCAACTCGCCAAGCACTTCGTCAATGAGGGGCAAAATCGCGCCGTTGTGTCTTTTGTTTCCTTCGCTAATTCTGCTTGCAACTTTGTCCCCGTTGCACGCTACTATAACCAATCTATCCGACACGCTGTCTATAGCCAAAATCTTCATAATATCTCTATTTCCCTAGTATGTTCGTCTATCGCCTTGATATTGACGACGATAGGATTTTTTATATTTCGGAACTTATTCCACTCAATTACGCACACGCCGTCCATATCGAGGTAGTCGGCAAGCCCCAATTCGTACAATTCGTCCTCGTTGTCGGCTCTATACATATCGAAGTGATACAGAGTCAGTCTTCCCTCGTAACTCTTCATAAATGTAAAGGTAGGCGAAGTAACGGTGTCTTGTACCCCCAAAGCAAGAGCCAAGCCCTTGGTAAAAGTCGTCTTTCCCGCGCCCAAATCACCGCTGAGTAGAATAACCTCGCCCCCTTTGAGGTCGGTGGCGATTTTTTTGGCGATATCGTATGTATCTTGCACGCAATGACTGACAAATTTCATATAATCAATTATATTATACTTGACATTGATTTGCAAACGATTTATAATCCTATCAATCAAATAAATTCTTTGAGGGCAGGTGCAATTCCTCACCGGTGGTACAGTCCACAAACGTCGTAAATCTTTATGCGACGCCGAATAGGTGCAATTCCTATACCGACAGTATAGTCTGGATGAGAAAGGAAGATTATTATGAAGACTTTTACCGTGTCCAAGGCAAGGTTTCTTGCCGTTACTGCAATCATGGTCGCAGTTTCCTCTGTTTTGCGACTTCTCGAGTTCAACGTTCCTATTTTACCTTCTTTTTTAAAGATGGATTTTTCGCTGACACCCGCAATTATTTCGACGTATGCGCTAGGTCCCGTATCGGGTTTCTTAGTCGTATTGCTCACCGAGACGTTATCGCTCATCAAGACCACTACTAGTGGCGTCGGTGAGATTTGCAATATAATGCTCGGCACTCTTATGGTCGTACCCGCGGGGCTAATCTACAACCGACACACCTCTTTCAAGGGTGCAATAGTTGGCGCACTTACCGGCACCGTGCTTATGTCGCTGCTTAGTCTAGTCACCAATTACTTTATTACCTACCCAATCTACTACAACTTTATGCCTCAAGAAGTCATCTTGGGCATGTATCAAGCCATATTGCCTTCCGTCAAGAGCATTGTGCAATGTTTGTTGATTTTCAACTTACCGCTCACTTTCTGCAAAGGCTTTGCTTCGTCGCTCGTCACCTTCCTACTCTACAAGAAGCTCTCCCCTATCATCAAGGGCGTCAAGAGCAAGGCTCGTAAGGTTGTGACCGAGGCGGTTACCGCAACGCCTACCGATACGACGACACAAGAAGTCGTAGCCGATTGCACTGCCGAGCAACCAACCGAAGTTGTGGACGATTTAAGTATAGCGCAATCAGGCGAAGTTACTACGACTTCTAACGACGACCAACCGACAGACCAATCCAACCAATAATTTTGTTTATTTCAACGTCTAATGCACAACGTCTATAGTTGTGCATTATTTCGTATACGATTAGTATTAGCCTTGCCCTCACTTACCAATTGTCTTTTGCCGTCAAAAACATCTTGAAAAAACTATATGCCTTACGAACTGAGTAATTGCTTACGTCATTGCGATATATTTTGTTATCAATGCGTTGCGTGCATTGGCGATCTCAACCTTTTTTGTCTCCTTTGTGCATAGGGAGGCGACTCGCCGAAAGGCGAGACGGAGGGATTGCATCCTATAACATCCTTTGAGAGTACGACTAAGTCTATACAAAAAGCACACTTTATGTGTGCTTAAATAATGTATAAGTTATTTCACTATATCTATCGACGCGCTCGTGCCGAGCCTATCCGCCCCTGCCTCTATCATTTTGAGTGCGGTTTGCTTTTCTCTTATGCCACCGCTCGCCTTGACTTTTAGACCTTGGCAGTTCTTTTTCATCAGAGCCACGTCCTCAACCGTTGCACCGCCCGTCGAAAATCCCGTCGAAGTCTTAACGAAGTGCGCGCCCGCCTCCGCCGATATACGGCACGCTTCGGCTATTTCTTCTTTGCTTAGTAGGCAAGTCTCCAAAATAACCTTGACAACTACGCCCGAGCCGTCGACCACGGCTTTGATATCCTCTTTTACGCCATCGTAGTCCTTATCCTTCATCAGTCCCACGTTGATGACCATATCAATTTCGCTCGCTCCGTTTTGCACGGCTTCTTTTGTTTCAGCAACTTTGCAACTTGTGGTGGTCGCCCCAAGCGGAAAGCCGACTACGCACGCCACGTTGACGTCGCTATCCTTTAGCAATTCGCTTGCTTGCTTTACTCTGCACGCGTTGACGCACACGCTGGCAAAGCCGTATTCCACTGCCTCACGGCACAACTTCTCCACGTCTTCTTTGGTTGCTTGAGCTTTGAGAATAGTATGGTCTATGTATTTTGCTAAGTTCATTTTATCATCTCCAATATCAGTTTATTTCGTTTAGGTTTTTGGTTGTCTATTGCCACGGCACTCACTACCTTAGTCTTTATATTTTCATGTCGTATATCGTTATAGTAAACATTGGCTATCACGTCGCCTTTGGTAACCTTATCTCCCACGTTTACAGTCATTTCTACGCCTACCCAAGGGTCAATTTTGTCCTCGACTTTTATTCTACCACCACCCATATCGCGGACGACTTCGGCTACTTTCATAGCGTCTATATCGCTCACGTAGCCGTTGCACTCAGCCAAAATCTTAGATACGTATCGAGTATTTAGTAGTTTTTCGGGATTTTTGAGATATTCGATATCACCACCTTGTTCGGCTATCATATTCTCAAAGACTTGATATGCTCTTCCGCTGATTATTGCTTCTTCGGCTATTTCTCTTGCGTTATCGATTCCTGCCGATTCCAAGAGTCGTTCGGCAAGAGCCATCGACACCTCGTATAGATTGCCACGGCTTTCGTTTTTCAAGACCTTTAGTGCGCCGTACACTTCAAGGCTATTGCCCACGTAGTTGCTGAGAGGCGCGTTCATATTCGTCACCAATGCACTGATATTTCTTCCGCTCGCCCTACCTATCGACACCATCAACTTGGCAAGTTTTACGGCGTCCTCTTGATTTTTCATAAATGCGCCCCTACCACACTTGACGTCGAGTACGATATTCTTCGCACCACCGGCAAGTTTTTTGGACATAATTGACGAAGCGATGAGTGCCACGCTATCCACCGTTGCGGTAACGTCCCTAAGGGCGTACAACTTCTTATCGGCAGGGCAAATCTGTCCCGTTTGTCCCGCTACGGCAATACCGATTTTGTCCACTTGATTGTAGAATTTTTCGGGGCTCATAGATACGCTAAGTCCCTCGATAGACTCTAGTTTGTCTAGAGTTCCACCGGTATGCCCAAGACCTCGTCCGCTCATCTTCGCACCTATTAGTCCGCACGCCACCACGGTAGGCAAAACGACGAAGGTAGTACTGTCGCCCACTCCGCCCGAACTGTGCTTATCCGCGCTCAAGTCGCCGTATGCCGACAAGTCCAATATATCTCCGCTATTTGCCATAGCGTTAGTGAGCCATACTGCCTCTTGGTCGGTCATACCTTTGAGGACGATAGCCATCAACAAAGCAGAAGTTTGATAATCGGCAATCTCTCCGCTCATCAAACCCTCTATCCAAAAGTCGATTTGTTCTTTTCTCAACTCTTTACCGACTTTTTTGTCCTCAATTATCTCGATTATATTCATTGCCTCTCCTAATTTTGCAAGACCTTATCAACGCCCTAACCTCGTCTACGTTGACGGTCTGTTGCTTTTTCAGTTTGCTTGCCTTGTAATAGATGTCGCAATCGAAACACACCACCGCGCGTATTCCAAACTCGCTATCGATAGTCGCCGTCAACTCTTCTACGAGCTTCTGCCTTTGAGAGCGACTATATATCGGCGCCGTTGTCACGCACACCAAAGCCTCATCGTCCACTACTAGACAAATCGCCGTATTTATCAAGTCGTTTTGCGCTACGCGAGCCTCAATCTTCTCCTCGACGTTACCACCGCTTACCGCTACTGCAATATAAAGAGCCAATGCCAAAGTTTTCATACCCTTTATATGTGCAATTTTGTATCAAATATACGCCAAGATATTTTTATTTTTGACCAATATCAGTTATTTTCCCCATTATACCTCGTTACGTTGGTGCCGTCCGACCACAGTTGTTCCAAAGAATACAATCTTCTCGTCTCTTCGTGGAAGATATGAACGATTACGTCGCCGTAGTCAACTACCGCCCATCTACCCTCTTGTTTTCCCTCGCTTCTCAGTGGTTGCCTACCGAGTTTGGACATTTCGTCGTCTACGTAGTTGGCAAGAGCCTTGACTTGAGTAGTAGAGCGACCGGAACAAATGATAAAGTCGTCGGCGATAACGGTGAGGTGTCTTATATCCACCACCACTATGTCTTGCGCTTTTTTGCTATCGAGTATTTTGCATATTTCTTGTGTAATATTCATATTTATCCTCTATTAGTTTATATTTTGTTGTTGTTTATTTTCGTTGCGATAATAGTCTACCGACTTTGTCGTCAGCGGATAGATATCTCCGCCACGATTGACAAGATAGGCGTATTGGTGTTCCATACACGCCACGAAGCCTCGATGCAAGTCTTGCCATATTACCTTTCTCAACTCGTCCACACCCTCGAAGTCCCTATCCTCTTCCAGCATATCGGCACAGAATATCAGCTTGTCGAGGTCGGTCATATTAGGCTTGGCAGTCGTATGGTATTTGATTGCATTGAGCACTTCCTCATCGTGTATGCCAAACTCTTCTCGTGCCACCACGCTACCCGCAAACTGATGATACACGGGCGTATCCTCGCTATCGGCAGGTATCGACGGGTCGTCCACGTGTCTTACTCTCTTAGCGCAATCGTGCAAAAGCCCCGCCGTCAAAATCTTATCGGTATCTAGTCCTAAGTTCAAATCGCTGTTGAGCTTTAGCGCGCAATAAGCCACTCTCAGACAGTGCTTATAGGTTCTCTCGCCCGTCAATTCTTTGAGCTTGTCGGCAAGGCTCGTCGTCAACTTTTTGCCAATACGTATCGACTTATCGACGTATAATCCGTTTTTTTCGATATACTCGGCAACCTCTGTCGGCACGCCCCGCGTCAAACCCAGACGGCTCTCCAATCTCACTATCGTTGACGATATATCCTTAGGCACGAACCTTTCTATCACGATATCCGCACCCTGTACTCTCCAAAACTTGCTTGCCTCATCCACCTCGGCTTGTCTATCGCCTCTATCGAAGACCACCAACTTGACTTGATTTATTATTTGATAAGGATTTTTCCACTTGCCTAGGTCTATCAAACTATCTCCGCCTATGACGAAATCGAACTCGCCTATCCTTTCTTTATACAGCGGAATGGTGATATAACTATAATTGTCTTTAGGTCTATCCCTCTCCAGGTCGCATATCTGTATACCTTCACGCCCTTGTATAGCAATTTTTAGCATTTCGCAACGTGTGTCAAAGTTGTTGTCGCATTGCTTATAGGCGGGGTTGTTGGAAGGTGCCAACACCACTCTATCGTAGCCGTGCGATAGCAAATATTCCGCCATTTGTATATGTCCGTCGTGAACGGGGTTAAAGGTCCCCCCAAACAAAGCAGTTTTCATAGTTTTATTATATATCAAAATGCTACGATTATCAATATCAATTTTAGTTTAGATATCGATTTTTTTGGCAACAATGCCTATATGGGTAGTTTCTTTGACAAAATGTGGCTAATAATCATAGGTTTTTTGACTATAGTAATTTTGACGAGTTTTGCGGGACTCAAATTGTGGCAATGCCTACTGATAGCCTTTGCAATATCCACGCTGGTAAGCTTATTCGTCATGACAATCAATCGTCCCTATCGCAATACGATGAGATACGGAGATTGGATTACATACTGCGCCCTACACGGCAAGGAATATATCCTTTCTCTCATATCTCGTCTATCCCCGCAATTAGACGTATCCGACAACAAGGACTATATACTTATTGACGGACAAGTCGTCTTTTTGTGGGCAAAAATGTCAGGCATTTCTCCCGATTCTATCGCCAATATGTGTTCGATTTGCATCAAAAACGGTAAATATTTTGCCTACGTTTTATGCACCGAGAGCAACAAAAATTCTCTATACTTTGCCCAAAGAATATCGAGAGTTAGACTAGAATTTTGCAATCTAAAAAGGCTCTACAAGTCCGCCCTCAATCAAGGTCTTTTGCCTAATTGCACCAAGCGCCCAAGCGTCAATTATCTTCTTTCTTCCATATTTCACTCTTTGCTCGACCGTAGCAACGTCAAACGCTTTGTCTTCGTATCGCTGATATTGCTTGTGTTTAGTTTTATCACACCACTCTCGACTTACTATCTCGTCATATCGTCGGTTGCGCTTGCTCTTGCCCTACTATGTCTTGTCAAAGACGTTTTTGTTCGCCCTAATAATTATGACGACAATCCCAAAATACTCAACAGCAATAAAGATTTAGACGAATATGCTACGGATATATCTACTACCGACAACACCTCTTCCGACGATACGACAGACGACGTTCGACGCTAGTAATGCTACACGTTTTGCAAAATCACAAAAACACACAAAAAACGCATTTAGTCAACAAAATAGCACCCGACTATTTCAACTATCGGTTAGACTGCATATCCTAACTAAATCGAGCGTAATTTCAAAACGAAAGACGCCTCGAGGCGTCTAAATTATCTTGATAACGTATTAATAATACAGTAATTTACTAGTTAATTCTGCTTACAAAATATGCTTTACGTCTTTTCTTTTGGATACGCGATACAGCGTAATCTTGTTGCCTAGTGCTTGCACGGGCTGTGCGTTTACGCTTTCGGCTACTTCCGCAATAACGTCCTTTGCGCCCAAGTCGGCGTTTTTGAGTACGTTGATTTTTATCAATTCTTTGGCTTCCAACTGCTCGTCTATCTCTTGGATAAGACTCTCGGTGAGTCCGTTTTTACCAATCGTCACCACAGGCTCGATAGTCATCGCCAATCCTCTGAGTTTTGCTCTTTCACTGCTTGTCATAGTGCCTCCTATTCTACAAAATCGAATTCTATATCGCCTATTCTCACTGTGTCGCCTTCCACGCAACCACTATTCACGAGCGCCTTGATGACTCCCTTGTCTTTGAGTATCTTTTGGAAGTATCTAAATGACTCGTAGTCGTCGAGCACCACGTTGCGTGATAGAGAGTCCATCAATCCGCCTACCACTTCGTACACGCCGTCCTCGTCCACGGTAATCATAAACGAAGTCGTGTCCTTATCTTCGCTAACTATCATCTCAACAGGGATAGGTTGCGACTTAGGGATAGTTGCGAGCTTATCAAAAATCTCGCCCATCAGCTCGTCCACACCTTGTCTCGACACGGCACTGAGTCTTAGCACCTTTTGACCGACTTTGGCTTCAAACTCGTCAATGACGCTCGTATCCTCAACCAAATCGCACTTGTTGGCGCACACTATTTGTGGCAAATCGGCAAGCTTTGGACTATAATCTACCAGCTCTTTGTTTATAGTGAGATAGTCTTGATAAGGGTCTCTGCCCTCGTGTCCCGACACGTCTAGTATATGCACGATTAGGCGCACTCTCTCTATATGTCTTAGAAATCTAAATCCCAATCCCGCGCCCTGGCTCGCGCCCTCGATAAGTCCCGGGATATCGGCCATCACGAAGCTTTCGTCGTATCTTTTTACCACTCCGAGATTAGGCGACAGCGTAGTAAAGTGGTAGTTGGCAATCTTAGGCTTGGCACTGCTTACCATAGAGAGCAAGGTGGATTTTCCCACGTTAGGGAAGCCCACAAGCCCTACGTCGGCAATGGTTTTGAGTTCCAAAGTAAGTTCGATTTCACTAGTCTTTTCGCCCTTTTGGCAAAATCTTGGCGCTTTGCGTTGAGGGGTGGCAAATCTTGCGTTGCCCTTACCCCCCAAACCACCTTTTTGCGCTACGAAGACGCTATCCTCGTAGAACATATCGGCAATGATATTGCCCGTAACTTTGTCCTTGATGACGGTACCTATAGGCACTTTGATATACAAGTCCTTGCCGGCTTTGCCCTTGCAAGTCTTCGCCGCGCCGTTTTCGCCGTTTTCGGCTCTAAAGTGCTTAGCGTATCTAAAGTCAATGAGAGTTGAGGCGGACTTGTCTACGGTAAAGATAATCGAACCGCCGTTACCGCCGTCGCCACCGTCGGGACCGCCCTTCGCAACGTATTTTTCGGTATGAAAAGATATTACGCCGTCGCCGCCGTTACCCGCTTTGATAAAAATAGTTGCGATATCGAGAAACATTATTCTACTCCCAAATATTCGATAATTGCCTTAGCGGCTTTTCTTCCTGCACCCATTGCGAGTATAACGGTAGCCGCACCCGTTACTGCGTCACCGCCTGCGTAGATGCCTTCCACGTTGGTAGACATAGCCTCTTCGTTGACGATAATAGTGCCTTTTGGCGTAAATTCAAGACCTTTGAATGATTTTTTGATGAGAGGGTTAGGACTAGTACCGAGCGATACGATTACTTGGTCTACGTCGAGTACGAATTCGCTTCCCTCCACAGGTACGGGACGACGTCTACCGCTAGCGTCAGGCTCGCCTAGTTCCATTTTCACGCACTTAAGACCGCAAACTCTGCCGTTTTCGCCCAGCATTTCCACAGGGTTAGTGAGCAGTTGCAGTTGGATACCTTCTTCCACTGCGTGCACGATTTCTTCACCTCTTGCAGGCATTTCTTCACGAGATCTTCTGTACACTATGTACACTTCTCCACCGCCTATTCTCTTAGCCGTTCTTGCAGCGTCCATAGCCACGTTACCTGCGCCGATGACTGCAACCTTCTTACCGCAATATACGGGGGTGATAGCGTCGCCCTTGTAAGCTTGCATCAGGTTGACACGGGTCAAGAACTCGTTGGCGGAAGATACGCCGTTGAGGTTTTCGCCGTTGATACCCATAAACATAGGAAGTCCCGCACCCGTACCGATAAAGATTGCGTCGTATTGCTCTTGCAATTCTTCTACGGTTATGGTCTTACCGATGACGGTATTGAGCTTAATCTCTACGCCGAGGGCTTTGAGTTTTTCGATTTCTTTAGCCACGACCTTTTCTTTAGGAAGTCTAAATTCCGGGATACCGTACACGAGCACACCGCCTGCCTTGTGGAAGGCTTCAAAGATAGTTACTTCCATGCCCTTTTGAGCGCAATCTGCGGCGCAAGCAAGACCTGCAGGTCCGCTTCCTACTACGGCAACTCTCTTGCCACAGCTGGCAGGTTTAACGTAGCCCGCAGTTCCTTTGGCAAGACCGTAGTCGCCCACGTATCTTTCCAAAGCACCGATAGCCACCGAGCCACCGAGTTTAGCTTTACGCACGCAGTTGTTTTCGCATTGCTTTTCTTGAGGGCAAACTCTACCGCATATTGCAGGCAAAAGGCTAGCTTCGCTTATTACGCTAAGCGCGCCGTCGGGGTCGTTTTCTTTGAGGTGAGCGATAAAGGCAGGGATGTTGATACCAACGGGACAGCCGTTACGACAAGGTGCGTTTTTGCAACCGATACATCTGTTTGCCTCTTCAATCATCGTCTTTTCGTCAAAGCCGAGGTTTACCTCTTCGAAGTTCTTAATTCTTTCTTGTGGGTCTTGATGATTAGTAGTATGTCTTGGACTATTGTTTATTGCCATAATTAACCTCTCAATCTACATTTATCTTCGTGTTCTTTGTAGAAGCCTGCTCTATTCATAGCTTCGGCAAAGTCCACCTTGTGTCCGTCGAACTCAGGACCGTCCACGCAAGCGTATTTGGTCTCTCCGCCAACGGTAAGTCTACAACCTCCGCACATACCCGTGCCGTCTACCATAACGCAGTTCATACTTACGATAGTAGGAATGTTGTATTTGCGAGTCAATTCGCTGACGTTGCGCATCATAATCATAGGACCTACGACGAATACGCAGTCAATCTTCTTACCCTCGTCGATGAGTTGTTGAAGCACGGTGGTTACGAAGCCCTTAGTGCCCATTGAGCCGTCGTCGGTAGCGATATAAGTATTGTCGCTATTGGCTCTAAACTCGTCGATATTAAAGAGCAATTCCTTAGTTCTCGCACCCATGATAACGTCGCACTTTTGACCTTTTTTGGTACGAAGTTTGGCTTGAGGATAGATAACGGCACAGCCAATACCGCCACCGACGAGCACGACGTTTTCGTATGCGTCGAGTTCGGTTGCGTTGCCGAGAGGACCGACCATATCGTGAAGACTGTCGCCCACGTTAAGCATAGCCATTTTGTGAGTAGAATAACCTACTTCTTGAACGAGCAAGGTGATAGTACCCTTTTCTCTATCGAAGTCACAGATAGTAAAAGGCACTCTTTCGCCGTTTTCGTCAACTCTCAAAATGATAAACTGTCCCGGCAAGCAATGTCTGGCAATGTCCGGATTTTCGATGACGTACTCCTTAACTCTAGGAGCGATGTCTTTGATGTTGAGAATCTTGTTCATTTTTTAACTCCCTTTATATATTTACAATATTTATTTATCAAGCACTCGTCGCACTTGGGTTTTTGACTACTACATACGTATCTGCCGTGATGTATCAACAAGTGGTGCAGATGCGACCAAAACTCTTCCGGCACGGCGTTCATCAAGGCTTTTTCCGCCACCGTCGGATTGTCGCTATCGACAAATCCCAATCGGTTGGACAACCTCAAAACGTGCGTATCTACGGCAATGGCGTTGCCACCGTATCCTACTGCGTAGACGACGTTGGCTGTCTTTCTTCCCACGCCAGCAAGGCTCATAAGGTCATCTATATTGCTCGGCACTTTGCCACCAAATCTCTCAACGATATCCTTAGAGCAAGCAATTATATTTTTGGCTTTATTATGATAAAATCCGCAACTGTATATCATCTTTTCGAGTTGCTCGATATCTATCTCAGCCATTTGCTCGGGGGTATTGACAACGGCGAACAATTTTTTTGTCACTACGTTGACTCTCTTGTCCGTACATTGCGCAGACAATATCACCGCAACCAACAGCTCGTATATGCTATTATATTCTAGCTCGCACACGGCGTTAGGGTGTTGCTTATCGAGCAACTCTATCAAGTCTTTTACTTCATCGCTCGTCATCTTTCTTTCTTCCTACCAAGGCTCTTATCTTGCCGGCAACACCCACGAAAAAGCCCTTTATTTCTCTAAACAGCGCCTTGATAGCCTCCACTTCGGCACGCATAAACAGTATCATAAGAGGCGCGCAAACTACGAATATCACCGTCTTGATAATCATATCGGTAGTCAACGGTACCAGCGACAAAATACCGCTCACGAAGTCGGAGGACACCGCCGCGACGAATATTATCACCGCAATGGCAATCAAGAACAATCTTTCCTTGTTGTACGGCATACATACCTGCAACAAAACCACCACTGCTACGATAGCCGTTACGAAGAAAGACATAGTGGATATTTGCGCCGACACGTCAAGCCCTATATCCTTGTACAGATAGCTTATCAGCCATACCATAAAGGCAACCGTCAAGCCGGCAGGCACTGCCTTCTTAAAGACCTTGGACAAAAAGCTTCCCGACACCTTGGTATCGTTAGGTTCTAAGGCAAGGAAGAATGACGGCAAACCTACGAACAACATACTTATCACAGTCAACTGTATCGGCACGAACGGATAGTTCATTTGGAACAAGATAAGCAACAACGACAGCACTAGACTGTAGGTCGTCTTGACGAGGAAGAGCGAAGCCGCTCTCTCGATATTGTTGATAACTCGTCTACCCTCGGCAACCACGCTTGGCAGAGCACTAAAGTCGCTGTCGAGCAAGACTAATTGCGCCACGTTACGGCTTGCCTCGCTACCGCTAGCCATTGCGATAGAACAGTCAGCTTCTTTGAGCGCCATAACGTCGTTGACGCCGTCGCCCGTCATACCTACCGTGTATCCCTTTTGTTTGAGGGATTGCACGAGAATTTTCTTTTGCTTTGGGCTCACTCTGCCGAAAATCGTATATTTGTCGCAAGCCTCGTATATCTTCTCGGGCGTATCGAGGTCAACGGAAGCGTCGATAAACTTATCGGCGCCCATCAAACCGGCTCTCTCTGCCACTTTAGACACGGTGATTGGATTGTCGCCGCTGATAACCTTGAGGTTGACGCCTTGCTTAGCGAAGTATTCAAAGGTTGCCTTGGCGTTTTCTCTTATCTTATCGCTGAGAACGATAAGAGCGATAGGACGCATCTTGTTTTCGTCCATACTCTCTTTGAGTTGCTCCGTCGTCTTGACGAGCACCAGCACTCTATAGCCTTGCGAGGTGTATTCGATAGCGTCGTTCTCCACTAAGCCGAAGCGAGATTTGAGTACGAATTCCGGCGCGCCTACGATAAATCTACCCTTGTCGCCGAAGTCGACGCCGCTCCACTTTCTTGCCGAAGAGAAAGGAATAGTCTTGACTACGTCGTACTTTTCGCTACTCTTGAAGTACTTGGCAAATGCCTCGAAGGTCGCCCCGCTCGCACCTAAAGCCTCCACCATATTGGTCATAATGTCGTCAACGAAGCCGTACTTGGTAGAATAGACGTGTGTTTGCTCCACTTGCATACTGCCCTCGGTGATAGTACCCGTCTTGTCTAGGCACAACACGTCTACGCGGGCAAGCGTCTCGATGCAATACAAGTCTTGTACGAGAGTACGTCTTTTTGCAAGCTTGATGATACCGGCGGCGAGCGCGATACTCGTGAGCATTACCAAACCTTCTGGTATCATACCCACTATGGACGCCACCGTACCCGTCACGGCTTGATTGATAGTAGCCGTTGTCTTGAGGTTGGTCAAAAACATCAAAATGCCTATCGGGAAGATGGCAATGGTTACTATTCTGATTATCCAGTTGATAGATTTCATCAACTCCGACTTAGGCTTTTTGAACTGTTTGGCTTCCGCCATAAGTTTAGAGGTATAGTTATCTTTGCCCACCGCGCGAGCCCTAGCTTTACACTCGCCCGCTTGGATAAAGCTTCCCGACAACAATTCGCTACCTACTTCTTTGTGCACGTCGTCCTGCTCGCCCGTCAACAAAGATTCGTTGACCTCGCACATTCCTTCCACGACGACGCTGTCGGCAGGCACTTGCTCTCCTTGTCGCAATACGACTATATCGTCCAGCACAAGATTGTCGCCATCTATCTCTACGACCTCACCCTCACGCACTACTCTAATCTTAGGCGTGGACAAAATGCTCATCTTTTCGAGGGTGAGCTTAGATCTAATTTCTTGCACGATACCCACAATCATATTGACGAGTACCGTACCCATAAACAGAGCGTTCTTAAGCTCTCCGTATATCAAAATCATCGTCGCCAAGAAAAAGTTGAGAATATTAAATAGCGTCAATACGTTGCTTCTAAATATCCCCGCATACGACTTGGTGACTATATTAGGTTGCTCGTTGTTGAGTCCTCTGTCTATACGTTCCTCGACTTCTGCCGTGCTCAAGCCTTGACTTGGTTCAGCCTCTACTCGAGTCAGAGGCGTAGTAAATCTCTTCTTACTCTTTTTCTTCTTGACGCGTTGAGGTTTGCTCTCGGCTTGCTCGCTTTGTGCAATTTCTTGTCCTTTGCCGTCCTCTTGATTATCTTCTACCTTGGTATCTTGTCTCAGTGCGCCAACTTTAATAGTGTCGTCAACCGAATTTTTGTCCTCAACGCTCTCAAAAACCACCCTGTCAACGTTTTGCGCGTCATCTAGAGCGACCTCGTCTTTGACCACAACGGCGTCTTGACCGACACTTGCTTGCACGCTATCCTCGTTGGATACGGCTTTGCTCCTCTTTTTGTTGGCGCTCTTAACGTTTTGTTCTGCAAGGATATTGTCAACGTCGTTTACAGCCACAGCCACCACGCTTTGTTCGCTTGGCGCGCTATTTGCTTTCTTACCGCTCTTTGCTTTATCGTTTGCCACGGCTTGCTTTTTGTTTTCGGCTACGCTTGTAGTCTTTGGCTTGCTTGTCTTTGCATACTTAGCGTTTGTCACGACTTTTTGTTCTTCGACCACCAAAACTTGCTCCGCTTTTTCGTTCGGAGTCTTTTTTGCCCTAGGTTTAGGCAGTTTTTTGACGCTTTTGGTTATGGTGCTCTGCGTCGTTTTAGTCGAGTCGTTTTTAGCCATACAATTATGATATCATTTATTTATAATTAAGTCAATTTTTCCTTCAATTATAAGTGATTTTTTATTTTTACAAGTTAGTTCTTCTTATGCCGGCCTTGACGAAGAGTTCTTCTAACCCTTCGTAGTCGTTATCTTGCACGCACTTTTTGATAAGGTCTAGTTGCTTTTGGAACTCATCTATTTTGTCAATGAGATTACGTTTGTTGTTGATAAAGAGTTGCGACCACAGCTTTTCGTTGATGTTGGCAATTCTCGTCAAATCACGATAGCTATCACCGATAAACTTGCCCGTTTCGCTGTCCTCGCTGTCGCTGTTGATTAGCGCCACTGCTAAGGCGTGAGGAAGCTGGGACGTATAGGCTATTATGTCGTCGTGAGCTTTGGGCGAGGTGCGCTTGATTTGTCCAAAGCCTATCTCTTTGGCAAGAAGCTCAACCTTTTCCATAGCCTTAGCGTCGGTGTTTTCGGTAGGCGTAATGATAAAGTTTGCCCCTAAGAACACCTTGTCGTCGGCAAAATCAAAGCCCTTCTTTTCTCTACCCGCCATCGGGTGCGCGAATACGAAATGCACCCCCTTTGGCAATACGCTCTCTATAGCGCCTATAAAGTGGGATTTTAGTCCCGCAACGTCGGTGATAATAGCGTCCTCTTTGATATATTGTACGTTGGTTGCAAGGTAGTCGGCTATCATATCGGGATACAACGCCATAACTATTAGGTCACTCTTTGCAAAAAACTCTTTGCAGTCTACGCTACTTGCTACCACCACTCCGTTAGCTAAAGCCTTGGCGAGCGTGTCCTCGTCCTTATCAACGCCGTACACTTCGTATCCCGCCTTGGTCAAAGCCATTGCGTACGAACCGCCTATTACTCCCAATCCTACTACGGTTATCCTCTTGATGCCCTCAACCATTTTTCTCCTCCGTCAAAAGGTCTATCGCCTCTACGTAACCGTCGAAGCCCTTGCCCTTGATTTGAGCAACGCACGCGGGCGCGGTCACGGATATCTTACGAAAAGCTTCTCTACTGTCCACGTCGGATATATGCACCTCTATGGTAGGAATACTGATAGCCTTGATAGCGTCGAATATAGCGTAACTGTAATGCGTGTACGCGCCCGGGTTGATGACTACGCCGTCATACTTTTCAAAGTAACACTCGTGCAAGCAATCTATTATCGCTCCCTCGCTGTTGCTTTGAAAAAAGGTCAATTGCACCTTATCTCCCCTATTTTGCTTGATATAATCCACCAAGCCCTCGTAGGTCTTGTCGCCGTAGATATTCTTTTCTCTTATGCCGAGCATATTGAGATTGGGTCCGTTGACAACCATAATTTTTTGCATAATTTCACCTGTTTGCGTATAATTTCTTTGGTTTGTTATTTTAGTTTTGCATTAGACTTCGTTATCTTTTCCCAAAGCCGCTCCGCATCGTTTTTGTCATTGCGTTGCGTGCATTGGCAATCTCATCCGCTTATTAGGTCCCTTTGTGTAAAGGGGAGAGGACCGCGGTAGCGGTGGAAGGGTTGTACCCCATCATTGCGTTATTTGCTGCGCCGTGTTGGTTTTGCATTAGCAAATAGTGTTGCATAACAATTTCAAGTGTTCTGTCGTTGCGTTGCGTACATTTTGCGTTAGCAAAGTGAGCATAGCGAGCGTGGCAATCACGGCAACTTCCCTATCTCAATGCCTCTTTGATTTTTTTCAAGCACTCGGCTACACCAGCATCGTTGGCTATCTCCACGTCTGCGCTTGACTTATACAACAGCTTCCTTTCTTCAAAAATGCTCAACACGTTTTGACTTTTTCCTTTGAGCAAAGGTCTGTTGCTCGTATCGCAATCGCCTACTATCAAGTGAGGATTTCTATTTAGCCACACCACGCTACCGCTCGCTCTCATCATAGCGACGTTGATTGAATTTTTGACGATACCACCACCCGTTGCCACGACCAAGCCCTTGCTTCTTGACAACTGCGATAGCACCTCGCTCTCGTATTTTCTGAATGCCTCTTCACCCTCGCTCTCAAATATTTGAGGTATACTCTTACCACGTTGCTTTTCTATCTCGCTGTCGCTATCGACAAACTTTTTACACAAAGCCTTGCCAAGCGCCTTGCCTACGGTAGTCTTTCCACAGCCCATCATTCCTACGAGGTAGATATTGTTACCACTATTGACGTCGAAGTTAATCTTGAGTCGCTCGTATTCTTGTTCCAACCAACTCTCGTCCACCTCTATGTTTTGCCAATACTCTTGCGACTTGACGGCTTGCGCCACCAACATATATAGGCCGTTAGCTATATACAAGCCTTGCTCGCTCGCCTGAGCCAAAAACTCAGTAAGGCTAGGATTGTACACCACGTCCACGGCTACTTGGAAGTTGGATAACACGTCCTTATCCACGGGGCTTGCGCCTACGTTAGGACTCATACCTACGGGGGTGGTATTGACTATGAGATAGCCCTCGATATTCTTGAGTTGTTGATAAGATATTTGTTTGCCACTAGGCGTGCGAGATGCGACTAGCACTTTATCTGCGCCCGCTTGTTCTAAGCAATATACCACCGACTTGCTTGCTCCGCCACTGCCCAGCACTACGCAAGTCTTATCCTTGACTTGTATATCGTTGTATCCAAGCAACGCCTCGAAGCCGTAGGTGTCGGTATTGTAGCCCACGTATCTATCGCCCTCTTTGACTACGGTATTGACTGCGCCGAGGACTTTGGCATCGCCTCTAATCTCGTCAAGGACGGATATTATCTTTTCTTTGTACGGTACGGTGACGTTGAGTCCGTCGTAATCGCGGATAATCTCACCTATACGCTCCCACTCGCCTTCGCTCACTTCTTTTTTGCAATACTCACCGCTCACACCGTATCTTCTAAAGTAATCGGCGTGTATCGTAGGAGAAAGACTGTGCGAAAGTTTTTTGCCAAGTACGCAATATCTCATTTTACTTCTCCGCTCTTGTACTCGCCTATCAGCTTGAAGACGGTGGAATTTTGTTGCAAATATTCAAGTGCCAGCATTACGTTGCTTTGATTGCAGTTACCCTCCAAATCTACGTAAAAGCTGTAATTTTTGGGATTGTTTTTGATAGGTCTTGACTCTATCATAGTCATATTGACGTCGTATCTTGCGAATACTCTCAATGCGTTGTATAGACTACCCACTTTGTTTTTGATAACGAAATGCACACTAACTTTGTCGGCTTGGCAATTGAGCATATTCTTGGCAATTACGACAAATCGGGTAAAGTTGTCCTTGCAAGTCGCTACGTTTTGCTCCAAAATATCCAATCCGTAAATCTCGGCGTTGGACTTGTCGGCAAGTGCGGCGCAAGTTAGGTCGTCACCTTGAGCAATAAGTTTGCACGCCGACGAGGTAGATGCGCACTTGTGCGTCTCCATATCGCGAGAACGTAAAAATTCTTTGCATTGTCCAAGCGCTTGAGGGTGAGAAAATACCTTGCCGATATCCTCGGTCTTTACGCCCTTTTTACCAAGTAAACTATGCTCTATTCGTAGCCACTTTTCGCCCACCACGTATAAGTTGTATCTGCCAAGCAGGTCGTAGACGTCGGTTATTGCGCCCGTGGACGAGTTTTCGATAGGCAAAACGCCGTACTTAATCTCGCCGTTGCTCACCGCCTCGAATATATCTTCAAAGCTTGTGAAGCTTATTGCGTCACCGACACCGAAGTACTCTCTAGTAGCCCTCTCGGTATTGCTTCCCCTCTCTCCAAAAAATCCCTTGGAAGCGTGAACGTCAAAGTCCTCTCTGACGAAGGTCGTCTTGACTTGTTGGATATACGAACGTCTTTGGTAATCCTTGCTAAGCTCCATAAGGCAGTTCATAAGTTCGGGCGCATAACTACGCAATTCGGGGTTGGCAATATTGCTCTGCGCCTTGGCTATCACTTGCTCTTCTCTACCCGATTGCAGTACGGGTACGTCGTGAGTTTTTTTGTACTCGGCAACCTCTTTGGCGCACGCCATCCTCTCCTCGAAGAGTTTGATGATTTCGCCGTCGATGCCGTCTATTTTTGTTCTTATTTCGTCAAGTTCCATTGTTTCTCCCACTTCATAAGTACGATTGACGTTTTGTAATTCTTCACGATGATATTTACGCTATAAATACCAAGATAATTCGCGATTGAGCGTGCTTGCTCTCGACTAACAACGACAATCACGAGACTAACCTTGCTCGTTGTTCTTTACGACTAAACTCAGTTATCTTCCGCGATTGAGCGTGCTTTGACATCACGCCGACCTCCAATTTTTTGTAAAAATATGCACGAGTATTCGCGGTCAATTTTGCTTTTATTCGATAGCGTCTAGCATAACTATAGCCGCCGCCGCTTCTACC
This sequence comes from uncultured Clostridia bacterium, assembly GCA_937880755.1. Taxonomy (GTDB): domain Bacteria; phylum Bacillota; class Clostridia; order Christensenellales; family UBA3700; genus HGM11368. Next base: position 133,723 of record CALGRX010000020.1, read on the forward strand.
ACGGGCAATGCTCTTACGAGTATGCAAGGATCGTGTCTGCCCTCGATGCGCAATTGACATTCTTCGAGTTTGGATAGGCTTACGCTGTCTTGCTCTTTGTATATAGACGGCGTAGGCTTGATAGTCACGTCGAATACTATAGGCATTCCCGTACTTATTCCACCCAATATTCCGCCGTTGTTGTTGGTTTTGGTGGAGATTTTGCCTTCCGTTATGCACCATGCGTCGTTGGCGATTGAGCCGTAAGTTTTGCTCATATCTTCCGCGTTGCCGAACGATACTGCTTTGACTGCCGGTATGCTAAATAGCATTGACGATAGTTCACTCTCGAGCGAGTGAAAGAAAGGACTTCCCACTCCCGCAGGCATGCCTACTACGGCGCATTGTATCTTTCCGCCCACGCTATCGCCCTCTTTGCGCGCCGAGATTATCTCGTTTTGCATACTCTCTCTTACTCTGTTATCTAGCACGGGGAAGGAGCAATGCGTGAGGTCGTCTAGCATACATTCGGTGATTTGCGTACCGAAGGCAAGGTCGTATACGTCCTTGATTGCCAGGATATGAGAGCCTACGAATATACCCTTCTTAGCAAGGATTTGCTTGGCTATTGCACCCGCAAATACCAGCGGTGCGGTAATCCTACCCGACGAGTGTCCACCGCCTCGATAGTCGTTGTTGCCACCCGTCTTAACCCACCAACCGTAGTCGCTGTGGCTTGGACGAGGAATATCGGACTGATAGTCCTTAGAACGCGTATTGGTATTGTAGATTATGCCCGTGAGAGGCGCGCCCGTAGTCTTACTCTCGAATATTCCGCTGACAATCTCTACCTTGTCGGCTTCTTTGCGCGTAGTAGAAAATTCTCCCCCCGGCGCTCTGCGTGCCATTTCTCTCTCAATCTCGTCAATATCGAGTCTAAATCCCGCGGGTAAATTGTGAATAGTAACCCCAATCGCAACGCCGTGCGACTCTCCGAAAACACTGAGTTTGATATTTTTTCCCCATATTCCGCTCATCGTATTTTTCCTCCTAACGCACCGAAAACTTCCCAAAAATCAGGGTAAGATTTGGCTACGCAATGTCTATCGTCTATCGTTATTACGCCTCTTGCTCTCGTCGACGCAATGGCTATACTCATTGCCATTCTGTGGTCGCCGTAAGTGCTGACCGAGCCACCGCTAAAGCTATTCACACCCTCAAAAGTAAGACTGTCTTCCGCCTTACTAACCTTGGCGCCGAGCGTGTTCAAAACTTCGTAAGTAGCCGATAGTCTGTCGCACTCTTTGATTTTGAGTCTTTCGAGATTGATTATCTCCGTCTTGCCTTTTCGCAAAGCGCAACCTACCGCTAGCACGGGTATTATATCGGGACAGTCCTTACCGTCTATCGTGATTTTTTCTTCTTCGCTAGTGTTTTTTAGTAGTTCGCACAAGTCGAAGACCACCTTGTCGCCTTGTAGGCTGTCGGGGTCAAGCCCCTCTATATTCACGCTGTTGCCTATCAAGTTGGCAACGGTAAAAAAGGCGCTTTGAGAATAATCGCCCTCTACCTCATAATCTCTTGCATTGTATCTTCTGCCGCCCTTGACTATCAATCTTCGATAATCGTGGTTGATTACCTCGACTCCGAAGTCGCGCATAGCCTTGATCGTGAGGTCTACGTAACCTACCGACTGCATAGGCGTAGTGATATTGATTACGCTGTCGCCCTCTAGTAGCGAAGCGGCAAACAACAGTCCGCTGACAAACTGTGAGCTGACGTCTCCGCTTAAATAAAATTCTCCGCTCTTAAGTGCGCCTTGCACATGCAAATCAAGTAGTCGCTCTGCAGTCAACGCGCTGTCGTCGCGGTAGAATATGCCTTGCCTGTCGAATATATCGTAATAGGCTTGCATAGGTCGCGAACCTAGCTTGCCCATACCTACGAAGTGCACCTTTTTGTCTGTAAGCGCCAAGGCTATCATAGTCAAAAATCTTAGCGTTGAGCCCGACTCGTTGCAATCTATGACGACCTCGTCTCCTTGGATTTTGCTCGTATCAACGGGATATATCGTAAGGCAATCGCCCTCAATCTCGATAGTCGCTCCGAGCGCACGCATCGCGCCTATAGTAGCGAGCACGTCGGCGCTAAATTGCACGTTGGATATATGGCATACACCGCTTGCCAGCGAGGCGCAAATTATTGCCCTATGCGCCATACTCTTAGAAGGCGGTATCTTGACTGTTCCGCTAAGGTGGGAAGGAGTTATCACACTGCTCATACTTCAAAAAACTCCTTGTTGGTACGATACAACACGGCTTTGCCTATCTCTTGGAGTATAACTACCACGAGGTCTTTACCAAGGTTCTTCTTGTCGTTGGCTATATAACTTACGACTTGGCTCGGGTCGGCAACGTCGGTGGTTGATAGACCGTAATTGACGAGTACTCGGTCAATCTTCTCTCTAGTGCCTTGCTTGGTCAAACCCTTTGCCTCGCTGATTGCGGTGATATGACTCATTCCTATGGCTACGGCTTGTCCGTGCGTCAAGGTAGAAAAATCGTAATACTTCTCCAAAGCGTGTCCGTAAGTATGCCCGAAGTTGAGGAGCATTCTCTCCCCGTTGTCCCTCTCGTCACGCGATACGACACCCGCTTTGATAGCGCAACAACGCGCGATTATCTCCTCGGCTTGCTCCATAAACTCCTCTCTACTCTTGATCTCGGCAAGTGTGTCAAAGAGTTCGCAGTCGAGAATACAGCCGTATTTGATAATCTCCGCCATGCCGTCTACGTAAAATTTGTCGGGCAATGTGGATAGTAACTGCGTGTCGATGAGCACGACTTTGGGTTGGTAAAAACTGCCGACGAGGTTTTTGCCCTCCATCAAGTCGACTGCTACCTTGCCACCTACCGAGCTGTCTACTTGCGCAAGTAGTGAGGTAGGTATCTGCACGAAATCAACGCCCCTAAGATAGGTAGATGCAACAAAACCCGTAAGGTCGCCTACCACTCCTCCGCCGAGCGCAACCACGAGGTCGCTACGAGTCAGCCCGAACTCTATCATCGCGCTATACATAGGCATTATGCTAGAAATATTTTTGCTACTCTCGCCCGCCTTGACAACGTATAGCTTGCATCTATATCCTTGCGAAGTAAGCGAAGCAATCAAAGTATCGCCGTACAAAACCGATACGTTGGAATCGCTGACTACGAATACTTTGCCACCCTTGCTGTTGATATACTCTCCCGCGCTTGCAAGCAAGCCCGATTGTATAATTATGTCGTAACCGTTGGTTGGTAAATTGACGTTTACTTTTTGCATAGCTATCTCCCTATAAAAGGCGTGCGATGATATTATTTATATATACTATACCACCGATAAAGCCTAGTTGCAAGCAAATAATCAAAAAGACCGCAAATGCGGACTTTTTTGCGTGATTTATAGTAATACTTGTATATGACAATATTATTTGAGTATTATCTCTTATTCGCCAAAATGAGATAGTCGTGCCGATACTTTTGTATATCGTGTATGGCAGTCGAAGTTCTTGACAATGCAAATAACCTAAAACTAGCCGAGTCTACGTAGCAACGGCGTCATATTTGTCTCGACTATATTATACCACGCGTGTCAAGGAAAAACGCGAAAGTATGGACACCAAAACTTAAAATAGTCAAAAAAATCTAGCGAAGCCGTATCTGCAACAACGCAACTAAAATTAGGCGAGAATAATCTACTGCTTAACTTAGAGCGCTTGAGTATCGTCGGTCGGAGCGTCGTCCGTCCGCAATTCCTCGCTCTTCTCTACTGTAGTATCTGCAAAATTGTCGGTAGAAACACCATCTGCCAGAGCCGTGCTTGCCTTGGCTGAAAACTTCTTTTTCATAACTATCGTGACGGCGATAAGTCCGAAAGTTCCTCCCATAAACCAGCTGGAAGGTATGGCTAGATACAATCCGTCAAGTCCCATTAGATGCTCGAAAAGGAAACTGAAACCTACTCTGCAAGTTATAGACACTAAGGTTACGGAGAAGAAGGTCTTGAGCATACCCACACCCTTGAAGAGTGCCTGAGATTGGAAGATAAGGAAAGTGAATATATATCCAACCGCCATGTACTTGATAGCCGTCGAGCCTACGTCGATAACTCCCACCGCATCGCCGTTGACGAACATACCCGCAAGCGGACGAGCAAGGAAGAAGCCTACTACGAAACTAATCAATGCATAAACCCACATAAACAGCCAAGTTGCTTTGTAACCTTGTCGTATCCTAGGGATATTGCCGTTGCCGTAGTTTTGGGCACAATAGGTGGTGAATGCGTTGGTATAACCTCTGACCGGAGTCTGGATAATGGAGTCGACTTTGTAGCAAGCATTGATACCTGCTATGACAGACGTATCGTACTTGTTGACGACGCTTTGAATAAACATTCTACCCACGTAAACGTAGACTTGTTGAATGGCAAAACTTATGCCATAACTCAATACAGGTCGCACAAAACGCTTGTCGATGACTAGATCTTTAGGCTTGAGCGACAGCAGTTTTATCTTATTTTCGGTGTAGATTATACAGCTGACAACCGACACGGCTTGAGCTATAATCGTGGCAATTCCCGCGCCCTTGACGCCCATCTTGAACACCACTACGAACAGCAAATCAAGCGTGGCGTTGATGGCTACGGATATAAGCAAAAATACCAGCGGAAGTAGCGACTTTCCTATGCTCCTTAGCGTGTAACAATAGTAGTTGTAGAGGAAACAAAATATACCGCCACCAAAGATGATATAGAGATATTGAGAGGTGTCGACCATCAATACGTCGGGCGTAGAAAGCGCCTTGAGTAACGGCTTGGTCAAGCCGATAAATAGCGCGGATAATACAAGCGTAATGATACAACCCATGAGAAGCGCGGTGGAATTGATGCGTTTGATTTGGTCGTACTCACCCGCGCCGTAGTGTTGGCTTATGACCACTCCCGCACCCATTGCAAGTCCCATAAGTAGGTAGGTAATTATGGACATAAACGGAGAAGCAACGCCCAATGCCGCCAAAGCGTTTTCGCCGATAAAGTTGCCTACAATCATACTGTCCACGGCGTTGTACATCTGCTGACAAAAGTCGCCTATGATGAAAGGTATAGAAAACCATAGCAGTCCCGTGAACGGATTGCCCGTGAGTAGTAATTCTTGTTTTTTGTTAGCCGTTGCTCCCTTCATAATCCAATATAAAACGCCCTTGCGGGCGTCTTATCACTCCTTGAGCATTCTATTGATTGCACTGACGAGCGCCGACACCGACGCCGCAATGATATCGTTGTGGATACCTACGCCCCACACCTTTTTGCCCTCGCCGTATTGCAAGCATACGTAGGCTACGGCTTGCGACTTGGAAGTCGAAGTCAAAGCGTGCTCGTGATATTCGTTAATGATATATTCTTTGCCAACGAGCGGTCTGATTGCGTTGTTGACTGCGTCAAGACGACCGTTGCCGTCTGCTTGTAGGTCAACTATTTTGCCTTGATACTCCGCAGTAACCGTAGCGTGAATATCACCCTTTTGAACGAAATGATATTCGTAAATCTTGAAAGGCTCGGCAATATTGACGTAGTTGCTCTCGAAAATCTCCAAAATCTCCGCAGGTTGCAATTCTTTGTGAGCGTGGTCGGATACGCTCTTGACTGCGTAGCCAAAGCCCTCTCTCATATTGACAGGAAGGTTGAAACCGAATTGGTGCTCCATAAGATAACCAATACCACCCTTGCCCGACTGAGAATTGATACGAATGACGTCACCGTCGTACTCTCTGCCCAAGTCCTTAGGGTCGATAGGCAAATAAGGTACGCACCAATGGTCGAGGTGTTTGTCTTCTTTCCACTTCATACCTTTGGCAATGGCGTCTTGGTGCGAACCCGAGAAGGCTGCAAAGACCAACGCTCCACTATATGGTTGGCGTTCGTAAACCTTCATATTGGTAACCTTTTCGTATACTTCCACGATAGACGGAATGTCGGAAAAGTCAAGTCCCGGGTCGATACCGTGAGTGTACATATTGAGCGCAAGCGTGATGATATCTACGTTGCCCGTCCTCTCTCCGTTGCCGAAAAGCGTGCCTTCTATACGGTCTCCGCCCGCAAGCAAGCCGAGTTCGCTATCCGCAATGGCACAACCTCTGTCGTTGTGAGGGTGAAGCGAGATGATAACGTTGTCGCGATTGTTGATATTTTTGGACATATACTCTACTTGGGAAGCGTATACGTGAGGCATACTCATCTCCACCGTGGCAGGAAGGTTGATGATGACCTTGTTGTCGGGCGTTGGTTGCCATATATCGATGACGGCGTTGCAAACCTCCAACGCGTAGTCAATCTCCGTACCCGTAAAGCTCTCGGGCGAATACTCGAAGTAGAATTTGCCCTCAGTCTGCTGTGCGTATTGCTTGCAAAGTTCGGCTCCGAATTTAGCAATGTCCATTATTTGCTCTTTGGACTTTTTAAAAACTTGTTCTCTCTGCGCCACCGAAGTGGAATTGTATAGGTGTACGACAGCTTGTTTGCAACCTCTGAGCGCCTCGAAAGTCTTCTTGATAATATGCTCTCTCGATTGGGTGAGAACTTGTACCTTGACGTCGTCGGGTATGAGGTTTTGTTCGATAAGAGTACGCAAAAATTCGTATTCCGTTTCGCTTGCGGCAGGGAATCCTACTTCGATTTCTTTGAAACCTAGTCGGCATAGCAATTGGAAAAACTCCAACTTTTGTTGAAGACTCATAGGAACAATCAACGCTTGATTGCCGTCTCTAAGGTCAACGCTACACCAAATAGGCGCGTGGTCGACGTATTCCTTGCTTGCCCAATCTCGGCAACAAGTAGGTGGCATAAAATAACCCCTAGAATATTTGTCGCAATGTTGCATACACATACCTCCTTGTTGTAGTAATATCAGCCAAAATCGTAGTATTAAAATAGCTTCCGTCTCAATCTTAGAGACGAAAGCTTCGCGGTACCACTCTAATTTGCGCCGAATAAGCGCACACTCGATAGCTGTAACGGGCATGCCCGACCAAGCTTACTAAATTGGGCTTGGTTGCTCCAAGACGAGTTCACACTTAGGCTTGATTGCCTTGCACCTAACGGCAATTCTCTGTTTCCCGCTTCTATGCTACTACTTCTTTTCTTAGCAAAATATTACGTTGGTAATATAATATACCGAAAAAAAATAATTGTCAACAAATAATGAGAACAATTATTATTTTGTCGCTAAGGAGGCGGACAAGGACGAGATTGCCACGCTCCGCTTCGTTATGCCCGCAATGACGTTACTACCTGCACTCGCAATGACGTTACTACTTGCACCCGCAATGACGTTACTACTTGAAACTGCCAATATAGACAAAAAAACGCAAGGCAACCTCGAGGGTTGCCTTGATTGTCGTTGATAAATCTATTAGCAATAAGATAGTCGTCAGACTTGCTTAGAGATTAGATTTCATTTTGAGGAATTTTTGGCAGAGTGTCAAAGCCCTTCTGCAAATCCTCGTCGGTTGGAATATAGTCGATCATAGTGCCGTCGAGATAGGACGAATATGCCGTCATATCGAAGTAACCCGTACCCGTCAAGCCGAAGAGAATCTTCTTCTTTTCGCCCGTCTCTTTGCATTTGAGCGCCTCGTCGATTGCAACTTTGATTGCGTGAGAGGACTCGGGAGCAGGCAAGGTGCCTTCACACTTGGCAAAGAAGGTCGCGGCCTTGAATACTTCCGTCTGCTCTACGCTGGTGGCTCTCATGTAGCCGTCGTGATATAGTTTGGATACGATTGGGCTCATTCCGTGATATCTCAAACCGCCTGCGTGGTTAGGCGATGGCATAAATCCACTGCCGAGGGTGTACATTCTGAGAAGAGGAGTGATTTTGCCCGTGTCGCCAAAGTCGTAGGCATATCTACCTCTGGTGAGCGAAGGGCATGAAGCAGGCTCTACGGCAACGAAGTCGATAGTGTTTTTGCCCTCGATTTTGTCTGCCATAAAAGGAGCTATAAGTCCGCCGAGGTTAGATCCGCCGCCCGCGCAACCGATGATGATATCGGGTTGAACGCCGATTTTGTCCAAAGCCGCCTTGGCTTCCATACCTATGATAGATTGATGCAAAAGTACGTGGTCAAGCACGCTACCGAGCACGTATCTGCAGTTAGGCGTGGTGGTTGCAACTTCGATTGCTTCACTAATAGCGCAACCCAAAGAACCGCCCGTGGTAGGATTGTCTGCAAGTATCTTTCTACCAACCGCAGTAGTGTCGGATGGTGATGCGACTACGTTGGCGCCGTAAGTTTGGATAACCGCCTTACGGTGTGGCTTTTGGTTGGCGGAACACTTAACCATAAATACGCTGAGGTCAATTCCGTAGAAACCGCATGCCATCGACAAAGCGGTACCCCATTGTCCCGCACCCGTCTCGGTGGTGAGGTGGGTCAAACCTTGCTTTTTGGCGTAATAGGTCTGAGCTACGGCGCTGTTGAGCTTGTGCGAACCCGAGGTATTTTGTCCCTCGAACTTGTAGTATATCTCCGCAGGAGTGCCGAGCGCCTTCTCAAGGTGATAAGCTCTAACGAGCGGAGACGGTCTATATAGTTTGAGGAACTCTTGAATCTCCTCCGGGATTGGAATAAGTCTATCGGTGGTGTTGAGCTCTTGCGCTACCAACTCGTCACAAAAAACGTGTTTGAGGTCTTCGGCGGTGCAAGGCTCAAGGGTGGCAGGATTGAGGAACGGATCGTGTTGCTCCTTCATCACAGCCCTAAGGTTGAACCAATATTTTGGCATTTCCTCCTCGGTAAGATACGTCTTATAAGGTATTTTGTTTTCCATAATATTTCTCCTAAAATTGTTGATATGTATTGAGTTATCTTGGTGTAAGATAAAATATTTGCTTGTTCTGTTGCTAAAATTGGGTATAAAAAAATCGCTTGCAAAAATCAAACGATATACAATGCGCTAAATGCGCCAACGCCTATTGTAATACATACTCTTCTCTCCTTGTCTATACTAGTCTAATCTATATCGACAACTCTCTACGAGTCATCCGATACTTAGATTATATGCCCATCAAATCGCAATGTCAACGATTTTTTATTTTTCTATAAAATTTTTTTCCATACAAAACACTCTGTATCAGGTTTTTGTTTCTAGCCTTACTTTGGAGTGCGTTTCGATGAAAGGCGTTGGATATTTATTGATATTAGTTGAGGGGTTGCTTGAGCTATGCCACTTAGGCAAAAATTGCGACAAGCATACGCTGTATATCGGTATAGGTGACGTTGGTATAGATGACGTTGCCGTTCTCGTCCTTGCCTGCCTCGTCGCCGTCGTTGGTTTGAATATAACTGTCGCTACCGCTTTGTCCGTTGAGCTTTAGGTATAAATCGTTGAAATAGTCGCCTATCTTTTCAAACAACGTGTATTGCGACCAATACTCTCGCTCCCTCAAAACATCGGCTTTGGCTACTTGAGGAATAGTGCGTGATAGCGCTATAGGGCGATTGTTGCTATAAATAAGAGCCGTGTTGAGATAGTAGTAACCGTTGAGAAAACCGCAGTAGCGAAGATAATCGTCGTCGGACGTGAGCAAGACGTAAACCGCTACTAGATTGGCGTTGTCCTCTCTCATCACTCCGCATGTATGAGCAAGCTCGTGCGCCATGGCAAAGGCTACGTCGGTATAAGGGGCGTTGGCGTTGACGGTAGCTTCGCCAAAAGGCATAAAAGTTATACCAACGATGTGATTGTGGCTCATAACCGTGCTGAAAGCAGATGCCTTGACACGCTTGCCACCCATGCCGAAATATTCCTCGTCAAGTCTAGCAAACTGAGCAGAGATAAGGCCGGAAAGTTCGTCAAAATTATATGGGCAAATAGACCTTCCCTCGTCGTCAACGGCTATCTTGGCGCTAACCTCGGCAAAAGCCTCGTCAAAATTGCCCACGCATTCTACGACCTTGTCCGACGTCACGAGAGAATTATCTATGCTCGGCAATGGCGGTTGCTCTCTATCGTATGCGACCGTAGCCGTGGAAACGTAAATCGTGGCTATGACCATTGCAACGATAATAGTACTCAAAAACAACTTGCCAGCCTTGAAAAAACGCTTTTGGGCAAGCAAAACTATACAACTTGTTACTATGGCAACGATGGCTGATACGACTAAAAAGCACGACCACTCGAATAGACTGAAAGGTAGCTTGGATATCGCTATCCCTAAGCCGTCGCTCCACAATCTGCCCCACGTCCTCGTCAAAGCTTCGGCAACAGTCGGGATTTTGGAGAGCAATACAAAAATCATGCTAACCAAAATCAGCGACAACATTATTGCCGTATGATTAAGCAGGGTGATTTTTTGTTGAAGTCTTAGTTGCATATAATTATTATACAATTTTGCATTGATTTTGGCAAGTCGAGTTGAGAGTTATAGGCGAGATTGCCACGCTTCGCTTTGCTTACGCAAAACGTACACAGCGCAATGACAAATGACGATAAGCCGTCTGGCTCGCTTTATACAAAAATCAGCCGAAGGAAAGTTCGGCTGAAAATCGTCTATCGTAATTATTATTTTTTTGATTTATTTTTGTATTATCGGATATTCATCTATCGTGTCGGTCGTCGCCACGATGGCAACAATCTCCAAGCATTGCGCCAATAAGAACACCTATCAAAAGGTCGTTGCAACAGTGATTGTTGCGTCTTGGTGGCGGTGGACGACGTCCGCAATCGGGTGGACGGCGACAGTCACGGTCGCAATTCGATGAGCGATGACAATCGTATCCACAACCACGTGGTCGACAGTCGCTACGGCAATTGTTATCGCGTCTATCGCACCCGTCAAAATCACGTCTGTCGTGGCACGCGCCACACTTTGGTCTGTACGGAAACTTGTGCATAATTCCTCCTCACAGCCCCGTACATTATATGCTAACTCATAGCAAGATGCACACTACTCCGCCTTTGCCCTCGTTGACGATTTTGGTTACGGTTCTTCTAAGTTTGTCACGGGCGTCTTGTGGCATATTGCCAAGCTTAGCTCCGATATTCTCTTTGGCGAGAGTATCGAGAGTTTTGCCTAGCATATTGGTCTTCCAAAGTTCCATTGCGTCCTCGCCGAAGTCTTGCAACCACGCCTTGAGGATTTCTTCGTTTTGCGCCTCCGTGCCGATGATTGGATTGACTTCGGCGTCTACGTCCACTTTCATAATATGTAGTGCAGGTGCTTTGGCTCTGAGCTTGACACCGTATCTACTGCCTCGTTTGATTATCTCGGGTGGTGCCAGCTCCATATCTTCAACCCCGGGCATCACGATGCCGTAGCCGTAGTTGTCTACGTCTTCTAAAGCCGACTTGATACGGTCAAATTCTGCCTTGGCACTAGCTAGCTGTTTGATATATGATATAAGCACGAATTCGTCGGCAATGTCCACACCGCTTTGCTCCGACAAAACATTGTAAAACAAGTGCTCTTTCGGTTGAAGCATAAGGGTGCATTTACCTTTGCCATAGTCTACGTTTAGTTGTCCGCCTAGCAAATATTCGTCGTCGTCAAAGAGGGTTTTGAGCGTGTCGCAGTCTTTCATTTTGACGACCTGTGTCGAGATTTCTGCCATTTTCGTTATGATATGACTGATGATTTCGCTGTCGCGTGGCAAGGCTTGCAACCAATTAGGCATCTTGGCTTCAATGAGCTTGGTAGGGAATTCTTTGAGTACGCTCTCCAACAGTTGTACCATATCGTCGGCAGTCATTTGAATGACGTTTTTGAGTATTACCATACAGTCGTACTTTTCTCTAAGTTGGTCTCTTAGGCGTTTGCTGTCGCTGTCGTCGGGATTTTTGCAGTTGAGCAAAATTACGAATGGCTTGCCCGTCTCCTTGACGTCGGCAATAACTTTTTCTTCGCTCTCAACGTAAGCCCCACGGTCTATTCCGCTGATTGAGCCGTCGGTAGTTACTACTACGCCTATGGTAGAATGGTCGTTGATGACTTTTTTTGTCCCCAAAGTCGCTGCCTTGTCAAACTCCATTTCTTCGTCGCTCCAAGGCGTGGTTACCATTCTCGCCTTGCCCGTTTCTTCTAGTCCTATCGCTCCTTGTATTGGATAACCGACGCAATCTACAAGCCTAATGCCGGCACTGACACCCTCGCCTAAATAGATTTTTTCGCCCGATTCGGGTACGAACTTAGGCTGTGTTGTCATAATAGTTTTGCCGTCGCCCGACTGAGGCAATTCGTCAATTATTCTCTGCTTGCGATGATTGTCCTCAATCTCAGGCAATACCAGCGTCTGCATAAATTTGCTGATAAACGACGACTTTCCTACTCGCACGGGACCTACTACTCCGATATAAATATCGCCGTCGGTGCGTGTGGCAATATCTTGATAAAGGTCGAATTTATCCATATTTCCCTCCAAATATCTTGTTCCCTAAATTGTATGACAAGCCTTGGGTAGATATGCAAAAGAGGCGAAAATAGTAAAAAAAGTGCAACCTATAAGATTGCACTATGATTGATTGTATCGAGATTAATCGATTTTGTTGGTTATACTTTTATGGTCGATTTATTTCCATTATTATTTATCGTTCCCGGCGTCCTTGCCCGCTTTGTCTGTTTCTTCGGGCAGTTGTTTGCAGAAGCCCTCGCCCGACTTGTCAAAGCTTTGCTCGTACAATTTGACTGCCCTGTCGATATCCTTATGCTCGGCGCTCATACTATATTTGTCGATATCCATAATATTCTTCATATCGTGGTGCAAGCACAACGCGCCGTTGAGACATCCGCCGTCACACGCCATTCCTTCAAAGAAGTTTTCGGCAGCACGACCGAGCTTGAGCTTGAGAAGTCCCGCTCTACACTCGTCTATTCCACTCATAGCGAGAGGCTTGATATCGTTTACGCCCATAGACGCAGCTATGGAGATGACGTCGTGTGCTATACCGCCACTCTTGGCAAATACTCTGCCAAAGAAAGAGCCGTCGTTGATTGCCGTCTCCTCGAGGTCGGCAAGTTCGATATCCCTTGCGTCCAAAAAGGCTTGCAATTCTTCAAACGAGATGACGCAGTCAACGGCACCTTGAGTCTTGTAAAGTCTAAACTCTAACTTTTTGCTGGTGCAAGGTCCGATAAATATCGTCTTGGCGGTTGGCTCCATACGTTTGATGAGTTGCGCCGTCTCCACCATTGGCGATACCGAGCTCGAGACGTATTGCTTGAGCTCAGGGAAGTTCTTTTCTATAAACATAACGAAAGACGGACAACACGAAGTGGTCATAAGTCCCTTTTCTTTGAACTCGTGTGCCTCTTTGTGCAAGGTTATGTCTGCGCCCAAAGCAGCCTCTACCACGTCGGCAAAGCCGAGCTTCTTGATACCCGTGATGACTTGACCGAGTTTGGCATGCTTAAATTGGCTGGCAATAGCGGGTGCAACTATAGCGTAGACTTTGTACTCTTTGTTGTTCTTAGAATTGTTGAGAATGTCGATAGCGTTGAGAATGAGCGACTTGTCGACTATTGCGCCGAACGGGCATTGATATACGCACGCTCCGCAAGCGATACACTTGGAGTTGTCTATCTGCGCTTTGTTGTGCTCGTCCATAGATATTGCCTTGACCTTGCAACTTTGTACGCAAGGACGGTGTTGGTCGATGATTGCGTTGTAAGGACACGCCTTGGCGCATCTACCGCATCTTATGCATTTGTCCATATCGATGACTGGCTTGTTGTCTACGATAGTGATAGCGTCCTTAGGACAACTCTCCTTACATTTGTGGACGATACAGCCACGACAAGCAGGGGTAATGTACATACCGCTGATTGGACATTCGTCGCACGCTACGTCGATGACTTCTACGATATTAGGATTGGACTTGTCGCCACCGAGCGCCATTTTGATACGCTCTTGCACGATTGCCCTCTCCTTGTATATGCAACATCTCATCGTCGCCTTAGGTCCAGGGGATATTATCTTAGGAATATCAATATAAATATTCGACATATCGCCCTTGTCGTATGCCTTGATCATTTCCTTTAGCACCTTGTATTTGAGGTACTGTACCTTGGTATCGAATTTGCTTACTACGTTGTTTGCCATTATTTTATTTCCTCTGTGATAAGTGTCTTGTCAGTGTCGAGCTCTTTGAGCGATATTACGTTATTTTCTACTATGAGATAGCCGTGAGGCTGTCCTTCTTTAGGCAACGAAGCCGAGCTTGGATTGGCTACTACTACCCCGTCCTTGGCGGTGATAAAGGCTTGGTGAAAATGTCCGTATACCATTACGTCGCCCTTGAAAGCAGGCATTGCGTCGATATTGTGAATATGTCCGTGAGTGGCGAAAACCTTGATTCCGTCCACCTCTACCACCGCTTGATTGACGAAGGTAAAGTCGGATATCATTTGGTCTACTTCGCTGTCGCAGTTGCCCTTGACTACGATGAGGCGGTCGGCTAACGAATTGAGAATTTCGGCTACCTTCATCGGCGCGTAGTCCTTAGGGAAAGGATTGCGTGGTCCGTGGTTGTATATATCGCCGAGCAACAACAGTATATCTGCCTTTTCTTGCTCGAATTTTTCTTTGATAAGGCTAGCGTAATACGCCGAGCCGTGTACGTCGGATGCGATAAACAGTTTCATATTACAACTCCAAAAGTTTCTCTAGTACGGCTACCTTGATGCAACATACCAATATCTTGACTGCCACCGCTAGGTCGCTGTCGGAGGTAAAGGTTGGCGCAATACGCAAGGTCTTGTCGTCGTCGTCCACTCCGTAAGGGAAAGGCGCGCCCGCAGGGGTGATGGTCAAACCTGCCTTTTTGCAGAGTTCGCCCACTCTCGACGCACAGCCGGGGTAGGTGTCGAGGGTGATAAAGTATCCGCCCTTTGGCGTCGTCCAACTGCATACTCCGTTGTAGGCTCCAAAATTTTCTTCCAAAGCACCGATGACGGTATCGAATTTTGGTTTGATGACTTGCATTTGCTTCTTCATAATCTCGGCGATATTGTCCACGCTCTTGAGATATAGATAGTGCATATATTGCGATACTTTGTTGTAGCTGATAGTCTGATAAGTGAGGTGCGACAAGATATCCTTGACGTTGTTGGCGCTAGCAGCTATGCAAGCGACACCCGCTCCGGCAAAAGTTATCTTGGAAGTGGAGGTAAACTCGTACACTCTATCCTCGTTACCCGCCTCAATGCAAGCTTGCATGATATTTTTGAGCACGTCTGGCGTGTCGGTCAATTCGTGCACGCAATAGGCGTTGTCCCAAAAGATACGGAAATCGCTAGCCTTGGTCTTCATATTGGCAAGACGAGTGACGACTTCGTCGCTGTAAGTAATGCCCGTAGGATTGCTATACTTAGGCACGCACCACATACCTTTGATAGACTCGTCGCTCTCTACGAGCTTTTCTACCAAATCCATATTAGGTCCTTGCTCGGTCATATTGACGCTAATCATCTCTATGCCAAAGTGTTGAAGTATGCTGAAATGTCTGTCGTATCCAGGTACGGGACAAATAAACTTGATCTTAGAAGAATTCCAAGGTTTGCCACCGCAAACGCCGAATTGAAGATTGCGTTGGATAGTATCGTACATAAGATTGAGGCTCGACGAACCGCCTACGATTACGTTGTCGGGTTTGACCCCCAAAATCTCGGCGAAAAGTCCTCTCATCTCGGGTATGCCCTCGAGCATTCCGTAGTTGCGGTAGCTCTTAGGCATTGCTTTGAGCTGCTCTGCCATGTCTAGCATCGGCATAGCTATGTCAAGCTGCTCGTTGCAAGGCTTGCCTCTGGCTATGTCAACCTTGTTGCCCTCGGCAACTATGGCGTCGTAGTTTCTTCTCTCCTGCGCAAGATAATTGGTAAGTTCTTCTTTGGTCAATGACAAATAATTCATACTCTCTCCTTTTTGCATCAATTTTAGCATATCGTTAACTAATTAACAACTAAAATCATATATCTTTTTCGCTCTTATTGCGTAGTATTATTCTTATAGGCGTACCCTTGAAAGTGAAGGCTTTGCGAAGGGAATTTTCGAGATAACGTTGGTAGCTAAAGTGCAATAGCTTGGTATCGTTGACGAAGAATACGAAAGTCGGCGGATTGGTCGAGGCTTGAGTTACGTAGTAGACCTTGAGCCTCTTGCCGTTGTCGGACGGCGGTTCGACGGCTATCGTTGCGTCTTGAACCACGTCGTTGAGTACGCCCGTTGCAATACGCTTGCTAGCCTCTTCGTACACCTCTAAAGCCTTGGAAAGCAACTTCTCTATCCTCTGTCCCGTCTTGGCGGATACGTATTCTGCCACGAAATAGTCCATAAACTTGAGCTCGGTCAAAATCTTCTTGTTGAAGGTGTTGACGGTGTATGTGTCCTTTTCGATAGTATCCCACTTGTTCATGACGATGACCGACGGTTTGCCTTGTTCGTGCGCAAAGCCGCAAATCTTGACGTCTTGTTCGCTGAGTCCTTCTTGTGCGTCAATCACCACGAGCACCACGTCTGCCCTACGAATAGCCGCCAAAGAACGCATAACGCTATACTGCTCTACGCCCTCTTCGACGCTCGACTTTTTGCGAATACCCGCCGTATCTATTATATTAAACTTCTTGCCCTGCCACTCAAAATCCGTGTCGATAGCGTCACGGGTAGTGCCCGCTACGTTGCTGACGATAACTCTGTCGTAGCCCAAGATGCGATTGGTGATAGAGGATTTGCCTGCGTTAGGCTTGCCCACGATAGCCACGTTGAGTTTGCCCTCATCCTGCTGTATATCGTACTTAGGAAGATGCTCTACCACTTCGTCGAGAAGGTCGCCTATGCCCTTGGACTGCTCCGCCGATATCGCAACCACCGTGCCAAGTCCCAACTCGTAAAAGTCAAATGAATTCTCCGTTTCGTTGTTGTCAAGTTTGTTGACGGCTACGATGATAGGCTTGTTGCAACCACGCAAAAATTCCGCCACTTCGTAGTCGTTGGCGGTAAGTCCACTCTTGCCGTCGGCAACGTAGACTATCACGTCGGCTATGTCGACTGCTATTTGAGCTTGAGCACGAATATGTTGCCACATTTTGTCTTGGCTCTTTATCTCCAAGCCACCCGTGTCAACCAAAGTAAAGTTGTATCCGCACCACTCTGCATCGCAATACAACCTATCTCGGGTTACGCCCTCCATATCTTCTACTATACTAACTTTTTTGCCGACTATTCGGTTGAACAATGTGGATTTGCCCACGTTGGGTCTGCCGACTATAGCCACGAGCGGTTTACTCATTTGCCACCTCGCTAATTATTTTGATTACGTCACCGCCACCACCGCTAACGTAGATTTTGCTATCCAATTTTTCCGACAATTCTTGCACGCTCATTCCGTCCAAAAAAGTGGTGGTAAACTCCCTGAGCATATTGGCGGGTATTACTACTCTACCACACGGCTCTTGTACTTGTGCTATTATATCCTTTGCCGTGATAAGCCCCGCAACCGTGATACTCTCGCCGAAATGGTCGTTGCGCACGGCGTGTATGGTATATTGCAACCCCGAAAATTTGCTCTTGGCTCTCTCTAGCAAACTCGATAGTACGTCGCAAAACGACTTGCCCGTAACGAAATCTAGTTTTATCTGCTTGTTGCTCGGTTGTACGGCGTCGAGCGCAACCTCAAACTCTCTCTCGAATTGTGCGACCAAACCGACGCCGTTCTCGATTTGACCAAAGTCGCCGTAACTGTCGTAGTCGGGAAGAGGTAATCGGGCTTTGAGATAAAATTCGTCCGAGCAGTAGCAAAAACTTCCTCCTACGTGCTTATCAAACTTCTCTACTTGCTCTATCACCTTGCGGGCGCAATCCTCGTCGATTGGTTGCAACTCGTACAAACCCTCTCTGTGTCCGCTCAAACCTACGGGGATGACCGCCACCGAAAGCAAGTTAGGTCTTAAATCGTATAGACGGCACAAGGTTTCTTGCAATTTTTCTCCGTCGTTGATACCCTTGCAAAGTACGATTTGGGCGTGCATTTGAATGTCGTGCTCTTTGAGATATTGCATCTTGTCAAAGAGTTCTGCTCCGTGTGGATTGGCAACCATCAACTTCTTGGTTGCCTTGTCGTAGCAATGCACCGAGATATACAGCGGGCTGAGTTTGAGTCTTGCGATACGCTCCAATTCTTTGTCGCCTACGTTGGTGAGGGTGACGTAGTTGCCACTGACAAAGGATAGACGATAATCGTCGTCCTTGACGTAGAGAGTATCTCTCATACCCTTAGGAAGTTGGTCAACGAAACAAAAGATACACTTGTTTTTGCAGGGCATAACGTTGAGTTCCACACTCTCATCAAGTGTAAGTCCTAACTTTTCGTCAACGTCTTTCTCAATCTCGACGTCGACGATATCCCCTTGCTTGCTCTTGATATTCATCACAAACTCTTCTTGGTCGTCGTAGTAGAGATAGTCGAGAATATCAACGAGAGGATAGCCGTCGAAGCCTAAAAGCTCGTCGCCTACCTCGAGTCCTATCTCTTTGCCTATGGAATTGTCGTCTATTGCCGTTACTTTTGCCATAATTCACCTATGGGTGATTATATAATAATATTATTACAAAGTAAAGCAAATTTCGCCTAAGCATAGTAGTTAGAGCATGAAAAATATGTCAAAATTGCGATATATGCGTAAATCTATCTCACTAAAAACCATATAAAATCCAACTCGCGATTGACTCAAAATCAAAACACTATGGCAGTCAACACAAAATTTGCTAGAAGTTGTCAACAAAAAATCCCACGCCAAAAACACGAAAAAACAAACGATAATACACAAAAAAGTCGATACGTATCGACTTTTTTGATGTTTTGGGTATCGTTGACAAGTGGCAGGGTTAGGCTCTTTTGATAGTCTTGATGACGATTGGCTCGTAAGGCACGTCGTCGTAGTATCCTACCGATACGGTATATACTTTGGATATATCCACTGCAATATCGACGCTCTCTTGGTCACTCAAACGACCGAACGTCGCGTATTCTCCGTCAAGAAAAGGCGTATCCTCTACGCATATAAAGAACTGCGAGCTAGCCGAATTGGGCATATTGGTCCTCGCCATTGACAGCACTCCCTTGGTATGCTTGAGAGGATTGTCGTAGCCATTGGACTTAAATTCACCCTTGATAGCCGAAGCGTTCTTGGGATTAAAAGCCACGTCCATACCTCCGCCTTGAATCATAAATTTTGGAATTACTCTATGAAAAATCAGTCCCGCAAAAAAGTCCTCGTCGATAAGCTTGAGAAAATTCTCGACGGTAACGGGCGCTACGTCTTCGTAGAGCTCGGCGTTCATAACTCTGCCGTCACTAAGTACAATCTGAATCTTTTGCATATAATCCTCCTAATATTGAAAATCTACGCTGTGCGACTTGGCAACCACACTCTTGACGTACTGCATAACGGGTACGTGAACGGGGTGGTCTTTGTATACTTGCATATCGGCAAGGCTGTCGAAAGTGCAAATCAAAACTACGTCAAAACTCCTATCAGAGCCAAGACAATCTTTGCCCGATTCTATAGATTTGAGCACCTCGATTTTACCTTGCATTGACGTAAATCTTGCTACGAGCGCGTCTTTTGCCTCTTGGCTATCGTCTAGAAGCTTATACATTACTACGTGTTTAATCATTGTTATTTTCCTCCGTATTTTCGTCCTCGCCTGGTTTTTGCATTGTCTGCCTATGTTCGTACGCCCTATCAGTCAAGGTTGAACAAACCATTGAAGTCGTATCCTCTCCTCTGCCGTCTAGTCGAGCCATCGCCATGTCGTACTCGCCCTCGTCGTTGAGCAACGATAGCACGGACGATATAAGTTGATGCTTGCCCGCTCCACAGTACGCCAACGACTGACTGGTGAGATAGGAATAATTGCCCTTTTCGACGTTGTTCATAGGCTTGATAAGTACCATTGGCAAGCGATTGGCAATGGCTTCGAACGTAACCCCCGCCGTTGGCGAAGTCACTAAAACGCCGGCTATAGAATATAACTCTTGCATATCTTGCACGTTGTCGACTAGCGATACGTTGCTATCAATCCCCTTGTTGTTACAATAGGTCTTGATATAATTTTTGAGGCTCTTGCTACCCGAAGTAACGACGATGAGATTGACGGTGCGATAGTACTCGCCAAGCACGCTAAACGCGTCTTTGAGATAGTCGCAACCGTATCTACCCCCCACCATCAAAATGACGGGAAGCGATTGATCTACGCCGTACTTTTGACAAGTAGCCTCCCTATCGTAAGTGACTTGACTATGCTTGGCGGGAGTGCCGGCTACGAGTATCTTTTGGCTATCTACGCCGGCTGATAGCATAGCTTGCGCCACTTGTTGATTTTGAACGAAATAGCCGTCGCTAAGTGCGTTGATGAAGTCGAAGTCTAGACAATAATCGGTGGTCATCGCATAGATTGGCATATTTTTGCCAAGCTTTTTGCGAGCCTTGAGTGCTTTGTCGTGCGACTTAGGCGATAGACACAAAACCACGTCGGGATCAAACCTTTTGAGCACGTTGTCTATCTTGCGATATTTGACCTTAACGTCTCCTTCCTTGGGTTGAGCCTCGGTGCTCTCAGCCCCGTCTTCTACCTCTTTCTTAGTCCCAAATAGCCTTATCGGTCCGACAAATCTATTGAAAATCGGCAACAATCTAGCGCTGGCTTTGTATAGTCCGCGTTGAATTTTGGCTGAGAAAAGATAGGAAAACCTGTCTTGGTCTACCGCCACGACCTCGTAGTCGCGATAATTGACTCTCAAATAGTCCTCTATCGCCATAGCCGATTGGTCGTACACTCCGCTTTGATACAAAATCAAAACCGTCCCTTTCATCTATTTACCTCTTTGCGTAAAATATCTTTTGGCTCTAGCCTATATTGGGTAGGGATATACAATACTTGTTGGACGATTTTGGCGTCATCTATCTCCTCGCCTAAGCTATCGTATATCTTATCTACCTTGATAATCTTATTCCAACAATCGCCGTCAGCGGACAAAATTTCTAGCTCGTCGCCTACCTTAAATCTATTGCGTTGCTCGACTATCACGCAACCTCTCTCTTCGTCGTATCCCAAAACCTCGGCGATAAACTCGTAGTCGCAACTAGGCTGAGAAGTGGTAAGACATACGCTATCCGACGAGTCGAAGTAAAAGCCCGTGGTGTAATCTCTATGACTGTTTTTGAACAGCTCGCCAATCAGCATATCATTAGGCTTGTAATGCTCGGGGTCTTGATAGTATAAGTCGATTGCCTTGCGATAGGCGTTGGTGACGCTTGCCACGTAATAAGGCGATTTCATTCTACCCTCTATCTTGAAGGAATATACTCCACAATCTATTAGGCGGTCGATATACTCTATCATATTGAGGTCCTTGGAATTGAGAATATAAGTGCCTTTATCTCCCTCTTGACCTATCGTGAGCGGATTGCCTCCGCGGTTGGCTTCCACCATTTGATATTCCCACCTACACGCTTGTACGCAATCGCCCCTATTGGACGAACGTCCCGTCAATGCGTTGGAAAGTAGACACCTTCCGCTGTAGGATATGCACATTGCACCGTGAACGAAAGCCTCTATCTCCACGTCGCTAGGCAAAAAATCGCGTATTTCTCTCACGTCTTTGAGCGAAGTTTCTCTCGCAAGCACTATCCTCTTAGCGCCCAAATCCGCCCAAAACTTGGCAGAATATTTGTTGGTGGTGTTGGCTTGGGTAGAGATATGTATCTCCATATTAGGCGCATACTTCTTGCAAATCGTCATCACGCCGGGGTCGGAGATAATCACCGCATCGACGCCTATATCGTGGAGAAAAGCAAAGTACTCGCCAAGTCTGACGAAGTCGTCGTTTTTTGCCAAAATATTGGTGGCAATATATATCCTTTTGCCCATAGCGTGGGTGTACTTGACGGCTTCGATAAGTGCGTTGTCGTCAAAGTTTTTGGCGTTGGCACGCAAACTGAAGGCGTTGCCACCCGCATACACCGCGTCGGCACCGAAGTGCAACGCCGTCTTGAGTTTGTTGAGATCTCCCGCGGGAGATAATAGTTCCGTCTTGTTCATTTTTTCCTTATTATCGCAACTCCGTTGCCCGCTCTAACTATTTTGCATTCTACGCCGTCGTCGTTTTGCACCGTAGAGAGGAATTGTCTTAGGTTGATAACAATCGTCCTGTGCTTGTGCGGTACGAATTCTTCGCCCTCTACCATACCGAAGTACAATACGTCGTCGGCAAAGACCACTCCGCCCTCGGATAGGTGAGGCAAGCAAGTAAGATAATGCGACAAATACTTGCTCTTAGGTCCGTCAATGAAGATAAAATCATACTCTTTGCCCTCGATGACGCTCTCCAATATCTCGTCCGCATTGCCGAGATAAGCGTTGATTCTATCGTCAATGCCAAGCCTTTTCCATAGAGATATTGCCTCTTGGCGCCTCGTGTCGTCCATCTCGATGGTGTCGATAACAGCATCACTGTTTAGCGCCATGAGCGACGCCGAATAGCCTATTGCCGTGCCTATCTCCAATATTCTGCGAGGCTTGAGCTCCTCTACCGTCCTAATCAAAACCTCTCGACTGTCGTCGTCTATGACGGGGACGTGTCTATCCCTGGCGCTTGTCAGTACTTGTGATAAAATCTCATTCATTTTTCCATCACTATAGGAAGCACCATTGGCTTTTGGCGAAGCTTGTTGTTGAAGTATCTATTTATCTTCTTGCGTACGTTGCCCTTAAATTCTTCCCTAATCTCAGGCTTGTTGTAGTTGGTGTCGTCGAAGACCTTTTCGACAATGGACTTGATATAGTCGGTCTGCTCTTCGTCTAAGCTGATACCTCTGGCAATAACCTCGACGGGCGCACACATGCTCTTGTCTTGCACCGATACGCTGATAAGAACTATCACCAGCCCTTCTTTGCTGAGTTGGTGTCTGTCTTTGAGTATAGACGCGTCGACTCCGGCTAAGCCGTCCACGTAAGTGTTGCCGGCTACCACGTTGTCTAGCCTCGTCAAGCCCTTTTTGCTAACGGCTATGCAACTACCTATCTCTGCTATCATTGTATTCTTGGGATTGACTCCGAGCGATATTGCCAATTCTCTATTTTGTTGCATATGGCGATATTCGCCGTGCACGGGTATAAAAAATTGCGGTTTGACGAGCGTGGTCATGAGTTTGATTTCTTCTTGACAAGCGTGTCCCGATACGTGCAAGGCTTCCAAAGAGCCGTACAACACCTTTGCCCCTCTGCGATAGAGGTTGTTGATGACGTTGTACACCGCCTTTTCGTTGCCGGGAATTGGCGACGACGATATGATGATAAGGTCGTTGTCGCCCACTACCACTTTGTCTTCGCCGTTGCACATTCTCGTCAAAGCACTCATCGGCTCGCCTTGCGAACCCGTGGTGATGATGCAAAGTTTGTGAGGCTCGATATCGCCTATCTTGTCTATGTCTAATATAGTCTGCTCGCCCGCCGACAATAGTTTGAGTTCCTTAGCCATAACGGAGATATTCTTCATACTCCTGCCGTTGAAAGCTACTCGTCTACCTAAGTTTTCGCAAATAGATATGATTTGCTGTATGCGATTGATATTGGACGCAAAGGTGGCGATGATGATACGCTTGTCGGTGTTGTTGCGTATGATTTTGTCGAGCGTTTCGCCTACTTTGGTCTCGGATATCGTCGAGCCTTGCTTCTCGATATTGGTCGACTCGCCGAGCATAAGTCTAACTCCCTTGTTGCCTATCTCGGCAATGCGCGATAGGTTGATATGCTCGCCCGATATCGGCGTATAGTCTATCTTGTAGTCGCCCGTGTGAAATACCACGCCCTCGGGGGTGGTGATTGACAGCGCAAAAGCACCGCTGATTGAGTGCGTGACGCTGATAAATTCTACGTCGAAACAGCCGACTTTACGCACCTCTCCACCCTTGACGGTATTGAGTTTGGGGATAGAGATCCCCTTCTCTTTGAGCTTGTGCTTGACGAGCGCAAGCGTCAAAGAACTGCCGTATACGGGGATTTGACGACAGTCGTCCAATAGATACGGAAGACCGCCGATATGGTCCTCGTGTCCGTGTGTGATTACTATGCCTCTAATCTTGTCGTAGTTGTCCTCTAGATAGCTAAAGTCGGGTACGATTACGTCGACACCCGGCGTGTCAACTGTGGGAAAAGTACAGCCACAATCTATGATAAGTATATTGTCGCCGTATTCGAGAGCAGTCATGTTTTTGCCAATCTCGCCCACGCCACCCAAAAAGACAACTTTGAGTTGTTTTTTCTTTCTTGCCATATATATCCTCCAAGGCATTAAGCCTAAATTCTAAATAAACGTCTACAAAAATCGAGCTAACCTCTACCGATAATTGTAAACATACTACGTTGATTTTATTATATATAAAAATAATTAAAAAGGCAAGGGATATATCAAAATATACGACTCAATAAAGTGCGACAATATCTTTTTGGAGATTTTTTTCAAAATATTTGTCGATTATTTTGATTGCTTGCACTTTTTGGGTTGATAAATGCAAAATAGAGTGCTATAATCATACTAATATAATAAAATCTTATAGGAGATCTATATGAGAGTTTACAATTTTTCGGCAGGTCCGTCGATGTTGCCTCTCGAAGTTCTTGAGCAAGCGCAAAGAGACTTCGTCGATTACTGCGGATGCGGTATGAGCGTGACGGAAATGAGCCATCGTAGCAAATTTTATGATGAGATACATACCGAATGTATCGCACTCCTCAAAGAGTTGATGAACGTACCTGACAATTACGAAGTTCTTTTGGTGCAAGGCGGTGCTTCTACCCAATTCGAAGCTATCCCTCTCAACCTACTCCCTGACACCAACGGCAAAGCCGACTATATCGTGACGGGCAACTTTGCAAAAAAGGCTTATAAGGAAGCTAAGAAATTCGGCGATATTCACCTCGCCGCGTCATCAGAGGACAAAACCTTTACTTACATTCCTAAAAACCCTGACCTAAGAGATGACAGTCTGTATACGTATATATGCCAAAACAATACCATCTTTGGTACGAGATACACCACTCTCCCTACCCTCAAAAGCGGTGTCTTGGTAGCTGACGTATCTTCCAACATTCTCAGCGAAGTAATGGACGTAAATAAGTACGGCGTACTTTATGCCGGCGCACAAAAGAACGTAGCCCCCGCAGGCGTGACTATCGTCATCGTTCGCAAAGACCTCATCGGCGATGGTCAATCGATTTGTCCTACTATGCTTAAGTGGAAGACTCAAGCCGAAGCGGGAAGCCTTTATAATACCCCTCCTTGCTTCTCCATCTATATGGCTATGCTCAACCTCAGACATCTCAAAAAGTTGGGCGGTGTGAGCGAAATCCAAAAAATCAACGAGTACAAGGCAGGTCTTTTGTACGACTTTATCGACAATAGCTCCTTCTACTCCAACTATGTCAACAAGGAAGACCGCTCTTTGATGAATGTGCCTTTCGTGACGGGCGACAAGGATATGGACGCAAAATTCGTCAAAGAAGCCGGCGAAAACGGTCTGCTCTCTATCAAAGGTCACAAGCTCGTGGGCGGTATGAGAGCTTCTATCTACAACGCTATGCCTGTAGAGGGCGTAAAAGCTTTGATAGAATTTATGAAAAAATTTGAACTAGCTAACAAATAAGGAGATATTATGTACAATATTCTTAAACTCAACGAAATTAGTCCAAAGGTTGCTTCTATATTGCAATATAAGGACTACACCGTTTCGGCAGACTGCGCCAACCCTGACGCTATAATCCTAAGAAGCTTTAATATGCACGAATATCCGGTACCCGCTTCCGTCAAAGCCGTAGCTCGTGCGGGCGCAGGCGTCAATAACATTCCTCTTGACAAAATGACGGCTCAAGGCGTGTGCGTATTCAATACACCGGGAGCTAACGCCAACGCTGTTAAGGAATTGGTTATTTGCGCACTACTTCTCGGCTCGAGAAAAATCTACGAAGGCATCAAATGGACGCAATCTCTCAATGTTGATGAGGACGTGGCTAAAGCCGTTGAAAAAGGTAAAAAAGCCTTCATAGGTAGAGAATTGTATGGCAAAACCTTGGGCGTAGTCGGTCTCGGCGCTATCGGTAGACTCGTTGCCAACGCCGCAATCGCTCTAGGAATGAAGGTTGTCGGTTACGACCCTTACCTCAACGTCAACGGAGCGATGTCAATAGATAGACACGTAGAATATGTCAATGATTTGAGCAAAGTCTACGCAGAGAGCGACTATATTACGTTGCACGTACCTGCTACGCCTAGCACCAAAGGAAGTATCAACGCCGACTCTATCGCTACGATGAAAAAGGACGTCGTTATCATCAACTGCGCTCGTGCAGAGCTTGTTGTCAACAAAGATATCGTTGAAGCTATCAAAGCCGGCAAGGTTGCCCGATACGTGGCCGACCTCCCTCAAAACGATTTGATTGGCGTGGAAAACGTAATCACCATTCCTCACCTCGGCGCTTCTACCCCGGAGGCGGAAGACAACTGCGCAGTGATGGCAGCTAACCAGCTCAAAGATTATCTCGAAAATGGCAACGTGGTCAACAGCGTAAACTTCCCTAACGCTAGCGCTCCTAGATGCACTAAGTATAGAATTACCGTCCTTCACAAGAACGTTGCCAATATGATTGCTACCGCTTCTTCCTTTATAGCGGATAGAGGTATCAATATCAACAATCTCGTATCTGCTTCTAAGGGCGAAATCGGCTATATGATTATTGATACCGACGAAGATTTGCCTAATTCCGCTCTCGAAGAGATGCGCAAGGTTGAAGGCTTCTTGGCAGTCAATAAATTCTAAAAACTCGATACGTATCGACAAAAACAAAAAAATACTCGCTTCAGTTTAGCGAGTATTTTTTTCTTTTGAATATCGGCAACTACCTTGTAGATAATTGACTTGTATAAATTATCTCGTTTAGGTTAAAGCCGTGCAATACCTGACTAGAGTTCTATCGATAAGACGCTCGCCTACCGTTTTGACTGAGCTGTATTACATTAGGAATATATACTCAAGCCTCGAAAGCCTTATCGCTATCTTGTGAGAGAGCCTTTTTCTCTTGCTTTTTGAGTTCCTTGGACGCGCGTTTGCCTTCCTTTTTGAGTTTTCGATTGCCCGTAGTTACTACAAGTAGCGCCGGCAAAACTAACAAAGTGAGAAGTCCGCTGATGATTGAGCCTCTAGCTATCATAAGGGTGATTTCTCCCACGATACGGTTGGACGTAACTAGAGCAACCGACAAACAACAACCTGCCATTATCGCGACCGACGTGAGTATAGATACCCCACTGTCTCTGAGCGCTCTATAAGAGGCTTCTTTGGCAGGCATAACGTCCAAATAGCGTTGATACTTGACGGTGTACAAGATTGCGTAGTCAACCGTTGCGCCTAGCTGAATGGCACTGATGATTATGTACGCCATAAAGTTGACGCTCTGTCCTAAAACGTAACTGATTGAGAGGTTGATAAATATACCAAGCTCGATGACGGATATCAACAATATCGGCAATTTGATTGACTTGAGCGCTATCATCAACACGACGAATATGAGCAATACCGACACGATATTGACAATCATATTGTCCATAGGCGTGATGACTTTGAGGTCCTCGACAGCTTGCGACATGCCTGTGATATAATAATTGCCACTGCCGAAGTTGTCGTCGAGCATTTGACGAATTTGAGCCAAAGATTGGCTTGCCTCTTGACTCTCCGCCTCGCAGTTGACCATTATCGAATACATAGTGTATCCGTTGTTGGCAAAATTGGATACCATATCGAAGCCCGCAGGGAGCGGAACCTTCTTCTCCAACATCGTACCCAACATTTTGCCGTAAGACTCGGGTATCATAGAATACAAACCCAGCGTTGCTGTCACGTTGTCCATGCCTTGAAGCTCATCTAAGAAAGCATAGTTTTTGGAAGCGTTGACGGGAACGATAGCGATGACGGAATTGCTCATAGAATCTACCGTCTGTTCTATCTCGGTCTTTTCTCCGTCGTCGTAGGTGAATTTGATATAACTTAGATTGAGTTTGCTCTGCATAATCACGCAAGGTACGATGAGCAACAGTGCAACGATAACGATAACCTTACGATTGCGCACCGAGAAGCTGGCAACGGATTTGAGTTTTGGAAGGAAAATGCGATGAGAGGTCTTTTTGTGAAGTTTGGTCATCATCAACATAAGGCATGGTTGGACGATGATGACTGTCACCAAACTCAAAAATACGCCCTTGGCAAGAACGATACCAATGTCTGCACCTATCTCAAATTTCATGAAGAATAGCGCAAGAAAACCAAACACTGTGGTAAGCGCAGACGACGATATAGTGGAAAAGGTCTTAGGAATTGCTCTCTCCATTGCTAGCGTTTCGTCCAAAGTCTTGGTGCATTCTTCCGCATACGCGTGCATGAGGAATATGGCGTAATCCATTGACAAACCTAGTTGCAAAATGGCTGACGAGGCAAATGTCACTACCGATACGCTAGGCAATATGATATTGGTGCCCATATTGATGAGTATCGATACGCCCAAAGTGAGCATAAAGATAAACGGCTCTACAAGCGACGTGGTGGTGCAAAGCAAGATAATAAACATTACTAGCACCGCTACGAGTATGTACTTCCAAATTTCGCCTATCGTAGAGTCGAAAATATCCTTGGTCATCTGCGTGCTGCCGCCTATGGCGTGCTCGTAATCGGCAAGTATAACGTTGTCAATCTTCTCGACAAGGTCCAATGCTTCGGTGCTAGACGTAGGCACGTTGAGTTGGAGCATTATCATATAGTTGCCCTTTTGAAGTTTAGTCTCTTCGGTAAAAGGCTCGCCCGCGTTGCGCTTTGGATAGAACAAGTTGAGCACGTCTTCGTTGCTAGTAAGCCCCGCAACTACGTCTGACATAGCGCCACCGCCCTCAGCCATCTCCAATATCATTCCTAGCCAAATTACTCCGCCCTCTTTGATACCCTTCTCAGCTTTGATTTGGTCGGTGATTGCTACCATAGTAGCGTAATCAACGTCAGCCACGCCTATGATTGCATCGCCTTGCATGTCAAAGTTTTGACGCATAAAGTCCATTCCCTCGGTCATATCGTAACCGTCGGGAAGATAAGACAATATGTCGGAATTGACGTTGACGTAAAGCATAGCTACGACTGACGCTATTGATATGAGCGCAGTCAAACCGATGATGAGAATTTTGTGCTTGACGATAAATTTGGCTAACTTGTTCATATTGTTATTTTATTATATTTATCTATCTTTGTAAATGGTAAAGGCGACATAAAAGGCTACCTTTACAAAGAATTTACACCTTGCGTTATGGATGAAAAAAATGTGTAAAAAGTCTATAATAATCTAGCCTTAGAAATGATTAGATATAGATTACAAATGTGCACAACGGAATGATATACGGCGGTTGAGATTGCCACGTCACTTTGTTCCTTTGCTTTTGCAAAATGCACAGGGCGCAATGACAAAATAATATTACGACGCATATCCGCTATCCCCCATATTTGATGGTGGAGATGCGAGCAAGACAAGGAGCGTGAGGATTGGGCAATAGGAGCGTACTTGGGCGTACGTGACTGAGCACAAACGCAAACTCGACACAGTATTGCGTAGTATATCCGCCGCCAAATGGCTTAAAAAATATCCACCCTACGTATATAGAGTGGATATTGATTATTATAATACCTATATTATTTGTTGAGTCTGTCGATGAGTTCGTCGGCTTGCTTAGCAAGTTCAGCAGGGAGTCTGTCGCCGAAGGTCTCGTAGAATTCTTTGATACCTTCTGCTTCTTTCTTCCAAGCGTCCTTGTCAACCTTGAGGATATCTGCAAGGGTCTCTCTAGAGAAGTCAAGACCTTCGAGGTTGATGTCCTCAGCCTTTGGAACGAAACCGATTGGGGTCTCAACTGCGTCTACTTCGCCTGCGATACGCTTGAGCATCCAGTCGAGAACACGCATATTGTCACCGAAACCAGGCCAAATGAAGTGACCTTCTGCATCGGTACGGAACCAGTTGACGTTGAAGAACTTAGGTTGCTTGTCTACGTCTACGGTCTTGCCCATATCGAGCCAGTGTTGGAAGTAATCTCCCATGTGGTATCCGCAGAATGGACGCATAGCCATTGGGTCTCTTCTTACTACGCCGACTGCGCCGGTAGCTGCCGCGGTGGTCTCGGAGCCCATGATAGAGCCGACGAATACGCCGTTTTCCCAGCTTCTTGCTTGATATACGAGTGGAACGGTAGTTGGACGACGGCCACCGAAGATGAATGCGCTGATTGGCACGCCTGCAGGATTCTCGAACTCAGGGCTGATGCATGGGCAGTTGATTGCAGGAGCGGTAAATCTGCTGTTTGGATGAGCGCCCTTTTCGGTAGAAGTTTGACCGTTCCAAGGGTTGCCCTTCCAGTCGATAGCGTTGACCGGTGGGTTCTTGTCAAGACCTTCCCACCATACGGTGTTGTTCTCGAGGTTGAGAGCAACGTTGGTGAAGATGGTGTTTTTCATAGTAGCGGCGAGAGCGTTAGGGTTGGACTTTTTGTTAGTTCCCGGTGCTACGCCGAAGAAACCGTTCTCAGGGTTGATAGCGTAAAGTCTTCCGTCAGAACCTTTCTTAATCCAAGCGATGTCGTCACCTACGGTGAATACTCTATAGCCCTCTGCAAGATAGCCTTGTGGAGGAATAAGCATTGCGAGGTTGGTCTTGCCACATGCAGATGGGAATGCGGCTGCCATGTATACGATCTCTTTGTTTGGCTTCTCGATACCGAGAATGAGCATATGCTCTGCCATCCACATTTCGTTTTTGCCTTGGTAAGAAGCGATACGCAATGCAAAGCACTTTTTGCCGAGCAATACGTTGCCACCGTAAGCACTGTTGACGGATACGATAGCGTTGTCCTCAGGGAATTGGCAGATATATCTGTTTTCAGGGTCAACGTCGCACTTAGCGTGAGTACCTCTAACGAAGTCGTTGCTGTCGCCGAGAGCGTCAAGTACGTCTTTGCCTACACGAGTCATAATTCTCATATTGAGCACTACGTAGATAGAGTCGGTAACTTCAATACCAATCTTGGAAATAGGTCCGCCTACAGGTCCCATAGAGAAAGGTATTACGTACATCGTGTTGCCCTTGTATGCACCTTCGAGTATGCTGTCAAGTTTTGCGTATGCTTCGGTAGGATTCCACCAGTTGTTGGTAGGTCCGCAGTCCTTTTCGTCTCTAGAACAAATAAAGGTTCTGTTTTCTACACGAGCAACGTCGTTTTCTTTGGTTCTGTGAAGCAAACAGCCAGGGAGCAACTCTTGATTGAGCTCTATCATTTCTCCGCTAGCAATAGCTTCTTGGGTGAGTTGGTCGTATTGTTCCTTTTCACCGGTGATCCAAACTATTTTGCCAGCGCCAACGAGTTTTGCTCTGCTGTTGACAAAATCCAAAACTTGCTTGTTTGTTGTCATTTCCATATCATATCTCCTTGTTAAAATAATATCAATTTTAGATTATGCATATTATATCAAATAACGCCGTAGTTGGCAACAAATATAAAACACATTTTGATTATTTACGAATTTTTTGCTTTATAATAGCGCATATTTATATTATATGTAATTTTAGTCGCTCGCCGTCACTTGGGCTAGATTGCACTTGTTGCACAATCATCGTTTATCGTTTGGCTCGCTCCTCTATCTACGACCAGTCGTAAACCTGCGGCGCGCAACCTATCGGTCGTTTTCGCAGATTTAGTCGTACTCCCAAAGGATATGATTAGAATTAGCAATCCCTCTGTCTTGCCTAACGGCAAGCACCTCCCTTTGCACAAAGGAGGCTTTATATTGATTAGATTGCCAATGCACGCAACGCAATGACAGAATACTTTTGACGGCATGCGCGAGTTGAAAAAGGAAAAAGGCAACCTGACAAGTTGCCTCAAATTGTTATTAGTTGCAATGCCGCTACTCTCGTGGCGTAGATACGAGTTTGACAACCCTTCCACCACTATCGCGTTTTTTCTCACGGTGTAGATGCGAGCAAGACAAGGAGAACGAGTATTGCGTAATGGAGCGTACTATTGTATTTTGACGTTGAAGATACAAGCAAAACAAGGAGAGTGAGGATAGTGTGAGGGAGCATACTTGTTGTATGTGACCGACACGCTACCGCAAACTCGACACAGTATTGCGACGCATATCCGCCGTCAAATCAAATAACGGCGAAAGATTCGAGTATATTACGCAAAACCTTAACGTACGACTTGAGCGGACGATAACTCTCAAAAAGGCTGTCCAAGCCTATCCATACGACTTGGATCATGCGAGAATTGCTGATTTCGATGGAATAGTAGAAGCCCTCGAGCATTGTCATATAGTCTGCTCTCTTCTTTTCTTTGAGGGTACGGTCGGACATGACGACTTCTTTCATAGCCGAGATATAGGGATAGATTTGCTCCTTGATATTGTCGGAGAGAGGTACGTCCTTGACGGAGGACACGTCGGGAGTTTCTTCGGCTAAATCGTCTTGAAGCACCAAAGCAAAGGCTTCGATATAGGGCTCGATGACGCTCTTGCAAAAGGTTTTGTAGCCCTCTTCGTAGTCGGACACACCGTAATATTTGATGAAAAATGCGTTGAGGTTGAGTTGGCTACGGTCAATCTCAAACAACATACCCGTGACGAGAGCGACAATCTTCTTTTTGGAAGAAGGCAGTCTAAAGCTTGCACCCGACGAGGCGAGCTCGAACTCGTCGCGATAATTGAAGCCTTGGTTGCACTTGGCAACAAAGTCTATAAGACAAGGGGTGGACGCTACGTATCTAAGCAGGCGCATAATATAATTGCCCGACATTACGTACTTGCTAGCAATAATCTCGTGGCATCTCATAGAAAATATTTGGTATGCTTGTTGCGTTTCTGCGTTCATAATCACTCCTTGGCTTTTATTATAGAATAAACAGCCAAAATAATCAACAAAAATTTATTGACTAGGCGTGCGAAGTATTTTATTGCTTTTTGCAATAATATGTATTATAATATTGATAATCAATAATTTTGGAGATAGACTATGAAATCGGTTTCTGTTTTACTCAATACCACCGACAGCGTAAAGAGCTTTGTCGAGTTGCTGACAAAATACGACTACGAAATGGACCTGAGAAGCGGAAGATACGTCGTTGACGCCAAATCTATCCTAGGTATTTTTTCGCTTGACCTCAACCATCCCGTCGTGCTTGAAATTTATGCCGACGAGTGTGACGAATTGCTAAATAAGCTACAACCTTTTATCGACTGATCGCTATGTTTGACCAACAATCAATCAACAAGCTGATATTGCTGTATATCTTCGACAAGATGGACGTGCCGCTACAAGAGAACATCATAGTCGAGATGGCTACGGAAAATAATTGGATAAATTATATGGAATGCAAAGAAAGCCTTGCAGACCTTATCAAAACGAGTTTCGTCGCCAATATCTCGCCTAGAAGCAGTACACCTAGATATACTATTACCAGCGACGGCAGAGAGTGTCTAAATCATTTCTATACCAATATCAACTCGTCGGTGCGTGACGATATTACGGATATTATCAAAAAAAATCGTATGACGTATCGTAAGAAGCAAGACTACTTCTCCGACTATTACAAGAACGCCGACGGCACCTATACCGTCGTACTAAAAATCGAGTCCAATACCATGCCGCTGATGGAGCTAAAACTCAATATCCAAAACCGCAATACCGCCAAGTGGATATTCAAAAATTGGGCGGATAAAGCTCCTCAAGTGTATGAATTTATACAAGAAAATCTAGTAGATTGATATTAGAATTAAGCATACCTACTCCCCATATGGTGTATCTATGAGATTAGTAGATGCTGTTTATGCAAGAATTATTGAATTGGTAAAAGAAAGACAAATCTCCGTAATGCTTTGGCAATTCTAAGTGGTGTACCTCGTCCTACCATTGTTACGATGACTAGAAGCAACCGTTAAACTTTCGACGATTTATGGCATTTGCAACGGACTGAAAATCTCTTTGTAGGACTTTTTCAACTCTCCGTTGTTTAGTCCCGAAAATATTACCGATTGACAAATTAATCAAAAAAAACGACCTTACAAATAATTAAGGTCGTTATTTGATCGAAGTTGCAAATAAAGCCTAATTGCTACAATTTATCGAAAATCACTATCGAAAATGCAGTAAATTATGCTTTTACCAATCTTCTTTGTGAGATAGCTTGATATCGGTATAAAATTCTTTGTACTTGCGTTTGAAGGCTTCGGGGTCGGACTCGTAGTCCTCGGCGTCGTAGAGAGAACAAAACTCTGCAAATATATCGTCGCAGTCTTCGTCGAGCCTTTCGGCAAGCTTCATCATTTCGTAATTGGTCATAACCTTACTCCGTTATCTTGGCGTTGTTCATAAGTTCTTTGAGAGGATCGTAGCCAAACTCTTTGAGACGGAAGTTCCTTGCGGCAACTTCTACGACTATGGCAAGGTTTCTACCCGGCATAACGGGCAATACGATTTTTGGCTTTTTGATACCCAATATGGTGGTTTCGCTTTGATTTTTGCCAAGTCTTTCAACTCCACCCATATTGTCCTTCCACTTTTGAAGTTCTATAACCAAGTGGATATCTTCGCTGTCCAGCACCGCTCCCACACCGTAAAGTCTACGCACGTCAATGATACCTATACCCCTTACTTCCATAAAGAACTTGATATTGTCGGGCGCTCTACCCACGAGTTCGTTGTTGACCTTTTTGATAATTACGGCGTCGTCGGCAACCAAACGGTGTCCTCTATGCACGAGTTCCAACGCCGTTTCGCTCTTACCAAGTCCGCTGTCGCCCGTTATCAACACGCCCGTACCGCTGATATCAAGCAAGGTGCCGTGGCAAGATATGCTAGGTGCAAGTAAGTTTTGAAGATAATCGGCAACTGTGGTGTTGAGCTGTGTGGTCGTGCAAGCCGACTGCAAAACGGGAATATTGTTTTTGCGAAAAACCTCGATTGCCGTTGCGTCGGGTTGCAACTGCCTAGCGTAGACTATGCAAGGAATCTCTTTGGTACATATTCTCTCGGTGGTCTTGCGTTTGTTTTCGCTATCGAGAGAGTCAAAATAATAGTGCTCGGCAAAGCCTACGAGTTGCACTCTGCCCGCGCCGAAATAGTCCTCGAAGCCTGCTAGCAATAGCCCCGGACGATTGACTAGCATAGAAGTAAAGGTTACGTCGTCGTCCTCGTTGCCTACGATAATATTGAGACCGCAAGCCTTGCAAAACTGTCCGAGCTTGACTGTCTTGACTACGAGTTCTTCTTCCATATTTACTGCCATATTATCCTCCGTCAGGCTTGCTCTTCTAAGCAAAACTTATAAATTATTTGCGCAATAGCGTCTTCGTCGTTGGACACGCTGACAAAATCCGCCTTGTTCTTGGTCACGTCAAAGGCGTTGGCTGTGGCTATGCCCAAGCCCGCCGTCTGTATCATAGAAATATCGTTTTCGCTATCGCCCACGGCAATTACTTCGTCAAGACTCCAATTGTGCATTTTGCACACTTCTCTCACGGCGCTACCCTTGTTGATACCAAAGGGCAAAAACTCTACTATCACGGGTTTGGAACGGCACATAACCACCCTATCGCCGAATTGTCGTCTTGCCTCATCGATAAGTTGAGGGGCTTTGTCGGGGGCTATGAGCGCAATGAGTTTCATAGGCGGATTGCTACCCAAAAGAAAATCGTGCAAAGTCTTGCCCGTCACGTTGTAAGATATCTGACATATCATGGCGAAGTTGTCGGTATATGGGTTTTTGTATTGCACGCAACACTCGTCGTCCACGTAAGCCATGCCGACTAAGTCTTTGCGCTCGTCCAAAAAATCCGCCACTTCCAAAGCCAAGGAGGGCTCGAAAAAATTGCTGTATTTTAGTTTCCTCGTCTCGATATCGTATACGCCCGCGCCTTGGTAGCATATCAAATCGCCACGCAAGCCAAGCTCTTTGGCTTTGGGCAAAATAGACTGAAATAGTCTGCCCGTTGCGAGAATAAAGTGTCCGCCCGCCTCTATATAGCGTTGGATTGCATCCTTGTTGGCTTGAGATATCGTATAGTCGCTACGATATAGAGTGCCGTCAAAATCACTAAAAATTGCCTTGTATTTCATAATACTTATATTGTATATCCTTTGTGATAATATGTCAATCTTCCGACGTATCGCCTAGGTGAAAATGCTCGTATATCGCTATTGCGGTAGGTCTATCCATACCCTTGACGAGCAACAAGTCCTCTATGCTTGCGTTGCGAATATTGTCCATAGTCCTAAAAGCTTGTATGAGCCGTTTTTGCTTGGTTTCGCCCACACCCGCTATATCGGTAAGTCTGCTCTTGGTCTGGGTGCGTTTACGCTCGTTGCGGTGAAATGTTATGGCAAATCTATGTGCCTCGTCCCTTATGCGCTGGACGAGCTTGAGGGCGTAACTGTTGCGTGGCAAAAGCACCGATTGCGATTGACCCGGGAAGAATATCTCCTCTTCGCTCTTGGCAAGACCTACGATTTCTACACCGCTAAGCCCCGCTTTCTCTACCTCTTGCATGACGCTGCTGAGTTGTCCCTTGCCACCGTCTATGATGATAAGGTCGGGACGTGAAGAAAAGGATTCGTCTTTTTCCTGCTCGTCTAGTAGGCGAGATATCCTACGTCTAAGCACTTCTTGGAGACTCTCGAAGTCGTTGTTGCCCTCTACCGTCTTGATATGGAACTTGCGATAGTGCGATTTGGCAGGTTGTCCGTTGATAAACACCACCATCGAACCTACCTTGTTGGTGCCCGATATATGCGATATGTCGTAGCATTCCATGCGAATAGGCATACGGGAGAGCTTGAGAAATTCTTGAAGTTGTATCATTGCGCCCACCGTCATATTGTCTTGACGTTCTTTGAGCGACAGCGACTTGTCGAGATAGTCGCAAGCGTTGCTCATTGCCATATCTACGAGTTGCTTGCGCACACCTTGATGAGGGGTGATGACGTTGACCTTCTTGCCCTTCTTCTCGCCAATGTATTCCGCCAAAACGTCGGCGTCTTCGAGTGCAACGCTTGTGATAACTTCTTGCGGAATATACGGCACACCGTCGTAATAGCGCAGGATATAGTTGGATAGACTGTCTTGCTCGGTTAGGCTAAGACTGTCCACGACTTGTTTGTCCGAGCCCACCAGCTTGCCCGCTCTGACGAAAAGCGTGGATACCACGACGTTGAGCCCGTTGGAAGCAATGGCAAATACGTCGAGGTCAAAATCCTTAGGCAAAGCCGTCACTTGACGACGGATAAGTTTGTCGAGCACGGCGAGTTTTTGCTTATACATCAAGGCAATCTCGTATTCCGTCTGCTCGGACGCCTCTTTCATTTTGCGTGTAAGAATATTAGCCACCGACTTGTCATTGCCTTGCAAAAAAGCCACGACTTTGGCTATCGTTTCGGCGTATTGCTCGGGCGTCTCGTACCCCATACAAGGCGCTTTGCACCTGCCTATGTGATAATTGAGGCAAGGTCTGTGCCCTTTGGGTGGCTTAGACATATCGATACCACACGAGCGCAAAGGAAAAGCCGAATAGATGAGATCGACTATCTCCTTGGAAGTAATGCCTTGCATATAAGGTCCGAAGTATTTAGCTCCGTCGTTTTTGAGCTTGCGTACCACTTCAACCTTGGGATAGGCTTGCTTGGTATTGATTTTGATAAAAGGATAACTCTTGTCGTCTTTGAGAAGTATATTGTAAGGCGGTTGGTGCTTTTTGATGAGGTTGTTCTCGAGCACCAAAGCCTCTATCTCGTTGCGAGTGATGATGTATTCAAAATCGGCAATTTTGGACACCATAATGAGCACCTTGTCGGTCTTGCCGACGGGTGAACCGAAGTACTGAGTAACCCTCTTTTTGAGATTGCGAGCCTTGCCGACATACAAAATCTGTCTGTCGGCGGAATACATTATATAAACTCCGCTGTTTTCGGGTAAATCCTTGACCTTTTGCCTAATCAAATCCATAAGGATATTATATCATACTTTGGCTGTCGATACAATAATTAAACGTACTTTCCGTTGGACGTGTTGAGATTGTTGACCCCCGTCATCATTACTTCGTTGACGTAAGGGTTGACGATGCGATAAAAGACGATTTTGCCCACCCGCCTATCCGCCACTATTCGAGCGTCGCGGAGAAGTTTGAGCTGATGAGATACGGTGGTTTGGTTGAGTCCCAACAATATGCACACGTCACATACGCAAAGTTCCGTCACGGCAAGCACCGACAGTATCTTGAGCCTCGTGCTGTCGCTAAATATAAAATAAAAATCGGCTATTCCCTTGACAGCTCCGTTGGGCGGAATGTAGCTCCTAATAGATTGTTCTTCACTCTCCGTCAACGTCAAACACCCGCGCATAACCCCTCCGTGCAAAATAATATGCCTATTGGTTGATAAGTACATATTATCACGGTAACACAATCGTATTTTGTCTCATATTGTAAAATAAGAAAAAACATTGAAAATAGGAGGTCAATCTATGGATAATTGCTGCTACTTGTGGATTATCATCTTACTCTTAAGCTGTTGCTGTGGCGACAATGAAGGAAGATCCGGCAACAACTGTTTCTTCGGCAGAGACGGTGGATGCGACTGTTGCACGCTCATAATCTTGATACTCATCATCTGCTGCTGTTGTAGAAACGGCGACGACGACGTAATCTAAGATACGTATAAGATACATATTATGCTAAAATATCCACCCCAACCAAGGGTGGATATTTCTTGCAATCGCATATGCGACGAGTTTCACTTAACGGTAAAAAAACGGTATGATTATAGAATTACGTTTTACTCAATCAAATATATATTTTTGCCGATACGTATTGCGTTTTTTACTATTTTAGCCAAATAAATCGTCTATGTTGTCGTCGTCGGGCCGAGTAGGCTCACCCCTCTTGGTGACGATGGCAACTCGCCTCGACACCAACTTAAATACTATCCTATACAATGGGTCGTAGGCACAAAATAGTACTACTCCCACAGCCCAAAATAACGGCTCGCTTAGTCGCCAAGAGCCTATGACTATATCGGAGATTATCAATCCCATCAACTTATAGCACGCCCAAAACGCTA
The DNA here is from genome assembly GCA_937880755.1 of uncultured Clostridia bacterium. GTDB lineage: Bacteria > Bacillota > Clostridia > Christensenellales > UBA3700 > HGM11368. Next base: position 172,974 of record CALGRX010000020.1, read on the forward strand.
AGACGAAATATGCAAGCTTAATAACCGTTATCAGTATGATTTTGACAGCTTTAGGCAAACGCAAATTATAAAAACGAAAATCTAAAAGCCACGCAACCAGAGAGTATAAGCCGAAGAATAATATAAAAGGCAGGGCTTTGATATTGCCTGCCAAAAATCCTACTGCCGACGCAACGACGTAGCTTGCGAGCGCCGACCAAAATAAGCCTTGAGTGAGAGGAAGCGATACGCATAGCGCCGATATTACGAAAAAAGCTACCTTTGCCGTAGGCAGAAACATTGCAAGCAATAGCGATATAATCGTCAATGCGGCAGATATTCCCGAAATGGCAATGCGATAGCTTCTCTTCATTTTAGCAACAAGGTATCAAATCTCCGCCCATACACTCGCAACAACAGTCGCAACATATGAGTGTGGAACAAGTATTGCAACAAGCTTCGTCGTTAGCGGCACGCCTTGCCTCTTGGTCGGGGCGAGAATATCCCGCTCTACCCGCCGCAGCACTACCGCTAGCTGAGCTGGCGTACTCTGCGCTTGCCCCCGATAGCACTTTGTTGAGTCTTTCTCTAGCTTGCTTATACTTTTCGTTGTCCTCGTCGAGAGTGAGGGCTATGTCGAGTTGCTTTTTGCTCTCTACGTTCCAACCGCGCTTGTGATAAATGATGGCTTGCAGATAGTGCCAATATCCGTCTCTCATCTCGATATTGTCAAGCTTAGACTGCGCCCCTTCGAGATTGCCGTCCCTAATCATATCTTCTATCTCGCCTAAGCCGTTGCCCTCCTCGGTAAAGTGGAAGTCATTGGCTTTGTCCTCTATGCATTGGTGATAGGCTCGCTCTAATTCGTCGAGTTTTTTGGCAGCCAAGTTGCCAACCTCGCCCTCTTCAAAAAGTTGAGATTGGTACTCTTCTCTAAGCCTTTCGTAGGCTTGCCTTATCTCTTCTTGCGTGGCGTCATTGTCCACACCGAGTATCAAATACGGATCTTTTTGCACTTAGTTTCACTCCTTAACAGTTCTTTGGTTTTGGTTAGTAAGCCGTACCACAATACGTTGGTGATTACCCCCTCGTATCGGGCAATATTTAGATTGTCAAACGCCTTGTTGATAGCGTCGTAACACGACATAAATAGCAGTTGGAGTTCCTCAGACTTATCCTTGAGGAATGTCGCCTTGTCGGTATAGCTATAATCTGCGAGAAATACGTTGTATTTGCCACCCTTGAAGTCGTCGTCTATATCGTCGAGAGCGTCGGCACAGTACACCCATTTGCCCACGTTATACATTACGTCGCCAACGTGCGAATTATAATCGTCGCCCGATAGCTCGGCAGCAATCTCCTTCATAATCTCGGCAAAGGCGTCGGCTACGATATCCGCTCCCGCTTGATTGTTTTTTTCCATAATCCTTAGACGCTCGTAGCCCTCCGCTACGATTTCGTCCACCTTGGGAAGATTGGTTTTGGCTCTCTTGTAATGTCTATTGAGCACCGCCTTGTTCACAAATCTGGCTTTGGCGGAATGCTCGTCGTATATATCGTCGACAAGTTTATAGTGTGCAAGTATGGTGTTGGTATCCACGATAGCACTCATTAGGTCGTTGTGCTTGACAATGCTCTTCTTTTTGATAGGATTGAGTATACAAGTCTCGTCGGCAAACTCCACCTGTCTATCACAAATAGCGTGCATGAACACAGCCAAAAAGGTGACGTCGTAGTTGGTGGTAAATCTCATCAACTGTCCGCACTTTTTGCCTATAGACTTGCACAATCCGCAATAAAATGCCTTGTAGACGGTGTAGTCTTTGATAAACATATTGGGTTTGTCTGGCACAACGTATCCGAACATTAAATCAAAACGTATCCTATTGCTTTCTTAAATTCGGCAAGTTTTTTGCTTGCCATCTCCGACGCCCTTTCCTTTCCTTCTCTCGCTACTTGCATAAGGTAGTCCTTATTGTTCATAAGGTCGTCGTATCTCTTTCTGAACGGTCTGAGCATCTCGATTACGCTATCCGCTACGGCAAGCTTGAGGTCGCCGTATCTCATACCTTGGCAATCCTGTTGCACTTGCTCGATACTCTTGTTAGAAGTTGCCGCAAGAATGGTGAGTAGGTTGCTAATACCCGGTTTGTTGTCGGGGTCGTAGATTATCTCGCAACCACTGTCGGTGACTGCTTTCTTAAACTTCTTGAGAATAACCGACTCTTCGTCAAGTACGCTTACGACCGCTCCCGGGGTCGGGTCGGACTTGCTCATCTTGGCAGTAGGGTCTTGCAAACTCATAATCTTAGCGCCTACCTTGTTAATGATAGGCTCGGGCACGGTGAAGATGTCGCCGTAGATATTGTTGACTCTCACCGCTATATCTCTTGCTATCTCCAAGTGTTGCAGTTGGTCTACTCCTACGGGTACGTAGTCGCTACCGTAGAGCAATATGTCCGCCGCCATTAGTACGGGATAGTCCATAAGTCCCATATTGATATTGTCGCTATGCTTTGACGACTTGTCCTTAAATTGCGTCATCCTATTCATCTCGCCAACGTAGGTGTAGCAGTTGAGAAGCCAAGCAAGCTCGCTGTGCTCGTGCACGTGCGATTGAAAATACAATATTGACTTGTCCTTGTCTATGCCCATAGCCATGAGCAATGCAAAAAAGCTCATTGCGTTGTCGTAAAATTGCTTAGGGTCTTGTCTGACGGTGATGGTGTGAAGGTCGGCAAGCGCAAACAAGCATTGGTTGTCGTCGCTATCTTGAATGGCGCGCCAATTATTTACAGCACCGATAAAGTTGCCTAAAGTCATGATGCCCGACGGCTGTATCGCACTATAAATAATCTTCTTTGACATATATTGTCTCCTTTTTTGTTTCAAACTATAAAAATAATAACATATATTATATAAAAAGTAAAGAGCATATCGTCGATACGCTCTTGCTTAGAGTAATTTTTTCGTCAAATAATCGGTAAGTTATTTCTTTACGTACTCCAAAACCACCTTTTCGATGTCGGATTTGTCGACTATCTCGGTAAATCTAACTTGCTTTTTGTCCAGATTGCTAAGTGGCTCGGGTATCTCCTCTCCCGTAAAGCCGTAGAGCTTTTTGGAAGCCTTGAAAGCGTCCTCTATCTCGTCGCCCGTGAGGCTACGATATACGTCGCAAGGGAATTTATACGCGTTGGCAGTGGATACGACTACGCTAGGTCTGTCGGCGCCCGTCTCCGCTACGTAAGAGTTATACACGCTCATTGCCACGCCCGTGTGGGTGTCCATAAGATAGTCGTAGAGGTCGTAGGTGCTGTCTATGGTGTCGGCAGTCTCCTCTTCGGTGGCGTATCCTACGGCAAAGACTTCGTTAAGTCGGCTAAGCTCCTCCGCCGTCACGCTATATTTGCCCTCGCTCTTGAGGCTAGCCATTCTCTCGGCAATGAGAGAGTCGTCCCTGCCCGAAAACTCAAAGAGCAATCTCTCTAAGTTGGAAGAAATGAGAATATCCATAGAAGGACTCATCGTCTTGATGAAAGGACGGTTGGTATCGTATTCTCCCGTGTTGAAAAAGTCGGTGAGCACGTTGTTGACGTTGCTGGCACATACGAGTTTGCCCACTCCTACACCCATAAGAGACGCGTAATAAGCTGCAAGGATATTGCCGAAGTTGCCACTCGGAACGACGAAGTTGACTTTGTCGCCCATCTCGATTTGACCACCCGACAAAAGATCGCAATAACTCGATACGTAGTAGGCAATTTGCGGTGCGAGACGCCCCCAATTGATAGAGTTGGCGGAGGATAGTTTGTAGCCAGCGCTTGCGAGTTTGGACGCCATATCGGGGTCTGCAAAGATACGTTTGACCGCCGATTGCGCGTCGTCGAAGTTGCCCTCTATAGCGCATACGTAGACGTTGCTACCCTCTTGAGTCATCATCTGCAACTTTTGCATATCGCTGACGCCGTCGGACGGATAGAATACTATAATATCCGTACCCTCAACGTCCTTGAAACCTTCGAGAGCAGCCTTGCCCGTATCGCCCGAAGTCGCTACGAGAATGAGAGTTTTGTCACTCTCTCCCACCTTCTTTCTTGCACCCGACAACAAGTGAGGCAACATGGTGAGAGCCATGTCCTTGAAGGCACACGTAGGTCCGTGCCACAATTCCAAAACGTAGAGGTTGTCGTCTACGTTGACGAGCGGACAAGGGTCGTCGCCGTAAAATCTGCCGTAGGCTTGGGTGGCGTAGTCAAGCAACTCTTGATAGCTAAAGTCTTCCAAAAATTTGGACAAGACGTAAGCCGACCTCTCGGGATAGCTCATCTCGACGAGCTTGTCGAAGTCGTACTTGGTTAGTTGAGGTATGCTCTCGGGTACGAACAAGCCACCGTCCTCAGCCAATCCTTTGACGATTGCCTCTGCGGACGAGCACTTGAGCTGTTTGTTTCTAGTACTAATATATTGCATAGATTTCTCCTTGATTTCTTTGATTATAAAATGTATGGAGGTAGATGTCAATCGTTCTCTACTTGCGACAACAGTTGATTTTGGTTGGCAAGTTGCAGCGCGTCTATCATCTCGAACAAGTCCCCGTCCATAAAGTCGAGCAAGTTGTACATTGTAAAGCCTATTCTATGGTCTGTAACGCGGTTTTGAGGGAAGTTGTAGGTCCTTATCTTTTCGCTTCTATCACCCGTACCTATCTGCGACTTGCGGTTGGCGGCGTATTCGCTGTCCGCCTTGCTTTGATAATATTCGTAAAGTCGGCTCTTGAGTACCGTCATTGCCCTTTCGCGGTTTTTGATTTGGCTACGCTCGTCTTGGCTGGTCACCACTATACCCGTAGGCAAGTGAGTTATACGCACTGCGCTATCCGTCTTGTTGACGTGCTGTCCGCCCGCACCGCCACTACGGTAAGTGTCGATTTTGAGGTCCTTGTCGAGTATCTCTATATCGATATTCTCCACCTCGGGCAATACCGCAACCGTAACGGTGGAAGTATGAACCCTGCCTTGCGACTCAGTCTCGGGTACGCGTTGCACACGGTGTACTCCGCTCTCGAATTTGAGCTTGCTAAACGCGCCTACGCCGCTTATCATAAAGGTCACTTCTTTTGCGCCGCCAAGCTCGGTGTAGTTCATATCAATCTCTTGGACTTTCCACCTCATACGCTCGGCGTAACGCATATACATACGCACGATTTGCGCACCGAACAAGCCTGCCTCTTCTCCGCCTGCACCCGCTCTGACTTCAATGATGACGTTTTTGTCGTCGTTGGGGTCAACGGGCAATAGCGCGATTTTGATTTCTCCGATTAGAGCCTCTTCGTCCTTGTTGGCTTGCGACAACTCTTCTTTGGCAAGCATCACCATATCTCTGTCGCTACCGTCGTCGATAATCTCTTTGCATTCCTCTATCGTTGCCGTAAGGGCAAGATACTTCTTATACAATTCTACGGGACGCGTGAGGTCGCTATGCTCCTTGCAAAGCTTCTGCCACCTCGCTTGGTCGGCAATTATCGTCGGGTCGGAGATGAGTTGAGTGAGTTCTTCAAACCTCTCCAACATCTTTTTTAGTCTTTCAAACATTTATCCACCTTTTTGCCGACGACTATGCGGTCGACTCCCTCTAAATCTTTGACGATATTGCAATCGTAGCCTTGCTCACTCATCATTGATGCCACTTGCTCTGCTTGTCCCATACCGCACTCTAAGCACAAGCTACCACCCTCAACGAGGTATTCGCTTGCGTTAGGGATTATCTTGCGATAGCAATCCAAGCCGTCTACTCCGCCGTCCAGCGCAATACGTGGGTCGTAATCTCGCACGTTGACGTCAAGTAAGGCTATATCCCCCGTCTTGATATAAGGCGGATTGGATACTATCACGTCAAACTTACCCTCAACCTTGTCCCAAAAGTCGCTCTCCACGAGCGTAACTTGTTCTTCTACGGCGTTGAGTTTGATATTTTCGCTCGCTACGGCTAGCGCCTTGTCGGATATATCCACGCCTACGACGCTCGCTCCGCTCTCCTTGGCTACGGCTATGGCAATGCAACCGCTTCCCGTACACATATCGAGTACTCTACTGTCTGCGTTGGTAAGTTTGATAACTTGCTCGGCAAGATATTCCGTCTCGGGTCTTGGGCACAATACGTCCTCGTTGACGATAATATCGTATCCGTAAAAATTGGCTTTGCCGATTGCCTTCCATACCGGCATACCGCCTACGACTTGCTTGGCATATTCCATTGCCTTGGCAAGCTTGCTACTGCGAATATGCGTAACGCTAGCTAGCTGTTCTCGACCAACGCCAAGCACCTCGCACATTATCCAATCGCCGTCGGCTCTATCGCAACCTGCCTTGTCTAACACCTCGTCAAGTTCCTGTCTTGCTTTCTTATAAGGCTTGTTGGTGTCGAAACTTTGAGTAGGTATAGTGTTGTCGGCGTCCATTGCCAGCACCGTCTTGAATGCCACGATAGCCACCTCTAACATATCGTCGGTTGGCTCTTTGGTAGTGATTTTTTGCAGTAAAAGTCCCGGCAACTTGAAGAATCTTACCAATGCGTTGTCGTATTTGGCAAAGAGTTTTAGGAGCTCGTAACTAACGCCGGATACAACAGGCAAAAGCGCAAGTCTTATGGCAAATCTTACAAAAAGATTGTCGCCTTGCCAACCCGTAAGCGAGAATACGAATACGCTGACTATCATTACAATAAACATAAAAGTCGTACCGCATCTATCGTGAATACGGGTCATATTGCGCGCGTTGTCTACGGTGAGCTCCAAGTCGTGCTCGTAGCAACTAATTGTCTTGTGCTCGGCGCCGTGATACATATACGTCCTTTTGACGTCCTTCATCAGCGAAGTAAGCGCGATATAACCTACGAATAGCAATATCCTCACCAAGCCCTCTACAAAGTTGAATGCAATCTGCAGTCCGATGCTCGAGTTTTGCAAATCAATCTTGGCTAGGGCTACTATTCCGCTGGTGATGAGTTGTGGCAAAAAGAAAAACAAACCGATAGACAAAGCAAGTCCCATTATGACGGAAAACGCCATAACAAGGTTGTAAAAATTGATCTTCTTAGAGGCAAACCACTTCTCTACTTTGCCGGGTTCGGCTTCTCCTTCAAAGACTTCTCCCGAGCGCATGAGAGTGCCCATACCCTGTACCATAGTGTCGATAAAATTGAATATTCCTCTCAAAAAGGGAGTGCGGAACAAAAAATTTTTCTTAGACACGGGCGTGATATACTTGCTCTCTACTACGATATTGCCCTTTTCGTCTCTTACGGCGGTAGCCATACTCGACTTGCCACGCATCATAACGCCTTCGATGACCGCTTGACCGCCTATTGAGGTACACTTTTTTCTGCTCATACTTTCCTGTTAGTTATTAAAAAAATAGTGCAAGATTGCTCTTGCACTACGTCGGATATTACAGATTGTAACGTTTCTTGAACTTATCCACTCTACCGCCCGTGTCTACAAGTTTTTGTTTTCCTGTATAATAAGGATGGCATTTGCTACAAACTTCTACCTTGATAACGTCCCCTTCTTTTGTCGAACCGCAAACGAACTTAGCGCCACATTGACATTCGATTGTAACATCATGATATGCAGGTTGAATCTTCTCGTTCATAATATCACCTCACATTCCTATATTTCTTTTAGAATTATACACAATAAGTATTTTTAAGTCAAGCATTATAATAAGTTTATTTATCAAAATTGTTGAAGATAATTTTTGGCTCAAATTCCAAATAACGCCACTATTAGCCGAGATTTGATAGATTTTTGAGTTAATAGAGGTTGTTTGGCAATTTTTAGCAAAATTATAAAGCTATCATTGCAAAAAAAACTTGCGATAAAAATTTTCGCTTTATATTTTTGTTTGAGCCACTTATGATTGCTTTTTGATATTGGGTGTGCTATAATCATAACCGCTTAACGTATTTGGGGGGATATATGATATCTTGGAAAATCAACTCGACACGCAATATCGAAGAGGTGGAATCGTCGGAAACGCTCGACAGCAAAGAATTTGCAAAAGTAAAGGTCACCCGTGCGGGCGTATGCGCCGGCGATATTGCGCTCTACAATAGCAATCCCGCTACCCCTCTCTCGCCTTGTCGTATCGCCGTTGGACTCATTAGCGAAAGCAACGACATTACTCTCAAAAAAGGTCAACGCGTTATGTTGTCGCCATACTCTAAGGGCGTCAACGACTCTATCAAAATTCACGGTCAAAATATTGACGGTTATCTCAGCGATTACTGCAACGTCGCTCTTGGCGATATCTACACTATGCCCGAAGGTATGACCGACGAGGCTATCACTTTTATCGAAGACATTGCCCTCACTATCGCAATGCACGAGAAGCTAAATATCCAAAAAACTCAATACGTGTTGATATACGGCGCTAGCGCAATCAACCTAATCTTTGCTCAACTGTGCGTGTATTACCAAGCTATTCCTATCATCGTCGACGACGACTCGGCTCGCTTAGAGATGGCAAGCGATATGGGAATTTATTATCAAATCGACCTGTCGCAAGAGGATTTGACGGACAAGCTCAAAGAGATTACTTCGGGCAAAATGGCTGACTATCTCGTCATCGATACCGACGCATTCGCCAGCGTTGGCAACGTGCTCTACAACCTAGCTCAAGACGGCAAAGTGGGACTGTACGGCTTCAATCCTTCGCTAGGCAACTTGCAAGGCGACTTTAGCCCTATCATCACCCGCAACCTCACCGTCTACGGCTTGGACAACGGTTACGGAGAATTGGAAACTGCCGTCAATATGCTTGCAACCGAGATTGTCAAAGTCGACAACCTCGTAGACAGCGTGGCTGACATCAGTCAAACCAAAGAATTGTTTGAGGAGCTGTCATCCAAGCCTATGTATTACAAGACGGTGATACGTTGCTAAACCAACAAGGTGGCTAGTCCTGCAATATCCCCTGCCCCCAAAATCAAAATTAAATCGTTTTTTTCTGCCGATTTCGTGATATAATCGGCTATTTTTTTGTCGTCGTCGATATAGCAAGCCATCTTGCCCCGCCGCACCAAAGCGCAATACAAGTCGAAAGCATCGGCTCCGTCGCTCTTGCTCTCTCTCGCCGAATAGGTAGGGGCGATAATTAGTTCGTCACACCAATAAAAACTGTCTACGAAGCCGTCGAGCAACACGGCGGTGCGAGAATAGGTATGTGGTTGGAATACCACCCAAATTTTGCCACGTGTCATCATCAACGCCGTGTCGATTGCCGTCTTGATTTCGGTAGGATGATGAGCGTAGTCGACGATTACCCTCGCTCCCCTCTCCGTCTTGCCCCTACATTCCATTCTTCTCTTGACCCCCTCAAAGTCGCTAAGAGCCTCACAAACGCTATCCAGAGAAAAACCTAGGTTGTGTAGAGTGGCTACGGCAAGCATACTGTTGACTACGTTGTGTCTGCCTACCACCGCAAGCTTGACGACAACCGACTGAGAGCCGTGAACTAGCGTATATGAAAATTTGGCTCTATCTTGTTGTAGATTGCAAGCGTAATAATCGCACGTCGGCAAATAACCGCAAGTGACGAGGTTGCTACGCGAGGATAGCTTATCTATGCAATCTTGAGTGACGATACATCTTGTGCAACGCCTGCGATACTCTTCAAACGCATCGGCGTACTGTCCCTCGTCGCTATAAGTGTCGGGGTGGTCGTAGTCTATAGACGTGATGACCCCTAACCAGCTGTCAAAAGACAAAAAACTGCGACGATATTCGCAAGCTTCGCTCAAAAAATACTCGTTGCCCGTATAGACGGGCGAAGGCGTACCGTCCACCGCTTGCCCACCGATATGCGAGGCAAACTTGCACCCCAACTTACGCATTACGTGCTCTATCATCAACGAGGTGGTGGTTTTGCCGTGACTGCCCGATATGCTGATAGTCTTGTCAAACCGACTTGCTATCAACGGCAAAAAGTCCTTCCTCTCTAGGCAAGGTACGGCTATCTTGCGGGCAAATACCAATTCTTGATCGTCAAGGTTTATTGCCGAGCTATATACCACTAGGTCGACATCTCGGACTTTTGACGGGTCGTGACCAACCACGCAATCTACACCTCGCTCTCTCAAAAAGTCCATTTGAGCGCAATCTCTCAAGTCGCTTCCGCTCACGTCGAGTCCCATATCCAAACACAGCGTCGCAAGCACGCTGAGGCTTGCTCCGCATACGCCGACAAAATGTATCTTGCTTATTTCGTCAAAAGTCAACATATTACAATATATGCGCTCGCCACGCCTTATGTTCTCTTAGCAAAAATTTGGGTATGGACAAACGAAAAAAAAGGTAGTATAATTATATTATCCAAAATATGCGAGGTGAAAATATGAGAATAAGTGACGTTAGAGTAAGACTCATCAACAACAGCGACTCCAAACTCAAAGGCGTTGCCTCCGTGGTGATAGACGATTGTTTTGCCGTGCACGACATCAAGATTATTATGGGCACGGAAGGAGTATTCGTGGCTATGCCTAGCAAAAAGACCCCCGACGGCGAGTTTAAGGACATAGTTCACCCTATCAATAGCGAAACGAGGGCTATATTTACGGAAGCAATAATTGCCGCCTATAACGAAGAAACGGCAAAAGAAGGCAATCAAGACTAACTAATTATTTGCTTGCAACGAAAAATCCACCTGTATTAGGTGGATTTTTACGATTATATTGTGATTAGTTTTGCTATTATTTACACTTCTCTCCGAGTATGTCGTAGAGTTCGTCGTACAACGGACGCATATAGCGATACATTCTTCTATACACTCTGTTGTAATATTCGTGATATATTTTGTGGTCCGCCGAGTTAGGAACGAACTCGTCTTTGACGTGGCGCATAGACTTGAGAGCATCTTCCAAGTCGTCAAACTCTTTGACACCGACAAAGCTTATCATAGCGGCACCCAGACCACTCGTTTCGTGAGTTTGCACGCGGTAGACGGGTTTGCCTATCACGTCGCACAATATTTGGCAAATAACGTCGCTCTGCGAGCCACCACCCGACACGCCTACCCTATCGACTCGAATTTTGGCGCGCGTCTGCATATTGTTGAGACCGTCCAACAAGCCGTAGCACAATCCCTCGATAATGGCGCGATACATATATTCTCTATCGTGCACGTCGGTAAAGCCAATCATCGAGCCTTTGGCTTCCGGGTTTTTGAGCCCCGGTCCCCATAAAGGTTGCAAAATAAGTCCGTGCGAGCCGACGGGAACATTGGAGAGTTTTCTATCCAATATTCTCTCCACCTTTTCGCCCGTCTCCTCGGCTTCTTTTTGTTCGTAGAGGGCAAACTGCTCTCTAAACCAACTTACCATCCAAAAGCCTCTAAATATTTGAATTTCGGGATTCCACTTGCCCATAACTACCGATGGATAGGCGGGCATAAACGCCTCGGGTTCGACGTATTTGTCGGTGCAAATCTCAACCGACGAAGCCGTGCCTAGACTGATTGACGCTACGTTGGAGCTCACTGCTCCCACACCGAGAGATTCACATCCCTTGTCGGTGCCCGAAGCTACGACAGGAAGCCCTTGTTTGAGTCCCGTCTCCTTGCTACATTGCTCGGTTACGTATCCCAAAATTTCGCCCGGATTGACCAAATCGCACATCTTGTCAATCGGCGTGCCGAAAACGGGATAAGTCAAGCCGTGCTTGGTCTGCCAACAACGCTTTTTGTAATCAAAGGGGATTTTGCACGCAATACCCGCGTTGCTCTCGACGAGATTGCCCGTAAGACGAAAGTTGACGTAGGTGGACGGTACGACTACCTTAGCCGTCTTGGCCCAAATATCGGGTTGGTTGACTCTAACCCAATTGGTATAAGAGGTCTTGCGTGATACCCTTACGCCCTCGCTCATACCTACCAAAAAGTACAAAAATCTATTGAAAGCGGGAAGCGGGTCGGGACAATCTACCTCTCGCTTGTCCAGCCACAATATCGTGTTGCGGGAGGGATTGCCCTCGGCGTCCAAAAATACCGTGGTATTACGAATAGAGGTGACGCTGATGGCAACGACGTCGTCTAACAGCTCAGGCGCGTCCTTCCTAATTTGCTCACAAACCTCGACTACGCCGTCGTAGAGACTAAGCGTGTCCTTCTCGGCTCTGCCGTCCTCACCTAGCACGAAAAAGTCTTCGCACACTTGCGACTTATGTACGAGATTTCCTTGTTTGTCAAATAGCAATCCTCTGGTTGATTGAGTGCCTATATCAAATATCAATGCCAACGGTCTATTCATTTTTCCTCCTACCTACTCATCTGTTGCAACGCCAAAAAATCTACTTTTCCAATAGGTGTCCTTGGCAATTCGTCAATAAATTCTATAATGCCCGGCATACTGTGCCTCATAAAGTTTTGCGCTATAGCTTGTCTGATTATTTCTATTATTTGTTCGTTGTCAAGCAAGGTGGACGTGTCCTTGACGACGTATAGCTTGGTCGAGCTCTTGCCGTTGATAGTCGTCTCTACAACGCAACTAATTTTGACGCAATCGAGGTTGTCGACGACGTTCTCAATCTCTTGAGGAAAGACGTTGACGCCCGATATCTTGACAAGTCTCTTGATACGGTCGGTAAAAAACACGTTGCCGTCCTCGTCGATATATCCCACGTCACCGCTCTTGAGCCACTTGACGTGCTTGTCGTCCTCAAAAAAAGCCTCTCGATCGCCCTCGCTGTTATAATAACCCTTCATCAGCGTAGGACCGGATATGACTATCTCGCCCTTATTCTTTGGCGGTAAAAAGTTGCCTTGTTCGTCTATTATCGCAAAGGTCATACTCTTGACGGGTCTACCGATTGAGTTGGGTTTGTACACCTTCATGGTGTTGATGCAACATACGCACGCTTCCGTCAGTCCGTAGCCCTCGCTGAGCAAAATATTGTTGCCTATCTTTTCCATAGCTTGCTTGAAGAGCTGTTTGGTGTTTTCCGAAACCTTGTCTCCGCCGCAATAGCAAGCGCGAATTTTGGTGAGCATTTTGCCCTTAAACTTGCCCGAGGCAAGCATCTTGGAATACATATAAGGCACGCCCGCCACGAAAGTCACACCGTATCTTTTGATGAGATAACAAGCCGTGTCCGCCTTGAATTTAGGCATAAGTATGATGCGTATGCCGGCACATATCATAGAATGTAGACATACGCCAAGACCGTAAGTATGGAATATCGGCAACGCCATAAGCATTGCATCCTTGTTGCTGTATCTATGGTCGATCGCGTCGAGTATGTTGTCTGTGAGATTGTTGAGAGCCCTATTGCTCATCATCACCGTCTTGGCTTTGCCACACGTGCCGCCACTATGCATATACACCGCCATATCCTCGCCGTCAACGGCTACCGTAGGCGCGATATATTTGCCTATATCTCTATATCTCACCACGTTGGAAGAATTGTCAGTGCTCAATTTCTTGGCAACGTAGGCGTTGTAAAAAGGTTTGAATGCCATCGGCAAATAGTCTTGCGCAGAGCACAAAATTATCGGCTTGCCCGTAGCTTCAATCCAATCTTTATATTTGTAAAAAAACTCGTCGAAAAGTACGTAGGCTTTGGGCGACATCTCCTCGTCCATTGCTTGTAGCTTTTCGCTAGGTATGACGGGATGAACGAGATTGGCTATCGCTCCCGCCCTATTGATAGCGTAGAAGCATACCAATGCATTGGGGATATTGCTGAGGCAAAGCACAACGTTGTCACCTTTGCCAACGCCAAGGCTCATGAGGTAGCCGGCAAAATTCTCTACGTCCCTTATAAACTTGGCACGGGTAGTGCTCGCACCCCAAAATTGCCACACCTTGTCGGTGGCAGGATTGTGTGCCGTACACGCCTTGTAGTAAGAAAACATTGATTGATTGAAATCGACGCTCATAGTATCCTACCCAATAAGTTATTTTCGGACAAGTCCGTCCTATCTCCGTCAGTGCCAAATGCCAAAACCTTGGCTGTCTTGGTAACGGCATATCCGATAATACCGCCGATAGCTACGTCGGACAAGAAGTATTTGCCCGAAAAGAGCGAGCCGATGATGACCAAAACCACGAAAAAGTTGATGGCAACTTGCATCCAACCCACCTTGTTGGCAAGTCTTGGGTGTATATTGGTCAAAGTCATCAAAGTCCATGTAGTAAAGGCGAGTGCCGTCTTGTTGTCGGGCATTGCCCAACCGCCCTCGACGTTGACAATCTTGTACCATGGACTAAAAGTAGCACCTTGTTCAACCACGTCGATATAAGAGGCTCTCTTCCATACAAACTTCATTCCGTAAGAAATGCCCGCTACTACGCCGACAATTATGCAAGCGGTGATAGCCCACTTCTTGTACCTTTCGTACTCTTGTCTTCTGTGCTTGGACAAATCGTTGAGAAACAGTAAATAAACGAAGACCCCGCATACCGCCGATACCGAAACGTAGTACACCCTCTTGTCAAAAATGAGTTGAAAAAGGTCAATAACGGCGAAAGTCGCCGAAATTATACCCAAGACAAAATACGCAATGATATATAGCCTCTTGAGTACGATATTACATTCTTTGTTGTAGGCGCACTTGAGCAGTATTCCGCAAGCCGCCATCATTATCAAAAACGCGGGAACTTTGGCAATAGAATCAATTAGGACGCTAAAGGTATTGCCGGGTAGACAAATAGCCTCGGCAATAGCCAAATCTTTGAATGAACCTATGGTGAGCATCGTGAGCAAAATAAACGCTGTTGCCACGCTCCAAATCGCTTGTCTTATTGCTTCTTTCATTTAACTTCCTCTTGAGATAGAGCCCTATCGCTGATTGCGTAAGTGTACTTGTCCTTAGCAAAAAATACCTTTTTGAGCACGAAAAATATAGCGTAAGTGATATATACGCCCGCTACCGTGTCGGACAAGAAATGCGCGCAGTTGACTATCCTGGAATACATAGTCAAGCCTATGAGAATTATGCTGACGGCGTACACCGTAGGTTTGACCCACTTGCGACTCTTGAGCGAAGGTAAAATATCACACAATACCCACAACAAGCACAGATGCGTAATACTTGACGAGTGCCCCGACGGAAAGGACGTATATTTGTAAGACGGGTCGAGTTTTTCTCTACCTATCATAACTTGCCACCAGTTGCTAAAGCCGTCGAAGTTACCCTCTTTGAGCATATCGCGGTATCTCATACGACACCACAAAAACTTCATAACACGCATAACCACCAAAGCCACTATGACAAAAACTAAGGAAAATACCGCCCACTTGAGCAGTCTATGCATAGTATCTCTTGGCAAAAAGTAGCCTATACCTAAGGTAAAAGCACCGTAGAAAAACGCCTTGAAAATCGCCCACAATACATTGTGCTCTTGCTCTGTAGGTACGACGGCAAGCTCCGTCATCTTCTGGGCGTTAAGCCCAAACATAAGCCAACCTAGCCAAATAACCACCGCGCCTGCAATCATAATTCCGATTTTTGCTTTTTTGTTATCTAAAACATCGTAATTGTAGAATATTATCACGCCGGCTATAGGCACGGCAAAATATGCGGGATACTCGGTAATCACGGCAAATAGTTGTCCGAAAAAGGAGCGTTGGTCGCCCACGGCTTGAGAAATTTTGAGGTCGTAAAACGACGCTATAATCATAAGCGCGACGCCTACAACCAATGCTATAGAGTGACCGATTATTGAAATCTTATTGCTCTTAGTCAGTTCCATATTATATATTATAATATATTATCGATATTGTTTCAAGTACTTTTTTTGATTTTTGAAGGGGCGCGACTAGTTGCGTCTTGCTCGCAAAATAAAATATCATAGCCAAGCTATTATAATCTTTGACGATCTAAAGCGACTTTACCCAAATCAGTCAAGCAATTAAGTAAAAAAATCCCCGACTTGTCGTCGGGGAATTAGCTAAGTCGTTAGAAACTTATTTTGCCCAAGCAGCGCAATAAGTATCCTTTTCTGCCATGGTGTAACCAGCTTCGGCAGGGTTGTAAGAATATTGTTGTCTGGATTTGAGCTCGATTGCGCTATCAATAATACCTGCAATCTTAACTTGGTATTGCTCGGTGATGTAAAGGTCTGCAAGATAGCCGTTGTCCCATACTACTACGTCGAACTTGAGCGCGAGGAAAGTAAGTCCTTCGGATCCTACCGATTGATTGAGCATATATTCCATAACTGCCTTGTAGTTTTTAGTAACTTTGTCAAGATCGAATATAATAGAGAACTTGTATTGATCCTTTCCTTCTACCTTTTCTACATTAGTGATTTGAGCGATAGCGCCGTCTACGTCGGTATCGTACATCCAAATCTTGGTTGGGTCGTTGACTTTTTCAGTTACGAGAGCGTTAACCGTAGCAAAAGATTCGGCAGCCTTAAACTTTTTGGACCAACCTTCAAGTCCCTTGCCCGTGCTATCTTTGCCGTCTTTATACTTAATGTCGCTCGCACTTCTAATGTAAGCCTTGCCGTTAGAGTCAACGTAGGTCTCCTCGTATACTTGCGCGAACAAGCTGTAAGATCTATTGTCTACGAAATACTTGCTACCTGCGGTGTTAGCCTTACCTTGTCTAACCTTGTTACCTACTACTAGTTGGTTGACTTTGAGACCCCTAATAGAGGTCTCTACGTTGCCCTTGAGATACGTAGACACGTAATCTGCGCCGTAGAAGTTGGCTATTGCAGCATAGAACATCTCGGTTGCAGTGCTATTCTCCGTAATAGCCGTAACGGGTGCTGCGGTAGGCTTGGCTGTACCCATGGTCATTTCTTCCGGGGTGAACGGCGTAATCTTAACTTCATCGAACTTGTCGTCACATCCCATAAACATAGTACCCATAATTACGGCAATGATAATGATTGCTAAAATTGAAACGTACTTTTTCATATTTTCTCCTTTTTAGACGTTTGTCATAAGTTAATAATAATATACTCCAAAGTAAAAATCAAGTATAATTGCACCAAAAAAAATCAAATACTTCTAGCCGGAGATTAGTCCTACTATTCCTTACGCTCCGAGTTTGAGGTGTCTTCGTCGTTGGATTGCGACTTGGAACGGCGCATCGACACGACGAGCTTGACGATATAAGCGACGAGCGCAACGAGTACGATTGCCATAAGTCCGTATATGATATAATCAATGTAGTTACTGAGAAAATATGACAAAAGCGTGATGATTGAAGAAGCTACTATATTGCCTAAAATCACCATTAGCATAGACTTGACAAAGCCAAGCCCCATAAAGGACGCCACGGCACTGCCCGTCCAAACTCCCGTCATAGGAATTGGCACGGCAACGAAAGCAAAGACTCCCAAGAGTTTCTTACGCTCGATAATCTTGGGGTCAAAAGCCTTGTCGGCTTTGTCTTGCACCGCGCTGACCTTGCTCTGAAAAACACCTTCGACAGCGTGAGCCAAAAACCTAAAAGCCTTGGTATTTTTCATCCACTTAAGTATAGGTTGCAAAATAAGCAAAAGTATAGGCGCAACGAGCGACGAACCCAAAAAGGCGCAAGCAAATGCTTGAAAGATATTCATATCCATCGCTACGGCTACGGGTATAGCTCCCCTAACTTCGATAAGCGGTATCATAGATATGATGATTATCGTAAGATAGTCGCTCGGTAGCACGTTGCGAAAAAACTCAATAATAGAATCTATCAAAATACTTCTCCTATATCAATCTTATTATATATATTATTCAGCTTTTAGTCAACAAACATTTGCTTTTGGAAGACAAAACTTATATAATCAACTTATGCAAAAACTATTGAGCCTAGCAAGAAAAGCCATAAGCGACTACAAAATGATTGAGGATGGCGACAAAATTGCCGTTGGACTTTCGGGCGGTAAAGACAGTATTACTCTACTTGCCGTGCTTGCCGCATACAAAAAATTCGCACCCGAAAAGTTTGACCTCATAGCTATCAATATAGATATGGGCTTCGAAGATATCGACAAAAATCAAGTGCAGGCAACCAAGGACTTCTGCGAGAGCGTAGGCGTTCCGCTAATAATAGAAAAGACCGATATTGCCGCAATTATCTTTGACGAAAGAAAAGAAAAAAGCCCTTGTTCTCTATGCTCCAAGATGCGTAGAGGCGCTCTCAACAACGTCGCTATCGACCACGGTTGCAACAAGCTCGCGCTAGGTCACCACGCCGACGACGTG
Source organism: uncultured Clostridia bacterium (assembly GCA_937880755.1). GTDB lineage: Bacteria > Bacillota > Clostridia > Christensenellales > UBA3700 > HGM11368. The sequence continues at coordinate 191,161 of CALGRX010000020.1, forward strand.
ATTGAAACCATGATGCTCTCTCTATTGTACGAAGGCAGATTTTCGACCTTTATGCCTATAAGCTACATGGACAAAAGCAAAATAACACTCATAAGACCGCTAGTCTATATCGAAGAAAAGCAAATCAACTGGACGGCAAAAAGACTAGGCTTGCCTGTGATTTTTAACCCTTGTCCTAGGGACAAACATACCAAAAGAGAGGACGTCAAGCAACTAATTCGCAACCTTGACGAACAATTCGTAGACTCCAAAAAGCATATTATGTCGGCTATCTTTAACCCCGAAAGAAATAGCCTTTGGGACAAAGCCAAGCCTAATGGCGACTAGGTTTTGTTCTTTTGATAGAGCTTCTTCGTACTCTCTCCTCCCCGCAGATGTCTCACCGACATATTAAAGTCCAACACACTCTTAACCCTACGATATAGCCCTGCGTCTATATAGACTAGTTTTTTGGTCATATCGTTGTGCACGGTGCTCTTGCTAATGCCGAATATCTTAGACGCACCTCTAACCGTGCACCCCGTCATTGCTATGTATCTGGCAACGTTTAGAATTTTATCTTTTTCCATTTTTCACCTTATTTAAGCCTATTCTTAACGTGATGAAAATATGAAAAATATATCGTCGTATGATTGTATAACCATACGACGATTTGAATAAATATACATTCGCATATCTGCATATCGGCATATTGCAATATGTGAGTTTTATCTTATTTTTCGTCTTGCGTTGATTATTTGAATTATAATTTTGACAAGCATCGCTACGCCAAGCAAAGTCAAAAATATACCGAAGCCTTTGGAAAGAAATTCCCCCTTAATTCTCGGAGCAACGAAGGCGCCGACACATGCCGTTATCAATGCAGGCACACTAACACATAACATTGCTTTGAAATCTATACGTTTATTTTTGGCGTGTATTATTACCGCCGCTATTGCCATTGGTAAAAACGATATGAGGTTAGTCAATTGCGCCTCTACTTGCTCCACACCCAAAAAAATCGTCAAAATCGGTATCAACAACGTACCGCCACCCATGCCCATTCCACCGATTATGCCGCCGATAAGCCCTGCGATTATATACCATAAATATTGCATAATTATAAAATTACCTCGTTGTTATTATTACGCCTTTGCGTTATGCGAGCGCCATTTTTACCCCGCCCACTATCATCAAAATATAGAATATGGGTTGTAACCACTTTGCCGGTATCTTCTTCATCAAGAGCGCTCCGACTATTCCGCCGACAACCACACCTGCCGTTACGACCAATCCGCTCTTCCATTGCCAACCGCCTTGAGTCAAATAGAATATTACGCTGACGAGGCATAGCGGAAATATCGTCGCAATTGCCGTCGCGTGCGCTTTGACGGGCTCAAGTCCGTATAATCCCGTTAGGATAGGCACTACTATCATTCCGCCGCCACCGCCGAATACTCCCGTTGCAAACCCTGCAAATAGGCTTGCCATTACTATCAATATCCTTTTGCCGATACTTATTCGTCCACTCTCCCACAAATTTCCCATAGCCTTATTGTGTGCCTAACTTGATTTTTTATAAATCATCATTATCATAGCTTGACCACATTGTAAAAAAACATTAAACGGAAAGAGAAATTTTGGGTAAATCTATTGCAATATAATTGAGTTTGCTTTATAATAATTAAGATTATAATAATTATATTCAATAACATATCATAAGGTGGTACAATGAACACAAAAAAACGTTTTCTTCTAACACTGCTGATTGCGATTATGTGCATAGCTATGCTTGCTACCGCAATCGCTTGTGATAAGGACACAGACGACAACACTGACGACACCGATACCAGCGAACAACTGTTCACCAACGGTGACTTTACGCTGACAACGGGTGACACCTATCCTGCTACTCCCGGCTCTTGGACGTCTTCCACGGGCGCTTCTAACGCACAGGCAGGCTCCGACAACGTCATTGCAGGCGTCATCGACACTAGCAGTTCTTCTTTTAAGAGCAACAAAAAGACCTACGGTTCGATAGAGAACCCCGGCAAGACGGGCGAAGACGATAAGATTTTGATGATTTATAACAAAATCAAAAATTCTTATAAGTACACCTCCGCCAACGTTACTCTTAACAAAAATTCTTATTACGAGTTGACCTTTAGCGTCAAGACTTTGTTGACCGACCCTAGCGAAACTTCGGGCGCATACGTATACCTTACGGGTGACGCTTACGCAGAGTTCAAGGCCATCGACACCAACGGCGAATGGAAAAACTATAAGATAGTTATCGAAACCTCCAACATGAGCACTAACAGCATTTCGCTCCTTCTCTCGGCAGGTTCGACTACCGACGCCAACACTCAAGGTCACGTATTCTTCGATAGCGTCGTACTCAAAAACTTGACCGACGTTGAAGAGGGCGAAACGGCGTTTACCGCTAGCGATTTTGCTAGCCTTGCCACCAACGAATATACCGCTAAGTATAGCGCGATAGGTGGTGATAAAGAGTTCGATTACGCTTCTATCAGCTCTACCTCTACCTTCAAAACCCCTTCTAAATACACGGGCAACGTTGGTAAAGGCTCAGGCGATAGCGCTCCGTCATCCTCTTCTTATCTTGAAAAAGGTATCGTCGACGTAACGGCTACTTCTTCGGTAACCGTGGGCGACGCTCAATACACCCTTACTACGGCAGAAGGCTCTCAAGGCAACAATATACTTGTCATCAACAACAAAAAAGCAACGGCTTACGGCTATCGTTCTTCGGTGGCTACTCGCTTCTTTGCAGGCAAATATTATGCCGTTAGCGTCAACGTTCGCACCAATATCCTCGACGGCAACGGCGCAACGCTAAAGCTCACCAACGGTACCGATACCGACGAAAGAAATATCGTCATCAACAATATCAATACCGCGGGCGATTGGCAAACCGTTACGTTCTTCATCCAAGCCAACGACAAGCGTAACAACGACTTGTATCTGGAATTGTGGCTAGGTCAAGGCGGTGCAAACGATACGGCAACACACGTTAGAGGTATCGCAAGCTTTGACAAAGTAACCATCAAAGAAGTTGACCAAGAGGCTTATAATAGTGGCGTCAATAGGTTCTCTTTGCTCTCCACTCACGTTGCAGAAAATATTGATATCAACAATTTCGTCAACACCACCTACGACGAAACTATTGCTACCGATAGAAGCCAAATGAGCGTAGAAGGCGGAGTGTTGACTCTCAACAACGTCTTGCCTACCGCTATTACCACGTCCAACTTTACCAAGACAGCTGACGACAAACTCGACAAGAGCAAAGGTTACACCATATACCCTAACAACTACTATCTCATGTCGGTAATGTTTAAGACTGACGTGGCAGATAAAACTAAGGGACTAACTATCAGCCTCGTTTCGTACAACGAAGACGGCACCAAGTATAGCGACTCTTACTCTTCTCTTGCATCCTTGTCGGCACTCAACACCCTCAATCTCGACGACTACAAGATAGAAGGCGACTATACCGAAGCAAGCTTCTATATCAAAGGAAGCGAATACGAAAGCAATATCGTAGGCTTGCAATTTACACTGGGAAGCGGTGCGGGCACTCAATCGGCTTCACACGTAGTGGGCAAGGCTATGATTAAGGATATCACCGTAGAAAACATCACGCCTTCCGAATACAACGCAGTAACTACTTCTACCGTTACCAAGACGGCAAGCTTTAGCGAATCGAGCGACTCTAACGGCGTTTCTTCCAACGGCGAGTTTAAGATTATCGACGCCGCCGCTACCAGAGAGCTCTACGTCGACGACGTATTTACCGCACAAGGCAAACTCTATAAGCATCTCGGCGTGCCTAAGAATTGGACTATCACCAAAAAGACTGCCATCACCGACGGCAACAGCAGAGCCGGCGTACTCGACGTTGAGTCCACCGACCTTATGACCGAGATGGGTCTTGACCCCGTAGGCTTCTTCAACGGCTATAACAGCGAAGACAACCCTACCGTGCTCGCTATCAACTCTATCGACTCGACGGCTATCGGATATTCTTCCAACAGTATCACGCTCAACTCTAACTCGTATTATATGTTTAGCGTATGGGCAAAGGCTGACGGAAGTCCTCTAAGCATCGAATTGGCTACTAAGACGGCAAGCGGTGACGAAAACAACAAATACTACAATATCAACCCTAGCGACGACAAGTGGCACCAATACTTTATCTACGTAGAGACCGGCATCAGCTCGGTATCGGTAAAACTTACCCTCTACTCGGGTAACCCACAAGTTAGCAGCAACACTCAAAACGGTTGGGTATTCTTCGATAGCGCTAAGTATATTTCGATAGACGAAAACACCTACAAGCAAGGTTGCTCGCTCGAAAATAGCACTAACGTCAACGTCTTGGCTCAGTCTTGGCTCGTCGACAGCTTTGACTCTACTTCGACTTCCGACGCTTTGACTTCTCCTGAGAACTGGTCGGGCAAATTGTTGGATTCTAACGCAAAATCAGATAGCGACTATCTCGCGGCAGGCGTGTTTGACCAAACTTGCGGTGATTGGTCCAATATCGACATCGACCCCGATACCGATACCACCGTGGCAAATGCTATATTTGACAACGAAAAGAATATCGGCGATTCGGTACTCGTGATTTACAACAAAAAGCCTACGTCTTATCAGTACACCTCTAGTAGCACTACCCTCAAGTCAGACACCTATTACAAGATTTCTATCTGGGTATTGACCTACGGACTAGTTAAGAACGAAAGCGCTACGCTTACCTTGACGCTCAACAAGCAGACCTACACCTTTGGTAAGCTCATTGGCGACAAGTCGACCGACTACGATAAGGCTCGTCAAATCAACACCTCTACCTACGACGAGGACGGCAACGAAACTATAGGCACTTGGACGCAGTACAACTTCTACGTTAAGACGGAAAAGGACGTTACCGCAACGGCAAGCCTTACCATTTCCCTCGGTCGAACGGGTGAAGAAAAATGGTTGGAGGGCTACGTCTTTGCCGATAACTTCTCCGTTACCGAAGTTGACGAAGCTGACTTTATTGCTAGAAAACCTGTTGAGGGCGAGACCGAAGATACTATCGACGAAAGTCTTATCGACGACGCACTGGTTGCCAACAACTTCCGTATAGTATTTACCGAAGAGTCCGCAGACGCAGAAGAAGACCTCAACGCAGAAAAGGAAGAAACTGATACCGACGACACCACCAAAGACTATTTGTGGTTGTGGATTACAACGGGCGTTGTGGGCGGTGTAATGCTCATCGTGGTAGTAGTCGTACTAATCAAGAAGTTTGCTCCTAAGAAAAAGCGTAGCTTGACTAAGAAGAAGTCTTCTAAGGTAAGCAAAAACAACGACAGCTTTAGCAACTAATATTTGCTAACTAATACAAAAAGTCCGCAGATATGCGGACTTTTTTGTTGTGATTTTATCGTTCATTTGTTGTGTTGAATCTAAAATATTATCTAAACGTATCGGTACGTTCTCAAAAATACTCTATCTAGAACTTGTATTTGTTCAACCAGCGTTATTCTGTCGGAATAAATAGCTTTTGCCCCAAAAAAACTTGGTTTATCCTATTATACTCTTTGATTTTCGCCTTGTCTACGCCAAAATTCAACGCTATTTTGTCAAGCGTGTCAAAGGGTTGGACGACGTATTCCACCCCCTCCCTTTGTTCTATTAAGAGGCGCATACCAACGTAGCAATCTTGTGCACGCAAGTCGTTGAGCTCAATAAGTCTATCCAAACTCATATTGTACTTTTTACTCACCTCTTCCAGCGTCGTCGACCGTGATATTCTGATAACAAAGTTTTTCATATCTCTCCTTACACTTAAGTTTGCTATATTATATTTGGCAATAGCTCCCAATATAATACAATATGAAAAGAATAGTCAAAGCCTTCGCATTAGTCACATTCTTATCGTGTTTTACGAGGTTTGTGTCCTTTATATTCAAAATCTACCTTTCTCGACTGCTGGGCGCGGAAATATTGGGCGTATATCAAATTACATTTTCGCTGTTTTCTCTCTTTGCGTGTCTTAGTATGTCGGGCATACCCGTAACTCTATCAAGACTTACCGCCGAAGAATACACTCTCGACGGTGGCAAGGCTGTGGGCGGATTGTTTTCTTCGGCAATGCTACTAAGCCTGTCGATATGTACGGTTATTATCGCCGTTTTGGCAATATTCCCCGCTATACCTAAAGCACTGTTTAGTGACGAGAGGTGTGTAAAGCTCTTTTACGTAATGTTGCCTATGCTCGTTACCTCGTCGATATACTCTATCGTCAGAGGTTGGTTTTGGGGTAAAAAGGAATTTTTCACCTTTTCGATAACCGAACTTATCGAAGAGATAATCAAGATTGCATTTACTCTTTCGCTACTTATGACGGGCATATTCGGCGTTACTAAGTTTTATTCTTACGCCGTAGCCATGATTGTAAGCGATATAGTAATGGTAGTTATTCTTTTTGCCTGCTTTATTTACAAAGGAGGCGTCGCAAAAAGACCTCTATACGCCAAAAAAATTGTCAAATCGGCAACTCCTTTGACAGTAACTAGGCTCTTTGGCTCGCTTATGTCGGCGTTTTTGTCGTTGGTTATACCCGCAATGTTGGTCAAATACGGCTTGGATACGCAAGTGGCTACTGCGCAATTCGGCAGAGCGAGCGGTATGGTCATGCCTATATTGCTTGCCCCCACCAGCATCGTAGGCGCTATGACCGTCGTATTAATCCCCGAGCTTGCGGAACAAAACAAAAAAAACAGCCCCAAAGGGCTGAAAAGCAAGATTTCTACGGCAATAGAATTTAGTTTTATTATCAGTTGCGCTTTTTATATCATATTTATGGCGTGTGGGCAAAACTTCGTTTCGCTTATTTACCACGACCCCGAAGCGGGAAATTATATGCCTAAGGTTGCGTTGTTGATGATACCCCTATGTATCAATAATATGGCGATAAGCATACTCAACTCCTTAGGCAAAGAAAAACAAACGTTCCTCTCTCACATTGCGTGTTGCGTAGTTTTGGCAATAACGACTGTCGTTACACCTAAATATTTGGGTATTTATTCCTATTTCCTCGCCTTAGCGCTATTCCACACCGTAGGCACGGTAATCAATTTGACAATGATTACCCGCATAGTTGAGCCCGATAGAAGATGCGCGTTGCATTGCTTGGCGTGCCTAGCCTTTGCTTGTATCGCGGGAGTTGGAATGTCCGCGCTAAACAATGCAATACAACACGTTCTTACGCCCGCAATTTGCACTGTGATAAGCGGTGTGTTGTCGGGCGTAATATTCGTTGCCTTTTTGCTCGGATTTAAAATAGTAGATATAGGCGGATTTTTGCCCAAAAAGTTGCGATAATTAAGATATATTCAACTTTGTTCTTCTACTATTTCTGTTCCTTCCGTTTCGGTCTCGGTTGGCTTTTCTTCTCGTCTTGCAAGAAAATCTTTGAACACCAATCGCTTGCATGGCTCGAAGATTGCCATGGTCAATGCCATATTGATAGCCGATACTGCGCATTGCTTTGGTAGTCTACCCCAAAGATATACCCAAAAAGTCTTGCCACTGCCCTTGGAATAAGAATACACGTACCAAAGCGTACACGTATTGATAAACGCCGTGCATATCACGAGGCAGGCAAAGTACGACAATAATATCTTGATATAGTTGTTAAGATTTTTGATTTTGAATATAAGTCCCGGTATCAACCCCATAAGCCCCGACGCCAGCGTTATCGTCGGAAGCCACGCCCCCTTAGGCGAGATTAGCTGTCCGAGAATATCTCCCATTGCGCCCGTCAAAAATCCGCCTATCGGTCCACAAACGGCACCTGCGAAAAATGCGGGCATAGCGGCAAAGGATATTGCAAACGACGGAACGGGTAACCACGTAAATACGTTGGCGATTGTGCTGAGTGCTACAAATACTGCCAAATATGCGATTTTTTTGGCGTATTCTACTCTTTTGTCCATAAAAAAACCTCCTAAAATTAGAGGTCCATTGAAAAATATTATTTTGCAACGGACGCAACTCAATATCGCAAGCATAGCTTTTCGTTTGTGAGCAACATCCCATCTCACAACACTTAACGCATTGAGTTTACTCTGCTGAATAAATAGTATCATACTTCTATATTTTTAGCAATCAAAACGAATAAAAAATTGTAAAATACTTACGCTAAAAATATGCTAACGGTCTTTATAAGAGCAATTATAATTTATTTCTTTTTGCTCATCGCTATGCGACTAATGGGCAAAAAGCAACTTGGCGAATTGCAACCCTTCGAATTTGCAATTTCGCTGATTGTGGCAGAGCTGGCGTGCATACCCATGTCGGATACGCAAGTGCCTATCGTCTACGGTCTAGTGCCTATTTTTACCTTGTTTATACTTGAGTTTATCGTCACCAAAATGGTCAAGCACTCTATCAAGCTGCGCAAGGTTATCAACGGCAAACCCGTCATAGTAATAACGCCACAAGGCATCGACTACAAGGCAATAAGCCAACTTGATATGACTATCAACGATATTATGGAAGCCTTGCGCGCCAAGTCTTACCTATCTCCCGCCGAGATACATTACGCGATAGTCGAGACCAACGGCGACGTGTCGGTGATACCAAAATCCGCCAATCAACCAGCTACCCTAGGCGACCTCAACGTGTCCAAGCAAGACCCCGAACTGCCTTTTACGTTGGTGTGCGAAGGCAAAAAGCTGTCGGAGAATATACAGTTGTCGGGCGTGGGAGAAGACTTCGTGCAAGCGGTGATGAAAAAATATAATATCAAGCAAAAGGATATTTTGTTGTTATCCGTGTCGGGGCAAGATGAGTTTTATCTTCAACCAATAGAAAAACAATATATTACCGGCAAAATTGACGAGGTGAATAATGACGGGAATTAAAAAGATAGTATTGGTAACTGTAATATTCGTGTTGATAGTTGCGGCGGGCATAGCCGAGCAATTGTATATAGACAGAACCTTCGACAAACTCGAAGACTATGCCGACGACCTTGCCGTGCTACTACAAGCCGAGAGATACGTCGAGGCGTTGGAATTGACGGAAAAACTATCAACTTGGTGGGGAAAAGAGAGAGATAAGTTGGAATTTTTGTGCTCCAACGTAGATATAAAAGAGATATATCGTGAGATTGGCGAGTTGCAAGGCTCTCAGTACGCCGAGATGTACGACGACTCTATCACTCGTGCCAACGTGCTAAAATATATGGCGCAAAACTCCAAAAACCTCTTGGCTTTTAAATTGAAAAATATTTTGTAAAATAGCAAAAAGGTCGATACGTATTGAATTATCGACCTTTGATTATTTTTCTAATATAAAGAAACAAGCACTATATCCTTAATAATTGATTATTATTTTATTGCTTTTGTAATCATTATCGGCAAGTCGGGCTTGTCTGCATAAACCTCTTGTTTGAATTTTGTATTGTTTGCCGTCTTTGATGAAATAAGTTCCGCACCGTCTAAACTCAAAATTAACGTTTTTGCGTATACACTGCTCTTTTATATCCAAAACCCAAGCATAATCTAGTGCCCTTGCATTGATATCCGACTCGCCACCGACAACGACCAACTCGATATCGTCAAGATATTGTTGTATGTCGATTTTTTCAAGCAACGGTTGAGCCGTGATACATTTGTGCTTTATTGGCAAATCTCTGAATATCGACAGTTTTTGTCGGCGCTGCGTTGATTTTCTATAGTACAACATACTACTACGTTTCATATCCGTCATTCCAATCACTAGGAATACAATCCAAAAATCTTTCTATTCTTTTGGTTAAAAATAGGAATTTCAATCTTGTCTTTCTTTTATCATCTGCCAACAATTGCCTCGCAACTCATCGGCTTCTTCAATAAGAAAGTCGCCGGAAAAGCACGTGTAGACTATCACCGACTTAATTTATAATTGCCGTTTTTTTGCCTTACTATCGGCTTATCAAAATCATTAGTCTTTACAATTTCGTTTGTATTGACTTTTCTTTTGTAGTCGCCTTTATGAATATAGCAATGCAAACAACCGTCACTACATTTTATAACCTCGCCACGGATTCCACATTGCCATAATATCATTGTCCTATATTGCGATTGCTTCGTTGCAAGAATATTGCTTGGCAATCTCAATTTTTCAATAATTTTTTTATTTTCGTCTGATATAAGGTTCTCAATATTTTAGCTCTATCTTTTGAGTTTGTCGACGAGGTATTGTCCCGTGTAACTCTCGGCAATCTTCGACACTTCTTCGGGCGTGCCTTGAGCGATAATTCTACCTCCGCCCTCTCCGCCTTCGGGTCCTATATCAATAATATTGTCAGCCACCTTAATGATGTCTAGATTGTGCTCGATAACTATTACGGTATTGCCCGCATTGACGAATCTTTGCAATATCTCGATGAGCTTTTTGACGTCGTGAGTGTGCAAGCCCGTCGTTGGTTCGTCTAGGATATACACCGTCTTGCCCGTGCTTCTCTTGGATAGCTCGGAAGCGAGTTTTATTCTCTGAGCCTCTCCGCCCGACAGCTGAGTAGACGGCTGTCCAAGCTTGATATAAGAAAGTCCGACCTCTTGCAAAGTGCGTATTTTGTTGTAAATCTGCGGTATATTGCGGAAAAATTCGCACGCCTCGTCCACCGTCATATCGAGTACGTCGTATATGCTCTTGCCCTTGAATTTTACTTCCAGAGTCTCTCTATTATATCTTTTGCCGTGGCACACTTCGCACGGTACGTACACGTCGCTCAAAAAGTTCATATCAATCTTGATGATGCCGTCGCCTTGACAGTTTTCGCATCTACCGCCACTGATATTAAAACTAAACCTTCCCGCCTTGTAACCTCTCGCTTGCGCTTCCGGCGTCTTGGCAAAGAGTTCTCTTATCGGCGTAAATACGCCCGTGTACGTCGCAGGGTTGGAGCGTGGCGTTCTACCGATTGGGCTTTGGTCAATGGCAATCACCTTGTCGAGATTTTCGTACCCCTCTATGCCGTCACACTCCACTTGCGCATAGCTTGCATTGTTGAGTTTATGCGCCAAAGCCGGATAGATTATTTCGTTGACAAGACTGCTCTTGCCACTTCCGCTGACGCCCGTTACTACGTTGAATTTGCCAAGAGGAATGGATACGTCGATATTCTTGAGGTTGTTTTTTCTTGCACCTTTGACAGTCAAAAATTTGCCGTTGCCCTCTCTGCGTCGTTCGGGTACGGGAATACTCTCTCTGCCCGAGAGATAGTCGCCCGTGATAGACTGTTTGCAATCGGCAACCTCTTGAGGCGTGCCCGCAACGACGACTTCTCCGCCGTGCACGCCCGCACCCGGTCCTATGTCAACTATATAATCTGCTCTTTGCATAGTTTCTTCATCATGCTCAACGACTATGAGCGTGTTGCCCATATCTCTCAACCTCTCGAGTGTGGAGAGTAACTTGCCGTTGTCGCGTTGGTGCAAGCCTATACTTGGCTCGTCTAATATATATAGCACTCCCATAAGTCCGCTACCTATCTGGGTGGCAAGTCTGATACGCTGAGCCTCTCCGCCCGACAAGGTCGACGAGCTTCTGCCTAGCGTCAAATAACCAAGCCCTACGTTGAGCAAAAACTTGAGTCTTGCCTTGATTTCTTTGATGATTTGGCTAGCGATAACGGCGTCTTTTGCGCTGAGTTGAAGTTGGTCTATAAACTCGTACAAGTTGGTGATAGACATACAGCAAAGCTCGTAAATATTCTTATCCCCCACCTTGACCGCAAGCGACTCTTTTTTTAGCCTTTTGCCTTGACAAACGTCGCAAGGAATCTCTCTCATATATCTTTCGAGTTCCGCCTTGACGTAAGTCGAAGTAGTCTCTCGATAGCGTCTATTGAGATTGTTGATGACGCCCTCGAAATTCCTCGTCATCGTCCCTTTGAACGTAGTGCTGTTGTATTCTATATTATAAGTCGTATCGTCGCCGTACAACAAGACGTCTATTACGTTCTTAGGCAATTTGCCAACCGGCGTGTGAATATCGAAGTTGTATTTTTTGGCTAGTTGCGTCATAATAGAACTCGTAATTTTACTACTATCAAGATACCAACCCGATACGTCTAACGCCCCTTGAGCTAAACTCTTATCCCACTTGACGAGCTTGTCGGGGTCTATGCTGTAGGTAAATCCTAGCCCCGCACAATTAGGGCATGCACCGAAAGGCGAATTGAAGCTGAACATTCTCGGTTCCAATTCTTCTATAGATATATCGCAATCCGGACAAGCGTATTTGGTAGAAAAAAGCTTGATTTCGCCGTTGATTTCTACCTCTACCAGACCTTCGGCAAGTTTGAGTGCCTGTTCTAAGCTGTCGGTGAGACGCCGAACGATGCCCTCTTTGACGATAAGTCTATCCACGACAATGCTGATATTATGCTTGTTATTTTTGTCTATCTTGATTTCGTCTTCGAGCTCGTAGTCGATGCCGTCGATAATCGCTCTCATATAGCCCGACTTACGATAGCTCTCGAGTTGCTTTTGATACTCTCCCTTTCTACCTCTCACCACGGGAGCAAGCACGCGAATTTTGGCACCTTCGCCACTCTCTAGCACCTTGTCGGCGATTTGGTCAATACTCTGCTGTTCTATCTTTTTGCCACATTTTGGACAATAAGGCACGCCGATACGAGCAAAGAGCAATCTCATATAGTCGTAGATCTCCGTCACCGTGCCGACGGTGGAACGAGGATTGTGCGAAGTAGTCTTTTGGTCAATGGATATTGCGGGAGAAAGTCCTTCGATATAATCCACGTCGGGCTTGTCCATCTGTCCCAAAAACTGCCTTGCGTAGGACGACAAACTCTCCATATATCTACGCTGTCCCTCGGCAAAAATCGTATCGAAAGCAAGCGACGACTTGCCCGAACCGCTAAGCCCCGTCAATACTACGAGCTTGTTGCGTGGTATCGTTACGTCGATATTTTTTAGGTTGTGTACCCTTGCACCCTTGACGGTTATATCTTCCCTCATATTACTCCTTGTTTTCCAATGCTCTCTTGAGCGCGGCGATATCCTCTCTATATCTAATCGCCATCTCAAAGTCGAGTCCCGCAGCCGCAACTTTCATGGCGGCGGTGAGTCTTTCTATCTCTTTGACAATATCTTTTTTGGTCTGTTTAGGCTTGTTTTCTTCGACTTTTTTGCTTATCTCCAAAGTGTTGACGATAGGCTTGACTACCGTCCTAGGCACGATGCCGTGCTCTTGGTTGTATCTATTTTGGATATTTCTTCTTCGGTTGGTCTCGTCGATTGCTCGGCGCATACTGTCGGTCATAGTATCGGCATACATTACCACCTTTGCCTCGGCGTTTCTCGCCGCACGACCTATCGTTTGCACTAGCGAAGTTTCGCTCCTCAAAAATCCTTCTTTGTCGGCGTCCAATATTGCCACCAAAGTGACTTCCGGCAAGTCTAAACCTTCTCTTAGTAAGTTGATGCCGACTAGCACGTCAAAGTCGCCCTTACGCAAGCCTTGAATGATATCTATTCTCTCCAAAGTGTCCACGTCCGAGTGCATATATCTAACTTTGATACGCCTTTCTTTGAGATACTCGGTGAGCGACTCAGCCATTTTTTTGGTAAGAGTTGTGACGAGTACCCTTCCGTCTTTGTCTACGTTGGTATTTATCCTCGAAATAAGGTCGTCTATTTGTCCCTCGGTGGCCACAACCTCCACTTCGGGATCTAGTAGTCCCGTCGGTCTTATCAACTGCTCTACGACTTGTCCCGCCTCTTGCAATTCGTAAGGCGCAGGCGTTGCCGATACGCATATCATTTGTCCTACGCGCTCGTCAAACTCCTCGAATTTGAGCGGTCTGTTGTCGTAAGCCGACGGCAAACGGAAGCCAAAGTCGACAAGGTTGCGTTTGCGTGCTAAGTCGCCGTTGTACATTGCTCTAATCTGTGGCAAAGTCATATGGCTCTCGTCAACGAATAATATAAAGTCCTTAGGGAAAAAGTCTAACAACGTATAAGGCGGTTGTCCCGGAACTCTGCCGTCAAAATAGCGAGAGTAGTTCTCGATACCGCTACAATAGCCCATTTCCCTTATCATCTCGACGTCGTAACTTACCCTCTCTTGCAATCTTTGCGCTTCGAGAAGTTTGTTCTCAGCCTTAAACTGCTCTACTTGAGCTAACATATCGAGGTTGATGCGTCTAAGCGCCTCTTCCATTTTTTGCTTTTGGACAACGTAGTGCGAAGCGGGAAAAATGTTGACGTGCTTGAGAGTGCATACCGCCTTGTTGGTGACGCAATCGAATTGCGATATCTTGTCTATTTCATCACCCCAAAACTCAATCCTCACGGCAAGCTGGGAGCTGTCTACGGGGAATATCTCCACGACGTCGCCACGCACTCTAAACTCAGCTCTGTTGAAGTCGATTTCGTTGCGTTTGTATTGTATTGCCACCAACTTGTCTATAAGCTCGTCTCTATCGATTTGCATACCCGGTCTTAGCGATATAGCCATGCTGTAATAGTCGAGAGGCGCGCCAAGTCCGTAAATGCAAGACACCGATGCCACGACGATGACGTCGCGACTCTCGCACAAAGCGCCCGTAGCCGAGTGGCGAAGCTTGTCTATCTCGTCGTTGATAGCGAGGTCCTTCTCTATATAGGTATCGGTGGTAGGAATATATGCTTCCGGTTGATAATAATCGTAGTACGAAACGAAGTATTCTACTCTATTATTGGGGAAAAACTCTCTAAATTCGTTGCAAAGTTGCGCCGCCAAAGTTTTGTTGTGCGCAATGACAAGAGCCGGTCTTCCCAGCTCTTTGATGACGTTGGCCATAGTAAAGGTCTTTCCGCTTCCCGTCACGCCCAAAAGCACTTGGGTGCGCAGTCCGTCGTTGACGCCTTGTACCAACTTGGATATGGCTTGCGGTTGGTCTCCGCAAGGTTGGTAATCGGAATGAAGTTGCAACATAAATCTAAGCTATTGCCATATCGCCGATATAATCCTCGTAAGAATAAACGACGCTATCACGCCCGCCACGGTCAAGATTATCTTAAATTTGATTGCTCTCTTTTCGACGGCTATTTGTCTACTAAAATCATAGCCCGGTTGGAGTAGCGTAATACAATAATAAGTAATTCCCTTTTTTTCGGTTTCTATAATTTCAAAATATCCTTCGGTGGCAAGAAGTTTGAGCGCAGGGTCAAGGTCTTCCCTATCAAAGCTGATTTTGAACGAGACGTCTTGGAGCAAATTCAAAGGGCTGACGATGCATACGCCGTCCTTCTCTATCGCTCTATTGTATATGGCTTTCATCAAAGCTTTGGTCTTTTTGCTAAGCATATCAATCACCTATCAGCGTGAGTATCGCATACATCACGCCGCCACCTATACAGCCACCGAGCAGTCCGCCGAAAAGTCCGTAAATAAAACTAATCAATCTACCGACTTTTTTGGTAGGCTTGGCACGCTCTTTTGTCTGCGAAACTACTATGACGTTGCCAGCATTGTTGGTGACCACTTGACAAGACTCGTCTTGCGTCACTATAGTTTTGTACTCTTGCGACACGAGCGTCGCCTTGTCCGTCAAGGCAAAGCAAATCTCGGTGTCACTCTTATATTTTATATCAACGCAACCGTTGATTTTGAGCTGTTCTATCATTTCTTTGGCGTCGTTATCGCCCGACAAAGAAGACAAATCGTCCCAATCCCTGATTGTATATTTGCCTGCAGGGATTAGGTCGCAAAGCTCACTCAAAAATGCAGTTGCTTGTTGAGATAACATTATTTCTCCACTCTGATAAGATTTTCGACGCTAACGACGTTTTTGAGAGCGGCAATCTCTTCAACCGCTGCCTTCATAGCCTTTTCTCTCGTCTTGTGCGTTACGAAAATGATAGGTATAATTTCGTTGTTTCTATCCTGTCTCATTTGGCTGATAGATACGTTGTGCTTCTTGAATACGCCCGCAATGTCCGCGATTACGCCCGACACGTCTCTTGCATTGAGGCGGAGATAGTAGTCGCTCTCGAAGTCTTCGATTATATCGCTAGCCGTCATAGAAGTATTCATCTCTCCGTATCTAGCGTGTACCTCTTGTCTTGCGCAGAATACCACGTCGCTGACGATAGCGCTGCCCGTTGGCAAAGCGCCTGCGCCTCTGCCGTAGAGCATAATGTCGCCTACTGCGTCACCAACTACGAATACTGCGTTGAAGGCGTCGTTGACGTTGGCAAGCGGATGGTCTTTGGGCAAGAATACAGGATGAACTCTCGCCTCGATTTTGCCTTCTTTTTGCTTGGCAATGGCAAGAAGCTTGACTACGTAGCCGAGTTCTTTACCGATAGCGATGTCCTCTGCCGTTATCTTGGTGATACCCTCTCTATAGATGAGGTCGACAGGAAGTCTTTTGTTGAATGCAAGGCTAGACAAAATACTGAGTTTGTAGCTTGAGTCGTAACCCTCAACGTCTGCCACGGGGTTGGCTTCGGCATATCCCAAAGCTTGAGCGTCCTTGAGTATCTCCTGATAGCTTGCGCCCTCTTGCGACATTCTCGTAAGAATGTAGTTGGTAGTTCCGTTGATGATAGCCTTTATCTCCAAAATATTGTTGGCTTGCATCGCTTGCGTCATCGTTCTGATGATAGGCATTCCGCCGCCCGTGGTCGCTTCGTAATACAATCCCGCGCCTGTCTTGGCTGCAGCAGCCTCTAACTCCGGCCAACTCTTGCAGAACATCTCTTTGTTGGACGTTACTATGCTCTTGCCCGCTTCCAAAGCTTTGAGCAAAAAGCTCTTGGCAGGTTCCAATCCGCCCATACATTCCACTACTATGTCAACGTTGGGATTAAGGGCGATTTCGTCCATACTCGACGCCAAAATCTTGAGGTCAAGACCAAGGTCGAGGACTCTCTCCTTTCTTAGGTCAAGCACGGCGGTAATCTCTACGTCCACACCGTATTCTTCTTTGATTTGTTGTCTGCGGTCAATCAAAATTCTTGCAGTGCCTCCGCCTACTACGCCGAGACCCAAAATTGCTACTCCGACTTTTTTCATATATATCTCCTTTTATTCTTTTGCTTGGTTTTGGTTGTTCATATTGTAGATGAGTTTCAGTCCGTTGAGGGTGAGTACTCTATCCACTTTGTCTATTGTGTTGTCGTCGTCGTTGGACGTTATCAACTCGCTAAGTCCGCCCGTTGCAATGACTTTGGCGTCGGGGGCTTTCATCTCCTTTTTGATAGAGGCGACGATATTTTTGACTAATCCTATAAAGCCGTATATTATGCCCGATTGCATATTGCCTATCGTAGTCTTACCTATTACGCTGTTTGGCTTGACGAGTTCGACGGTTGGCAGTTTGGCAGTGCTGTCGGTCAAAGAATTGAGCGAAGTCTTGATACCCGGGGCAATACAACCGCCCAAGAACTCTCCGCTTGCCGATATGGCGTTGAAGGTCGTTGCCGTACCGAAGTCGATGACTATACACGGTCCGCCGTACAACTTGTATGCCGCTACCGAATTGACTATTCTGTCCGCGCCCACCTCTTGAGGATTGCTGTATTTGATATTGAGCCCCGTCTTGGTACCCGGTCCTACTATCATAGGCTTTTTGCCCACGTAATACTCGCACGCTCTCTCGAAAGTATAATTGAGAGACGGCTGAACCGACGACATAATGACGCCCTCGAAGTCGTCTCGGCTAAGTCCTATCT
Organism: uncultured Clostridia bacterium; assembly: GCA_937880755.1. GTDB lineage: Bacteria > Bacillota > Clostridia > Christensenellales > UBA3700 > HGM11368. Next base: position 208,893 of record CALGRX010000020.1, read on the forward strand.
CTTCGAAGAGGTTTTTGATATATATACCTATTTCGTCCGAAGTCCTCGGCGCGGATACCGACAATCTCCAAGACGCTATCAACTTGTTGGCGTCGTACACGCCCAATTTGATATTGGTATTGCCTATATCTATTACTAAAATCATACCGTCGTCTTCCTGTCAATTTTTTTGAGTGCAAACACTATTGCGGGCACGATGATAGGAAAAGCTATCACTTCTATGACGAAGTTGACGCTAAATAGCGTTGCTATCCATTGCGCGCTGATTGCCGTGCTTCCAAAGGTCTGTCCCTTGAAGAGCAACAACGCCATCAAGCCCACCAGCAAGGTGTTGGTCAAAACCCCGCACGCAGTAGCCGTTACGCTTATCGCCTTTTCGCTGATAAATAGTTGCTTTTTGTTGAGCAAAACCTCTTGTCCGTCCACCTCGCCGTACTTAGGTCTAAGTAATTTGGAGAGCAAGTGATATACCGCATAGGCTACTATGCCTATCATCACTCTCGGCAAAATGCACACCAACGGGTTTTGGAATACGGGCGCTAGCAACGCTCCCGCCTTTACGGTGTACCAAGATATCAGGTTGGTAACCCCGAGCAAGAGTCCCGTAACTATGGTCATCTTGAGATCTTCCATCTGTGCCATTATCAATACGGGCAGTATCATCAGCCCCAAAGTAACGGGTCCGAATGAGATTGGCACGAAATTGAAGATAATAATCAATGCCAACATAAAAGCCATTAAGGCTATGCGCTTAGATTTTTTCATACACACCTCGCTTGAATTCCTAATAAGGATATCCATCTATGTAAAAAATTATTTTGCAAGTATCCAATCTTACGTATCGGTACTTGGCATTATTATATCAACAAAGGCACGCCTTTTGCAAGCAATATTATAAAATAATATATATCAATTATGCCACCCACTCCGTCTAATAAACCATGATAGGCGCAATTTGGCTGAGTCATAGGCTTTTCACTTCCGCCAAAGCCAAAAAATCAAGTAGCAACAAAAAAAGTGAGATGACGATTAAAATACGCAAAGTTTCGTTATAAAGAAAAAATCAACGGCTAAATTGCCGCCGAAAATCTAATATATTGCACTATCAGCTCTACACTTACTTTTCGATTGGTTGATTTTGAGTAATAGAGTCTTGTGCTTCGCTTTGGCATGCACTAAGCTTTTTGTTGTAAAAAGCATAGTTGATTGCATCCCATATCAAGTCAACGACAGCTATCGGCAACATTATGCAAAGGCTATATTTCCAATACAGGTCGCGATAAATGGCAATGCACGCCACCCAACCTATGAATACGGTAAAGGTGATGATATACTTCCAAACTTGATAGGCTTTGGGCTTAATCGACACCGACAGCCACCATTGCAAAAAGTTGTACTTCATAATGATATTATAATTTGATAGGCGTAGATAGTCAAGCATTGCAAGAAAAAACACGCCGATTGCTCGGCGTGTCCTTTATTATGTATCCGTTAGCAGCAGCCACAGCAGCAAAGCAACAGAATAATAGGTATGATGCAACAGATATTGCAGTTGTTGTTGCAACGTCTATCGCTCACTTCTACGTCGTCATCGGTTATTGCGCGTCTGTCGCGATTGCAGCAGCAACAGAGCAAAAGCAATACTATAAGTAAGCAACAGCAGTTGTTACCGCAACCGTTATTATTGTTATAACCTCCACCAAAGCAATTCATAGTGACCTCCTTTTTAGTAGTTTTTCTATTTTACAATATGACCAAAACGCCTAAGGTGTGAATATTCTTTGACAAAGCTCAGCCAAATCAATATAATGGATATGATACTAAAATATATACGCAAGCCGGCGTATATAAAAAGGAGTAATTATGGCAAAATTGACAATGGAAAAATTGGTAGCACTTTGCAAAAGCCGTGGTTTCATATTTTCCGGTAGCGAAATCTACGGTGGTCTTGCAAATACTTGGGACTACGGTCCTCTCGGCGTAGAACTCAAAAACAACGTAAAAAAAGCGTGGTGGAAAAAGTTCGTTCAAGAAAACCCTTACAACACCGGTCTTGACTGCGCTATTTTGATGAACCCTAACGTTTGGGTGGCAAGCGGACACGTGGGCGGATTTAGCGACCCTCTCATGGACTGCAAGAGCTGTAATTCCAGACATAGAGCCGACAACCTTATCGAAGACTACAACGCCAAAAAAGGTATCAACCTCAATATCGCCGGTTGGACCAACGAGCAAATGGAACAATATATCGTAGACAACAATATCGTATGCCCTGTCTGCGGCAAGTGCAACTTTACGGGCGTAAGACAATTCAACCTTATGTTCAAGACCTTCCAAGGCGTGACCGAGGATAGTAAAAATACCGTTTATCTTCGTCCCGAGACTGCGCAAGGCATATTCGTCAACTTTGCCAACGTACAACGTTCGGCAAGAGCTAAAATACCGTTTGGTATAGCCCAAATAGGTAAATCTTTCCGTAACGAAATTACCCCGGGCAACTTTACCTTCCGTACCAGAGAGTTCGAGCAAATGGAACTTGAATTCTTCTGCAAACCGGGCACAGACTTGGAGTGGTTTGCTTATTGGAAAGAATTTTGCAAAAATTGGCTTCTCGAGCTTGGCATCAAGGAAGAGAATCTAAAACTTAGAGATCACGACCAAGAAGAACTCTCATTCTATTCCAAAGCTACCACCGACTTTGAATTTTTGTTCCCGTTCGGTTGGGGCGAGTTGTGGGGAATTGCCGATAGAACAGACTACGACCTCAATCAACATATCAAGACGAGCGGTAAAAATCTCGAATACACAGACCCTGTAACCAACGAAAAATACGTACCATACGTCGTTGAGCCGTCCTTGGGCGCGGACCGTATGGTGCTCGCTTTCTTGTGTAACGCATACGAAGAGCAAGAGCTAGAAGGCGGAGACACCCGTACCGTGCTCCACTTGCACCACGCCCTCGCTCCATACAAAGTGGCTGTACTTCCTTTGCAAAAGAAGGCTCTCGGCGAAAAATCCGAAGAAATCTTCCGTATGCTCTCTAAGAAGTTCTCTACCACCTACGACGAGACGGCAAGTATCGGCAAGAGATACAGACGTCAAGACGAAATCGGTACTCCTTACTGCGTAACCGTCGACTTCGAGACGCTTGACGACAATATGGTAACGGTAAGAGAAAGAGATAGTATGGCTCAAGTAAGAATACCTATCGACGGATTGGTAGAGTATCTGCAAAGTAATCTCGAGTATTGATTTATCACAAATATCGACAAAAAACAGCGGACTTAACCGTCCGCTTATTTTTTGCCAAAAATTGATTTTTGCGTATACGTATCGAGTTATTTGAGTAATTTAGACTCATTTTAGATGATTGTAAGGACAAACGGAAATGCAAATTCCGCACACGCTACCCCTACCTATACTTTGGAAGTGTTCCTTCATATATCGAGAGCATTTTTCCGCATCGAGTATGCTGTCACGAGGCTGACCGCTTACGTAATCGTTGCCGACTATTGCTCCCGCGGGGCAAGCCTTGACGCACTCGTTGCACCCTCCGCAACCGTTGACGATAGGTTGGTTGGTCACGCCGAGAGGATAGTCGGTGAGCACGGTAGCAAGTCTAATCTTGCTACCCCACTGAGGCGTAACTAATAGTCCGCTCTTGCCTATCCAACCGCTACCCGACAATACCGCCGCCGTCTTGTGAGGAAAAGCTCCCGCATATCTGTCGCTATCCGACGATTGAGAAGCAGGTATCATATAAGAGGTGTAGCCCAATCTTTGAAGATATGTCTGACAATAAAGTGCCAGCTGGTCGAGGCAAGCGTTGACTGTGCGATAGTGATGAAAATACTCGTACGTCGGCTTGTCGTCTATGCCTTGCAATATGTAATCGTTGAGTCGATATCCTATAGTAATTGCATAAGGAAAGCCCTTAGCTTGTTTTATTTCGCTCACGTCGCTAAAAGCAATGAGGCACGCGCCTTTATCGTAAAGATTGTCGTATAGTTTTTGAATTTGGTTGTCCATAACTCAATTATATCTTATTTTCGATTTTTTGCAACCAAAGATGTATAGTAATGTCAACGAAAAACGCAGACGGTAGATGGTCTGCGCTTGGAATATAGTTATTTTGATTTATTTTTTGATATCTTTAGGGAAAGTAACCGTAACGGTTGTACCCTCTCCGACCTTGCTAGTTATATACAAGTCGGCGTCGTACAATGCGCATATATGTTTGACGATTGCAAGCCCAAGTCCCGTGCCACCCGTCTTCTTGGAGCGAGATTTATCCACACGATAGAACCTCTCGCACAGCCTTGGTATATGTTCTTGTTCTATGCCTATGCCCGTATCTGACACTGCTAAGCGCACTTCGTCTTCGTTGTCGACTATATTGACGGCAATCTTACCGCCCTCCACGTTGTAATTGACTGCGTTAGAACAAAGATTTTCTACCAATTCGTATATCTTTTTGTAGTCGCCGTCCACACAACCTTCGCCTAGAATGGTGGCAACGACGCCCTTTTTGCTCATACTCTCCGCAAGTTCGGATATAGCTTCTTGAGCGACTTGTCGTAGGTCAACCTTGACATGACTCGCCGTACTATCCTCTCCCCTTTCGTATTGGCTGAGTTTGAGCATATCTCCGATAAGCGTAGATAATCTGGCGCTTTCTGTGTATATCCTCTCAACTTGCTTTTGCGACGTTTCGTCAAGCGTATGCTTGCTCATCAACAATTCCGACAATCCTTGCATTGCCGTTACGGGCGTTTTAAGTTCGTGCGAGGCATTGGCAAAAAATTCGCTACGCATCGTCGCCACTTGCTTTTGCTGAGTGACGTCGGTGATAATTACTACTCCCGCAACCACGCCTATCAGTTCTTCGTCTTTGATTTTTTTGGTTACGACTGCAAGCCACTTGTCGTGATAGAGGTATTCAAACGACTTTTCTTCCCCAAAGCCTTCGCGGATAGAGTCCAACAACTTGACGTCGTCGACTAGATAGACCAAATCTTTGTCGACAACCGACTGTTGTCCAAACAGCTCGCATGCACTCTCGTTGGCAAATACGATTTTTCCATTGCCGTCGACTGCTATTATGCCTTGCGCTACGTTGTCAAGCACGATATTGAGCTTTCGATGTTCTTGCTTGGTTTTATTGACGCTTTGCTCTATACTGCTACTTAACTCGTTGATTTTGCTTAGTACCAAATATAATTCCGGCTCTTTCGAGTCGGTGACTATAGGCTTGTATTCTCCTTCTTTCAGACTCTTGAGGCTATATCCGATATCGGTAACCTTGGAAGAAAACCTACCGGCAATCACTCGTGCAATTACGGCGGAAGCAACGACTGCCACAACGACGACGGCAAGCATAATAGGCACCGCCAACGCCATATATCCGTCTACGGTATCGCTCTTGACCGCCAATCTCACAACCACCGTTCGTTCGTCTTGCAAGGTGGTCTTTTGGGCGTAATAGGTCATTTTGCAACCAAAAGTCTGCGAGTATCTCTCCACTGCCGTAGGCTTATCCGCCAAGGCGCTGATTACCTCTTGTCGATCGGCGTGGTTCTCCAACCTACTAGCCGTGTCGCTCTCGTATAGGACTTGTCCTTCGGTATCCAAAACGGTAATTCGGAAGGCGTCGTCTCCGCGATATCTATCAAAAGATTCAAAGTCGCCGTCGTCCTTAATAAGCGAACATACCAAGTCAGTCTCCCTTTGCAATCTATCCTTTATCATCGACTTAGCGTTGAGATTGACCGCAATTACGCCTACGCAAAACATAACGGCTATAATTGCCAAAGCCAGACAAAATACTCTAACAAAAATCTTCTTTTTCATACTTCAAATCGGTATCCGACCCCTCTCACGGTAACGATACAGTCCTTTGCACCGATATCTTTGATTTTTTCTCTAATTTGAGCCACGTGCATATCTAGCGTACGAGTTTCGCCCATCCAATCTTCGCCCCAAACTTCTCTAAAGAGTTGTTCTCTCTCGACGGTAACTCCCGCGTTGGCGACGAGTAGTTTGAATAGTTTGAATTCTTTGAGCGTCAAGCCCAAATCTTTGCCCTCGTAATACGCCTTATACACGTTGTTGTCCACCTCGAATCCGCCCATACCCGTCACGTAAAGTTTGGCTCTACGCAAGTTGGTCTTGACTCTCGCAAGCAATTCTAGCACCGAAAAAGGCTTGGACATATAGTCGTCCGCCCCCTTGTTGAGCCCTTTGACGAAGCTCATCTCGTCCGACTTGGCACTGACGCATATGACGGGGACTTTGACGTCGATTTGCCTAATTTTGGACAAAATAGTGTATCCGTCCATATCCGGCAACATTATATCCAAAATAATTAGGTCGGGCTTGAGGTCAAAAAAGGCGTCGAAAAAGTCCTTGCCGTTGTCAAACGCCCTTATATCGTAATCGTTTTCAAAAGCGCCCTCGTACACTTCGGTTATGCCCTCGTCGTCCTCTACTATATAAATCAACTCTTTCATCAAAATTTTTTGTGTACTCCCGTTTGGTAATATTTAGTCCACTCCGCCACGTTGACGGCGTGGTCGCCTATTCGCTCTAGATACTTGGCTATCATCATAAATTCGATAGCTTGGTCGGCGTTGTCGCCGTCTTGCTTGATTAGTTCTATCAAGTCGGCTTTGACCTTGACGAAAAGTTTGTCCATCTCGTCGTCCATAGCAATCACTTCGTCGGCTAGTCTTTCGTCGTCGTTGATGAAGGAATCCACGCTCGCCCTCGCCATGACTACGGCAAGCTTACCCATTGCGGTGATATGCGCTAACTTAACTACGTATCCGTCGCCCTGCATAGTGGATACGATATCGCCTATGTCGCTGGCTTGGTCGCCAAACCTCTCGATATCCGTTATCATTTTGAGCATAGCAGACACCTCTCTAAAATCCTTGGCTACCGGCTGTTGTTTGAGCAAAATTCTCATACAACCTTGCTCGATAGTCATCTCGTATTCGTCAATAATTTTGTCTGTCTGCGATATGCTTTTTCCCAACTCTTTGTCGTGATTTTCGATAGCCTGTATCGCGTTTTCTATCATTTTTTCACTCAACCTGCACATCTCAACCATACGCGTTTTGAGACTGTCAAGTTGCTCTTCAAAATACTTCCTTACGCTCATCTGTTTATCTCCATTATATCATTGTTTTGTAGCTATATCAACTAATCAACCGAATCTACCCGTAATATATCTCTCGGTTTGCTCATGCTCAGGCGATGTAAAAATATCGTCGGTATCGCCGTACTCTATCAATTCTCCTAATAGAAAAAAGGCGGTTTTGTCGGCTATTCTGACGGCTTGTTGCATATTGTGTGTGACTATCACAACCGTCAAATCTTTTTTGAGTTCTTCCATCAACTCCTCTATCTTGCCCGTAGAAATTGGGTCGAGAGCCGACGTCGGTTCGTCCATCAACAGTATTTGCGGATTGGCGGCAAGCGAGCGCGCTATACATAGACGCTGTTGCTGTCCGCCCGACAAGCCCAAAGCCGACTGTCTGAGTCTATCCTTGAGTTCATCCCACATTGCCGCTTGACGGAGCGACTTTTCTACTATCTCGTCAAGCTTGGCTCGTGAAGTTATGCCGAAAGTGCGAGGTCCGTAAGCTATATTGTCATATATCGTCATGGGAAAAGGGTTGGGCTTTTGGAATACCATTCCCACGTTTTTTCGCAATTCGTTGACGTCGATTTTGCCGTAAATATCCACGTCGCCCATCAAAAATTCTCCTTCAATTTTGCAACCCTCCACGAGGTCGTTCATTCTATTGAAGCACTTGAGAAAGGTGGATTTGCCACAACCCGACGGACCTATAAAAGCCGTTACTTGCTTGGCAGGTATCTCAATATTGATATTTTTGAGAGCTTGAAAATCTCCATACCATAGGTTGGCGTCTTTGACACTCAAGTTTTGTCCAAACCTTGTCGTATTTTTGTCCTTTTTCATCTTTTTTCTCCTTTGAGTCTCCTATTGAGCCTACTTGCAATCAGCTCGGCTAGAAGATTGAGCACTAGCACCACGACTATCAAAACTACCGCAGTTGCGTAAGCCTCGTTGACGTACCAACCCTCTCCCGACAATCTATATAATGCAACTGCCAAGGTTGCGTTGGAATCTAGATAACTGCTAGGAACAGCCGAAATAACCGAACCCATAGTATATATAAACGGTGCAGATTCGCTTATTACCCTACCCATACTAAGTATTATAGCGGATACTATGCCGGGCATTGCCGACGGCAAGACTACGGAAAAAATTGTCCTCAACTTGCCCGCGCCTAGCGCAAAACTACCTTCTCTCAGTCCACCTTCTACCGATTTTAGGCTCTCTTGCGTAGACCTAACTATCGTAGGCAACAACATTATGCTTACGGTTAGAGATCCCGCCAATATCGAACTAGTACCATTGACGAGCGCAACGAATGTTATCATTCCGAAGAGTCCGTAAACTATCGAAGGCACACCGTTGAGAATATCTATCGCACCTTGGATAACCTTGACGATCCATGATTTTTTGGATGCGTATTCGTTGAGAAAGATTGCCGTGCCTATCCCGATAGGTATCGCAATAATCAAGCTAAGAAAAACCGTCATCAACGTAGTGACTATCGAAGGCAATATCGTAACTTGTTCGCTGTCAAACTTATATTTACCAAACAGTAAAGAAGGATTTTGTATAAGAAACGGCGTGCCTTTGACAAGAATAAACCCTATCACCAGCACCAAAACAACGGCAGACGTCACTCCCGCACCTATCGACGCTACTTTGCCAATATTGGGGGTGTTGAGAAGGTATCTGACTCTTTGCCTTGCATCTTGAAACGCCGATATAAATTTGCGCAATTTGACGTTGGCGACGCTAGGATTTTTATAATTACTCTTTTTGCTTGATTGTGAAGTAATTTTTGACACTGCCTTCTTGGATATAACGGAAAAAATCACGTTGACCAGCGTAACGAACAACAACAGTATTACACCCGTAGCCACCAACGCGCCTTGTTGCACTTCGCCCGCATATCCCATCTCCATAACGATATTGGCAGTCATAACTCTAAAACTGTTGAATAGGCTTTGAGGATAAGCCACGGAATTGCCCGCAACCATAACTACCGCCATGGTTTCTCCCAACGCTCTGCCAATTCCCAGCACCAGCGAAGCCGTGACGCCCGACCGCGCAGCCCTTGTCATAACGCCGAATACCGCTCCCGTATGAGTCGCGCCTATTGCCAACGCACCTTCATAAAAGCTCCTTGGCACCGCATTGAACGACGTCACAGACAGGGATACTATCGTCGGCATAATCATAATGCCGAGTATGAGCGAAGTAGCGAGAAGTCCGCTACCGTTGTTAGGCGCAAAGTCGGCGAGTAACGGAAGTAAAAATACTATGCCGAAAAATCCGTACACCACGCTTGGTATACCCGCCAAAAGATTGATGACGGAAGAAAAGACTTTTTTGAGTTTTTTCGGACAATAAAACGATATAAATACCGCCGTAAAGTAACCTAGGCTTCCGCCTATAAGCAGCGCTCCCGCCGTCGCGGCAAGCGTCGATATTATCATCTTGAATATACCGTAACTGCCCGCAAGCGTCGTTGAATCCAATTTGTCAAGTCTATCAGGCGACCACACGTCACCCGTCACGAATTGGAAAAATCCTATTTTGTTTAGCGCCGGTATACTCTTGATAAGCATAAAGGCAAATATGGCTACAACGGCGATTATGCAAATAACCGCCGAAGTAGCAAAAAATATCTTACCTATTTTTTCTTTTAGTTTCGTGTTCATATTAACCGTTCAACTGACTGAATTTGACGATTTTTCCGCTAAAGATATCGTACAACTGACCAAGTGTCAAATCGTTTACAGCGTTGTTTTGTACGTTGACGATAACCGCAACCGCATCGAGACATACGTTGAAGCTGTCAATACCATCTTCGTTAACGGCTGCGCTAGACAATCCTATTACATTACCGTTTTGGTCGTTTGCTACCGCGCTCTTACCTACGGAAGAACCTTGCAAGTCGAGAGTGAATAATTCGTCGGCATTTCTACCGTACAAGCTAGCGTAACCTGCCATAGCTTTCTTGATAAACTTTTCCATAGAAGTCGAGCCGTTGATTACCACTTTGTCGCCTTGTGGAAGTTCTGACTTTGGAGTAAAATCTTCGACCTGTATTGGGTTTTTGCCTCTTTTAGCAGGTTCATCAAGGAAGATACAGCCCGCCTCTTTGGCATGAGTAGCGCTTGCGTCGCTCTTGAGATAGCTAAGAAAATCCTTAGCCAAATCGCTAAGCGTAACACTAGAATTGGTCATTATTACGAAAGGCCTTTGAATGGAATACGTGCCGTCGAGTACGCTGCCTGCAGACGGTGTAACGCCACCGACTTTGAGCACTTTGACGGTATCGTTGACCGAACCGAGCGAAACGTAACCTATTGCGTTGACGTCGGTTGCCACCTTGCTGAGTACGTTGCCCGTCTCCTTTTGAATATCAGCGGTAGAGGTGGTGTTGTAAACCTTTTTGCCATCAACTTTCATCTCCAAATAGTTGCCTGCCCCGTCGGTGACAACCTTGTCAAATGCTTCTCTCGTTCCACTACCTTGTTCTCTTGCAACGACGGTGATATTCTTTTCTTCTCCTACGCCGCATGCGCTCAATAGAACGAATGAGCATATCATCGTTGCTATCATTGCAATAATTGCTACAATCTTTTTAATCGAATTTTTCATTGTATTTCTCCTTTTTTTGTTGTCGACTTGATTATAGAATTTCGCAACACTTACAACTATCACCTTTGTGTAGGAAGAACGTAAGTTTTTTGTAAACTCAAAAATGTGCAAAAAAACAGCCGTCCTTGCGAACGGCCGATTGTCTATTATTTCGTTTTGACGATTGGTCTTAACCTTTGGTAGAATAGTTAGGAGCTTCTTTGGTGATATTGATGTCGTGTGGGTGGCTTTCCACGAGAGCGGCGCTGGAAATCTTGACGAACTGAGATTCCTTACGCAGTTTCTCGATATTGCTCATACCGCAATATCCCATACCCGATCTGAGACCGCCCATGAGTTGGTAGATAACGTCGGATACGCTTCCTCTGAACGGTACTCGACCTTCGACTCCTTCCGGTACGAGCTTCTTGGAGTTGGTCTGGAAATATCTATCCTTGCTACCTGCCGCCATTGCGCCGAGAGAGCCCATTCCTCTATATACCTTGTAGCTTCTGCCTTGGAAAATCTCTATATCGCCTGGGGTCTCCTCGGTACCTGCGAACAAGCTACCGAGCATTACCGCGCTTGCGCCTGCACCTAAAGCTTTGACGATATCGCCCGAATATTTGATACCGCCGTCGGCGATAATTCTTTTGCCGAGCTTGTCTGCCATCTCGGCGCAGTCCATAACAGCGGTGACTTGAGGCACACCGATACCCGCAATGATACGGGTGGTACAAATGGAGCCCGGTCCTATACCTACTTTGACTACGTCAGCGCCGTTGTCGATGAGCGCCTTGGTAGCTTCGGCGGTAGCCACGTTGCCCACGATTAGAGGAAGACTCGGATATTGTTTCTTGACTTTGGCAACCGTGTCGAGTACGCCCTTACTGTGTCCGTGAGCCGTGTCGATAGTAACTATATCGACTTTGGCGTTGACTAGTGCCGATACTCTATCGATAATGTCCGCCGTCACGCCTACCGCAGCGCCTGCCAACAATCTGCCGTTGGCGTCCTTGGCGCTGTTAGGGTATTTGATAGCCTTCTCGATATCTTTGATTGTTATGAGTCCTTTGAGATTGAAGTCCTCGTCCACCAAAGGCAACTTCTCTATTCTGTGAGCGGCAAGTATGCCTTGCGCTTGCTCCAAAGTCGTGCCGACGGGTGCGGTAACGAGTCCGTCCTTAGTCATACAGTCGCCGATACGCTTGGTCATATCCGTCTCAAATCTTAGGTCACGGTTGGTGATGATGCCGACGAGCTTGCCGTTTACGGTAACGGGTACGCCACTGATACGGAATCTGCGCATGAGATTGTTGGCGTCCTCCAGAGTGTTGTCGGGTCCCAAAGAAAAGGGATTGGTAATGACACCGTTTTCGCTTCTCTTAACCTTATCCACTTGCTCGGCTTGCGCTTCGATAGTCATATTCTTATGAATCATACCTATACCGCCCTCTCTTGCAACAGCAATGGCAAGTTCGTATTCGGTAACCGTGTCCATCGAGGCACTTAGAAGTGGGATATTGAGATTGATACCGTCGCACAACTTGGTCGACAAATCTACCTGATGAGGCAAAACTTCCGAATATCTCGGAATGAGCAAAACGTCGTCAAAAGTCAAACCTTCTTTCAAAATCTTTGACATAACAAAAAAATTCTCCTTTGCACTTTTTCTAATTTTAGCCAAATAAAAAAAATAAGTCAAACGATTGCAACGCCTAATTATACCTTTTTTCTTATATGTCCTAGCTTTTTCAAAAAAAGCTCAAAACAGCCCGAAATATGCATATATTTTGGAATAAACAGGCTAAAAAAATATTATATAAAAAGGGATTGAAAAAAGCGCGTGAGTATGGTATGATATAATAAACAACTATAGCATAGCGGAGTTTAGTATGACGGAACAATTACAAAACAAAATCAACGAAATTATTAGCAAGATGACTTTGGAACAAAAAGCAGGGCTTTGCTCGGGCAAAGACTTTTGGACGACCAAGCCTATTGCCGATTTGGGCGTACCTTCGATAATGGTCTCCGACGGACCTCACGGACTGCGCAAAGAAAATAACGAGGACGAATCGCTGGCAATGAAATTATCCTACCCTGCCACCGCATTTCCTCCTGCCGTCAGCCTTGCAAGTTCTTGGAATCCCGACCTTGCTTACGAAATGGGCGAATGTCTTGCCGACCAATGCAAAGACCAACAAGTCAGCGTAATCTTAGGTCCGGGCACCAACATCAAACGTTCGCCACTGTGTGGACGTAACTTTGAATATCTATCCGAAGACCCTTATCTTGCGGGAAAATTTGCAAGAAAATACATAGAAGGCGTGCAAGACAACAACGTAGGCACTTCACTCAAACACTTCTGCGCCAACAACCAAGAAAGATTGCGTATGACTATCTCCTCTTACGTGGACGAGCGTACGTTGAGGGAGATTTATCTTGCTCCGTTCGAAGAAGCAGTCAAAGCTAAGCCTTGGACGGTAATGTGCGCATACAACCGCGTCAACGGCGTGTATTGCTCCGACAACAAGCGTCTTTTGACGGATATTTTGCGTGACGAGTGGGGCTTTGACGGTATAGTCGTATCCGATTGGAACGCGGTCAACGACCGTGTGGAAGGCATACTTGCCGGTATGGATTTGGAGATGCCAAGCAGTGGCGGAGAAAACGATAAGCGCATTGTAAGCGCCGTCAAAACGGGTAAAATAACCGAAGCCGACCTTGACAAAGTGGTGGCTCGTCTATTGGAATTCGTATTCAAAGCCCAAGAGAACGCCGTCACCGACTACCAAGCCGACTACGACGACGCTCACCTTGTAGCTAGAAAAATAGCGGAAGAATCTATCATTTTGCTCAAAAATGAGGATAAAGTTTTGCCTTGGACTGACTGCGACGATATAGTCGTAATAGGCAATCTCGCCAAAGAGTTCCGCTATCAAGGTAGCGGAAGCTCGCGTATCAATCCTTACGACTTGGTTAGCTTCGTAGACAACCTCGACAAGCTCGGCGTAAGGTATCAATATGCGCAAGGCTATAATCCTAAGGGCAACGAACGCAACGACCGACTCTTCCACGAGGCTGTAGCTCTCGCTAAACAAGGTAAAAAGACCGTTATGTTCGTTGGCTTGACCGACGACTACGAGTCGGAAGGCTACGACAGACACCATTTGCGCATTCCTAAATCACACGTAGAACTTCTCCATGAAGTATGTGCCGTCAACCCTAATACGGTAGTCGTATTGCTGGGTGGTTCTCCTGTCGAGATGCCGTGGGTAGACGACGTCAAGTGTCTTGTCAACGCATATCTCCCGGGTGAAGCCGGCGGTGAAGCAATCTACAATATTTTGACGGGCAAAGTCAACCCAAGCGGAAAATTGGCAGAGACCTACCCTATCGCGCTCGAGGACTATATCGGTTCGCAATACTTCCCAATGGGTCCAAAAGCCGTAGAATATAGAGAAGGCTTGTTCGTAGGTTATAGATATTACGATACCGCTCGCAAGGACGTGCGTTTCCCATTCGGTTACGGCTTGTCTTACACCACTTTTGAGTACAGCGACTTGCAAGTAGACGGTTACACCGTGTCTTACACTATCACCAATACCGGCGATAGAGACGGCGCGGAAGTCAGCCAAATATATATCCAAGACAACTCACCTGTAGTATTCAAAGCTGATAAGGAACTCAAAGGTTTCAACAAGACCTACCTCAAAGCGGGCGAAAGCAAGCGCGTATCCTACGAGCTTGACGAGAGAAGTTTCTCCTTCTACAATACCGTGACTAACTCATGGTATGCAAGTAACGGTACTTACACCATCCTGGTAGCAAGCAACAGCCGTGACGTGAGACTTAGCCAACAAGTAGAGATGACCTTTGGCGAGAGTCAACAAGTACCCGACTACAAAGCAATCTGCCCTGTATACTACGATTTAGCTAACGTCACCGAAATCGACGAAGCGCAATTCAAAGCTCTGCACGGCGGAGAAATCAAGTCCAACGCTCCTACCAAGCGAGGCGACTTTGACCGCAATACCACTGTAGGCGAATTACAATGCTGTATAATAGGTAAAATATTTATGGCGGTTGCGCCTAACGTAATAAAAAGCCAAGTGCCCGACGCCGACGAAACGACTATGATAATGCTTAGACAAGGTATGACCGAGTTCCCTATCCGCGGACTTGGCGGTGTTACCAGCGGTTTATTGTCCTTCGACTTCCTCGACGGTATGGTATTGTGGGCAAATAAGCATAGACTCAAAGCTCTCGGCAAACTCTTCGTCGGATTGATAAAATCTCTCCAAAACCTCTCGCGCAGTCAAAAAGAGCGTAGAGAGATTGCAAGTCAACTTCGTCAAGCCAAGAAGGAACAGAAAAAAGCCGACAAATTGGCTCAAAAGGAAGAAAAACTTGCAGCTAAAGCAAAAGCTACGGAAAATGATAGCGAAAAGGATAGCTCCAACGACTAACCTCATCGTGAGTTTATAAGTTTTTCACAATCTAAATAGCAATCCAAAACACGCTACTTCGTCAAGTAGCGTGTTTATTTTTCAGGCGTCAAAACTCTGATATATTGAGTATTTTGCATTTTTCGTTGCTTATCGCTATCTATTTTTCAATACAATGCTCTCTCTTGCTCACCACTTCGCCGTTAGACACGTTGACGAGCACCGACCAATAATCGCTGGTGGAAGCGATAAAAGAAACGTACCAATAAGAGTCGTTAGTACCGTTTTTGTTTGATACCATTTTGATATACACTTCTCTAGATAAGCCCTTGTCACTTGCCAACGCTTGGTCTATCTTGTCCTTAAAGGTATTATAGGCTATCTCCAACGCCTCTGAACTACCTAAGCCTTGCGACATTTTGTCTGCTAGTTCGATAGTCACTTCTTTATCGTCGTATTTGACTTTTACTTGCAAAACTCTACCTATATTAGCTATCCCTTCGATATCGTCAACGAACATTACCCCCAATCTATCTTTGGTCAACTCGCCTTCGAGCGTTCCTTTTTCGCCAACGATAGTGTATTTGTAGGTCTTGTCAAGCAATTCAGCTTTGTTTGGCTTGACGGTCAAATCGGTCTTTTCTACCAACTTGCCTACTTTGCCGTCCGCAACGAAAAGTTCTTCTTGCATAGTCTGGTTGATGCACACTCTAAAGTCGTCGTTACCACCTTCTAATAGCATAGTTTGTCTGAGACTGACTAAATCGTTTACCTTTTCAAGATTGCTCTTTTGTTGCATACAGCCACCCAAAACAATTATAAGTACCAAAGTGAGCGACAGTATCACAAGTGCTTTTTTGTTCATAAAAAAACCTCCCTTCTTTACAATCTAACTCTATGCTAAGAAGGAAGGATTTATAACCTCAAAAGGACTGTTTGTCCAAAAAATTGCAATAATTACGGCAAAGCTTTTTAGTTAGGGATAAATTTTCAAATTTGTTACCAACTACTGCCCTGCTTGGTTGCAATTATTTAAAATACTTGTTCTCTATAGCGGTTATTTTGTCAACTCTGCCGGCGTGTCTGCCTCCGCCGAACTCGGTATCTAGCCAAATCTCTACCATTTTTACCGCTTTTTCTACGCTCAGCACTCTACCTCCCAACGCAATAACGTTGGCGTTGTTGTGCTCGGCGCACATTTGCGCGGTAAACTCATCGTGGCATACCGCCGCTCTAATTCCTTTGACCTTGTTGGCGGCAATAGATATTCCTATACCCGTACCGCAAAGGACTATCCCCTTGTCGGCTTGTCCGCTTGACACAAGCTCAGCTACCTTTAGCGCATAGTCGGGATAATCCACCGATTCTCCTTGACAACCGCAGTCGATCACCTCAATTTCTCTCTTGTCTAGCATCTCGACTATGGCAGGCTTGAGCACAAATCCGCCGTGGTCGCAACCAATAGCAATTTTCATATCGTCCTCCGTATAAAATAATATTTTATCAATATACTACGCAACTAGCGCAGTTTTAGTTCTACCTTGAGCCGTTTATCTTTATCAGTCCTTCGATAATAGTCGGCATAACTCTTGCAATTTTGTCCGCCGTAGCTTTGTACACTTGGTAAGACTGTCCGTACGGGTCGTCTACGTCGCCTTCGGTGGAAAAATCTGCCACGCAATACGTCTTGTTAGGCGCAACTTGGATAAGCGCGTCCTTTTGCCATCTCTCCATGGTGACGAAGTAATCGGTTAGCTCTACCATCTTTTGTGTAACGGGTTGAGAGGTATGAGTAAAGAAAATACCCATAGACTCGATTATCTTTTTGCTATACTCAGCCATCTCGTGTCCGTAAGAGCACGACAAGCCCGCGCTGTCAACGTCTATGTCCAAGCCTTTGTCCTCAACGTACTTTTGAGCAATAGCTTGGGCTAAAGGCGACCTACACGTATTGCCCGTGCATACGAAAACTATCTTCATATCCTCTTTCCTCCGCTAGCTTTGATTACTCTATTCATCACCGACATCATCACTCCGCTATCACCGAAATCTTGACATATTATGTAGTCGGCAATCTCTTGCGCCTCGTGCATTGCACCGTATATATTACGGGCAACTTGTTGATCTTCATTCCCCACGTCTATCACTCTTCTCTCCCCGACTTTTTGACACCAAATAGTCGAACAAATCAATACAGGTCGACATTTTTTTGATTTTTCGTCATATTCTGCTATAGCTCCGTCGAGGTCTTTAGCCACCACCATATCGCAAGTCGGAGCGTAATGTTTGTACTTCATTCCGGGAGCTTTTGCCACAACCACTTCTCCCGTAAAGTTGACGACTTGTCCAAGCACTTTGGCAAGATCTTGCGCCGTGATTGCGCCCGGTCTAAGTATGGTCGGTACGTTAGTAGTGGTATCAATGATAGTAGATTCTATGCCCACGTCGCAGCTGCCTCCGTCGATGATGAGAGGTATTTTGCCCTTCATATCGTCGTATACGTGCTTGGCACTGGTAGGGGAAATATGCGTGGAAGTGTTGGCGGAAGGCGCGGCAATAGGCAAGGCGCATTCTCTTATAAATTCCCTAGCCACAGGATGCACAGGCATCCTTATTCCTACCGTCGACAGCCCTGCGCTGACGTTGGCAGGCACTTTGTTCGATTGGGGCATTATTACGGTGATAGGTCCGGGCATAAAATTGTCAATTATTGCTTGCGCGTATGGGCTGATATAATCGACGAGTGGCGCTATATCCGATTTGTCCGCTACGTGCACAATCAAAGGATTGTCGCTCGGTCTACCCTTGGCAACGAATATTTTGGCTACGGCTTCTCTATCGAAAGCGTTGGCACCCAACCCGTAGACGGTCTCGGTGGGAAAGGCAACTATCTCACCTTGACAGATGAGTTCGCTTGCTCTTTTTAGTGCAATTTTTCCTTGTAATACTTCCGTTTTCATTTATACCACGAATACAGTTATCATTCCTATTATAGTTCCTACTAGCACGCCCGCCCAAGTCTTCTCTCCGTCACGATAGACGTCCTTTAGCAGTTCTTTGAATACTACGAACAGCATTGCTCCCGACGCAACCGCCAACGATATTGCCAAAAAGGTCTTGGAGATGCCCGATACGCCGTAGCCGATTATTGCTCCAACCACGGTTGGCGCCCCTGCCAAAAGCCCGCTGATTATCACGCTTTTGTTCTCAAACTTGCTTGCTCTCAGCGTAGCGCCTATAGCCACGCCCTCTATCACGTTGTGCGACGCCAGCAATATCGTAAAAGCAGTGCTCGTCTTTAGCGTCTCGAGTGCCCCCAAAGCAATACCTTCGGGCAAATCGTGCAGAGACATTGCCAGCAAAATTATTATTCCCGTACCGTAGTCGGGACGACCTTGAGCTTTGGACTGCACCTTGCCGTCGATGAGCCTTGCCATAAGCGCGATTACCACTAGCGAGATAATCAGCGATAAAGCAACTACGACGACGTTTGACTGACCTATAGCGCACGGCAACATATCAAACGCTACCATGGCTAGCATAAAGCCTGCCGAAAAGCCGAGTACCGCTTTCACTTGCGACTCTTCTTTAGCTCTCATCAAAAGAGCAAATAATATACCCAAAAATGTTGCAACTACTCCACTTGCCAAAGCAAGCACAACGGAATTTATCATATATATTTTAACCTCATTGACAACAATATGCAATAAAAAGTACCAAAAATTACAAAAAATATCCTTATCCTACTGCAAAACTTAATTTTGAGATATTTTTTGTTCTTTTAAATTTTTTATATATTTACAAAAGATAAATAATATGCTAAAATAGATGTAATAAAAATTGGGAGTACATTATGTTATCTAGCGCTTTGTTATCTACAACAGTTGCAAAAACCGCCGAAGAGTCTTCTTCAGGCGACTTTCTTGAAATGATAAAGACCATTCTCACGGGCGATATCGTCATCGGTCCGCTCACACTTCCTATGTGGTCTTTGCTTGCAATAGTAGTCGGTATTTTCATTATCGGCGCTATTATCGTTGGCGCTTTGAGCAAAAAGCGTGTTTCTCACTCCGAACTCAACAACGCAGACGAAATTGTCAAGGACGTTCAAATCAAGTACGCAATGTCCAAAAAGCAATACAAAAACCCTACTCCTGCCTACGTAGAAAATAAAGATATTCCTAACCCTGAGTCAGCTGCCACGCCTATCGAAGAATTGGCGGAACAACTCTTTGCAACTAAACAAGATGCTCCGATAGACAATACCACGGGCGTAGAAGTCAACGAAACGACTATAGAAGAAAACTGCGAGGAAAATGAAGAGCCTCAAGAAAAAGCCGAGGAACAACCCGAAGACAACGCAGATAACACCGAAGATAATCAGCAAGCCGAAGAGAAACAGCCTGCAGAGGAAATCGAAGTTCCCGTATCCGATAGGTACGAAAAAGAGGTCAACTTTGACGACCTTGATATGGACGACATTCTAGACGAAATGTTTGAGGAAAAGGTCGTAGAGTCTGCTACCGAGCCTGTAGCCGAAGAAAAGGCTGAAGAACCTGCTACCGAGCCTGTTGCCGAAGAAAAGGTGGAAGACCCTGCTACCGAGCCTGTGGCTGAAGAAAAGGTGGAAGAACCTACTACCGAGCCTGTAGCCGAAGAAAAGGTGGAAGAACCTACTTCCGAGCCTATTGCCGAAGAAAAGGTGGAAGAACCTACTATCGAGCCTGTAGCCGAAGAAAAGGTGGAAGAACCTGCTACCGAGCCTGTGGCACAAGAAGTTGCGGCAGAACAAGCCCCTATCCCTTCCAACAAGATACAAGCTACGCTAACGTCAAGCGCTCCCGTTATCAAACCTTCTACAACCAAAAAAGCGCCTGTTGCCAAGAAAGCAAACCTTATCAAAGCACCGTCAAGCCGTCCTACCAACGCCAAGACAAAAAAGGCAAGCCAAGCTAAGGCAATTTCTACACAAGCCAAAGCTACCCCTGCCAACACGATATCCAACTTTGCGCCAATTACAATGGTCAACAATGACAAAGCCGTAACCATTATCAAACTTTTCGGCGACAAGATTGACCCTAAGGCAGGTAAATTTGTCGTTGAACAAATACCTAACGAGTTGGTTAAACCGTTTAGATTTGTCATCAAAGACAAGCAAGGCGTTACGGTATTCGTCTCCGAAGGCTACAAAATTAGACCAAGAGCCAGACAAATCGAGACGTTGCGCAAAGCAGTCGATCAAGGCAGCATTATTTACGGAAAAGACGCCAACGGCTATTTTACCTACAAGTTGATGACTCCGGACAACAAAGTCTTCGGTTCGGGTATGCCAAATAGAAGCTTGGAGGCAGCTCAAAAAGACGGCGATTACCTAAAAGTTGCCGCAGCTAAAATCAATTATATCGAAGACCCAACGGCTTAATTTAATAACTAGCAAAAAGGAAGAGTCTGACGACCCTTCCTATTTTTTTATTAATCTGTATTTAGTTGATATTATATGTGTTATGGCATGACGTCGTTGCACGGCTTTAAGATACCCTAGCACGCGACTCGTCGCAACTTGGTAATAACGACAGCTGTCGTATTGAGAATACTCAAAGCCAACCCTTTGTGATCTAATCTAGCGCTTTTTTGAAGGTCACCGTCATCTTAGTACCAACGCCGACTTCACTTTCTACGGCGATTTTGGCGTCGTGCATTTGCAGAATATGTTTGACGATTGCTAGTCCCAAGCCGGTAGAAGATTCTTCCGTTCTCGTCCTCGCCTCGTCTACTTTATAGAACCGCTCAAATAGTCTGTCGTGATGCTCTTTTGCTATACCTATACCGTTATCCGCGACGCTCAAAACTACCGAGTTGTCGTTCTTTTGCACTTTTACAACGACTTTGCCGTCCTCTTTGTTGTACTTGATAGCGTTGTTAAGTAGGTTTTCAATTACGGTCTTTATCATATCCTCTTTGCCGACGATATAAGCCTCCTCACCCTCTAATCTCACGCTGATATTTTTGTTAGCCGCCACGTCTTTTTGCTCTTCTACCGTCTTTTGGCACAGCTGCATTAGTTCTATTCTTTTGCTATTTTCCACCTCTTGTTCTGCTTCAAGACGGCTCAATTTGAGCATATCGTTGATAAGCTCCCTCATCTTTTGAGCATTTTTGTTGATTTCGCTAGCGCATTTGTCTATCGTCTTAGGGTCGGAATGCATCTGCAATATTTCGGAATAACCTACTATCGCAGTAAGCGGTGTCTTGAGCTCGTGCGACGCATTGGCAAAAAATTCGTTTCTAATCTTTTCGGCGTTGAAGGCTTGCGTTACGTCGGTAAAGACCAAAATCATTTTGATATTACTAAACTCTAATTCGCTCTCGTCGTCGAACGGAACAGCCTCAACGAGATATATTTTGCCGTTTCGCTCTACGAAAACTTCAACTTTACTCTTGTTGTTGACGGCTTGTTTTATAGTTGCCACGGCTTCGGGGGCAAAGAATTCTTCTACGCTTGCGCCCGACAAGTCGTCTTGCTCAAAAATGGCGTTAAGCACGTTATTCGTGAGCATAACCGTGCCCATTTTGCTTATAGCCATTACGCCTTGGTTGACTGCTTTGAGCAAAAATCTCGACTTAGACTGCTCTTGTCTAAGTTCTATCACCGAATTGGATATTTGGTCGCTGATTTCGCCTATTTGACCAAATAGATTGTCTATCTCTTCGTCGCCGTAGGATACGATGTTGGCTTTTTTGTAATTGCCGTTGACGATTTCTTTCAACGAATTGCCGACCTCTCCTATCGGTTTTACGGCAACCTTGATTGCGGAATTTATGATAATATTTGCTCCAACGAATACTACTAAAAGTACAGCCAAACCAAATATTATTACAACCCTCATCATGCTACTGTTGTAAAAAAATACGGTACTCGTCATAACGATGAGCTCTCGCGTAGGGTCTATCGCGGGATTGTTCACCAAAGTGCATTTTACAAGTATCGTTTTACCTTCTCTATGTAGTTGTTTAATAAATCTATATGATTGACTTTCTCTCGTAGCCTCGCAAAGTTCATTTTTGAGTGTTCCGTCACTGAGCAAGCTGTGTTCGATAGAATTGGCTAAAATTTCGTTGTTGGAATCCAAAATACAAACGCCTACAATATGATTGTTGACTTCGGCAACGTACTCTTCCACCTGTCTAGCATTGGTCATTTTCGCAATATCCGCAGATATTGTATCACTAGCCTTGGTAAGATTGTCCATAACGGTTGTAAGATTGATATAATATAAAACACCAATGCTTATGCCGGTGCTTATCAACAATGCAATGGTGGTGATGATTACTATTTTTAGTAGTAGCTTATTTTTCATAATTCACTTTGCAAAACTTGTAGCCTACACCTCTCACAGTTGCTATATATTTGATTGGAGTAAACTCTTCAAGTTTGCTTCTCAGTGACTTAATATGCATATCCAGCGTGCGGGTTTCACCAAAATACTCATAATCCCACACCTTTCGCAAAATCGTTTCTCTATCTACGACTTTGTCAATATTTTGCATCAAAAGTTGTAACAATTTGTACTCTTTGAGCGTCAAATTGACTTGTTGTCCGCCAACGGTCACGATATGTTCGTCGTCGTTGATAATTATATCGTTGTAAGCAATGATCTTGTTTTCGCCCTTGCCACCGACTTTGCGCAAATTGGCTTTAACTCTTGCAACTAGCTCGAACATTCCAAAAGGCTTTTCGATATAATCGTCAGCGCCCATGTCGAGTCCTTTGACCTTGATAGCCTCGTCACCTTTTGCAGACACGATGATTACGGGAATATCTTGCGTACTTTTGTCTTCTTTTATCTTTTTGAGAGCGCTCAAGCCGTCCATACCCGGCAACATCAAGTCAAGTATAATCAAATCGGCACTATATTTGTTGAGACAGTCAAACATTGTCTCAGCCATAACAAACGTAGAGATATTAAACTCTTCTTGCGAAAAAGCCATTTCGTACATATCTCTAATGCTTTTATCGTCCTCAACTATAAAAATATTGTATTGCATTTTGCACCTCAATTAACTTCTATATTATACCATAATAGAAAGATAAAGTAAATAGGCAAATAAAAAATAAACATAGTCAACACATTTCTTGCGTAAAATATTCGTTAATAAACCGCCATACTTCATCATCGTAATCACCGCCGATAGAATAGTTGTCTCGATTGAAGCCATGTCCCGCATTTTCAATAATTTGCAAAGTGCAACGCTCGTACTTATTCGTTGCACGTTGAGAATAGGATGAATTGACAATATAATCGTTGCTTTCGTGAATAATCAACACGTTACCGCCGAATTCTCCTATATTATCATACGCGTCAAAATCTTTGAGAGTATCACAAAAAGCTTGCCCGTAGATATTGAACGTGACGTTGCCAAAGCCTGAAATAACGAAAACAATTTTCGGTATATTAAATGCGGGATACAACAAAATCTCTCCCTTGACGCACGCATTTTTCTCTGCTGTCAAAGCACGCACCGGACCTCCCATACTAGTTCCAAACAAATATACGGAGTTTTTCTCCACGTACTCAAACTTTGTCATCACGTCAATCACGGTTTGCCAATCGTCACATTCACTAAAAACCGTCATATCCGCTTGATTTCCTCCGTTTCTACTATTTCTACTTCCTCCGCAAAAATCAAAGGCATAGGATATGAAGCCTCTTTTTGCAAATTCTACGGCGTATTTGCCTAAAGTGTCACTATTAAGATTAGCACTATGAGCCAATACAACCAAAGGTTTCTCGTTGTTTTGACAAATAGGAAGTAAAATCTTCCATAAATATCCTTGTCTCCACATTTACGACTAATTCGCTAATTTCGTATTCAAAATTATCTGTTTATTCATCATTTTGGCAAGCAGACATTGTAAAAAAACGAGCAAAATATGAATGTAATAATAACTACTAAAACAAAATACGGTTTGTTTATTCATAATCATACATTCCTAAAATATTTTCTTATTTATAACACAAATTGGAAGTGCTGTCAATGCAAGTAACAATACTATGCGTCATGTATTTTACAAAAATATCGACACGTATCGAGTTTTTAACCAACAATAATATTAAGAATAGAAAGCACAATTTGACTTTATATCCCAAGCGAAGACCTCAATTATTATCAAATATATTCAACGCATTACGATAATTACTTGAATATATCGGCAAATATCAACTACATAATGGAATAAAATTTAATCCTATCTATATGTACGTAATGTCTTGAATTTTTTAGTTTACGAGTCTATATTACAACTTATCTATAACTCTTCTTTTCTATACGAGTTTTGCAGTAAAATCTCCAAATCGCAAAAAAAAAGACAAGCTTATTGCTTGTCTTAATGGATCCGGCAGCGTCCTACTCTCCCAGGTCGTGTCCAACCAAGTACCATCAGCGCTGAGAGGCTTAACTTCTGTGTTCGGAATGAGAACAGGTGGATCCCTCTCGCCATTACCACCGGAATGGTTAAGTGTCTCTTGTACACTCACAACTGCATAGTATCTTTTTTTCTTATTATTACGGCCTTCCATAGGCTAGATTGCCTACGAACAAGCCCTCGACCTATTAGTATCGGTCAGCTAAATGCCTCTCAGCACTTACACACCCGACCTATCAACCTTGTCGTCTTCAAGGGGTCTTACTACCTTACGATATGGGATATCTTATCTTGAGGTGGGTTTCACGCTTAGATGCTTTCAGCGTTTATCCCTGCCAAACTTCGCTACCCAGCTGTGCCACTGGCGTGACAACTGGTGCACAATAGGTTTGTTCACCCTGGTCCTCTCGTACTAAGGGCAAATCCTCTCAAATATCCTACGCCCACGATGGATAGGGACCGAACTGTCTCACGACGTTCTGAACCCAGCTCGCGTGCCGCTTTAATTGGCGAACAGCCAAACCCTTGGGACCTGCTTCAGCCCCAGGATGCGACGAGCCGACATCGAGGTGCCAAACCTCCCCGTCGATGTGAACTCTTGGGGGAGATAAGCCTGTTATCCCCGAGGTAACTTTTATCCGTTAAGCGATGGCAATTCCATTCTCATACCACCTGATCACTAAGCCCTGCTTTCGCATCTGTTCGACATGTCTGTCTCACAGTTAAGCTCCCTTATGCCTTTGCACTCGTCGAATGATTTCCAACCATTCTGAGGGAACCTTTGGGCGCCTCCGTTACTCTTTAGGAGGCGACCGCCCCAGTCAAACTGCCCACCTGACAATGTCCCAAGCCCGGATATACGGGTCTCGGTTAGAATCGCAGCAATCGAAGAGTGGTATCCCAAAGTTGACTCCACACCCCCCGAAAGAAGTGCTTCCCAGTCTCCCACCTATTCTGTGCATCAATTGCCGAGATTCAATATCAAGTTACAGTAAAGCTCTACGGGGTCTTTCCGTCCAGTCGCGGGTTAATACGCATCTTCACGTATACTACAATTTCGCCGGGCCCCCTGTTGAGACAGCGCCCAAATCATTACTCCATTCGTGCGGGTCGGAACTTACCCGACAAGGAATTTCGCTACCTTAGGACCGT
>CALGRX010000021.1 GCA_937880755.1 uncultured Clostridia bacterium
GATTGCCAAGTTACGCTACGCTCCACCGCAATGACATTACTACTTGAGATTGCCAAGTTACGCTACGCTCCACCGCAATGACATTACTACTTGAGATTGCCAAGTTACGCTACGCTCCACCGCAATGACATTACTACTTGAGATTGCCAAGTTACGCTACGCTCCACCGCAATGACATTACTACTTGAGATTGCCACGGCTTGCAAGCAAGCCTCTGAATGACAATACTACTTGGTTTCCAACGCAATGACATAAGGGGACAAGCCCTCCGACTCGGCAAGTCGATTCGCTTTCGGTGGAGATACGAGCAAGACGAAAAACTCGATACGTGTCCGCAAAAATACAAAAATTGTATAAATAACGCCGTGTTTCTTATACTAAAACGGGAGGAAAATTATGAGAAACATCGGTATAGTGAGAAGGCTTGACGAATTGGGTAGAGTAGTCATTCCTAAGGAGATACGCAACGTATTGCGACTAAGAGAGGGAGAGCAGATAGAGATATCTATGCAAGACGAAACGTTGACCTTGCGTAAGTATTCGAGACTCGGAGAAGGATTTGAAGAAGTGGAAAAACTTTGTCAAACGCTCAAGAAAGTTGCTAAGTGCGACGTCTTTGCCGTGGATAGCCTGAGATACGTATTTTCTACGGTGGAGGGGCTGGTCGGAGAGGACGCCTCGCAGGATATACTCGATGCTATGGACAAGAGGAAATCAACATTTGTTGAAAATATGCGAATGAGTAAAAGTTGCAACGCCAATGCCTCTAGATTGTATATTGCGCCGATAGTTGCGTGCGGAGATTTGTACGGCGCGCTGATGATTGGCGGAGATAATATAGAGGAAGAACAAAAGAAGTTGTGTGACTTTGCCGTGGGCTTTTTGGCGGGGTGCATAGAAAACCGATGAAGTCGAGAAGTTTTGCTTCGGGCGCGTTGATATTGGCTGTGGGAGGTATGATTGCCAAAATTTTGGGGGCGGTCTATAGAATACCCCTCACCAATATTTTGGGAGCGGAAGGGATAGGTAAATATCAACTCGTCTTTCCGCTCTTTGCCTTGTTGTTGGCTGTGTCTTGCAACGCATTGCCCGTCGCCGTGTCGAGAATGGTGGCGAGCGATAGAGCGAGAGGACTCGACCAAGGTATCAGAAATACTATGGGCGCAAGTTTGCTTTTCGCTATGTTAACCGGCTTGTTGAGTATGGCGTTGATGATAGGCATTGCGCCATATCTGGCTAAGGTACAAGGTGTGGAAGGACTGGAGATATGCTATCGTATTTTAGCTCCGACTATCCTAGTGGTGGCACTTAGCGGTGTGCTTAAGGGGTGGTTCCTAGGCACGTCCGACACCGTTCCTTGTGCGGCTACGCAACCTATAGAACAAATAGTCAAACTTGCCGTGGGAATATTGCTCGCAAAACTACTTCTGCCACGCGGTATAATTTGGGGCGTGGCGGGAGCGCTGGTAGGCGTCGCGGTGAGCGAATTAGTAGGATTGGTGACTTTGGCGATTTGGTATGCGGTTACTCGCCGTGAGTCCAAAGGAATATCGCTGGTCGACCCCGCCTTGGGACTGTATAGGTTGACCAAGATTGCTACCCCAATTACGCTTAGTTCGCTTATCTTTCCTATAGTGACTTTCGTGGACAGTATATTGATAGTCAAGGTGCTGACGTATAGCGGAACTGACGGGGCAATGGCGGTGACTCAATACGGTTTGCTGACGGGGCCCGTGTCGACGCTGGTCAATATGCCCGTGGTGGTCGCGTTGTCACTCGCCGTGGCAATCGTGCCCGCGGTAAGTTCGCACCTTGCTACCTACGACGTAGAGTCAATCAAACAAAAGACGGCGTTGTCTATCAAACTATCTTATCTTATCGGCGTGCCGTGTATGGCGGGTATGTGGATATTGGCGTCGCCCGTACTCGATTTGTTGTATCCCACGATGAGCGTCTTAGAAAAAGGGCTTTCGGTCAGACTGTTGAGGATGCAAACACCGACTATCGTCTTGTTGTCGCAACTCGAAGTGTTTAACGCTACCTTGCAAGGACTGGACAAGGCACCTAAGGTCGTGCTCAACGTCGCTATCGGCGGAATAGTGAAAATAGCATTGGAAATATTGCTTATATATCGACTAGGTATCGTGGGTGCGAGCGTGGCGTTGGTGATATTTTACGCCCTATCGGGCGCGCTCGATATGGCTTTGTATCAAAAATTGGTGGGCAAAAACACGCAACTTGTCAAAAGTATTGGCAAAATACTGCTAAGTAGTGCTATAATGACGGTGGCAATCGTTTATTTGCCAAAGCTTATCGCTTCGCCACTTGTGACGACTGTGGTCGTGACGGCAGTCGGTGCAATCGTATACTTGATTGCCGTGGCGACGTTGAGAGTGCTGAGTAGCGAAGAAATAAAATGCTTGCCTTTGGCATCAAAGAAAACTAAAAGGAAGTTAGAAAAGATATGATTACCGTCGTAGGAATGGGAATTAGACAAGGACAACTTACCCTCGCGGGAGATAGGGCGATAAAGTGCGCAAGCAAGGTCGTAGTCAAAACTGCTTTGACTGCCACCTATACATACTTCGTCGACAACGCTATCGAACATATAACGTTGGACGAGATTTTTGAAAACGCACAAAGCTTCGACGACCTTGACAGAGCAGTGGCAGACACCTTGTTGCAATATAACGAGCAAGGTGACGTTTGTTTTTGTGTGGACGGTAGCGGATACGAGGATAGGTCGGTGGCGCTATTGCAACAAAGTACCGACGATATCAATATAATAGCGGGAGTATCTCGTTCGCAAAACTATGCCGAGCCGTCAATTCCGCTTACGGCAATCAGTTGTTACGACCTCATATCGACGGTGGGTTGGGACTACGACACTCGCTCTACTCTCGTGGTGTGCGATATAGACGACGAATATATGGCTTCGCAAGTCAAGTTGGTACTTAGCAACTTGATAGGGGAAGAAACGCAAGTCGAGTGGGACGGCAAGAACATTGCGCTATACGAGTTGGATAGACAAAAAGAGTACGCCTACGACAGCTACGTCAAAGTTAAACCAATGACGACTTTGGATAAGTCTAGGTTTAATTTTGGCGACCTGTATTGGATTATGCGTAGATTGAGGGCTAAGGACGGCTGTCCTTGGGACAAGGTACAGACTCACCAAAGTATACGCTCCAATATGATAGAAGAGGCCTACGAATTGGTTGAAGCTATCAACAACGACGATATCGACAATATGATTGAGGAGACGGGAGACGTCTTTTTGCAGGCAATCTTCCATTGCGTGATTGGCGAGGATACGGGCGAGTACAACGTGCAAGACGCACTGACCGGATTGTGCAAAAAACTCATCACACGGCATACCCACATATTTGGCGAAGTCAAAGCCAATAATGCCGAGGAAGCGCTCAAAGCGTGGGAAGACGCCAAAGCAAAAGAGAAGAATACCGATACCTTGACAAGCAAAATGAATAAGGTGATTTTGCCGTCCTTGATACGAGCGTATAAGATACAAAAGATAGCCAAAAAGGGTGGAATGGAATTTGAGAGCCTATCTCAAGTAGAGGACAAAATTCAAGAAGAATTGAGAGAGGTTGCCGCCGCTAAACCCGAGGATTTGGAGAAGGAATTGGGAGATAGTCTATTTGCCTTAGTTAATCTTTGCCGTTGGAAAGGGGTAGAACCCGAGGTGGCGCTGGCTATGGCAACGGATAAGTTCGTCAAGCGCTTCGAATACGTGGAAAAGCATTGCGCTAAGCCTATGCAAGAATGTACTAGCCAAGAGTTGGACGAGTTGTGGGAGGAAGCAAAGCTTGAAGATTGACGGTATGGTATTGCCAAGCGACGCCCTGCTTGCGCCTATTGCGGGTTATAGCGACGTGGGCTTTAGAAAGGTGTGCGCCGATATGGGCGCAGGCTTGACCTATACCGAGATGATTAGCGCCAAAGGCTTGGCGTACGGTAGCGAAAAGACGGAAGAACTGCTATACACCACCGACAGGGAAAAGCTCAAAGCCGTACAAATCTTCGGGAGCGAACCTGAATATATCGAAAAGGCTTGTTTGCACCCCGCTCTCGAAAAGTTTGACCTGATAGATATCAATATGGGCTGTCCGATGCCTAAGATAGTGTGTAACAACGAGGGTAGTGCTTTGCTGGAAAATCCACGTCTTGCAAGTGAGTTGGTGGGGGCGGCGAAGAAGTCGGGCAAACCCGTCACCGTCAAGATTAGACTTGGGATAAAAAACGGCGAGTACGTGGCGAGGGACTTTGCTAGGTATATGCAAGACGCAGGCGCAGATGCCATTACCGTACACGGCAGAACGAGGGAGCAAATGTATAGCGGAGTAGCCGATTGGGAAGAAATTGCCAAGGTCAAAGAGTCGGTGGAAATTCCGCTGATTGCCAACGGCGACGTCTTTACTCTAGACGACTACAAAAAGATAAAAGAGGTAACGGGCGCGGACGGCGTGATGATAGCGAGAGGAGCGCTCGGCAACCCGATGATTTTTGCCGAGATTGCGGGTAGAGATACGAGTAGCGTTTCTTTGCTAAGTCTAATCGAAGACCACCTCGATACTATGAAAAAGTTTCACGAGGAACGCTATATAGTCGCCAACTTCAAAAAGCACGCGACCTATTACCTCAAGGGCATACAAGGCTCAAAAGAGGCTAGGTTGGAAGCATATAGCGCAAGTAGCGTCGACGAAGTAAAAAAAGTGATGTCAAAATACCTAAGATAGGAGAATTATATGATAAACGTGGTGTTGGTATATCCCGAAATTCCTAATAATACGGGCAATATAGTAAGGACGTGCGCCGTGACGGGTGCGAAATTGCACGTCATCGAGCCGTGCGGATTTAGTTGGGAAGATAAATACCTCAAAAGAAGCGGACTCGACTATTGGGAGCTTAGCGACGTCAAGAGATATCCCGATATGCAAACCTTCCTTGAGCAAAACTTTGGCGACAAGGCAAGTGTGACGGGCGACATTGCTATCGACTTGCTTAATACGGCCAAAGGTAGCGGTAAGCAAATGCTATTTGCCTCAACCAAAGCCGACCACAACCACGTGGACGTCAAGTACGATGACGACTGCTACGTCTTCTTTGGCAGAGAAACCAAAGGTCTTGACGAAGAATGGCTCAAGGTCAACTACGCCCAAGCCGTCCGTATTCCTATGAGAAAGCAAGTCCGTTCTCTCAACCTCGCCAACTCGGTGGCAATAATCATATACGAGTATCTTAGACAGCACGACTTCGAGGGGTTAAGCGAGCAAGGAAAATTGAACTTTTGACGGCGGATATCTACTTCGCAATACTTTGTCGCTCTCGCGGCGGATATGCGTCGTAATACTGCGTCGTAACTTACATTTTTGTTTGGTCACATACAAGGAGTATGCTCCCTGTACAAAATCCGCGTACTTCTTGTCTTACTTGCATCTACACCACGAGAGAATTACGATTAAACAACTAATTACTAATTAAGATAAGTATGCTCCCTCACGCCGTCCTCACTCTCCTTGTCTTGCTCGTATCTACACCATGAGAGGAGTTTTAGTTAGTAGATTTAGTCGTACTTTTATAGGATAAAATTAGTTTACAACCCTTCCACCGCTACCGCGCTCCACCTCCCCTTGCACAGAGGTGGCTTTTTATAGGTTGAGATTGCCACGTTCGTTTTACTTACACGCAAAGACATTACTTATTGAGATTACCACGGTATTGCAACGTATATCCGTCGTGAGAAATGGCAAAGTCGCATCTAAAAGAATACAATAAACTATGCTATATAGTTTGGCGGATATGGACCTTGAAGAGTTTTGGCTCGGGTATTGCGCGGTGATGGGCGTGGGTGATATGGCGGTGCTGGACAGGCGAATTGTGGGTAGAATTGATTTGGACAAAGATAAAGACGCCGAGATTGCGAGGCGGCTTGCTATGCTATCCAAAGAAAAGCAGTTGCTTTTGCTGGTGCCGGTCAGGTTGTCGTGGCAGGGCGAAAATTGCAACAGCGTGATAGTGTGGGATAGAGGCAAGGTTGCGGGTGTTGTTGACGAAATCTCCCCCGTGGGCAAGTACGACTGCGGTGAGGGGGTTGCGGTGCTATCAACAAGCAAAGGCAATCTTGCCGTGGTGGTGGAAAACGATTTGTACTACGCGCAAGTGGCAGAACTGCTCAGTAGAGTGAAAGTCAGATACGTAGTGTACTCTTCCGCTAAGCCGTGCGCTAGCAACGCCGTGGGGGTGTTGAGGGCGTTGAGTATATTTCTCGGCTGTAAGTGTTACGGCTGCATGAGCGACCTCAGCGTTGAGGTGATAGGCGGTGAGGTGATAGACGTGGAAGTGGGAAAACTGCGACCTTTGAGCGACCTAGCAACGATTGGCAAACCTAATAGAGTGCAACAGTCGATTGAGCTATTGGTGTTGGACAAAAAACCGACATAACAAGTCATAAATTTTCAACAAGTTTTATCTTGCGACAAGTCGAAAGCTTTATGCTAAGACTATGAAAAAATCTGCAAGAATAGTGGGCGTTTATAAATATCTTTTGTGCCTTGTGCTCTTCTATTTGCTGTCGATGGCAAAACCCGTCGACGGTACTTTCGGGGTGGCGATAAGCTTGTACGCAACCTTGGTGACGTGCGAACTCAACGTGTGGGCTCTGTCGCCTACCTATATTGCGGGTTGTATGCTTGCCGACCCGTCATTTGCCGGTATCGTTTACGCTCTATCGCCCGTGGTGGTGATGATAATTGGACATTTGATAAGCAAAAAACTCAAAAAAAAGATGGGGATACTTGCTTGCAATATTTGCGCTTTCGTGGCGCTAGTGCCGATGATTATCGTCGACGCTTATAGACTCAATCCTTTTGCGCCGATAGTTGCTCTGGTGGTGACGCAAACGGTTACTTATTTTGTGTCCGATTTTTTGAGAGCCTATATATTGAGGGGTAGTAGTCACAAGTTTTCTATCAACGAGAGCGTGGGCGGTGTCGTGCTGGCGGTCATGCTATCGTGGGGGATTTCTACGCTCAATCTTTGGGGATTTAGACCCTACTACGCCGTGATGGGGTTGGCGCTAGGGTACGCAGTGAACAAAACTAATCCCGTGGGTGCTGTGACGTGTGGCTTTGCCGTGGCTATGGGCGGCGCTCTCAGCGGACAAGGACTAGAATTGGTCGGCTCGATTTTGGCGGTGGTTTTGGTAGGGGAAATATTCGCGAGATACAACAAGTGGCTATCTTGTGCAAGTATGATTATGGTCTTCGTTGCCACAAATGTTTACTTTAACTATTACGGCGAGATGGAATATCTAGCGCTTATCGGATTTGGCGTCGGAATGGTGCTGTGGACGATTTTGCCGACTAAACTCACCGATAGGTTGCCCGACTATAAGCGCGACGACGCAAGCGAAAGCGCAAAAAATTTGTTGGTGCAAACCAGATGCGATTTGGCAGAGAGAATGGGACAAATATCGAGCGTGTTTTTTTGTATGGCGGATGCATACTGTAAGTTTTCCGCTACTTTGCCCGACCCGGACAAAGCCGAAGTTGTCATCGCCACAGAGCTGATGAATACCACTTGTAAAAATTGCACTAAAAGGGATGAGTGCGTCAAGGCGTTGGGCAAAGATCCGTCGTCAATGTTTCAAGGGCTGGTGGCAAGTTGTCTATCGACGGGCAAGGCTTCGCTGGTAGATTTGCCTAATTTTATCAACTCGCGTTGTATCAAAATTCCGCAACTTTTGTCGGGGTGCAATTATTTGGCGGGAAGCTATCTAAGTAGACTAAAAGCCAAAGAGAGTTATAGCAAAGACCAGCAACTTATGGCTACGCAACTTGCAGGCGTGGGTAGCGCCTTGAGCGAGATTGGAGAAGAATTGAAAGACGTGCGTTGTATAGACGGGATAACAGAAAAAGAACTAATCGAAGAACTCGGATATCAAAATATCATTTGCACGCAAGCGTTGGCAGTGGGTGGAAAAAACGGCGTGGGTTGGTCGCTCGTCGTGCGAAAAGAAGACGTAGACAATCCAAAACTGCTAGACGTGGCAAGTAAAGTCGCCGGAAACAAATTGACGGTGGTGGGTGATGTGAATTATACCGAAAACAATAAGGCACACGTCAATCTCGCTCCTCAGTCTAAGTACGAGCTTTCGTACGGATATTGCGGACAAGTCAAAGAAAATTCGGGCGCATCAGGCGATATAGTCAAGGTGCTAAAAATTCGCAACAACAAGGCGCTGATTGCACTATGCGACGGTATGGGCAGCGGCAAAGACGCACAGACTGCGAGCGCAAGAGCCATAGATATGGTGGGTGGTTATTATCAAGCGGGTTTTGACAATCCACGCGCTTTGACACTAATCAACAAACTGCTTGCAGTCACTTCCGAGGACAACTTTTGCGCCTTGGATATGTGTGTGGTAGATTTGGATAGCGGGGTCAGCGACTTTATAAAGCTTGGCGGAGTGGAGAGCTATATCAGACGTGACGTGGGAGTACAAGTTATCTCCGCCGCGGCGCTACCGCTAGGAATAGTCGAAGAAGCCACCCCCAAAATAGATAGACAAATGCTTGCCGTAGGAGATATGGCAGTGTTGGTGTCCGACGGAATAAGCGACGCTTTGGGTGTTGCCGGTCTAAAACTCATACTCGACAAAATCGGTTCTCTTAATCCTCAAATCGTGTGCAACGAAGTTTTGGCACAAGCCAAAAATATAGGACTAAAGGATGATGCGAGTGTGGTGGCCTTTAGGTTATTCGTTGCGTAATAGCATAAAAACTCGATACGTGTCGACGTTTTTGGTAAAATCGCAAAGAAACCGTCAAACGAAGTAGAGAGTGAGCGCTTAGCAGATTTAGTCGTACTCTCAAAGGATGTATACCCACGCCATACAATTAAGGCTAGCAAGGACAAAACTATAGATCTGCACAGCGTGTAAATACACTCTTTGCTAATGCAAACGTGCACAACGCAATGACGACACTACTTGGTCTACGCTCCATTGCGATGAAAAGGATAGTGCAATCCCTCCGTCTTGCCGTTCGGCAAGACGCCTCCCTTTGCGCAAAGGAGGTTGCAAGCGGATAGAGATTGCGGGGTTACGCTACGCTCCACCGCAATGACATTAGGGTAAAAATTGCCACGGTATTGTAAGTAAGCCTTTGCTATCGCAAAACGAACACGGCGTAATGACATCAAGGATTGAGGTTGATACAGTATATTGAGTATACTTCGCAATGACATCAATATCACCGTAATGACATCAAGGATTGACGTTGATACAGTATATTGAGTATACTTCGCAATGACATCGATATCACCGTAATGACGATAGAGTGTAATCGTCCGCTACTTTTCGTCGAGATAGGTCGGGAGAAAAATGTTGTTGATTTATAATTCTACTTATATTATAATTTATTTGTGATAGACCCTACGATTGTAAAAAAACTCCAAAAATTCGACTGTTTGGCATTGGCGGTAAGCGGGGGCAAGGACTCTACCTTCTTGCTCAACTATTGGGTGGAAAACCGTGCAATTTTGCCCGACTTTTTCGTGGTCAACGTCGACCACAACCTTAGAGGCGAGGAGAGCAAGTCCGATAGCGATTTCGTTAGGAAGCTTTGCAAAGAACTTGGCGTGGAGTGCAAGTGCTACGACGAGGATATCAAGGGCTATTGCAATAGGGGCGGATACGGCTTGGAGCAAGGGGCAAGGCTTAGACGGCGAGAGATTTTTGCCGAGGTAGTCAAGAGCACTAGAGCCGAGAGAGTGGTGACGGCGCATCACAAGGACGACCAATGCGAAAGCGTGCTTATGCACGTCTTTAGAGGTAGCGGAATCAACGGCTTGAAGGGTATGCCTTTTGACGACGGACTTATATTAAGACCGCTGTTGAATATGTCTAGCGACGAGATTGAGAGAGAGATGAAAAGACGGGGTTGGGAATACAGAGTGGATAGTTCCAACCTCTCTACCGACTACACTCGCAACAAGTTGAGGAGTGAGATAATACCTATGATTAAACAAGTCTATCCTAGCGTGGTGGACAACGTGTTGAGATTGGCGAGCATTGCCGAAGATACGCAAAGTTTTATTGATAAGTTTTTGGTGCGCGCCGAGTGGAACGGCGAAGAATTGTCTTTGCCCGAAAACCTTGCAGAGTGCGACGACGCGGTGGCAACGGCTTCGATTTTCGATGGATTGCAACGAGCGGGGTGGCGTGTGGATATAGAGAAAAAACACGTGCAAGCAATAAGGCGGTTGTATGATAAAAAACCACCTTCAAGAGTATCTTTGCCTAGCTCACTTGTGGCTTGGAGAGAGAGAAACGGCGTGGTGATTGCCAAAGAGCACCGGC
Organism: uncultured Clostridia bacterium; assembly: GCA_937880755.1. Taxonomy (GTDB): domain Bacteria; phylum Bacillota; class Clostridia; order Christensenellales; family UBA3700; genus HGM11368. Next base: position 10,382 of record CALGRX010000021.1, read on the forward strand.
AAAAAGACCAAAGATACGAGGTGGACTACGGCTCATACGTTATGGGAGATTGGATAGTTACCTTATCCAAAGAGTGTAGTGAGGGCGCGCTTAGAGCCGATATGGACGAGTTGAAAAAAGGTGTATTGAGATATCGTCAAAAGGGAGACAAAATTTGCAAGTTTGGCGGTGGAACTAAGAGTTTGGGAGACTATCTCACCGACAAAAAAGTGCCTCTCAGACTAAGAGAGGGGCTGGCGGTGATTGCCTACGATAGCGACGTGTTAGCCGTGATAGGCGTGGATATATCGTCTAAAGTGGCGGTAAGAGAAGATACGAAAGAAATTTGTTATTTGAGCGCAAGCAAAAATACGGGAGAAAAACAATGGAAAGAATAGAAAAAGTGTTGATTACCAAAGAGCAAATACAAGAAAGAGTCAAACAAATGGGCGAGCAAATTACCAAGGACTACGAGGGCAAAGCGCCTTATATGGTGTGCATACTCAAGGGCTCGATAGTCTTTTTTGCCGACCTTATCAGAAACGTTGATTTGCCCGTGGTGGTGGACACAATGGTGGTGTCGAGCTATGGCAATTCTACCATATCGAGCGGTAACGTGAGAGTTAAAAAAGACCTTGCCGAGGATATAGCGGGCAGGGACGTCATCGTCGTGGAAGATATTATCGACAGCGGTCATACTTTGAGCGCACTCACCAAACTGCTGAGAGATAGAAACCCTGCCTCGCTCAAGGTAGTGACCTTACTAGACAAACCGAGCAGAAGAAAGGTGGAATTCCACGGCGACTACGTGGGATTTGAAATACCCGATGAGTTTGCAATAGGTTACGGCTTGGACTACAACGAAAGATACCGTAACTTGCCTTACGTGGGCGTGTTGAGCCTAGACTGAGGACAGCGTGAAAAGGGTCGTTGAAGAAGAACTCAAGGCTTTGGCAAGTCTATTCCCGCCCACAACGCCGTTGTATCTCGTGGGAGGTAGAGTGCGTGACTGTATAGTGCGAGATATGGACATCAGTGAGACCGACGCCGATATTTGTTCGGCTATTGCTTACGACGACTTCATAAAACTAGTGCAACGGGCGGGACTGCAAATTGAGAGCTGTAGCGAAAAGCTTGGTACGGCGTGGGTCAAAGGAAGAGAGGGTAGATACGAATACGCCACCTTTCGTAAGGACAGTTATCCCGTATCTAAGGGCGACCACCTACCCGACAAGGTAGAATTTGTCTACGAGATAGAGCAAGACTGTCTTAGACGCGACTTTAGATGCAACGCCTTGTATTACGATATAGTGGCGGGCATGGTGATAGATCCGTTGAACGGCAAAAAGGACATAGACGAAAGGATTTTGTCCACCGTGCGTGATCCGAATTTGGTTTTTTGTGAAGACGGACTGAGAATTCTAAGACTTTTCCGCTTTTGCTCGACGCTGGGATTTGGGATACAAGAGGACGCTTTGCAAGGTGCGATAAGGCACGCTAGCAACCTCAAGGATATCAAGTCGGAGAGAATTGCCGTCGAGATAAAGAGATTGTTGGAGGGAAACAACGCGGGGCGTGCCTTGATAGGCACGGTAGAGTCGGGCGCAATGAGATACGTCCTACAAAGAGTGGATGAGAGTTGTCAAATAAACGACGGCGGAAGACTATCAGTAGGCATAGATTATACGCCTAAGAGATTGAGAATAGTAACTATGCTCGAAAATCTTGTTGAGATAAAAGAGGGGTGGACGAGCAAGGATACAAGCAACTTGATAGAAACGTGCGAAAGCTCAAAGATAGAGCAAAACGAGTCGGGAAGGACAGGAAAGTTTAGCCTCATCAAAAAGGCGGAACAGCTGGCAACCAAATGGAAAGAAACCTATCCGCAGAGTATGGAAAGGGGCTTGAAATTGGTAGATTTGACAAAAGGCGTAGAGGAGTGCAAGCACGTTGAATGCTATGAAGACGTCAAGAAAATATCGGTAGATTATGCGGACAATTTGGACGACATATTGAGTGTGTTGCAAGCCATGAGCAAAGACGGCGACGAGCGCGCACAACTTGCCTACGAAAGACAAAGCGTATGGTTGAATAGAGTAAAAGAAAAAGAAATTCCGCTATCGGTCAAGAGCCTTGCCGTGAGTGGCGAGGATATGAAAGAATGCGGATATAGGGGCGCGGAAATAAGAGCCGTGTTGGAGAGGCTGAGAGACATGTGCGTAGAAGAAGAAATATCGGGAGCAAGAGAAATCTTGCTATCAAAAGCAAAGGAGTGGAGAAGAAACGATGGATAAAGTGATGTTGGTATTGTCGATATTGTGCGCCATGCTGTCGGCGGGCGTGTTGATATTCGTCATAGTGACGAGCATCAAAGACAAAAAGAAAGAGCAAGACAGTAGCGGATACGACGACGTGATAGACGCCTTGGGCGAAGCCGTGGGTATGGTGAAGGAAAATCAAGAAAACATCGCCAAAAACAGTAGAGAACATATCGTCAGCAATATCAATACCGCCAACAATACCCTTAACGCTTTACTCAAAACATATATGGATAACTTTGCAAGGCAGATTGACGATATCAATATCAATCTGAGAAATTCGCTGAGCGAGATGAAGACGGAACTCAAGGTCTCTCTCGCCGAGATGAAGACGGAACTCAAACAGAGTATAGGCGAACTCAAAACCGAAGTGGGCGAGAGTATGACGGGGCTTAGAAAGGATAACGAAACTCAACTGGAAAAGATGAGAGAGACGGTGGATGAAAAGCTCTCCGGCACCTTGGAAAAGAGGGTCAACGCCGCCTTTGAAATGGTCAATAGCCGTCTTGATGCAGTGCAAAAGGGCTTTGGCGAGATGCAAAGTCTATCGGAGAAGGTGGCCAACCTCAACAAGTCGTTTAGCAATATCAAGACGAGAGGAAGCTGGGGCGAGGTGGCTCTGGGTAGTTTGCTCGAGCAAATGCTCGCTCCCGAACAGTACAAGTCGCAGTTTAATATCAAAGGCAAGAATATGGTGGACTTCGCTATCGTTATGCCGGGACAAGCGGGGGATAAGGTGTATTTGCCCGTGGACGCCAAGTTCCCCGTTGAAGACTACAACCGTCTCGTTGACGCTACCGAAAGGGGCGATATGGTCGAGATAGAAAAGGAGCGTAAGCAACTCAAATTGCGTATAAAAGAAGAGGCAAAATCCGTAAAAGAAAAGTATATCGTTCCACCAACAACGACCAACTTCGCCATAATCTATCTGCCAAGCGAGGGACTCTACGCCGAAGTCGTCAAGGACAGCGAACTTTGCAACGAGTTGCAAGTCAAGTACAATATCACCGTATGCGGTCCTAGTACTATTGCGGCACTTCTCAATAGTTTGCAAATGGGCTTTACCACACTCAAAATCCAAAAGAAGAGCGCGGAAGTGGTAAAGCTTATGCTTGGATTTAAGAAAGACTTTGGCAAGTTTACCGAAGCCGTCGTCAAGGCGAGAGACAAGGCAAGCAGTACAGTCAAAGAGCTGGACGGCATAGATAAGAGAACGGAGATTATCCAAAAGAAACTCGACAAAGTGGACGACATTGCGGGAGAATATCTGGATAAGAGTGAAGAAGCGCCTGCAATAGAGGGAGATACGATAGATGAAGTATGATTTGCATATACATTCCGTGTACAGCGACGGAACCGATACCCCTACACAAATCGTGCAAAAAGCCAAAGAAAAGGGCTTGAACGCTATTGCTTTGACTGATCACGACACGTTGGACGGCTTGGCGGAACTCAAAGGCGTTGCCAAGGAAAACGGTATTGAAACTGTGGACGGAGTGGAGTTGTCCACCTATTCTACCTCCGAAGTGCATATCCTCGGCTACAACGTCGACGTCGAAAGCGACGTTTTGTTGACGGCACTTGCCGATTTTGCAGAGCGTAGAGAGGAGAGAATAAAGAATATTTTGGTCAAGTTGGCAACATACAATATCAACCTCGACTACGATAGCGTGGCTAGCGTTGCAGTGGGTGCTATCGGTCGAATGCACGTGGCTAAAGAGTTGATAAATAAAGGATACTGCGCCTCGGTGTACGAAGCCTTTGAAAGATATCTGGGCGCAAACGGCGTGGCGTATATTCCGTCCAAGAGAATTACTCCAATGGAGGGGGTAAAACTAATCAAACGCAGTAAGGGCTTGGCGGTGCTTGCGCACCCGTTGAGATTCATCACGGCAGGCAGATTTAACGACTTCGTGTACGGACTAAAGCCTTTCGGACTAGACGGTGTAGAGGGATATTATCCTACCCACGACGAAAAGACGATAAGAACGATAATCGAGATAGCTAAGCAAAATCGATTGATAGTGACGGGCGGAACAGACTACCACGGCGAAAATAAAAACGTGGAGCTAGGAAGCGTGGACGTTAAGCTCGACGAAAAAACCAAGAGAGTCTTGAAAATAAAATAAATAATTACTCATAATAGACTTGTGAGGCAACTAAGAAAATCGACAAGTCTGATAAAGATTACGGCAGTCCTATTGACGATAGGTCTGCTTTTTGTATTGCTTTCGGTGGATTGTGGTTGGACGGTAACACCTACATTGGCAACGGACATACAAGTTGTCGAGAGTAGCGCGACGGAAAAAATAGAGCAAGTCGCAGAGAACAAAACGTACTGCCTACGTCAACGAAACCTATCGGACGTAGACGACCAACGGGTGAGCAAAGATGAAAAATATATTAGCAAAAAACTCGTCAAAATTGACTTGGAGCAAGACGGAGAAATTGAGAGGTTGGTGGGCAGTTTTAGCCCAAAAACTCAAAACATATCGACATTTTCTACTTCTTTCGCCACTTCGTCCGAGGGGAGAATACACAATATCACGCTAGCTACGGGCAACTTTAGTTGGTTGGTGATAAAGGCGGGCGAAAAACTAAGTTTTAATGCTATAGTGGGAGCAAGAACGGAAGAGCGAGGTTACGCCAACGCCAAGGTAATATTGTGGGGCGAATACGTGGACGGCGTGGGCGGCGGCGTGTGCCAAGTGTCCACTACGCTATACAACGCTTGGATAAGAGCGGGCTTGGGGACGGAACAAGTCGTCAATCACTCTTTGCCGTCGTCGTATTGCGAATTGAGTCAAGACGCTACCGTGAGCGAATATATCGATATGATACTAATCAACGACAGCGGTTACGACGTGGTGGTCAACGGCAAAGTAATAGACAAGACGGTAACCTTTTGGATATACGGCGCTCCTACCGAATATACCTATAAGATAGAGAGTACTCTCTTGGAAGTTTTGCCACCCACCGCTCCCGAAGTGGTGTACAGCGCAACACTCGAGGGTATGGGGGAGATTAGAGAGGACGGCGAAGGTCAATACGTGGTGCTAAGACAAGAGAAAAACGGATATCGCTCGCAAGCCGTGCGAAAAAAATATAAGGACGGCGTGGAAGTGGAAAGCAAATTGCTACGAGTAGACACGTACAAGCCTAGCCGTGGAAAAATATGCGTCAAACGCCCGTAAATGTATTGAAATAACATCGCGGGCGTGTTATAATCTTGATATTGAGGTGAAGGATATGAACTATCAAGAAAATTACAATTATTGGAAAAACAACGTTGAAGAAAAGTATCAAGCCGAGATGCAAGCTATCGGCGGTGATGAAAAGGAAACCAAGGAGAGATTTACTCTACCACTCGCCTTTGGTACTGCCGGCATGCGCGGTACTATCGGTATGGGTATAAGCAATATGAACGTCTATACCGTGGCAAGAGCAAGCTTAGGACTTGCCAAGTACATACTCAGTCTTGGCAAAAAGCAAGCCGAGATGGGTGTCATCGTATCTTACGATACGCGTAGAATGTCCTTTGAGTTTGCTTTGACGACTGCAAGAGTGCTGGCTAAGTGCGGTGTAAATGTTAGATTGTTTGAAAACGTAAGACCTGTGCCTATGTGCTCCTTTGCAGTAAGACACCTCGGTTGTATAGCAGGCGTTATGATTACCGCAAGTCACAATCCGAAAGAGTACAACGGATATAAAGTTTACGGCGACGACGGCGCTCAAATGTCGCCCGAGGCCACCAAAAAAGTGGTGGAATATATCGACCAAGCAGACTACTTCGGCATAGAGTTGCAAGGCGTCAAGACGACCCGTCACGACGATATCAAGGGCAAGGACAACTTTAGCTTGGGCGAAAATATCACCGTGGTGGGCGCAAGCGTGGACAACGCTTACTACGACACTATCGAGAAGTTGGGGCTATCCCCGGACTCGGTAAAGAGAGTGGGTAAGGATATCAAAATCGTGTATAGCCCTATCCACGGCTCGGGTTGGATACCCGTGACTACGATACTTGCAAGAATGGGTATCGAAGTCAACGTGGTGGAAGAACAAAAATATCCCGATACAGAATTTAGAACGGTGAGCGTGCCTAACCCCGAGCAGAGCGAGGCTCTCAGTATGGGTATAAAACTCGCCGACAAACTCGGTAGCGATATCGTCATCGGCACCGACCCCGACTGCGACAGAATGGGCGTGGCAGTGAGGGACGACCAAGGAAAGTTCGTATTGCTCAACGGCAACCAAATAGGCGCAATGCTGATGAATTACATTTTGTCAAGACGCGAGGAAGAGGGCAGTATGCCGTCCAATCCTGCCGTAGTCAAGACTATCGTAACCACTAGCCTTGCCGATAGAATTGCTCGCAGTTTTGGCGTGAGAGTGTACGACGTGTTGACGGGATTTAAGTTTATCGGCGAAAAGATTAAGGAATGGGAAACGAGTGGAGAGAGCACTTTCTTGTTCGGCTACGAGGAGAGCTACGGATACCTCTCGGGCACGCATGCAAGAGATAAGGACGCCGTGGTGGCAAGTATGCTCTTTGCCGAAATGGTGTGCTACTACACCGACAAGGGCGTAAAAGTGTATGACAAACTGATAGAGTTGTTTGAAAAATACGGTTACTTCATAGAGAACAGCAAGTCGATTTTCTTCAAAGGGCTTGACGGTATGCAAAAGATGGCGGACATTATGACCAAGTTCCGTCAAAGTGAATTGAAAGAGATTGCCGGAAGTAAGGTGGTGAGCAAGACCGACCTCAACGTAAGTAAAAAGTATAACTCCGACGGCACTGTCGAGGAAGTTGACCTACCTAAGACAAACGTGGTCAAGTGGGATTTGGGGAACGACGAGTGGGCTTGCGTAAGACCGAGCGGAACTGAGCCGAAACTCAAGATTTACGTATCCACCAACGCGAGCGATAAGCAGACTGCCACCGAGAAAAATCAAAAGATTATGACGGCAATATCCGAGATGATTTGATGAATAGCAAAATTAAGATAGCGTTCCTAAATGAAAGGAACGCTATCTTATTGTTTGATTGATTATTCGTTTTCAGGAAGAAAATACATTGAAGTCAGTTGAACGTCCTTAAGATATATTTTTTCTCTCATAATGCTGTTTGGTGCATAAAATTTGAAATAAAAAATCCTTGCAGTTTTAAAATCTTGAGTTGTCTTTGAAAATGCTCTTGCACTAATATCTATATCAAACGAATAATCATTGTATTCTAATCCGTTGATTATAAATTTAGTGCTATAAAATGATTCAGCGCTTTTGTCGTCTGTGTCCACAATCTTAAGATATCGTACGACTTGCTTGTTGGGATCATCACCCCAGCCTGCAGCAGGACAACTAGCTTTGAAACTCAATGTGAGTCGTAAGGTTCTTGATAGATTGCCATCAATTGCGCTGACGTGAGTCGCAATATTTGTATAGTACCCTAAATTTGCTTCTGAATTAAAAGAATACGTATTATCCCAAACCACAGGTTTTGAGATTATATTATAGTTGTCTACGTTTGCCCATTGAGCATAAAACTCGGTAGGGTTGCTCTTAGACCAAACGCTGAGAGAATTGCCGTCACTGTCAAAGTATTTGGTGCCACCCTCGGGAGCATCAAAATAGCCCGTAATATAATATCCATATTTGGTTGCAATCTTATCAATATGTACTGATTTATCTTCGTAAGCGTCTACGGAAATTGTACTATCGTTGATGTGAATTTGTAAAACTATCTTGTTTTCTGATTCTGAGTTGTCGTTCCCTAACCCTAACGAAGAAAAGAGAAAGTCAAGGCATCCTGTTGAAGTAAAACAGAGACAGATTACTATAATTATTATCATTGTACTTGTTATTATTTTTTTCATAAGCAAACTCCTTTTTAGTCATCGAATGGAAAGCATAGAAATAGACCGAACGTCGTTCGGTCTATTTGCTAGGGAAGGGAAAAGATGTCCGTCTTTGCCCTATTATAGGACTTTTTAGTATTGAATAGGCTCTTGAGTCAGTGTGCCGAGCAAGTCTTGGAATGTGGAGATATGCAACTCTTCGTCCATTATTATACGGGAGATGAGGTCTTTGAGCGAAGGGTTGGAAACGCACTCGATTGTGCGACGATATTTGGCAATTGCTTGCCGTTCCGCCTCGATATTGGTACGCAAGATAGAGGCGGGATTTTTGATATAATTGACGTTGCTACCCGACCAAAAACACGTGCTTCCCGCAATGATAGGATCGCCACCTGCCATTACGATTGCTTCACCAAGAAGTTCGTGATGGTGCATCTCCGTAATGGCAATGCCCATGAGCGCGTCGCCTATCTCGGGATATTCCGTGTCCAATATGTAATGTTGGTATATGTACTGCATAACAGCCGTGGTTTCGCCTTTACGGCCACCGTAGTCGTCTACAAGACAGCGGACTTCTTTGGGAGACAGATAGCCCGTAAGTTCGGGATAAGGTAGTGCTAATGCGTATTGTTGGGTATTCATAATATGCTCCTTTGATTGGTCTAGAGTATTGTATTCGGATTGATAAAAAATTGATACTCTATGTCGGCGGAGATGCGTGGTTGAGATTGCCACGACGTTTTCAACGTCTTTGCTAACGCAAAATGCACTATGCACAACAACAAACATAGGAATTGCGAGGAAAGTTAGCTATTTGTAAAGAATAGAAAACCTCCAAAACGACGCTTTGGAGAATGAAAAGCTATAAAAAAGCCAAAAATTGATAAAAAACAGTTGAAATTTGATAATCGGTATGCTATGATATGTTAGCAATCAAAAAATGGAGGATTGTTATTGATGAACTTTATGTACATGCTCTCGGCTGCATTGATACCGGCAGAAGTAACCAACTGGTTGCGTCCTACTATCCAAATAATTATGACTTTGGTGAGCGTGGCAGCTATAGTAATAGTTTTGATGCAAAAGGGTACTAACGATAATATTGGCGTAATTGGCGGTCAGGAAACCGAAACTTATGCGGGCAAGAATAAGGCAAAATCTAAAGAGAGTATACTGAAAAAACTTACCATTGTTATGGGCGTTTTGTTCTTGGTACTTTCGGTATTGTTCTTTATCACTTATCTCGAAGCATAATGCAAAAGTAAAATTGAGTTCCCTTGTCGCAACAGGCAAGGGAATTTTTTTGACCTAATTTGAAAGCAATATCGCAATGGGGCGGCAAGCAATCCCTCCTCAACTGCGTTGACCCCTTCCTTTGCACAAAGGAGGCTAAACAAGGATAGAGATTGCCAACGTACACAACGGAATGACAGAATAACAAGTGGATTGCCACTATAAGAGTATGTATTGAAGTTGCTTTGAGTTAACAAGAGGAGCGTCAAACTTGACGGCACTATCCTAAATAAAAATAACTATATACAAAATATAAGAAAGAGTGTATAATAATAAAGATGGACAATATCAAGATAATTGAAAATAACAAAAAAGCCTACTTCGATTATTTTATCGAGGACACCTTAGAGGCGGGCATAGTGCTCGTGGGTAGCGAGGTTAAGTCGATAAGACAGGGGCATATCAATATCAAAGACAGTTTTTGCACTATCGTGGAAGGAGAGATGTGGCTTGTCAATGCTCACATAGCACCGTATGAAAAGGGCAGTTTCTTTAACGTGGACAGCAGAAGAAAACGCAAACTGTTGATGAATAAGAGAGAGATAAATAAGTTGAGAGGCTACGTCACCCAAAAGGGCTACACGCTCGTGCCGACCAAAGTCTACTTTAAGCAAGGTTTGGTCAAGGTGGAAGTGGGACTTGCCAAAGGTAAAGAGCTCCACGACAAGCGACGCTCTCTAGCGGAAAAGCAGACCAAACGTGACGTGGAAAGACAAATCAAACAATACAATGCAAAATAAGGAGAAGCATATGAAGATAGACACTAATTGCGTACAAGGCGGATATAGCCCAAAGAACGGCGAAGCAAGAGTTTTGCCGATTTATCAAAGCACAACCTTTGCTTACGACACGCCCGAGCAGCTCGCCGACGTGTTCGACCTCAAAGACCCCGGCTTTATGTATACCCGTCTAGGCAATCCAACCGTCAATTATTTTGAAGACAAAATCGCATTGCTCGAAGGCGGTGTGGGTGCGTTGGCTACGTCTTCGGGACAAGCCGCCACACTTCTTGCCATTCTCAACGTGTGCAACGCAGGCGACAATATCGTTGCCGTCAACAAAATCTATGGCGGCACTTTCAATCTTCTCAACATTACGTTGAGAAGGTCGGGTATAGAAACTCGTTTCGTAGATCCCGACGCCGACGTTAAAGAGATTGAAAAGCTCGTTGACGATAAGACTAAGGTCATCTTTGGAGAAACCGTTGCCAACCCTGCAATGACGATTTTTGACTTTGACAAGTTTGCCGCCATTGCCAAGAAGTACGGCATTTTGCTCTACGTCGACAACACTCTTGCCACGCCTATCTTGTGTAGGCCTTTGGAACTCGGCGCTAACGTCGTGCTTCACTCTACTACCAAGTATATTGACGGACACGCTTGTTGTGTGGGCGGTATTATCGTAGACGGAGGCAACTTTGACTTCGTGGGCAATCCTCGCTATCCAATGTTCAACGAGCCCGACGCAAGTTATCACGGAATGGTGTACACCAGAGATTGCGGTAACAAGGCTTTCGTAGTCAAGGCGAGAGTGCAACTATTGAGAGACCTCGGCACGACTATGAGCCCTTTCAACGCCTTTTTGACCAACATGGGCGCGGAAACTCTGCACCTTAGAATGGAGAAACATAGCGCCAACGCGCTCGCCGTTGCCAAGGCTCTTGTGAGTAACCCAAAGATAGAAGAAGTGAGATACAACGGATTGGAGAGCGATCCGAGCTATGAGCGTAGTTGCAAATACTACCTCGGCAGAGGCTTCGGCGGAATGATGACCTTTTGCGTCAAGGGCGGTAGAGAAGCCGCAAATAAGGTGATGAAAAACCTCAAACTTGCCAAAATCGTTACCCACGTGGCAGACGCAAGAACCTGTGTGCTTCACCCGGCAAGTACCACGCATAGACAACTCTCCGACGAGCAGTTGGTTGCTTGCGGTATCAAGGACAACCTAATTAGGCTCTCGGTGGGTATCGAGGACGCCGAGGACATCATTGCCGACCTCGAACAAGCACTCAACGCTTAAAATACAACTACAAAGGAGAATAATATGCCGATAGTTATTCCTAAATCACTGCCTGCGTTTCAAATACTGACCAAGGAAAGGATTTTCGTTATGCCTCAAGCGAGGGCAATCAAACAGGATATCAGACCTATCCGAATTGCCATCGTCAATTTGATGCCGACCAAAATCGATACCGAAACGCAACTTATGCGATTGCTAGGCAATTCTCCTTTGCAGATAGAGGTCACTTTGGTGGCTATGGACAGCTATACCTCGCGACATACCCCTCTCGAGCATATGGAAAAGTTCTACAAGACCTTCGACCAAATCAAGGATACCAAGTTCGACGGTATGATTATCACCGGCGCGCCCGTGGAACAAATGGCTTTTGAAGAAGTGGCGTATTGGAAAGAGTTGACGAGAATAATGGATTTTTGCGAGAGCAACGTTACCTCAACGATTTATATTTGTTGGGGCGCACAAGCGGGCTTGTACTACCATTACGGCATCAACAAGCACAACCTCGACAAAAAGCTATTCGGCGTGTGCAGTAACGTCAGTTGCGACACTAAGGAATTGCTGCTAAAAGGTATGGACGACACTATCTATATACCAATGTCAAGACATACCGCCGTGGACGACCAAGCCATTGCCGCCAACCTCGACTTGGTGCCTCTCGCTTACGGCGACGACTGCGGATATAGCATTATCAAAAGTAAGGACAATCGCAAGTTTTTCTTGATGGGACACAGCGAGTACGATAGAGAAACCTTGCGCAACGAATACCTCAGAGATAAAGAAAAAGGCTTGGATATCGAGCAACCTTTCAACTACTTCGTCGGCAGAGATATTAACAAAATCGATATGAAATGGAAGTCCACCGCCAACCTACTGTTCTATAATTGGTTGAATTATTACGTATATCAGGTGACGCCATACGATTTGACGGCGGATATGCGTCGTTAGGCTTTGTCAAGCGGCAATTATTCTTGCTCACGTACGAACAAGTAAGCTCGCTTCGATAAAATTACCGCTTTTCGCGCTTAGCTCGCATCTCCACCGTCAAATGTGGGGGATAGCGGATATGCGTCGCGATACCGTGTCGAACTTTTGTGATTGAGTATCGATTGCCTGGTGGCAATCCCTCCGTCAACTGTGTTGACACCTCCCTTGGCACAAAGGAGGCTTCAAAAAGATTGAGATTGCTTTGGAAAAATTTGTGTGGCGAAAAGGGTTGTAAAATAATATAAAGATATGTAAAATAAATTAGCAGAGCAATTAGTAGGAGAATAATTAGCTTGTAATCCAATTGCGCTCTAACAATTAGCGTTGTTAACAAAAAAATCAAAAAAGGTCGACACGTATCGACTTATTTGGGGGTGTTACGGATTCGACAGGAGAAATGAGGACTGTGTAAGCATGGCGAAGGCTCGGCTTCGTAAAAACGGAAATTAAATTTAAACGCTAATAATAACAAACAAATTGCCGTAGCTGCTTAATCGCTCGGCTGTCGTCCAAAGAATCCACGACTTTGGAACGGCATCAGTTAGTGGAAAGTGCCTAAGGGTAGCGCCCGTGCCCATAGGCGAGATTAGGGCTTGTTCGACGATGACTTGGTAGCGTTGGCACCGTCGAAGACCAATCAACGCATACTAACCATGTAGAAAGCCCGGTAGGAATTCTTTTGGACGCGGGTTCAACTCCCGCCATCTCCACCACGCTAAACCTAACTTGAACCATTGATAGGGGGAGGGTTAGGTTTTTTATTGGGTAAAAACACAATTTGCTTAAAAACTTAGACGTCGATTGTAGATATAATAAAATTATATAATAACTTATCTAATAAGCAAAAAATTTATACCTAAAAAACTTGACACCATCATGGGGAAAAGGTCTATTGAAAATCGATAAAAACGTGTTATAATAACAATGAATAATATGAAGGCATGCAATACGATATGAGATATTACGTTGTGTCCGTCGTGCATGGTTTTTGCAGTGAGATGAAGGAAGCCTTGAGGCAAAAAGGTTTTTTGAAGATACCACGCCGCACAAGTTGATTGTGTGTGGGGATCTATTGGACAGGGGGTAGTGAGGCTTGGGAGAGTGCAAGGTGGAGCAACGGTATGGCGCTGGCGAGTCAAGGATATATCGAACCTAATAAGACTATCGGCTGCGGACACTATCACTGCTCCTACGGACACTCCATATTGGAGGGCGACGGCGAAGAAATGGGCGAGAGTGCCAACTTCGAGCCGTATTATGCTCGAGGTATAATTGCCATTGACGCTTGCACCGCGTATAGCCACAAGGTCAATCGCATAGTGATAGAGGATGAAGAGAGAAAAAGTTGAGAAAATATGGGAAAATACCGTTGCCAAAGGCGACTTGTTGAGAGTCAATCACGGACGCATCGCCAACGTGCCGATATCTTATTACGACGGTATAATTATGGAGTTGAGTAATAAAAAGCGAAAGTTTAGAATAAAAGAATTGAATGGAAAAATATACGATAATCTATATGGCGAAGATATGTGTGACGAAACAGTTTTGGTGGATAGAATATACGATATGATAGATAGAGAAATCTTTGAGGTGGTGGACGAATTGACTAACAGTCAATACCCCTACGATATGATAATCAAAAGAGGAAAAAACTTTGCAAAATAGTAAAAATGCATTTTTGACAACAACACATAAAATATACATAATACGGACAGGCAATAGCCTGTCTATTTTTGTGAGAGCAACGGAAGCACAAGTGTAAGAAAAAGTGAAAAATAATGCAAAAATCCAAAAAGTCGGAGCTGAAAATCACATTTTGTATGGTATAATAGTAAAAACAAAGCAAGGAGAATTGATATGGATAACAAAGCTATGTATAAATTGAGTTACGGACTATTCGTCCTGACGGCAAAAGACGGAGACAAGGACAACGGTTGCATTATCAACACCGCTATTCAAGCGGCTTCCGCACCTAACCAGATGAGTATATGCGTCAACAAAGCCAACTATACTCACGATATGATTGCCAAGACGGGAATATTTACGGTGTCGATTATTAGTCAAAAGGCGAAATTCGACCTCTTTAAGCGTTTCGGCTTCCAATCGGGTAGAAACGCAGACAAGTTTGAGGGCTTTGCTAATTGCGAAAGAGGGGCTAACGGATTGTTGTATATTACAGAGGGAGCCAACGCCTATATATCGGTCAAGGTGGACAAGACGGTGGACTTGGGCTCGCACACTATGTTCGTCGGTGAGATAACCGATATGGAGGTGCTTGACGATAGCCTATCGGCTACTTACGAGTATTACTTCAACAATATCAAACCAAAGCCACAACCCGTAGGTGTGACCGAAAACGGACAAACGGTATGGCGTTGCACGATATGCGGATACGAGTACGTAGGGGAAGAACTTCCTAAGGATTTCGTATGCCCTATATGCAAGCACCCTGCATCCGACTTTGAAAAAGTAGTCAGAGCCGAAAGCCAATCGGACAAGAATAAATACGCAGGCACCAAGACGGAGAAGAACTTGCACGACGCCTTTGCCGGAGAGTCGCAAGCGAGAAATAAGTACACGTATTTTGCCTCGGTGGCGCAACGCGACGGCTACGAACAAATTGCCGCGCTATTCCTCAAGACGGCGGAAAACGAGAGAGAACACGCTAAAATGTGGTTTAACGAGCTTGGCGGCATAGGCGATACGGCTACAAACCTCGAGAGTGCTGCCGACGGCGAAAACTACGAGTGGACGGATATGTACGACGGCTTTGCTAAGACCGCCGAAGAGGAAGGCTTTAGCGAACTAGCCGAAAAATTCCGCAAGGTGGGCGCGATAGAAAAGCGTCACGAAGAGCGTTATCGCGCCTTGCTCAAAAACGTGGAAACGCGCGAAGTATTTGAAAAGAGCGAGGTCAAAGTATGGGAGTGCCGCAACTGCGGACACGTCGTCGTAGGAACTAAAGCGCCGGATATTTGCGAGGTATGTATGTATCCGCAAGCCTACTTTGAAGTGAGCGAAGAAAATTATTGAGAGTAGGCGGGTAGCCAATATTTAGCCAACGATATCGAGGTGCCACGGAAGGACTTAATCTTTTCGTGGCACTTTGGCGTCAAAAGGGGGAATATGGCAAGCAGTAAAGAGTTTAGAGATTACGTATTGGAACAACTCGCAGAGTTAAATGTTACGAGCAGACCTAAAAAGCACAAGACTCCTAAGAGTCTTGTCCAATGCCAAATAATCGAAATTATGGAGTGTATTATTGATTGAGCAACTTGTTGCTCTTGTCGATTATTTGTTGGCCGTATTTTTTCTTGCCACCGGCTAGCACATTGTTGTAAATCAAGTGGTTGGTAGAGAGAAACGCAATGCCTACTAAGCCGATGACAATGCCGAGTATCATAAAGTCGCCGATGACCTTCATCGCTAGGCACATGCCCACGCCGAGCAATAGGGTGGCGACTACGCCGATGACGTATGCAGTTATTTTGGCAGGGCGTTTTGCCTTGCGGTCAAGAGCCTTCAATTCGTCAAACTCCGTAACTTCCTTTGCTTCATATTGTTTTTTGATAGCTTGGATATGTTTTTGATTTTCCATATTCATTCTCCTTTTGGTTTTGTACTTACATTATACGGAGCGGTTGTTGTTGAATTATCGTTGTTGTGTTAAAGTTTTGTTAATTTTGACGGCGGATATGCTTGTTATGCTTTGTCGCTCTCGCGGCGAATATGCGTCGCAATACTGCGTCGTAACTTACGTTTTTGTTTGGTCACATACAAACAGTATGCTCCTGTCGCTCAAGCCTCGCTTTCTCGCCTAACTCGCACCGATAGCGTGAGAATAATATGATAAATAATATAAATAATAGGTAAAAAGGACAAGTTATCTAAATATATTGTAAAATCGGGGCAAATAAGTAGCTTTTTGAAAAATCGCCGTTGACTTGGCAAGGAAAGTATTGTAAGATATTATTTAGATTATATTGATAAAATTGGGTCGTTATAGCAAAGGGAATGTATGAAACTCGATAAGACTATCTATAAAGAAACGGCGTATATCGCGATTTGGACGTTGATATTCAGCGTGTTGATGAACGCGGTTTTTTTGGTGGTCAAGAAGTGGGATTTGACTGTGCTTTGGGGCAACTTGCTGAGTTTTGCAGGCGGAGTACTCAATTTCTTTTTGTTGGGAGTGACGGTGCAAAAAGCCTTGAATTTTGAAGAAAAAAAGGCAAAAAATGCTATGAAATTGTCGCAAAGTCTTAGACTTTTGATGACTTTCGTCATAGCGGTGGTGGGCGTGGTGCTTAAGTGTTTCAACACCGTTGCCGTGCTGGTGCCGTTGATTTTTCCAAGGATTGCCATTGCTATGAGACCGCTATTTGACAAAAAAACGAGCAAAGGAGGGGAATTAAGTGGAAACGGACGAGACGATAGCCTTGCAGGCGAGCCAAAAGACGGACGAGTTGACGACGCAGATGCCACAGTCGAGCCAACTATCGAAGAAGACTAACGATACCCTCTTTAGATTGGTAGATATATTGCTAATAATCGGTATGATTTTGCCTATAGTGGCGGCAATGACTCTCAAAGTTATCTTCACCCCCGCTTCGCAAGGCGTGGAAATTACGGGCGCACTCATTTATTTTACCATTCCTATGCCTTTTATGGATTTGCCGATAGGCGAATCGCAAGTCAATAGCTGGCTACTCATTATATCAATAATCTTTCTATGCCTCTTTATGACGCACGGCATCAAGGAAAGACCTAACCTAAAAAGACAATACGTCATCGAATGGGCGGTGGACAAGGTCAAAGCTATGGTGGGCGAGAGTATGGGAGAATACTTCGCGGGGTTTGCCTCATTTATTGCGGGCATTATGGTGTTGTCTGCTTTCTCCAGCCTTATGTCGCTGGTGGGACTATTCCCTCCGACCTCGGATATCAACGTCGTTGCGGGTTGGGCGATACTAGTATTCTTTATCATCACCTACTACAAGATGAAGTGCGGACCCGTCAATTACCTCAAGGGCTTTACCAAGCCGGTGGCGCTACTGTTGCCTATCAATATCATCAGTGAGTTTGCCACCCCCGTGTCTATGGCGTTCCGTCACTACGGCAACATACTGTCGGGTACGGTAATATCGGTATTGCTGGGAGCGGCTTTGAGGGCTCTATCGGCAAAGATACTCGGTTGGTTGCCGGGATTTTTGGGCGATATACCTTATCTGCAAGTGGGTATCCCTGCCGTATTGTCGTTGTACTTCGACGTGTTTAGTTCGCTATTGCAAGCATATATCTTTGCAATGTTGACTATGATGTACGTGTCCAGCGCCTTCGAGTACGACCTATATCAGCAAAGACAAATAGATAAGCAAAAAAAGAAACAAAAAAAGGCTGCCGCTAACGCATAGCC
Organism: uncultured Clostridia bacterium; assembly: GCA_937880755.1. GTDB lineage: Bacteria > Bacillota > Clostridia > Christensenellales > UBA3700 > HGM11368. The sequence goes on from CALGRX010000021.1 coordinate 28,252, forward strand.
TAATATATAAATAAAAAACTATATAAATGGAGAAAAAATATGGAACTTGCAATTGGTATTATTTTGGGTTGCTGCGCACTTGGCGCAGGCACTGCAATGATAGCGGGTATCGGACCCGGTATCGGTGAAGGTAACGCCGTAGGTAAAGCCTGCGAAGCTATCGGTCGTCAACCTGAGAGCAAGGGTAGCGTAACTTCTACCATGTTGATGGGTTGCGCAGTTGCCGAGACGACGGGTCTTTACGCATTGATTATAGCAATTTTGCTTATCTTCGTTGCGCCTAACTATCTCGTTAATATCCTTATGAAATTTATCGGCTAATCGGAGGCAAAAATGCAAACTTCAGAGATTATATCTGTCAATATCTGGCAAATAATCATCTCGCTGTGCAACCTTTTGATTATCTTCGTCATCCTCAAAAAATTGCTCTTCAAGCCTATCCAAAAGATGCTGGACAAGCGCAAAAATATGATTGACGAACAGTACGACAATGCTCAAAAGGCTCAAGATGAAGCCGAAGCCGCTAAAGCCGAGTGGGACGACAAAATGGCTACCGCCGACGCAGAAGCAAAGGGTATCATCGATTCCGCCAACAAGCGTGCCGAAAAAATCAACGAAAAAGCCACCTTGGAAGCGAGAGAAAAAGCCGACGCTATCGTCAGACAAGCTCAAGTCGACGCAGACCTCGAGAGAAAGAAGGCTGTGGACGATATCAAGAGGGAGATTGTCGACGTGTCGTCTTGCCTTGCCGAAAAGATAATCGAGAGAGAAATCGACGTGGACGACCACCGCAAGTTGATAGACAGCTTTATCGACAAGATTGGAGAGGACGATGATAACCAATAAGGTAAGCGCGGAATACGCAGGCGCATTGTTTGAACTGTCGATGGAGAAGGGAGCGCAAAAGAAGTACTACGACGACTTGATGACGATAAGTAAGTCAATCAAGGAAAATCCGCTCTTTGTCGAAATTCTCGTGTCGCCCAACGTTACGCTAGCGCAAAAAAAAGAGGTCGTAGACCAAACTTTCGGCTCTTTGAGCGAGGACGTGGTGTCCTTGGTCAAATTGTTGTGCGAAAAAAAGCGATTTGATATGTTTGACTTCGTGAGTCAAGACTACGAAGCCCTATACAACGAGGCAAGCAAGATTTTGCCTGCCAAGGTTAGGACAGCGGCTCCTCTTAGCGCGGAAGAAGAGAAAAGACTCGTGGAAACGCTGGAAAAGAAGAGCGGAAATAAGGTCAAACTCGAACTAGAAATAGACGAGAAGATTTTGGGTGGAATGATAATCGAACTCGACGGCAAAATCATAGACGGAAGCCTAAAAACTCGTCTGAACAGAATAAAGGAAGTGATTGATAAATGAACGGTAGACCCGAAGAAATAAGCAGTATCATCAAAGACCAAATCAAGAATTACAATTCCCGTATCGAGATGAAAGAGACGGGTAAGGTTATTCTCGTCGGCGACTCTATCGCTAAGGTCTACGGACTAAAGGATTGTATGTCCAGCGAATTGTTGGAATTCGACGACGGAAGTTTCGGCATTGCTCAAAACCTCGAAGCCGAGACCGTGTCGGTGGCAATTCTCTCCGACACCAACCAAATCCACGAGGGAAGTATCGTCAAGAGAACGGGTAGAGTAGTGTCCGTACCCGTGGGTGAAGCTTTGCTAGGTAGAATAGTCGACGCTCTAGGTCAACCAATCGACGGCAAAGGTCCCGTGGCTTACACGACGACCAAGCCCGTGGAAGCCGAAGCTCCGGGAATTATCGAAAGACAGAGCGTATCGGTGCCTTTGCAGACGGGTATCAAGGCCATAGACAGTATGATTCCTATAGGCAGAGGTCAGCGTGAGCTTATCATAGGCGACAGACAGACGGGTAAGACCGCTATCGTAACCGATACTATCATCAACCAAAAAAATACCGGCGTGTTGTGCATATACGTGGCTATAGGCCAAAAGAGTACGTCGGTGGTACAACTAGCGCAAGAGCTCAGCAAAGCGGGCGCAATGGAATATACCATTATCGTGTCGGCTTCGGCTGCGGAGAGCGCGCCTTTGCAATATATCGCGCCTTATGCGGGGTGCGCTATGGCGGAATACTTTAGAGAACAAGGCAAGGACGTGTTGATTATTTACGACGACTTGTCCAAGCATGCCGTGGCGTATCGTGCGCTATCCTTGCTTATTCGTAGACCACCGGGACGTGAGGCGTACCCCGGCGACGTATTCTACTTGCACTCTCGTCTTTTGGAGAGAGCTGCGTGCGTTGCGCCCGAGTACGGCGGAGGCTCGATTACGGCGCTCCCTATCATAGAAACGCAAGCGGGCGACGTGTCGGCGTACATTCCTACCAACGTTATTTCGATAACCGACGGACAAATATTCCTCGAGACCGAGCTGTTTAACGCGGGCGTTATGCCTGCTATCAACCCCGGTATCTCCGTCAGCCGTGTAGGCGGTTCGGCGCAAATCAAGGGTATGAAAAAGGTGGCGGGCGAACTCAAACTGCTTTACTCGCAATATAGAGAGTTGCAAGCATTCGCTCAATTCGGTAGCGACCTTGACCAAGACACCAAAAAGCGTCTTGCCCTCGGTGAAAGAATTGCCGAAGTGCTAAAACAAAAGCGCAACGCTCCCGTTAGAGTGGGCTGTCAAGTGGCTATCGTCTACGCAGTCGTCAACGGATATCTCGACGAAGTGCCCGTGGACAAGGTTAGGAAGTACGAAAAGGCTCTATACGAAACGTTGGAGAGCGATTATCTCGACCTTTTGACGAGAATAGAGAGAGGTGAGTACGGAGATAGCGAGATAGAAGAACTCAAGCAAGCATTGAGCGGTTTGAGGTGGTAAAATGGGCGCAAATATCAAAAATCTGCGCATAAGAATTAAGAGCGTCGACTCGACTCTGCACCTTACCACGGCTATGGGATTGGTGGCTTCGTCCAAAATCCGTAGGGCGCAAATCAATATGACCAAAGCTAACGAATACGTGGACGCAGTGCAAGGATTGATTGGCGCTTTGACTGCGGGCGGAGAGTGTAGAAGCTCCGTATATATGCAACAACGTGAGAGTGATAGAGTAAAGCTGGTCGTCATTGCGGGCGATAGAGGACTTGCGGGCGGATACAACGCCAACGTCTTTAGAGCGGTCAAAGAATACCAAGACGCCGACGTGGTTGCCATAGGCAAGAGAGCGTGCGAGAGATACGGTCAACCTATCAATTCTTCGGAGAAGATTGAGTATGACGAGATATATAAACTTGCCGAAGAACTGTGTGCGGAATGGCGTGAGGGTCAATATGACAAGATAGGCATCGTTGACACCAAATACGTGTCAATGTTGACGCAACAGACTAGAGTGAGATGGATTTTTCCATTGGAAATTGCCGAAAACCCAACCGCTACGGGAATGATATTCGAACCCGACCGTATGACTGTGTTGGAGAGAGCCGTGCCTACCTACGTGGCGGGAATGATTTTCGGCTCGGTGAGAGAGAGCTTTGCAAGCGAGGTGGTGGCAAGAAGAACTGCCATGGACTCGGCGGGCAAGAACGCTCAAACTATGATAGACGATTTGCAACTGCAATACAACCGCGCAAGACAGGGCGCTATTACGCAAGAAATTACCGAAATAGTGGCAGGCAGCGGAAACTAAAGGAGGATAGCGTATGTCAAAAAAGTATACGGGCAGAGTGTCGCAGATTATGGGGCCTGTCGTCGACGTTGCGTTTGACGAGGGGCATCTGCCTGCAATTTACAACGCTTTGGAGATAGATAACAACGGCAAAAAACTCACCGTTGAAGTGGCTCAACATATAGGCGACAACGTGGTGCGTTGTATCGCAATGTCGTCCACCGACGGCTTGAAACGCCACACCCCCGTCTACGATACGGGCAAGACTATAAGCGTGCCGGTAGGAGAAGAGACGTTGGGTAGAATATTCAACGTGCTCGGCGATACCGTCGACAACGGCGAGGAAGTCAAGACCGACGAGAGATGGAACATTCACCGACAACCGCCCGAGTTTGACGAACTCTCCACTTCTACCGAGGTTTTGGAGACGGGCATCAAGGTCATAGACCTCATTTGTCCTTATTCTAAGGGCGGTAAGATTGGTTTGTTCGGCGGTGCGGGCGTAGGTAAGACGGTGCTGATAATGGAACTTATCAACAATATCGCCAAGCGTCACGGCGGTCTATCGGTATTTACGGGCGTGGGAGAAAGAACTCGTGAGGGCAACGACCTATACAACGAAATGAAACAGTCGGGAGTACTCAAAAACACTGCCCTCGTGTACGGTCAAATGAACGAGCCACCGGGAGCGAGAATGAGAGTCGCTCTGTCGGGACTCACTATGGCGGAATACTTTAGAGATAGCAAGGGGCAAGACGTGTTGCTATTTATCGACAATATTTTCCGTTTTACCCAAGCGGGTAGCGAAGTGTCGGCTTTGCTCGGACGTATGCCTTCGGCGGTAGGTTATCAACCTACTTTGGCTACCGAAATGGGCGCATTGCAAGAGAGAATTACCTCTACCAAAAAGGGCTCTATCACCTCGGTACAAGCCGTGTACGTGCCTGCCGACGACCTCACCGACCCTGCTCCGGCAACCACCTTTGCCCACCTCGACGCAACGACGGTGCTATCGAGAAATATCGCTTCGCAAGGTATATATCCTGCCGTTGACCCGTTGGAGTCGACTAGTCGTATCCTAGACGCCGACATTCTCGGCGAAGAGCATTATTACGTGGCAAGAGAAGTGCAGAGAGTATTGCAGAGATACAAGGAATTGATGGATATCATCGCCATCATGGGTATGGACGAACTGTCCGACGAGGACAAACTGCTCGTGCAAAGAGCAAGAAAAATCCAAAGATTTTTGTCGCAACCTTTTGACGTGTCGGAGAAGTTTACCGGCTTCAAGGGCGTGTACGTACCTCTAAAGGAGACGATAAGAGGATTTAGAGAAATCTTGGAAGGCAAACACGACGACTTGCCTGAGTCGGCTTTCTTGTTCGTGGGTACTATTGACGAAGCGGTAGAAAAGGCAAAGAGAGTATAAAATGAAGGACTTTAGATTGATAGTTTCTACACCTAACGGCAACGCCTTGGATAGACAAGTGCAAATGCTTAGCGTGCGCGGAGTGGACGGCGACCTCGCCGTTATGGCGGGGCACGTGCCGTTTTGTACTGCCGTCAAGCCTTGCAGATGCAAGATTTGGACGGACGACGAGGATATAACCGCCGTCATCGACGCCGGTATTTTGGTCGTTGGTCAAGAAAAAGTCATATTACTAGTCGGCACTATGACGATAGACGAAGAGTAGTATCAATTAGTAAAATAGTAAGAGCATCGTGGATAATACGGTGCTCTTTTTGTGCTTACTTCGTATAAAATTGCTATTGCAAATAGTAGGTCTATGTGTTATTATGGTAATAACAAACAATTATTACTTATTACGCAAGCTATTCAAGTTAAGAAAAATGGCAACCTTGTAAAGGTTTTTTGACAAACAAAACGATAGTTGATTGCTACAATGATAATAGGAAAAAGCTATGGAACTGAAAACTAAAGAAGTAATCGTAAAATTGAGAAAGTCCAAGGGTTGGTCGCAAGAGGAACTGGCAAACAGGGTGCAAGTGAGTAGGCAGACCGTGAGCGCGTGGGAGAGAGGACTATCCTCGATAGACGTGGACAGTATGATATTGCTGTGCCACGAGTTTGACTTGACGGTGGAAGAATTCCTCAAGCAAGCGGCAGGGGAGGAAGAAAAACTCGAAGAAAATACGTCCAAAGATATGCAAATAGTGGACAAGTTGACGGAAATCATCGCCAAACAGCGTACCGAGCAACAACAAATAGAAAAGGATATAGTGAGCAAAGCCAAGACTCTTGCCCTAAAGTATCTTGCCATACTCGTTGCCGTAGTCGTGGCTGTGGTCGTAATAGCGTCGGTCGTTACGTCTCTACTCTATGAGCAGACGATAGGTACCTTCGTAGGATTGGATGAGTACGATATGACGGTATTGCTAGTTTGCGTACTCGTAGTGTCGGGGGTGGACTTGATTGCCAACGCAATATATCTCGTATACAAAAAGGTCAAAAAGACCGATAAAGGCGACGATGCACAATAATATAGCGTAGATGTTAAGAATTATGTCAGCCGACGTAAGTAAACTATATTACAATAAAGCCGTAGTGTCGGTATTGACAAAAGGAGGAACATATGGTAAAAATGAGTAGAAAACATACGGTTGGCATAACGATGATACTGTTGGTAGCAGTTATTTGTTCTATTTTTGTTGCTATGCCTGCGACCGTAGCAGAAGATACACAAACGTTAACTAATATAAATTATGAAGGGACATCTAATTATTGCAGTTATGGACTAATAGTTGAGGCAGCAACAATTGATACGTTTAGTAGCGTAATAACCAACGATAATGACTTTTGTATATATATGAAAGGAATAAAATGTCGGAAAAATATTTTTACTACATTTACTTACGACTTATCTTTGACATTGTTTAAGGATGGTATCCAGAAAGAAACTAAACAAATTTATTTTAAAGTAACGGACGCGAGCAAGGTTGAAGGGGACGTATGGAATGTCTTTTCTAATAGTTATGGTAATGGCAATTATACAATACATATTGTCGGGACTATTAAGACTCACACCAGCGAAAACATAAACAGAAGCGTGTATTTCAAAATAGAAGAATAATCTAGATACCGACACTACATTAGGTTTGGAACTCGATGAAACGAAAGATTATAAGAGGGAAAAATAAAGTTAGGATAATCTTGATATTAGTATTGTTGGTGACAATGCTATCGATTTTCAATATAAGAGTGTGGTTTAGAACAATAAACCAATTAGAGGACGTATTGTTGGTGTATAACGAAGTAGAAGATTTGGACTATAGAGGCACTTACAATATAATCGGTTGCCAATTGTACTTAACTGCGGCACATATGGGGAGCCAAGGGGATAGGGAAGTCTTGTACAACCCGTACGGCTTTTTGATTTGTATGTTAGAAGACGGGGTTAGGTTGGCACCTTTTGTACAAATCGAATACGACTTTGCCTTTGACCTATACAAAGAAGGGGGACTGATGGAATCTAAGCACGTCAGATTTATCAAAACGGACGGCAATATAGGTGGAAGTGTGATAAGAATTTTTGAGACAATCTATGGCATTGGCGACTATACCCTTAGATATTCGGGTAGGATAAGCGGACCTGCCAAAGTAAGAGTAGACGGCGAAAAATACTTTTCGATAGTGGGAGAAGCGGTAAACAAATGGGAATAACAGCTTGGTTACTAAAAAGAAACTTCAAAAAAGACGTGGTGCAGATGGCGATCATCGTGTGTTGTGTCGGTCTTGTATGCACGATGATTATTATCCTCGGCAACTTGGGCTATTATACGGGCGTCAACGCCGACGATATAGTCTTGCAACAGTCCAAAAACGGCGACGAGATTTGGATAAATCCCGATGAGGAAAAGATAAGAGAAAGGGACGGAATACCGAAAGACAAACCTATGAAGTTTTATTTGACGGCGCAACAGACGGAGAGCGTAGTCAATAGGTTGCATCAAGAGTACGACAACCTCGAATACGACTTTTCGACGGGACAAGTGGGACAATCGTGGGGAGAAGGTAAATACGCGTGGCTAAAACCCTACTGTGCATACGGTATGCCAAAAACCTATTCCTATACCTTCAATATCGGCTTCGAGACGATAGCGGGCGAAGAGTTGGATGAGGACGCCGACGGCAAGGACTATATATGGCTGGCTGAAAATGCGGGCGAAGACTTTACCGTAGGGGACAGTATAGCCGTAAACGGCAAGATATATCTCGTCAAAGGCGTGGTCAAGGGTAGATATAGTTACGTAGATTATCGCAACTTTGACAATATTGAGCGAATAAAGATTGTTAAGCCCGACGGTTTTGACGATATAGCCGAGGTTAAACGACTGTCGTCACTACTCGAAGAGTGCACTATAGAATACGGCAAGATAGACCCTATGGTGATTAGTTCTGCGTCTACGAATAATTACAAAGCTCTGTACGATTATCGTATGGGCGTGGACGGCATTTACTCCTTTTTGATAGCGATAGGAATGATACTCAATTTAGTGGGCATGGTCAACTCTATCAAGCTCAACTTTTTGGCAAATCGCAGAAGTTGGGGATTGCTCAAAGCTATGGGACTGAGAGTCAAAAATATTTGGTGTTACTATATGGCTGTGTGGTCGGTGTACGTCGTGATCGGTACTATAATAGCCACAGTCGTTTCTGCCACGGTATTGCACTTTTGTATGCTAAACGTGATGACGGCTTTGTTTGACATAGTATATTTTACTTCCGACAAGTTTATCTTAGGTTTCAACGCGCTATTTGCTCTCGTTGCCTTAGTCGTTATGGAGATAGTATGCGCTTTGGTAGCTTGGAGAGCGTCAAGTAAGATAAACCGAGTTGACGCTACGATATTGATAAGGGGTGAGGTATGAATAGAAGTTCTATATTTGCCCTAGCAAAACAAGGGCTCGACGCCAACAAAAAGAGTACCAAAACGATAATAGCAATGATGGCGGTAAGTATGATAATTATCATTCCCGTATTCGTTTTGCTGATGGGTGTGAGCGTTTCTATGGACGCCGAACTGAACAAAGCACCGTATTTACTCTATCTTAGCGCAAGTTTTGAAGATTATCGTCAAAACGAAAAGGGCGCGAGTAGGCTTGCGGGGTACGAGAGCGCGGATAGGAGAATAGTATATGAAGAATATACGTTGACCGACGAGTTTTTGTCGGTTGAAGTCAATATGATAGTGGAGGATAGAGAGTATTCGCTTGCGGGAGAAACGTCGAATATGGCGATATTAGACGCAGAAAAAAGCAATATTTTGTTGCCGAAAAACTTTGACAAGGTAGGTGGACTTTTTGTGGAAGGATGCGACGAGGCTTTTAGCGGAGACGGTAGAGGACAGATTATACTTTCGCAAGCCTTGTTGGATAAGCTCGGGCTGAGCACGCACGACGTATACGGCAAAGAGATCAGTATCTACGCCAATAGTAGGCCACAAGAAATAGACGGCTACGTTTGTTATAAATATAGGGTGGTGGGCGTAATAAAAAGCCGATTTTATTATGAGTTTGAGAAAGAGATGGATCACCCTATGAGAAGTTGGTTTTTTGTCGTGGACACCAACGTGTATAAGAACGGCGAGCCGATGTTGAGATTGGTAGACGGTAGCGAAGGATACGCCAATATCGCCGACAAGATAGCGCTGAACCAAGAGCAACGATATATGATGCTCGATATAGGCAAGAGCCGTTTTAGAAACACCTCCGTCTACGTAGAAGCCGATAGTTATAGGGACTTGCTGTTGACGAAGGAGGGAATTGCCGACGAGCACGTAGATGAATCCGCCACCTTTAGCGGTTATCGATTGCTATACAAGATATCACAATCACTTGGATTTATGCTTATGCTCACGGGTATAGTGCTACTCATCGTAACTATTGCGTATTACTTCCTCAACGTGAGGTTTGACGTAGAAAAACGCAAGAAATATATGATGATGCTTAGAGCAATGGGCGCTCAAAGACAAGACTTGCCCAAGATTTATATGGTACAAGCAATCATTATCTGTGCCAAGGCAAGCGCTATCTTTGCCACGATAGGCTTTGGAATATGCGTGGGCATAAAATATGCCGTCAACGCCGTTATGAAACTCGGCTTGCCCGGCGCAATGACTGCGATAAGCATATCTTGGCTGAGCATAATCGTGCCGATAATAGCTATGGTGGCGTTGATTTTTGCCACGGCAATACTAATAGGCTACGCTTCGGTAAAAAGCGTGTCGAACAGAGAAATAATCGAAACGCTGAGAGGAGAATAAGATGATTGTACTAATAAATTTGACTAAAGAATTCGGAAAAGAAAGTAACAAAGTAGTGGCTCTCGACAACGTGTCGTGCGAACTACCGCAAGGAAAATTTATATCGATAGTCGGCAAGTCGGGCTGTGGTAAATCTACCTTGCTCAATTTGATTGGCGGACTAGAAAAACCCACGAGCGGAAGCGTTATTATTGACGGCGTGGACTTGTATGCAAAAAAAGAAAGCGAGCTAGCATACTATCGCAACAAGACCATAGGCTACGTCTTCCAAGACTTCTATCTCGAGCCCGAACTCAGCGTGCTTGACAACGTAAGCGTTCCGCTAATTATTGCGGGCAAAAAGGCTCAAGAAATAAGCCGAGTCGCCCAAGAAAAAATCTCGGCTCTGGGATTGGATAGCAAGATACACGAGCTTACGAAAAATCTATCGGGCGGACAAAAGCAGAGAGTTGCTATAGCGAGGGCATTGGTGGCGGACGCGAGCATTATCCTTGCCGACGAGCCGACGGGTAATCTCGACAGCGACAATAGCGCCGAGGTGGTGGCTATCTTGCGACGATTGGCAGACGATGGTAAGACGGTGATAATGGTGACGCACAACGCAGAAGAAGCGGGCGCTGCCGATGTCAAAGTGGAGATGAAAGACGGCAAAATCGTCGAAATAATGCAATTGAAATGACGCAACAATATAAAGTCCTTTATTTAACTTTTGACAACGTAAAAAATAATTTTATGCGTCTTAGATGAGGACTTATTAGTCAATCGATAATGTGATTGACAATACGAATTTTTGACAAATTTGGATATTAAGACCAACAAAAAAGCGTGACCGCATAAGTCACGCTTTGATATTTTTTGATATGTAATCAAGATTATTTTTGTCTGTTTTTTTGGTATGCGTCAATCTTAGGAATGAGATTGAGCATCGTCTCAAAGCCCTTCTCGAGAGAGAACAGACTCAGTCCGTCCACAGTATCTTTGATGGTGTGATAGTAGTCGGTAGCTGTAGAATTTTGGGCGTTGAGGGTTACGGTCTTGAAGCCCGCTCTCGCAAAAGGCGTAGAGTCGCAACCGCCTACGGGATTGTATATTATCTTAGGGTTGAGTCCCGCTTCTTTCATAGCCTCGATAGACATATCGATGAGGTCTTGATCGAAGTGACTGAGAAGCCATACGTCGCCCTTGACCGCGCAGAAGTGGTCGTCGTCTCTAAAGGAGTCGAGGTTGACGCTATAGAAGTTGTCGTTGAGCCACTCGAGCTTGCCCTTGTTGTCACGGCAAAATGCTGAAGAGCCTTTTAGCCCCGATTCTTCCGCGCCGAGTGCCGCGAGGACGAAACGACAATTTTCAGGCCATTGGTCGGGATTTTCTTGCATATATTTGATGGTGGCAAGTCCAATCTCGATACCGCTCATATTGTCCATTGCGCCCGGAGCTCCAACGGTGGTGGTGAGGAAGTCGGAGAGCCAATAGCAACCCGGCAGACAAAAGAATGGCAATATATATAGTATCAAATCGAATATTTGAAGCCCGCTAAGTCCGCCGACTGCCGTGGAGAACTGCGACATATAAGTAAAGCTGTACGCTCCTCTAAGTACGAGAATGAAGGCGGCTACAATCATTGTGACAATAGCAACTATTCCGCACACCGTCTTGAATATCATAGTCTTTGGATTTTTGAGGGACAAATTCCAATTCCAACAACTGTCTATATGTCCCGACATCATAACCGTGTATTTTGCTTCGCCCTTAGGCTCGTATACCGAGAATACGTTGTGAGAAGTGCCTTGAGGGAAAAATCTATCTAATGCACCGCTATAAGAGAAGATTTGTAGGCAAGCGGCGATGAATAGAAACAAGCCCCATATCAACGATGCGATAGGCGACAGATAGAATAGAACAAATTGTATGCCTCCGCCAATGCCGAGTAGAGGTATTGCGCCGATAGACGCACGTGGCGCGTGGGTGAAGGCTTGAGTTACGACTTCCTTAGCGCCGAGTTCTCTCTTCATTTGTTCTTCAACCATTTTGCAACCTAATTCTTCTTCTTTGGAAGCGGGAAGTCTTGCACCGGTCGTGTCAACGACTTCTTTGATAAGGTCGTAGACGTATTGACCTTTTTGCTTGATTATCTCTTGTCTGTCCATAAATTTCTCCTAAATATCCCAAATGACGTACTAATTACCTAGATTATAGCAAAAACAGAGGCAATATTCAAGCGCATTGAAATAATATGTGTCTAAAATAATAATTATTATAAAAATGATTATTGACTAAGGGGGGTAAAATGTGTTAAAATTTTGATAATAGTAATTTTGTTACGTAGGAGGTTATTATGAATGTAACATATACCGAACTCAAAGGTAAGCAGGAAGCCGGTTACGGCGTTACCCGTTGGCCTAACGCGCAAGAAATCAACGCAAGTCTTAAGGAATTGACCGATAAGAATATCTATAGCATTCCAAAAGAGACCTATCAAGAGATTTGCACCGAATATTACGACAAAAAGTGCTCTAAGTCTAAGGCAATCACCGCCGAAGCCAAAGAGTATATTCCGGGCGGCGTGCAACACAACCTTGCATTCAACAAACCGTTCCCAATGTGCATGACCAAGGCAGAGGGCGCATATCTCGAAGATATCGACGGCAACAAATACATAGACTTTTTGCAAGCGGGCGGTCCTACCATCTTGGGTAGCAACTTCCCAGCAGTTAGAGAAGAGGCTATCAAGCTCATAGAAGAGTGCGGTCCCGTTACAGGTCTTTTCCACGAGGCAGAACTTCTCATTGCCAAAGAAATCAACAAAAATATGCCTAACGTAGAAAAATTCCGTATGCTCGGCAGCGGTACCGAATCCGTTATGGCCGCTATCCGTATCGCAAGATGCGCTACCAAGAAAAAGAGAATTATCAAGGTGGGCGGTGCATACCACGGTTGGTCCGACCAAATGGTTTACGGACTAAAGGTACCCGGAACTAGACAATTCCTCGAGTCGCACGGTATCCCTAACAATATCTTTAGCGTAATCGACGAGGTTAGACCTAACGACCTCAATATGCTAGAGACATATCTCAAACTCAACAAGATGCGTGGCGGTACGGCTGCCGTTATCGTAGAGCCTGTAGGACCTGAGTCGGGTACCAGACCTGTAGATTGGGACTACAACGCGGGCGTTAGAGCATTGTGCGACAAGTACGGTTGCTTGTTTATCTTCGACGAAGTAGTTACCGGTTTCCGTGTAGGTCTTGGCGGTGCGCAAGGTTTGTTCGGAGTTAAGCCTGACCTCACTATCTTTGGTAAAATCGTTGCCGGCGGTTATCCTGCGGCAGGTGGCGTAGGCGGTAGAAGAGATCTCGTAAATCTTATGGCGGCCGGCGTTGCCGGCGGTGCTAAGAAGGCTTACGTCGGAGGTACTTTGGCGGCTAACCCACTGTCCGCTATGGCAGGTTACGTTGCTATCAAAGAGATTGCTAAGAACAACGCTTGCGTCAAGGCGGGTCTTGCAGGTAACAGACTTACCGACGGCCTCGTAAGATTGATAGAAGCTTACGACCTTCCATACGTTGCTTACAACCAAGGTTCTATCGTTCACCTCGAGTGCACGGGCGCAATGAGCTACGACTTCTCGTCTATGAATATCCTCAACCTCGTCAAGGTATTGAAGAAGAAGGACAGCATCATGGTAAGAAAGGTGGCTATGGAACACATGGGTGCAGCTTATATGTCCAAGGGTATCGTTACTCTTGCAGGCTCCAGACTCTACACCTCTATGGCTGACACCGACGAAATCATCGACGAAGCACTCAATAGATTCGAAGACGTATTTAAGTTGGTTAAGGTTCGTACACAACCTATCGAAGAGCAAGTGGCAGAATATAGAGCAGAAAAAGAAGCTAGCAAAGCCGCAGCTAAAAAGAACTAATAACGATAAAGAGGGTTGTTTGTGCAAGCAGACAGCCCTTTTGTTTTGAAAAGAGGTAAAAAATGAAATACATAATGGCGCACGACTTAGGCACAAGTTCGGACAAGGCTGTCTTAGTGAGCTTTGAAGGCAAAATTATAGGCACCAAAGCAATACCGTATCCTACGTATTATCCGTCTCCCGCATTCGTGGAGCAAGACCCAATGGACTATTGGAACGCCGCTTGTGAAGCTTCCAGACTGATAATGCAAGAGCACGAAATCAATCCCGAGGACGTAGAGGGCGTGGTATTTAGTACTCAAGCAATGGGCATTATCCCCGTTGACGATAGGGGCAACGTGTTGCATCCCAATATCACTTGGGTGGACGGCAGAGCGCAAAAACAAGCCGATTCGATAATGAAGAAATTGGGAGGTAAGACTATCTTTACAATGGTGGCAGGTACGCCTATTATGGGTAAGGACGTCATCGCCAAGCTCATTTGGCTCAAAGAAGAAAGACCCGACGTGTACAATCACACCAAGTATTTCTTGGACGTCAACGGCTTTATGAAATACAAGTGTACGGGCGAAATGGTTGCGGAACTGACGGGTGCGTCAAGCTATGGTTTTGACCTCAAAAAGAAGGATTGGCTAGGCGTTTTGTCCTTGACGGGACTTGACATGAACAAGCTCCCTCCACTCGTCAAGAGTACCGACAAGATAGGCAACGGTTTGACTGCCGAGGCCGCTAAGGCAATGGGACTAAAAGAAGGTACTTGCGTATTCGGCGGTTGCGACGACACTCAGTCGGCGGCAATCGGTAGCGGTATGAACGGCGACGGCGATATTCATATCTACCTCGGTACTTCGGCTTGGGTAGGCGCTACTAGCAAAACGCATACCAAATTCAAGAACGGCGCGGCGGCAATTCAGTCGGCAGATCCCGATATGAACCTCGTAGTAGGTATCACCGAGGCAGCGGGTAGCAATATCCAATGGCTGTGTGACCAATTCTTTAGTAGCGAACAAAAGCAGCTAGGCGACGGGATTTACTCGTATATGGACAAGGTGATAGAGTCTATACCACCGGGATCAGACCACCTCATATGCACTCCGTGGATGCTTGGCGAGAGATGCCCCGTAAGCTCGACCACAACTAGAGCAACGCTATTCAACATCACGCCCGAGCACACCAGAGAGCATCTTATGAGAGCAGTGTACGAGGGTATCGCATATAACCTCAGATGGATACTCGAAAACTTTAAGAGAGACTACAAGCTCAGCTGTAGAAAGTTTAGAATTATCGGTGGCGGTGCGTTGGACGACGCGTGGATGCAAATAATTGCCGACGTGACGGGCGTTGAGTTCGCCATAGTGGACAATCCTCGTAACGCGGGCGCTTTGGGCGTGGCTGTCGTTGCCTTGATAGGACTTGGCGAGATACCGTCCTTTGCCGACGCCAAGAACTTCGTCAAAGAGACCAAAACTTATAGACCTAACGCTCAGAACCAACATATCTACAACGAGTTGTTCCAAAACTATAAGGACGTATACTACAGCTTGAGAAAGGCTTACAAAAAAGCCAACAGCAGAAGATTTGAAGGAGGAGAAGAATGAAAAACGAAAAAATCGTAGCTACTTTGGTAGAATATGCACATAAGCTCGCGGGAGAAAATGTGTGCGGTATTAAGGATATGATTGCCATGAGGAGCGGCAGTGCAATGTACGTTACCAAGGCGAGCGCCAACTTTGCCTCACTTGTCGATAGCGACGTGGACGTCGTAGAGTTGGATAGGGCTGAGGGAGAGTACAAACTCTTTGCAGACGTCTTCAAGGCAAGAGAGGATATCAAGGCTGTTTGCCATTGTTATCCCGCTTGGATAGCTCCTCTTGCTAAGGTGGGTGCTACTATCCCTGCCGTGCTTGACGATATGGCGCAAATCGTCGGACCTACTTGCAAAACTAGCAAAAACGATAGCGCAAGCATTATCAAAACCCTCAAGGGAAGAAACTCGTGCCTCATCAAAGAGGACGGTTGCCTAACTTCGGGTAGAACTATGGACGAGGCTTACACGTGCGTGCTCGTCTTGGACAAGGCGGCTCACTGCTACGTGTCTTCGGCGGTTATCGGCAAAAATAAAATCATCAACGGCTTGGAGGCAAGGTTGATGAGATTTGTCTACAAAGTAAAATACAGTAAGAAAAATCAAGAGAATCTAAAGAGCGCAGAGGGGGAAGTGTAATATGGCATGGGACAAAGAAACGGAACTTAGACTACGTCAAGTTATCAAGGACAGCGGTGTAAATTTGCTCAAAGAAAACCTCGTGCAAGGAACTTGGGGCAATACTGCGGTAAGATTGGACGAAGACCACATGTTGGTTACCCCTACGGGCTTGGATTATATAGCTCTGCAACCCGAGGATATGCCCGTAGTGCAAATATCAGACCCTTCGATATGGAGCGACGGCAAAAAGCCTACTAGCGAAAGAAAGATACACGCAGCAATTATGATGGCAAGACCCGAGATAAACGCGACTATCCACTCGCACCCCGTATATTGCTCTATCCTCGCTTCGGCAAGAATTGAACTGCCGGTAATGAGTGACGAAATGCAAAGACTCGTGGGTGGCAGCGCAAGAGTGGGAGCATACGGACTCCCGGGTACCAAGACCCTCAAAAAGGGAACGGTGGAAGCTATGAACGGAAGAAACGCTTGCTTTATGGCTAACCACGGCGTGTTCTGCGCAGGTAAGGATATGGACGAAGCCTTTGAAATAATCAGAATTATGGAAAAGAGCAGTTACGACTATATCAAAGAGCAAACATTGAAGGCAACGGGACAAACTACGTATAGTGACGAGTTGCTCTTCGATTACTTCGTGTTTAAGTACGGCAAATGAGTTTGCCGACGATAGACAATCCGCTTACGCCTAAGCAAGCAGCACAGATGAGTCCGCTTGCTTTGGCTTATATCGGCGATAGCGTACATACTCTCTACGTGAGGACGAAGCTATCGATTAGTACGGGTTGTAAACCCAATCAGTTGCACACTGCCGTGTCGGATATGGTTAAAGCCTCGGCGCAAGCGAGTAAAATGCAAGAAATATTGCCATTGCTGACTCAAGAAGAAGAGGAGATTTTTCACCGTGGGCGCAACGCCAAGGTGCATACCGTTGCCAAAAACGCAAGCGTTGCCGACTACAAGCAAGCCACGGGATTGGAGTGTCTCATCGGCTACCTCTACCTCGTAGGCAATAGCAAAAGAATAGAAGAATTGTTGAATATAGGAGGATAAAATGGCACAAGTTAAGCCACAAGTGACCTTGTTGAAATATACGCCCGACCCCGAGCAAACTATTGCTTTGGCGGCGAAATTGTGTTATAGCGACGCAACTATCGAGGACCTAAAAGACGGCGTGGAGAGCGGTGACGTATCCAAGTTTATCGCCCGTCTATCGTCCTTTGGACATATGTCGCCCTTTGAACACGCATCCTTTACCTTTGGTATCGAGGGCGTGTCGAGAGCGTTACTAGCTCAAATCACCCGTCATAGACTTGCAAGTTTTAGCGTCAAGTCGCAAAGATACGTTGCGGCGGGCAAAAACGTGGACGTATTCAATTATATTATTCCGCCAAGCATAGAAGCCTTGGGAGAAGAAGCCGTCAAGAAATATCAAGACCAAATGGCTACCATGCAACAATGGTACAACGAATGGCAAGGCTTGCTGGGTGGTGACTGCGAAAAGTCCAACGAGGACGCTCGTTTCGTCTTGCCTAACGCCGCGGAAACCAAAATGGTGGTGACGATGAACGCAAGAGAGTTGCAACATTTCTTCCACCTAAGGTGCTGTAATAGAGCGCAGTGGGAGATAAGAGAAGTGGCTTGGCAAATGCTGGGACTAGTGTTGCAAGTTGCGCCTAATATCTTTTGCACCAGCGGACCTAACTGCGTAGCGGGGGCTTGCACAGAGGGTGCTAAGTGTTGCGGAAAAGCTAAAGAAATGAGAGAAAAACAACAAGGACTAAAGAATGGACAATAATAGAGATTTAGTTCTTTTGCAAAAGATTAGAGAGGGCGACGATAGAGCGCTCGAAGAGTTGATGACTGCCTACAAAGGGGTCGTCAGTTCTTTGATGAGAGATTATTTTCTCAAGGGCGCGGACAAGGAGGACTTGTTCGAAGAAGGGTGGATAGGGCTGTATAAGGCAGTGTTGAGCTACGACGCTCACAGCAACGTCAGCTTTTATACCTACGCTTGTTCGTGTATAAGAAACAAGCTCTTTGACGCTATCAAAAAGTATAACGCCGCCACTCACAATACTCTCAACGAGAGCGTTGACATAACTCAAAGTAGCGAGATTGAGGACCACGGTCCGTCTATGGAAGAAAAGACTATGGAGAGACAAATCGTCGACTCGGTGATACAAGGCTTGAGCAAAGAGTTGAGCGAGCTGGAACAAAAGGTATTGCGACTCTATCTCGACGGCGAGTCGTACGGCGAGATTGCGTTGAAAGTGGGTAAAACCGAGAAATTCGTGGACAACACGCTACAAAAGATTAAACGAAAAATCAAGGTGCTGTCCAAAGGTTGGCTACAATAAAAGCCACAAAGCTAAAAAATTAGTTTTCTATAATATTTTGTGTATAAGAAAAGCACACTACGTTTCGCAACCGCGAAGTATAGTGTGCTATACCATTATATCTTACAAAAACCGAGCGAAAGGCCAAAAATCTTAACGACGCATTACTTGGTAGGCGACGGGCAAGTTGCAATTCACACTTGCAACGGCGTAATGTTGACTAGTACAACGTTTTGTCACAAACGGGACGTTTTTTTATTTTTGTAGATACGTATTGACTTTTTCGATAGTTTCGGCAGTAATTCTATTGACCTTGTCGAAGTCTACCGACGGGATATAAATCTTTTCTATCTCGGCGTGGAGGGCTTTGGCTCTTTGCAGTTGCCCTACAGCCCAATCTATGAGTCTACGCTCCGAGAGTTGTAGAGAGTAGACGTCTGGCTCGCTTGGAAGAAAAGCCGACGCGTCGATGATTGCTTCGTCGCTTGCTGAAAAGTTGGGATTGGTGGATATTACTCTGTCTGCAAAAACCAAGTCGCAAACTACGCTTGGATTGAGTGGGGAATAAAAGACTTGATACTTGATTCCTTGTACGTCCGCCAAGGCTTTGATTGTGTCCAGAATGATATGGCAGGCGTAGCGATTGCCTACTAGGCGATAGAGCTTTTTGGAGAACTTGCAAGGGAGATAAACTTCGCCGAGCGAGGTGATTGCGTAGCCGAACAGTGCGCGCTTACGAGAACAATCTGCACCTTCGATAAGGCGGTGCGACAGTGAAAGTACGGCTGAATAGTCAATCTTGTCCTTGGTCATTCGGTACGTAGCGTCAAATATTTTTCCCGCCGAGGCAATGGCGTCGCCGGCATAGCGATAGCAGTCGGATTTGTCCTTATTTAGACCTACGAGCTTGGATTTTTGACCTTGCAAAACCTTGTAGTCTAGGCAGGTGGACAGGTCTATAGTCCAATCGGTGCAACATACGTACTTGCTCTCAACGACGTGGGGCGCAGTGCCGTCTACCATTGCAATGCTTTTATCAGGGAGAGCTATTCCGTCTAGGCTGTCGGTATCGGCAGAGCATCTAAAATACTCAATCTCGTATCTATCTTGGAGAGAAATGGCGATTTTTTTGAGCATTGTACTCTTTCCTACGCCCGAACCGCCTTTGACTACGAAGAAAGCCGTGCAATTATCTCTATCTACGATGCCGTCGTAGAGATTGACGAATCCGCGAGAAGTGGTTGCGCCTGCAAAAAAAGAGTTTTCCATAGAACACCTCACAACAAAAATTCATATATCTAAGTATATTGCAATTGCGCAATAAATATGAAAACAGGGTGAATGATGGAAGATTTGATGGTGGTGGACGTCGTAGACCAACGAAGTCGATTGGCTAAAGAGTTGTTGGAACAAGAGTGCGAAACGATTACACTCAAAGAATATCTTGACCTCTCAAGCGATAGAGCTGCCAAGATTATTCTGTCAGTATCGTCAAAGTTGCAGGTTGACGACGTCGATAATATTGCACTGGGAAGCAAAGTCTTCTACTTTTTTATCGACGGCAAGGTTGAGAAAAGACTGACGGCCAAGGGGTGCGAGTGCGTGCCTATTTTGCGATTGCCGTTCTTTGGTCAAGAAAACAGCTATTTGACGGCGGAAGGAAGCCTAAAATATATAATCGACAACACGGATAAGTGCCTAAGAGATATGACGTTCGGAGTGATCGGGTGGGGAAAACTTGCCAAATTCATGGCGGAAGTATTGCAAAAGTTTGGTAGCCAAATCATAGTGATAACTTGCTCGAGAGAGGACAAAAATCCAACCGTCGTAGGATATAGGAACGTTTCTTGGAAAGAGTGCGATTATACGCAATTCGATTGTATAATCAACACCGTGCCGAGTAGACTGTTTGAGGTCAATCCGCCTGTCAAAAAGGGCGTCTTCGTGTTGGAGCTGGCTAGCAAGGTATATCCCTTCGACTACGACGATTGGTCGAATAAGGGAGTCAATTATCTTATTGCCTCATCGGTACCGTCCAAGACCTGCCCATTGTCCGCCGCACGGCTTTTGTGCGACGCGGTACTGTCCTATTCACCCTGACAAGGAGAGATTATGGACCTGACGGGTAAAAAAATCGGCGTGGCAATTACGGGTTCGTTTTGCACCTTGTCACGTTGTTTGAATATGATACGACAATTAGTAGATACGGGCTGTGACGTAACACCGATTTTTTCGGAAAAGGTAGCGAGCACCGACACGAGGTTTTTCCTAGCCACCGACTTTTGGAATAGGGTGGTGGAGCTGACGGGAAAGAGCCCCATAACCGATATAGTGGGCGCAGAGCCGATAGGACCAAAGAAAATGTTCGACGTGCTGTTGGTTGCTCCGTGTACGGGCAATACTCTTGCTAAGCTGGCTAACTCTATGACCGACGGCGCGGTGACAATGGCGTGCAAGGCGCATTTGCGCAACGATAGACCGCTCGTGATTGCCGTGTCAACCAACGACGGACTGAGCGGAAGCGCAAAGAATATAGGCAAATTGCTCAATTATCGCAACGTGTACTTCGTACCGTTCGGGCAAGACGACCCTATCAAAAAGGCTCGGTCTTTGGTAGCGGACTTTGAAAAAGTAGTGCCGACGTTAGAAAAGGCGCTAGACGGAGAACAAATTCAGCCCATCATCGTGGCGAAATAAACAAATCCACTCGTAATTCGAGTGGATTTTTTAGGCGTAAAAATTGCCAAAATCGGAAAATGCAAGAGTTGCTTGCGTGAATGCAAGAAACTCTTGCGCGACTTGGAGAATGACGTACGGGCGTTGCTCGACGAGATAGTAAGTAAAGTCAACGGGTAGCAAACGCTATGGAGCAACCGCAAGGTTGCTCTTTTTTTTTCACTCAAACTGCGGATGGAGTAAAAGTAAGGAATTGACGAAGTAAGTATTTGATTAGAGATAAAGGTGTTTTACTTTGAAACGAAAAAGATATATAATAAAAGCAGAAAGTAATAGAGGTGGTTTATGATAAAACAAACCGTATCACAAGATATATTTTACGTAGGAGCAAGCGATAGAAGAATTAAGCTTTTTGAAAATATCTATCCTCTGGATATAGGCGTAAGCTACAACAGCTATCTCATCGCAGGAGAAAAGACGGCGCTGCTCGATAGCGTGGACGACGCGGCGGGTAGAGTATTTTTGCAAAAGGTCAAGGACGCGCTTGACGGTAGGGACTTGGATTATTTTATCGTCAACCACATGGAGCCCGACCACTGCGCGTGCATAGAGGACGTGATGAGTGTTTTTCCAAGCGTCACTCTCGTCACCAACAACAAGGCTGCGATGATGATGCAAGAATACTTTGGTTGCGATTGGGCGGAGAGAAGAATTATTGTCAAAGACAACGACACCTTGAGCCTCGGCAATCACGAGTTGAAATTCGTCTTCGCACCTATGGTGCATTGGCCGGAAGTCATGATGACTTTGGATACGACGACGGGGATTTTGTTCTCTGCCGACGCATTCGGTACTTTCGGTGCGCTCAACGGCAATATCTTTGCCGACCGAGCCTACAAGGGCGACGAGTGGCAAGCAGAGTCGAGAAGATACTATACCAATATCGTGGGTAAGTACGGCGTACAAGTAAAAAACGCTCTCGCAAAACTGTCGGGCGCGGATATCAAAATGCTTGCGCCTCTCCACGGACCTATTTGGAGAAAGGATATAGAAAAAGTACTCGACAAGTACGTCAAATGGAGTGCCTATCAATGCGAGGACAAAGAGGTAGTATTGATATACGGCTCGATATACGGACATACCGCCGAGGCGGTGGATAAGCTTGCCACGCAGTTGGACAACCTTGGCGTCAGCAACTTGAAGGTGTACGATGCCTCAAACGTTGACGTGTCTTATCTGGTGGCGGAGAGCTTTAGATGTTCGCATATAGTAGTTGCTTCGTCGACCTACAACGGTGCTATATTCACGCCGATAGAGAGATATCTTAGCGAGATCATCTCTCGCAATCTCCAAAATCGCACCGTAGCTATAGTAGAAAACGGAACTTGGTCGGCGATTAGCGGTAATTTGATAGCCAAAGAATTGGAAAAGATGAAGAATATCACCTTGCTAGGCAACAGGGTGTCTATCAGGGCGTCAACAAGCGAGCAAAACTTGGAATCGATTAAGGCTTTGGCGGAGGAAATATGCGAGAGCTTGAAGTAAGAATTAGGCGATTGTTGGAAGAAAAGGCTGAGGAAGAATATCGTATTTTTTCTGCTAGACTTACGCCGACGGGCTACGAGATTTTGGGAGTAAGGATGCCGTGGCAGAAGAGCATTGCCAAAGAAGTTGTCAAACGCGAAAGTCGTGAGTTGTCGGATTATCTAGACAATGCAAACCCTACTAGCTTTGAAGAACTCAACGTGTACGGCTTGTCGGTGGCGTACGCTCGCCTCAACTACCAAGAAAAGATGAAATATATGGATAGATACTTCGGGCTCATTGACAATTGGGCAAGCTGTGACAGTATGGTGTGCGCGTGTAAGTTCGTAGGCAAAAAAGCCGATACGTATCGAGTTTTTGTGTCGCGACTTGCATTTGATGACAGTCCGTTCGTCGCTCGTGCGGGCATAGTTATGATGATGACCTACTACCTTGACAACGAGTACATAGACGAGGTGCTGAGAGAGATAACAAGGATTGACGCCAAGCACTATTACGTTTCTATGGCGATAGCTTGGCTCGTGGCTACGGCGCTTGCCAAAAATTGGGATAAGACGATATCTCTCTTGGAGAACAGACTGCTCGACAAGGACACTCACAATAGAGCTGTTGCCAAAGCAAGAGAGTCGTATCGCATAGAGCCGTGGCAAAAAGAATATCTCAAAGGATTGAAAGTATGAAGGTGCAAACAAGAATAGTGACGCACCCGTTTGAACCAATAATTGACGCCAATAGCAAGGTTTTGATATTGGGCAGCGTGCCGTCGGTCAAGTCGGTGGAACAAGGTTTTTATTATATGAACCCACGCAATAGGTTTTGGCAAGTGCTGTCGGCAATCGTTTTGCAAGACTTGACGATCATGGATAACGAGGACAAGAGCAAGGCTCTACTTGACGCGGGCATAGCTCTATACGACAGCGTATATCAATGCGAGATTGAGGGGAGCAAGGATAGTAGCGTCAAGGTGGTCGTTGCCACCGACATATCCAAATTGACAAATGATTGCCAAATAAATAAGGTGCTTTGCAACGGGCGTTTGAGCTACGACACGGCAAAAAAATACAATCCCGATTGGGAAGATAGGCTCGTCTTGATGCCTTCCACGAGCCCTGCCAACGCTGCCAAAAGTTTGCAGTCTTTGATAGAAATATGGGTAAAAGAAATAGAGAGTGCAATGGCGAAAAGCAAGGGAGACAAGGCGTAGTCGTCCATAGTCTAATAATGACGTGATAATAGAATTGCTTGTAGATAAATAAAATTTATAATTATTAAACAAATTTGCGTCAAAATAATAGCCAAAAAATAAAAAAAGTGATATGCTATACATAAATGTGTGGGGGGGTTGACAAATGGAAGCATTGATTAACTTTATCAAAGAAAATCTTATCGTATGTTGCGTCGTAGTTGCCGCTATAGTACTTCTCATCATCGTACTCGTGGCAATTAGAGCAAGCAAAAAAAAGGCAAAGAAAGTTGGCGACAAGCAAGTAGCCGAAACCGCTGAGGTACATACCGAAGAGAAGAGCGAAGCTCAAGCAAAGCCTCAAGTTGTGGAAGAAGCAAAGGCTGAAGAAGTCGTAGAGCCACAAGCTGTGGAAGAGGTTGAAACTGAAGAAGCCGTAGAGCCACAAGCTGTGGAAGAGGTAATTACCGAAGAAACGAAAGAAGAGCCTGTAGAAGAGGCTGCAACAGAGGCAGAAGAAGTAACCGTGGAAGAGACGGTCGAAGAGCCAAAGGAAGAGGCCGTAGGAGAGACCGCAACCGAAGAAGTGGCCGAAGAAGCAACTGCAGAGGTTGAAGAAGTGGTAGAAGAGCCAAAGGCAGAAGAAGTCGTTGCCCAAGAGCCTAAGGTAGAAAAAGTAGTAGAAGAAAAACCTGCTAAGCAAGCAAAGAAGGAAGTTGCCGCAACTGAAGAAAAACCTGCTAAAAAACCTGCAACAAAGCGCGGTGCAGTAGGTAAGTGGCAAGTATATCAAAAGAGCGACGACGAGTTCGTAGCTTACTTGCACGCTAACAACGGTACCGTATTGCTCACTAGCGAAACCTATTCTTCCGCTAAAGGTGTAATGAGCGGTATCGAAACTATCAAGAAAAACGTAGACCTCGGCAAGTTCGAAGTTCACTGCGACAAGAAGGGTAATTACTATTACAAGCTTAAGAGCGGTGCTAACAGACTCTTGTGCGTAGGCGAAGTTTATAGTTCTAAGACGAGCTGCGAAAACTCTATCGAGTCTGTCAAGAAATTTGCTCAAAATGCAATTTTGATGGAAGACGTAATCGAGGACAAGACGGTCATCAAGTACGAGCCTACCGGCGAGGTTGCCGTAGCTAAGAAGGGCTATACCGGCAAGTGGACTATAGAAGAAGTGGACGATATGTATCTTGCCAACTTGTGGGCTTCCAACGGCGAGTTGTTGCTCGTGACCGAGTCTTACAGCACCGAGGCGGCAGCTAAGTCGGCTATGGAAAATATCAAGAAAAACGCCTTGGCTAACAACTTTATCATCGATAGAGACAAGACGGGAAGATATTATTACAAACTTAGAAATACTCAAAAATCTATTCTTTGCGTGGGTGAAACCTACGACACGTTCGACCGTTGCGTAAGCGCAATCGAGTCTGTAAAGAAGTTCTGCAACAGCGCAAAATTGGTAGAAAAAGCAGAAGACGACAAAGAGTAAATTCAATACGACGAACATAGCGACGCATAAGGCGTCGCTATTTTTTTGTCCATATTCAATTTAGCTAGTAACCGTGCAATATCGTAGGCGTGCGTTGGCTATTGTACGTCTAACGCGAGTCGACAGTGAGCAACGTTCTACTAAGCCGTATAAAAGACGAAAGAGCGCCATTATTTTGCAAGTAAAATAGGGCGTCGGAAGCTATTTCCAAAATTTGTGTGTTGCGGTAGCGGGGCGCGATAGGGTAAAATCATCTTGACTATACTGCAAACGCAAAGGAGGAAAGATGAAAAGAGTATTGGCAATAGGGATAACTTTGATATACATATTGGTGGCTACCTTAGGGTGCGCAACGGCGGTGGGCGACGTTGATAGAGAGGACGTATTGTTGCCGGGCGACGAGCCTCCCGTGGAGGATAACTTACCGACGACGGACGATTCTAACGAGGAACAAGAGGAGCAAAGCCCCGAAGAACAACCCGCTCCAACGCCTAAGTACGACGTTATGGTCATGTCCAACGTCAACAATCTTAACGTTAGGTCGGGCAAGGGTAGCGGATATTCCGCTCTCGGCAGTATCAACGCCAAGGATATGCTCGCTTACGTATCAACCGAAGGCGGTTGGTACAAGGTGAGATACAAGAGGGGATACGGTTACGTTTCGGCTTCTTACACCCAAATAAAACATATGCTAATGAGCGACAACCAAGCCGTCGAGGACGTATTATACGTCGCCAAAGGTCTTATGGGCTATCCTTACGTGTGGGGTGCAGAGAGGTATCATTGGGGTAACGGGATACTCAATCGCAATTTTGTTCAAGGTCAGTTTGACTGCTCGTCTTTGGTTCAATACGTCTTTTGCATAGGGGCGGGAGTGGTGCTCGACGTCAACACTAGGACGCAAGTCTATCAAGGGCGTACGGTGTCCGAGTTGACAAGAGGCGACGTGATGTTTTTTACCAACGCCGACAGGGTTGGACTGAACGGATTGGATAGAGTGGGACACGTGGCGATTTATCTAGGTGACAACTATATTTTGCATACCGCCAGCGACTACGCCGTCATCGAACCGATAAGTTCGCTGAGATGGTCGTATTTTATCGTTGGTAAAAGAATGATATAGTTGTCAGTTAGGCAAATAAATTGTATAATAAAAATATGAAATGTATTTGCATAGGGGCAGGGGATAAGCCTAATAAGAATATTGTCAAAGAGTCGGGTGATTTGCTCGTAGCCGTGGACGGCGGTTGGAACTATATCGACGAGAATATCGTCGATATGGTAGTGGGCGACTTCGACTCTTTGGGCTACGAGCCCGATAGCGATAAGGTAGTCAAGCTTGAAGTCCGCAAGGATTATACCGACATGTGGGTGGCGTGCCAAAAGGGTTACGAGTTGGGATATAGAGAGTTTTGGCTATACGGGGCTACGGGCGGACGGTTTGACCACACCCTTGCCAATATTCAGCTGGCAACCAACCTTGCAAAAAAGGGATGCGAGGTCGCCGTCAAGGACAACTCTTTTGACCTTTTCGTCACTAGAACTCAAGTTGTGCTTGACGATATGGCGGGCAGAGGGGTGTCGGTGTTTGCCGTGGATAACGCGGTAGTCGATTTGATTGGATTGGACTATTCGGCACAGAATTTGACGATAAACAACGACTTTCCTATTGGCGTCAGCAACCGCGTCGTGCAAGAGCGCGCCGTCGTCAAAATTAGACGCGGGGTGGCGATAATTGTGGTCGATTTTGCGTAAAATTTGAGATATGGTTTGACTTTTCTTAAAAAACCATTTACAAATACGGCTTTTTGTATTATAATTTTTTTACTATAAACTTTTTGTAACAAATCAATGGGGGTTATTTATGGAGGAGGAAAAAATCGACTTGACCGCGACTACGGCAGACGAGGTTAAGCCTACCGACGACGATTCCGCTCACAAGCCAAAAAAGAAAGAAACCAAAATTGATTATTTTAGCGCAACCGTCAACCAATACGGCGTGACGGGTGCGTTTGCCATTATCGGATTTATTTTGGCGACTTTCTTTACTATACAAGAAACGGACTTGATTGAGGTCTATACGGGATTATTTAAGTCGCTAACGTCGGGCGCGCCTATTGCCGAACTGTTCCAAGCCAACATGCAGTATATTATCGTGCTGGGCGTGGCTGTTTTGGGCGTATTGGTATTCGTCATATCTTCGCTGATTTCACTATTCTCGGCTAAGAAGATAGGTTACATAGACGAGGCTATTTTCGTAGGAATTTTTACGGCTATAGGAATGTTGGCGCTTGCCATATACGACGATCTAAAGACCGATAAAATCGTCATTCCCGCTCTCGTAGCAATAACTATATTCGTAGCGTTGATGGTAGTTTTGCTCGTCATAAGGACTGCGGTATATACGCCTAACATGACCAAGAGAGAAATCAAGGAGATGAATCTCCAAAAGATTAAGCCTAAGCAATATCTAAAAGCTTATTTCAAGAAGTTCAATCCTGTTGTCGGCATTTCGATATCCGCCATCATGGTAGGATGCGTGCTTGCTATTATGTTTACCGGCAACGCGACGGCAATGTTTGAAAATCAAGACAACGTCATTACTTTTGCCGCTTGTGGCGGAGTAGGAGCGCTGTTTTTTGTTGTTGGACTAATAACAAGACTTATCAAAAAAAGAACTAACACTATCGATCTTGCCAACTTCATCATCGGCGCAACGAGTTTGGTGATGATTGCCATTGGTTTGCTCCACGCTTTCGCGGGCGGCGTTTTCAATTTAGAGGCGGGCAAATTGGAGATAATGGCGGGAGCAATAGGCTTTGGCGTATTTTGCTTGAGTGCGATATTGCTTAGTTGCAATACTTCTATGCCAGCCGACAAACGTCACGAGGACTACATAGAGTTGCTTGCCGACAATATTGACGAAAGCGTCGTCGCACCCGTAGAGGACGAAGAAAGTCAACAAGAGGAGCAAGAGGAACAAGTCGAAGAAGCCGTCGAGCAACAAGAGGAAGAGCCGATACAAGAAGAAGCGATAGAAGAAGTAGAAGAGGAACGACCTCCGCTAGAAGAGGAACAACCGATTGTAGAGGAAGAACCTAAAGAAGAACCTATCCAAGAGGAAGAACAACCGCAAGAGGTTGCGGCAGAGGAAGCTCCGGTCGAAGAGCAACAAGAAAATATCGAAGACGAGGAAGAAGAAGTGAAGAGAGAAGAAATCGAACAATTGTATAGCAGAATAGACGCGCTCGAGAGTTCGCTTAGAGCGTTGGGCGGAGGAAATCTCGAGCCAAGAGTAGAAAAGCTGGAAGAAAACGGCAACACCCTCTCCGATATCAATATCAGAGTGGATAATATCGAGAAGAACGTTCAAAGAATTTTGGATATGCTCTTAGCAGGCGCAGTCGCAACGACTATCGCTCCTATAGCCGAGCAACCTATCGAGGAAGAAGAACAAGAGGAACAACAAGAGCTCGTTGCTCCAGAGCCTCGCCACACTATAGCTTCTAGCAATTGGCAAGAAGAAGTCGAGGACAGTGCAAGAGTTAAGCCTAAGCTCAGCTTTGAGATGAAGCTTAGACTTGCCGACGACAATATCAAGAGCTTCTATAGCGAACTCAAAAACGAACTACTCTCTTACGGTATCAAAAATCGTATATCGAGATTTAGAGAAAACTTCAACAAGGGTCGCAACCAAATCGCAAGATTTGCTATCAACGGCAAGACCTTGGTGCTCTATCTCGCAATAGACCCTGCGTCTTTGGACGAGAGCTATTATCACCACAAAGATTGCTCCGACAAGAAGGGCGCGGTAGACGTGCCTACTATGCTCAAAATACGTTCTAAAGTTGCTGTCAAGAAGGCCAAGGCGCTTATCGAGATGATTTGCGAAGGATTGGTCATCAAAAAGAAAAAGGGCTACGAGCCTGAGAATTTTGCCGACGAATTTAGCCTCGACGGATATACTACCGTAGAGTGCAAAGGTCTCGACTACCTCGTAGTGGGCGACCTCGACCTCGGTCAAGCAATGCAACTGCCGGATAGTCTTGCATCTCAACTTATCGAAGTCGTAGAGGGCGATGAAGCAATACTCAAGCCTGTCCCTGCCACCATATCCGTGGACGACATATTAGCCAACTTCGAAGAGGGCTCGGTAGTAGATATAGAGAGCGTAATAAGCAAAAAAATGTGCCCTGCCGATTGCAATTATCTATCGGTGGTAGAAGGTCAGAGACTCAACAAGAAGTATAGAGTATTTGCCAACGAGTACAACCCTGACGCAGTCAAGATGATTTGCCTTGCTGGTGGCGAAGCATTCTTGATAGTAGATCCGCAATAATCTCGTTTGTCAAGACTTGTAGTAAAAAAAATGCTTTGGTTGTCGTAGTTATACTATTGACGGTTAGCGTATTGTCGCTTACGGGTTGCCAAAAAAATCGATATGGAAAAATTTGACCTTGTATGGCAAGACGATTATTTGGGAGACGAGTTGGATGAGAGTAAGTGGCATTATGATTACGCTCAACCAAGCGACGGAAGCAACGGTGTACTTCGCAAAGGGGGTTATTGGGTAAACGACGCCGTCGAAGTGAGCGACGGCAACTTGATAATTACAACGGATTGGCGCGAAGACGGGGTCTTCGGTGCGGGCCGGTATAGCGGCGCGGTATCGACGGAGACTACCGACTATTATCAAGGTAGTTTTTTACAAAGATACGGATACTTCGAGATAAGATGCAAGGTCCATGCAATTTATGGTTCGTGGTCGGCTTTTTGGAGATGCCCGTGGATAATTTTGCTTTGGGTTATCAGAGTCCCGATTATCACGATACCGCGGTGGATGGTGTGGAGATAGATATATTCGAGTCGCCTTTTTATTATGATTTGACGGCACGCTATACCGTCAATCCCGCCGTGCAATACGATGGTTATCGCGAGCATTTGAAGTCTGCTCCGAAGATGGGATTCAACGTGCCTAATCTATACGGAGAATTCCATGCTTACGGGCTGGAATGGACGGAAAAATACTACAAATTTTACGTTGACGACGTTGGTACTTGGACGGTGAACGACGATAAGTATAAGAACAAGCAAGGGCAAACAATCTATCAAAATATCGTTTCGCAAGTGGCAGAATATATTATTTTATCCAACGAAGCGGTTAGTCCCGACGAAGAGGGAGGAATCAAGGGTTGGTGCGAAGATCCTTCGCAAAGCGACAAGAGTAAAAAATACGATTTTGTTGTCGATTACGTCAAAGTGTATCAACACAGACAATAGACTAAACAAATTGAGCGGACGATTATTCGTCCGCATTTTTTGATTATTTCAAAGATACGCCATAAGTAATACTTTGGGAATTATTAAATTTTGTGGGCAATAGGCTCGTGCGATAAATATTTGAAGATATATTTGTATCCGAGAGCTTTTAGACGTTCCATGGTTTCGTCGTACTTGTCGGCAAGTCGGATTGGTTGGTGCGCATCGGAGCCGAAAGTAAGCAATTCTCCGCCCATCTCGCGGTATCTCGTCAAAATTTCGATAGTAGGCAGACACCTAATAGGTAAATTTTTGGTGTGAGTATTGACTTCGAGTGCCACGCCTTTGTCTATGATTGTGCGAAGAATATGGTCGAGCTTGTCGCCAAACCTATCGTATTTCATAATCGGGTCGGCGTAAGGTGCTCTGCGCATTATATATCCCAGATGTCCTATGCTGTCGAAGTGGTAGGGAGCGCCAAGCGAGTCAATCACGCTGTTCAAATAGTCGTCGTAACACTTTTGCATAGGCAAATTATCGTAATAGCCCTCGGCGTAGCAGTCCTTGCCGTCTATCATATGTACGGAATTGATAGTCATATCGAACTTGTAAGGCGCAAGATTGCGGGCGTAATCGTCCTGCGCGTCCTTTGCCCAACCGCATTCTATGCCTATTGCGAGTTGGATTTTGTCCTCGTATTGTTTTTTGAGAGCGCTCAATTCTTCAAAATGTCGTGGCAAATCTATCTGCGGAACTTGAGGAAAGCCAAGCATATCGAGGTCGTAGTGGTCTGTAAGCGCGATGTATTGCAATCCTTTGACTATTGCCCCCTCTATCATATCGCGAGCGGGAGCTTGACTGTCTTGAGAGTGATAACAATGTGTATGAGTATCTATCATAATATCATTGTAAATCAAAGCTATTGCAAAGTCAACCGTTGACAAAAACGCACGTCCGCAATATAATGTTGCTATGGTAAAAATTGCGGACGAAGGGTGGAGACAACTGCTAAGAAGCGAAGGGGAAAAAGAGTATTTTCCTAGATTGTGGACGTCGGTAATGCAAGATTACGCTACGACTACTTGCTTCCCACCCAAAGAAAATATTTTTAGAGCGCTGGACTTGTGCCCCTACGACAAAGTCAAGGTCGTTATTCTCGGTCAAGACCCGTATCACGATTACGGACAGGCTAACGGGCTGTGTTTTAGTGTAGAGAAAGGCACTAAACTGCCACCGTCACTCGTCAATATATTCAAGGCGTTGCAGTACGATTTGGGCATCAAGCCCGACTCCAACGGCGACTTGACGGGGTGGGCGGAGCAAGGCGTATTGTTGCTCAACAGCTACCTCAGCGTGCGCAAAGGTCAGCCGTTGTCGCATTCTCAATACGGTTGGGACGTATTTACCGATAGAATTATCCAATTGCTCAACGCTCACGACACGCCGATAGTATTTATGCTGTGGGGCGGATACGCTAAGTCTAAGGCAAGGCTTATCGACGACAAAAAGCATCTCGTGCTCAAAGCCGTTCACCCAAGCCCATTGTCTTTTTATCACGGCTTCTTGGAGTGTAAGCACTTTTCTAAAGCCAACGACTTTTTGGCTTTGCACGGCTTACAACCCATCAATTGGGCGTATAAGTCCTAAAGGGTGGCGACTAAACGCAAAAGCAGTTTTTGAGTATCATAGTTTATTTGAAGTATAAGTCGTTGATAGTTAGGAAAAAGGGTTAAAATAACTTACAAGGCGAAATTTTGCGAAAAAATTATTGATTTATATCAACTATTATACTATAATTATTATATTATATAGCAATTCTTATTATGGGAGAATAGAATGACAAAGTTTACCAAGTCGATTTTGATAGTTTTGATGGTTGCAACGATAGCCCTTGCTTTGGTTGGCTGTCAAAATTTTAAGTGGGGTCCTGTTGGCCCTATTACGACGGGAGATGTAGAAAACAACGGCGCTATGGTCGTTAAACAAGGCGATTATATCTATTACGTCAACGGAATGGACGACACCGCCAAGATAACCAAGCCTGAGGACAACCACTTTGGTAAAGCAAGCGTCAAGGGTAGCATTATGAAGAGTAAAATCAACGCTGACGGCACCTTGAGCGATACCGCGGTTGTCGTGCCTAAGACTTATTATACCGGCAACACGGGCGCAGGTCTTTATATCTTCGGCGAGTGGCTCTACTATTGCTCTCCTAGCACTCAGACCGACAAATACGGCAACGTTTTGACGAGCAATCTCGAATATATGCGTACCAAGCTCGACGGTAGCAAGACCCAATCCATAGCGGTTATCGAGGGTGCGTCCGTCAAGTTTACTTTTACGGCAACGGCACTCATCTATATGGAAGGCACCGACCTCAAGAAGATTGAGTACACCGACAAGAAGATTGGCAAAGAAAGCGTGATTGCTTCTGACGTAACGGGCTCGCTCTTTACCGCGCAAAGCAATATCGTGTTCTATACAACGGCTAGCGAAAGCAAGACCCTCAACAGCAACGTCGTTTGGGCGATAGACGGCAACTCTACGCCTGTCCAAATCATCGGCGATACTACCTACGCTTCGGGCGAAACTCCAACTCTCAAAGAGCAAAAGTCTATTTCGCTCGTCAAGTACGATAAGAATGAGAAGGTATTGTACTATACTAGAACCGACAACGACACGGCATCTACGACAGGCACGTACGGCTACAAGTTTGATAGCCTCACCGCTATTGACAAGACTTTGGAAAAGAAATACGCAGTATCTTCCGTAAGCAGCTTCGTTCCTCTCGGATTTGAGAACGGTATACTTGACGTTTCTTCCGCTACCGTCAAGGTTTACAAACCAATATCTGAGCAAGCCAACGTCAATGACGTAGACAAGGAGATTACTCTTTCTGGTACGCCTACGGTACTATTCTTCGAAGGTGACTACGTTTATTACGTGATATCCAACGCCCTTATGAGAATGAATTATAAGGCAGAGGTTCCAAGCGAGGAAAAGATTAGTGATCAAAATCTTTCGACTTCTTGGCTAGCTCCGGTTAAACTCGGCAACTATGTATATTATATCGACGGCAACAACTACAATTACCTATATAGACTCGACTACACGACTTATAGTGTGACTGAAGGCGTTGAAAACAAAGCCGAAGGAAAAATTGTCAGCGGATACGAGGAGAGCACCGAAACCAAAGACGGATTGCTACCTAAGTTTATGACCGAAGCAGACAAAGAATCTTATATCAAGGCTAACCCTGCAGAATAATATCCAAGCGTTAGTTTTCACCGACGGATCTTCCGTCGGTGTTTTTTTGTTTTTGTACAGTCAATACTAATTGGTGAATAGGAGTAGACGTAATACGCGAATTGTTTGATTGACGAAAAAGTGCAATATTCGTTGCAAAGTTATTAATTGAGATAAAGCGATAAATAAATATGTAAAATATTTGAAAAATTACGTCCTATATGCTATAATCAATACATTACACTTGTATTTGGAGGAATTATGGCTAAAAAGAGAGATTCTTGGGCGAGTCGTGCCACCTTTATTTTTGCGGCTATCGGCTCGGCGGTAGGTCTTGGAAACGCGTGGAGATTCCCCGGCTTGGCGGCTATGCACGGCGGCGGAACCTTTTTGTTGGTATATTTCTTAGCAATGTTTATCCTTGGCTGGCCACTTCTTATGATGGAGATTTCTATCGGTCGTAAGATGCAACACGGTGCTCCCGGGGCGTTTAGAGGTCTTAACAAAAAGGCTGAATTCGTAGGCTGGGCGGCAGTTGCCAACGCATTCGTAATCGTAACCTACTACGCGGTAGTATTGGCGTGGATTTTGGTGATGATTGTCAAGTCGTTCAAGCTTGGCGGACTCACTTCGGAAGAAGCGGGTGGTTTGTTTTTTGGCGAAGCATTGCAGTATCAACCAATTTCAAACGGAGCGGGTGCTTTCGATATTCCGGGCGGACTTTTCGTAGCGCTGATTATTGCTTGGGTAGCAATATATTTGTGTATTCGTAAAGGTGCTCATAGCGCAGGAAAAGTCGTGCCTTTTACCGTCATTATCCCCGTTGTTTTGCTGATAATCTTGGCTATCAACGGTATGGTCAAAGATTTTGGCAACGCTTCGGGTGCGGGACTTAAGCAGTTCTTTATTCCTGACTTTAGCAAACTCGGCAATAGCGGTCTTTGGATAGACGCTTTCGGACAAGTATTCTATAGTCTGTCGATAATGATGGCTATCATGATTGCTTACGGCTCTTTCGTCAACAAAAAGAGCGATATCATCAAGGATACCTTGATTATCGCCGTCAGCGATATGGCAATAAGCGTGCTTGCGGGTATAGTTTTGTTCACCACCCTTAGCGGAACGGGAATGCTCGAGAGTTATATTGCCAATCCATCGGGCGGTATCGGAACTGCATTCGTCGTATATCCTCAAGCTATGGTTATGTTGTCGAGTAGCGCGGCTTTCAATAGCTTTATCGCATTTTTGTTCTATATGACTCTATTGACGCTAGCTATAGACAGTGCTTTCTCTATAGTAGAAGGTGTTGCAACATCTATCAGCGATAAGTTTAAGCTTGATCCTCGCAAGACTCGTTTGACGACTTGTCTTTGTGCGGCTTTGGTATCCGTGCTCTATATCACCAAGGGCGGTATTGAATGGCTCGATATCGTGGATAAATGGGCTAATTCGTTCAGTTTGATTCTCGTAGGTATCA
The DNA here is from genome assembly GCA_937880755.1 of uncultured Clostridia bacterium. Classification (GTDB taxonomy): domain Bacteria; phylum Bacillota; class Clostridia; order Christensenellales; family UBA3700; genus HGM11368. The sequence goes on from CALGRX010000021.1 coordinate 63,545, forward strand.
TAGAGTGTATCGTGGTAGGTTGGTTCTTCAAGACGAGCAAAGTCAGGGACGAACTCAACCGTACCGCAACGACAATCAAAATCAAGAGCGGATACGATTGGATAATCAAAATCGTTGCGCCTTTATTGCTCGGCGGGTTGTTTGTATGGAATCTCATTGACACTATCAAGAGTTACGGTGGAGAAGGCGGAGGCTACGGCGGTTATCCTATTTGGGCGCAAGTGATTGCAGGTTGGCTCGTGTTTATTGCGGTGTTCGTAATAGGTATCGTCTTGCAACTCGTCACCAATCATAGCAAAAAGTTTGCTATGCTCGAAAACGACTACAAGGTTTGGGACGATATGCACGACGAGGAGATAGAAGAACTCGTCAACGAGGGCGTTGAGGAAAGCGAGGCAGAGGCTATCGTGCTCAATTCGGCAGTAGAAGAAGCCCCAAGCGGGGAGAGCGCCGTTGTGGCGGAAGAAATACCAAACGATACCGACGCTCAGTAATAGCAAAATATCAGCAAATAAGACTAAGACACGCTATCAAACGGCGTGTCTTTTTTTGCTAAAACGCCTCTAAACCAATGCGAAAAATATGCAAGAATAATAAGACGTATTTGTTGACAATAATACCCTATGAGAGTAATATGTAAGAGAATTATGGAACTGTTTTTGATAACTTTGACAACGGTAGGCATAATGCTTGCCTACGCAATACCGGGGTTCGTCACCGTCAAGACGGGGATAATCAAGCCTCAAGCAATTTCGGCTTTTGCCGTCATCTTGATGTACGTTTGTCAGCCTTGCTTGACGATATACTCGTTGACTAGGGTAGAGTATAGCCCCGACGTCTTCGTTAGAATGATGATATTCCTTGCGTTCACCTTCGTTTTGCAAGCCGTCGTGCTGGGCGTATACTACATTATTTTTAGAAAAAAGCAAGACGACGTGGCGGTGAGAATATCCAACGTGGCAGTGGCATTCGGCAACGTGGGATTTTTGGGTGTACCGCTACTCGAGAGTATCTTCCCGGACAATCCCGAGGTCCTCGTATATTCTACGGCTTTTTTGATAGGTATGAACTTGCTCGGTTGGACTTTTGCTTCGGCAATCATCACTCGCGACAAAAAACACGTATCTCTCAAAAAGGCGATTTTCAACCCCGCCACCGTGGGCTTGATAATAGGTTTGCCGTTGTTCTTTACGGGCGTCAAGATGCCGGCGCAGTTGGACTCCATGATTACTTTGCTAGGCAAGATGACTACTCCTCTATGTATGCTCATTATGGGCATGCGCCTTGCCGTCAATAGTCCGAGGTCGGTATTTTGTCGTCCTATGCAGTACGTTGTGGTAGTATTTAAGCAAGTGGTTTTTGGGCTTATCGCGCTATTGCTCGTATGGTTTTTACCGTTGCCGACGTACTTCAAAGAGACGATGTTTATTCTTGCTTGCACTCCCGTTGCCAGCGTCGTGCTCAACTTTGCCGAGATGCTTGGGGAAGGACAAGAGACGGCTGCCAACCTCGTCTTGCTGGGTACTACGTCGTCGATTATCACTATTCCTATGATGACGCTCATCTTGACGGCGTTGAATTAGAAATATATAATAAGTCAATACTTATCGGCAAAAAATAAAAAATCGCATCTATCTTAAGATGCGATTTTTTGTTAGTTTTGATTAATAGTTTTTTGCTCTAACTTGGAAGTAAGCTTGCGGATGAGCGCATACGGGACAAACTTCGGGAGCTGTCTTGCCGTAATGAATGTGTCCGCAGTTAGTGCAATGCCATTCTACTTCTTCGTCTTTGGCGAAGACTTTGCCGTTTTGCAAGTTGTTGAGAAGAGCCATGTATCTTTCTTCGTGTTCTTTCTCTATTTTTGCTACGCCTTCAAACATATTGGCAATTTCTTCGAAGCCTTCTTCTCTAGCCTCTTTGGCGAAGGTAGCGTACATATCCGTCCACTCGTAGTTTTCGCCCTCGGCAGCGGCTTTGAGGTTGTCCGCAGTAGAGCCGATGCCGCCGTTGATGATTTTGAACCACAATTTTGCGTGTTCCTTTTCGTTGTTGGCGGTCTCTTCGAACAATGCCGCTATTTGAACGTAGCCTTCCTTCTTTGCCTTAGAAGCAAAGTAGGTATATTTGTTGCGTGCTTGTGACTCGCCTGCAAAGGCGGTCATAAGATTTTGCATAGTTTTGCTATCTTTTAGTTGCATAATATATCTCCTTTTTCGTTTTTTAATAATTTAGCACAGTCAAGGATTTTTGTCAATATAGCTCGGGAAAATTTGTCAAAATTTTGCACGAAAATTCATTATAAAATACGAGCGCGATATACGTTATTTTGGTGCAAAGCCTTGCTATTTTTTTTGTAGAGTGTTATAATAATTATAATATTATAATACTCGCACGCACGCGTGCGCATAAGGAGAAAGTATGGGCGAAGTAAAAAATAGTCGTTATACCCAAAACGATATTCAAGTGCTCGAGGGCTTGGAACCTGTCAGGAAGCGTCCGGGCATGTACATTGGCTCGACTGACGAGAGAGGCTTGCATCACTTGGTTTACGAGGTCGTGGACAACGCTATCGACGAAGCTATGGCGGGCTTCTGCGACACGGTGGATATCGAGATAACCGCCGACGGAGCAGTGTCTGTACAAGACAACGGACGCGGTATCCCTACCGGTATCATCGAGAAGGAAGGCAAGAGCGCGGTAGAAGTCGTACTTACCAAATTGCACGCAGGCGGTAAGTTCGGCGGTGGCGGATACAAATTCTCGGGCGGTCTGCACGGCGTGGGTGTGTCTTGCGTCAACGCTCTCAGCGAGTGGCTCGAAGTAGAAGTTGCTCAAAACGGCGGACTGTACAAGATGACCTTCAATAGAGGCGTGGCTCAAAGACCTCTTGCCAAGGTGGGCGAAACGCAGCGCCACGGTACCAAAGTAGTATTCTATCCCGACGGCGAAATTTTCGAAACGTTGGACTTCCAATATGACACCCTCAAACATAGATTGCAAGAGCTGGCATTCCTCAACAAGGGACTGCGCATCAACCTCAAGGACAGTAGACCTCTCAGAGAACAGTCGGAGTCTTTCTTCTACGAGGGCGGTATCGTTGAATACGTAGAGCAACTCAACAACAAGGGCGGTTTGCTCGAGAAACCTCTATATATCCAATCTATCAGCGACGACTACCAAGTCGAGATTGCAATGCAATACAACGACGGCTATTCCGAGACTATCTATAGTTACGCCAACAATATCAATACCCACGAGGGCGGTACGCACCTAGAGGGGTTCAAGACTACGCTTACCAAGCTCTTCAACGACTACGGCACGACTCTCAAGCTTCTCAAGAATGAGGAAAAACTCAGCGGTGAAGATTGCAGAGAAGGACTTGTGGCAGTCGTAAGCGTCAAACTCGTTGACCCGCAATTCGAAGGACAGACCAAAGGTAAACTCGGCAATAGCTTTATGCGTGCCGTAGTTGCCAAAGCGTTTGGCGAAAAATTCGGTGAATTTTTGGAAGAAAATCCTAAGGACGCAAGAGAGATTATATCCAAGGCTATCAACGCCAAAAAGGCGCGTGACGCCGCGAGAAACGCAAGAGATTTGACTCGTAGAAAATCCGTGCTCGAATCCACCACGCTCCCGGGCAAACTTGCAGACTGCTCCGACAAGGACCCACGCAAGTGCGAGATTTACCTCGTAGAGGGCGATAGCGCGGGCGGAACTGCCAAGACGGGTAGAGATAGAAGATTCCAAGCTATTTTGCCACTTAGAGGTAAGATACTCAACGTAGAAAAGGCAAGACTGCACAGAGTGCTAGAGAGCGAAGAAATCAAAAATATGATTACCACCTTCGGTTGCGGTATCAACGAAGAATGCGACGTGTCAAAACTCAAATACGACCGTATCATTTGTATGACCGATGCCGACGTGGACGGAAGCCATATCAGAATATTGCTCCTCACCTTCTTCTTTAGATTTATGAAGCCCGTCATCGAGCAAGGTCACGTGTATATCGCCAAACCGCCTCTATACAAGATTACCCAAAAGGGCTCTAAGATAGAGAAATATTGCTACAGCGACCAAGAGAGAGACGAATACCTCGAATATCTCAAGAGCATTGACAAGAAGGGCGAAATTCAACGTTACAAAGGTCTTGGCGAGATGGATAAAGAACAACTTTGGGAGACGACTATGGACCCCGAGACCAGAACTCTAATCAAGGTTACTATGGAAGACGCAGAGCGCGCGGACGACGTATTTTCATTGCTTATGGGTGACGAACCCGAGAGAAGAAGAGCGTTTATCGAAGAAAACGCAAACCTTGTCGAAGAACTCGACGTGTAATGGAGGGAAGAGTTATGGCTATCAAAAAAGATAACGACAATATCGACAACAAAAAAGATATAATGGAGATGCTCGCCGGCACGACTATCGAACACGTCGAAGTCGAGAGCGAAATGAAGAAGTCCTTTATCGCCTACGCAATGGCGGTCAACGTGTCGAGAGCAATCCCTGACGTAAGAGACGGTCTAAAGCCCGTTCATAGAAGAATAATATACGATATGAATGAGCTTGGTTTGACGGCGGACAAGCCTCACCGTAAGTGCGCTCTCATCGTCGGCGACGTGCTCGGTAAATACCACCCACACGGCGACAGCTCGGTATACGACGCGTTGGTAAGATTGGCGCAAGACTTCTCTATTAGATGTACCCTAGTAGACGGACACGGCAACTTCGGTTCGGTGGACGGCGACCCTGCGGCTGCTTATAGATATACCGAGGCGAGAATGAGCAAAATCGCCAACGAAATGATTAGAGATATCGACAAAAAGACGGTCGACTTCTATCCAAACTTCGACGACACCAGAGAGCAACCTGTCGTGCTTCCTGCACGTTATCCTAACTTGCTCGTCAACGGTAGCGACGGTATCGCCGTAGGTATGGCGACCTCTATCCCACCTCACAACCTCGCCGAAGTCATTGACGGTACTATCGCGTTGCTTGACGACCCTGACCTCGATATCGAGCAACTGATGGAATATATCCCTGCTCCCGACTATCCTACGGGTGCGTACATTATGGGCGGTAGCGGAATCAAAAAGGCTTATAGAACGGGTAAAGGTAACTGCATAATCAGAGCAAAGACGGAGATAGAAGAGCATTCTAACGGCAAGTCGAGTATTATCATTACCGAGATTCCTTACCAAGTCAACAAGGCTAAGCTCATCGAGAGTATAGCAGACCTCGTCAAGCAAAAGAGAGTGGAGGGTATCAGCGATATCCACGAGTTGTCGGACAGAGAGGGTATGCGTATCGTCATCGACGTCAAAAAGGACGCCAACCCGCAAGTCGTGCTCAATCTACTCTTCAAGCACACCCAACTGCAAGTGTCCAACTCTATGATTATGCTTGCGCTCGTTGACGGCACGCCTAAGGTGCTCAACCTCAAACAAATACTCGAAGAGTATATCAAACACCAAAAGTCCGTCATCACTCGCCGTACCCAATACGACCTCGATAAGGCTCAAGAAAAGGAGCATATCTTGTTGGGATTGGTCAAAGCGCTAGCCAATATCGACGAAGTTATCGCAACGATCAAGGCGTCGAGTGACCGTAACGTGGCAATAAGCAACTTGTGCGACAAGTTCGAGCTTAGCGAGCGTCAAGCCGTGGCAATACTCGAGATGAGATTGCAGAGATTGACGGCACTCGAAGTGGACAAACTCAAGAGCGAGCTCGAAGAATTGGAAAAGACTATCGCCGACCTCAAGGATATCTTGGCTAAACCTCAAAGAGTGGTGGATATCATCAAGACGGAAATGACGGAAATCAAAGAAAAGTACGCCGACCCTCGTAGATCGGAGATCACTTACGACTACTCCGACCTCGATATCGAAGACCTCATCGAAGAGGAAGACGTCATCATCACCGCCACCCACAACGGCTATATCAAGCGTATGCCTGTGGACGAATACAGAGCTCAAAGAAGAGGCGGCGTGGGCGTGTCGGCGCACAAAACCAAGGAAGAAGACTTCGTAGAGGACGTTATGGCTACTTCTACTCACGACAACATTCTCTTCTTTAGCAATACGGGCAGAGTATATCGTATCAAGGGCTACCAAATCCCTGAGGCAAGCAGAAACGCTAAGGGTAGAGCAATCGTCAACTTGCTCAACTTGGATGCGGGAGAGCAAATCAACAAGGCTATCCCCGTACCAAAGGGAAGTCAAGGCTATCTCATGATGGCTACCAAAAACGGACTTATCAAAAAGACCGACCTCGGCGAATTCGATAGAATTCAGTCCAACGGCAAAATCGCTATCAACCTCGTTGACGGCGACGAACTTATCGGTGTACAACTCACGAGCGGCGAAGACGAAATCATTATGGCTTCCAGCAGCGGTAAGTGCATAAGATTTAGCGAAAAGGACGTAAGACCTACGGGTAGAACCAGCCAAGGCGTCAAGTCTATCAATATAGATAAAGCCAAGGGCGAACACGTGGTAGATATGACCAAAGTCATAGAAGGTAGCGAAGTGTTGACCATTACCTCCAACGGCTACGGCAAGAGAACGGACATATCCGAATATACCTTGCAAGGCAGAGCGGGTAAGGGTATCAAAGCCGGCGTGCTCAACGATAAGACCGGCGATATAGTCAACCTAAAACTCGTCAATCCTGACACCGACGACGTGATGATTATAGCCGACAACGGCACGATAATTAGGGTAAGAGCCAACGAAATCTCCAAGATAGGTAGAAATACCCAAGGCGTCAAGGTTATGAGAATGAGGGACGAGGGCAACGTGGTATGCTTTACTATAGTGCCACACGCCGACGAAGAAGTCGAGGCAGAAGCAACAGAAAATCCACAAGTCGAGGCGACTGACACGACGGAAGTATCCGATCAACCAAACGTCCAAGAATAAAGCAAAGTACCGAACGATGAGTTCGGTACTTTTTATCCAAAAATTATACGATTATTGATACAAAACGCCAATTTAGTGGAATAGCGATAGGGATTATCGCTATTCCACAACTATATTTGCCTTTTGGCAAGTGATAGCCTAAAGGCGTGATATTTTGCTTACGCAAAGAGATATCTCTCTCTTTGAGAGAAGTTATGGCAAATATAATATAACTTTGACTAGAAGCCAAAATATAACGCAAATCACTTACATATCACTTTTGCCGTGAGGCTAAAAAGATAACTTAATAGTCTTTTGTGGATAAGAAAAGCGCACTACGTTTCGCTACTGCGAAGTATAGTGCGCTATACTTTTTTTTCTGACCTTATAATCCCTTATAGGAACACCAATTGCTAGTGGCGTTTTGTTGATATTATCATAGATGAAATCTCTTTTTGAGTTCGTCAAGCAATTCTTTTCTGCCGAACGTAAAGCAAGATATTATTGCTAAGGTTGCCACGATAGACACGGCGAGCGACGGCCACAGGTGAGTGACGTTGCCCGTGAGGTACATTATGATAGGCGCATAGCCTAGTAGCATCATAAATACGCAGTCGACAATGAGCGACGGGCGTCTTTTGGCAAATATACACACGAAAACTATCATTATGACAAGCCCCGTACCGAGCACAATCGGCAAGGTGTATTCTAGTATCCAATACATTGGATCGTGGTATAGGTTGAGTCCCTTGAATATATACAGCGAACTAATCAATACCGCCAAAATCATGATAATTTGGGTAAAGATTTTGAGTCCTATGGACGAGTTGGAGAGTATCGTGTTGCGGACGAATAGATAGCCGTACAATATCAGCACTATTACGAGCCAATGCCATTGCAGAGTAGGCGTAAGGGCTTCGCACACGGCAAGACAGCATATCCACACCGCAAGACCAATGCCCCAATATAGGTTGTCAAAGGTAAAGTGAGTATGCTTCCTCTTGCGCTTTACACTGTCCTTGGGAGGGTACATTGACGGAGCATCGGCAAGATAACCCTCGAGCTTTTCGTGGCAGATAGGGCAAATTTTGACGTTGTCTTTGACTTCTATGCCACAATATTTACAACGCATAATTCACCTCCCACATATTACTGTTGACGGATACGTCAATGCCGAGCTCTTGTAGATGTTTGACAAAGGCTTGCTCTATCGCGGTATCGGTTATACACCTTGTAAAAGTCAGGCACAGCGTGTCGTAGGTGGTGAGAGCCGTAAGGCTTATTGGCGTGGTTTGGTTGACGCTTATGCTCACCGAAGCCGACTCAACGTGTTCGCGCAAACCGCTCGGCAGTTGTAAAATACCCACGTTGGAGAAGGTCGCCGTCTTTTTATTTTTGCCGAAAAACAGATTGCTTATCTTGAAAATAAACTGCTTGATAAATAGTGGCATTATGCGCATCAAGAAGAATTTTTCTCCCATTACGGTGGTGGAAATCTTGCTGCTTAGTAGCTCTTTGTCGGTGTCGCGTTGCAAGCAATCGTGCACAATGGATATGAGCGTATCTATATCCATATCGGTGTGCGGGTTGGCGCTTATACGAGAAAAGAGCGAAAAGTTGAGTAGCGTATTGGAATTGAAAATCTTGCGAAGATTGATGGGGCAAAATATCCGGATATTGCCCGCATCGTCGTTTTTGCCCTCTATCTGCGCCTCGTATATCGAAAGGATAAAGATTGCCGTCAACAATTCGGTGGCGGTACAACCCTTTTCTTTGGCTTTGGCAAGCAAATCGGCAATAGGGCAGTATAAGTGGATTATGCCCGTGCCGTTGTCCTCGAACATTATGCCCTTGATGAGGTAGGCGTTCTTTTTGTCGCCTTTGAGAGAGGATATGTTGAGGTCTTTGATTTTTACTTTTTTGTAATTGGCAAGAAAACTATCTTCAAGTTCCGACGGGTGAACGGGCGAGCCTATAGTCATAATTTTGCAGTCCGAAGCCACGTCGTAACCCAAGAGATTGACGTAGGTGTAGACTAGAGATTTCATAAAGCAAATTGCTCCTACACCGTCGCACAGCGCGTGAAAAAAGTCGCCCGTAATCAATCTATTGTAATAGCTTATCTTGAAGCAATAGCCGTTGTTCTTCTTGGCAACGACCTTTCGCAAAGGCTCGGGATCGAGAGGATAGATTTTGGCAGGCATATCGTTGGTGTCGAAATAGTACCAAAAAAATCCCTTTTTTAGTTTTACTTTAAAAGAAGGAAATCGCGTCAAAGTCAGCTCTAGAGCCTTTTGGAGCACGTCGGGCGCAACGTCTTGTTTCATAACGAAAGTTATGCGAAAGAGATTGTGTTTGTCCCTTTGCTCCATCATAGGATATATTTTGGCGGAGTTGTCCAGCCTATGCCACTTAGAAATCTTTTTGTTCATGACTATAATATTATAAATTAAAAACGAGTATTTTTCAATAGGTTAGCATTATTTTTATAATATTTACTATTTTTGACATATAAATACAATATGACGGCTATAGAAAACGTGAGCGTTTTTTTAGTGACGATAGCTATCAAATACTTGATTTGTTGGGTGATAGGGGTCAAGAAAAAGACTTTGTACGCCGTAGCGATATTCGACGCGGCGACCTTTACGGTGTGTCTTATAGAATATATCGCGTGGCAGTCAATAAAAAAGTCCACTCTCGTATTGAGCGGACTTTTTGGAATACTAGGTAATTTGTTGTCGCTGTGGCTCTAACTTGCCGCCGTATAGCCTATCGACGCTAAGAAGTCGGCAAATGCAGGTATCTTTTCGCTAAGCAAAGCTATGAGTTTGCCAAGTAGATTGTTCTCCACCAAGAAGGCGCCGACAGGGTCGGTCTTTGCATTTTCAAGCAACTCTTGGAAGATAGATTGGCTACTACTAAACATATTCATCAAGTACACGATAGTGATTACGACCAAGGCTGAGGCAGCCAAACCGAATACCGCGCCTAGCAACCTATTGATAGTGCCTAGCACGCCGTCTCCGCTAAAAATCTTGTTGATGATGGCAAAGATAATTTTGAGCACGACGAATGCCACTATCCAACCCATAATAAAGGATATTACTGCAACAGCTTTGTTGAGAATTTCTCCATAAGTAGCAATCATCTCTTGTATCTTCTCTTGCCCGGTCAAAAAGTTGGTGATATAAGGCATTATGAAAGTAGCTGCAACGATAGAACCGGCAGTGGACAAAATCGAGAATAGCGCCTTGACCAAGCCTTGTTTTGCTCCGATGATTAGGCCAAGCAACAAAATAACAGCTGCACCTATCGTAACGTAGGATACGGGAATAGGAAGCTCGGGTAATGCTAATAAAAAGTTGAACATATCTTTCTCCTTGCCAAACGAATATCCGTTTGGTATAAATATTATATTAGAATTTTATTCAAATGTCAATATTCTTTTGTTTATTTCGATTTTTGCGAAGGATACAAGCTAGTCATCGACTATGGTATTATTGACCAAAAAAGTCAAATAAATCAATACAGGTATAAAATTTTTGATTTAGGTAAGACTTTTGAATATGAAAAAATTGGTATTTGTATGTATAGGGACGACCAAGGTCATAGGGGACAGTATAGGACCAAAAGTGGGCGATTTGCTCAAGGCAAGCGGTATCGACGCTTACGTGTACGGTTGCACGGGCAATCAAATTACTTCACTCAACGTCGCGCAATACGCGCAGATGCTTAACAAACGCCACAAGAACGACGTGGTCGTCGTCATAGACTCTACCCTCGGCGAGAGTAAGGATATAGGCAAAATCAAACTCACCTCCAACGGAATTAAGCCCGGAGGAGCATTTTTTAGCAATCGCAAGCGTATAGGTGATATAGGGGTTATGGTGATTGTCGGGGATAGCGATTCGGATAGAATGACGGAACTAAAAACCCGTGACGAGGGCTTTATAGACGCAATGTCTCGCAAGACCTTTGAATTGGTGACTGCGTATAGATTTTAGAAATATTTTACACTCCGCATAACTATATTTTTGACAATACTTGACTTGATGAGCTAATTATACTATTATAAAATAACGTTTAGACTAAGATTTGTAATGCGGAGGGGACTGTGAACAAAAAGACAGCCAACATAATTAGATTTTCAATAATTGCGTTATGTATCGTCTTGATATTAGTTTTGATATGGACGATGCTAGGTGGAGCAAAGCCAAAGGAACTCTCCTACGAAGGTGAGGAATCTTTGGTTCAAATGATTAAGGACAACAAAGTTGCGGGCATTTATATCAACGGCGGATATACCGCTTACGTGCTTGCCGAGGGCTCGACGACTACAAAGGACGCTTTTTTCAAAAATCCAACCAAAAAGGCAACGTATTTCGTGAGAATTCCGTCTAGAACCGAGTTTGCCGGCAAACTTGACGGTTTGTTGGAAGCGGGTGCCAACGTGCCCGTGGTCAAGTACGACGATCCAAATTCCGGCTCGACATGGACTTCGCTACTTTTCCCTATAGGTTCGCTAATTTTGATGGGAATAGTGGTATTCTTCTTGTTTAGACAGGCTGGCGGAGCTAACAAACAAGCCATGAACTTTGGCAAGACCAAAGCAAGGCTCAATATGAACGTCAACGTCAAGTTTAGCGACGTAGCGGGCGCTGAAGAAGAAAAGCTCGAGCTCGCCGAGATTGTAGAATTCCTCAAAAATCCGCAAAAGTTTACCGCACTCGGAGCAAGAATACCTAAGGGCGTCTTGCTCGTGGGTCCTCCGGGAACAGGTAAAACCTTGTTTGCCAAAGCCGTAGCGGGCGAGAGTAACGTGCCTTTCTTCTCTATCAGCGGTTCCGACTTCGTAGAGATGTTCGTGGGTACGGGTGCTGCGAGAGTGAGAGATTTGTTCGACCAAGCCAAGCGAAATATGCCTTGCATAATATTTATCGACGAAATCGACGCCGTAGGTAGACACCGTGGCGCGGGACTAGGCGGCGGAAACGACGAGAGGGAGCAGACTCTCAACCAATTGCTCGTGCAAATGGACGGCTTTGAAAAGAACGACGGTATCATCATTATGGCGGCTACCAACAGAGTGGATATCCTCGATCCCGCTCTTATGAGACCGGGCAGATTTGATAGACAAATATACGTCAACACACCCGACGTCAAGGGTAGAGAGGCAATCTTCAAGGTGCACGCGCGTAACAAACCTCTTGCTAGCGAGATATCCTTCAAGGTGCTTGCTCGTATGACTAGCGGATTTAGCGGTGCCGACATAGAAAACTTGCTCAACGAAGCATCTATTCTCGCAGCTCGAGCAGATAGAAAAGTCATTATTATGGAAGATATCCTCGAGGCAATCAACAAAGTCATTGCGGGACCTCAAAAGAAGAGTAGAATTATCACCGATAGCGACAAGCGTATCACGGCTTATCACGAGGCGGGACACGCGATTATAGCCAAGGTATTGCCAAATTGCGACGAAGTGCAAGAAGTCAGCATAATTCCAAGAGGTATGGCCGCGGGCTATACTTTGACCAGACCCGAGAGTGACGATAGCCACGTATCCAAGAATAAACTCACCGACCTCATAACTATGATGCTCGGTGGTAGGGCTGCGGAAGAAATCGTCATTCACGACGTATCGACGGGGGCTTCCAACGACATCCAAAGAGCAACCTCTATCGCTAGAAGCATGGTTACCGAGTGGGGTATGTCCGACAAGGTGGGCAATATCTTCCTCGGTGGAGAGAAGGAAGTATTCTTGGGTAAGGACTACGCTACCCAACACACCTATAGCGAAAAGATTGGCGATTTGATTGACAGCGAAATCAAAAAGATAATCGACGACTGCTACGCAAGAGCAATCGAAGTGCTCAAGAGTAAGCGTGATATACTCGACAATATGGTCAAGGTTTTGTACGAAAAAGAGACCATTTACACTAGCGAAGTGGAGATGCTGTTCGAGGGCAAAAGCGCCGAAGAGGTCGTATCTAGTATCGACGCTCGTCAAGAAAAGAACGACAAATACAAAAATACATCTGCGCCTAAGGTAGAAATCGTGCCCGAAACAAGTAGACCGCAAGAAAAACCTACCGAGGACAAGATAGAGGACAAGGCTGAGGATAAGGAACAACTCACCCCGACCGACGAGCCTAAAGACAACGACTAACTCTAAGGACGCCGAGGCGTCCTTTTTGTTGGCAAACGCTTATGCCGTTGGGCAAAACAACTTTTGCAATGCCAAGACTACAAACGCAACGTAAAATAGGTGTTGAAAAATACTAATATATTGTATAATATATCTATATCGATATAAGGATAGACAAAACTATGGAAATACACGGACTTAACAAATTGACTTTGGTAGACTTCGACCGCAAGACGGCGTGTACGGTGTTTACGGGCAGATGCAATATGCGTTGCCCCTTTTGCCACAACTCGACCTTGGTGCTTGACCCCGCCTCTCAACCGATGATAAGCACGGAAGAGATATTTGCCTACCTTGCCAAGCGTAAGGGGTTGCTTGACGGGGTGTGCATAACGGGTGGAGAACCAACCTTGCAACCCGATATTGCCGAGTTTATGCAAGAGATAAAGAATAGGGGCTTTTTGGTCAAGCTGGACACCAACGGTAGCAACTACGATACTCTCAAAAAGCTTATCGACAACAAGCTCGTCGATTACGTGGCTATGGATATCAAAAACAGTCCCGAAGCGTACCCTCGCACCGTCGGCATCAAAAACTTCGACCTGTCGGGTGTCAAAAAGAGCGTAGAATTGCTAAAAGAAGGAAGGGTGGATTACGAATTCCGCACCACGGTAGTCAAGCAACTACACACCGCAGAGAATATGTCGGCAATAGCCGATTGGATCAAGGGAACTAAAAGATACTTTTTGCAAAAGTTCGTAGACTCGGGCAGTACGATTGCTCAAGGACTCGAGGCTTGCAGTGACGAAGAGATGAAAGAGTTCCAAGCATTGCTGATAGAGAGGTCGATACCTACCCACCTTAGAGGAGTATTTTAATAGCAAGGCGATAGCCAAACAACTTAGTAATACAAAAGTATCATATCAATCACATACATTCAAGCACGCGTGGTAAAAATAACCGAAACGCGTGCTTTTTGTAAAAAATCGAACTCTCGAAAGGGTTATATGTAAAATATCAAAAAATACAAGATATTGTGTTTTTTGCTCTTGACAAGCCCAATATGTTGTTTTATAATGGTTGTACAGTGAAAATTTTTAAGGGGAGCAAATGAGATGTACCAAGTAGTAAAAAGAGACGGCGAAATCGTAGAATTCAGCCTAAGTAAAATCGGCAAAGCCATCGAAAGAGCATTCGTTGCGCAAAACAGACAATACGTTCCAAGCATCATCGAGACGCTTGCTTTGAGAGTTACCGCGGACTTTGAGCCAAAGATTAAGGACAACCAAATCTCCGTAGAAAGCATCCAAGACAGCGTAGAAGCGGTTTTGGAACAATCGGGTTATACCGACGTTGCAAGAGCTTATATCTTGTACCGCAAACAAAGAGAAAAAATCCGTAATATGAAGTCGACTATTCTCGACTACAAAGACCTCGTCAACAGCTACGTAAAACTCGAGGACTGGCGTGTAAAAGAGAACTCCACCGTCACCTATTCCGTCGGCGGACTTATCCTCTCCAACTCGGGCGCTATCACCGCCAACTATTGGCTCAGCGAAGTTTACGACGAAGAAATCGGCAATGCACACCGCAACGCCGACATTCATATACACGACTTGTCGATGCTTACCGGCTACTGCGCAGGTTGGTCGCTTAGACAACTCATTCAAGAAGGTTTGGGCGGAATCAGAGGTAAGATTACCTCCGCACCTGCAGCTCACTTGTCTACGCTTTGCAACCAGATGGTCAACTTCCTCGGTATCATGCAAAACGAATGGGCAGGCGCGCAAGCATTCTCCTCCTTCGACACCTACCTTGCTCCTTTCGTCAAGATAGACAACCTCTCATACAAAGAGGTTAAGCAATGCTTGCAATCCTTTATCTACGGCGTCAACACCCCTAGCCGTTGGGGTACGCAAGCTCCGTTTACCAACATTACCCTCGACTGGACTGTTCCGGCAGACCTTGCGGAAAAGAACTGTATCGTCGGCGGAAAAGAAGTTGACTTCAAATATAAGGACTGCGTAGACGAGATGGCTATGGTCAACAAGGCGTTTATCGAAATCATGATTGAGGGCGACGCCAACGGTAGAGGTTTCCAATATCCTATCCCTACCTATTCTATCACCAAGGACTTCGACTGGTCGGACACCGAGAACAACAGACTCTTGTTTGAGATGACTGCCAAGTACGGCACCCCTTATTTCTCCAACTATATCAACAGCGATATGGAGCCAAGCGACGTAAGAAGTATGTGCTGCAGACTTAGACTCGACCTCAGAGAACTCAGAAAGAAATCGGGTGGTTTCTTCGGTAGTGGCGAGAGCACGGGCTCGGTGGGCGTTGTTACTATCAACCTTCCACGTATCGCATATTTGTCCAAGAACGAAGAAGAGTTCTACGCTCGTCTTGACAGAATGATGGACATTGCGGCTCGAAGCCTCAAGAACAAGAGAGATATCATCACCAAGTTGTTGGAAGAGGGACTCTATCCTTACACCAAGAGATACCTCGGCACTTTCAGCAACCACTTCTCGACAATTGGTCTAGTCGGTATGAACGAGGCTTGCCTCAACGCTAAGTGGATTGGTGAGGACTTGACGGAAAAAGTGTCGCAAGAGTTTGCAAAAGACGTGCTCAACCATATGCGCAACAGACTCTCCGACTACCAAGAGAAGTACGGCGACCTCTACAACCTCGAGGCTACTCCTGCCGAGTCTACCTCTTATAGACTTGCTAAGCACGACAAAAAGCGTTATCCGGACATCATCACCGCAAGCGACGCAGAGAACGGAACGCCATATTACACCAACAGCTCTCACTTGCCTGTAGGCTATACCGCAGATATCTTCGAGGCTCTCGACGTGCAAGACGAGTTGCAAACTCTCTATACCTCGGGTACCGTATTCCACGCATTCCTCGGCGAGAAGCTTCCTGATTGGCAATCTACCGCCAACCTCGTTAGAAAGATTGCGGAAAACTACAAGTTGCCATACTACACCATGAGTCCTACCTATTCGATATGTGCCGACCACGGCTATATCATAGGCGAGCACTACAAGTGTCCTATTTGTGGCAAACCTGCGGAAGTATACAGTAGAATTACCGGTTACTACAGACCTGTCCAAAACTGGAACGACGGTAAGCTGGCAGAGTTCAAGAATAGAAAGGTTTACGATATAGCCAACTCTAAGATGAGCGCAAAACACTGCTGTACCGCTCAGCTCAAAGAAGAGCCTGTGGCACAAGTAGAGGAGAAGGACGGAGTATATCTCTTTACTACCACCAGATGCCCTAACTGCCCAATCGCCAAAGAAGAGTTGCAAGCGGCAGGCGTAAATTACAAGTCGGTTGACGCCGAAGCCAACGAAGATATGTCGATGAAATACGGAATAATGCAAGTGCCAACTTTGGTGGTTGTCAAGGACGGACAAATCAACAAATACGCCGGCGTTATGAAAATCAAAAAATACCTTGAAGCGTAAATAACTCAATACAGGTCGACAAAAGTAAGTCTTAGCACTTACTTTTGTCTTAATAGGAGATATATGTTTGATACGATAATCATAGGCGCGGGACCTGCGGGACTTACCGCTTCGATATACGTGCAGAGAGCCGGCAAAAAAGCTCTTGTGCTAGAAGCTATGGCGGTGGGTGGTCAAATCCGCAATACACCCGAGATAGAGAATTATCCCGCAATCGCCAAAATCAGCGGAATGCAGTATTCCGACGATTTGGCTGAGCAAGCCAAGGCTTTGGGGGCGACTATTAAGCGTGAAAGCGTGAGGTCGTTGCAACTCGTCGGCGACGTCAAGACGGTAACGACTCGCAACGCTACCTATCAAGCAAGGAGCGTAATCATAGCAGTCGGTGCAAAGTCGAGAGAACTTGGAGTCGAAAAAGAAGAGGATTTGTTCGGCTGTGGCGTAAGCTATTGCGCTATATGCGACGGCGCCTTCTTTGCAGGCAAAGCCGTTGCCGTGTCGGGCGGGGGAAATACCGCTATCGACGACGCGCTCTTTTTGGCGGAGCGTTGCTCCAAAGTCTATCTCGTACACCGCAGAAACGAGTTTAGAGCCGAGCAAATCAAGGTGGAGCAGCTCAAGAGCAAGTCTAACGTAGAGTTGGTGCTTGGCTATACCGTAGAGTCTTTGGAGGGCGAAGATTGTTTGCAAGGCGTTGTCGTTAAGGATAAGCAAGGCGGTACAAGAAGACTAGACGTGAGCGGACTGTTCGTTGCTATTGGCAAAATCCCTAATACGGATATGTTGCAAGGTCAAATAAAAATGGACGACCAAGGATATATCGTTGCGGGCGAAGATTGTAAGACCAACGTAGATGGCGTGTGGGTAGCGGGCGACTGTAGGGTCAAGAATATCCGCCAACTTACCACCGCCGTAGCCGACGGTACCGTTGCCGCACTTGGCGCAGTAGAGTACGTAAGGGACTGATATGGATATTGGTGCTCAATTCAATTTGATTGCCAAAGAATACGACGCTAAGCGCAAGATTTTTATACCGTGCTTTCAAGATTTCTACGAAGGCGCGACCGACTTTATTCTATCCAATTACGGCGAGCCCGAGTGAGTAGTCGACTTGGCTGCAGGTACGGGTTTGTTAACTAATTTTTGGTATCAAAAGTGCAAGAATACTCGCTTTACTCTAGTTGACCTCGCCGAGGATACGTTGGACGTAGCTCGCCTTAGGTTCGTGGGCGACGATAGAGTGCAATATCTATTGGACGATTATACCCAAGGCTTGCCCGACGGCGACTTTGACGTCGTTGTTTCGGCTCTCTCCATACATCATTTGGAAGACCAAGAAAAGAAAGATTTGTTTGAAAATATATACGATAGATTGCCTAAGGGCGGAATGTTGGTCAACTACGACCAATTCTCGGCGGGATACGCTACCCTCAACGAGTGGTACGACAAGACTTGGATAAGCAAGTTACGACAAAGCAATCTCACCGAGAGAGATATAGAGTTGTGGAAGCAAAGACGACTGCTCGACTAGGAATGCTCGGTGGAAGCCGAGGTGGATATGTTGAAAAACAGTAAATTCGATATAGTCAAAAGCGTATATAGCAATCAAAATTTGCAGTTATCGTTGCGATAAAAAAATTAAATAACACTATAATTGAAAAGATAAGACTCTCCACGTGGAGAGTCTTTTTGTGTATAATCTCGTTAGCTCGCCCTAAAGCTTTGTTAAAAATAGATATTGCTATATAGTTATTTTTATGTTAATATAATATTTAGAGTAAATAAGTGGAGGAAATTATGGCAAAAGACGCAAAAAAGCCTATGTGGCAGGACATTGACGTGTTTGACGTCAATACCGAAAAGAGAAGCGGAGCGGGATTTCCTTACGACGTGGCAAGCGGAGAAAAAAAGACGGTTTGCCTCAACGGCGTGTGGAAATTCAAATTTTTGGAGACGGTCAACGACTTGACGGGCGACCTATGCAACTACAAAGACAACAGTTACGACGTCAGCGGATTTGACGACCTGGAAGTGCCAAGCAACTGGCAAATCAAGGGTTACGGCACTCCTATCTATACCAACTTTACGTATCCTTACGCTATTAGCACGACCAAAATTCCTTATATCAAGCCCGAGCTCAATCCTTGCGGACTATACGTCAAAGAATTTGAGCTAGGCGAGGTCAAAGACAACGTGTTTATACACTTTGGCGGTATCAACTCTTGTGGTGAAGTATTCGTCAACGGCAACTTCGTAGGATATTCGCAAGACACCTTCGACGAAACGGAATACGATATCACCAAGTACGTAGTAGAGGGCGTCAACAGACTGGCAGTGACGGTAAGACAATTCTGCGACGGTAGCTATCTCGAAGACCAAGATATGTGGCGCCTTAGCGGTATTTTTAGAGACGTCAACCTCGTTTTCAAGCCAAAGGCTTACGTGCAGGATTTGTACGTTAGGTCGGCTTTTGCGGGTAGCTACGACAAGGCGACTTTCCTTGCCGACGTCAACGTCGAGTGCAGAGGACAATCTTTGGCTGACGGCGCGGTAGAACTCAAAATCGTGGACGCGGATGGTAAGACCTTTGCAAGCGAAACTCAAAAGATCGGCACACTTGCCGACGGCGAAACGGCAATCGTAAAATACGAGATGAACGTGGACGGCTTTGAACTTTGGAGCCACGAAAATCCATATCTTTACACCGTAGAAGTAACTCTATTGGAGGGTGATACGGCGGTAGATTTACGCAAACACAAATACGGATTTAGAGAAATCAAAATCGTCGGTCTCGATAGGGCGACGGGTAGAGGACCGTTTATTTTGCTCAACGGCGTGCCTCTCAAGATTTGTGGCGTCAACCGTCACGACTTCCACCCCGACTACGGACACGCGGTGCCTGCAAGCGTTACCGAAAGTGACCTTAGACTGCTCAAAGAAAACAACGTTACCAACGTGCGTACTTGCCACTATCCGAATTCTCGCAGATTTTACGAACTTTGCGACGAGATAGGTATCTTGGTTATGAGCGAGAACAACCTCGAAACTCACGGCTTGGCAATGTTAGTGCCTGCAAGCAATCCAAAGTGGTCGGTTCAATGTTGCTATCGTATGAGCAATATGGTCAACAGCTACAAAAACCACGCGTGTATCTTGTTTTGGTCGCTTGGCAACGAGTCGGGCAACGGCAAGACGTTCGCCGATATGAAGGCAACGGCGCTTGCTATCGACAACACAAGACCTATCCATTACGAGCCTGACGCACAGCTTGACGTCAGCGACTTGTTCAGCGAGATGTATACCCCGCAAGAAGCTATGAAAAATATCGGCGAAAATAAGACGGTTATCCATTCGCCCGCACTTTGGAACTTGCAAATGGGCAACTTGCTATGTGGCAAAAAGTACACCGACAAGCCTTTTATCGAATGTGAATATGCGCACGCAATGGGCAACAGTTTGGGCAACTTCGCAGACTATTGGGAAGACTTCAAGAAGTACGATAGATTGTCCGGCGGATACATTTGGGACTTTGCCGACCAATCAATACGTACCACGACCGAGGACGGCAAGTCTAAGTGGAACTACGGCGGTGACTTTGGAGACAAGCCTAACGCAGGCAACTTTGCTTTCAACGGTATCGTTCAAGGCGACAGAAAGCCAAATCCTCACTTCTACGAAGTAGTCAAGGTATATCAACAAGTAGACTTTACGCTTGACGGCGATGAGGTAACTCTGCTCAATAGATTTATGTTTACTTCGCTATCCGACTTCAAACTCAAGATGGTTCTCAAAAACCAAGGCGAGGTAGAAAAGGAAGAAACTATAGCTCTCAGCGACTGCGGTTATATGCAAAAGCTCGTCGTCAAAGTGCCTTTTGATATCAAGACCAAGGGCGAAAAGACGCTCGATTGCATACTCGTGCTTGACAAGGACGCTATGTCGCTGACCAAGGGTCACGTGATGGCAAGAGAGCAGTTTATCTTGGGTGAGTACGACTTCAAGCGTCACCTTGACAAGAAGGGCGACAAGATAGAATGCGTATTTGACGTCAAGACCAACAAATACGTTTTCAAAGGCAACGGCTTCGAGATGACGCTGGACAAAAAGAGCGGTGAGATATCTTCTTATAAGAAGAACGGACAAGAATATCTCGTAGGCGGTATCAAGCCCAACTTTGTAAGAGCCAACATCGACAACGAGAGATTGCCTCAAGTGCCTATCAAACTCGTACAAATGATACTCGGACTTACCGCTTATCATACAACCAATAGGACTCTCAAACCAAGAAAAATCGAGGTGGAGCAAGAGGGCGACGCAGTAAAAATCAAGATAAAATGGAGCGCGAGATACTTGGTGGGCGTCAAGACTAAATACATACTTTTCCCTGACGGCTCTATCAAGATGTCGCTCAAATGCACCAACGCTATGCCTTGGAATTTGCCACGTTTCGGCTTTACTATGGAACTTAGCGAGGGTAAGAGAGATATCGAGTACTACGGCAAAGGACCTCACGAAAACTATTGCGATAGAAAGACGGGCGCGTTTATTGACGTTTATAAATTCGACGACGTAGAGGACTTTATCCACGACTACCTCTACCCACAAGAAAACGCCAACCGTTGCGACGTAAGGTGGATGCAGGTGGGTGATAGAGTGAGAGTAGAAGCGGTGGACAAAGCTTTTGAAGCAAGCGTTCATCCTTACACTATGGCTATGCTTCACGAGTGCACTCACGTACACGAAATGGGCAGAAAGTCCACTTTGACGCTCAACGTGGACGGTCGTCAACAAGGCGTGGGTGGTGATATACCTGCTATGGCAAGTCTCAAAAAACCTTATAAGATACCTTCGTACAAGGAACAAAAGTTCAAAGTGTTGCTAAAATTCGGAGAATAATATGGACAAGAAAAAGCTAACTTTGCAGACGATAATGGCGGTTGTTTCCGTGTTGCTTAACGTTTGGGGACTTCTATCACTTCTGCACACGTTACAAGTGTTCAACGTTCCTTTCTTAGCCTATCTCGACAATTTGAGGTTGTTGCTAAAATACGTGGTAATCGTCATCACTATGGCATGTGGCATTATGCTCTTTGCACGCTTTGCCACCACTTTCAAGGGCAAAGTAAAAAACACGCTTGCCATCATCAACTGTACTTATAGCACTATTCTTACCCTTCCGCTCTTTGGCACTTTCGTAGGTTGCTTTTGGGCGATGAAGGGTATCAACGTGCCCATGGTCAGCGATATTTGCAACGAGTTTATGGATATATTCAAGTCCACAGGGCTTCAATACTTTATCTTTATCGCGGGTACGATTATGGGTATAGCGTTTTTGGCTGTGCCAATATTGATGACGGTGCAGACCGTCAAAAATGACTGACGTCAATAAGTATTGAAGACGATAACACAAGAATAATCGTAAAACAAAAATGCGTATCTCACCGATACGCATTTTTCTATGTGGGTTTAGATTAATTATTTTCTTCTTCGCTACCGTCTTCTTCCAAGGCTTTGTTTGGTTGTTGATTGAATAAGCCGACCCTTGCTTTGATAGGCATACCGAGTACCATAGCCATAACCATCTTGATTGCGTCGCCAACGATAAAAGGCGTTACGCCCGCTGTGAGTGCTTTGGCGAAGGTAAGCTTTGCCGATACGCTCAACCAAGTCGTGCCTATTGCGTACACTACTATCGTAGCCAATACCATGCCGACCAACTGCATGGGTTTGTTGTTGCGGAATTTGTCTGCAAAAATACCTATTATCAAAGACATCGGTATGTATCCGATGAGGTATCCGCCCGTAGGTCCGACCAACTTGGCAAGTCCCGAACCGAAGTTAGTAAAGACAGGCACACCTACCATTCCCAAAAGTAGGTACGTTATCGTGCACAAAACGCCTTTTTTCCAGCCGAGTATATAGCATACCAAATAAATGCCGAAAGTACCAAAACTAATAGGCACGGGACCTATTGGAAGGGAGATAGGACCGAGCAAACACAAAACGGCAGTCATCAGTCCAATAGATGCAATGTTCTTCGTAGTCATAGATGTTGTAGTAGTGTTTTTCATATCATTTGCATTATAACAAAGTCCAAAAATCAGGTCAAATTATTGAAATAAGTTTGCAAAATTTTACAAAAAATTCTCACCGCCAAAAGCGATGAGAATACAAATGACATATAATAGTAACAATCAATCTCTATCTTCGAGGTCCACGTACTCTCTTCTCGGAGATACGGCGATATAAGCCGGACGAATAATCTTGCCCTTGTTGGATAGCTCCTCGAGTCTGTGCGCCGACCAACCCACTATTCTCGATACGGCAAAGATTGGTGTGAATAGTACTTCCGGTATCTCAAGCAATCTATACACGTAGCCGGTATAGAAGTCGATATTTACGCTTACGCCCTTGTACATAACTCTGTTTTCGCTGATGATCTTAGGCGCGATTTTTTGCAGTCTGGTGTAGAGTTGGTGGAATTTGTTGTGATATCTCTTGGACATATAATTGTCGATATACTCATGCAAAATATTAGCTCTTGGATCGGAGATAGAGTATACGGCGTGTCCAAGTCCGTAGATTAGTCCCGAGCCGTCGAAGGCCTCTTTGTTGAGAATTTTACGCAGATAGTTGGAGATGCCTTCTTCGGTGATATCGTCGGCGTTTTTCATAATATCGTCGAGCATTTGGATAACTTTGAGGTTGGCTCCGCCGTGACGAGGACCTTTGAGAGAAGCAAGCGACGCAGCCACGCAAGAGTAGGTGTCGGTGCCCGAAGAAGTAACTACGTGTGTAGTAAAGGTGGAGTTGTTACCGCCACCGTGCTCGGCTTGCAAAACCATACACATATCGAGCATTCTTGCTTCTTCTTGCGTAAAGCCCTTGCTACCTTTGAGCAAATAGAGAATATTCTCCGCAGTAGACAGGTTGTCCTTAGGGTAGCGGATATACAAGTTTTTGCCAAGGTGATAGTGGTTGTAGGCTTGGTAGCTGTACACTGCAAGCATAGGCATCAGCGCAATGAGCTGAATGGATTGACGGAATACGTTTTTGATAGAAATATCGTCAGGGTTGCTGTCATAAGAGTACAAAGTCAGCACGCTTCTCGCAAGCGCGTTCATCATATCCTTAGAAGGCGCTTTGAGAATGATGTCGCGGACAAAGCTCTCAGGGAGTTTGCGATACATACTCAATAGTTTAGTAAAGTCTTCAAGTTGCTTTTGGGTAGGCAAAGAACCGCACAAGAGTAAATACGCACACTCTTCATAGCCGTATCTCTTGCCGTTGAAGCCTTTGACAAGGTCGTAGATATTGATACCGCGATAGAACATTTCGCCTTCTATAGGCGCTCTTTCGCCCTTTTCGTTGGTAGCAAAACCATTCATCTCGGAAATCTCTGTCAAACCCGTAACTACGCCCACGCCGTTTTTGTCTCTAAGCCCTCTAAAAACCTTGTATTGGTCGTATAGCTCCGCTTGAATTTGGTCGCACTTAAATGCAAGGTCGCTGAGCTGAGAAATATATTCTTCTGATTTTTTTAGTACTTGTTTGAAGGTCATATCCGTCTCCTTGTAGCAACTAATGGTTGCGTTGGTCGTAGTTCCAGCTATTTTTTGCGCCAAAAACTCTAGCAAAACCACGTTATCAATTATTTTATATAATAACATAATGCAACTTATATAACAAACAAATTTTTCATTTTTTTTGTTTTTTGCCCAAAAACGGAATGTTTTTGCTGTTTTTATAAAAAAAAGATATAATCAAATTGCCCACGAACCCCTCAAAATATTGACTTTTTTGCTCATAATGCGTATATTAATATCAACAACTCAAATAAGGAGAGTATTATGAAAGTTATCGTTACCAAAAATTATACTGAAATGAGTGCCAAGGCGTATGAAGTTATCAAGCAAGTTATGCAAGATACCGACGGCAAGGCAATACTCGGATTGGCGACGGGCTCTACGCCTATCGGAATGTACAAAAATATGGTTGCCGATTACGAGGCGGGCAACGTTAGTTATAAGAATGCTCGTAGCGTCAACCTCGACGAATATGTAGGACTGCCAAAGACTCACGACCAAAGTTACTATTACTTTATGCACGACAATCTATTCAACCATATAGATATTGAGGAGAACAACGTCAATTTGCCCGACGGCAACACGGGCGACCCCGACAAAGCGTGCGCCGACT
The DNA here is from genome assembly GCA_937880755.1 of uncultured Clostridia bacterium. Taxonomy (GTDB): domain Bacteria; phylum Bacillota; class Clostridia; order Christensenellales; family UBA3700; genus HGM11368. The sequence goes on from CALGRX010000021.1 coordinate 88,282, forward strand.
ACACGGCACTGCTTGCAACCATGCAACAAGACGTGCAAGTGCTGGGTATAGGTAGCAACGGGCATATCGGCTTCAACGAGCCGGGCACTCCGTTTGACAGCACTACTCATATCGTCAAACTCCACGAAGGCACTCGTAGCGACAACGCAAGATTTTTCGATAGCCTTGCAGACGTACCAACTCACGCAATCACTATGGGTATCGCCAATATTATGAACGCTAAGAAAATTTTGGTGCTTGCCAGCGGACAAGGTAAAGCAAACGCCGTCAAAGCAATGGTTCAAGGACCTGTTGACCCGATTTGCCCTGCCAGCGTATTGCAAAATCACCCCGACGTGGTAGTAGTCGTAGACGAAGCCGCCGCAAGCCTTTTGAACTAATTGGTCAATGGCAATATACCAAGCAACTCGGCTCACCGCATAATAACGTGCGGTGAGTTTTTGCCAAATATAACAAGCCAACGTAGAGTCTTGCAAGATAAAAACATTAAAAAGTCGATACATGTCGGCAAAAATCAAAATTCTATAGTTCATCTATTTTGATATTATATATTCAAGCCATATCATTATACAGAGATCCAAGAGAGCCACTTGTATAGAAACGATATAGTGAGTATAAATATGGCGGGGACAATATGCAAGTAAAGCAAATAAAATAGATTTTTTCGTAACGCCGACTATCAAGAGATAGGTTTTCGTTTATCTTTTGTCCAATGAAGAAGGATGTTATCTGATAGATAGTGGGGTTGCGGGAAGCGAAACGATAATAGAGAAAACTATGATTGAGAGCGGACGTGCGCCGTCGGAGCTGAGAGCAATATTCCTAACTCACGCTCACCCCGACCATATAGGCACCGCCAATTATTTTAGGCAAAAATACGGTGCGAAGATATATGCGAGCGAAGAGGAGCGCCCTTGGGTAGAAGATATAGATTTGCAATTTAGACAGCGCCCAATTCCCAACTTCTATAGTTTGTCTGGGCAGTCTACTAAGGTGGACTACGTTGTCAAAGAATGGGCTACAATACCGCTATCCCGAGAGGATGCCGTTGAGGTTATAGGTACGGCGGGACATTCCGTCGACGGACTCTCTTATCGCATAGGCGACGTGGTTTTTATCGGCGATACAGTACCCGTGGCGGGAGATACGCCTATTTTTGTCAAGACCAAGAGCAACGCTTTGACGAGTGTAGATTTTGCCGACTTTATCCAATCACGCAATATTACCGAGTTTTTCGTTGCAGGTGCGGACGCTACGTCGTGTGTCAAATCCACCGTCTACAATATTGTCAAGGCGGGGTATATCGTACACGTTCTGGCTGACTGCATCACTAGTTATGACCTAGGCAAAATCGACGAGACGCTCGAGTATTACGCCAACAAGGGTTGCATAGTCCAAAAGCTAAACGAGACAATGAAATAATCGTAATAGCGACTCAAAGTAGCGGAAGGAGATAAAGATGAAAAAGATAATGTTCGTGTGTCACGGCAATATATGTCGTTCGCCTATGGCGGAATTCGTGACCAAAAAGAAATTGGAAGAGAGAAATATAAAAGCATTAGTCGAGTCTTCGGCTACGTCGAGAGAGGAGATAGGTAGCGGCGTGCATTACGGCACGAGGGCCATACTCGATAGACTTGGTATATACTACTCGCACAAGCGCGCAAGACAAATCACGAAACAAGACTACGACAAATTCGATTATATAGTTGCAATGGATAGATACAACGTCACCAACCTCTATAGAATGCTAGGTGGCGACCCTCAAGGCAAGATAACCAAACTGCTCGATTGGGCGGGTATTGAACGCGACGTGGCAGATCCATGGTACACAGGCGACTTCGAAAAAACTTACGAGGATATAGAGGTTGGGTGTACTGCTTTACTTGACAAAATTTTCGGTATATAATATTATAGATTTATAAGAATAAGGAGGAATTTGTCGAATATTTTTTGGTTTGACAAATTTTTTTATCTCTACCAAAGGAGCGAGATATGCAAAGAGAAGAAATTTGCAAAATAATCAGAGAAGAGACTTGCAAGTGTATTGCTTCGATAGGCGTCGGACACATCGGAGGCTGTCTGTCTATCGTAGAGATTTTGGTCAGTTTGTACTACAAACATATGAATATCGACCCTACCAATCCTCATATGGCAGGTAGAGATAGGTTGGTATGTTCTAAGGGACACGCAGGTCCTGCCGTATACGCTACTCTTGCCAACAAAGGATATTTTGACAAGGCAGAACTTCTTACCCTCAACCACTCGGGCACCAATCTTCCTAGCCACTGCGATATGAACAAGACCATTGGTATAGATATGACTACCGGCTCTTTGGGACAAGGATTTAGCTGTGCCGTAGGTATTGCTTTGGCAAGTAAGCTTGACAAGGACGGCGCGTATATATACGCCATTATCGGTGACGGTGAGAGCCAAGAAGGACAAATTTGGGAAGCGGGTATGTTCGCGGCTCAAGCCAAGCTCGACAATCTCATTGCCTTTACCGATTACAACAAGATGCAGATAGACGGCAACACCGACGACGTCAATTCTTTGGAGCCTCTCAACAAGAAGTGGGAGAGCTTTGGTTGGAACGTGGTCGTTATCGACGGACACGACTTTGACCAAATCGACGACGCTATCGCAAGCGCCAAGGCTTGCAAAGGCAAACCAACGATGATTATTGCCAACACTATCAAGGGCAAGGGTGTCAGGTATATCGAAGACAAGGGCTACGGCAACCACAGTATGCCAATGCTTTGGGAAGACGTCGAAAAATATATAGAAGAAATTAGGAGAGCGTAATATGGCGGATATGGAAATGAGAGCCGTTTTGGCTCAGCAACTCAAAGAGATGATGGAAAAAGATCCAAAGGTCGTGGTTATCGACGCAGACCTTGCCAAGGCAAGCGGAACTTGGGGACTTAGAAAGGACTTTCCCGACAGAGCCATTGACGTAGGTATTGCCGAGCAAAACATGGTATCTATCGCTTCGGGTATGGCAAGCTACGGATACAAGCCTTTTATCACTTCCTTTACGCCTTTCGTATCTCGCAGAGTATGCGACCAAATAACATTGTCTTCTTGCTACGCAAAGCAACCTATCACTATCATAGGTACAGACCCCGGAATTTGCGCGGAAATCAATGGCGGAACGCACATGGGCATGGAAGATATCGGTGTACTCAGAAGCATAGCGGACATAGTAATATTCGAGCCCGTAGATACCGTGCAACTCAAACAAGCATTGCCAATCATAGCAAATCTCGGCAAGACGGTATACATCAGACTTTTCCGTAAAAAAATCGACGACGTATTCGGCGACGGCTACAAGTTCGACTTGTTCAAAGCCGACACTATCAAAGAGGGTAAGGACGTTACTATCTTCTGCACGGGCATAATGGTGCAAGAGACTGTCAAGGCAATGGACTTGTTGAAGGCGGAGGGTATCGATGCCGAGATTATCAACGTGCATACTATCAAGCCTATCGACAAGGATACTATCGTCAAGTCGGTAGCCAAGACGGGTTGTGCCGTTACCGCAGAAAATCACAATATAATCGGCGGACTATTTAGCGCAGTGTCGGAAGTGCTCGCTACGAGTATGCCAACACCAATTTTGCCAATAGGCGTGCCTGACACTTTCGGCGAGGTGGGCAAGTTGCCATACCTCAAACAAATATATAAGATGACTGCCGAGGATATCGTGGCTAAGGCAAAAGAAGTGATGAAACTCAAAAAATAAGTAGGTCGTCTATCGAAATCGTTAGAAATAACAAGAAAGTAGGGTTGCCGACGTTCCCATAGGAATTTTTAGATAATTTAAAAGACTAACGACATTTTCGTTAGTCTTTTCCTTTTTGTTTTGCTAAACACACGACTTTGCGACTTTTGAATATGTATTTACATAACCGTCAGTCCAACAATTTGAAAATTGTAGGACTCTTTAGAAAAAATCATTGCATTCTCTAATATATTATGTCTGTTTGTGGAATTTCATCATCGGATATATATCGCTCAACCTTCATGTGAAGATTATATTTTTCTCTCAGTTCCATTATTTTATTCATCATTGGCGTCTTATGATTATTATCTATAGCCTCCTGATTTTCCCAACTATCTATCAGTAAAATAGTCTCATCGTCATCCATTGAAAAAATAATCATATCTAATATTCTCGCTTTCGTTTCTAATTGCATCTACGTTTCCGCTTTCTATCATTTCCATTGCAAAATTCTTGGCAGAACCGTTTTCACCCTTATAATATATATTTATCGTTATACTTATAATATTTCACCTCTATATATAGAAAAGAGGAATTAGCCATCCCTACAAAGTCTTATTATCGACAAGATTATTATATCAAAAAATCGATATATTACAAGTTGTTCCACGTGGGTAAAAGAAAATTAGACTTATAAAAATTCAATTCTTCTATTATATTTTGATAACGTAATGGTTTGGCGTATACGCTTGTAGCGAGTGATAAGCTATTTGCATAGCCAAGTCGCATTTTGTCACAAAAATTATATTGACAACGAACTTAGTCGCATATTGACAATATAATATATTGTGCTATAATATAATCAATAAGATGATAGACGAGCCTAGTATCGTACGTTAGGTACTATAAGGGGAGTCGCTCAATAAAAACAGGGGGGAGTTTTTATGAAAAAGTTTTTTATTTGCAAAAAGTGTGGCAATTTTGTCGGAATGATCAACAATTCCGGCGTAGTTATGCAATGTTGCGGAGAGCCTATGACTCAGCTCGTGGCAAGTAAAGAAGAGAGTGGGGCAGAGAAACATCTACCCGACGTAGAGATTGACGGCGATATCGTCAGAGTCAACGTGGGAAGAGTGCCTCATCCTATGACGCCCGAGCATTATATCCAATGGGTTTGCTTGGAGACGACCAAGGGCGCACAAAGAAAGAAATGCGGCGGGTATCCGCAAGTTACATTCTCTTTGGTGGACGAAAAGCCTATTGCGGTATACGCATATTGCAACTTGCACGGCTTGTGGATGACCAAACTACCTATGGTTTGACAGTCAAGCTAAAGACGATTGTCGCTTGTTTGACAAAGCAAGCGAATAGTATTATAATGTTGTCAATCAGACTGTGGAGACAGTCGGGCCACGAGGCAATAAGGTTGCGCTTATGGGATACCATAGGCGCAATATTCGTATAAGGGCGATCTGCCCAACTAACAAGGTAAACTAGAGGGAAGAATGAATCAAGGATATACCGAGACGGCTACCAAAGTATCGATAGCAAGTTTGTTCGTCAACCTTGGCTTAACAATAGCCAAAGTTTGTGCGGGCGTATTTGCGACGTCTTACGCCGTGCTAAGTGACGGTATCAATTCGGCAGGCGACGTGTTTAGCAGGTTGATTACTCTTATCGGCATACGGCTTGCGGGAAAGCAAGAGGACGAAAATCACAAATATGGTCACGAAAGATTTGAGAGCGTAGCGGCGGTCATACTTGCCGTCATCATTTGTTTCACAGGTGTTATGGTGGGATACAACGGCATCAAAATGATAGTAGACGGCAGTTATAAGGACATAGCAATTCCCGGGAAAATTGTGTTGGTGGTAGCTGCGGGATCTATCGTTGCCAAAGAGATAATGTATCACGTTACGATGCATTTTGGCAAAAAAATCAACAGCGACGTACTCAAAGCCGACGCTTGGGATAACCGTACGGACGTATTGAGTTCTGCAGGCAGTTTGGTGGGTGCTGTCGGAGCAATGTTGGGTATAGGCATACTAGATAGTATTGCAAGTATAGCGATTGCATTGATGATACTTAGGTCGGGTGTGATGATATTTAGAGAAGCGATACGCAAGATGACCGACGAGGCGTGCGACGAAGCTACCGAAGCCAAAATGAGGACGTGTATCATGGCTTGTGAGGGCGTAAAGGCCGTGGATATGCTCAAGACGAGACTATTTGGCAATAGAATTTACGTTGAAATCGAGATTGCCGTTGACAAGGATATGAGACTAGAAGACGCACACAATATTGCCGAAGAGGTACATGACGGTATCGAAAGAGAGTTCGATGACGTCAAACATTGCACCGTGCACGTCAATCCTTACATAGCGGTTGAAGAGGTGTTGAAAGAACCAAAAAATAAAGAAAAGGGACAATAAAAATAAAAAAACTATATTTATCAATTTGCCAAGAGGTAAGGATTTGTGGTATAAAATAAGTGTCGGTTGCAAGACCCATATCATAGATTTAAGGAGAAGGAAATGAAAAAGATTTACACAGGTAAGACGAAAGACGTATTTGCTTTGGACAATGGCAACTATTTGCTCAAATTCAAGGACGATTGTACGGGAAAAGACGGCGTGTTCGACCCGGGTGAAAACACCGTTGGACTTACTATCGAAGGCATTGGCAAAGCCAATCTCGAAGTGTCGATTATGTTCTTTGAAATTTTGAAAAAAGCAGGTATCAAGACTCACTACGTGAGTGCAGATATTGACAACGCCACTATGGAAGTGTTGCCTGCAACCGTGTTTGGCAAAGGACTCGAAGTTATTTGTAGACTCGTAGCAACGGGAAGTTTCGTACGCAGATACGGCGACTATATAGAGGACGGTACTAAGATAGAGGGCGGTTACGTAGAGACCACCTTCAAGAACGACGCCAAGGGCGATCCGCTCGTTACCAGCGAAGGTTTGGCAGTGCTCGGCATTATGGACCAAAAGATGTTCGACAGTATGAAAGAGCAAACTTTGGCTATCACCAAAATCGTAGCCGACGAGCTTGCTAAGAAGGGGCTTGAGTTGTGGGATATCAAATTTGAGTTCGGTTACAACAACGACGAAGTTATCCTCATCGACGAAATCGCTTCGGGCAATATGAGAGTATACAAGGACGGCAAAATCGTTGACCCTGTGGACCTTACCGCAATGATTCTCGGCAAATAATCATATCAAATAGTATCAAAAGGCTCGCAACTAATGCGAGCCTTTTTTGTAAAAAATACGATACGTATCGAGTTTTTGAAAGTTTTTTGAGATAAAAATGAGCCAATCGGTTTATTTTTAAGTAGTTGCAAAAAAATGCACGCCGTTTAGGCGTGCAATCTTTTTGTATTGATTAGTCGTTAGCGTAGTTGGTGAAATAGTTTTGGATAAGGATAATCGGAGTACCCTTGTCACCGCTACCGCTAGTGAGGTCGCACAAGCTACCTAGCAAATCGGTAAGGCGTCTTGGCGTAGTGCCTTGCGAAGCCATATCTGCCGTGAGGTCTTCCTTCTTAGCTTTGATGAGGTCTTGCATTGCCTTCTTGGCGTCTTCACCCTTGAGGTCGCCGATTGCGTTGTCGGCAAGATATTTGAGTTTTAGTTCGTTAGGTCTACCTACCAAACCCGCGGTGTGAGCAGGGGAAACGACAGGGTCGGCAAGCTCCCAAATTCCGCCGATTGGATCTTTGAACGCGCCGTCGCCGTAAATCATAACTTCGATATTTTTACCCGTCTTTTCTTTGAAGATAGCTGCTACTTTGTCTACCAAAACTTGTCCGTCTCTTGGGAAAAGTTTGATAGAGTTGTCGGTAGCGAGGTTGCTTCCGTATAGACCGTAGTCGGCGTTGTAACCGCTTCCGTCCACGCTCTCGGTCATAAAGTCGGCTAGGGTGAAGACCTTAGAAGCGCCCGCTTCTTTCAAGATGCGTTTGGTACGATTGCGGGTGTGGATATCGGCGTTAATAACAACGTTGGTGTATTGCAAGATAGCCTTTGGATTGTTGGCAAGGATAATCTTACAATCGCAAAATTCGCCCGCCATATTTTTGTATAGTTCGATATAATCGAGTCCCGTAAAAGGATGCAATATTTTGCCAAAGGTAGCGTAGTATTTTTCTTCGTCAAACACGTCGGTATACGGATTGACGCCCTTTTCGTCGATGATATCCATAGGGATAAGAGGGTTGCCTACTTCGTCGGAAGGGTAAGACAACTGTATGATAAGTTTCTTGACGCCCATAGCGATAGCCTTGAGAATCATAGAAAATCTGTTTCTCGACATGATAGGGAAGATAAGTCCTACGGTTTCACCGCCCGTCTTGGTCTTGACGTCTTTGGCGATTTGGTCAAGCGTAGCGTAGTTGCCTTGCGCTCTACCCACGATAGCCTCGGTCATAGCAACGACGTCTCTGTCTTGCAATTCAAACTTGCCTTCTTCGCTTGCGGCAAGCACCGAGTTTACTACGATAGTAGCCAAGTCGTCGCCCGTCTTGATGATAGGGGCTTTGATACCTCTGGAAATTGTTCCGATAGTTTTCATTTTAGTTCCTCCATTGTGGAATTCTCACAGCAATCATTATAATACATAATAGACGTGTATAGCAAGTATCATAAAAATTTTTTTTGTAAAGTATATTATTTTTTTTGCAATCAAAGGGATTTAAGTCGAGCTAGATTGTCAACTTACAATATTTTAGTTTGGTGTTACTATGCTATATTTTGCGACTTTTTGGATAGCTTAGAGCTGATAATTTGGCATACGAACAAGGCTATCGGAAATACGGTAGATATCAATATTCCGCCTCTAAGACCTAGTCCCTCTACGTTGATACCAAGGTCGATAGCATGCGCTTGCATATCGGGGCTGTTGACGATAGCGTCGGCAATCATGCCCGACAAGGCAGGACCCAAAGTGCAACCTAGGTCGCCTGCAAAGGCGAGTAGACCAAAGAGCATCGTTCCGCCAAGAGGGAATTTTTCTGCTGTGTTGCTAAGTGTGCCCGGCCACAGTAGTGCCACCGTCAAACCGGTAAATCCGCAAGCCAAGAGCGAGATGATTTGAAGTGGGACGAGCGCTGTCAAAAGATAGCAAATAATTGCGGAAAAAGAGCTGATTTTAAGCAGTTTTTCGAGGTTTATCCTATTGCTAAACAGTCCGAAGAAAACTCTGCCGAGAGCCATAAGCAATGCAAAGAAGCAAGGACCGAGCAAATCTCCTACGAACTTGCTCACCCCAAGACCTTTTTCGGCAAAGAGTGAAGACCATTGCGCTATTATCGCTTCGCTCGCACCGCTAAATATCATTGCGAGGAATGCAAGTATGAATAGCGGAGATGCAATCAGTTGTCGTACCGGGGTACGCTCTTTAGAAGACACGGGGTCTACGAGCGGAACGAACAAAAACATAATTAGATTGGCTAGCGGAATAATCGCCCAAATATACGGCAATATATACCAGTTGTTACCGCCAAACACCTTGATAAACAACGTCGATAGCAGCACCACGCCAAGTTGTCCCCAGCAGTAGAAGGAATGCAAAAGCGCCATTGCTCCGTGCTTTTCGCCAAGAGGAAGAGCATCGGTAAGAGGACTGACGACTGCTTCCAACAAGCCTCCGCCTACGGAATATAAGAACGTGGCTATAAATATCGCCAAAAACGAGTGAGTCATCACTCTAGGCAACGTGCCCAGCAAAATTAGTCCGATGATGGTCAATGAGAGGGCAAATATCATAGTGCCTCTAAACTTGAGTGCATCGGTGATTTTGGCGGCGAAGAGGTCAATGATTAGTTGAAACGAAAAGTTGACTAGTACTAAAGCCGAAAGAAGGCTGAGGCTTAGACCGTATCCGTCTTGAAAAATCGCAAATAAAATAGGTGCAAGGTTGACTATCGTCGCTTGCACTATATAGGCTACGTAACAGCTATGGAGAGTGGATTTGTAATTGAGATTTTTCATTTTTTCATTTGCCAAACAGTATCATACCAAAGTGGCGTATATAAGTCAAGTGAGAAGCTCAATCCGTACAAGGATATTTTGGCACTATAAGTCATCAAAAATGCGTTATTGAGGCAATATTATTTTACAATCTCAAAATAAAAGTATATAATATATAAAATATAAGGCAATCAACCCGTCAAAGGAGAGCAATATGGCAGAAAAATTTTATATTACCACACCAATCTATTATCCAAGCGGCAAGTGGCATATTGGCACTTGCTACACGACTATCGTTTGCGACGCAATCGCTCGTTTCAAACGAATGCAAGGCGTGGACGTCTTTTATTTGACAGGTACCGACGAGCACGGCCAAAAAATTCAAAAGGTTGCTCAAGCGGCGGGCGTAGACGTCAAAGAATATATAGACAAAATCGTTGGAGAACTCAAGGACCTTTGGAAACTCCTCGACATCTCTTACGACAAATTTATCCGCACCACCGACGAATATCACGAGAAGGCAGTGCAAAAGATATTCAACAAGCTCTACGAGCAAGGCGATATATACAAGAGTGAATACGAGGGGTGGTATTGTACCCCTTGCGAAGCTTTTTGGACCAAGTCGCAGCTCGTTGACGGCAAATGCCCCGACTGCGGTAGACCCGTTGAGCTGATGAAAGAAGAGAGCTACTTCTTCAAGATGAGTAAATATCAGGATAGGATTATCAAACTCATCGAAGAAAATCCCGACTTTTTGCAACCCGTTTCTCGTCAAAACGAGATGCTCAACAACTTCTTAAGACCGGGACTTCAAGATTTGTGCGTATCGAGGACGTCGTTCGATTGGGGTATCAAAGTACCTTTTGACCCAAAACACGTAATTTACGTATGGCTTGACGCTCTCACCAACTATATCACGGCGCTCGGCTACGGCAGTGACGACACGACTTTATTTGACAAATATTGGCCTGCCGATATCCATATGATGGGTAAAGAGATTATCAGATTCCACTCTATTATATGGCCTGCAATCTTGATGGCGCTCAACATACCGCTTCCTAAGAAGGTTTACGGACACGGCTGGCTCAAGTTTGGCACAGACAAGATGAGCAAGTCCAAGGGTAACGTGGTAGATCCATTTATATTGTGCGACAGATACGGAGTGGACGCACTTAGATACTATATGCTTAGAGAAGTTCAGTTCGGACAAGACGGCAGTTATACCAACGAGAGCTTTATCAAGCGTATCAACAGCGACTTGACCAACGAACTCGGCAACCTCGTATCGAGAGTAACGGCAATGGTTACGCAATACTTTGGCGGTCAAATACCTGCACCTAACTTAGAGGAGCCGATAGATAAAGAACTCAAAGAATTGTGTCAAGGTCTATACGGCAAGTTGTGCAAGGATATAGACGAACTCGCCGTGCCTCAAGCACTCGAACATATATGGGAAGTAATACAAAGAGCCAACAAATATATAGACGAAACCACGCCTTGGATACTTGCCAAGAGCGAAGACGGCAAGGTAAGACTTGCTACCGTTATGTACAACCTGTGCGAGGCGATAAGATACGTAGCAACTACGCTTAGACCATTCCTCACCAAGACGCCCGACAAGATTTTTGCCAAACTCGGCATCGAGGACGAGGCGCTCAAGAGTTTCGACTCTCTCACTACTTTCGGGGCAACCGAAGTCGGCACTACGGTGGACAAGGGCGAAGCGCTATTCGTGAGATACGACCTCAACAAAGAGCTGGCGTATATGGACGGCATAATCGAAGAACAAATGAAACAAGCAAAAGCAAAGGAAGAGAAACAAGTGGAAAACGTAGTAACAATTCAAGAAATCGGTATCGAAGAATTCGAGAAAGTACAACTAAAAGTCGGCACTATCGTAGAATGCGAAAAGGTGCCTAAGGCGGACAAGCTACTTTGTAGCAAAGTTGACCTCGGCGAGGGAAGTCCACGCACTATCGTCAGCGGAATTGCCAAGTATTACAACCCTGAAGAAATGGTTGGTAAGCAAGTGGTGGTAGTCACCAACCTCAAACCCGTCAAGTTGCGCGGAATAGAGTCGCAAGGTATGGTGCTTTGCGCAAGCGACGACGAGGGCAACCTCACCCTTATCTCTCCTGCTACCAAGATGAAGTCGGGTAGCGAAATAAGATGATAATAGACTCACACGCTCACGTCAACGACTGCGCACTAGACGAGTTGCGGCCACAAATATTGCAAGATACGTTGGATATTCCTATGAAGTTTTGCGAGGTGGGCTTCGATTGCGACAGCTCGCTAAGAGCCGTAGACCTTGCCGAGGACAACGTAGGCGTCTACGCAATAATAGGCACGCACCCTCAAGAAGCGGAAAAGTTGACTAAGGAGCATCTCGAAATTTATCGAAGACTATCCACACACCCCAAGGTAGTGGCGTTGGGCGAGATAGGGCTAGACTATCACTATCCCGATCCGCCTAGAGAGAGCCAACTCGTAGCCTTCGAAAGACAGCTTCGACTTGCGACTACCCTCGACTTGCCGGTGGTATTGCACGTAAGGGAGAGTTATAAGGACAGCTTCGACCTATTGTCGCAATATGCTGGCAAGATAAAGAGAGGAATACTTTTGCATTGCTACAGTGGTTCGGCGGAGAGCGTAAAACTCTTTGACAAACTTGATTGTTATTACGCATTAGGCGGAGCGATAACCTTCAAAAACGCAAAAAAAGAAGAGGTCATCAAGGCAATAAGACCCGATAGACTTTTGCTGGAGACTGACTGTCCTTATATGACGCCCGTACCTTTTAGAGGCACGCCGAATATGCCTAAGTACGTTAGGCTCGTCGCGCAAAAGGTGGCGGAAGTGCTTGGCGAGGACGTGGAGAGCGTAATAGAAAGAACTAGCGCCAACACCAAGAGATTATTCTACAAAATAGTAGACTGACGGAGGAAGTATGGAACAAAGATACGTCTATACCGTGGACACCAATATATATATCAATCTCACCAATCGTTGTAGCAATAGGTGTGAGTTTTGCGTGAGGTATTACGACAAACCAATATACGGCGACTTATGGATTAAGGACGAGCCAACCGCAGAGCAAGTTATCGATATTCTCGAGAGAGAGTACGATATATCGGATTACGGCGAAGTGGTGTTTTGCGGATACGGAGAGCCGACCTACAAGTTTGACGAGATAGTCAAGATATGTGACTACGTTCACTCTAAGGGTGGCAAGACTCGTATCAATACTAACGGACAGGGCAGCAAAATCAACGGTAGAGACATATCTAGCGAGATGAGCAAAATTATGGATACTATCAACGTTTCGCTCAACGCTACCGACAAGGTCAAGTACGACGCTATATGTCATAGCGATTACGGCTTAGATGCATTTGATATTATGCTTGACTTTGCAAGAAATTGCGTCAAGGCGGGGGGCAACGTCGTGCTTAGCGTAGTGGATTGCATAGGTCAAGAGGAGATAGACAAAGCGCGCAATATTGCTAGAGAAATAGGCGCAAAGCTTAGGGTGAGAGAGTTGTTATGAATATAAGCGAGTTGCTAAGAGACAACAACTTCAAGTTCAACAAGCAGTTTGGCCAAAACTTTATCACCGACGTCAATCTCCTTAATGCGATGGTCGCGGACAGCGGAATAATGCAGGACGACGTAGTGGTTGAGATTGGTGCGGGCGCAGGCACTTTGACGAGGCAACTTGCAAGCGTAGCCAAAAAGGTGTACGCCTTCGAAATAGATCGCAATCTCGTACCCATCTTGTCTCAGTCGCTACAAGGCTTGGACGATAAGGTTGAGGTTATATTTAAGGACTTTCAAAAGGTGAGCGAGGACGAGCTTATTGCAATGACGGGCAGTAAGTACAAAGTCGTTGCCAATCTTCCTTACTATATCACCACGCCTCTTATAATGCGCTTTTTGGAGAGCGAGCACAAACCGGGCAGCGTGACGGTGATGATTCAAAAAGAAGTGGGTGAGCGTATAGTCAGCAAAGAAGGAAGCAGTGATTACGGCGTGATAACTCTTGCCATTGCCTTGGAGGGCGAGGCAAAGATTACCCGCACCGTGCCTAAGACACTATTCGTGCCACAACCCAAGGTCGACAGCTGTATAGTGCGCATAGACCTATACGACAAGTACGACGGCGTGGATAAGGCTAAGGTTAAGAAGGTGATAAGAGCGGGCTTTGCTATGAGAAGAAAGACGCTCGTCAACAACCTTTTGCAGTTGGGCGTATATAGAAGCGTGGCGGAAAAGGCTCTAACCGATATGGGCTTGGACGTTAGAGTTAGGGGCGAGAGTTTGTCCTTGGAACAGTACGTGGAACTATCGGACAAACTGTCTATTTAGGATACTAAAAAATATATTGATTAATAATATAATATAAGAACGGACACAGCCGTCCGTTTTTTTTGCCAAAATTCTCCAAAATTGAGAGGCGTTTTGCTCGGTTTGCAAGTAATATTAGTTGGCTTGACGGCATAGTCTATTGTGATAGGAGGGGCTATGTTTATCAATAAAAAACTTATCGTGCTTAACGGAGATACGACGGGATACGTCAAAATAGAAAGGTTGAGTGACAAGTGTATTGCCAAAGCTAAAATCAACGGAACAAAGGATGCGCTAATTGGCATATTCGAAGGGGATAGATTGGCATATCTCGGCGATTGTGATAGCGTTGCTGATATAGACGACATTGATATGGATGCCACGCTCACTGCTGTGGCTTTGTCGGATGGTAGAATAATGGCCAAAGGTAGCGTCAACGGCAACGCACTTGGTCAGGCACGTATTCTTAGAGAGATAAATAATAGGGCGAGCGGATACGATAATAGTCAAAAAGTCGATACGTATCCCCAAAAATCTCAACATAGGCAATCTAACGCGGAGCAAAACAACGAAACTGTTAGCGGTCAAGAGCAAGTGCGAAATGATGAGCAAAACCGCATAATCAATCGCCAAGAAAAAATCCATGAAGAGTCTCACCGTATAGGAGAAAGAAAAGAGGCTCGAGAAGAAATAGAGAGGTGCGCCGAAACCTCAACGAGCGAGCAAGAGGTTGTGGAAGAGGTACAACCTACCATACAAGCGAGTGAAGAAAAGTTCGAGCAAGAGCAAAGGGCTAAGGACGATACGTCTAGCGACGCGAGTGAAAATACGGGCGAGGAGCAAAAGCCTTCTACGGACTTTTATAACTCTATCAAAGACGAACTAGACAAATTATTTGATACTTATCAAGCCGACGAAGAGTTGGAAAGTCTTATCGAAAACAGCAAGTGGGTGAGAGTGCCTACGGGAGAAGAGGGGTATTACGTTACAGGCATAATTTATTACGAAGGCGTGCCACAAATTATATGCTACGGCGTACCCGACAAGGACAACTCCAATCCACCGCCTTGCAACTCAACTTGTAGGCAATGGTTGCCAATCGTAGAGAATGGTAGAGGATATTGGATGATGTATCAATCTACTATCGACGGAGAATTCGTAGAGGAGAGCTAATAGACAAGCATTTTTTCTTATCGCTTTCGCCACCATTAGGTGGCGAATTTTCTTTTGGTTGCTATTTACTTGACGGCAGGTGTATAATAATATTGTTAGACAAAGGAGTGATTATATGAACAAGGCGATCAAAGCATTCAAAGTCATCGTTGCGCTCGTTTTGATTGCAATGATAGTATTTTTGAGTTGGACTATTATCGACGCATATCGACAAGACAAGAATAAAGAACCCAACGACATCAAGAGTTTGCCGTTGGTATTGTCCTTCGTAGTGATTATCGTAGGGTCGGCAATAGGCGGCGTGGATATTATTTTGAGTTTGGCGGGATTGATAGTGTCCGCGGTCAACAAACAATCGTTACACAAAAAGCGCGACGTGGTTTATTTTGCGATTTTTATGGCTTTACCCGTCGTGTCGGAGATAGCTCTAGTTGCGATAGGCAAGGCTCTTTGCTAAGAGCGGAATATCGAAGAGCGCCGAATAAGCGAGTGAAAATAAGATAAAATAAAAAAATATATAAAAATATCAAAATGTTATTGTCTAACGGCGATATTTAGTGTAAAATAACTGTAAAAGAAAATTTACAAAAGGGGAAAACTTATGAAAAAAGGTTTTATTACACCAAAAGAAGCCGTCTTAAGCTTCCAACACGTTTTCGCAATGCTCGGCGCAACCATTCTCGTACCGATTCTTGCCAATATGAGTATCTCAATCGCTCTTATCTCGGCAGGTATGGGTACGATTATTTTTTATTTCATCACCAAGCGTAAAGTGCCTGTATTTTTGGGCTCTAGCTTCGCGTTCTTGAGCGCGCTTAGCTTGCAAATGGGAGACAAAGGGGCTATCGGTTCCGAGACTTGGAACTACGCAATGGCGCAACTAAGTATTGCAGTCCTCTGTACGGGCCTCGTTTACGTAATCTTGTCGCTGATTATCAAACTCGTCGGCACCAACTTTATTCGTAAGCTTTTCCCACCTATCGTAGTAGGTCCGGTAATCATAGTTATCGGTATGTGTCTTGCGCCGGTTGCAATCAACAACTTCGTTGCTCCCGACACTGCAACCTCTACGCAAACTGTCGGCTACGTAGTTGCAGGCATCGCAACGGCGGCTACCATCATCGGATTTTCAGTATTTGCCAAAGGCTTTTTTAAGATTATTCCGGTTTTGCTCGGTATCGTTGTAGGCTATATCGTAGCGCTTTGCTTCGGTATCGTTAGCTTTGACACCGTAATCAACAGTGGATGGATTTTGTTCCAACCAAGCGAGTTTACTAAGGCATTCGGCTGGTACGGCTCTCTTGGCAAGATTTGGAACAAAGATTTGCTCAAAGTAATATTGATGTTCGCACCAATCGCTATCGTTACCTTTATGGAGCACCTCGGCGACGTCAACGCAAGTTCTATCGTTTGCGGTAAGGACTTCATCACCGACCCTGGCGTACATCGCACCTTGCTCGGCGACGGCGTTGCAACCATGGCTGCAGGTCTTATAGGCGGTCCTTGCAACACCACTTACGGCGAGAATACCGCAGTGCTTTCCCTTACCAAAAACTACAATCCTAACGTATTGTTCGTTGCGGGTATCTTTGCGGTAGTGCTCGGTATCTTCAGCAAGTTCGGCGCAGTGCTCGGCACAATCCCTGCACCTGTAATCGGCGGTGCTTCGCTCATTCTCTACGGTATGATTGCAGCCAACGGACTTAAGACCATAGTAGAAGCAAAAGTTGACTTCTCCGACAGTAAGAATATGATTATCTGTTCCGTAATCCTCGTTATCGGTATCGGTATGAGTGCGGCAGGCAAAACTCTCAACATCGGTATACTCAGCTTCTCGGCACTCGCAGTAGCTACCTTCATCGGTATCATTCTCAACGCAATCTTTATGATTGGCAGAGGCAAGAATAAGCAAGAGTCTATCGTTGGTAGCGCTTACGGCGGAGAACTCGTCAAGAGCGAAGAAGCAACCGAGGCCGTAGTTGAAGATACTCAAGACGGCGCAGAAGAAGAAACGACCGAAGCCGTTGTTACCGAGAGCGTAGACAACAACTAAAATATTAGGAGAAAATTATGAAAGATTATCCAAACGTAATGGTGTTCAACCACCCTCTCATCAAGCACAAAATCGCGCATTTGAGAGACAAAAACACGGGTATGAAAGAGTTTAGAGAGCTCGTGGAAGAGATTACTTCCATTATGGCTTTCGAGGCGCTCAAGGATATCCCTACCAAAGAAGTGGAGATAGAGACTCCGCTTGAGGTTTGCACCCAGACTATGATAGTGGAGAAGTCGGTAGCAATCGTGCCTATCCTCAGAGCGGGACTCGGAATGGTCAACGGTATACACACCCTTTTGCCGACCGCCAAAGTGGGACATATCGGTATGTATCGTGACGAGGAAACCATGGAACCACAAGCATACTACTGCAAACTACCTCAAGGCATCGAAAATATGAAGGTGTTTTTGCTCGACCCGATGCTAGCCACGGGCGGTAGCGCAAGCGAAGCAATCGGCTTCCTCAAAAAGCAAGGCGTCAAGGATATCACTATGATGAGTATCATTGCGGCGCCTGCGGGATTGGAGAGAGTAGCCGGCGACCACCCTGACGTCAAAGTCTACGTGTCCACTTTGGATAGAGAGCTCAACGAGCACTGCTATATCCTCCCGGGACTCGGCGATGCGGGCGACAGACTCTTCGGTACGAAATAATTATACAACAATCATCAAAACAGACGGCTTTTGCCGTCTGTTTTGTCTTAGATATCGAGAAACAAGTAGAAAAACAAAACGATAAAAAAGATAATGTCAAATAATCGTTATTTTTGTAACAAACTTTGGGCTATTGTGTTGTCTTTATATATATTATTTGATATAATGGTGGCAGTTACCAAAACGGAGGAAGTTATGAATATAGAAGATTGCACTGTCATTGACGAGATTTTGCAAGCCAACGACAACAGTGCCACCAATCTCATCAGTATTTTACAACAAATTCAGGGCAAGTATAGATATTTGTCTCAAGAAGTTATGGAATACGTTGCTAAGAAATTGCAAATCAGTCCTGCCAAAATTTACAGCGTAGCGACTTTTTACGAAAACTTTTCGCTTGAACCAAAGGGAAAATACGTATTTAGAGTGTGCGACGGAACGGCATGCCACGTGCGTAAGTCCACCGCCGTTATCAACGCTTTGCGCGGAGAGCTCGGACTTATCAATCAAGATACGACCGACGACCTTATGTTTACGATAGAGACGGTGTCTTGTCTCGGTGCGTGCGGACTTGCGCCCGTGTTGACTCTCAACGACGTGGTTTATCCTGCAATGACGCCTGACAAAGTCAAGGCACTCATCAAAGAGATTAAGGAGAAAGAAAATGGAAAAGTTTAAGAGCGACGTCGAACTCAAAGTTTTTAGAGAAACGTGCAAAGAAAGCCTGGATAACCAAAAGAAAAAGGTCTTGGTTTGCGCCGGTACGGGTTGTCTTGCAGGCGGTTCCGACAAGATATATCACCGCATAATCGAATTGTGTCAAGCCAAAGGCATTGACGTTCAAGTGTCGCTCGAGAGTCACGTTGACCACAGCGGAATTGGCGTCAAAAAGAGTGGTTGCAACGGTTTTTGCGAGCTTGGTCCGTTGCTTAGAATAGACCCAATGGGTTGGCTTTATACCAAAGTAAAACTCGACGATTGCGAAGAGATAGTCGACAAGTCTATCGCGGGCGACGAGCTTATCACCAGACTTATATACGAAAATAACGTAGCTTTTGCCAAGCAAGACGATATTCCTTTCTATGCTAAGCAAACTCGTACCGTACTTGCCAACTGCGGACACATTGACGCGGAGGATATAGGCGAATACGTTGCCAAGGGCGGATACGGCGCGTTGGAAAAGGCGCTTTTCCACATGACTTCGCAAGAGATTTGCGACACGATGGTTACTTCCAACCTCAGAGGTAGAGGCGGTGGCGGTTATCCTACGGGACGCAAGTGGGCGCAAGTGGCTAGACAAAAACAACAACAAAAGTACATAGTCTGCAACGGCGACGAGGGCGACCCCGGCGCGTTTATGGACCGTAGCATTATGGAAGGCAATCCACATTCCGTACTAGAGGGTATGATGATAGCGGGTATCGCTACGGGTGCCGATACGGGCTATATCTACGTGAGAGCAGAATATCCTTTGGCTGTATCGCGTCTGCACAAGGCGGTAGAACAAGCCAAAGAAGTTGGACTTTTGGGCAAAAATATACTTGGCAGCGGATTTAGTTTTGATATTCATATCAACCAAGGAGCGGGCGCGTTCGTCTGCGGTGAAGGTAGCGCAATGACGGCGTCTATCGAAGGCAATAGGGGTATGCCTAGAGTCAAACCGCCTCGTACGGTAGAAGCAGGTTTGTTTGGCAAGCCTACCGTACTCAACAACGTTGAGACCTTTTCGACAGTACCTCTCATCATAGCCAACGGCGCAGAGTGGTTTTTGGGTATAGGCCCTGCCAACAGTCCCGGAACTAAGGCTTTTGCGCTTACCGGCAACGTTCGCAATACGGGACTTATCGAAGTGCCAATGGGTACGACTTTGAGAGAAGTCGTGTTCGATATCGGCGGCGGAATCAAAAACGACAAAAAGTTTAAAGCAGTGCAGATAGGCGGACCGTCGGGCGGTTGCTTGACGGAAGAGCACCTCGACCTTCCTCTAGACTTCGACTCACTCAAGAAGGTGGGCGCGATGATAGGTAGCGGTGGACTCGTAGTTATGGACGAGGATACTTGTATGGTAGAGGTTGCGCGCTTCTTCATGAACTTTACCCAAAACGAGTCTTGCGGTAAGTGCGTACCTTGTAGAGAAGGCACCAAGAGAATGAAAGAAATTCTCGAAAGAATAGTAGCGGGACAAGGACAGCTCGAAGACCTCGATATGTTGACGGAGCTTGCCGAAACCATCAGCGCAACCGCGTTGTGCGGACTCGGTAAGACGGCTGCGGGACCCGTTATTAGTACCCTTAAATATTTTAGAGACGAGTACGTGACCCACGTCGTGGACAAAAAATGTCCAACTCACGTATGTAGCAAACTCAAGACCATTTATATCGACCCTGAGGTATGTAGAGGTTGCAGCAAGTGCGCTAGACAATGCCCTGTCATGGCTATTAGCGGTGAAATCAAAAAGCCGTTCAAGATAGACCCTAACAGGTGTATTAAGTGCGGTGCGTGCGAGACGGCTTGTCCGTTCAAGGCAATCAAGGAGGACTAAAGCAATGGGAATAATGATTATCGACGGACATAGAGTAGAGTTTACCGACGAGCAGAACATACTTGCAGTCATCAGAAAAGCAGGTATCGAATTGCCAACCTTCTGTTACAATTCCGATTTGTCCATATACGGCGCGTGTCGTATGTGTGTGGTTGAGGACGATAGAGGAAGTATTCACGCTTCTTGCTCTACCCCGCCAAAGGACGGTATGGTTATCAAGACCAACACCGAGAGATTGCACAAGCATCGCAAGATGATTCTGGAGCTTTTACTTGCCAGCCACTGCAAAGATTGCACCACTTGCGAGAGAAACGGCAACTGCCGTCTGCAAGAATTGTCAGCTAAGTTCGGTATCAAAAAGATAAGATTTGAGGACACTCGTCCAAAAGCAGAGATAGACAATAGCGCCAAGGGTATCGTTAGAGACCCTAACAAATGTATCCTGTGCGGCGACTGTGTGCGTATGTGTAGCGAAGTGCAAGGTATCGGCGCTATAGACTTTGCGCATAGAGGCAGCGAGGTTAGGGTAACCCCTGCCTTCAATCGTCCGCTTGCGGAGAGCAACTGCGTCAACTGCGGCCAATGCGCGGCGGTATGTCCTACGGGCGCTATCGTCATCAACAACCAGACCGACAAGTTGTGGCACTTGCTTGGCAACAAAGAGGGCAAGCGTATCGTTGCACAGATTGCACCTGCCGTAAGAGTGGCGATAGGCGAAGAGTTTGGCTTCGAGGCGGGTAGAAACGGACTCGGTAAGACTGTGGCGGCGCTTCACAAACTCGGCTTTGACGAAGTTTACGACACTTCTTTGAGTGCCGACCTTACTGTTATCGAAGAGTCCAACGAATTCTTGGATAGACTCAACAACGACGGTGTGTTCCCAATGTTTACCTCTTGCTGTCCCGGTTGGATACAGTACGTAGAAAAGATGCACCCCGAACTTAAGCCTAACGTATCCACTTGTCGTAGCCCAATGAGTATGTTTAGTAGCGTAATCAAAGATTATTACAACAAAATGGGCGACGGCAAAGAGACCTACGTCGTAGCAATCATGCCTTGTACGGCTAAGAAATACGAAGCCGATAGACCTGAGTTTACCGCAGCGGACGGCAGACAAGAGACCGACCTCGTCATCACAACGAGAGAACTCGTCAAGATGATCAAGCGTGCGGGAATTTTGTTCAACGAACTAGAGGGCGAAGCTCCCGATATGCCGTTCGGACTCTTCAGTGGCGCGGGCGTTATATTTGGCGTAACGGGTGGCGTTACCGAAGCCGTTATTCGTAGATGTAGCACCGACAAGAGTAAAGAGGCGCTTGACAAAATTGCAATTATCGGCGTAAGAGGTAGAGAAACTCTCAAAACCACGAGCATCATGATTGGAGATAGAGAGGTCAAAATCGCTATCGTCTACGGCCTAAAAGCCGCGGGTGAGCTAATCAAAGACTTGCAGTCGGGCAAAGCATACTACGACTTTGTCGAAGTGATGGCTTGTCCAGAGGGCTGTATCGCCGGAGGCGGACAACCTTGCACCAAGTATAAGGATAGAGAGCATAGAGCGAGAGGCTTGTATCACGTAGATAGAAAGTTGCAAATCAAATTCTCCGATCAAAACCCTGCCGTTACTCAAATCTACGACTACATCATAGGCAAGAGAAGACACGAACTGTTGCATATCGACTACGTCAAGGACGGCAAGCACGAAGAATAACGAAACGTTACAAAACAAAAAATTACGGCACTGTTTCAATGCCGTAATTTTTTTTGGCAATAAGTTAATCTAAGGGGATTGTAGAAAAGGCAGATTATATTGCAAAATGTCAAAATCATCGACACGTATCGAGTTTTTGAGGTTTTGGAATGAGCGTATATGCTAATTAGCCCACCTGTTGCATTATGCCCTCCCTCAAAGAAAAGAGCCGTAAATTATGGATATCTAACTATACTATAATATATAGTAATATGTAATAATTTTTTATTGACACACAAGTATTATTGTTTTATAATATAAAAGTGTAAAAAATAAGGAGGCCACCACGATGGCAAAACAAAAAAAGACAATGAAGATGAAGAAAATTTACATCGTATCAATGCTCGTAATATTGCTCGTTGCAATTTCGGCATTCTCTTTCGCAGGCTGCACCAAAGCCGACTACACGATAGGCGTAATTCAATTATTGCCTCACGTTGCACTCGACAAAGCATACGAAGGCTTTAAGACCGAACTTACTACTCTTATGGATGGAGTAGGTAAAACGGTAAAATTCGAGTATACCAACTCCAACGGCGAAGCAAACAATAACTCTACCAACGCAAGTACGTTGATTAACAAAAACGTGGACCTCATCTATACAATCGCTACGTCACCATCGGTGGCTGCGGCAAACGCTACCAAGACTACCCCTATAGTATTTAGTGCGGTGACCGACCCTGTAGCGGAAAAATTAGTTGCTACTAAGGAAAGACCCGGCTCTAACGTTACGGGCTGTAGCGATATGAACCCAATCGAACAACAAGCTGAGTTGATGAAACTCATAGTAAAAGATTCCTCTACTGCTAAATACGGCGTGTTGTATTCCGCAAAAGAAAACAACTCAAAGATTCAAGCGGATTTGCTTATCGATTATCTCGGAGAAGATAGAGTAACTCGTATTACTATCAACGACGCAACGGAAATCCAAAGCGCAATGGGTAGAGCGGCTACCGCAGGAGTAGAGTGCCTCTATATTCCTACCGACAATATTCTTGCTACCGCCGCAGCATCGGTACACTCTGCCAACACTGCGGGCAACTACAATATTCCTATCGTATGCGGTGAGGGCGGTATGACCGACGCTTGCGGAATCGCTACTTACAGTATCGATTATTATGAACTCGGCAAAGTTGCCGCAAAAATGGCGTTTGATATTTTGGTCAACGGCAAAAATCCTGCCGAGATGCCGGTTGCATACCAAACCGAAGGTTTCGCATTGTCCATCAACAAGACTATTGCAGAGCAAATCGGTTACACAATCCCTGGCTCTATTTTGGATTTGCAATAATCATAGGCGGATGGTATCACAATGGGATTTCTAATGACAATATTAGGCGGTGCGGGCGAAGGCGTGCTTTGGGGTATAATGGCTTTTGGCGTTTATATCACCTATAGACTGCTGGACGTTGCGGATTTGACGGTAGAAGGTAGTTTTGCTACGGGTAGCGCCATCGTCGCATTGCTCATCAACAACAACTGCGACCCACTACTAGCAAGCCTCGTTGCTTTGCTGGTAGGCGGTGTAGCGGGTATGGTTACGGGGTTACTGATCACCAAGTTCAAGATTGCCCCTATTTTGGCGGGCATTTTGACTATGACGGCTTTATATTCCGTCAACCTTATTATTATGGGTATGCCAACGCTATCTTTGCCTATTGGTGTCAATATGTTTGCGATTGTCAGCGCGTGGTTTAACGACGCAGTGGCAAGGAACCTTATAATCCTCATTATAGGCTTGATAGTTTCCTCAATAATCATAGGGGCAAGTTATTGGTTTTTCGGTACCGAAGTCGGTAGCGCGATTCGTGCTACGGGTTCTAACGAGAAGATGTGCCGTGCGCAAGGTATCAACACCGACAACACCAAGATAATAGGACTTATGATTTCCAATGCGCTCGTAGCGTTTTCGGGCTCTTTGGTGGCGCAACAATTCGGCTACGGAGATATAAGTTTTGGAGTAGGCTCGATAGTAATAGGCCTTGCATCTGTCATTATCGGAGAAGCAATAATCAGCGCAAAACACAACTTTTTGTTGAAAATAATAAGCGTATTTATCGGAAGTATAATCTATAGAGAAATAATAACGCTTATCATATTTGCCGGTCTTCCTACCGATTATATCAAACTTCTTACGGCAGTGCTCGTGGTTATCGCACTATCCCTGCCTAATATCAAGGGCAAGTTTAAACGAAGCTCCAAGTCCAACAACTCTAAGCGTGTCAAAGAGGCGGTGGGCAATCCTACCGACGTGATTATGAACGACGAGGTAGCCAATCAAATTGTAGAGAACGCCGAAAAGGAGGGCAGTGAAAATGCTTAAACTTACCAATATTCACAAGACCTTCAATATCGGCACTATCAACGAAAAGAAGGCGCTCAACGGACTTAACCTCGAGATGGAAGAGGGCGATTTTATCACCGTTATTGGCGGTAACGGCGCGGGTAAGTCCACAATGCTCAACATTATCTCGGGCGTTTTCCTTCCGGAGGACGGTAGCGTAGAGATCAACGGCAAAGATATCACCAGATATCCCGAATACAAGAGAGCCTCTATGCTCGGCAGGGTATTCCAAGACCCTATGGTAGGTACGGCCGCCAATATGAGTATCATCGAAAACCTTGCCCTTGCCAACCGTAGAGGCAAAAAGAGAGGCTTGGGTTGGGGCGTGACCAAGGCGGAATATGAGATTTATAGAGAAAAGCTGGCTATGCTCGGACTAAACCTCGAAGACAGACTGACTTCTAAGGTAGGTTTGCTATCGGGTGGACAACGCCAAGCGCTCACTTTGCTTATGGCTACTCTCAAAAAGCCCGACTTGCTTCTTTTGGACGAGCACACCGCAGCGCTAGACCCTAAGACTGCCGCCAAGGTGTTGGAATTGACCGAAGAGATTACCTCTAAGGACAACATTACCACCATAATGATTACGCACAATATGAAGGACGCAATCAGATACGGCAATAGATTGGTTATGATGCACAATGGCGCAATCATCTACGACGTCAAAGGTGAAGAAAAGAAAAATCTCACCGTTGCCGACTTGCTCAAAAAGTTTGAGGAAGTGGCAGGCACTCAGATGACCAACGACAGAATGTTGATGAACTAATCGTATAACAACAACTCTAAAAGGACGGATTTACGGATTCCCTGTAAGGGATTTAATTGAATCATTACAAAACTCGACTTTTCACAAGTCGAGTTTTCTTTTATACACGTAAAACTAATTGAAAAAAACATAAAACTATGTTAAAATAAATAATAATTATTTTAGGAAATAGTATGTTTTACGATTTACAACCCGAAGAACAAAAACAACAGTACAAACAAATGCTCGGAATAATAGGTAAATTAACACGTTTATTCTCGGATAATGCGTGTCCTTATTTGCCATATAGAGTTCAAGAAAATGTGTTTTGCAAGTATTTTAACGCTGATAATTTATCTCGTAGCGATTGTTCCGCTGACGCTAAAAAAGGTAGAATTGGTGTTGGCTTAAAAACTTGGATGGGAAATAACGACCAAAAAGTAGCAGAGTTTGATAGTTTAAGAGAAAAATTAAGTCCGTTATCAGGGTTAGAATTAGCAAAAAAAGTTTCGGAATTTAGAAATGAGCGTATCCGTATTACAAAGAATTTACACGGCATAGATGAACTTATATATCATATAGTTAAACGTATCCCTAACACTATGCAAATCCTTGAACATGTATTTGAGTCCATTGATATTGAAAATATATCTTTACTTCCCGAACGTGGCAATGTAAATAATACATATTTTACCGACGGAAAGCACGTTTACCATTTCAGTATGTCAAAAAACACCCTTTATATGATTTTTGATGATATAATTTTGTTAGACTCTTTTACGGTAGATATTCTTGACGACCCTTATACTTATTTAATGGGTTTGGCGGATAATATTCCTCAAGGTATTACAACAACAGTAGTTGAATTTGATACAACAAACAAGGCTTGTTTACGTTTATATTCCACAAAACCTAATGGCACAAAGTTTGTTGCACAAAAAAGTGGCTTAAATCAATGGAACGCTGGCGGTCGAAAGAGAGATATGAATGAAATATATATTCCATTCCCTGCTGAAGATAGAGAAAGATATGCGGGCTTTTTCCCTAACCGTGACCAACCTTTTGAATTATTACTACCTGACGGCACTATAATTTCCGCAAAGGTATGTCAACAAGATAACAAAGCCATAATGAGTAATCCAAACAAAGTTTTAGGCGAGTGGTTATTACGTAAAGTATTTGAATTGCCCGAAAAAACACTTTTAACTTATGAAATGCTTGAAATATTTGGCATAGATTGTGTTGTGTTTACAAAACTTGATGATTTAAGTTATTCGGTAGATTTTGCCGAGTTAGGAACTTATGAAAAATTTACTAAAAACGAAACAGCGGATGAAGAATAACAATAAAGGTGCATCAATTTGATGCACCTTTAACTTTATTTTATTGCATTTTTTATTTCTTCGGCTATTCTTTGAATAACGCTTACCACAACGGAATTTCCTGCTTGTTTGTATAATGCACCATTACAAAGATTGTCGGGCAAAATAAAATCACTTGGAAAGCCTTGTAAGTTAAAACACTCTCTTGGTGTTAATTTTCTAATTTCGCCATTATACATCCTAATTAAAGGAACATTGTGTCCGCCTGTACCCATATTTGCGGTTAAGGTGGGGCACATTTTACTTTTATTTTCCCTTACGTAAACCCTACGCCATTGATAGCAAGTGTCTGACTTTGTAATACCTGCTACAAGTTTATCATAGAAATCACATTTTTCAGTATAGTAATATCTATCGTCTTGCTTGTTTTCAAAGTCTACCAAGTCAGCAAGTGTTTTTTCTAATTTTATAGGCTTTAAGTGTTCAAAATTTTTATAATGTTCTTTGTTTCTAAAGCAAACGATATAAATTCTTTCTCTTGTTTGGGGTATATTACCATAATTGCAAGCATTTAAAACAAAGGGTTTGATATAATAGCCTAATTTTTCTAATGTTTCGCTTATAACTGCAAAAGTATTACCGTTGTCGTGCGAAACAAGATTTTTAACGTTTTCAAGGAAGACTACTTGGGGCTTTTTTTCTTCAATAATACGAGCGAGTTCAAAAAACAAATTGCCACGACCTTTTTCATCATTAAAACCTTGCCTATAGCCTGCAACTGAAAACGCTTGACACGGAAAACCTGCAAGCATTATGTCAAAGTCGGGAATATCCTTTTTTTCGTCTAAATCACGAATATCACTCAACGAAAATTGAACATTGGGAAAATTTGCTTTATAGGTAATAGAGGCATTTAAGTCAAATTCATTAGCAAAAATTGTTTCAAATCCTGCTAATTCAAAGCCTTTATCTATTCCGCCAACGCCTGCAAAAAATGAAGCACATTTTAATTTCATTTTATTAAAACTCCGTTTCAAGATTGCATTTGCGGCGTGCCGCAAATTTTGTTTAATTATAACATATAAGATAAAAAAAATCAATCATTATGCTTTTAAATTAAAAATTTAAATTAACAAGAGTGTAGCACACTATACTTTGCAAGCAAAGTTGTGTGTTTTTGAAAAGCAAAAAGTAAAGAGTAGCAAAAATTTGCTACTCTTTTACAATGTTCTAAAAAATCCCTTATAGGGAACGCTTTTTACCGTCCTTTATTTGTCAAAAAAGTCCGATATGTATTGAAAATAGAAAATTAATATATTATAATATATTTATGAGCGAACAATTTTCGAGGACGGCAATGCTGTTGGGAGATAGTGCCGTGGACAAGTTGGCGGGTATTTGCGTAGCTATCTTCGGCGTAGGCGGTGTAGGCGGATACGTGGTAGAGGGCTTGGCTAGGAGCGGAGTCGGCAACTTTGTATTGATTGACCACGACGTAGTGTCGCTTAGCAATCTCAATAGACAAATCATCGCCCTTCACAGTACTATCGGTCAAAAGAAAGTTGACGTTGCCAAAGCAAGGATATTGGACATCAACCCTACGGCAAAGGTCAAGGTTTACGACAAGTTTTATTTGCCGGGGGACGATGAAGTAAGTTTTGAAGGCGTGGATTATATAGTCGACGCAGTGGATACGGTGAGTGCAAAAATCGAAATAATAATGCAAGCGGACAAACTTGGCATACCCGTCATTAGCAGTATGGGCACGGGCAACAAGACCGACCCGACGGCTTTTGAAATCAAGGACGTCTTTGATACCAATAATTGCGCCCTTGCCAAAGTAATGCGTAGAGAACTCAAAGCTCGTGGTATCAATAGTTTGACTACGGTATGTTCCCGTCAACTGCCCATCAAGAGGCAGGCGCAAGAAGGTCAGCGTAAGCCTACGCCGGCGTCGGTAGCATGGTGTCCGTCGGTTGCGGGACTAATAATAGCAAGCAAAGTCGTCAACGATTTGACGAACGAAAATAAATAATAATTACAAAAAGTATAAGGAGAATAAAGCAATGAGACCAACGATAGGTATTCGCCCAATCATCGACGGAAGATGTATGGGTGTAAGAGAGAGCCTCGAAGAGCAAACGATGAATCTAGCTTTGTCGGCAAAAAAACTAATTGAAGACAACGTTTTTTATACTGACGGCACACCTGCAAGAGTTATTATCGCCGATGGCACGATAGCGGGCGGAAAAGAAGCTGCAGACTGCGCTGAGAAGTTTGAGGCTAACAACGTAGTGGCAACCTTGTCGGTTACACCATGTTGGTGCTACGGTAGCGAAACAATAGACGTCAATCCACACACAATCAAAGCCGTATGGGGTTTCAACGGTACGGAAAGACCGGGCGCCGTTTATCTTGCCGCAGCAATGGCGGTACACGCACAGAGAGGCTTGCCTGCATTTAGCATCTACGGCAAGGACGTGCAAGATATGGGCGACACGAGCATTCCTCAAGACGTGCAAGACAAGATTTTGCGCTTTGCTCGTTGTGCGTTGGCTGTGGGCGAAATGAGAAACAAAGCATACGTTGGACTCGGCTCGGTATCTATGGGTATCGGTGGCTCTTACGTTGACGCCAACTTCTTGCAAAAGTACCTCGGCATCAGAGCGGAATGGGTGGATATGTCGGAGATCAATCGCCGTGTTACGCTCGGCATTTACGACCACGACGAATATGCTAAAGAGCTGGCTTGGATTAAGAAAAACTGCAAAGAAGGCATAGATATCAACGTAGAGCAAAGGACAAGAGAAGACAAGGACGCTCAATGGGAGTTTATCGCCAAGATGACGCTCGTCATCAAGGATATTATGCTTGGCAATTCAAAGCTCAAAGAGATGGGGTATCCGGAAGAATCTTTGGGTAGAAACGCTATTGCGGGCGGTTTCCAAGGTCAAAGAATGTGGACGGATTGGTTGCCAAACGGCGACTTTACCGAGGCTATCCTCAACTCGACTTTTGATTGGAACGGCAAGAAAGAACCGTTTACTCTCGCCACCGAAAACGATTGCCTCAACGGCTTGGCAATGCTGTTTAGCAAATTGCTAAACCAAAGAGCCAGCGTCTTTGCCGACGTAAGAACTTTCTGGTCGCCCGAATCTGTAGAGAGGGTTACGGGTTGGAAACCAACGGGCAAAGCGTCGGGCGGATTTATCCACCTCATCAACTCGGGAGCGGCCGCACTTGACGGAAGCGCAATGTCCCAAGAAGACGGCAAGGCTGTGATGAAACAATGGTGGAATATGAATGAAGAGGACATCAACGCTTGCATGGGCGCTACTCAGTGGACTCAAGCCAACTTGCAATATTTCAGAGGCGGCGGATTTAGTTCTCAATTCCGTACTGCTGCCGAGATGCCTGTCACTATGGTGAGGATTAACCTTATAGACGGACTCGGTCCCGTTATGCAAATCGCCGAGGGCTGGACGGTCGTATTGCCAGACGAGGTTGACTCCAAGCTTTGGAAGAGAACCGACCCAACGTGGCCAAGCACTTGGTTTGCTCCAAGACTCAGCGACAAAAAGTCGGCATTCAAGGACGTATATTCGGTAATGGCAAATTGGGGCGCCAACCACGGTGCGTTTACTTACGGACATATAGGCAAAGACCTCATCACCTTGGCAAGTATGCTTCGCATTCCTGTCAATATGCACAACGTTGCCGACGACGAGCTCTTTAGACCACACTGCTGGACGGCATTCGGCACGGGCGACAAGGAGAGCGTAGATTACAGAGCGTGCAAAAATTACGGACCACTTTACAAATAATTATGGATATGAAACAAAAAGTATTAGATACGATGAATAGGGTCTACCACAGCGCCCTTACTTCCACCAGCGGTGGCAATATCTCGACGATTGACCAAGACGGACACATCTTCATCACGCCGAGCAGTAAGGACAAAGGCACTTTGGCGGTAGACGATATAGCAGAAGTATTGCCCGACGGAACTCGCATCGGGCAGTACCCTCCGTCTATGGAGCTTCCTTTCCATAGCAATATCTACAAGATGAGGAGCGACCTCAAGGCAGTCGTGCACGCACACGCTCCCGCAGTAGTTGCTTACGCTACGGCTCGCAGAGTGCCCGATTCTTCGGTGGCAAGAGTGTACGAAGACGTATTGGGCGAGGTAGTCGGCTCGTGTTACGAACTTCCCGGTAGCCGAAAGCTCGGCGATATCGTCAAGTCGGAGTTTGAAAAGGGGTACAACGCCGTGATGATGGACAACCACGGTGCGACGGTCGCCGACAGCGACCTCGACAAGGCGTTTATGCGTTACGAAACTTTGGACTGCCTTTGCCAGACGCTCATCAACGCAAGTATGCTTGGTGGCGTCAAAAAACCAAAGAGAGTAGAATTGCAAAAGACTGATTTTTGCGTAATAGAAGATAAGAGCGGAGAATTTGAGGCGCAAAAAAGAGAGATATGCGACTTCTGCGTAAGAAGCTATAACAACAAACTTATGTCTTCGACTTTCGGTACTATCGCAGTTAGGGTGGGAGAAGGATTTTTGTTTAATCCCGACAGCGTTGATAGAAAGAAAGTCCAACCCGAGGATATAGTCTATTGCGTGGGAGACAATCTATCTTCCTTCGAAAGCACCAAATATCTTGCCTATATCAAGGAGATTTTCGACACCAAGCCTGAGGTCAACTGCGTGATGATATCGATGCCAAGCGCGACTATGGGCTTTGCGGTATCTCACAAGCCACTCAACGCTCGCCTCATCCCCGAGAGTTACATAATGCTCAAAGACGTAACGCGCGCAGAGTATGACGTCATTGATAGTGCTAAGAAGGTTGCAGACTTGCTTTCCACCACGGCTCCCGCACTCATCATTGACAACGAGGGCGTATTTACCATAGGTAAAAACGTGACCAAGGCATTCGATAGATTGGAAGTGTTAGATTACAGTGCGCGTTCCATTATATCGGCGCTCGCTATTGCCGATATCGTTCCAATCAACGACGAGCAAGTCAAAGAAATCAACGATACTTTTAACGGGTGGTAAGATGAAGCGAGTTTTGGCGATAGACTTAGGCGCAAGTAGCGGTAGAGGAATAGTATTCGAGTGCGACGGTGGCAAAATGAACTATCAAGAGGTTCATAGGTTTGATAACAACGCCGTCAAGGTTGGAGATACTTTGCGTTGGGACGTCGATATGCTCTTGAGAGAAATAACGACCTGTATCGAGTTTTCGACGGTGGGCGGACAAAAAATCGACTCTATCGGCATCGATACTTGGGGCGTCGATTACGGCGTAGTCGATAGCAAAGGCAACATCAAGGAGATGCCCTATCACTATCGTGACTCTCGCACGTCGGGGTGTATTGACAAGCAAGAATATTATACCAAAAGAGAGACCTTCGACATGGCGGGTATATCTCTCAACGAATTCAATACCTCCTATCAACTTATCGCACAACAAAAGAGCAACAAGGTCGTCGAGGGCGATACCATACTCTATATGCCGTATTTGCTAGGCTATATGCTCACAGGCAAAATGGCTAGCGACGCCACTATCGCAACGACTAGCGGAATTTATCTTGACGGATACAACCAAGACTTTTTGGATAAGTTGGGTTTGCAAGCTAGCAACTTTGCGCCCGTCCAACCCGTAGGAAGCGTGCTTGGCAATCTCAAAGAGGAAATCAAATCCAAAATCAATCTAACTTACGATATCCCCGTAATACTCACGTGCGGACACGATACGGCGTGCGCCATTATGACGGTTATGCAAGAGGGCAAACAGCCACTCTACGTCAGCAGTGGTACTTGGTCGTTATTCGGCACGTTGTCGGATAAGCCTATCGTCAACGACGTAACTTATCAAGAAGGCTACACCAACGAGATAGGCTTTGGCGACAAGATATGCTTGCTCAAAAACATTATGGGCATGTGGATTATCCAAGAGTGTAGGCGCGAGTGGATAAAAAATCAACCGATTACTTGGTCACAGATAGTACAGGAGTGCAAAAAAGTCGACGAGTTCAAGGGCTATATCAACGTAGCCGACAATATCTTTTCTCCGCCTTTCGGTATGGATGAGAGGATAGTCAAATACGTGAGAGATACTCAAGGCGTTCAACTCACGGGCATAGGCGAGATAGCTCGTTGCGTGTACAATTCTCTTGCTATGGAATATCGCTACGCCTTAGAGGGCTTACAAACCATAACGGGCAAGAGTTACGATACTTTGCATATCATCGGAGGCGGCACCAACAATCATTTGCTCAATCAAATGGTAGCCGACTGTCTCGGCATCAAGGTGGTAGGCGGTTGCGTGGAAGCCACGGCGATAGGCAACGCACTCGGTCAACTATACGGACTTGGCGCAGTCAAGGACACGAGCGAGGCTTATGCTTTGGCGCAAACCACCTTCGAGCCTCTAGAGTTTGTTCCTAGCCCCGATAGAGAGAAATGGGATAGAGAATATAGTCAATATCTCAGACTAAAAAACAAATCGGCTACTGCAACTAAGTAAATTGGCAAATCACTATAGTATTATCTCAGACGCTATCCAAAAGGGTAGCGTTTTGTCATTTTCATAAGTTAGTTGTTTGACAGCTAGTATTTACGCAGTTTATAATAGAGTAAAACAACCCGTTTACAAAAGTTTTGAAAAGGTGAAATATGTTCAAACTACAAAGATACGCTCAAACCGTTGCGCAAATTCCAAGTCTTGGCGACGTGGTAGATTATCTCAAAATAAATCAAAAATGCACCATTGCAGATATCGTCGAGGCGACGGGCTTGTCGCACCCTACGGTAGCGCACGCATTGCGTCTTGCTCAAGAGGCAGACGTAGCAATTAAGAGGGAGATAGCCACTTCGTCGGGTGGTAGGAGAGCACAAATTTACGCACTCAATCCCGACTTTATACACTATGCGTTGATGGTCGTAAAAGAAGATGGTGTTGTCTATCAAATTAGAGATTTTGAGGGCAAGGTATTATCTAATATTCAAAAGAAATGCGACAAAAACGACTTTATCGTTGGACTTACGAGAATAGTCGAGAATATCAAGATAGAAGACGACTTGGTAGAGCTGTGCGCCATATCTTTGCCGTGCGTTGTCAACGGCATTATGATAGAAGAATGGGCGCGACTAGGACTTAGAAAGGTCAATATCGTCGAACAAATCGAAACCAAGACGGGCGTCAAGGTTCGTATCGAAAACGATATGAAGCTCTTATCGTTAGCGGGTTGTCACGAAGACGACCAAGAGGGAGAAATACACGTATCCTTGTACGTTGACAAAAGCTCCGTGGGCATTGGCGTAAGTATAGACGGCAAAGTTTTCAAAGGCGCTAGCGGCTATGCCGGAGAAATCAAATATTGTCCTAATATGGGCGGTTTGGTTGGCGACAAGGCGGTAAGGGCAGCGCTCAACGCTATTGCTATGTACAATCCAAATTCTATGACGGTATTTGCGCAAGACTCTGCCAAAGCGTCGGCATACGTCAACGCTATATCCAAGCGATTGCCCGAATATCTCGTTCCACGCTTCGTTATTTACGACGATTACGTAGTTGCCCAAACTCAAGCGTTGTGGGAATTGGTACGAGGCACACTATGAAGTTCGACAGATTTTTGTGCCCTGTATGCAGTAATACTCTCGTCTTAGAAGGTAGGACGTGCAAGTGTAGTAAGGGGCATTGCTTTGACGTAGCGAGAGAAAACTACGTCAACCTCAATCTCAGCCAAAGGTCGGGAGAAAAAATCGGCGACAACAAGGAGATGATAGAGGCAAGGCGTAGATTTTTGGAGCTAGGTCACTATCAACGGCTAGCTGACAAGCTAGCCGACCTAGTAGGTGAGTATTGCCCTAAGGGGGGAAGCGTGCTTGACCTTGGTTGCGGATACGGATATTATATCTGCCATATTGCCAAAAGGTATGGCGAAAGCTATCGTTATCTAGCCACGGATATATCCAAAGAAGGAGTCAAAATAGGCGGAAAACTCGATACGTGTATTGATTTTTGCGTTGCCAACTCGTTCAATTTGCCACTTGCAGGTAGCAGTATCGACGTGCTTGTTTGCGTCTTTGCGCCTTACGCAATCGACGAAATATGTAGAGTGCTAAAAGAGGGTGGCGTTGCCATATTCGTCAGCCCCGCACCCTACCATCTATGGCAGCTTAAACGAGCAATATACGGTGACAAGGCGTATCCCAAGAACTTTTCGGTAGACTTCCGACCACTCAAGAAGGTGCAGCGCGAAGAACTCGACTATACTTTTGAATTGAATTCCCATCAACAAATTGATAGCCTTTTGGCAATGACCCCGTATTATTACACGACGCCCAAAGACCTGCTTAATCGCTTAGAAAACGTAGAAAAAATACAAATTAGAGCAAATTTTGACATAACGGTAGTCAAAAAGTTGACAATTTGACATAAAATATTATAATTATTGTCAGTTAGTTATTTATTTGGAGGTACAAATATGGAAGATAAAGTATGTTGCGTAACTTTTTACGTAGACAACAAGACCGATAAGGACGTGGATTGCGTATACATCTGTGGAAATCATCCTAAGCTTGGCAATTGGAATCCTGCTAAGGCACTCAAAGTAAAGAAGGACAACGGCATTTTTAGAATTGTTAGAAGATTTGACGAAGGAACTACTTTGGAATACAAAGTACTTTGCAAGCCTAATTGGGAAGGCGTGGACAAAGGAATGTGGGGCGAAGAAATCGTCAACCACACCGTAGTCGTTGAGAGCGCAACAAAGAGTCCCGTTACCGTATACAATTGGCGTCAAAACTAATAGGGGTTAGACCAATCAACAAGCAATACGTCTCGTCAATCGACGGGCCGTATTTTTTTTGTGGGAAGTACCAACCGCTTCAAAATAGGGTATTGTCAACTATTTTTATTTATGTTATAATAATTAAAATATAATGTGGAGAGAGTTATGCTAGAAAACTATTATTTACATATCAGATACAAGGACGGACGAGAAGTCAAAACCGCCACGATGAGCAACGACGATTTTACGCTCAATTACGTCAAAAACAACGCCTGTCTTACTCTGAATATCAAGGTAAACATTCCTATCGAGATAGACAAGGTTTGGCTTGAAATGGAATATGATTTTGCACCCGGCGACAGGTTTTTTGCCAACGGCTACCAGTCGTGGACCGACAGCAGAGAGTTTACTTGCGACCAAAGAATGGCTGACCAAGGCTTGCTCAACAAGACGCCAATCGGCAAGATGTTAGGTATGATCAATTACGGCGACTACACGTGGGTTGAACAACCTAAAAAGAAAGGGCAATTCCACTCTCACGGATACGCTTACGTTCGCAGAGGCGACGAGATAGATTTCGTAGGCTCTCTCAGCGACAAGGACGGCTACACCGTTATTCAAGCCGATATGAATGCCAACCGTATACGCATATACAAGGACGTGGAGGGCGTATTGATTGACAATGCCTACACGCTATTTAGTCTCATATCACTCAAGGGCGAGTACAACGAAGTCTTTGACAAATACTTTGCAATGATGGGCATACCGAGACCAATGTATCCCGTCGTCAAGGGCTATACCACTTGGTACAATTATTACCAAAATATTAGCGAGAGCATCGTGCTCAACGACCTCGAAAGCATTGCTTCCACGGGGCTTATCAACACCTTCCAAATCGACGACGGCTATCAGACCAAGGTAGGCGAATGGAAGAGTATCGACAAGGTCAAATTCCCTAACGGTCTTGACGGCATTGTCAAGGCTATACACGCCAAGGGCTTGCAAGCAGGCTTGTGGATGGCGCCGTTTGGCGTTCAAAAGAACTCACAATTAGTGGAGCAACACCCCGAATGGTTTGTCAAAGGCAAAGACGGCAAAAAGTTGATATGCGGTGCCAACTGGGGAGGATTTTACGCTTTGGATATTTATAACAAAGAGGTTAGAGCGTATATCAAAGACTGCTTTGCTTATTACTGCAATATGGGCTTCGACCTATTCAAGCTCGACTTTTTGTATTGCGCTGCTATGGTGCCTAATTACAACAAATCTAGAGCAACCATAATGTACGACGCGATTACTTTGATTAGAGAATGCGTTGGAGATAGAAAGGTTCTAGGTTGCGGAACTCCGCTTATGCCATGCTTTGGCAGAGTGGAATATATGAGAATAGGCGCCGATATGGGGCTTAGTTGGAAAGAGGGCTTTATCCAAAAGATATCTCATCGTGAGGACGTGTCGAGTCAAGGAGCGGTATATAATATCTTGTATCGTAGACACCTCAACAAGAGGGCGTTTATGTGCGACCCGGACGTCTTCACTATTAGGGATTACAACGTCAAGTTTACCCCTTCGCAACAACAACTTCTTGCCACTATCATCAAGATATTCGGCTCGGTTTTGTTTACCAGCGACAACGTGGGTAGATACGACGACACTCAAAAGAAACTATTTGCCGAGGTGATGAGCGAGTGCGAGATATGGGTAGAAGACGTCACCCAAATAGGCAACGAGGTCACCGTCAAATATAGCGTAGACGGCGACGATAGAGTACTTAAATTTGATATGAAAAACTGCCAAAAATTATCCTAAGCAACTATTACAATAATTGCACCGCCACGAGGCGGTGCACAACGATAAATTTACAGCTATGAATTGTACACAATCTATCAACAACCAACGTATTAGTGGCATATTGATGCCGATTTCCGCATTGCCGTCGCCTTACGTAATAGGTACTTTTGGCGAGTCGGCATACCGATTTATAGATTTTTTAGTAGACGCAGGTCAAAGCGTCTGGCAAGTACTACCGCTCGTGCCGACGGGTATGGGTGGCTCTCCCTATCAATCAATCAGCGCACAGGCTATCGACGTCAACTATATTGACCTAGAGGCTTTGCAAGAGCAAGGCTTGTTGACTTCTAAGCACTTGCAAGAGTTGAGAGCTATCAACGGAGAGAGGGTAGATTACGATAGACTTACTCCAATCAAGCTTCGACTTTTGCGCATAGCCTACGACAAATATGAGCCAACCCAAGATTATCTCGATTGGGTCAAGGGCAAGAGCTTTTTGAACTACGCAGTGTTTATGGCTCTCAAAGAGCAAGACGAAGCGCCTTGGTACGAGTGGCAATGCTATCGTATTTTTAACTTAACAGAGATAGAGCGTTACGCCGAGCAAAACGCCTACGAAGTGGGATTTTATCTTTGGACGCAATGGGTAGCGCATGACCAATGGCTCAAGTTGAGAAGCTACGCCAATTCCAAGGGCGTCAAGATAATGGGCGATATGCCTATTTACGTTGCCTTGGACAGCGTAGAGGTATGGAGCCAACCGCAAAATTTCCAATTAGACGACAATTTCGTTCCCAAAGCCGTAGCGGGCGTTCCACCCGATTATTTTTGCGAAGAAGGACAACTATGGGGCAATCCTCTATACGATTGGGACAAGATGAAAGAGGACGGCTTTGAGTGGTGGAATAAGCGCATTAGTCAAGCCTTTGAACTATACGATGTGGTGCGAATAGACCACTTTAGAGCTATGGACAGATACTATAGCGTGCCGTACGGTGCCAAAAACGCCGTAGACGGCGAGTGGAAACAAGGCGTCGGCTTCGATTTGTTTGCCGATAAGCTTAGTCTTGACATAGTGGCAGAAGACTTAGGTCTTATCGACGACGGCGTAAGACGGCTTTTGTCCAAGACGGGCTATTGCGGTATGAGAGTGGTTCAGTTTGGTATGGACGGCGACGTGGACAGCGACAACAGACCAAGCAACTATCCTCGCAAGAGCATAGCCTATACGGGCACGCACGATAACGCAACCTTGATGCAGTTTATTAGTCTGAGCGATGAGGTACGCTTGTCGCAACTTAAGCGTAGCATCAAGGACGAGTGTTGTTTGTTGGACGTAGCGTGCCAATGCGATAGTGTCAAGGATATTGCCGACACGCTCATAAGGTTGGTGTTGGCAAGCAGGTCCAACGTGGCTATCGTACCTTTTGCCGATTGGCTATATCTCGGTGGAGAGGGTAGAATCAATACTCCCGGTACGGTGTCTAACCTCAATTGGAGTTGTCGTATAGACTTCCCGAGCGATAAAGAATTAGGCAAGCTTGCCAAGAATATCAAAAAGATAACACGTCTTTTCGATAGAACGGGCAAGGTGGATAGACTACCAAAGACAAGGTTTGATTTGGGCGTCAACGTAAGTGGAAAAGCTACCAGCTTTGCCGTTTGGTCACCGCCTACCAATTACGCCAAGGTTAAGATTTTTGACACGGCTTTTGACCCAAACCCTATAGCTACGTACGATATGATTAAGGACGGAGATATCTTTTGTTGCAAGGTAGCTCAAGACTTGACGGGCAAATACTACCTATACGATATTGACGGCAAAGAGTGTATAGACCCTTACGCTCGAGCAGTCGGCGTCAACGGTTGTCGAGCAATGATCGTCGATCTTTCTCGCACCGATCCCGACGGCTGGGATAGGGATATATATCACGGCAACGCAACTCCGATAATATGGGAAGTACATATCCGAGATTTTAGCATAAGTATGCCCGATACCTTTGAGGTTAGAGGGAGATACGGCGGTTTCGTTACGGGAAACAAGACAATCTGTGGCAAGGCGTGTCTTGTTGATTATCTCAAGCAGTTGGGGGTGACCTACGTACAGCTTTTGCCTATCGCCGACTTCGAGAGTGTGGACGAGAGAGAATTTTGGCAACGCAATTGGGGCTATGACCCATGCAACTTCAACGTGCCGGAGGGCTCTTACAGTTCCAACCCTCACGACCCTGAGACAAGGATACGAGAACTCAAACAACTAATCTTGACTTTGCACTACAACGGCATAGGAGTAATTGCCGACGTAGTGTACAATCATACATACCGAACGGAAGACTCAAATTTCGAGAAGGTTGCTAAGGATTGCTATTATCGCAAGTTTGGCGACGGCAAGTTCTTCAACGGCTCGGGGTGTGGCAACGAGATTGCCACAGAAAAGCCTATGGTACGTCAGTTTATCATAGATTCGCTCACCTATTGGGTAGAAGAATACCATATCGACGGATTTAGATTTGACCTTATGGGATTGTACGATATAGATACCGTAGTTGCGATACGAGATAGACTTGACGAGTTGGAGAGCAAACTCGGCAAGAGGCTTTTGTCGTACGGCGAACCGTGGTGGGCGTTGCCTCCGGCACCTTGGATAGTGCCTGCCGACACTTCCAATCTGTCTCTATTGCCCGACAAAGTAGGGGTGTTCAATTCTTCGTATCGTGACGGTCTGAGGGGCGACAACCATCTATCACGAGGCTTTTTACAAGGAATGGCGGTGTCGTTGAGTGCTGTTATGAGCGGAATAGAAGGCGCGAGCGACAAGCGTGAGGGCGTAGTTTTCAAGCTCAATAGTCCAAGCCAAAACGTATGCTATATGTCAGCGCACGACAACTATACTTTGTACGACCAACTCAAGGCGACTATGCCTAACGAGAGAGAAATCAAGATTGCCACCAAGTTCGGCGCATTTTTCGTGATGAGTTCGTTGGGACTTGCCTTTATGCAGGCGGGCGAAGAGTTTTGTCGTACCAAGCAAATGAACGACAACAGCTACAATGCGGGCGACGATATCAACGCTTTGGATTGGAATAG
The DNA here is from genome assembly GCA_937880755.1 of uncultured Clostridia bacterium. Classification (GTDB taxonomy): domain Bacteria; phylum Bacillota; class Clostridia; order Christensenellales; family UBA3700; genus HGM11368. The sequence continues at coordinate 128,599 of CALGRX010000021.1, forward strand.
AAAGGACGCCTATTGCGATATATCCGACTATTATCAAGGGCTTATCCGTATCCGAAGACACAACCCCGTATTCCGCAATCTATCTACGGCAAAAGAGCACTTCGAGTGGCTTGCCGTGCGTTCGGCGTGGGGTGCTCTTGCTTACCGCATAGGCGACTATATCTATATTGCCAATCCTACCGATGGCGACGCCTACGTGGATTTGACGCAGTTTGGACAATTAGAGAGGCTGGCAGATATAGATACCGCCAATCTCTATTGCATAGACAAACTTAGCAAAGATATCAAAATCCCTGCCAAAAACCTTGCAATTTTGCGTAAGATAAACTAAAAAAAGTCGATACGTATCGCACAAAACGTATTTTTAGTAAGCAAAAAGCCCTGCTATCCGGCAGGGCTGATTTTGTAGTTATCGGATTATGAGATGGTCGATTTTATCACGTCTTGGTCGATGGTGTATTGCGCCTTATTATAGGTCAATACGCTCTTGCAAGTTTGCTCGCACTTTAGCGTTGCAAGCCCTAGTGCCTTCCCTTGATACTTTTCGTGGCGTAGCCAAGAAGTAATCTTGAGCACGCCGTCTATCTCTTCTACTGTAAAGTCGATAGTCGTATCCATCAGCATCTCAAAGCTATCGGGACTACACGTCGTGCGATCGATAAATTCTTGCTTGGCAGCGATTTGTTGATTGGCTAGTACTTGAGCGGAACAGTCGAGAGCTATGGTGAAATAATACGTGCCGTCTTCGTCCGTATACACGTTGTCGTTGTGGTACTGAGATAGTATACTACGGTCGTTCATAGTATAGGTCGTCAAATGCGAAGTATTGTTTAGCATTCTGGAATTGCAATCATCAACGTTGGTGTTGACGGTAAGAGTTCCGTAGCTTTTGACGTTGAAGTCAGCCATAGTGCCTTGTAGAGATTTTTTCTTTTCTACTATGTTCTTATTTTTGACGTAATTATTAGAGTAGTAGTTAGTGCCGTCGAAGTATAAGGTTTTTAGGTCGTATGCTTCGCCCGGACCTAAACCATAACCTACCTTGACGTCGCGAGACAAAAACTTGTCGCCGTCTCTATACACTACGAAGTGAGAGCGTTGTTCGATAAATGATGTCTTAAAGTGGAACAACTCGTCACGGAAGTAACCCGTATCGTTTTTGTAGGTTTCATACACTTGTTGATATAGGTCGAATGCCGACGTGGACGCAACCTTGGTCAGCGTGGTATAATCAACGCCTTCGTACGAGCCTTTGATAGCGCCTTGTGGTAGTTCTTGGTCTAGGTTGCAAGCAACGAGTCCTAGGCAACCTAGAGCTAGAGTCAATATTATTGCAATGGATATTAGTTTAGTCTTCATAACTTCCTCCTATAATATTAAAGCATATTATTGTTCTAAGGTCAAGAGGAGAAAAGCAACGTTATTTTTGTGCAAAACGCATCGTTTTGTATAGGTAAATATTGAGTAAAAAAAGATTGGATAAAGGGTTTTTTAATAAATCTTTAAGGCAATATTGATAGCATAAAGTCAGAAAAATCTAGAAAAAACTCAAAAATTCTATATAAACAATTGCTAAAAGAGGTGATTTGTATGTCAAAAAAGTGGAAAATTGCCGTTATAGTATTGGTTATAATTGCGTTGTTTTCGTTGTGCGCTTGTCAACAAGGCGGATTGTCTGCCTACGAGATTGCCGTAAAAAATGGATTTGAGGGTACGGAGCAACAATGGCTCGAGAGTCTCAAAGGTGCTGACGGCGTGGACGGAACTAACGGTATTGACGGAAGCAACGGACTTAACGGCGCAGACGGCCAAAGTATAACGCTAGAGGACTTGGAAAAGTTGTACGACCAAGAGGTGCAAGAAAACGGCTATACGGGTACGTTCTACGAGTTTTTGAAAGACAAGTTGGGACTAACTATCAATTTTTCGACGGACGACAGCTCAGTGATAGAGGACTGCTTGTTGTCTAGTGTCAGCGTTAGGGCGACCAACGATAGTGGCAGTGGTTCTGCGGGAGCGGGGGTGATATGCCAACTTGACAAAGACGCCGGAGACGCAATAATCATCACCAACTATCACGTAGTATACGACGAATCGGCAGCCGACGGCGTGTACGATAATATCAAAGTATATCTCTACGGTGGCGAGAGTACAAGCGGTGCGATATCGACCACCTACGTGGGCGGATCGATGAACTACGATTTAGCGGTGCTTAGAGTATCTTCCAGCGATATTATCAAAAATAGTTTTGCCAAACAAGCGACTTTTGCAGACGGATACCAAGTGGGTGAGAGAGCAATAGCTATCGGCAATCCGCAAGACAAAGGCATCGCCGCCACGTCAGGTATAATAAGTCTTGATAGCGAAAAAATCAAAATTGCCGCGGTAGACAATAGCGCATACTTTGATATTCGCGTAATGCGTATAGATACGGCAATCAACAGAGGCAATAGCGGCGGAGGATTGTTCAACGCCGAGGGCAAGCTCATCGGCATTGTCAATGCTAAGCACAACGAGACGTCAATCGACAACGTCGGTTATGCAATACCGATAGATTTAGTTCAAAAGGTCGTTGACAACGTACTTGCAAGCAGTGACGGAGTAGTGCGAAAGCTCATTATCGGTGTAAACGTTACCGCGCAAGACAGCACTCTTGCCTACGACGCAGTGGAGGATAAGTATTATATAAAAGAAAGGTGTGTGATAACCGAAGTGAAAACAGACAGCCTTGTGAGAGAAAGCATACAACTCAACGACGTGTTGAAGAGCATATCTATCAACGGCAATAGTAGCGATATCAATAGATTTTTCTACGTGTCCGACTTAATGCTTACCGTAAAAGCAGGCGACGAAGTTGTGCTAACTGTAATAAGAGATAACGTTGACGTGGATATTGCCATTACCGTGACCAATCAAAATCTGGTTGTAGTCAAATAGCTTGATAGTAATTACGTTATACGCAGATTTTGTAAAAACTATCTTTTTTATCGGGTGTTGCACTTGATAGTATAATTCACCATAATCAACAAAAGTCCGAGCATTGGCTCGGACTTTTTGTTTGGGCAAACGTGCGTATTATAGTAGCGTTGTTTTGTCTTCGGCAATACCTATCAATCCCGATAGTTCGTACTTCATGTCGTCATCATCTCTGACATAGCCCGACACTACGCCGAAAGGCAAGTAGTATTCCACCTTTGCTACGCCGACGTTGGGAGTCATAACGTAGGTGTTTTGAATTTCAAAGGTGATATTGACTCTATCGTATTGGTCGTACACTCGCCAAACTTTTTCGTTTTTTTCAAAGGTAACGGGTGGTAGTATTATTTGTCTATCTTGTAGCCAAACGAGGTTTTCGTTGTAATCATGTTGGTTGATTGATTGGTTGAGAGTAAGGTTGAATGCGATATAAATATCTTCGCCATTATGTTTGGTTTTGCCCATAGACGTAAGCCAGTCGTAGTGCGCACGCCTAGGATAATACCCCTTGTGGTCGTCAATTATGGCGACGGCGTCCTTCAAATCAATTCGTTTGCCGTCCTTTTCGATATAGCCTTGCGCGCTAAAGAAGTCCTTTTGAGTATACAACGGCATGTTGTCGCCAAAAGGTATGGACACCACGCTTGGTGGCGAGAGCCTAGTCAGGTCTACGCTATAAGCTAGGTTTCCCTTTTTGCCGTCGATTGCACAAGTAGCAGAGGCTTTACCCTTATCCATATCGTTCTTGACCGTGATGTTCATTGCTTTCGTTTTGATATAGGTCGTCGTGTCAATCAAGTTGGCTGCAACCTTCAGCGTGCGAGAGGTAGCAGGCTTTAGCCAAAAGTCGATATCGTGAGTTACGCGATCGAAGGCTACTATTATGCCAAAGCCCACTTGACCCATAGAATATATAGCCGATACTATGGCAAGCTCGTCGGTAACTATTTCCGTAGCTTCCCATTCCGTCAGCTTAAAGTCTTGAATAGGGCGGGTCATTCTTTTGCCGTAAGGACGGTAGCAATCTATCAAGTTGAGATTTTTAATCTCTTTGTCAAAAGTGCCGAAAATTGCTTGTCCTCTCTCGTCCACTATGCTTTCGGGTGGCGTAGTGGGTTGTCTGAGTTGAGAAATGCGCTCTTGCATATAATATCCCCCTTATAAGTTTAGTTTAGCAACTAAAACATCCACTGTCAATACGCAATTCAAAATAAAGACGCTAACCTTTGTCGAAAAAGTTGCGTATAATGTCAAGGGGGCGTATATGCAAGACGAGAAGCGAAAAATTAGCAAACTAAAGGCGTTGATAATCAAAGAGCAAAAGCTATTGCTCGACCTTATTGCCACAACGGCAAGAGCCGACAAAAAGGCTGTCGATCAAACGGCGGACACACCCGATTTTTTGGACTACAACACGTTGCTTGCCCGTCAGTTACAACTGCTATCTCGTCTTTTTAATCAGCAAACGAAAAAACAAACGATAATTGCACATTATCAAGAAGAAAAGGCAAATAACTCGATACGTATCGGCAATTTGGACGTCGAGCAGTACTGCTTACAAGGCGATATCGTCGAGCCGCCTAATCCGACTATTAGCCGATACGACGACGGCATTGACGAGCAAGAGGATTGCCGAGTCGACGCACAATCGGACAGCAAGACAGAGCAATCACATCCCCTTGACCATTCTCGGCCAAATATACGATAGCCCCTATTCCGATTGGAGAATAGGGGCGTTGGCAATAGTGATTTTGTTGCTTACCGGAGGCAAATAAAGCTATCGAGCAAGACGAATACTGACAAGGCTATCAGGTATAATCCAAAATATCTCAATTTACATTTTTGCACTAGACCTAGCATTATTTTGATGGATAGATAACCGCTTAGGGTTGAGGCAAGCATTCCTAGCGCGGTAGCTAAAGGAGGTAATGAAATAGAGCAATCTCCCTTAGCTATTTTTAGCGTTTGAAGTAGTACGGAAGCCAAAATAATAGGTATGCTCATCAAGAACGAGAAGTCCGTCACGTCCCGTCTTTGTCCATTGGTTGCTATACCACCCACGATAGTGCTACCGCTTCTGCTTATTCCGGGGAAAACCGCTACGGCTTGCATCAAGCCCATAGCAATAGCTTGTTTGATACCGATAGAGCCGAGAGGCAAATTATCGTTTTGCTGAGACGGCTTGTTGAAAAAGTCGCTTGCAATCAAAAGTACTGCCGATATCAAAAAGAATATCCATAGATATTTGCTCGTGACAAACAACGCTTCTATCTCGTCGCTCAGCACCAGTCCCACTATCCCTGCGGGAATAGTTGCCAATATAAGCAATAGTAGAGGTTTTAGAGGTTGCTTGGCTATACGTAGTAGTTGTTTTCGTAGCGCAACACACACCGCAACCAGCGTAGATAAGTGTAATAGCGTGTCAAATAACAATACGTTGTCGCTTGCAATGCCAAGTAAGTCTTGTACGAGTACCAAATGTCCGCTACTCGAAATTGGCAAAAATTCCGTAAATCCTTGCACCAATCCCAACAATATCGCTTCCCAAATCTCCATAAGCACCTCATAGCAGTCTATTCGCAACAAGGTACAATAATAACGCCAAACGTCAAAGCCTAACCATACAAAAGTGGCGTTTTATAATTTGTTAGCAAAAGTTCCGCCTATATCAAGGTTTTGCTTAGCAATATTTTTTGAGAATTGGTTGTAGGATATGGTTTGCTAAGTCGCACAAAATCAAATCAATAACGACAAGTTGCAACTAGCCGACTCAATGAGGTTATTTTACCTTCTTAAATCCACGTCCCAGCACTTCGCGGGTATTGATTGCAAAGGCAAAGGCGTGCGGGTCTATTCTTTTTAGCAGTCTCTTAAAGGAAGATATTTGAGAACGTGACACCACGCAAATCAACACGTTGTTGTCGGCTTGGCTATATCCGCCGTGGGAATTCATAATAGTCACACTACGACCTATCTCGCTCAAAATGGCGGAAGTCAATTCTTGAGTTTTTTCCGTCACCACCTCAAACTTGACGGCTTGCCTACCGCCGTTGAGCACTATGTCCAAGCTCTTAGAGTTGAAGAAAATTTGCACCAACGAGCATATTGCAATGGTGATGATTTCAGTAGTTTGCATTTTCCCCGCGAACTTATACAAGATACAACCTAGCGACACGACGATGCAGTTGATTGCCAAAATTATGTACGACATCGACACGGAGTTATGCTTTTTTTGCAACAAAACGCCGGCAATTTCCGTACCGCCGGGGCAAAAGTCACAGCTCACCAACAGTCCTATTCCCGCACCCGAAATAATACCGCCTGCGATAGCGCAAAGAAGTGGTTGCGACGGGTTGGAATAGGTAAAAAATCCAATATAAGACCATAGTCTCAACATACCTGCCATTAGCACCGTCCCCACCAAAGATTTGAGCGCAAATCTCTTGTTTTTGATAAAAAATGCCAACGCAATCAACGGTAGGTTGATAATAAGAACGGTATAACTCGCCTCAAAGCCCGTCAAAATTTGTATCATAGAAGCAATGCCCGACACCCCGCCGGGGAAAAACTTGGCGGGTATGGTAAATGTATGTATAGATACCGACATCAACAACGCCCCGAGTATTACTTTGACTGCCGTCAGCAGATTGCTAATAATTTTGTTATTCATACGCCCTCATTATATGATTATGCTAACTTGAATTGCCCTACTTGTCAATACCAAACTAAATTTATTGTAATAAAATTGCGGCAACTTAAGTTATAATTAAGTATCAATAATTGTTGCTTATATAATAACAAAATTTTAACACAAAATTTTCAACTAAAAAGCCGTTTGGTATGGTAATTTTTCTACAAATATTGTATAATGAATTTATATATGGCTTATCAAAAGCCTTTTAGGAGGAATTATGAAAAAAGTTGCATTTATAGCAGTACTCGTAGTATTGTTTTCGGTGCTTTCGGTGTGCTTTATCGGTTGTGCGCCGGAGGCTACTCCAGTTGACATAGTGCCTTTGGAAGTTTATACCGCCAACGACTTTTACGTAGGCAACAAGACTTTCGATAACGGTGCTCTCACCACCAACAACTCCGTTGATTTGTCTAGAGTTTTTGGTACCAACGCGACCTTTGAACTCAAAAATCATACAGGAAAAGCCAGTCTCAACGGCGAGATGCTTACGGTTACGGCTACGACGGGCGAGTTTGATTTGGTAATCAAAGAGTCGGGAAGAGACGACGTGTACAAGAAGGTCTACATAGTAGATGGTATCAACGTGTTTACTTTTCCTGAATTCTATTACGCAACACAACAAGAAGCCAAAGTTGTCGTACAAAAGAACCTCACTTTCGTAGAGCCTCGCAATATCGAAAATGCTCTCGTTGAGGTTGAAGGTATCAGAAACATCGTTGTAAAAAATAGTATTTACGGCAACGGACATACTTTTGATGCATATGAGATAGCAAAATGTATCGAAAACAAAAAGGGCAAAGAGGGGGCAACGGTGCTCGAATGCTCTAAAGCACAAGGTATCGTTTTGCAAGACTTCAAAATTACGGGTAGAGTTTTGGACGAGTCTGAAACGAGCCTCGACCTCACCACTTTGGAGAGATACGGCGTACTTATTTGTTTCGACGGCAATAGAGAATTTAGACCTAGCGGTACTATCAAAAACGTTATTGCGGAAAACAGCCACAAAGTTACTTTCTTCAACGCGTGCGACGTTACCGTAGAGGGTTGTATTATCCGCAACGCCTCCGACTCCACCGTCTCCATCGAGACCAACAACGAGGGCGGTACCAATATGGTATTTAAGAACAACGTCATCGCCAACTCTTTGACTGCGGGTATCGTATTGTGGGGATGGACTAACGCGGGCAATTACAACAATCCTAAGAACTTTGCCGACGTAACTATCGAAGGATTCTTGGATATTTACAACTGGAAGAATACCGAAAATACGAGACTTATGCCTAACACCGAAGACGGTGCAGGTGCAATCAATGCTTTAGTTGAGCGTAATATCGGCGATAAGAAATACGATAGTTTCTTCTACAAATATAAGGATAAGAAGTGGATTCAAACAGGTATGATTATACTTGCAACGGGCAAACTCAAAGAAAACAAAGCCGTATTCCACGGACTTGAAGACGTCAATTTTGAGATCAGAGAGTTCCCAATGCCTCCTGGATCCGAGGCGCTTTGCAAGACTTGCAAAGTCGTAGGTTACGGCACTACCAAAGTAGACCTCAAGCCTGACGCACAAATCAATCTTGACACAATCTATCAAGAATTGAGAAACGGTAGATAATTGCCTTTGCAATACACACAATCATTATCGCTCACCGCAAGGTGGGCGATTTTTTTGCAAAAATGGGTATTGAAATTTGGCTCACATAATGCTATAATAATTATAATAAATATATAGGGAGAGATTATGTTCGAGATACAAGGTAACGATTTTTTGCTAGACGGCAAAAAGTACAATATATATTCGGGAGCAATGCACTACTTCCGCATACCGCACGAGTACTGGGAAGATAGACTTACCAAACTCAAACTTGCGGGTTTCAACACGGTAGAGACCTACGTGTGTTGGAATTTGCACGAACCTAAGAAGGGAGAATTTTGCTTTGAGGGCGACCTCGATATAGCCGAGTATATTGCTACGGCGGGACGGCTCGGGCTCAACGTCATCGTAAGACCGGGACCGTATATATGTGCCGAGTGGGAGGCAGGCGGTTTCCCCGCTTGGCTATTCAAGGACAAAAATATCGATTTGAGATGTTTCTGTCCCGAGTACCTCGCTCACGTCAAAGACTTCTATGCCAAGTTGATGAGCATACTCGTGCCTTTGCAATGCACCAAGGGTGGCAATATCATCGCTATGCAGATTGAGAACGAGTACGGCAGTTTCGGCAACGACAAGCGCTACCTCGCCTATATACGCGATATGATGCAAGAGTTGGGAGTAGACGTGTTGACTTTTACTTCCGACGGCGATTGGTGCAACATGCTCTCTTCCGGTACGTTAGAAGGTACTTTCAAGACGCTCAACTTCGGTAGCAACGTCAGTGGAAGGATGAAAGCCCTTGACAGGTATCCCGGCAACGGACCTAAGATGTGTATGGAATTTTGGTGTGGTTGGTTCGATCATTGGGGAGAGAAGCACCATACTCGAGGTTACAAATCTATCATCAAAGAACTCAACACCTTCTTCGACGTAGACGCGTCCTTCAACTTCTATATGTTTCACGGCGGTACCAATTTCGGTTTCAATGCGGGTGCCAACCATTTCAAGGCATACCAACCTACCGTGACGAGTTACGACTATTGCGCCCTACTCAACGAATACGGCGACTATACTCCCGCATACCACGCGGTGAGAGAATTGTTGTGCAGTAGACAGGGGATAGAACTCAAGCCTTTGCCGCCAACGGTACAACTTCAATATATCGGCAAAGTCCAACTGACCGAGTGTACGGGGTTGTTTGAAAACTTGGACAATATCGGCACCAAACACCATAGCGGTGCGGCAAAACATATGGAGTATTACGACCAAAATTACGGACTTATCTATTACAAGACCGTGATGAAGGGCAAATATACTATGGGCGTCTTGTCGGTAGAGGGATTGCACGACAGAGCGCACGTCTATATCGACGGTAAACTCAAGGGTATATGCGACGTGACGGAGAAAGCGCCTCGCAAACATAGACGCAACTCCTTTATGGTGTCGGGCTTTGACGGAGAGAGAGAGATAGGCGTTTTGGTCGAGGCAATGGGCAGAGTCAATTACGGCAACCATATCAACGACCGCAAGGGTATATCGGGGCTTTTGCTCGGACCTCATAATATTTTCGATTACGAAGTGACGACGCTTCCGCTTGACAATATCGACAAGTTGGATTGGAGCCTTGGCGCAGAAAAGTATCCAAAATTCTTCAAGGCGCAATTCGACGCATCGAGCAATGCCGATTGTTTCGTTGATATGAATGGCTTTGGCAAGGGATACGTTTGGGTCAACGGACACAATCTCGGTAGATATTGGAACATAGGACCGCAAAGGTCGTTATATTTGCCGGGCGTATGGCTACGAGAAAAGGACAACGAAATAGTCGTGCTCGAACTTGACGGCAACAAGAACGATAGCGTCGTTATCACCGACCAACATACTATCTAAACTCCGTTGCTCATCGCGCGGCTCGGTAGTAGACAACACGAAAATCATTGGCCGATATTCGGCTGACATAAAACAAACAGGAGGCATATTATGGCAAATAGAATAGTTCTCAACGAACAATCATACCACGGCGCAGGCTCAAGAGCAGAACTTGCGTCCATAGTCAAGAATAAGGGCTTTACCAAGGCTTTCGTTTGCTCCGACAAGGCGACTTTCAACGTAGGCGTTACTTCCAAAGTGACCGAAGTTTTGGACAAGGCAGGCTTGCCTTATACCGTACATACCGACATCGTGCCTAACCCACCAATCGAAAACGTGCTTGACGGCGTCAAGGCGTTCAAAGAGAGCGGTGCGGATTACCTACTTGCAGTAGGCGGTGGCTCGTCTATCGACACGGCTAAGGCTATCGGTATCATCGTAGCCAACCCTGAGTTTGGCGACGTTAGAAGTTTGGAAGGCGTTGCACCTACCAAAAATCCAAGCGTGCCTATCATTGCAGTTCCTACCACGGCAGGCACCGCTGCAGAAGTAACTATCAACTACGTTATCACAGACAGACAAAAACAACGCAAATTCGTATGCGTAGACGTACACGATATCCCTGTCGTTGCAATCATCGACTCCGAGCTTATGTCCACTATGCCTAAGGGCTTGACGGCTGCTACCGGTATGGACGCATTGACCCACGCTATTGAGGGCTACACCACCAAGGGCGCTTGGGAAATGACGGATATGTTCCACCTCAAAGCTATCGAAATCATCTCTCGTTCGCTTCGTGGCGCAGTTGCAGGCACCAAGGAAGGTAGAGAGGGTATGGCTCTCGGTCAATATATCGCAGGTATGGGCTTCAGCAACGTAGGACTTGGTATCGTTCACTCTATGGCTCACGCTTTGGGTGCGGTTTACGACACACCACACGGTGTCGGCAACGCAATTTTGTTGCCTACCGTTATGGCTTACAACGCCGAGGCTACTGGCGAGAAGTATAGAGAAATCGCACGCGCTATGGGCGTTGAGGGCGTAGACGATATGACGGTAGAAGAGTATCGCAAAGCAGCGGTAGATGCGGTAAGACAACTCTCCGTCGACGTCGGTATTCCTCAAGACCTCAAGGCGATCGTCAAAGAAGAAGATATCGACTTCCTTGCACAATCGGCTATGGACGACGCTTGCAGACCGGGCAATCCTAAAGATCCGACCAAGGAGGATATCATCGCACTCTACAAGAGTTTGCTGTAATTATCCAATAGGATAAGCAAAGGCGTAATTAGATATACTGCGATAGCCAATAGTATTGGTTATCCAAACTTAGGAACAAGTACAACAAAGACGGGCAGATACATAATAGTATCTACCCGTACTATTTTTTAGGCGATATATCGCTACGCAATGCGATATATACTTCGCTTCGTTTATATGCGATATGATACCAATTCCTTTCGACGTGTCACGTCATCAGGGAAAGATTGTATTCTTTTACTAATTAAATGAATTGACGGCGTTGCTGTCATTAATTGGCTCCGCCATGATTTCTCGCTTCGCTCCATGAATTGACTTGCTCCATAATGCACCCTAGGTGCAATTCACGTCGTTAGGCAGTTCATGCAACTTGTTGCAATTCACGCTTCGCAAGAAGCAATTCATACTCTCGTCAAATTGTCGACACGTATCGACTTTTTGCTATATCTTGCGATATTCCAGCATATTGACGCACTCCAATTTGTCTCCTATCATCAGGTCGTATGGGAGCAAAAACACGCTGATATCGAGTAGGTCGCCGTTTTCGGCTTGGAGCACTGCGTAGTCACCGCACATTTCTTTTACAACATATATTTCTCTATTTTCCATACAATTATTATATAGCAAGCCTATCGCTAGGTCAACTAAACGGCACAAGACAAATTTGTCGTATATTATTGACTTTGTTCAACAATGTTGGTATTATAAAGGTGCAATTTGATTATATAGGGAGTAGCTGGCATAGAGATATGCGGTTGAGCCAACAACCTGGAAGTAATCTTTCTGGTTCAATCACAATTAGCAAGACTATATTTTGCGGTGGCAAAATATGGTCTTTTTATTTAACGATACTTCTATAAGGAGAAAATTATGGGCTTTTTGATTGAGGGTATCTCGGCAATCACGTGGCAACAAGTGGTCATGATAATTATCGGCTTGGTGCTCATAGTACTCGCCATAGTCAAAGAGATGGAGCCTGCCTTGTTGTTGCCGATGGGCTTCGGCGCAATATTGGTCAACCTTCCTCTGTCGACGTTGGCGGATAGCAACGGCATCATAGGTTGGCTGTTCAATATAGGTATAGACGGCGCGGAAGCCTTTCCGCTATTGCTCTTTATCGGTATAGGCGCGATGATAGACTTCGGACCGCTCCTTTCCAATCCTAAGCTATTTATATTCGGAGCGGGGGCGCAGTTCGGTATCTTTGCCACGATAGTGCTGGCGACCTTGCTTGGATTTAACATTGCCGACGCCGCTTCGATAGGTATCATAGGCGCGGCAGACGGACCAACTTCGATATTCGTTGCCAACGCTTTGGGTAGCAATTATCTCGGCGCAATTACGGTAGTTGCCTACTCGTATATGGCGCTTGTGCCTATCATTCAACCTACCGTCATCAAACTCGTTACTACGGAGAAAGAACGTAAAATCCGTATGGAATACAATCCTAAGAACGTAAGCAAACTCACCAAAATTCTTTTCCCTATCGTGGTGACGATAATTGCCGGCATAATTGCTCCGATGTCCATATCGCTTGTCGGCTGTCTTATGTTCGGCAACCTAATCAGAGAGTGCGGAGTGCTCGACAACCTGTCGGAGACGGCTCAAAAGGTACTTGCCAACCTCATCACGTTGCTACTTGGTTTGACGATAGCCTCGCAAATGAAGGCGGAGTACTTCCTCAGAGTGCAGACCTTGATGATTATGGCATTGGGACTTTGCGCATTCGTATTCGATACCGTTGCAGGCGTCATGCTCGCTAAGATTATGAACTTGTTTAGCAAAAAGAAAATCAACCCGATGATAGGCGCGGCGGGCATATCGGCATTCCCTATGTCGGCTCGTATAGTGCATAAGATGGGCTTGGAAGCCGATCCGCAAAACCACCTGTTGATGCACTCGATAGGTTGCAACGTGTCGGGACAAATTGCCTCTGCAATAGCAGGCGGTGTAGTGCTAAGCATTTTGCTGTAAGGAGGTGCGTATGAACAAAGAAGTAGTTTTGCAAGGATTAGACGTATTTTGGAAGGGAATGCTAGCCATCTTTATAGCTATCATTATAATAATGCTTGCGGTATATTTATTGCAAAAGGTATCGGAAGCCACCGACAACGTCATTGCCAATCGCACCGCTACGGCAGGCGAGAGAGAGGCGAAGAAACAAGCCAAAAAGGCTGAGAGAGAAGAGAGAAAACTCGCTAGACAAGCGGCCAAACAAGCCAAAGAAGCAACTCCACCCGACGATACCAAGAGCGCATAAAAATATAAATGCGTTAGAATAAAAAGTATTTACTTGACGCAGAAAGATTTTGTATCGACTATACTTTTTATAGGGTGTTGCACTTGATAGTATAATTCACCCAAACAAAAAGGGCTAAACGAACTTCGTTTAGCCTATTTGCTTGCTTAATTTATATTGCCCACAAGATATTTTTCGTTCTCAACACGTGGTCCTTCACCTTATCGTTGACGGCGTAGGCGTGTTTTTCGAGGTCGTTGCCTATCTCGTCGCTTAGACCTTGCTTAGTCAGCTCTTGGGCGATATCGTCGCATATTTTTTCTATGATATCGACCTTGTTCTTTACGCTTTGCTCGTCGTTGGGGCTAGATAGTAGATATTCTATATCCTTTGACAAGCTAGGCAGTATAGGCAATTCTCGCATAGCTCTAAACGACCACTTATAGTAAGGCATATACTTTTTATTTAGCAAAAATATCGTTTGCATTATGCTCTTGACGCACTCGCCCACGGCAAGCTGCGCGGCACCCGTTTCGCCTCTTTTTGCACAACGAGGGTAGTTGTATTGTCCCGATTGGTTGATAAGCAACAAGTTGCCGGCAAGTTTTTTTATCCTCACGTCGTCGGGGTAGTAGGCAAGTTTTTTTCTTATCTCGCTCATAAGTCCCAGGTTGTCTTCAAACAACTCGCCGTTGACAGTTTCCGCCAACGAGTATTCGGGGATATAGAACCATTGCTCTAAAGAGATATCTACGCTGTCAAAACCTATTTTTTGTGTCAAAAAGTCGGATATTTTGATTATCCCTTGTCTATTACCTCCCACGGGACATACGATATTACGCTTATATCCCTCCCATTCTCTAGGCAGGGAGCAGTAGGTTCTTTCCAATTCAAATACTTGCTTAGGAGTCAATTCGTCGGGCACGAATACGCAAAATCCCAACCCAAAGTCGTGGTCTTGCGAGAGAGCGTCGTCGTAGCCGAAACATTCCGACCCGCTACCTACCAGACCGAAGCAAAGGTTGTCGTATATTTCGCCAAGGGCAGAAAAGATAGGTTTGCCGTATTTATAAAAAAAATTTTTGGACAGTTCAATCCCTTTCATATATCGCGGTATACCTTTTGATAAGTTGTTTTTCGTATATCACCCAGCCGTAATAGCCAAATACAGTGGCGCACTTTTCGCACACGAAAGCGTAGTAGCCGTCGGTGTCATCCTTGTGCTTATCGAGTAGCATAGAGGCTTTTTCAAGACACTCGTTGATATATTCTTCGCCTTGCGATAGACCGTATTGCACTTCGTTCATAGTCGCGAGATTAAGATAACTAATGGCTTGCTCGAGAGCCCCTCTAGGTGCGTCGTTGAGGATATCTATTGCCTTTTCGTAGAGTTTTTTTGCTTGGTCAAACTCTTTTAGGTCGACGAGCGCAAGTGCGGTGTTGTTGTACAAGCCCGCAATTCTCGGGTCGGTAGAAGGTAAGTTCTTCTCGTAGATAATTCTCGCCTTTTCAAAGAGAGGAATGGACAGCTCAGCCATACCGAAAGCCTTGTAAGCCGTAGCGCTATTGACGTATGTCGTCGCACCGTCAATCATTTGCTCTTTTCCGTATTGCTCCACCATATTCAGGGCGATATCCACTTGCTCCAAAGCTTGTTGTTTTTTGCCTGTCTTGCGATATAGACCTATCAATTCGTTGTGCAAACTAAGCACGTCGGGTTCGCCGTCTTTTGCCTCTTGCACCCAATACAATAGGTGCTTTTCTGCGCCCACGTAGTCGTTTTTGCTCAAATAATCGTCGAGCTTGGTCAATATTCTTTGTATAGGTAAACTCATTTTCTATCCTAAGAGAGTATCGGTAACCAGCATTATGGCAAAACCGATTAGCAGTGCGTAAGTAGCGCCTCTCTCGTGTCCGTGAGAGTGCGTTTCCGGTATCATTTCGTCGCTCACTACGTACAACATAGTTCCGCCTGCAAATGCAAGCGCAAAAGGCAAAACGGCGAAGGATATATATACGGCAAAGTAGCCGACAAGCGTACCTACTATCTCCACAACGCCCGTAAGGAAGGCATACAAAAACGCTTTCTTTTTATCTATTCCGCACGCAAGCATCGGACCTATGACTATCATACCCTCGGGTATGTTTTGCAGAGCGATTCCTCCCGCAATCATCAAGGCTTGTGTATTGTCGCTCGTGCCGAAGCCTACGCCTGCCGCGATACCTTCTGGCAGATTATGTATGGCTATGGCTAGTACGAATAGCATAACCTTGCGACGAGTAGTTTGTTCGTGGTCGGCGTCTAAGTCTTCGTTGTGCATATGCGGTATAAACTTATCCATAAGGTTAAGACAAATCGCGCCCGCGAATATTCCGCCAAGAGTAATCAGTATACCGTATTTTCCGCCGTATTCCAAAGATGGCAATATGAGTCCAAGCACTGCCGCCGCGAGCATAATGCCGGAAGCAAAAGCCAGCACTATATCGGAGAATTTATGCGATATGTTTTTGAAAATCAGCCCTAATAATGCGCCTATTATAGTTGCCCCGCCAACGCCAAGTGCGGTTAGCCAAACTATCGTCATCGCTTACAGTACCAAAGAAGGAGCGGAGTAGACTCTGGTTGCCAATTCTCCGTTGAGCATATACAGACTCTTAGGGTCTGAGCCGAAGAGCTCCATCTTTGAGATGAGGTCGCTTGCGTTGGTTTCTTCCTCGCCTTGCTCTTTGACGAACCAATCCAAGAATTGCATCGTTCTAAAGTCCTTGACCTCGTAAGCCGCTGCGTATATGTCGTTGATGAGAGAGGTTACGTACAACTCGTGATTGAGACCCGCCTTGAGCACCGTCATATCGCTGTCGAGCACCACGTCGGGCTTAGCGATAGCGTCGAGGGTAACCGACTCGTTGTTGTTGTGCAGATATTGATAGAAGAGCATAGCGTGGTCTCTTTCTTCCTGCGCTTGAATTTTGTACCAATTGGCAAAGCCGTCAAGACATCTGGCTTCAAAATAATTGGAGAAGTCGAGGTAGAGATAAGCGGAGTATAATTCTTTGTTGATTTGTTGATTAAGTAATTCTTTTACTTTTTTGTTTAGCATAAAAATGCCTCCATAATAAGATTACAATAATTATAGTATAGTTGCATTTCAAATGCAATATTTGACGATATTTTTCTTGACTTTTTCCAAAATTTTTCGACCTTTTGCATCAAAATGAGCGCACGTATTTTATTCATAATTAGGTGCACAAATACACAGCAAATACCTATGTTAAGCCACGATAGGGACTAACGAACAAACAATGGTTTTGAACAAAAAATATTGAATTTTGAGCTATAACTTGATAGTACGCCGTCAAAAGTCGCATTTGACATCTATAAGGCTATGTGGTACAATCAAACGGGGATACATACTACCCACGACAGTATTTGGAGGTAACCAATGCCAAACGAAACTAAGATTATTTACGCCAAAGATTACGGAATATTAGCAGGACAAGAAGTTGCCAAAGCACTTAACGATTTATTGGTACAACTATCTTATGATGCACAGCCCAAAACACTCGTATTAGAACAGGGGGACTATTATCTTGACGTTGCAAGCGTGCCCAAGCCGACATTGTATATTACTAATACGATAGCAGATGAAGAATGGAAAAAGGACGAACAAAAGCACGTCAATGCCGTAGGACTATATTTTAACGGCATCGAAAATCTCACTTTTGACGGCAACGGCTCGACCTTTATCGCTATTGGGCAGATGACCAACGTCGCTATGTGCAACAGTCGCAATCTCACAATCAAAGACGTTACTTTCAAGGCGAGCAATCCCGATATGCAATGCCTTACTGTCATCAAAAAGGGGATAGGCTACATTGACTTTGCTTTGGACGAAGACAGCCTGTACGATTGCTTGGACGGAGAGTATCGCTTCGTCGGCAAAGGGTATTCTACACCGTTTTTTGCCCATAGGAATACGGCTTGGTGGATAGGCAAAATCCCGACGGGGCAACCCGACGTTATTTTTAGGACGTTTCACCCACTGCGAGGAGCGTATAGTTTGAGAGAAATCGCACCCTACGTATTTAGAGCAAAATATCTCGTACCGATTTTTTGCAAGGTTGGCGATAGGTTCCACCTCTACGACGTAAGGAGAAAGTATCAAGGAATTTTTGCGGATAAATGCCACAATATCGTTTTAGACGGCGTGAGACAAAACTTCAATTACGGTTTGGCTACGGTTTTTCAACAATGCGAAAACTTGACGATTACCAACTGTGTATTTGCTCCCGACAAGGAGAGCGGAAAAAAGATGGCGTCGGTAGCGGATTTTATCCAAGTATGCTCGTGCAGAGGTAAGGTGGAGATTACACACAACGAGTTTTGCGGAGCGGGAGACGATTGTCTTAACGTGCACGGCGTTCACTTTAAGATTGTTCAAGTAGACGGGCAAAATATAATTGTCAAATTTATGCACCCCCAAACGCTTGGATATTGTCCCTTCGAAGAGGGAGATTGCTTGCGCTTTGTCAGCCCCAAAACGCTACTTGTCGTAGGCGAAAACCGCGTTGAGCAAGCAAGCCTAATTGACGAATATACAATCAAGATAACTTTATCGTTGCCTATAGATAATGCGGTCAAAGGGTTGGTGGTAGAAAATGCCGATGCTTGCCCCGACGTACTCTTCAAGGGCAACTCTCTTACGAGGATAATCACACGAGGACTGCTTTTGACTAGCGCGGGCAAAATCGTCGTAGAGGACAACGATTTTTACAACACATCGATGAACGCTATTCTCATCTCCGACGACGCCAACAGTTGGTATGAGAGCGGAATGGTGAGGGACGTCACCATCGAGGGCAACAGGTTTTTCGGCAACGAGGGATACTACGTTTGCGTCAAACCCGAGAACGCCGTGCACGACGGTTTCGTTCATAGTGGCATTACAATCAAGTCCAACTTGTTCGCATCACGCCATAGCAAGGGACTGTATTTCAAATCGGCAGGCAAATGCCTCGTTGAGGACAACACTTTCAAGTATGGCAAGACAATCAAGCGTATCGATTCCGACGTGACGATAAAAGATAACGAATAACTCAAATACGTAGCCAATCCTATTTCAATAGCCTCAATCAACGTTGCACTTGCCTCAAATTTTCTAGAAAAAATTTTTATAGTTGACATGCGTTGTCAGTTATCGTGTATTACAATATAGTTGTCAAGTAACAAGTATTTGCAACGTTTTTTCGTAACGTTCATATGTTATACCTCCTTTAATTAAGGGCAACGGCAACGCCGTATTCGTGTCAATAGGTTTTTTCATTTTCCTATAGGGTATCTCCTCCCGCACGAAGCCCAAAAAAGCCTCCGCTAGGGAGGCTATTTTTATAATTTTGATAGACACAT
Source organism: uncultured Clostridia bacterium (assembly GCA_937880755.1). Taxonomy (GTDB): domain Bacteria; phylum Bacillota; class Clostridia; order Christensenellales; family UBA3700; genus HGM11368. Next base: position 147,644 of record CALGRX010000021.1, read on the forward strand.
TTATTTCATTTAACCGACCTTTCGGCTTGGTTTCAATTTCCGAGACTTGTCTATTTATCTATTTATATATGTCAAGCACCCGTGAGAGTGCCAAATGATTAATACTAATTATTCATGCGGCAATTGTTTTTGCTTGTTTTGTTTTTTCTATTTATTTGTACACAATCCTTAATTATTTTACCATAAAGAAAAAGACATATATATAGCATGTATGTCTTTTTCTTTTACTAATGCAATATCAATAATATTGTTTTTTTACTTATTAAGTCCATTATTATTGTTTTTTATTTGTCCGTAATGATTGCCATTATTAGTCTTTGTTTGAGTTATTTCTTCCTGTTCAAAGAATTTTGAATATCTATTTATTAATTCTTGTATTTGATCTTCTGTTATTAATCCTTTACCTATTGCTATCTTCATATATTGTCCATTAAATGCATTAAAGATTTCTTCTGGTACGTTATATATCTCTGCAAACTCTTCATATGTATATAAACCATATTGTGCTATATCCATTTGCATTTTATCTTGATCTATTGTCATTGTTTCTGCATTTACATCAAATATATTTATAAATCCTTCGGTAGCTCCGGGCATAGATAACATACCGTTTACATAATAACACAGATGACTATATGTTACCGGACTATATGCGACTATTAACTCATTTGTTATTTCGACATCTGTTAATTCTACGCTTGTCCATACCATATTACCATTCTCATCATATACTTGTTTATTAAATTTATGTCCTATATACATTTCTGCATCGTCTCTTAAGAACACATATTTATTTAAATCTAAATCGTAGAATGCATGTTCGTCTATTACCTTTACTACTGTTCCGTCCGAGAACGTCAGGTTTATTACTTCATTTAACATTTCTTCTTCACTGTCTATAAATAAGATTGGCGCAGTATCAAAAGAACCTGTTAACATATTCCACACCAACAGCTCTTCATTACCCGTCAAATCCTCAACTTTTACTTGAGAACCATCTGCTAAAGTAATTAATGTTCCTTTTGAAATACATGCGCTTGTACTGCTTACAACAAACGTAAATTCTTTTGTTTGCGTGTATCTTGTACCATTTCTTGTGGATACGTTGTTAAGTGTTAATGTGTATGTTCCGTTTGATAGTCCTGATGTGTCAATAGATAAGATTCCATTCGTATATGTTACATTACTTGCTAACCCCACTCTGCTAGTTGCCACATGTGTGGAATTACCGTTTATATTAATTACAACGCCATCGCTGTTTTTTAATGAAAATGTAATTGTACTATTTATTTCATAAACTGCATTAAACGCAAATTCTGTTCCAATTTCAAAATTTAGTTTAGTACTCCTATCTACAACCAACTGTCCTAAATCGTTTTTTTCAAAACTATATAAATAGTCACTATTAAGATTCAGCTCCCCGTTCCATTTATACCAACTACTTAAATATCCAAAATCAGTTATAACTGTTTCTGGCTGATTAATCCTAATAGTAAAAGTTTGTTCATCGGTATCATTCCATGACATTCTATTAAAATTGCTCGTTAACTTTAATGTATATATCCCATTATCCAAATCAGATGTGTTTATTGTAAACACATTATCAGTTATTTCGACTTGATTTAAAACATCTACTTTAACTGTGCTTGTATGCGTTTGCAAAACTTTATCGTTTTTGTTTATTAGTTCAAAAGAAACAGTTCCACTTATTTCTGACAATTCGTTCAAACTTGAAAAAGTAGACAGCTCAATTTGTAGTTTCGTTCCTTTTAATACTTTCAATACCTCTAAATTATTATCTGTATCTAAAAGACGGTATCTCATTCGAACTATTCCGTTCCAATAAAACGTGGAACCATTATAGCCGAAATCTCTAAAAACATCTTTGTTAAAATAATCGGTTGGATTCTCTGTAACTTTATAGCATTTAGTACATTTATACCAATGCTTTTGCCCAACTGAAACCAATGATTTATAATTATGCGAGCAAGTAGATGAATCAACAAGCGGAGTTCCCCCTTCAAACTCATTAGTAATAAGAAAGTCTGTCATGTCACAATAGAAACATACGTATTTATACAAACCGTCTTCTTCGTAATATTTGTCATACACATGATGAGTATGCTTTCCGTTTGCGACCGCTAATCCTTGAATGTCTTGATAGTGCATCCCCGTATTACCACGAGCATATCCCATTAGTGACACATGTGTACCTGGATTATTATTCAAATCCAAATCTTGCAATCCTATCATGTGTCCAAATTCATGAAGCATTGTATTATAACCAGTTATGCTTTTAATTTTTATCCAATGAGCTAGCGGTACAGGATTAAATTTTCCACTACAACCTGTTAAATTCGGGTCATATTTAATAGGAACTACATCTACGCCGTTTTCCGATTGTTTTTGCAAGTTTACAATTGGTCCCGAATAATCTGCGATCCTTACACTATTCCATTCTTGTGCGGCTTTGTCTACATTTGAAATAAACAGTTGTTTATCGGAATCTGATAATCCTTCTAATGTTGATTCATCGATCCAATATTTAAACATTGGCGATATGAGTGGCATTACCTGCCAATTTTTACATCCGCTGCTATAATTTGCAGAATAACCGTCTTCTCTGCTTGCTCCGCATGTCGAACCGCAACCAAAACCATCTACCGGTTCCGACAATTCGTTTCCATCATGTTGGTGCAAATCCTCTTTTAAATCTTCTCCGTTTTTACATCCATAGCCTGTACAACTTTCTATATCAACGTCAGTATTAATTTCGGTATGATTAGTATCTTGTGCTTCAATTTCAACTTCAGACTGATTAGTATCTGATTCTTCAGCTAAGACAACAGAAGATGACATATTAAATGCCGATATAATAACTAACATTGATACTGTTATTATTAACAATATCAATATTGTAATTTTTAATGATAATAAATTTGTTTTTGTTTTCATATTTCCCCCCTTATTGTATGTTATTTATTCTCCGGTATCTTTTCAAATACAACTTCGATTACGCCGTTATAATTATCCTTACTAGTTACTATAGCCGTATATGTATTTGTTTTGTTACCCTCAACTACTTTACCATTATATAGCCACTCTTTTACTTGATATCCTTCATCGGGTATTGCTAAAAAAGTGATAGCACAACTACCTTTTTTATTGCCTAATGTAGGAATAACTCGAGATCCTTCAGGACAATCTAATTCGCAATACTCGCACTCATTACATAAGTAAGAATATTCCTCAAAATTAGTTTCAGCCTTAATCTCACCGCTCCCTTCTACTACTCTATAATGGAATGAATAACCGTAGTCGGAACAAGCAGCCAACATAAACGATAATGTTAACGTCAATATTACAATTAAAATGATTACTGTCTTATTCTTATTCATAATTTATACTCCTTGTAATGAATTTATATTATTTATAAAATAAATTGAAGTGATATATCTAATATTTATATTAATAATAACATGAAGTTTTCGTATCTGTCAATATTGTTTATAGAAAAATTATAATTGCTCTAATATTTATATTTATGCTAAGCGACTTTTTGTAGATACATTTTTATTTGTATTTGTGTAGTGGCAAAGCTAGTATTACCTAGTATCTCTTATCCTTGCGTTGAAATCTAAAATCAAATCGTGAAAAATTTTTCAAAAATTTTATAGTTGACATGCGTTGTCAGTTATCGTGTAATACAATAAGGTTGCAAATGAACAAATAATTGTTACGTTCATATGTTTTACCTCCTTTTATCAATGGCAACGGCTAGCCGAATATTGCTACGTAGGTTTTGTTTCATTTTCCCTATAGCACAGTTAGCTAGCACGAAGCCAAAAGAGCCTCCGACTTGGAGGCTTTTTTATATTATCAAAGACATTCTTAGAGGTTTTTTGACTAAAATCATTTTTTTTATAGAAATATGTCTAAAGACTTGACGCTATTGTTTGGTGTTGATTTATAAAAGTTAATACGTTAAGATTAATAGGGGATAAAATGAATAAGAATATAATAGTATTATTTATTATATTGATAATGTTACTAACGTTATCTTTTGTGTTGCCTAGTTGTGTAGACTACGGTTATTCATTCCTTTCTAGAGTAGTAGGAGGAAATGGCGAGATTACGACTGAAGATAGCGATTGGTTGACAATGGCTGAATTACGTAATAATGACAAGCACGAGTCTTGGCCATGCGAATTAGATTGTCCTAAATGATTTCAAGTTATTCTTACATTAGGCAACAAAAAAAGTAGTTGTGCTATCACTTTTTTAGCAATACCCGATGAAGGATATCAAGTAAAAGAGTGGCTATATAATGGTAAAGTAGTTGAGGGTAACAAAACAAATACATATACGGCTATAGTAACTAGTAAGGATAATTATAACGGCGTAATCGAAGTTGTATTTGAAAAGATACCGCAAAACGAATAATAAATATCAAATGCTATTCAAAACAATGAACGATTGAGGCAATAAAGTTGTTGAATTATTCTCAATTAGCAAAAGCCCAACTTTCTCTATTTTCTCAAATAGTTCAAGTTAGGCTTATCGTGGTGCAGATGAAGGGACTTGAACCCATATGAAAAAAAGCTTTCACTAGAACCTGAATCTAGCGCGTCTGCCAATTCCGCCACATCTGCATAGGCTGTTATTAAAACAGGGAAGTACAATAGCCTTGTGCTTCCCTGCGATGGTGCCGAAGGCGGGACTTGAACCCGCACGATGTCGCCATCACCGGATTTTGAGTCCGGCGCGTCTGCCAATTCCACCACTTCGGCATATTTGCATAACAATATTAACACAACGACAGGGCAAAATCAATTATTTGTAGCCAATTTTTTGATTATTTTTTTTGGATATTGTCGTTTTTGTTGCTCAAAGGTATAGATTTATTTTGGAAAATATTGTATAATCAATACAAATGGAGGTATTATATGAACGTTTGGCACGATATTAGGGCAGAGAGAGTAACGCCCGACGACTTTTTGTGTTGCATTGAGATTGAGAAGGGTGGCAAAAACAAATACGAAGTAGACAAAGAGACGGGTATGTTGATTTTGGATAGAGTATTGTATACTTCTACGCACTATCCTGCCAACTACGGTTTTATTCCACGCACCTATGCCGACGACGGCGATCCATTGGACGTATTGGTACTTTGCTCGGAGAAGATTGCACCGCTATCTTTGGTTAGATGCTATCCGATAGGACATATATCGATGATTGACGAGGGACAAGAGGATATTAAAATCATAGCCGTACCGTTCAAAGAACCTACTTGGAACTGCTACAAGGACATATCCGAGTTGCCACCACATATCGTCAGCGAAATCAAGCACTTCTTCGGCGTATACAAGCAGTTGGAAGGCAAGACGATGACGGTCTTGGAGATGTACGACAAGGACGAAGCGAGAAAGGTTATCATCAACTCTATCGAAGAGTATAACAAAAAATTTAGCAAATAGTTTCTACTTTTACCAATGAAAAAACTTTTCAACGTGCGACCGCTTCCCACGATAGGCGTAGCGGTCGTTGTAGCGATATTAGTTGTCGGATTTGGCGGAAAAATTGCAACGGCGGTATTTGCCGTCTTGGCAGTTATAGCGCTATGTCTGGCAATTTTTTATACTCGCATCAAGCGACGTGCGTTGCTTGCAGTCGTTGCCATCGTAGGTTGTTTGGCTATCACTATTACTTGGTTCAACGTCAATTCCAACACTACCATAGAAGGACAAGACTTGCAAGTCAGCGGTAGGATTTGTGCCGACAACGACTTTGCACCCGACGGTACGATAGTCGAGGGAAAGTTACAATTAATACTCGACGACGTGGTGATAGAAGGCAAAGAGCGTGACGGCAAAATGGTGTTGCGATTAGACGCTTTGCCGACTACTTCTATCAACTTGGGCGACGTGTTTGCCTTCCAAGCAGACGTATATCCCTTTAGGGCCGTGCTCACAGACTCTTATAGCATGTCGTGCTTCAACGACGACGTGCGTTACACCGCGTATTTTGCCCAAGACTTTGACGGGCGAGTAGTAGTATCGGACAATTATCTCAAGACTTTCGAAAAGATCCAACTGCGTTTCAAGTCGGTTTTGTACGGCGCGTGCAACGACGACACGGCAGAGTTTATCTTCGCCATGACCTTTGGCAACAGTGGCAGTCTTGACTCAGATATCGTTGACTCGTTTCGTGCTACGGGTACGGCGCATTTATTCGCGGTATCGGGGCTTCACGTGGGTATAATAGCCTCCACGATAATGCTTTTGCTCTCGCGCGTTCCTATACCCAAATTGCTAAAATCATTGATATGTATTGGCTTTTTGACGGTTTTTTGTTATCTGACGGGCGGGTCGCCCTCCACTTTGAGAGCAACTATTATGATAGCAATAAGCTTGGTTGCGCTTTCGCTTGGCTACCGCAACGACTTACTTTCTACCGTCAGCTTAGCGGCGATAATATTACTGCTCGTCCGTCCATTATGGCTGTTTGATTTAGGATTTTTGATGAGCTTCGGGGCGGTATTCGGCATAATTACGCTAAGCAAACCTTTGACGAGACTCTTTAGTAGGTTAGGTAAGCGTATAGGCGGAGTATTGGCTATCACGGTGAGTGTCAACTTGGGACTTTTGCCGATAATGCTAGCGTATTTTGGACAGATATCGCTTATAGGTATACTAGCCAATCTTATCGTCTTACCAATTATATCTATATTTTTCCCGCTTGCGCTTTCTATTATGATATGGACGATGATATTGGCGCCGTTGCAAATGTTGTTGTCCGTGGTTGGGGTAGTTTTCAACGGCGTAATATCTTTCGTAGAGTTATGTGCTAGGCTAAACTTTATGGTCGTTGACCTATCGTCGGCGTGGTACGTATTTCTTCCTTACTTTGGCTTTCTGTTTTTCGTATCCGACTACTGCCTCGTAGAGAACAAGCCCAAGACAATACTAGTGAGCACTTTGGCGGTTATTTGTCTACTCAACGGCGTAATCAACGTCGTTGACGACAATATCTATCAAGCCTCTATCGACGTATTTGGCGACCAATATAATTCTATGGTGCTTATCCACGACAACCAAGGCACAACGGTTTTGCTCGTCAAGGGTAAAATGAACAATACTTGTAGAGCGCTAGTCGACAGTTATCTCGATTGTCGCAGACTGCACGGCGTTGACGTGATAGCGATAGCCGACGCAGAGTTATTTTCGATTGAGTCTGCCTCATACCTGGTGCGTTGTATGCAAAATTGGCAATGTGATAGATTGTGTTTATTCGGGGCGAGAGATTTTTTCGGTTACGACTTGTTGACAAGTGACTCTCAACGCTTCGGCTCTATATTCGTAGACGTTTCCGAGCCACTATTCGTTGAAGCGACGGTGGACGGCGTCAAGATATCTCTTTCCAACACCGATAGGGTCAACGAACAAGCCGATATCGTCATCGACCCGCCTATCGATTACGCTTTTACTCAAGGCAAATATGGTGTCAGTGACTATGGATATGTAAAAGGTATGAAAAATTATCTTCCTTCCCAATTTACATTTAGAATAAAAAATGCTAATATAATAAAAGACTACACTTGGGGCTTCGTAGGTTAATGAGAGCTTTTGAAATCAAAGAAAAACTAAAATACGGCGTAGGGACGATATATTTTTTGGAGGGCGACAATTACGGGCTCGAGGTTTACGTCGTACAAGCCATCAAAAAAGCCCTCTACGGCGGAGAAGGCTCGCTAGATGTATTCAATTACGATTCGAGCGTTTCGATAGCAGACGTAATATCCAACGCCAACAGCTTTAGTCTTTTCGGCTCCAAGAAGCTGATAGTCTACACTATGACTAAATCGGACAAAAGCGAAAAGCTGTCGGACGTTGACGCTAGTTTTCTCCTCGATTACGCGCAAAATCCCAATGAAGATTGCGTATTGATATTTAGAGACTGTGGCAAGACCTTCAACTGCATCAAAGACTACGCCATTTTCGTAGATTGCGACAAGGCTAATTGGGAAGAATTGGCTAGATACGTCAGCCAAACGCTTGCGGCTAAGGGCTACGACGTCGAGAAGAGCGCAATCAAGTTTTTTGTAGAATGTTGTGGGCTCGATATGGGCAAAATTACAAGCGAACTAGACAAGTTGATGCTATATTGCAGAGATAGCAAAAAAATAGCGCGTGCCGACGTCGACGAGATAACCACCGTAGATATGGAAAGCAAGGTATACGACCTCAGCAACGCCATTCAGCGAGGCGACAACCAAAAGGCGTTGGAATTACTTGATTCTATGGTCAAGAGGGGGGAGAAACCGTCGGCATTGCTCTCGTCAATCACGTCAACTTTCCTCAGGGCTTTTCTAATTGCCAACACCAACGCCTCCGACGAGGTGATAGGCAAGACCTTGGGGCTGAGCGCCAAGGCGGTGCAAACCAACAAAAATATCGTGGCCAAAGGCAAGGCTAATATGCGTGGCTATATCCCTTATCTCAAAAAACTTCTCGACGAATTGTCGGAGCTGGAATATCAATTCAAGAGTAACGTCATCGAAGAAGAATCGGCGTTGATGCTGGCTATTACGAAGCTATTATCCAAAAAGGAGACCGTATGAAGGCTGAAAAAAACAAAATCATCAATATTTCGCTCAAAATAGCGTTAGCTCTTTCTTTGGTCTTTTCGGCGTGGTGGAGCGTGCGTTCTTTTAGCAATATTATGCCGTATATGGCAGAGGGTCAACAGCTTCTTAGTCTAGTATCCCCGGCGTACGTCACTATGATGTTTTCGGTAGTTATGCCGATATTTACGGCTTTGATAATATACGCCGTATATATGTTCTTAGAGCGCTCGTTCATGCGTGCATTGTCACGCAATATGGAGTTTTTCGGACAAGACTTCGATAGCGATTGGCACGTTAGATTGTTTGAAATTTGCGCAATAGTATTGGCTTTGGCTAGCGGTATTGCGGAAGTGATTTGGACGTATTATCCGCTCGCGGCGGGACTTGGCAGACCTATAGCCAATTTTGTAGTCAAAATTGTCGTTTTGGGCGCTATGTATTGGCTTTTGTACCATAGGCACGGCAAAGAAATGATGCCGTTCGTGTTTAGTGCAACGTTATTCCCGACGATATTCGCCGTGATTTTTGCATAGGGTGGCTTATGAAAAAGAAGATTTTGATGACGATAATATCAATAGTAGTCGCCTTGGTTGCAATAAGTGCCACGGGTTGCACTCACGCTAGTTTTGACCTCACGGCGCAAGACAAAATCAGCGTGGGAGAAGAAGCGTACGGCTATCTCGCTCTCTTTGCAAATCCGGAATATGCAGATAGGTCGGCTGATACGGGCAAGGACCTTGAATTTTGCAAGTATCTTGCCGACAAACTTACGAACTGGGGTTACGTTCCTAAGGCTGTCGAGAGTGACGGCGTTGCAGGCATAGAGAAATTCAACTATTATCACGACGACGGCGAAAGGGTATATTCCGGCAGTAGTTACAACGTTGAGTTTACCAAGTCCGCAAGCACGCAGTCCAAGGGAAGGATAATACTTACGGCGCTATACGACAATAGGTATTCATATTCGGGCATTGCCACGGGGGCAGACGGCTCTTACGAGAGTGGCGCAAGCGTGGCTGCGTTGCTGACTATAAGCAGACTTCTCAGCGACAAAGATTTAGATTTTGATATCACTATCGCTTTCCTCGGTTGTTCTACGATTAGCTACAACGGCGCCGAGCATATGCTCAAGGGTATGAGTGACGTGCAAAAGCAAGAGGTGTTGCTCGCGATAGATATCTCCAATATAATCGGTGGAGATTACACGTATCTATATACCGTTGACAAGAGGACCGACTACGGTGACTTTTTCGACCAACTCGCCACCGTAAACGGCTTGGATTTTGCACCCGTGCCCAAGGACAAGAAGGTAGGCTCGGCAAGCCTTATAGACAACGGATTATACAATTATTTTCACGTCGGTATGTTTAGCAACAATATGTATTTTATGAACGAATGCATACCTACGCTGACGATATCGTCGTTTAATTGGGACAAGTCGGGCAATAGCGGAAGAGTTGAGTTTGACGGCAAGGAAAGTTTGTTGCAGACGCCTGCCGACAGTTTATCCAATATGGTAGAGAGAGTGGGAGAGGACGAAATAAAAGCTCGCTTCGACGATATAGTGGGCGTAGTATATCTTGCTATTGCCGAGGAGGGAGAGACCCTTGCGGGTGCACTTGCCACCGCACGAGAGCAAATGCCGTCAAGACTTGCGCAATCTACCGTTGCCAACAGCGTATTGACCGTTGCGCCTAAGATTATCGTCGTCACGGCTTTGATTTTGATAATGTTCCAAGTGCGCAAAAGAGTCAACGACAACAAAGAAAAATATCTTGCCATCAGGCACGCCAACGCCAAGACACAGCCTATCGACGTCTTTGGTTTTGACGACGAAGATGACAAGGACAATACGGACGACAATTCCGACGGCGGAGTGTTTGAAGGATTTTAGCAATTAGTCTTTGCATATAGTACAACGACGAAGGGAGGAATTATGGCAGAATTTTTTCAAAACTTTAATTGGTGGTCGCTTCTTGACCTCATATCTTTTTTGCTAGTTTCGGTGTTTCTGATAGTATTTTTTCACAAAAGAAACAGCATCAAGATGGCAATATTGTGGGCGCTTCATATGTTGATATATTTTGGAGTCGGCATAGCGTCCTACGTGGTTGGCAACGGATTTTTGGGTATGACGCTCAAGATTCTCGACTATTGGACGATATTCCTTATCGTAACCTTCGTCGTAGTATATCAATCCGACTTCAAGGTTATCATCAGTAGACTTGCGCACGGCAGGTTTGACAACAAGTTAGAGTACAATCTCAGCGAAGAGAGTCTCGTACAATCGGCAGGCGAGATAGTCAAGGCTTGCCAAAATATGGCCAAGAACGATATCGGCGCATTGATAATTATCGTCAAAAATTCTATTCCGTCCCACTTGCTAGACACGGGTACGGCTTTGGGCGCCAACGTATCGGCAGGACTAATCGAGAGTATCTTTAGCACCAAAGGACCTCTTCACGACGGAGCAGTCATCATCAAGGGTGACAAGATACTGTCGGCGGCTTGCTTTTTGCCGTTGTCGCAAGAAGTTGATATTGCCAAGGACCTCGGCACCAGACACAGAGCGGCTATCGGCGTAACTGAAGAAACCGACGTATTTTCTATAGTAGTCAGCGAAGAGACGGGTATCATCAGTACCGTCAAAGCCGGACAAATCAAGAGATATATGACCCCCGAAAAGTTGCTTGAAGAAATCAAAATGGCGTACGGCATACTGTCGCAGCCAACTAGAGAAAAGAAGAGAGAGAGGAAATTCTTATGACGGTCAAAATACCTAAAATACTTTTGCCGAGCAAGGATATCGACCCTACCAAGTGGGCGGTTATTGCTTGCGACCAATTTACTTCTCAGCCCGACTATTGGGAGCGCCTTGAAGACCTGGTAGGCGACGCTAAGAGTACGCTTAAGCTCATCTATCCCGAGGCGTACTTGGAGCGCGACGACAAAGAAGCTCGCACCCAAGCCATCAACGATACTATGCAAGAGTACCTAGCCCAAGGTGTGTTTAGCGAGGTGGAGAACTTTGTTCTCGTAGACAGACAGATCGCCGACGGCAGGCATCGCATAGGACTTATGATATCCGTAGACCTTGACGATTACGAGTATACGCCTTTCAATACCGCACTCATCAAAGCTACGGAGAAGACGGTGGTTGAGAGATTGCCTGCCCGCATTGCCGTCCGCAAGGGGGCGAGCATAGAGCTTCCGCACATTATGCTGCTTATGGACGACGACAAGGATATTTTGGGTGAGTTGTATGCCAATAGAGATAGTATGGACAAGCTATACGACTTTACCCTCAATATGGGTGGCGGAAGACTTGTCGGATATAGAGTCAAGGACAGCGAAAAGGTTAGGGCTCGTCTAGAAGAGCTTGCTAGCGGGGAAGTGTCCAAGAGCAAGTACGGAGTCGAGCAAAGCATTATGTTCGTGGTAGGCGACGGCAACCACTCTTTGGCTACTGCCAAAGAGTGCTGGGAGAATATCAAAAAGACGCTAACGCCCGAGCAAACACTTACGCACCCCGCAAGATACGCATTATGCGAGCTAGTCAATCTTCACGACTCGTCGTTGGAATTTAGCCCTATTCATAGAGTTATGTTCAACGTGGGCGAAGAATTTATCTCTTATTTGCAAGACCGTCTTGTCGGTGACGATACGACGATAGCAAACTACAAGGACAAGCAATACCTATTGCATATCAATTCTTCCCCAAGCGACGCTATCGCCGACATACAACAAGCAATCGACGACTATTTGGCTACGCATAGCAAGGCGTACGTCGATTACGTGCACGGCGAAGAGTATACTTTGGACGTTGCTCGTAGCAACGACGCCGTCGCGATATTTATGCCAACCATATCCAAGCAGAGCTTGTTCGGCTACGTGGCGCGTAGGGGAGTTTTGCCACGAAAATCCTTCTCAATGGGACACGCCGAAGACAAACGCTACTATATGGAAGCCAAACTCATCAAATAATCGTGCCTAATAGACGAAGGCTTCCAAAAGGCAACGCAATCGGCTTGTCAACATATTATAAAGTATCAAGGACGGATAATATTATCCGTTCTTTGATTTTGTGGCTAAACAATCCGGCAAACAGCAAAAAAATAATTATTTAATTTGCTTGCCAATTAGGTTGTCACAAGGTAAAATAGGTGAGTAAACATTGCTAGGTCGATATGACGACCTGCATATCGGGAGATAAAAATGAAAGTTAAAGTTGTAAAATTCGGTGGAACGTCTATGGCAGACGCCAAGGCTATCACTCAATCGGCGAAGATAGTTTTGTCGGATGAGAGCCGTAGGTACGTAGTCGTTTCTGCTCCGGGCAAAAGAAATTCTCAAGACCACAAGGTGACCGACTTGCTCTACGCTTGCTATCACGATATCGAAATCAACGGAGAGTGCAAAGCGACTTTTGACAAAATCAGAGTAAGATTTAGAGAAATCGTTCAAGATTTGGGACTTGATTTTGATATAGAGCCTTATCTAGACAAGGCGGAAGAAGAGATGCTCAAATATCGCAGCTCTGAGTTTTGCGCTTCTCGCGGAGAGTATCTCAGCGCGTTAGTATTTGCCAAAAAGTTGGGTTATCAATTCGTAGACGCCAAGGATATCTTCGTATTTAGCGATAGAGGCGAGTTCGATGCCGAGGCTACCAACGCCAAGGTCGGAGAAACCCTCAAAAATATCAAGAGAGCGGTAATTCCCGGCTTCTTCGGCGCCGACGAAAACGGCAACGTGCATACTTTTAGCCGTGGCGGTAGCGACGTGAGCGGAGCGGTAATCGCTCGTGCCGTGGGCGCAAGCATTTACGAAAATTGGACCGATGTCAGCGGATTTTTGACTTCCGACCCGAGAATAGTAGAAAACCCTGCTCCAATCGAGATGCTTTCGTACAGAGAACTTAGAGAATTGTCATATATGGGAGCCAACGTATTGCATCCCGAGTCGATTTTCCCTGTAAGAATTAGCAATATTCCTATCAATATTCGCAACACCTTTATGCCCGAAGCTAAAGGAACGATGATTGTATCCCAAGTGCCTCAAGAGCGCATCAAAGAGTCGAGTATCACGGGCATTGCGGGCAAAAAGGGTTATAGCATAGTATTCATAGAGAAGTCTATGATGAACTCGGAGCTCGGCTTTGCAAGAAGAGTGTTGTCGGTATTCGAGTACTATAACGTATCTTTCGAGCATATGCCAAGCGGAATTGACACCTTGTCCATAGTCGTTGCCGACAGTGAAATCGCAGGCAAAGAAGACGTCATAGTAGACAGAATTCAAAAGACCGTCAACCCCGATCATATCGAAATCAAGACGGGCGTCAGCCTCATAGCAACCGTTGGACACGGTATGTCTTACAACCCGGGCACGGCGGCAAGACTTTGTTCGGCACTTGCTAAGTCTAATATCAATATCAAGATGATTGACCAAGGAAGTAGTGAACTCAATATCATCGTAGCAGTGGCAACGGGCGATTACGAAAACGCAATCAACGCAATCTACAACGAGTTCAAAAACCGCTAAAACTCAATACAGGTTGCCAAAAATCAAATTCTAAATATCAAAAGGCGCACCGCAAAAGGTGCGTCGTTTTTATCAAAATTGCATTATAGACGCTTTTGGAGCATATCGTGATATATGGACTTCAATATAGATAGGCTCAAGCGTCAAGAGTGCATTATAGCTCAAAATCAAAAAAATATGTCGGCGTTCAAGTCGGGTGGCAGAATAGAAAACGTCATATATCCCACCTCGATTAGAGGCTTAGTAAGCGCCTTGGATTATCTCTATCTTTGCGGCAAAGATTGGCAAGTCGTAGGCAACGGCACCAACGTGCTTTTCCCCGATACCAAATATCGAAAAATCGTTATTTGCACCAAGAAGGCGTCCAAGTTCGTCGTGGACAGCACCCTCGTCTACGCTTCGTGCGGAGCAAGTCTTGGCGCGGTTGCCGTAGAGTGCAAGAAACTAGGACTTAGCGGATTAGAACGCTTACACGGCATACCCGCAACGATAGGTGGCGCAATAGCAATGAATGCGAGTGCTTTTGGAGCAAGCATAGGTGAGCTGGTATATAGCGTGGACGTATGGCAAGACGGACAAGTCAAGACGATATTAGGCAAGGATATAGATTGGCAATACCGCCAAGTAGATTTGGGAGGAGCGGTAGTATTGGGGGCGCAACTGCAAACGACTCGTTCCACTCCCGTTGACGTGACGGTTAGGGGTAAGTACTATGCAGATAAGAGAGAGCGCACCCAACCCAAAGGTATATCGCTAGGTAGCGTCTTCAAAAATCCCGATGGAGCGTCGGCAGGACAGCTGATAGAGAGAGCGGGAATGAAGGGTTACGCCGTAGGCGGAGCGGTGGTGTCGGACAAACACGCCAACTTTATCGTCAACAAAGGTGGAGCGACGTCGGCAGATTTTGTAACTCTCGCAAAGAAAGTCAAAGAGCAGGTTGACAAATGCAGCGGAATTGATTTAGAATATGAAGTACGCATATTAAAATAATGCGCATAATAAATACGTAAGGATAAGACAATGCAAAGGATTGAGATTACGAGTGATTTTCATACGCATACCCGATACTCGCACGGCAAAGGCAGTGTGCTTGACAATGCTTTGCAAGCGCAAAAATTGGGTTTTGATTGCATTGCTATCACCGATCACGGCGTCAATCATCCGTTGGTTGGCGTAGATAGAACCAAATTTGACGTAATTAGAGCAGATATATCCAACGTGCAGTCGTCGATTGAAGACTGCAAAATTTTGTTTGGCATTGAAGGCAACGTCATAGGTGAGGAGGGAGAGATTGATTTAACGGACGAGGATATCGCCAAGTTAGATATAGTACTTGCAGGATTTCATCTTACCGCCAAGCCCGCCAAGTTTAAGTATTACGGCTCGTTGGTTTTCAACGGACTAACTCACTACGTTGCACCCGCTTCGTCTAGACAAATCGCCGCCAACACCAGAGCTTACGTCAACGCCGTCAAAAAGCACCCTATCGACGTACTCACTCATCTCGGCTTTAGGCTAGACGTAGACTACAAAGAGGTAGCTAAAGTATGCGCCGATTACGGTACGTATATCGAATTGTCATCACGCCACAAGACGCCGAGCGACAAGGTTATGGAAGATATTTTGTCCACGGATGCAACGCTTATCGTCAACAGCGACGCCCACAAGGTTGAGAATATCGGCAAATGGGAATATGCGATGGCGCTCATCGACAAGTTCGACATACCCGAGAGTAGAATTGCCAACTGCAATCACAAAATTCCGCAATTTAGGTCGAGGAGTGGCAAATGAATTATACCGAACAAGTAAGACGAGAGATTATGGGAGGTATAGACGTCATAGGCAAGGCAGGACTAGCCTTTGCATGCGCGCTAACCAAATGCGCAGGGTCGGTCGCCGTGTACAAAAACGCCATTGCCATAGAGTACGAATTTAAGAGTGACGAGATTGCGCTCAGGGTTATGGAGCTTTTGGACAAGATTTTCGGTTGCGAGGTCAATCTTCAATACAACACGGCTATCAGCGAGACTTACACCTTGCAGGTGAGTTCCAAGGACAGCAACGATATGCTCGCCAAGATGAATTTATCTCACTTTGTCGGCGACGAGTTGGTGTTGGAAGACGCCGAGGCAATAGAGAACTTGCTCACCAACCGCAATAGCGTTGTGTCATTTATGCAAGGAGTTTTCCTCACGGTAGGCAGCGTATACATACCTGACGACGTAGACGTGAGAGGGGGTTACCACTTAGAATTCAACATTTTGCAAGAAGATTTCGCCCGCGTGATAGCCGACGTGGCGTCGCAATGCGGACTGTCGTTTAGCGTGGCGGATAGAGGCTCTTCCTACGGCGTGTATACCAAAAATAGCGAAACGATATGCGACTTTTTCGCATTCATACACGCATCGCAGAGCGCGATAATTCTCAACGATATTCTCGTCAAACGAGAGGTCAACAACAATATCAACAGACAAGCCAACGTTTTTGCCGCCAACGCGGACAAAATCACGGCGTCCAATTCAAAATATATGCAAGCAGTCGAGTCGTTGACAGCCAAGGTCAACTTGCTCTCAATCGACCCGATACTATACAAGGTAGCTATGGCAAGAATGGAAGATTGTACCGAGAGTATGGGCGACCTTGCCAAGAGAATAGGTATGAGCAAGTCGAGCGTAGCAAGAGCGCTCAAAAAGATACTAACGATGGAGGAAGAGTACGATGGCAGATGAACAAGAAGTAAGAAAAACCAAGCCTTTCGTGCATTTGCATTTGCACAGCGAATACAGTTTGCTTGACGGCGCGGCAAGAATAACCAAGGGCAAAAAGTCGCCTTTGCTTACCGCTTGTCTTGACAAACAAATGCCGGGTTGTGCTCTTACCGACCACGGCAATATGTTCGGTGCGTATACCTTCTACAAGACGGCAAGACAAAAGGGAGTCAAGCCTATTATCGGTTGCGAGTTTTACGTTTGCGACGATATGCACAAAGAGGATAAGAGGCGATACCACCTCGTTTTGCTTGCCAAGACCACTGAGGGCTATCGCAATATCGTCAAAATGGACAGCTTGGCGTACGTAGAAGGCTTCTATTACAAGCCTAGGATAGATATCGAGTTGCTCAAACAGCACACCAAAGGCGTAGTATGTTTGTCGGGCTGTCTTTCGGGCACGATTTCGTCCTATCTCGTCCAAGGCGACTATGAGAGGGCCAAGCAATACGCACTGATGCTCAAGTCAATGTTTGACGAGGGCGACTTTTATATCGAAATTCAAGACCACGGCATAGCGGAAGAGAAAAAAATCAATCCTTTGCTCGTCAAACTTGCTCGCGAGATTGGAGTCAAAGTCGTTGCCACCAACGACGTGCACTATATCGAGCAGACCGATGCCGAGATGCACGACACCCTGCTATGTATTCAGACGGGCAAAAAGCTCGACGACGTGGATAGAATGAGATTTGACAGCGACCAATTTTATCTCAAAGACTACGACGAGATGATGGAGCTTTTTAGTTGGTGTCCCGAAGCGGTAACCAATACCGTAGAGGTAATGGAAAAGTGCAATATCGAAATCAAAAAGCAAGATCTCATGCCACCGTACAAGCCTGACGACGGCTCAACGCCCGAGCAATATCTTCGCAACCTCGCATACGACGGACTCAAGAAGAGATACGGCGAGCCTTTGCGCCAAGATATCGTGGATAGAGCGGAATACGAGCTCGGTATCATTCACCGAATGGGCTTTGACGAATACTACCTCATAGTGTGGGACTTCATCAACTACGCGCGTCAGCAAGGCATACCCGTCGGTGCGGGTCGGGGTAGCGGCGTGGGCAGTATTATCGCATACGCCATACATATCACCAACGTCGATCCGCTCAGATACAATCTGCTCTTCGAGCGTTTTCTCAACCCCGAGAGAGTATCGGCGCCCGACTTTGACGTAGACTTTTGTATGGATAGGCGCGGAGAGGTCATCGACTACGTCATTCGCAGATACGGCAAAGAAAAGGTTTGTCAAATTTTGGCGCTCGGCACTATGAAAGCCAAGGGCGCCATCAAGGACGTGGCGAGGGTTATGGACGTCAGCCTTGACAAGGTCAACAAGACCACCAAAGCCATTCCTAATACCCCGGGGCTCACTCTCGATATGGTGCTTGGCAGAGTTAGCGTAGACGATATCAAAGACCCCGAGGAGAGAGAAAAGAAGAGAGCCGAGCTGGAGGCGAGCAAGTGCCCCGAGGTCATCGAAATGTACGAAAACGACGACGAAATGCGCCGAGTTATCGATATGGCTTACAGAATAGAGGGTATGCCACGCAACTGCTCTAAGCACGCCGCGGGCGTAGTAATATGCAAAGAAATCATATCAGACTACGTGCCACTGCAACGCAACGGCAACGATATTACCACCCAATTCCAAAAGGACGAGGTAGAAGAACTCGGTATGCTCAAGATGGACTTTTTGGGGCTTACCACACTCACCGACCTCAGCAAAGCCAAGCAGTATATCAAAGAAAACTACTGCATAGATATTGACTTTGAAAAGCTGGGCTACGAAGACCCCGAGGTGTACAAGCTCATCAGTTCGGGCGAAACCGACGCCGTATTTCAGTTGGAGTCGGCGGGTATGAAAAAGTTTATGATGGACTTACAACCCGAATGTCTAGAAGATATCATAGCAGGCATCTCGCTATTTAGACCGGGTCCTATAGATAGCATACCAACCTACGTCAAGGCCAAGCACAACCCCGAGACGATAACCTACGACCACCCGTTGCTCGAGCCTATCCTCAATATGACCTACGGGTGTCTGGTGTATCAAGAGCAAGTTATGCAAGTCGTTCAACAACTAGCTGGCTACACGCTGGGCAGAGCAGATATTTTGCGCCGTGCGATGGGCAAAAAGAAAGTCGACGTCATGAAGAAAGAGAAGGACATATTCATCAATGGTTGTCCCGAGAAACCCGAGAAGCGCAACGAGTTGGGCGAAATCGTCCAAAAGCACGAGCTTGCCGTTGACGGTGCAGTCAAGAGAGGCGTTCCTGCCGAAGTCGCTAGCAAGATATTCGACGATATGGAGAGTTTTGCCAAGTATGCATTCAACAAGTCGCACGCGGCAGCGTACGCGGTTTTGGCGTACGAAACGGGGTATATCAAGCGCTATTATTTGGTAGAATTGGTTGCCGCGGTTATCAACAACCGTATCACCAAAGCCGACGAAATTGCCAAATATCTCACCTTTTTGAGAGAAAAGGGCAAGACGGTGCTCCAACCCGATATCAACAAGAGCGACTATATTTTCCGTGCTAAGGACGACGCTATTAGATTTGGACTTTGCGGTATCAAAAACGTTGGACAAGCCGCAATGGAAGTGCTTGTCAAGGAGCGCCGAGAGAACGGCGAATTCAAATCGATAGGCGATATGCTCAACAGACTTCCTTCGGGCACCATCAATAAGCGTATGTTCGAAGCGCTCATCAAAGGCGGAGCTTTCGACTGCTTTGGACACACCAGAGCTTCTTTGCTTGCGTGCTACGAAAACTTGCTTGCCAATTCCAACGCAGAAAAGAAGAAACATTGCGACGGTCAAATGAGTTTGTTTGATTTCTTAGAAGACGACAGCGCGCTTCAAGACGAAATTCCCGAACTCAAAGAGTTGGACTCTCGCCAAAAGTACGCTTACGAAAAGGAAGTGCTCAACATATATATGACGGGACATCCTCTAGAGCAGTATAGACAGGCATTCGAGCAGTTTGAATTTAATTTGTCGCATATCGCGCCACTTCTCACCGGCTCGGGTGACGAAGAGGACGAAGAAGATGGAGTTATCAACGAAAGGGACGAGTTAATTGCCAAGTATACCGACAGGGAGATCATCTTGGGCGGAATGCTCAAAAACTTCAAAAAGAGCGTCACCAAAAAGGGTAAACTTATGGCGTACGGAGAATTGGAAGACTTGTACGGCACTATAGAATTGGTATTTTTCCCTGCCGTGCTCGCCAAATATTCAAATTCTTTGCACGACGACAAAATTGTCAAGATAAGGGGAAGAATAAATACCGGTGGCGACAGAGTATCCATTGCAGTCATAGACGTCAGCGATTGGGAAAACGACGGCTTTGCGTCTACGAGCAGTAGCGTAAACGACGCAGTGCAAGAAGAAACGACGCAGAGGGTTTACGTCAAGATATCCGATATGACGCAGCTAGCGGGTGTCAAAGCAGTATGTCAAAACGCCCCCGGCATAGTACCGGTATTCGTTCAATTCGAAAAGACGTTGTACAAACTAGAAGAAAAAATATCTTGTCGCAACAACGTCGTCAACCAAATCAAGGCGATAGTCGGCGCAAAAAATATAATAATCAAAGAATAAATACGTAAATAATATACAAAAAAGTAGTATTTATTCAAAAAATATGCTAAAATTATCAAAAAAGAGGTGAAGTATGGACAATCAATACGTCAGCGGAGAGTACGTTGCTATCAAAGCATTGGACAACAACGTTCAGATTATAGGCTTGACCAGAGGTGACGGTACCAAGCCTCATCATACCGAGAGCATCAACAAAAACGAAGTGCTTTTGGTGCAATTTACCGAGAATATTTCCGCTATGAAAATTAGAGGAAAGGCAATCGTATTGACCAAATACGGTCAACTTATCAGTGGAGACGAACAATGAGAAAGATTGGAGTATTGACCAGCGGCGGTGACGCACCGGGAATGAACGCTTGCATTAGAGCGGTCACCAGATACGCCATCGACCAAGGTCTAGAAGTTTACGGTATCAATCAAGGCTACGTGGGCTTGTTGCAAGGTAGCATCAATCTTATGAACAAGCGTAGCGTATCCGATATCATTCAGCGTGGCGGAACAATGCTTAAGACGGCAAGATGTCCCGAGTTCAAGGAGAGAGAGGTCATGGCGAGAGCCGTTGACGCACTAGACGACTACGGCATCGAAGGCTTGGTTGTCATAGGTGGCGACGGCAGTTTTAGAGGAGCTAAGGATTTGTACGAGATGTTCGGCGTCAAGACTATAGGCATTCCCGGCACAATCGACAACGACCTTGCTTACACCGACTTTACTTTGGGCTTTGACACGACTTGCAACACCGTGCTTGGCGCAATCAACAACTTGCGCGACACTATGACCTCTCACAACCGAGTATGTATCATCGAGGTTATGGGTAGAAAGTGTGGCGACATAGCCCTATACGCAGGTATCGGCGGTGGTGCGGAACTCATACTCGTACCCGAGGTAGAGTTCAATATCGACAACGTGGTCAAAGGCATCAGACGCAACCAAAGACTTGGCAAGACGTCGGATATTATAGTGCTTGCCGAGGGCGTTTGCAAAGCAGAAGAACTCAAGGCTCAACTCAAAGCCAAGGGAGTCGAGGGCAGTATCAAGACGACTACGCTGGGATATATCCAAAGAGGTGGCGCGCCATCTATGCAAGACCGTATGCTTGGCGCCAAGTTTGCGGTTAGAGCGGTGGATTTACTCAAAGCCGACAAGGGAGGTAGAGTGGTTGGCATTCGCAACAACCAGATTATCGACGACGACATAGCCGAAGCTTTGGCTATGCCTAGAGTATTCAACAACGAGCTGTACAAGACAGCAACGATATTAGGAAGTTAATTATTTTTGGAGGTTTACTTATGGAAAAGAAATTGGTAGGAGCATTGATGTTCGGTCAATCGGGCGGACCATCATCCGTTATCAACGCAAGCGCGGCAGGCGTATTCACCGAGGCGCTCAAACAAGACTGTATTACTGCGGTATACGGTGCGGCTCACGGTATCAAAGGTGTGCTTGACGAAGAATTTTACGACATGTCCCAAGAGGATATGAGCGAACTTATGCTTCTCAAAAACACCCCTTCATCCGCACTCGGCTCGGTAAGATACAAGCTCAAGGACGTCAAGAAGGACGACACCGACTACAAGAGATTGCTCGAAGTATTCAAGAAGTATAATATCAGATACTTCTTCTACAACGGTGGCAACGACTCTATGGATACTTGCAACAAAATCAGCAAGTTTATGAAAAAGAACGATTGGGAAATGAGAGTTATGGGTGTGCCTAAGACTATCGACAACGACCTTTTCGGTACAGACCATTGCCCAGGATACGCTTCTGCAGCTAAGTACGTAGCCACCACTATGATGGAGCTCAAGCTTGACGCCAACGTTTACGACACCCCAATGATTACGGTAGTAGAAATCATGGGTAGACACGCAGGTTGGTTGACCGCAGCCGCTTCCTTGGCTAACTACAAAGGACTCGGTCCCGACCTTATCTATCTCCCTGAGGTTCCTTTCAACACCGACAAATTCCTTGCCGACGTTGAGAAGAAACTCGCCGAGAACAACGGTAAATGTATGATTGCAATCTCCGAAGGTATCGCCAACGAGAACGGCGAACTCATTGCAGAAACTCTCAACAAGAACATTGCCAAAGATAGCTTCGGACACGCACAACTCGGTGGCGTAGGCGCGGCACTCAGCAACTTGTGCAAAGAGAAGTTCGGTCACAAGACCAGAGCAATCGAATTTAGCCTTATGCAAAGATGCGGCGCACACCTCGCTTCCAAGGTGGACGTAGAAGAAGCTTTCAAGTCGGGCGCTGCCGCAGTTAAGTACGCAGTCAAGGGTACTACCGACAAGATGGTCGTACTCAAGAGAGCTACGGGTGCTAACGGCAAGTATAAGTGCAAAATCGGCGTAGTAGGTCTTTCTAAGGCTGCCAACACCGAGAAGAAGATTCCTGCCGAGTGGATTATCAACGACGGCACGATGCTTTCGCAAGACTACGTTGACTACGCTTTGCCACTCATTCAAGGCGATTGCAAAGCTCCTCTCGAGGACGGTCTTCCAAGATTTGCTAAGCTCAAGAAGGTTTTGGTTAAGAAATAATTTTTGACCAAACGTCTAAATATTATTTAGTAAAACGAATACCACTCGCTACGTCGGGTGGTATTTTGTTAGTGCCGAAAAAAAAGAGAGATTTTGTCTCTCTATTTTTTTTATTTTTGTCGATACGTATCGACTTTTATAGCAAAAATATGTTTTTACTCTTGCAGTCTTCCACCATCTCGTCGGGCCAAATAGAATTTTGCACTTCGCCGATATGCGCCTTGTGCAACAATACCATACATAGTCGAGATTGACCTATACCGCCGCCGATAGTCAGAGGCAACTCGTCCTTCATCAGCGCCTTGTGGAAAGGAAGCTCGAGTCTGTCGCATGCGCCGAGCTTGTTAAGTTGGTATAGCATAGCGTCCTTGTTGACTCTTATACCCATAGAGGAGAGCTCTATCGAACGGTTGAGTACGGGATACCATACGATTAGGTCGCCGTTGAGAGCCCAGTCGTCATAGTCGGGTGCGCGTTTGTCGTGAGGCTTGCCCGACTTTAACTCGTCGCCGATACCTATGATGAATATTGCGCCGAGTTGTTTAGCTAGTTCGTTTTCTCTCTCCTTAGGCTCGAGGTCGGGATAAATGTCTTCCAACTCTTGAGAGGTGATAAAGGTGATTTGTTTAGGTAAAAAATTTTCGAGGGCGTACGTGCTTTCGATGATATTGGCTGTAGAATAGATTGCGTTATATATTTTGCCCACGATTTCTTTGAGGAAGGCGAGATTGCGTTCTTCTTCGCTGATTACTCTTTCCCAGTCCCATTGGTCTACGTAGAGAGAGTGGATTTCGTCGCATTCCTCGTCACGGCGTATCGCGTTCATATCGGTATACAGACCGCTGTCCACTTCGAAGCCGTAGTAGTGCAGGGCGTATCTCTTCCATTTTGCTAGAGAATGTACGACTTCCGCCGTCTTGCCGGTTTGTTTGATATCAAAGCTTACCGGGCGTTCTACACCGTTGAGGTTGTCGTTGAGTCCCGTATCGTTTAGCACGAAGAGGGGAGCGGAAACTCTCGTCAAGTTGAGGTTGCCTGCCAAGAACTTTTCAAAGTTATCCTTGATTGTTTTGATGGCTATTTCGGTTTGAATAAGGTTGAGTTGAGATTGGTACATATTTTCTCCTAAAGTTTGTCGATAAATTGCGGGTCGATAGTGTTGTCCACGCAAGACGGATATTTGCCGTCAAAGCAAGCGGTACAGAAGTCTGCCGTCGAGCAAGGTGCAATGTCCTTTACGCTCTCTAGTTTAAGGAAACCAAGTGTATCCGCATCTAGGTTTTGTCTGATTTCTTCTTCCGTCCACTTGACTGCGGCAAGGCAGCTTCTATCGGGGATATCGGTGCCGTAGAAGCAAGGATACAAGAATTTTGGCGAACTGATACGAACGTGCACTTCGGTTGCTCCTGCAGTTTTTAGCAATTTGACGATATTTTTGAGTGTAGTGCCTCTTACGATAGAGTCGTCGATCATCACGATGCGTTTGCCTTTGACGTTGCTCACCAAAGCGTTGAGTTTGAGAGCCACGCTTCTCTCTCTCATTGCTTGGGTAGGTTGAATAAAGGTTCTTCCTATATATCTATTCTTGATGAGTCCCGTGCCGTAAGGGATACCGCTTTGGGCAGAGTAACCTATCGCGCTGCAAAGACCGCTATCCGGCACGCCTATTACTAAGTCGGCATCTACCGGATATTGCATAGCCAACAGTTTGCCCGCGTTCATACGAGCCTCGTTGACGCTTTGGTTGTCAATGGTACTATCGGGTCTTGCGAAGTATACGTGCTCGAATATACACAGCGCCGACTTATCGGTAGCAAAGCGCATATCGCTATACATATCGTCCTTGCTTACTACTAGTATTTCTCCCGGTTTGATATCTCTTTCAAATTTTGCTCCCACCGTTTCGAGTGCGCAAGTTTCGCTAGCGAATACGACGCTCTCGTTGATATAGCCCATACACAGAGGTCTGATGCCGAGAGGATCTCTCAATGCGATGAGCTTGGTAGGGCTCATGATTAGCAATGAGAATGCCCCTTTGAGCATAGGCACTACGTTGGCAACGGCCTCTTCTATCGTCTTGCATTTTAGTCTTTCTCTTGCTATGAGATAGCAGATTATTTCGCTGTCGTTGTTGGAGTGGAATATTGCACCTTGGTTTTCAAGCGCAGTTCTCAAAGCTTGCGAGTTGGTGATATTGCCGTTATGTGCCACGGTGAGGTTGCCTTTGGCGTAGTTGACGGTGATAGGTTGAGCGTTTTCCACACCCTTAAAAGGGCCGGAACTATATCTAACGTGACCAATGGCAATATCGCCGGGCATAGAGGCAAGGTCTTTGTGCTTAAAGACGTCGCTCACCAAGCCAAGACCTCTCACTAGAGTAATCTCTCTATTATAGTTGACTGCTATACCGGCAGCTTCTTGACCGCGGTGTTGGAGTGCGAACAAACCGTAATATACCGTGCTGGCAATACTGCCGGCTTTGGATTTGTCGTATATGCCAAAAATGCCGCATTCTTCGTGGATTTTGTCGTAGATAGCCTTTTGCATAAAAACCTCCATAGATAAAATACGCATTTAGTATAACAAAATCACGCCTTTGTGTCATTAAAATTGAGCCAAATAAATATTATTTTTTTGTCTATTTTAGATTGACATCAAGGGGTGATTTAGCGTATTATTTTAATAATGGCGCGGCTATGGGGCTGAGCAAAAGGAGCAACGCTATATTGATTTTATCGTTGCTTTTACAACGATACTATTAGGAGATATATGCTACCAACGTACAAGGGCAAAGGCCGATACGACATTGGCACAACGTATTAGAAGACTAACAAGGCATTGTGATATGCGTTGAGTAGTCTTCTTTTTTTTAACATATCGACAATATTTGAGAGGTATATATGGACAAAATTTATTTGTATCTTGCAAGTGGACAAGTCTTCGAGGGTACGGCTTTCGGAGCACGCAAACAAGTAGTGGGACAGCTGGTATTCAACACCGCAATGGGGGGAGATATGACCTTGCTCACCGACGAGTGTTACGAGGGGCAGATAGTGGTGGACACCTTTCCCGCTTTCGGCAATTTCGGCGTCAACAGCGACGCGGAGGGCAAGGAGAGTTACGTCAAGGCAGTCCTTGTCAGAGAGGTGTGTGACAAGCCGTCCAACTTCCGTAGCTTAGGTTGCATTGCCAAGTTGATGCAAGAGCGCGGTGTGGTAGGTATGGCAGGCATCGACACTCGCCACCTTACCAAAATTATAAGAGATAACGGCTCGGTCAACGCCCTTATCACTTCTTCGCCAAGCCTTGACGACGAACAAAAGGCGTTGCTTGCCAGCTACGACCCAACCACTTCTATCAAGGGTAGAGGTACTAAAAATTCGGGTAAAATAGTAGGCAAGGGCGACAAGGTTTGCCTTATCGACTTGGGCGAAGTTTACGATATCGCAGATAGCCTCGTTGCTAAAGGTATGAGCGTAGAGATTGTTGGTGCGGACGCAACCGCCGAGCAAATCTTCGCTGCAAATCCCGTCGGCGTAGTCTGGTCGTCGGGTAGCGATAGAGTGAGCGAATACGACAGCGTTGTAGAGACTATTGCCGAGGTTGGAAAGAAGCTACCAATGCTCGGTATAGGATTGGGACACAAGCTCATGGCGCTCTCGTGCGGAGCTAAGCTCAAAGATATGAAATACGGGCGCCACGGAAGCAACCAACCTACCAAAAAACTCGATACAGGTCGCTTATTTGTCACATACCAAAACCGTAATACAGACTTAGACCTCAGTGATGCCAAGGGTGTAAAAGCCACTTTCGTGAGCGTCAACGACGGTAGTATCGAGGGCTTGGAATACGACTGTTACAAGGCAATATCCACCGAGTTTTTACCAAGCTTTAACGGCGGACCTATCGCAACGGATTTTATATACGACCAATTTATCAATTTGACAAAGGAGAATAGATAATGCCACTCAACAAAGATTTACACAAAGTAATGGTAATAGGTTCGGGACCAATCGTCATCGGACAGGCTGCGGAATTTGACTATGCGGGCACCCAAGCTTGCAGAGCGCTCAAAGAAGACAATCTCGAAGTCGTGCTCGTCAACTCCAACCCGGCAACTATACAGACCGACAATGCGGTGGCAGATAGAATTTATATCGAGCCTTTGACACTCACCACCGTCAAGAGAATTATCGAAAAGGAGCGTCCCGACAGTCTTTTGTCCACACTCGGCGGACAGACGGGACTTACGCTGAGTATGCAACTTGCCAAAGAAGGCTTCCTTGACAAGATGGGCGTACGCCTTTTGGGCGCCAATCCCGAGACGATAGATAGAGCCGAGGACAGACAGAGCTTCAAGGACACGCTCGCAGAGATCAACGAACCCGTCATTCCTTCCGAGGTCGTAAATACCATGGACGACGGCATAAGGGTAGCAAGAGAAATAGGCTATCCCGTCATCATTCGTCCGGCATTTACTTTGGGAGGAACGGGCGGCGGTATCGCTCACAACCAAGAAGAGTTTGAGGACATAGCCGAGAACGGACTTCGCCTCAGCCCTATTCATCAAATTTTGGTTGAGAAGTGCATCAGCGGTTGGAAAGAAATCGAGTTCGAAGTAATCAGGGATAGCAAGGGCAACTGCATCACGGTATGTAGTATGGAGAACGTAGACCCTGTCGGCGTGCACACGGGTGACAGTATAGTCGTTGCTCCCGCGGTAACTCTATCGGAGAAAGAGTTTGGAATGCTTCGCAGTGCGGCACTCAAGATAGTCAACGCGCTCAAAGTCGAGGGCGGCTGCAACGTGCAATTTGCATTGCATCCCGACAGTTTTGAGTACGCCGTCATCGAGGTCAATCCACGCGTCAGCCGTAGTTCGGCGCTCGCCAGCAAGGCAACGGGCTATCCTATTGCCAAAGTTGCCACCAAGATTGCCATCGGCTACAGCCTTGACGAAATCAAAAACGCAGTTACGGGTTGCACATACGCCTGCAACGAGCCAACCGTCGACTACATCGTAGTCAAATTCCCTAAGTGGCCGTTCGACAAATTCTTCTACGCCAGCCGTCAACTCGGCACGCAAATGAAGGCGACGGGCGAAGTTATGTCCATCGGTTCTTCATTCGAGCAAGCCTTGATGAAGGCTGTAAGAGGTGCCGAAATCTCTATGGACACCCTATACAACAAGAAGATTGCCGCTATGAGCGACATGGAATTGCAAGACAAGATGCTTGCCTGCGACGACGAAAGACTCTTCGTCATCTACGAACTTCTCAAGAGGGGTGTCACAGTCAACGAAATTCATACCAAGACGAGGATAGATAGGTGGTTTCTCAACAAACTCGTCAATATCATCGATATCGAGAAGCGTTTAGCAAGCGACGACCTTGACGACGAACTCTATTTGCAAGCCAAGAAGGTTGGATTCCTCGACAGTTCTATCGAGAGAATTAGTGGCAAGAAGATTGCCAACCCTGTGTACGCTTCTTATAAAATGGTGGACACGTGTTCGGCGGAATTCCCTGCGCAGACGCCTTACTTCTATTCTACCTACGACAGCGACAACGAAGCCGAGCAGTTTATCCAATCTCATTCTCAAGGCAAAAAGAAAGTCATCGTATTCGGTAGCGGACCTATACGTATCGGACAAGGCGTAGAGTTTGACTATGCGTCGGTACATTGCGTATGGGCGCTCAAACGTAAGGGTTACGAAGTCGTCATCGTCAACAACAATCCCGAGACGGTATCCACCGACTTCGATACGGCGGACAGACTATACTTCGAGCCTCTCACCAACGAGGACGTGCTCAACATTCTGCACACCGAGAAGCCTGACGGCGTAGTCGTGGCGTTCGGCGGACAGACGGCAATCAAACTCACCAAACTCTTTAGAGAACGTAATATCAAAATCCTCGGCACTCAAGCCGAATATATCGATATGGCGGAGGATAGAGAACTCTTCGACGAGTTGCTCGAAAGACTGCAAATCAAGCGTCCGGAGGGCTACACCGTAATGACCAAAGAGGAAGCTTTGGAAGTAGCCAACAAGATAGGTTATCCTACCTTGCTTCGTCCATCCTACGTGCTCGGCGGACAAAATATGTGCGTATGCCACTCCGACGCCGACGTCATCGAATATATGGACGTCATTCTCTCCCAAAAGATAGAAAACCCGGTACTTATCGACAAATATCTGATGGGTAGAGAGATAGAAATCGACGCAATTTGCGACGGAGAGGAGATACTTATCCCGGGCGTTATGCAACATATCGAGCGTACGGGTATCCACTCGGGCGACTCTATCGCGGTATATCCTTCGTGGAACCTTAGCGACGAAATGCTTGCGAGAATAGTCGAGTGTTCCAAGTTGCTTGCAATCAACTTGCACACCGTCGGACTAGTCAATATCCAATACCTCATCTACGACGAAGAATTGTACGTAATAGAAGTCAACCCTCGTAGCTCGCGTACCATTCCTTATATCAGCAAGGTGACGGGCGTACCAATGGTTGACCTTGCCACCAGATGTATCTTGGGCGAAAAGCTTGCCGATATGGGCTACGGCATGGGGCTATATCCTAAGTCCAACTACGTAGCAGTCAAAGTGCCCGTATTCTCCTTTGCCAAGCTCGTCAACGTCGACACCCAACTCGGACCTGAGATGAAGTCCACGGGCGAAGTTTTGGGACTTGCCGACACCCTCGAAGAAGCCTTGTTCAAGGGCTTGGTAGCGGCGGGCTATCGTATGAAGAAAAAGGGTGGTATCTTTATCACCGTGCGTGACCAAGACAAGGCGGAGATAGGCGACATTGCTCAGAAGTTCGAGGACTTGGGCTACACCTTATACGCAACTAAAGGCACGGCACGCGTGCTTAGAGAGAGAGGACTCGAGGTCGTTACGGTGGACAAAATTCACCAAAACCTCGAGCACAACAACCTCACCCTCATAGAGAGTGGAAAAATCGACTATATCATCTCCACCTCGTCCAAGGGTAAATTGCCGACTCGCGACAGCGTCAAGATAAGAAGAAAGGCGGTGGAGCGTTCTATCCCTTGCCTTACCTCTATCGACACTGCCAACGCGGTAGCCAACTGCCTTATGAGCAGATATAGCGAGTACAATACCGAGCTTGTAGATATCAACAAATTGCGTAAAGGCAAACAAAGTCACAAGTTTGTCAAGATGCATAGCGCGGGCAACGATAGAATATTCTTCGACTGCCTTGACGGCGTAACTATCGACAATCCGGAGGGCGTTGCCGTAAGAATGTCGGACAGACACTTCGGCGTAGGCGCGGAAGGAATCGTGCTCATCGAAAAGTCCGACGTTGCCGATGCCAAGATGCGTATCTTCAACTGTGACGGCTCGCAAGGAATGGTATGTGGCAACGGTTTGTTCGGCGTAGCCAAATATCTCTACGACAATCGCAAGGTCAACAAATACGACATCACTATCGAGACGCCTACGGGCATTAGAGATATCAATATCAAGACTCAAGACGGCGAAGCAACTTATATGACCGTCAATATGGGCGCGCCTATCCTCAAACCTGCGCTAATCCCTGTCAAACTTGCGGGCAAAAACGCAATCGGCGTACCGTATACCATAGACGGCAAGGAGTATATGCTCAACGTCGTATCAATGGGCAATCCTCACTGCGTGCTCTTCGTCGAGCATCTCGACAATATAGATATATCCAAACTCGGCGCACAACTCGAGTACGACAGTATTTTTCCTAATCGCACCAACGTAGAGTTCGCCAAAGTCATCGACGGAAGAACCGTCAAGGCACGTATTTGGGACAAGGGCTGCGGCGAGACATTCGCCAGCGGTAGCGGAAGCTGTGCCGTCGTAGTCAGCGCCGTCCTCAACGGTTATCTTCCAAAGGACACCGATATCACCGTCAAACAAAACGGTGGCGAAATGGTAGTCAGATATACCGACGAGGGTGTGTTGCTTAAGGGAACTTCTGTCGAAGTTTTCAGCGGTGTTATTGAGTTTTGACGGCTTTTGACGGCATATCTGCGTCGTAATACTGTGTCAAAAGGCAACTTTTCTTGCTCACGTACGCCAAGTACGCTCGCTTCGATAAAGTTGCCTTTTTTCCTTGTCTTACTCACACCTATGCCGTCAAAACTATTCTAACTGACTATATTTTGACAACTTTTCTTGCTCACGTACGCCAAGTACGTTCGCTTCGATAAAGTTGCCTTTT
>CALGRX010000022.1 GCA_937880755.1 uncultured Clostridia bacterium
ATTTCTTTCGCTCATCTACTTCTTACTCTGTTTAGTTTTTAAGGTGCTTGCGCTGCTGAATAGCATAATTTGCATACTTATCAAACAGCTTTATCATATTAACATAGACGAAAATCTGTGTCAACATTTTTTAACAACTTTTTTGCAAAATTTTATTTTTTTTATCTCTTGCATATTTAGACGCACTCTATATTATCGACCAATCGGGCAAAAGGACAAAATTTACTTGCTCTTGCGCTCTATCACTCCACCGCCTATGCAAATCCTATCCGTATATACTACCGCGTACTGTCCTTCGGCAATGGCTCTTTGAGGTACGTCGAAATCTACCGACACCTTGTTGCCGTCTACTCTCACCGTTGCGTCTTGCAAAGGCTGGCGATGTCTAATCCTCACTTGTGCTCTAAACGTAGCTTCTTGCGGTTTGGTGGTGATAAAGTTGAACTCATCGCACTCTAAATGGCTGTGATATATCGGCGATTGGTCGCCTTGCGACACGTAGAGAATATTCTTTTCTGCGTCCTTATCCACGACGAACCAAGCTTCTCCGTTGCCTCCGCCACCTATACCCAGCCCCTTGCGTTGACCTATAGTATAGTAGAACACACCGTTGTGCTTACCCACTTCTTTGCCTTCAAGGGTGAGAATTTTGCCTTGTTGCATAGGAATATAACTTGCAAGAAACTGTCTAAAATTACGTTCTCCGATAAAACAAATGCCGGTGCTATCCTTTTTTTGTGCGGTAGATAGCCCGTTCTTTTCTGCCAATTCTCTAACTTGCGGTTTGGTAAGCGAACCAAGCGGGAATAGCACCTTTTCGAGTTGCTTAGACGTTACTTGATTGAGAAAGTAGGTCTGATCTTTATTGTCGTCCACCGCTCTGAGAAGATAGTTGTAGCCGTCTACGTTGTGGTCGATATCGCAATAGTGTCCCGTGGCTATATAATCCGCACCCATTGACAATGCTTGCTTGACGAAAGGACCGAACTTAATCTCCTTGTTGCACAGCACGTCGGGGTTAGGGGTGCGCCCCTTTTTGTATTCTTCTACAAAAAGTCTAAAAACCTTGTCGTAGTACTTGTCGGCAAAGTCGACGCTATAATAAGGTATATCCAACTTGTTGCACACCGACCTCACGTCGTAGAAGTCCTCGTCGGCAGTGCAACAACCGCCGTCGTCTTTTTCGTGCCAGTTGCGCATAAAAAGACCTACGACGTCGTACCCTTGTTGTTTGAGCAACAACGCCGCCAAAGAACTGTCTACGCCACCGCTCATTCCTACTACTACTCTCTTTTTGGTCATACCTTCTCCTTGACGATATTGTAGCACATAACACTCAAGTCGACAAACGAAAATCGCCAAAATACCGATACGTGTCGATATTTTTTGCAAAAACGCCGACTTTTTTATTTTGCGTAACGGCTTGCAATAAGATAAAACGTATTGCACTCATATACTTTTTGACTACGATTAACTCGGTAAAAAAACGCACCCCGTAATTAAATTTTGGGGTGCATATCTAAAATGAAAATCGTATTTTAAATAACTTCTTCCGCTTTTTGCAAAAACGCTTTGGTCTTTTCGCTCTTTGGATTGCCGAATATCTCTTCAGGCGTGCCTTGTTCTTCGATTATGCCGTCGGACATATAGATGACTTTGTCGGCAACTTTGCGAGCAAATTCCATCTCGTGAGTTACTACTAACATCGTGCTATCGGAGTTTTTGAGCCCCTTGATGACCTTGAGCACCTCGCCCGTAAGTTCGGGGTCTAGCGCACTAGTTGGCTCATCGAAACACAAAACGTCGGGGTTGAGTGCCAATGCTCGGGCAATAGCCACACGCTGTTGTTGACCACCCGACAATTCGCAAGGATAGTTCTTGACCTTGTCGCTAAGACCTACTTTGGCAAGCAGTTCCAAAGCCTTAGTTTCTATCTCTTGTTCCGTTGCATCTCCCGTCTCTTTGGCTCTGAGTTTGGCAGCCAAAGTCACGTTGTCTAGCACGTTGTAGTGAGGGAAAAGATTGAAAGATTGGAAGACCATACCCAAGTGCAACCTTCTTTCTCTAATCTCTCCTTCAGACAGCTTATTTGCCTTTTCCCATTTCTTTTTGGCTTTTTTGCACGCCTTGCTTACGACCTTGTTGACCTTGTCGCCTATCTCTTCTTTGGTTAGATTACTACTCTTGATTTTGGCAATCTTGGCTCTATCCTTGTCGCTAAGTGCTTGATCGGGGTCTATCTCAGGTATATCGATAAGAACTTTGCCACCGACCTTGAGCGTACCCACGTCGGGGGAAACCAAAAAGTTGATACATCTGAGAAGCGTGGTTTTACCGCTTCCCGAAGAGCCTATTATGGCAACGACTTGTCCCTTTTCTACCTCAAAGCTTACGCCTTTGAGTACCGGAGTAGAACCAAAGTCCTTGCGTATGTTGCTTACTTCAAAAAACGCCATACTCCCTCCTAAATCTTATAATAATCGAGTTTTTTCTCGATATAATTGAACAATAAAGTCAACACTCCGCTCATTACCAAATAGAACACACCCGTGTAGAACAGCGGCCAAATAATACCTTTGGTAGACACGATAGTTTTGGCTGTCATAATTATCTCCATAATACCGATAATATTGGCAAGCGACGTGTCTTTGACGAGCGTAATAACTTCGTTGCTCATAGGTGGCATTATCCTTTTGAAGACTTGCGGAATGACGATGCGCGATACTATTTGTTTGCGTTTGAATCCCAACACGTAGCCCGCTTCGTACTGACCTTGAGGTATCGACTGAATACCACCTCTATAAATCTCGGCAAAATACGCCGCATAGTTGACGCCAAAAGCAATGATTGCCGCCAAAAATCTCTCTCTCATAGGCATACCGAACACAAGTCCCGGTACGTACATAACTACGATGAGTTGCAACATGAGCGGCGTACCTCTTATTATCCACACGAAGCTCTTGGTGATACTAGATACTATCTTAGACTTGGAGAGTTCCAACGCCGCAATTATCATTCCGAAAGGAATGGCTATGAGCAAGGTAATAATGAACAAACCAAGCGTATATTTGGTGCCTTCCAACATAGAAAGCGTTACTTCTGAAAATGACATATTATCCCTTTACGCACGCTATGTCGTTGCAAGGTTTTGCAACGACATAGGGTTAATCAGTTATTTTTTGTGGTTTTTTTGCAAAATTTGTTATGCGATAGCTATTTCACTAGCAAGTCCGTACTTAGCAGCAATGGTTGCTACGGTTCCGTTGTCATTGAGCTTCTTGAGGCTAGCGTTGATTTTGCCGATAAATTCGGTGTCACCCTTTCTACCCGCGATGCCGTATTTCTCGGTTGCGAATTCTACGCTGGTTACCATTTGCAAATCTGCATAGTCTGGTTGCGAGCAGTAGAAGCCTGCCATTACGGAGTCGATGATAACGATGTCGCTGGTGCCTGCCTTGACGTCAAGGAGTGCATCTGCTTGAGAGTTGAGTCCGTTGTAAGTGGAATTTGCAAACTCTGCCGCTACCACGTCTGCACCTGCGCTACCTTTTTCTGCGGTGAATTTAGCTGAAGCCATAGATTCTTTGGTGGTGTACATAGCGGCGTCAGCCTTGCGGATAACTGCTACTTGTCTGTTGTTGAGGTATGGGATAGAACATTCCATAGACTCTTGTCTACCTTTGTCAAGAGTCATACCGTTCCAGATTAGGTCGATATTCTTGGCATTGAGTTCAACTTCCTTGGTGTCCCAGTTGATGAGTTGGAACTTGACGTTGATGCCGAGGTCTGCCGCAACTGCTTTAGCAAGTTCGATATCAAAACCGATAAGTTCTCCGCCTTCTTCGTATGCGATAGGAGCGAACAAGGTGTAACCTATGATCATCTCCCCGTTTTTCTCAATATAACCCCAGTCGGAATCTTTGTTGCAACCTACCATTGCAAAAACGCCCGTAAGAGCCATAACTATTACGATTGCTGCCAAAATTACTTTTTTCATTTTTGTTTTCTCCTTTAGCACTTTAACAAGTTAAAGTTTATCTTTATGGCACTATTATACTTTATCAAATTAAAGTTGTAAAGTGTTTTTAACAAAATTTTTTAATTTTTTCAAAAAATTTTTTGGGCTAAAATTTAGGGGCAAATTACAACGTTTTTATTAACAAATCTTCAAGAAAATATTCCAACGACATCAATATAAAAATGGCGCACCCGGCGAGAATCGAACTCACACCGATGCCGTCGGAGGGCATTATTCTATCCAATTAGACTACGGGTGCATATAGATTGATATAATTATTATATTATATATTATATCATATAAGTAGGATTTTCCAATCAAAATTATTGAGGATAAAATAAGGACTGCAATCTGCAGTCCTTATTTTTGTTTAGCGAAACCAAAAGCGTGAGAATCTTTTGGAACAACCCTTCCGCCACTTCGTGGTTTTTCTCACGGCGTAGATGCGAGTAAGACAAGAAGTACGCGGATTTTGTGCAGGGAGCATACTCCTT
>CALGRX010000023.1 GCA_937880755.1 uncultured Clostridia bacterium
TTTTCGTGTAACAAAAACGCTCTTTTGCCACCTATATATGGTAGAGAGCACTGCAAAAGGGGAAGATTATGAAAAAATATTTGTTTATTATTACAATAACGGTGGCTTTGCTCGTTACGCTTGCGACGGGTTGCGATTGCGATTTGGAGTACGAGATTTGTGCGTTGAAGTATCCCGAACCTAAGTTATACGGGGAAACTTGCAATTTAGGACAAGCAGTAGATAACGGTTGGATTAGCATTGAAGACTTGCAAGATTTTGCACCAAGCGGTAAACACGTGGACTTGGATACAAAAATAGTTAGACAAATACAATGCACGGTAGCCAAACAATTGAACGACCAATACCGCGAAGACGATTTTGAGCCCGAAGACGTGACTAACGTATCTTGTTACGGATATTATAACGCCTGTTACTTAGTAAAATATTCCATTGAAGGAATAATAGGTTGTGATTGTGAGTACTATGAACGGACGTATCACGGCATTACGATAACGAGAAATTGCACGGTATATAAACCATACGAATAGAGTCGATACGTATTGAGTTTCAAGATAATAAACGTAGGAGAATATTTTGCGATACAACTTTCCAACAAACAAAAACGATTGAATAAAAAAAGACGCCTCGCAAGGCGTCTTTTCGTATATCGTTGTATATGATTATTTGGTCAAGCCTTCTTGTACCGCAACCGCGCAAGCAACCGAAGCGCCTACCATTGGGTTGTTACCCATACCGATAAGTCCCATCATCTCAACGTGAGCAGGAACGGAAGAAGAACCTGCGAATTGAGCGTCGGAGTGCATACGTCCCATGGTGTCGGTCATACCGTAGGAAGCAGGGCCCGCGGCCATATTGTCAGGGTGAAGGGTACGACCCGTACCACCGCCGGAAGCAACGGAGAAGTACTTTTTACCGTTCTCAACGCACCACTTTTTGTAGGTACCTGCAACAGGGTGTTGGAAACGGGTAGGGTTGGTAGAGTTGCCGGTGATAGATACGTCAACGCTCTCGTGTTTCATGATAGCTACGCCTTCTACTACGTCGTCGGCACCGTAAGCTCTAACTTTGCTTCTCTCGCCGTCGCTGTAAGAAGTGGTGTTGACGATTTTGAGTTCTCCGGTGTAGTAGTCGAGTTTGGTTTGAACGTAGGTAAATCCGTTGATACGGCTGATGATTTGAGCTGCGTCTTTGCCAAGACCATTGAGGATAACTTGGAGAGGCTCTTTTCTTACCTTATTAGCCGTTCTTGCGATACCGATTGCGCCTTCAGCCGCTGCGAAGGACTCGTGACCTGCCAAGAAAGCGAAACACTTGGTCTCTTCTCTGAGGAGCATAGCCGCGAGGTTGCCGTGACCGAGACCTACGGCTCTTTGGTCAGCAACGGAGCCAGGAATACAGAAAGATTGCAATCCGATACCGATTGCCTCGGCTGCGTCGGCCGCCTTGACGCAATTTTTCTTGATAGCGATAGCGCAACCAACGGTGTAAGCCCAAACCGCGTTCTCGAATGCGATTGGTTGGATACCTTTGACGATAGCTTCGCAATCAACGCCCTTAGAAAGGCAAATTTCTCTAGCTTCTTCGAGTCCGGAGATGCCGTATTCTGCCAAGCATTTGTTGATTTTATCAATTCTTCTAGAATAACTTTCGAAAGTAACTGCCATTGTCGTGTCCTCCTTACTCTCTACGAGGGTTAATCTTCTTAACCGCTTCATTGAATCTGCCGTAGTTGTTGGTAAACTTAGCGAGTGCGTCGTTAGCGCTCATACCGCCTACGGTGATGGCTTCCATCATCTTGCCGATGTTGACGAATTCGTAACCGATAACGGTGTCGTCTTTGTCAAGACCTATGCGGGTAACGTAGCCTTCTGCCATTTCGAGGTATCTCACGCCCTTAGCGTTGGTGGAGTACATAGTACCAACTTGCGAACGCAAGCCCTTGCCGAGGTCTTCTAGACCTGCGCCGATTGGCAAACCGCCTTCGGAAAAAGCAGATTGGGTACGACCGTACACGATTTGCAAAAAGAGTTCTCTCATTGCGGTGTTGATAGCGTCGCAAACGAGGTCGGTATTGAGAGCTTCCAATATGGTCTTGCCGGTAAGAATTTCGGCAGCCATAGCGGCGGAGTGGGTCATACCCGAGCAACCGATTGTCTCAACCAAGGCTTCTTCGATAACGCCGTCTTTGACGTTGAGAGTGAGCTTACAAGCTCCTTGTTGCGGAGCGCACCAGCCGATACCGTGGGTCAAACCGCTGATATCTTTGATTTCTTTGGATTGAACCCATTTGCCTTCTTCCGGAATTGGAGCAGGACCGTGGTTGGCGCCCTTGGCAACATTGCACATATTCAGGACTTCATGTGAATATTCCATTAGGAATTCCTCCTTAAAATAATTTCTTATTACTATCACGAGTATAGCATATTGCCAAGAATTTATCAAAGGTTTTTCGTACGCTTTCAAAAATATTTTTATTTTTGCAAGTCCACAAGTAGTAAAATTGCGAGCAAAAAAAATACTATCGCCGACAAAATGTGTAAATAGAGCGCGACTTTATGTGACAAAAATATCAAAAACGCAAATTTTTATCAGCAAACGGTGGCAAAACATTTACTTTGATTGACAATAGTGATATAATCTTAGTCAAACGACGACAAGAGGTGGGATATGGAAACCAAAACGAATATTATGGATACGCTCAGAGCGAGAGGCTTTATCAAGCAGACCGTCTACGAGGACGATTTGTACGAGTTGCTCGGCAAGGAGAGCGTGCCTTTTTATATCGGTTTTGACCCTACGGCGGACAGCTTGCACGTAGGACACTTTCTTGCGCTTATGGCTATGAGCCACATGCAAAAAGCGGGGCACAAACCAATAGTTTTGATTGGTGGCGGTACTGCCAAAATCGGCGACCCTTCGGGTAGAACGGATATGCGCCAAATGATGACGGACGAGGTTATAGTGCACAACTGCGAGTGCTTCAAGGTGCAGATGTCCAAGTTCTTCTCCTTTGAGGGCGACAACGCCGCAGTTATGCTCAACAACGCCGATTGGCTTGACGGGCTCAACTATATAGGCTTCCTTAGAGAGATTGGCGCCAACTTCTCCGTCAACAAGATGCTGACTGCCGAGTGCTTCAAGACTCGTATGGAGAAGGGCTTGTCCTTCTTAGAGTTCAACTATATGCTCATGCAAGCTTACGACTTTTTGCACCTTTTCCGCAACTACGGTTGCGTGCTCGAGTGCGGTGGCGACGACCAATGGTCCAATATGCTTGCGGGCGCCGATCTTATAAGGAGAAAAGAGGGCAAACCTGCCTTTGCTATGACATTCCAACTGCTCACGACCTCTGAGGGCAAGAAGATGGGCAAGACCCAAAAGGGCGCAGTATGGCTTGACGCAAGCAAGACTTCGCCTTACGACTTCTATCAATATTGGCGCAACGTTGACGACGGCGACGTGGAGAAGTGTATGAAACTGCTCACCTTTATGCCGCTTGGCGAGATAGAGGAACTGTGCAGTCACAAGGACGAGCGTATCAACGCCGCAAAGGCTCGTCTTGCTTACGAAGTGACGGCAATCGTTCACGGTGAGCAAGAGGCGAGCAAGGCGCAAGCTCAAGCGCAAGCTGCTTTTTCGGGCGACGACGCCAATATGCCGTCTATGACCTTGCCACAAGGCGTGACCAATATCGTCGACGTTTTGGCAACTCTCGGACTTTGCAAGTCTAAGAGCGAAGCAAGACAACTCATCGCAGGCGGCGGAATAAGAGTCAACGAGGACAAAATATCAGATATAGCATATTGCTTAACTGCCGAGCAACTAGCAAGAGGCTTCGTCTTGCATAAAGGCAAAAAAGTACACGTCAAGGTAAGCGTGCAATGAGCGTAGGCAGGTACGTGAGCGTCAAAGAGAGATTTTGCGATGAGCAAATTATCAACAAATCTCGCTTTATTACCACGCTCGTGCCTATCACGGACTATGACGACGCAATGGCGAAAGTCAAAGAGATATCGTCAAAGTATAGCGACGCAACGCACAACTGCTACGCCTTTATATCCAACGATATAGCGACCGAGCAACGCTTTAGCGACGACGGAGAACCGCAAGGCACGGCGGGTATGCCTATGCTTGAGGTACTCAAAAAGCGTAATTGCTTGATGACGCTAGCCGTAGTCACCAGGTACTTTGGTGGAATAAAGTTGGGTGCCAACGGACTAGTGGGAGCGTATTCTTCCAGCGTAGTCAAGGCGTTGGACAAAGCGAAACTAGTGCTCAACAAAAGAGCCGAAGAAATAAACGTTAGGTGCGAATACGGTGTCTTCAAAAAGCTGTCGAGCCTATTACAGAAGTTTGGTTGTCTTATCGTAGATATAGAATATTACGACGGCGTTACGGTGACCTTTGCGGTGGACGAGAAGGATAGCGAGACATTGCAAGCCGAGATAATCGACCTCACGCAAGGCAAGGCTGCAATCACCGTTGAAAACAACGGATATTATCAATTTGAAATCTAAAT
The DNA here is from genome assembly GCA_937880755.1 of uncultured Clostridia bacterium. Taxonomy (GTDB): domain Bacteria; phylum Bacillota; class Clostridia; order Christensenellales; family UBA3700; genus HGM11368. Next base: position 4,523 of record CALGRX010000023.1, read on the forward strand.
AAGAGGTGTATATATGAAAATCGTAAAGAGTACAAATCTTAAAGCAAAACCCGATTTTACAAAACTTGGCTTCGGCAAGTATTTTACCGACCATATGTTGGTGATGGACTACGAAGACGGCGCGTGGAAAGAGCCTGAAATCGTGCCTTACGCACCTTTTGAAATGGCACCCGCAAGCAACGTGCTTCACTATGCTCAAGGTATATTCGAGGGCGCTAAGGCGTACAAAAACAAAGAGGGCAAAATCACCGTCTTTCGTATTGATGACAACTTCAAGCGTATGAATAGAAGTGCAGAACGTATGTGTATGCCAACCTTTGACAGCGAAAAGGTCAAGAAGGCTTTGTTCGAGCTCATCAAGCTGGAGGCAGATTGGATTCCTACCGAGCCCGGTACGGCTCTCTACATAAGACCAACGATGATAGCCAACGAAGAAGTTTTGGGCGTGCACGCAAGCCACAAATATAGATTTTTTATCATCTTGTCACCTGTAGGCTCCTACTATGCCAACGGAATGAAGCCTACCAAAATATTGGTAGAAGAACATTACGTCAGAGCACCTCTCGGCGGAACGGGCGAGGCAAAGTGCATGGGCAACTATGCGGCTTCTCTTTATGCGGGTGAAAAGGCTAACAAGCTCGGTTACGACCAAGCCTTGTGGCTAGACTCCAACGAGCACAAATACGTAGAAGAAGTGGGCAGTATGAATATGTTTTTCGTCATTGCTGACGAAGTCGTAACCCCTGCGCTTGTAGGTAGCATTCTTCCGGGTATCACTCGCAACTCTTGCATTCAAGTACTCAATAAGTACGGTTACAAGATTAGCGAAAGAAGAATATCTATGGACGAAATCGTTGAGGCTTACAACAACGGACAACTCAAAGAGAGCTTCGGCTCGGGTACTGCGGCGGTAATCTCTCCCGTCGGCGTAATAGGTTACAAGGGCGTCGATATGGTCATCAACAACGCCGAAATGGGTCCTATCACCGCGTTCTTGTACGACAAAATCACCGGTATTCAAAACGAGAGATACGAAGACGAATTCGGTTGGATAACGGAAATCAAATAATCAAAACAAATAATCAAAAAGATAAAAAAAGTAACGGACGAGAATGGGTGTTATCCTTAACGAAGAACACGCAATGAATTGCAACCTCGCGGTTGCGTGAATTGAAAGCCGCGCTTTCGTAATTGCCTGCGGCATGAATTGTGCCTTGTGGTACATTGGTTGCAATTCAATTCATGGAGCAAAGCGAAAAATCATAGCGAAGCCAATTCATGATGCCTCATTTGCGTAGCAAATAGCATCAATTCATTCATGAAAAACAAACAGAGCAAGAACAGAAGGGAATTTATCCTTTTACTCTTGCTCTTTATGTCTGTATAAGGGTTTTGGCTTAGCCTCAAGTGCGTTTGACTAGTCAAACGCGATGCTCGCACTATGTTGAACCTTCAATTTCTCTGTTAAAGACAATAGAGAAAGTCTGCTATTATTTCTTAGACATTGATTTTGTTCGATACGTATCGAGTTTTTAGTACTTATTCCACCCGCTCGGCAAGTAGATATTGCTAAATACGGTAATGCAATATCTATCGGTAAATGAACTGACGTAATCGCACACAACTCTATCGAGAGGGTAGTTATCCAACAGCGATTGATAGAAAGCAGGCATTTGCTCGGGGTGCTTATAGAAATGCTCATATACTAGTACGAGCATCTCCTTGGCTTTTTTCTCCTCGTGCTTAGCCTTGTCGTTGAGATACACCGCCTCGAACATAAATGAATGCAACTTTTCTGTCATAACTTTATAGTCGGGTGATTGCGCTATAAAAGGCTTGTCGTAACTCGTCGTTACCATATCGATTATAAGGTTGTTGATACGTTCTCCCTTGCTGTGTCCCAGCAATTCAACGCAATCTTTCGGCAGGTCGGCTTCGGTGATTATTCCTCCGCGCGTCGCGTCCTCTATGTCGTGATTGATATAGGCAAATCTATCAGCATATTTGACGATTTGACCCTCGAGAGTAGAGGCAACGTCGTGGTACTTGTGGTTGGCAATGCCGTCACGCACTTCGTAAGTCAAATTGAGTCCTTTGCCGTCGTTTTCTAGCAATTCTACCACTCTACGAGAGTGTTGAGAGTGTACGAACCCTCCCTCAACGAGTTCGTTGAGTACGGCTTCTCCCGCGTGTCCGAAAGGTGTGTGACCGAGGTCGTGTCCCAAAGTGCAGGCTTCGGTGAGGTCTTCATTGAGTTTTAAGGCACGGGCAATCGTCCTACCTATCTGCGACACTTCGAGGGTGTGAGTAAGACGGGTACGGTAGTGGTCGCCTTCGGGTGAGAGAAAGACTTGCGTCTTGTGTTTGAGTCGTCTAAAGGCTTTGCTATGAATTATTCTGTCCCTATCACGCTGAAATTCCGTGCGCATATCGTTGGGTGTGCAAGGATAGTCGCGCCCCTTGGTGTTGCACGATAGACAAGCGTAGGGGCTTAGGGTGGCTCTTTCGAGAGCCTCTATTCGTTGTTTGATATTATTCATAGATTTATTTTATCCTAAATTGAGTAGATAGTCAATAGTGCGACGATTATAATATTGCAACAAAGATGGTTATCATAGAGTGTAATTGGGTAATTATTAGACAAGTAGAATAATAATAACCGACAAATGTCAACGTCTGATGCAGAGTCGTTGCAGTTACCTTTATGACATAGAAATAAAAGAATATAGTAGTTGAAATTTTTATATAATTAGATTATAATGAATATGTATGGCAAATCAAATGCAGAATAACGTTGCAAAAAAAGTAATAAAGATTATATTTCTTGTGTTGTTTTTCGGCGCAACTTTTTACATGGTCTACATACTCAGCAAGACTCTTTCGGGCGGTAGTATTGCATCGATAGAAGATCTGTTGTCTTCCGTCAAGCCACAATATGCCGTGTTATTGATTTTAATGGTAGGACTTATGTTTTGTTCGGATGCAATTAAGTATTCGATTATATCAAGAATTACCACTAAAAAATTTGATTTTAAGCTATCTATGAGCGTTGGCATAATGGGTAGATTTTATGACAACATTACGCCGTTTAATATGGGCGGACAAGCATATCAAGTATATCAATATTACAAAAAAGGGTATTCTTCCGATATTGCCACCGCCATTCCTATAGTCAAATATATATTCCAACTTATTGCTTGGATTACCTGTTCGCTAATATTATATATTGCCAACAACTCGGCATTACAATTTATGCCGGAGACACAAGCCGTTGCAGTAAAAAGCCTAACGTATTCAGGTATTGCGATTGCATCGTTTGCACCTGCATTCGTAATCTTGTTCTCTATTTTTCCGTCGGCAACTCATAAGATTATTGCGTTTTTTATTAGAATAGGGGCGAAATTAAAAATAGTCAAAGACTTCGAAAAAGTTGATAAAAGAATAGTTGGCTTTTTGGAAAGATACAGCAATGCGTTTTTACATATAGCCAAGGATGTTGTAGGTGTTTTGACGTTGTTTTTGGTTTCGTGTATAGATTTTTTTATAATAATGTCCATCCCGTACTTTGTAATTATAGCGCTTGGCAAAACAGTACCGAGTGCGACGATTCTATTTGACGTCATTACGCTCAATGCATATTCGTTGTTTGCTGCATCGCTAATTCCTACGCCCGGCAATAGTGGAGCTATAGAAGGTGTTGCTTCAATGGCTTTTGCACCTATACCGATGGAAGAAGGCGCACTGTTTTGGGTAGTATTTATATGGAGAGTATGCACTTATTACTCATATATAGTATTAGGGTTGATAGGTATTCTTATTAAGTTTATCAAGTCGAGAATAAAGAAACAAGTTGTTACGAATGATGAAAATGGAAGAGATTAGAATATTAGAAGTGGTAGACAACTATTATCCTATAATAGACGGAGTTGTCAACGTTGTGGACAATTATTGTAGGATTCTCAACTCAAAAGAGGGCGTAACGTGCGATGCTCTTGTTCCTTGGTATCCCAACACGTTTGACGGCGGTGGCTATAAAGTTATCAGAACTCTTTCTATGTCGGGTGGAAAATACGGGGTACGGCTTCCTCTTCCTATGTTTGATAGAAAGTTGAAGAAATACTTAAAAGAGCATCATTATGATATTATCCATTGTCATTCTCCCGTTACGCTGTCGAGGACAATGTTACGCTTTGCAAAGAAGAATAATGTTCCGATAGTGTTTACCGTTCATACAAAGTATCATGAAGAAATCAACCGTAGCGTAAAACTAAAGTGTTTGCAAAAATTCGCTTTAAACTTTTTGCTCTATTCAATCAGACGTATGGATTACGTTTGGGCGGTATCCAATATTATGGCGCAGTGTTTGCACGACGTTTATAAAATTGACGTTCCTTGCGACGTTGTAGAGAACGGGTCTCCTAATGCAACTTTGTCTGAAGAAAAGTTGTTTGAATTGGCATGTATTTCTAAAGAAAAACATGCTATCACAGATGAAAGAGTATTGTTGTTTGTTGGCAGATTAGTCGTAGTAAAAAACATTTCTATGCTACTAAATACGATGAAAATTCTCAAAGAAAACGGCTTAAAATTCAAGTTCTTGATCGTAGGCGACGGAGATTACAAAGAGCAGTTAGAGCAAGAAGCCAAAAAACTAGGCGTTGACGACGTTACGATATTTGTCGGGCAAGTCAACGACGTAGCAGAGTTGTCATCATATTACAAGATAGCGGACTATTTCTTGTTCGCATCTATGTTCGATTCGGCACCTTTAGTTGTACGCGAGGCATCCAAAATGGGCGCTCCGTCGATATTGGCAAAAGGCTCTTCTTCTGCCGAAAAAATAATAGATAATGAAAACGGATTCTTGGCGGATTTGACGCCTGAGGCGTGGGCTGACAAGATTATGCAAATAGAGAATAATCCTCAAATCTATCAAAAGGTCAAAGCTAACTGTTCGTCAATTTATCCAACCGTAGACCAAATAGTTGACAACGTGTTAGAAAAATACAAAGAAATTATTAAAAAGGGCAAACCAAAATCGTAATTATTTAGTTTTGTAGCATAATTTGATCGGGACCAAAACACTTGTTTGATAACAAGCGTTTTGTCAATTAACCTTATCCGAGTATAATATACGCTTTCGCAAAATCTTCCGATAATATCAATCATTGAGTCAGTAATATGGAAAAAAAGGTTTTTGCGAAACTTTTTATACTAGCGTACAATATTTTTAATAAATAAAAGTATAAAGAAAGTAATAAAGGTAATAATTAAAATTTTTTAGGAAAAACTCGAAAGTCGTCGTATATAATAATTGGAGGGTATAGCGTCCAATGGCAGAAAGTTTTTCTTCGTGGCTGGACGAGTTTAAGTCACGCATCAATATAGCCGACGTAGTAAGCAGGTACGTAACGCTGACGCCTAAGGGCGGTAGGCTGTGGGCTTGCTGTCCTTTTCATCACGAAAAGACCCCTTCGTTTTGCGTAAGCGAGGAGCGCAATTCTTATCATTGCTTCGGTTGTCACGTGGGTGGAGACGCCATAGCTTTCGTTATGGAGATAGAGCACACCGACTTTATGGGTGCGCTACGCATACTTGCCGATATGTACAACGTGGCTATTCCTACCTTTGAAAAGAGTGGGGATAAAGACGGCAATACCAAAAGGCACAAGGATAGATTGTACGAGCTTATGCGTGTCACCGCCAAGTATTATCACGACAATCTCGTCGGCGAGCAAGGCGCTACGGCGCAAAACTATTGGACAAGCAGGGGGGTTACCGGCAAGACGATAACGGCTTTTGGATTGGGATATTCTTTGGGATATTATCAACTTATAGCTTATCTTACGTCCAAGGGCTTTAGCCAACAAGAGATGATTGACGCGGGCGTGGCGGAGATGAAGGACGGCAAATGTTTTGACGCTTTGGCAGGCAGAGTAATCGTGCCTATCGTCAACAATATGAAGCAGGTAGTGGCTTTCGGTGGCAGAAGAATAGTCGACAACGACTATCAACCAAAATACAAAAACACCAAAGAAACGCTAATTTTCAACAAGTCCAACGAGCTTTTTGGACAAAACAACGTCAAAAAGTTGCAGATGAAAGAAAACGTCAATTCCGTGGTTATGGTAGAGGGATATATGGACGTCATTGCCCTCTATCAAGCGGGTATATGCAACGCAATGGCTTCGATGGGCACTGCGTTGACGGAAAAACAAGCAAGGCTTATCAAGCGTTACGTAGACAAGGTTATCATATGCTACGACGGCGACGCGGCGGGACAAAAAGCCACGGTGAGAGGTCTTGATATATTGTACAAAGCGGGACTTGACGTCAAAGTTATGTCGCTCCCCGAAGGGCTCGACCCCGACGAATATATCAAGAAGTACGGCAGAGAGCAGTATATGACTTTGATGATGGACGCATTGCCACTCTTTGAGTTCAAGCTTCGTAAGCTTGCCGAGAGCTTCGACCTAACTACCGCAGAGGGCAAGGGAAAATACGCCGTAGAAGCAATGAAAATTCTCAAAGAATTGGGCAATCCTGCACAGGTTGAAGCCTATATCCCTATCGTCGTAGAGTATACGGCAATCAATAGAGAGGTGCTGTATCAACAATACGACGCCACTCAAACCACCCCAACGCCTAAGCCAAAAACTTTGGTGCATAGAAAGGGCTCTTCCTTTGACGAGGCGGTGAGGTTCGTTTTGTACGCACTGTTCGGCGGAGTGGACGGCGTGGAATGCAAGGAAGATTTGACTCAATATCTCATAGATCCCAACCACGTCAAACTATACGATATGGTTAGGGCAAAAGGTACGAGCAACCTCACCCTCGACGACTTGTCGTCGCAAGAAGAAACTAATCCCGAAGTGAAAGCTATTCGCATGGCAGGCAGTAAGGTCAGCGACGAGGTGGCTCAAGCATATTTCGATGGATGCTTATCCAAAATTCTAAAAACGACCAAACAACAAAAGCTCCAAACGTTGTCTAAGATGATAGACCAAGAGGAAGATGAAGAAATCAGAGCTTTGTTGCAAGAACAATTTATTCAATTAGCAAAAAAACAATAGGAGAAAGACGATGGCAGAACAAAAAAACGAAAACAACGAAAAGAAACTGCGTAGAGAAGAAAAAATCCGTAGTGCCGTGGACGGCTTGATTGCTTCGGCGGTTGGCGGAAAGCTCTCCGAAGAGCAAGTTAACGAAAGACTTGACAGATTTGCTCTTAGCGTAGAAGAAATGGAAAACGTCTACGGAGAACTCAAAGCCAAAGGTATTACCGTCAGCAACTCTTCTCTCAGCGAGAAGATAGCTATTGACAACTTCGATTCCAGCACCGACGACTCTGTCAAGATGTATCTCAAGGAGATAGGACAAGTTCCTCTGCTTACTACCGAAGAAGAAGTAGAGCTTGCCAAGAAAATGAACGAGGGCGATATGTCGGCAAGGGACAAGCTCAGCGTAGCCAACCTAAGACTCGTCGTTTCGATTGCCAAGAGATACGTGGGTAGGGGTATGCACTTCCTTGACCTAATTCAAGAGGGTAATCTCGGATTGATGAAAGCCGTAGAAAAGTTCGATTATGAGAGAGGCTTCAAGTTTTCAACCTACGCTACTTGGTGGATTAAGCAATCTATCACGAGAGCTATAGCCGACCAAGCTAGAACTATTCGTATCCCGGTGCATATGGTGGAAACTATCAACAAACTCGGCAGAGTATCGAGAAATCTTTTGCAAACGCTGGGTAGAGAGCCTTCGGCAGCGGAAATAGCGGAAAAAATGGGAATAACCGAAGATAAGGTCATCGAAATTCAAAAGATTGCGCAAGACCCCGTATCACTCGAAAAGCCAATAGGCGAAGAAGAGGACAGCCACCTCGGTGATTTTATCGAAGACAATTCTTCGGTATCTCCTGCCGAAAAAGCCGAAGCCGCAATGCTTAGAGAACATTTGCTGCAAGTGCTCAGCACGCTCACTCCTCGTGAACAAGAAGTGTTGATAATGCGTTACGGCATCAAGGATTCTCGCCCTAAGACTTTGGAAGAAGTGGGCAAAGAATTCAACGTAACTCGTGAGCGTATTAGACAAATCGAGGCGAAGGCGCTTAGAAAGCTCCGTCATCCTAACCGTCAAAAGAAGCTCAAAGACTACATTTGATATGAAAAAACTTGACTCTAGATTGAGGGCGGTTGTGGATAATATCAGTGGAACGGTGCTTGCAGACGTAGGTTGCGACCACGGCAAAATAGGTTTGACGGCTCTCAAAGAAGGTAGAGTGACCAAAGCGATAGAGAGTGACCTGTCCGCAGCCAGCCTCGACAAGGCTATCAAACTAGCTAAGGAAGAGGGATTGACTAGCGTCGAGTTTATACGTTGCGACGGCTTTGACGGATACCACGACGACCAAGTTGACGTTGCCGTCATTGCGGGTATGGGCGGTAGAGAAATCGTCAAAATCCTCGGCAGACAAGTGCAAGGCATAGTCAAATACGTGTTGCTCGCGCATAGTGACGTGGACTATCTCAGACGCTATTTGGCGGAGAACGGATACGTTAGAGAACGAGATTACGTCGTAGAAAGTTGCAAAAAGTTTTACAACCTGATAGTTGCAACTAGAGGAGAAGAAAATCCGTCATATCGAGAGATAATGCTTGGTAGCAACTCGATTGCCGACCCGACGTTTTGTAGATACGTCGAGAATGAGCTGACCAAGATAGGCGCTTACGCCGAATTCGTCGCTACGGATAGTCAAACCAAAAGATATTACGACTTGCTCCAAGAAGTAGGTGAGGAGATAAAATATGCAAAAGCTATCTCAAATAATTAAGGTTTTGGAGAGCAACGCCCCTCTAACGCTTGCCGAAGAGTGGGATAATTGCGGTCTTATCGTGGGAGACAGTGACGCTATGATTGCCAAAGCGCTAGTGTGCGTCGACGTAACCCCCGCTGTGGTAGAAGAAGCGGTGAAAAATGGTTGCAACCTTATAGTGTCGCATCATCCCGTGATATTTGGAGCTATCAAACGCATAGGACAAGACGATTTGACGGGCAAAATCATTATGCAAGCCGTCAAAAACGACGTCAATATCTATTGTATGCACACCAACTTAGACTGCGTGACGGGTGGTATCAATAGCAAGCTTGCCGTAGAGCTCGGCTTGATTGACAGAGACGGCAAAGACTGTTGCTGGAGAACGGGCAAATTGAATAAGCCCACGAGTTTGAGAGAGCTAGTTGACAAGATAGTTGCAATTACGGGCGAAAAGCACGTGCGCACGGCAGGCGACCTTGACGCTAATATTGACGTTGTAGGAATTTGTAGCGGTGCGGGCGGTAGAATGGACGAATTGATTGACGAGGTATTAGTTCCTCACGGCGTTCAGGTATTCATCACCGCGGAAGTCAAGCATTCCTTGTTGTTGACGCTCAAGGATAAGGCAATTTCACTTATAGAACTCGGACATTGGACGAGTGAAAGAATAGCAAAAAATATAATATACGATTGGTTGCAAGGCAGTATCGAAGTTGAAAAATCTCAACGAGACGCCGACCCGTACAACTGATTGAGGAGGAGCATATGAATATAGACAAAATTTTGGAATATCAAAAGGTTGATATGGAATTTATCAAACTCGAAGAAGACATGCGTAAGAGCGAAGAATATCAAAAATATCTTGCCTACCAAAACGAAAGAAAGAGAGCGGTAGAAGAGGTTATCAGACTCAACAGCATTACCGAAGAGGCGTTTTCGAGCTTTGCGAGCGTTGACGCTCAGTATCAAGATGCCATCAAAGAGATTGAAGAATTGAGCAAGCACGTCAACGACGACGCTCAAGACGACGAGTTAGATTATTATTCCAAGCAACTTGACAAATACACGACCATTATTGAAAACTACGAAAAAGAACTCAGTAGACTCAAAGGAGAGCTCAGTCAAATTCAAAGCAAATTCAAAGCGGAGATGGACAGCGCGTCCAAGGCAGGCGCGTTAGAAAAATCTTACGCCGACAAGTTTACTAAACTTAGAGAGAGCAAAATGGCTATTGCAAAAGAACTTGACAATAAGAAAAAAGCCATTGCCAAGGACGTTGAACCGCAGTTGATGGCAATATATCTCGATGCGCGTAAGAGAGGCAAAAAACCCGTGTTCGTACCTTACAACAAAGAAGGACACGCTTGTGCCTGCGGTATCGAGGTGGATACCAACATCCGTGATAAGATGGACGCAGGTCTTCCTTATATCGAATGCCCTAACTGTGGCAGAATAATGTACAACAAATAATATGAAAAAACTCGACTTGGCAAAGAGTGTATTATATCCGTTGATACTCGGCGTAATTGCAATGGCAATAGGCGTTGGTTTGGCGATATATTATCACGCGAAAGGTAGCGTAAATATATCGTCCTATCTAGTTCCTATTTTGACTATGATCGTGGGTATCGTGTGTCTTGTCGGAGGAGTGGTGAGAAGCCGTCAATACGCCATACAAAACAAAATTCTGAGGTCGGGCAAGACTACCACAGCGCATTTTATTAGATATATATCGGGTGGCAAGTCGGGCAAATCCGAGTATTTTAGCGTAGAGTATAGCTATAGTGACGGCGCTCAAACCTATACCAACGTTTCGCCTACGCAGTTTAGTTGGCAAGAAGTGCTTGCGCTCAAATCGGCGGAAAAATTTTCGATAGGCTATATAGGCAACAAGTGCTTGCTGCTAGACGACTTGCAACTGTTGATGCTCACTTATAGCAATAAGATGAAAAGTCTACAACAAAAGTACGAGCAAGCGGTATGCAAAGTCGAGCAGTTACAACGCGATTACGAAGGTAGGGTTGCCACGCGCAACAAGAGCGTCGCCGTACAAAAACAAGAAAAGCGAGATAGCCAAGAAAAAGAAAAACCTAACTGCGAAGACGGAATAAATTGACGAAAAAGTCGATACGTGTCGACAAAAAATAAAGTATCGAGTAGGTACGACATAATAAGACGGCAAGTGAAAAGGAAATATATGCAATACTCTCTCGAAGAAAAGTATAATCGCATCAAAAGCGAAATAGTCAATATATAGTCTGCCAATACTATTGAGGTGGTCAAAGAGATGATGCGCAGAGATTGTATAGCTATTCACGGACCCCGAACACCACTTTCTTGACGGGGCGGCTTTGTTGACGGCATACTGCAATGCGGGCGGGAATATCGACTTGCGGGGTTGCTCGGACGCTCTTGCCGAGCGCTCTATCAAAATGCCTGGGGATATGTGCGCCTATTGGGGGTATACGGTTCGGTGGCGTCGGTAGGTTCGGTGTTGTCGATTATCCACGACACACAGCCACTCTCTGGCGACGAATATTATAAAGACAATCTACAGCTTACCTCTACGATTTTGAGCAAGATGAGTAAGATAGGCACGGACCAAGATGTTGCAAAAGAAACGCCTTTCTTTCGTTAAGCCACGCGGTAGATTTTATAAGAAAAGTACGGCGTAGAAATGACTATGGACAAAATCGTATGTGAGTTTTCTCCTATCAACAAGCAGTGTGTCGGCGATAAATGTCCGTTTTTGCCAAGGCGCAACGAAATTGACAATAGGCAACGACAATCTTACTTCTACAAAACATTATAAACCGACACGATTATCAATAAAGAATAGTAACAAAAAAAGGACTGCTTGCAATTGGCAAACAGTCCTAAATTTATCTTGATTTTAGTCAACCATCGTTGCAATGAGGTCTTGCATATCGTGCAGACCGCAAGAGCGACCGACAATGTATTTAGCGGCTTTGACCGCACCTACGGCAAATACCATTTTGCTTTGAGCTTCGTGTGATATGGTGATTACTTCGTCCTTACCGATAAATAGCGCTTCGTGCTTGCCTACAATCGTTCCGCCTCTTACTGCGTGGATACCTATTTCGTCCTGTTGACGCTTGGTATCGCCGCCGTTTCTTCCGTAGACGAAACGCTTTTGGTTGTCGTACTCTTCGTTGATAGCCTTGGCAATGGCTAGTGCCGTACCGGAAGGGCTGTCGACTTTTTGATTGTGGTGCTGCTCGATAATCTCGACGTCGTAAGAATCTCCCAAAAATTGTACGGCTTTGCGACACAAGGCAGTCATAAGATTGACGCCCAAAGAGAGATTGGCAGTCTTGAAGATTGCGATTTGTTCGCTATATTTGCCGATTTGCACTATTTGGTCGATGTTATAACCCGTGGTAGCCAACACTACTTTGCAGTTGTGAGCCACGGCGAATTGCATCAAAGGCTCGAGCGCGTCGGGTCTAGAAAAGTCGATAATAACGTCGGGTACGACGTCTATTTGGTCGGCGTCGGCAAAGACGGGCACGTCAAAAGCTTTTGGATCGGCGTATTTGTCCACACCGCCAATGCAAATTGCTTCGCTGTCGTTTTGGAGACATTCGAGCACGTTTTTACCCATTTTTCCGCCTATTCCCCATATCAAAACATTTATCATAAGTAGCTCCTCGTTATATCAATTGTAGTTGTTGCAAAACTCTTTCCAATCTTTGGCTTTGCGCTTCGCTCATAGGAGTGAGAGGTAGTCTAAGAATATTGTCGATTAGTCCCATTCTACTGCAAGCGTACTTGGCAGGGATAGGGTTAACCTCGTAGAACAAAGCCTTAAAGAGTTCTGCATACTTGCTCTCAAGTTTTCTTGCCTCGGCGAAATTGCCGTCGAGAGCCAATCTCATCATCTTACTCATTTCACCGGGAATAACGTTGCTTGCCACGGACAAAACGCCCGCACCGCCCATCTCTACGATATCAACGGCTATGCCGTCGTCGCCCGAATAGAGTAGCATATCGCTATCTTTGATGAGGTCGTAAGTTTGCTTGATTTGTTCGAGATTGCCACTAGCTTCCTTGATACCTTTGAGGTTGGATAGAGTCGCCAATCTCTCGGCAGTCGTGGGCAAGATATTTACACCCGTGCGAGAAGGCACGTTGTACGCGATGATAGGCAAGGACGTAGAATTGTTGATAGCCTTATAGTGCTGATACAAGCCTTCTTGAGTGCATTTGTTGTAATACGGCGTAACAACCAAGGCACAATCCGCGCCGATTTTTTCGACGAACTTGATGTTTTCGATAGCCGTAGCCGTACAGTTGCTACCCGTGCCGATGATGACGGGTACACGGTGATTGATATATTTGATAGCCCATTCTATGACTTGGAACTTTTCGGTCGCAGTCATCGTGGCAGGCTCGCCGGTAGTACCGCACACTAAGAGAGCGTCGATACCTTGGTCGATTTGTCTGTCGATAAAAGCGCCGAAAGCGTCGTAGTCTATACCCCTTTCTTTGAATGGGGTGATGAGGGCAGTTGCCGTTCCTCTGAACATAAGCACCTCTAATTAGATTTTGTTGTTATTTATCATATATTCCGCAATTTGAACGGCGTTGCTTGCAGCGCCTTTGCGGATATTGTCGGCTACACACCAGATGTTGCAACCGCTCTCTACCGTATCGTCGATACGAATACGTCCAACGTAAACTTCGTCGTGACCGGTAGCGTCCTTAGGCATAGGGTACTTGCAATTGGTGTCGTCGTCGATGACGATCAAGCCCTTTTGACCTCTAAGAGCCTCGATGATGCCTTCTCTGGTGCAAGGCTTGTTAAACTCGAGGTTTATAGATTCGGAGTGAGAGTTGAGTACGGGCACTCTGACGGTAGTTGCCGTAACCTTGATAGTTTGGTCCCCCAAAATCTTTTTTGTTTCCTTGATCATCTTTTCCTCTTCTTTGGTATAGCCGTTAGGCAAAAATACGTCTATTTGAGGAATGAGGTTGTTGGCGATAGGGTAAGGGAACTTTTTGGTTTGATATTCTTCGCCGTTGACGAAAGCTTTTAGTCCGTCGAGCAAGTCGTTGTAACCTGCTACGCCCGCACCGCTCACCGCTTGATAAGTGCTGTAAACTACACGCTTAAGACCATACTTTTCGTGGAGTGGCTTGAGCGCAACCATTGCTTGAATGGTAGAGCAGTTAGGGTTGGCGATGATACCGCTATTCCAATCAATATCTTGAGGATTGACCTCAGGCACGACTAGTGGGACGTTTTTGTCCATTCTCCATTGGCTGGAGTTGTCGATAACCACCGCGCCTTGGCTAGCGAAGATAGGAGCGAACTTAGCGCTCACGCTTCCGCCTGCGGAGAAGAGTGCTATATCAACCTTATGAGCCTTGACGTTGTCCTCGGTCAATTCGATGATTGTGTGAGGCTTGCCCATGAAGTCTATGGTTTTTCCTGCGGATTTGCTAGAAGCAAACAAATAATAATTGTCTACAGGCAGTTGTTTTTCGGTCAAAACTTCCAAAAACTTGTTGCCTACCATGCCCGTTGCGCCAACTACGGCGACGTTATACTTTTTCATTTTTATCTCCTTTGTGGGTCGTCCCCATAATATTATATACAAAAAATGCAGAAGCTTGTTAAACGGAGCTTCTGCAATAGATAACGAATGGCAAGTATCACAGCTTTTAGTGCTCCATCTATCAGATGACAGTCATAAGGCTCTTAACCTTATGCCCAGCAATATACCCTTGCAAGAGAATATACGCTTCGGCGAAATTTCCTTTGACGGCGTCCTTGCAACGTACTTCCGCTACTAATAAATCTCGCGCCTCTACAAGCTAAGGAGATAATACCACAATATATCGGTTGGTGTAAAGCGATTTTGACGGGTTAAATTATTTTTATTTGAAATAATGTTGATATTGTCGCTAATTTGTTGTATTATAATATAAATTCGGTTTTAGGAGAAATTATGTCAACTGTAGATATTGCGTCAAAACTAACGATTGCCAAAGACTTGAGTCCCGCAGGTAGAGATATTGCCTTCAAGGGTAGAATTGCTCAAGTTTTTGCTACTCTCAAAAACAATATTACCAAGATGATAACGGTCAACCTTATGGTTATGTTGTTTGCCTTGCCACTCATTGCCGTGCTGTTTATCTATATGCCAATCAAAGAGACTACTGCTATTGAGGGTATGAATTTTAGCGGAGGACTAGGCATCGGATATGCTCAAGTAGACGATACAATCAAAGGCGCGCTGACAATATATTCGCTTAGACAAAAGTTTATTTTGTTTGCCCTCACACCGGGACTTATGATAGCTTCTATCGGCATATGCGGCGGATATTATTGTTGCCGTAACGCATTGTGGGGCACTAAGCTCAACGTTTTCCGCACGTTTTTTAGAGGCATAGCCAAGAGTTGGTACAAGTTTTTGGTAACCTTTACTTTCTTGGGGCTTTTGGGCACGGGTTTTTTGTACACGATATTCGAAATGCTCAAACAAACTACCGCTTACGGTGCGGCAGGCGCAGGCTTGTGGGTGGCTGTAATTGCTTGCGGGCTGCTGATTTTGGCAACGCTCGTATTTACCTTGATGTTTTTACCGCTTAGCGTCAATTATTCTTTCAAATATCGCGACGGTATCAAAAACTCTATTTTGCTATGCTTGATAATGGGCTTGGTGGGACTTATCGTTATTGTAGGACTTAGTGCGCCAATGGCGTTGGTATTTTGGGGTATAGGCAAATATATCGTATACATCTTCTTGCTTATCTTCGGATTTTCGCTATATACCTTGTTTGCGCTTTCTTTCGGACAATACGTGTCCGACGGCTTTATAATGCAGTTGTATTATAGACAACTTCAAATGGCGCAAAAAGAACAACTCAAAGCACAAAAGCAAGCCAACAAAAACAAGAACAAAAACAAAAAGGGCAAAAGATGAATTGCTATTCGGTGCTTGCAAAATATTACGACGTGTTGATGGGCGACTTTGACTATGACGGTTACGTCGCCTTTCTCAAAAGCTTGCTTAGCGGTGAGGGCGTGGATTTGTGTTGCGGTACGGGCAATATTGCTATCGAACTAGCCGATTATTGCACTATGACGGGCGTAGACTTTTCGTCTCAGATGCTCAACGTGGCTACTGAAAAGGCTCGCAAGGCGGGCAAAAGGGTAGTTTGGGTCAACCAAAGCGTTGAGGACTTTGCACCCTCTCACCCCGTTGATTTCGTTACGTGCGTGTGCGACGGTTTCAATTATCTCGACAGCAAGACGCTCGCCAAGACTTTAGACAAAATAAGCGGCTACGTCAAGGTGGGCGGAAAGTTGGTCTTCGACGTGTCCAGCAGTTACAAGCTACGCGAAGTCCTCGGTGACAACACCTTTTGCGAAGATTACGATGATATAACTTATATTTGGAACAATACTTTCAATGAAGACGGCGAGTGCGTAGAGATGCAGATTAGCTTTTTTGAAAAGCAAAAGGGCGATACGTATCTGAGAATTGACGAAGAACATACTCAATACGCACACGATACGCAAGACATTATCAATCTACTAAAGGAGAAGTGGAGCGTACAGGTTTACGATGCCGAGGGTATGGCACAGCCTGTAGAACGAACTCAACGAGTTTTGTTCGTAGCTACTAAGAAATAATGGATATAATCAAGAGAGCGATTTTATTTGGTGGCAAAGCGTTGGTGAGCGTTATGGACACTACCGACGTGGCGCGTACCGCTAAGAATATTCACGGATTTTCAGCCCCCGTCACTCGTGCTATGGCAAGATTTTTGACGATGGGAGCTTTTATTTGTTCGACATTCAAGAGTAAGGGAGATAGGCTTACCGCAATCATTCAGTCGGATAGAGAGATAGGCAAAATGGTAGTTTGTGGTGAGTGCGGAGGCTACGTTAGATGTTATTGCGACAATCCAACGGCTTTGGCGGACGTAAAGGGCGCTTCGGTTGCCGAGGTGGTAGGCAACGACGGACAACTCAATATCATCAAAGATTTGGGGCTCAAAGAGCCTTACAACGGACTTACGGGACTTGTAAGCGGCAATATCTCTCACGACTTTGCATATTATTTTGCAGTGAGCGAGCAAATCAACTCGGCTATTGCCTTGGGTTGCAATCTCGACGACGAGGGCGAAGTTGCGGTGAGTGGCGGTATTATCGTACAACCTATGCCAGGGTGTGAAGAGGAGATTTTGGTTATTCTCGAAGATATCGTGGGCAACTTTACCGACGTGGCAGGTTTGCTTGCAAGTCATAGTCCGGAGGAAATCATTGACTATTATTTTGGGCATTTTGATATAGAATACTTGCCCGACGTTTTCCCAAGATATCAATGCGTTTGTTCGAGAGCGAAGGCTGTAGAGATGCTCTCAGCCTTAGGCGAAAAGGAAGCCTTAGAGGTAATCAAAGAACAAGGAAAAATAGAGATTAAGTGCGATTTTTGCAATTCGACTTACACTTTTGACGAAGAGGACGTCAAGGAAATTTTTAGATGATACGATATCCTAACAAAGCCAAAGACTTGATGAAACTTGCCGTAAGCTGTATGGACGACGTGGACTATGCGGGCGCAATACGCTTTGCCTACGATGCCCTTGCAATAGAGCGTGATCAAGACAAAAAGCAAAGCATATATTATTTTATTGCCGAGTGTTACACGTTGGAGGGCGCCGAAGAGTATGCCGTTGAGACTCTTGCCAAGGTATTGAGTCGCAACGACGAGGCTTTGCAAGCTTACGTATTGATGATAGCGGCTTTGGCGCATATGCAAGCCGACGCGTCTACAATAGGTTATTATATCGCACAAATGGCACAAATAGTGGCAAGATACGGCGTCAAGTCTGACAATGAGTTGTTTTTGTTGTGCAATAAGGGAGGTGTCCAAATTGACAAACAAACCTTCAAATCGGCCCTAAGCGGTGATTTTCCGCGACGACCTCGTCTGCAAAACGCTGACGATAGAGCGAGAGAAATTATACATACTGCTAGAGAATACATTTTAGAGCACGAATATGATAATGCGTTAGAAACATTGCATACGATTGAATTTAAGGGATTGTCAAATGCTGTAAAAGTGGAAATATTCAACGACGAATGTCTATGCTATATGGCACGTGGCGAGATTGAGACGGTGCAAAATATAGCGCAAACAGTGCTCGAATTGGACCCAAATGACGTGGAAGCGTTGATGGTCAAATATATGCTTAGTATAGAACACGATGAAGAAGATATTGCCCGTCAATGCGTGGAGCGCATAGGGCAAGTCGACAGCTTGACGGACGAACAGATGTCCAAAGTCTATTCGATGCTATCCTTGGATGACAAATATCAAGATATAGTGACTATTGCAGATCGGCAACTTAGGTATTGTCCCGACTGTTACGTATATAACAAGTGCAAGGCGTTGGCGCTGTACAATCTAGGCAACGTCAAGGCTTGCAAGAAGATATTTGCCGATTTGGCTAGGCTCTATCCCGATATGGCGGGGGCAGAACAGTATCTATACTTTTTGGAACAGCACGCAGGCGACAATAACAAAATTACCGACGACTGTTATCTGCGACCGCTACATTTAGAGTGGCAAGGATTAATCGACGATGTCAATTCTCAAAACGTGCTTGACGAATTCGGTAGAGTGGACAAAAAACTTGCTCTTGCAATAAGATATCTTGTAAGTAGAGAGTTTGACGGCGACTTACAAGCTCGAAGCATCAAAAAACTGACGGATACGGGCGTGTATGCATTGGAAGAATATTTATATTCTTTGCTAATCAAATACGACGTTTTACCTATCTGCAAAAGTGATATAATATATAGGTTGGCTTTGGCAGGTCGTAAGAAATACGCCATAATGCAAGATTTCAAATTTTGCATTGTAAGATTTATGGGTAAAGGACGATTGGATAAGTACAATCTCACTTGTCAAAAGGCGTATTATAGGGCTTGCTCCTACGCTGCATTTTTGGGTCAAAAGGCGATAGATCAGTTGGGCGAAGCCTTGGAGGTAGTTTGTGAGCTTGCGCGAGAGAAGAGCGTTGCGCTGAGGTCGGCAAACTGTCTGTCTGCAGTGCTTATAAGCTATGCTTTCCAAAGGCCGATAGAGGCGTTGCACCCCGACGTAGAATATAATATAGACACTTATCTCGACTATTGTCACAAGTTGTTCGACAACTAAAAGGAGGGAAAATGATTACCTTAGAGGATGTAAAAAACAACGTAGAAATTCAAGCGCTAATCAAGGCTTCCAACCAAGTGTTGGAGTCAATGGATTATACCGAACACGGCTTGCGTCACGCGGGCTACGTGTCGTGGACCAGCGCAATGATACTCGAAAAGTTGGGTTATGACGTGCATATGCAAGAGCTTGCCAAGATAGCGGGCTACGTGCACGATATCGGCAACGTCATCAACCGTAAGGCACACGGCGTAAGCTCGGGCATTTTGCTGTACAATATACTCAAAAATATGCAGATGCCGTATGATGACATTTGTACGATATGTTCCGCCGTAGGCAATCACGAAGAAGAGATAGGCTACGTGGTCAATCCTATATCTGCAGCACTTGTCATCGCCGATAAGAGCGACGCTCATCGTACAAGAGTCAAGAGAATAACGCAAGGCGACGTTCACGATATAGTCAACTATTCTATAATCAAAAATATCGTGCTGGTAGACGGAGAAAAAAAGATAATCAGCGCCAAGTTTTATATGGACGAAACCTCGTCGGTTATGGACTACCTATCAATCTTCCTCTCTCGAATGATTATGTCGGAGAGGGCGGCGCAATACCTTGGTTGCACCTTCAAGCTGTATATCAACGACGTAGTTATCAATACTCCAAAAAAATTGTCCGACTAAAACAAGTTTGATAGTATTATTTTTGCAAGGATATAAGGTGTAGCCGTAAGCTTGACCGAGCTGACAAAAGTGTCAATCTGCAACGAACAAATTAGCAAAAAACTCGATACGTATCGAGTTTTTTTAGTTTTTCCTGAGTGTTTTGTCAGCTCTATCGGACAAATAGACAAATAAAAATATATCGCTAGTCATACACTATATCCGAGGTGTATATGAAGACGTTTAGGACGGCAATGCTATACGTGGGAGCTGTTATAGGCGCCGGCTTTGCTACGGGTAAGGAGATAGTGACGTTTTTTGGCGGCAAAGGAATAGTCAGTGCGATAATTGCGGGACTATTGTTAGGCGTATTTTGTTCCGTGTTTTTGTTGTGTGGAAAAATTAATTGTTTTGCTATTTTGCCGTCATTGGCGTCTGCACTTTTACAAACAGCTCTTTTTATCAGCACGGCTTTGGTGTACCTATCTATGTGTAGCGGAGCTAGCCAAATAGTATTCGATGCTTTCGGTATAAGGGGAATGGGGTTGATTTTGGGTGCAATCACTTGTTTCGTTATGCTACGACAAGATTTTCTTGCCCACGTCAACAGCTTGATAATAGTGGCGGTAGTGTTGATGATGTTGTATTTTTTGAGGGAAGCAACGCCTTGTCCGTTGGGCGGGGTAGGAATATTGAGAATTTTGCAGTACTGCGGGCTCAACGTTATGTTGGGTGGCTACGTGGTGAGTGAGGAAGGAAAAAATATGAAAGGTAGACAAATAACCTTAGCGGGCGTTTTGTCGGGCGGAGTGCTGGCATTGATGCTTGCCGTCGGATATGCGATATCCAAAGACAACGCCCGCGCGCCTATGCCGGTTTTCGAGTTTGCCAAAGCGCACGGGTTGGGCGGGGTTTGTTCGGTAATAATACTTGGCGCGATCATCACGACGATGTTTGCTTGCGCACGCGCTCTTTATACCAAAATCTCAATGATATCGGCAAAGAAGCTGATAGCTGTATTGCTAGTATCGGTATTGTCGATAATAGGCAACTTTTTGGATTTTGGTTGGTGCGTCAAGGTCTTTTTCAACTTCGCGGGTTGCTTAGGCGTAGTTTGGCTGATAGTCGCCGTGGCGTGCTTGTCGATAACCATGGCAAGGAAGGGTGATAAGAAAACGAGAGCGAACTAATTAGCAAAATATCGCTTTTTTGTTCAAATCCTAATTATCGTCAAGATATCAACTCTATCAATTGAGAATATCAACTCTATCTCCGACGAGATATAGAAGTCATTTTTTAGTTGGGCGCATTCAAATTATATAGTGCGCCTTATAATAATTAAAACGAGTATAATATTTTGCTTGAATATTGCACTTTGCTATGATATAATATAATCCAAATCCGTGGAGGGCAATATGAAATTTAGCAAAGAAGACATATTTACCATACCCAATATTCTCACTTACGTCAGGATAATTTGTATTCCGTTTTTCGTATGGATGATGATCGAGTACTATCTCGACAGACAAGCCACCCAATATCTATGGGCGGGCTTCGGACTATTCGTCTTTGCGTCGATTACCGACGTGGTGGACGGCTATATTGCCAGACACTTCAACCAAGTCAGCGATATCGGCAAGGTGCTAGATCCAATCGCGGACAAGGTTTTGCAATGTGTTGCACTCATAATGCTGGTATGTTTACTACAAGGCGTATATTTCTTATTTATGGCTTTGCTCATAGTCAAAGAAGTTTTTATGGCAATATCTTCCAGATACTTTATGGTCAAGAGTAAGAGCCAAATCAACCAACAGTCCAACAAGTGGGGCAAGGCGGGCGCAACTATCAACTTTATAGGCATAGTGCTTGCGTTCATAGTTCCGCTCAAGGACGTTGCGGGCTACGAATGGGCAAGATTAATTTACGCAGCCGACGTAGGCATTTTGTCTGCGGGAATGGTACTTGCAGTCATAGCCGCAACTCAATACACGATTAGATATTCTAGAGATTTGAGAAGACTGCGCGAGTCGGGAGCGCTTGACGACAACGCGCTGGGTAGCGTGGACGTCGTAGACGAGCAATCTGACAGCGAGCCAAAGTCCGACTCGGATATAGATCAAAAGTCCGACAATGTTTGATTGGTTGCAATTCAGTCCCGAGAGATTATCTAACCCGATTATTATAGTCGCTATATGCTTGGCTATCGTCGGCATGGCAGGGGTGTTATATTTTAGCGGACAGCTAAAGAGGGGCAATAACGGCGCAAAGACGACGGCGATAGGCGTCGTATCTACGATAATAATGCTGGTAGGAGTACTGCTTGCGGTAATCGTCGCCTAAACACCTAACTAACACAACTTTATTTAGGGCTTAGCCCAAAAATACTATTATACAAAAACAACACAACCGCAAAAGAGGTTACGAATATGGAAATGTCCAAGACTTACAATCCACAAGAATTTGAAGAAAAGCTATATGAAAATTGGCTAAAAATCGGCTGTTTTGAAGCCAAAGTTGACAAGAAAAAAGATCCGTTTACCATCGTTCTCCCGCCTCCAAACATAACGGGACAGCTTCATATGGGACACGCGCTCAACGACACCATTCAAGACATCATCGTTAGATTTAAGCGTATGCAAGGCTATTCCACGCTATGGTTGCCGGGTACTGACCACGCTTCTATCGCTACCGAAGTCAAAATCGTAGAGAAGATGAAGAGCGAAGGACTTAGCAAAAACGACGTGGGCAGAGAAGGCTTTTTGGAGAGAGCGTGGGATTGGAAAAGACAGTACGGCGGAAGAATTATCGACCAACTCAAGAGGCTTGGTTGTTCTTGCGACTGGTCGAGAGAAGCCTTTACTATGGACGAAAAGTGTTCCAAGGCAGTCAAAGAAGCCTTCGTCAATCTCTACGAAAAGGGCTTGATTTACAAGGGAGACAGAATTATCAACTGGTGTCCTTGCTGTAAGACTGCGCTCAGCGACGCCGAGGTAGAATACGAGGAAGAAGAGGGACATCTTTGGAATATCAGATATCCGCTCGCAGACGGCAGCGGAGAAATCGTCGTTGCCACGACAAGACCGGAGACGATGCCGGGAGATACGGCGGTTGCGGTCAATCCAAAGGACGACAGATACAAGGATATGATAGGCAAAACACTTATTTTGCCTTTGATGAACAAGGAGATACCTATCGTTGCCGACGACTACGTAGAGATGGATTTTGGTAGCGGTGCGGTCAAGATTACCCCTGCGCACGACCCTAACGACTTCGAGGTGGGCGCTCGTCACGATTTGCCTGTCATTCGCATCATGAACGACGACGGCTCAATGAACGACAATGCGGGCAAATACGTAGGACTTAGCAGAGAGGACGCAAGAGTCGCTATCGTCAAAGACCTCGAGGAGCAAGGCTATTTGGTTAGCGTAGAGGACTACAAGCACAACGTAGGACATTGCTATCGTTGCCATTCGACTGTAGAGCCTCTCGTTAGCAAGCAGTGGTTTGTCAAGATGGAACCGCTCGCCAAGCCTGCAATAAGCGTAGTTAAGAAAAAGAAAGTTGAGTTTATCCCGTCTAGATTTAGTAAAGTATACTTTAATTGGATGGAGAATATCAAAGATTGGTGTATTTCCAGACAACTATGGTGGGGACACAGAATACCCGCATATTATTGTCAAGACTGCGGAGAGATGATTGTCAGCAAAGAGGACGTCAAGGTATGTCCTAAGTGCGGTAGCACTCGTATCAACCAAGACGAGGACGTATTGGACACGTGGTTTTCCAGCGCTTTGTGGCCGTTCTCTACGCTCGGTTATCCCGACAAAACTAAGGATTTGGCGTACTTCTATCCTAACAGCTTACTAGTTACTGCGTACGACATCATCTTCTTCTGGGTAGCGAGAATGATCTTTTCGGGTATCGAACATATGGGCGATATTCCGTTCCCGGAGGTGCTCATTCACGGTATCGTCAGAGATAAATACGGCAGAAAGATGAGCAAATCTCTCGGCAACGGTATCGACCCGTTAGAGATTATTGACAAGTACGGCGCCGACAGTTTGAGATTTTCGCTAACTCAAGGTATCACCCCGGGTGGCGACACTCGTTATATCGACGAAAAGACCGAGAGTTCGAGCAACTTTATGAATAAGGTTTGGAACGCTTCTCGCTTCGTGATGATGAATATGAAGGGCGTCAAAGTCAAACAAATGGGTAGTTTTAGATTGACTAGCGCCGACAAATGGATTTTGACTCAGCTCAATAGAACCGTCAAAGAAGTGACTAAGAGCCTAGAGAAGTACGAGATAGGACTTGCAAGCGCCAAAATTTACGACTTCGTATGGACGGAATTTTGCGATTGGTATATCGAGCTTGCCAAGACTTCGCTCTACGGCGACAACCAAGACAAAAAGGTCAACACCGTCAGCGTGCTTGCATACGTTTTGGAGAATATCCTCAAGCTAATGCATCCGTTCGTACCGTTTATCACCGAACAAATTTATCAAAGTTTGCCAACTACCAAGGGCACGATAGTTACGGCGCAATGGCCTACTTACGACAAAAAGACGGTGTATAGTAGAGAGTCGGCAGAGTTTGGCAAGGTTATGGAAGCTATTAAGGCAATCCGCAACCTCAAAGCAGAGAGAGGCGTTGCCCCTTCTAAGAAGCTCAATATCTATTTGGTAGCAAGTAGCGTAGCCAAAAAAGACGTGGTATATATCCAAAAGCTTGCGGGAGTGGGCGAAGTATGCTTCATCGACGACAAATCACAGCTGGATGCCAACGTCGTTTCGCTGTTTGGCGGATACGGAGAGATTGCGGTATTGCTCGGCGATTTGGTTAACTTTGAAGAAGAAATATCACGTCTTAGTCAAGAGCTTGCTCATACTCAGAGCGAGATTGACAGAGCGACAAAACTTCTTGCCAACCAAGGCTTCGTTGCCAAAGCGCCTAAGGCTTTGATTGACAAAGAAATGCAAAAGCAAGCCGACTATCGTCAAAAGGCAGACAAGCTCATAGAGCAGATAGAGTCACTCAAAAAGTATGTATAAGTATTTATTTTTCGATTTTGACGGCACTCTTTGCGACACCGAAGAGGGTATCAGCGAGATATTGGAGCTCACCTTCAAGCATTACGATACCGAGGTGGACAAGTCGCTGTATCGCAAGTATATCGGACCTCCTCTCAGCGAAACCTTTACCGCATATTGGGGCAAGGACGTTGCGTACGAGGCGGTAGAGTATTTTAAGAAAAACTATCTCGAGCGCAAGGCGATATTCAAGACCAAGCCGTACGACGGTATAATAGATACTATCAAAAAGTGCCGTGAGGCGGGCTACAAAATAGGCGTAGCCACTTGCAAAAAGCAAGAGGACGCCGAGACCTTGCTCAAGTACTTTGGTATGGACGGAGATATCGACTTTGTTTCCGGGCTCAAGTACAAAGAGCGAGAGACCAAGAAAGACGTGCTCGATTACGCTCTCGACACTTTGTGTATAACGGCAAGTCAAGCCGTGATGATAGGCGATACGTCCTTTGACGTCGAGGGAGCAGAGCAATGCGGAATGGATTGCATAGTGTGTCTGTGGGGCTTTGGCGACTATGACGCGCTCAACCAATCCAACATAGTATATAGAGCCGAGCGTCCTATGGACGTCTACGACTATTTGATATCGACGGGCAAATAACCCGTCCGCCGTCACACCTGCAAGGCGGAAGCAAGGCTTGATTTTGAGCAATGGTGGGTAAAGGAGCAAAAATGAAATATCTAAAACTGACTTACAGTTTTCTCAAGCATAATTCTCTCAAGATGTTTTTGTACGCATTAGCGCCGGCTTTGCTGTATCCGCTGGTGTACAATCCTGCCGGCATTTTCAACTTTTTGATGAGCAGTAGTAGCCAAGACGTACAGAGTTTCGGTGAAATATATAAGGGTATAGACTCAATCAACGGACCGGGCTGGATATTGGTATTTTTGTTGGCGCTCATTGTAGGGGGCGTTTGTCTTAGCGCAATGGCGGGTTCTATCCAACGCCGTATGAGATACGGGGTAGAATATCGCAACAGTATGGGCAACTTTTGGAACAAGGTCAACAGCTTCTTTTTGCCTATAGTAATGATAACGATGGTGTTGACGGTACTGATGCAAATCTTTGCTTTGTTGTTGTCAATATTCTCGTTTATTTGGCTAAAGGTGGCTTCGCACGCAGTATTTATTGTGCTAACCGTCATCACTATGTTGGTGTTGCTGTTCGTATTGATGTTCGTATTGTGTACTTTCATCACCACATTCCCTAATATGACTATCAAAGGCTTTGGCATTTTCAAGTCGCTAAGCATATCGGTCAGCGAAACGATATCGCATATCTTCAACATAATGCTCGCTATCGCGCTGCCTTTCGTCGGCTTGATTATACCCGTTTTGCTTGTCAATCTATTGCACTTCCCGGGTAGCGGATTGTTGCAATATATAGTCAACGTTTTGTACTATGAGGCTGTACTTATGATAGGCTTGCCTTTGGTTTATACGATATTCTTCGACATCAACGATATGGAGCGAGAGGACCTCGCCACCTACAAAGAATGGGGGTTGCAATAATGGTATTCAACAGTACTACGACGGTCTTTACGACCAAATTTAGTTTGATTTACAAGTTGCTTTTCTTTATGATGATAGTATTTTTGGTACTATTTGCCATTGGCATGGTCACCATATATCCTACGCTCAGCGATATGATCAAAGAAATCAACGATATGCACCTCATCAAGAGCACTATCAACTACGTACAAGGTCTACTCAAAGGCTTTGACACGGATATCGAGGGAGAGAGCGCCCCGGGATATTTGACGTTTGAAGAGTTAGTTGCCAAATTTACTGTTCTCAAAGATACGATAGTCGAGTATAGCACCCGCGTTGCAGTCAGTTTCGTATTGCTCGGCGTGTTGATATATCTATTTTGCGTAGTCGTGTCGGTGATGAGATACACCACCGCTAGTATACTCAATACCTTTATGTCCTGCAACGGCAAAGACGGCTTTATGAGTAATATGCTACGCAATCTCAAAAGGGCTCTTGCATTCGGCTTTTCTTGCGTTTCGCTGTCAATATTATATTATGCGACAACTATCGGCGTATCGGTAGGACTTGCTTTGTTGGTAGCCAAAGCTAATAAGTTGTTTGGCGCAATGGTAGGCTATCTAGCGATAATGATAAGCGTCAGCAGCAAGAGAGCTTTGTTTGCAACGTGGCTTCCTAATATGGTCGCCAAGGAAGTGTCGGTTGGCGTTGCTCTCAAAAATAGTACCAAGGATTTGCCTAAGACCTTTGCGGAAGTATTTGGCGGCGAGTTTATTATGTATATGATATTCAATATTCTATTGGCATCTTCCGTAGTGGTGACGATAGGTATATCGATACCTATACTTTTCGTAGTAGGATTGCTCTTTATACAGACCTACGAGTTGGTATATTTTTATCATCACAACGCCCTCAGATATTACATCGACCACCAGCGAGTTATCGACCCAACCAAAGAATACAAGGACGCCGTGCTTGAAAATATCGAATAATTTGTCAAAATATGGCAAATGTAAAATATTGATAAAAGTATTGTAATTAGCCTTGCAATGAGTTATACTATAAGTGACCTATATGATTCTTATTGTACCGCAACTATCTAAAAGGGAATGCGGAGTTGTAAGGACTAGGGCGCGCCTTTACTCTATACGAGTTTATCCTTTGGGATAGTATGAGGATTACCGAAAACTTGCACAGCGTACCCACCTGCTTTCAGCGGGTTATAAATAGTTCGTATAGGTCGCCGAAATCAAGCCGTCGATATCAAGTCGACGGCAGTTTGTTTTCTATGATTACTATATTAGTGCGTAAGGCAACTTGCGTGCAAAAAATCCAAAAAGTCAGGATTAGTTGCCTTGCTACAACGTCACGTTGGCGCTGAGTCAGGCTATTTGCGCCATTGCAAGCTTGCAAGGCGCAACGGCATATATTTTGATAACTAGACTATTGAAAAAAGAAAAGAAAATATTATAATTTATAATTTACAAAACCTATATTGTGTGTTATAATACTTAGCAGGATAATCAAGAAGGTAGCACGATGAAGTTGACTCTCAAAGAATTGGCATCAAAATTTGAAGGACTTGGCGGACAGAACGTAGAAGTATGCGGTTGGGTCAGGACGATAAGAGATAGCAAGAACTTTGCCTTTATCGAACTCAACGACGGTAGCAACTTCAAGTCGGTACAGATAGTGCTCGATACCACTCTTGACAACTACAAGACTATCGTTGCTCAAAACGTGGGCGCGGGCTTGAGCGTTGAGGGAGAAGTGGTGCTAACGCCACAGAACAAACAACCTTACGAAATCAAAGCCACCAAGATAGTAGTAGAAGGAGCTTCGTCACCTAACTATCCTTTGCAAAAAAAGCGTCATAGTCTTGAGTTTTTGAGAGAGATAGCGCATCTAAGACCTAGGACCAACACCTTTTTGGCGGTGTTTAGAGTACGTTCGGTAGCAGCGCAAGCAATACACGAATTTTTTGCATCGAAGAACTTTGTTTACGTCAACACGCCTCTCATCACGTCTAGCGACTGCGAGGGTGCGGGAGAGATGTTTAGAGTTACCACTCTTGACGCGAAGAATCCGCCTCTTGACGACAACGGCAACGTCGACTATACCAAGGACTTCTTCGGCAAGCCTGCCAACCTCACGGTTAGCGGACAGCTCAGCGCAGAGTGCTATGCGTTGGCTTTTAGAAGCGTGTACACCTTTGGACCAACCTTTAGAGCGGAGAAGAGCTATACGCAGAGACACGCCGCAGAGTTTTGGATGATAGAGCCTGAGATTGCCTTTGCAGACCTCAAGGACGATATGGACTTGGCAAGAGATATGATCAAATACGTCATTGCCAAAGTGCTGGAGAGATGCCCTCAAGAGATGGAATTTTTCAACAACTTTATGGACAAAGGTTTGCTTGAAAGATTGCAAAGCATAGTAGATTCCGACTTTGCTACGGTCACCTACACCGAGGCGGTAGAGATACTCGAAAAGCACAAGGAGCAGTTCCAATTCCCTGTATATTGGGGCGCGGACTTGCAGACCGAACACGAGAGATTTTTGACGGAACAAGTATTCAAAAAGCCTGTATTCGTCACCGACTATCCTAAGGAGATCAAAGCCTTCTATATGCGTCTCAACGACGACGGCAAGACGGTGGCTGCGGTTGACTTGCTAGTACCTGGCGTTGGAGAAATCATCGGCGGTAGTCAAAGAGAAGAGCGTCTTGACCTTCTCACCGAGCGTATCAAAGAGTTGGGGCTCAAAGAAGAGGATTATTGGTGGTATCTCGACCTTCGTCGCTACGGCGGTGTCAAGCACGCGGGCTTTGGTCTAGGCTTCGAGAGATTGATAATGTATATGACGGGTATGCAAAATATCCGTGACGTAATACCGTTTGCACGTACCACGGGCAATGCGGACTTCTAGAATAAGGAGGGCAACCTCCGATATGCTGATATGGCTCAGTCGGTAGAGCGGTTCACTCGTAATGAACAGGTCGGCAGTTCGAATCTGCCTATCAGCTCCAAATAACCAAGTCGATTTGACTTGGTTTTTTATTGTTTAATTATACGTTTACTTCAAAACTAATCTGCTAAATCGAGAATATAGTCTGCCGAAACGTTAAAACGCCTACAAATCTCAATTATTTGTTCTGCATTTGGCAAAGATTTACCTTTTCCCAAAGAGAAACGGTATCTTGAGATACATATAAATATCACCGAATTTAGTTTGGGATAATTTGTTTTCAATTCTAATTTTTTTTATTCTTTCTGCAACTGTACTATCCATATGCTTATATAATACGAAAAGTTCGTATAATAGATTGTTTACGAATAATTCTCGTATAATGTGTATTTAATAATAATTTTAATTACAATATTACATATAAGCATATCGCACCTATTGTCAATAGGTGCGATATGCTTTTTTACAAGTTGAGTATAGGCTAAATTTATTCGCCGATTACCACTTAGTGATGATAATAACTATTTTTTATCCATTATTTTTGTTTAATATCAACTCGATAGAGAGTATTTTTCCGCTTGGACCGAGTTTTGCGGGCGCGAAGCCGAGATAATCGTATCCGTCGTTTACGTACTTTTCGATTATCTCTCTATATCCTCTCAGCAGGGCGTTGCTCACTTTATTGTTATCGAAGTCTACTTTTACGAATTCCATATCGCACCTCCTTGACATTAGTCGGCTATTACGTCGTTTACGCCGTCGCATTTGACTATGGCAATACCTTGCGTTTTGTCGCCTACTACGAGCAATAGGTCGCCTTCGGAGAGTTCAAAGATATCTATTGCCTTTGGGGCAGTTTTATCGCACCGTTTGCGCCCAAGTGAGTCAACCCGAACAAATATCTATCGCTTTGTGGGTCGACTTGTTCAAGACACCCAATGGCTTGTGGACCAATGCCTACAACGACACGCCGTAGTATTGCGAGAGTGTAACGAGATTGTTGATGACGGGATAACTTGCTCCCGACTCCCACTTGGCAACGGATTGTCCGGACACGCCCGCTATCTCGGCGACGTCTTCGAGGGTCAATATGTTTTTCATTCGCAAGGTCTTTAGGTTTTCGCTCAACGTAAATTGCATATCCGCCTCCGAAAATATTGTAACTTATATATTTGCCGTCTTCAACCAAGTGATTATGACGCGTTTCGTTAAATTTGGTTGCTTTTGGCAACAATAATATAGTATTAGTAAAAATAGCGACCTGTATCGACTTAAATTGCGTACAGGTCGCGTTTTGCGTATAATTATTGGTCTTTCTTTTTTAGCTTAGTCTTGTTGCCTTGCTCGTCGAGGACGTAGCAGTTGTCGAGTTGTGCACGCAGATTGCGCTTAAATCCCTCGATATACTCTTGCCTAAGGCGTGCTTGCTCTTGCTTTTCTTCTTCGCTCAATCCGACCGTCTTACTCTTTTTTGCTAGTTCGTTAATTCTATTGATATCTACCATAATTTTATTATATCAAAAGTATTTGATTTAGTAAAACGTTTTGATTGCTTATGTAAAAAAGATGTAAAACATATTATTTTTATTCTTGAAAAAATTCGTTTTTGATACTAAAATAAATTAGGAGTGATTATTATGGAAAATAGAAAACTTAGCAAGGGCAAAGTAGCCCTCATCGTCATTGCGTCGATTATTTTGGTTGTCGGGGCATTTCTCGGCGTGGTTGGAATTCTCAATATCGAGTTCCGTAAGGACAACTTGGAATATATCGAGACGTCGATTAGAGCCGTTGAGTACGAGGAGCAGTTGACACCGACTTACGAAGACGGATACTGGACGTTTACCACCGACGACGAGTTCAAAATTTTGCAACTCACGGATATACATATAGGCGGAGGTTGGCTCACCAAGACCAAGGATTACAAGGCAATCAACGCCGTTGCCAATATGGTTACGGCAGAGAAACCCGACCTCGTAATTATTACGGGCGATTTGGTTTTTCCCGTAGGATTTGCGGGATGCACCTTCAACAACAAGGAAGAGATTATTCTCATAGCCTCTCTTATGGAGAAGTTGGGTGTATATTGGACGGTTACCTTGGGCAACCACGACAGTGAGTGGTATAGCTTCTACGATAGACAAGAAGTAGCCGATATATATAGCGATAGCAGGTGGACTAAGTGCCTCTTCGAGGACGACGGAGACTTATACGGTTGCGGAAATTCCGTCATCAAAATTAAAAATTCACAGGGATTGGTTACGCAAGCCTTGTTTACTATGGACAGCAATTCGTATATGTCGGACAAGTTGACTGATGCGATATTTGCGGTGTTCAGTTCTTCTTACGACACCTTCCACGACGACCAAATAGAGTGGTATAGACAAGAAGTTACCAAAATTCACAACGCCAATCTTGCAATAGACGAGCATTGTCCTATGTTCAAGTCGCTTTTGTTCTTCCATATACCTTTACTTGAGACGAGGAAGGCGTACAATCAATATCTCGAAGCGGGTTGTCAAGACACCGAAGAGGTACAATGGCTATACGGAGTAATAGAGGAGAGCGACCCTTACGTTTATTCTTCTCCGATAGATACCGATATGTTTGAGACGATTGTAGAACTTGGCAGTACGCAAGGAATGTTTTTCGGGCACGACCACATCAACAATATTGCCTTGACGTACAAAGGTATCAATATGGAATACGGTATGAGCGTGGATTATCTTGCATATATCGGCATTGACAAAGAGGGTAAGCAGAGAGGATGCAAAGTCATCACAGTCCAACCCGACGGCAGTTACGACAGCGTCAACAACAACTATTATCAAGACAAATACGCTATCTATCCACGAGAAGTAGTAAGTATGGAATAATCGTACGGTCGATATAGTAAAAACGATTACATAGACGGCGAGCATAGATTCGTCGTCTATCTTTTTTCGTCGCAATCTATTGTCAAGAGTAGTCCGATACGCGATGTTTTGTAAAAAACGTGTTATAGAATATGGTCCGTATACGGGTGGACGCGAACAAGAATAACAAAAGTGTCGATACACCGATTTTTTGATAAAAAAAACACCCGCTTTTCGGCGGGTGTTGCGTGTTTGAATTTTATTCCCATTCTATGGTAGCGGTTGGCTTTGGAGAGAGGTCGTAGCAAACTCTGTTGACGCCCTTGACTTCACTTAAGATACGAGAAGTAATTTTGTCAAGGATAGCCCAATCGATATGTTCGATAGTGGCGGTCATAGCGTCTACGGTGTTGACTGCTCTGATGATAACCGGCCAATCGTAGCAACGAGCGTTGTCACGCACGCCTACCGACTTGGTATCGGGGATGAGGGTGAAGTATTGCCATACTTTGCCTTGAAGACCGTTTTTGGCGAATTCTTCTCTCAAGATAGCGTCGGATTCTCTCACTGCTTCGAGTCTATCGCGAGTGATAGCGCCCAAGCATCTTACGCCGAGTCCCGGACCAGGGAACGGCTGACGATAAACCATATCGTCAGGCAAGCCCAAAGCCTTACCGCACGCTCTAACCTCGTCTTTGAAGAGGTATTTGAGAGGCTCAACAAGCTCGAATTTGAGGTCTTCAGGCAGTCCGCCAACGTTGTGGTGAGCCTTGACTGCTTTACCCGTCTTAGTACCGCTCTCAACGATATCGGGATATATAGTGCCTTGAGCGAGGAAGTCGATGCCGTCGAGTTTTCTTGCTTCTTCTTCGAATACTCTTATAAATTCCGCACCGATAATCTTTCTCTTTTTCTCAGGATCTTCTATACCTGCGAGCTTGTCAAGAAATCTGTCTACGGAGTCGGAGTAGATGAGGTTAGCGCCCAATTCTTCTCTAAACACTCTAATGACTTGCTCTGGCTCGCCTTTACGCAAAAGACCGTGATTGACGTGTACGCAAACGAGTTGGTTGCCGATAGCTTTGATGAGCAAAGCTGCAACTACGGAGGAGTCAACGCCACCCGAGAGGGCAAGCAAAACCTTCTTGTTGCCGATTTGTTTACGCAAAAGTTCTACTTGGTCTTGGATAAAGTTGTCCATATTCCAGTTGGCGTCACAGTGGCACGTATCGAAGATAAAAGATTTGATATCGTCAACGTTGCCTTGAGGACACTTGTCGGTGTCGTGGTCTATTGCCAAAAAAGGTACGCCGATAGAGTATAGGTCTTGTGCAACGTCGATTTTTACGCCGTCTACGATTCTATTAGGACCGCCGTTGAGGATAACGCCCTTGACGTTGGGCATCTTTTTGAGAGCGTCGAGCGTAATGTCGTGAGCGTAAATCTCACTATAAACGCCGTAGCTTCTGATGAGTCTGGCAATAGCGGAGTTTTCTTCGCTGCCAAGGTCAATGATTGCAATCATATCTTGCTTCATAGATACGTCTCCTTGTGTATATGTTATATTTTGAGCATACATCAAGGCGCGAATTATGTCAATTTTTTTTGCACTAGGTATTTGAAAATGTCATATTAAAAGCAATTATATGTGGGATATTTTTTTGTACAAAATAATTTTTATGATTCAAAAATTCAACCTTAGTATAACGTAACAAAAAAATGCATTGTTCGATTAGCTTCTTGATTGGCTTCGTGTATGCCGTAAAAAATAATAGGAAAACGTGTCAAAGTCACGTTATGTAAATTGTAAGTAAAATCTAAGTAAAAATTAGGTATTATAATGGTAAAATATGTAAAATTATATTCAAAAGTATTGCAAACGTGAGTAATACCGTTAAAATATTTATTATAATATCGTCTTATTTGGCAATACCATAGATATTAGATATTTTTTTTGCCTACTTAGACGGGCAAAATTAGGAGAAAAAATGAAGATAGTTATCGTTATAGATTTATATGACCTTATGACCAACGGTACCGTTATGTCGGCGCATCGCTTTGTCGACGAACTCAAGAAGCGTGGTCACGAGGTCAGAGTGGTTGCAACGGGCGCTAAGGGCGAAGGTTGCTATGAGGTAGGCGAGAGATATTTGCCTATCGCCACCGAAGTTGCAATGTTGCAACAAGTAAGATTCGGTAAGCCCGATTACGAAACGCTAACCAACGCGTTTAGCGGTGCGGATATCGTGCATTTGTATATGCCTTTCAAACTCGAGAAGAAGGCTCTCAAAGTCGCCAAACAAATGGGGATTCCCGTTACGGCGGCTTTCCACGTACAACCCGAGAACATTACCTACAATGCGGGGCTTAAGCATTCTTCCATTGCAGTTAAATGGCTTTACGCATTTTTTAGGGACAACTTTTTTAACAAAGTTGACCACATACATTGTCCGTCGCAGTTTATTGCCAAGCAGTTGCAGGATAGGAAGTACAAAGCCAACGTACACGTCATATCCAACGGCGTGTCCGAGGACTTCAAACCGCCTGCCGAGTACAAGCGACTAAATCCCGAGCATATCAATATTATGATGACGGGCAGATACGCTAACGAAAAGCGTCAAGACGTGCTTATCAAGGCGATATCTATGAGCAAGTACGCCGACAAAATTCACTTGACTTTGGCAGGAAAAGGACCTTCGTATAACAAACTCCAGAAGTTGGCTGACAGACTATTGACCAACCCCGTCAAGTTTGGATTTTTTAGCAAAGAAGAACTCATCGAGCAGCTTCACAATACCGACCTTTACGTGCACGCAGCTGACGTAGAGATAGAGGCAATAGCGTGTATAGAGGCTTTTGCTTGCGGAGTAGTGCCAATCATCGCCAACTCCGCCAAGTCGGCAACTCCTCAATTCGCATTGGACGAAAGGTCTCTCTTCGAGGCGGGCAATCCTAAGGATCTTGCCGAAAAGATAGACTATTGGATAGAGCATCCCGAGCAAAAGGAGCAGATGAGCAAAGAGTACGTAACTCAAGGCGAAAGATACAACTTATCCTATTCTATCGACAAAGCCGAAGAGATGTTTAGAGAGGCGATATCTACCGCCAAAGAAAAGCGCAGAATGGAGACCGACGAAGCCAAAAAGAAAGGTGAACAGTTTGTGTCCAAAAACAAGGTTGTATACGTATTGTCGGGATTGTTATATTATCTTATCGGCATACCCGTGTTCTATCTATTCTGCACGTTCTATCTAGGACTGCGTATCAAGGGCAAGAAGAACCTCAAAAAAGCCAAGGGCAAGGGCGTGGTGAGCGTAAGCAATCACGTACACTTGCTCGACTGTGCTATGAACGCCTTGGTATTGTGGCCTAGAAGAGTGCAATTTACCGTACTTTACGAGTCGTTCAATATGCCGGTTGCGGGCAAGTTGCTCAAATTCTTAGGTGCGGTTCCGACTCCGCAAAACGTTGCCGAGGCAAGAGTATTCAAACACGAAATCAACACCTTGCTCAAAGACGGCAAGACCGTACACGTCTACGCCGAGGCGCATCTTATCAACTATTACGCAGGTATAAGAGAGCTTAACAAAGGCGCGTTTAAGATTGCGTGCGACAGCCAAGTACCTATCATTCCTATAGTCATCAGCTGGCGTAAGAGAAGAGGCTTGTACAAACTGTGCTTTACTTCCAAGCCTTGCGCTACCATAACCGTAGGCGAGCCAATCTATCCTAACTTGCAACTATTTAGCAAAGAAATGTGCAAGGATATGGAAGATAGAACCGTCAAGGCAATGAAAAATCTCTACGACAATTCCAATCACGGTATGAGCATAGATTACTTCGAGGGCAAAGAAAGACCGACCGAGTTCAAGACTAAATATCAACTAAAGCAAATGGCTGAAGAAAACGGCGAAGAACAACCTAAAAAAATAGGCAAAGTAAAGCAAGTCGTTGGTAAAATTCTTGACGGACTCAAGGGCAAGGAAGACAAGTCCGAGGAACAAACTCCTAGTGACGATATCACGCAAGTTGAGCCGATGGAAGGCGCTCAAAAGGAAGAGATACAAGCTACTTCGCAACAAGATGCTATTGAGCCAAGTAGTAGCGAAACAGTGGCAAATTTGCCTCAAGACAATCAAGGCTAAACAATGGTCATAATACGAAAATCCGTGCAAAACGCACGGATTTTTTTGGCTAAAAAATCAAAAAAAATTTTCAAATAGTTGCGTATAGAGGTTGGCGTGTGCAATAATATTATCGAAAAAAACAAGGAGAAAACTTATGAAAAAAATCAAAATCGGCATTTTGGGATACGGCAACCTCGGTAGAGGTGTAGAACTCGCCGTAAGCAACAACAGCGATATGGAATTGGTGGGCATTTTTACCCGTAGAAAGGACGTAGTAACGGCGACGGGTAAAGCAATCAGTATCGACCAAATCCAAGAGTACAAGGACAAAATCGACGTTTTGATACTTTGCGGAGGCTCGGCTACCGATTTGCCTAAGCAAAGCGTAGAAATGATAAAGTACTTCAACACGGTGGACTCTTTCGACACTCATGCAAGGATACCCGAGCACTTTGCCAATATGGACAAGACGGGCAAAGAGAGCGGAAAGCTCGGCATCATCTCGGTAGGTTGGGACCCGGGACTTTTCTCGATAGCAAGAATGCTCTTTGGTGCGTTGCTCCCTAACGGCAACGATTACACTTTTTGGGGCAAGGGGGTTTCGCAAGGACACTCCGACGCTATCAGAAGAATTGAGGGCGTAGTTGACGCAAGACAATACACCGTACCGGTAGAGTCTGCTATGCAAGCGGTGAGAGCGGGCGAAAATCCTCAACTTACCGCCAGACAAAAGCACGTTAGAGAATGTTACGTTGTGGCTCAAGAAGGCGCTGACAAGGACAAGATTAGAGAGCAAATCGTGAATATGCCCAACTACTTTGCCGACTACGACACAACCGTTCACTTTATAGATATGGAGGAGATGAAACGCAATCACAGCGAGCTCCCTCACGGCGGAGTAGTGCTGAGAAGCGGAGACACCTACAGCGACAAAAAGCACGTGTTGGAACTCAATATCAAACTCGACTCCAATCCAGAGTTTACGGGTAGCGTATTGACGGCGTACGCAAGAGCAATCTACAAGATGTCCAAGGAAGGACGCAGTGGTTGCGTAACGGTATTCGACGTGCCAATCGGATTGCTCAGTCCACAATCTCCAGAAGAACTCAGAGCGCATTTGCTGTAAAATACTAGTAATAAAAATCGCCACGATTAATGCAATCGTGGCATTTTTTGTTATTGATTGGCAGTCTACGCAATATTTTAGTCAAAGAAGTGGAGACATCCATAACTTCTGAGCAATGAGAAAGGTCACTTTGACTATAAGTCAATACGTCCCGCCCGCGAGGTCAACTACCTCACTTGCCGTCAGTTAACCTTACGCCGCCTCGGGTGGCAAGGTGTTTTGAATATATACGGAGTCGGACTCAGCGATAAATCCCTTGGCAATATTAAGCCTTAGGATAGAGTTGATTTTTTCCATATAGTCGTCGGCATACTCGCGCATTACGATATTGACATATTTGAGTTTTTCGGGGTCGGAGGCTATCGAGTTGACGTAAGCCGTCATATTGTCCTTGTGTGAAGCCTCTCTTTGGTACAAGTTCGGTCCAAAGGTAATCTGGCATTGCAACACGAACAAGCCCTTGTTCCACTCTTTATATCGCTTGTAATAGAGTGGCAAGATATTGTCGATGACGTCTTGGCTCTGCATGCCATGCAAAAGGATATAAAAAGGCGAAGTCAACACGCAATTTTTGACGGTGCATAGGTTGTTGTTGCGCCTAAATGCGTAGTCTACGTCGCTATTATCGCCCCATACGATTAGCACTTTGCCACGCATATCGCCCACGGTCAGCCCGTCAACGAAGTCGTAGTCGGGCAAATCGGTGTCGTTGACTACGGCGAGGTCTGCAAGCCCAATACGCTTCAGCGTATCGTGTATCATCTGTTGGCTATTCTCGAAGTATTGGAAGTCGAGTATCAAAAACTCGCTGGGGTTGGCAACGATAAAGTCGTACAGCCCTTGCGCAATAGGTTCAAACCTCACTCCACGCAATATCGAGTGAAATATGACTAGGTTGTCGCCTTGCTTAGCGGCTCTTATGTCGAAGTAGCGGATACCCGCCTTGACTTGGTCTTGGATATGTCTGTTTTGGGTACAGCCTATAGAGGGCATAGTCACCGTTCCCGAGTCGTGGCTACCGGGAATGACGAGGATTTAATCAGCACGTCGTCGGGGATATGGCTCATCCAATTGCAATAGAAGTCGGATAGAGTCGTGTCAAATTCTTTGACGGGAATGGTCTGCAAGGCAAAAGGCACGGCAATAAGACAGCACACCACGAACAAGATGAGCAGGACGAGAAAACTTTGAGTCCTTTGCGAGGCTTTTTGCCTTCGACTTGCTTTTATTTTACCATACTTTTTTATTATACTACTTAGCGTGTGTTTAGTCAACTTTCGACAATGCTTGCACCAACTAAGCTAGTTTTTCCAAATCTATTGTAAATCAAAGTCAAAAATGTTATACTATCGTTGTGAAAAAGAAGGTTATTCTCATTGCCGTATTCTTGATAATATCTTTGCTCGTCGGCGTAGGTTGTACGCCTAGGCTTACTACGCCTGAGGGAGAAGATTATACCGACTATCGACCAAAATCTTATACGAGTATCGAGTTTTTCGGCACTGCGACGTATCTGGTGCTTGCCGGCAATACTAGAGATAAATCGGTTGTTGAGAGAATGGACGCAACTTGGGCAAAGGTCAAAGAAGCTCTAAGACAGATAGACGACGCCATCAACGAGAGCGTAAACGGCTCTGACGTGGCTAAATTTAACAACGCGGAGGCGGGAGAGAGAGTCGAGGTGAGCAAGCACACCTACGAAATAGTCGAGTTGAGCCAAAGCGTCAACGCCACAACGGGTGGTAAATTTGATCCCACTACCGCCAGGCTCGTAGACCTTTGGGGCTTTAGTCCTCGCTTTGCGAGCGACTATGAGCCGGTCGAGCCATACGACAGGGCAGACTATAAGCAAACGTTGCCCGATAGCAAGTATATCCAAGCTTTCAACGACTTGGTGGGCGTGGACAAGGTGGAATTAGTCCGAGAAGATGATAGATACTATCTAGTCAAACCAACCGACACGGTCACCGTGGATGGGGTGGAATATACCGTCACGCTATCTTTGGGCGGAATAGGCAAGGGCTACGCTTGCGATATAGCATATAAGATAGTCAAGGAGAGCGGTTTCAACTTTGGCTACGTCAACGTTGGCACTAGTTCGCTGTCGCTTTTCAAGTCGACCAAACCCGTATACGACGACAATCCTTTGGCTTGGCGAGTGGGCGTCGTCAACCCGAGGGGCGAGGGCAATTATCTAAGCGTCAAGGCATGCGTCCAAGGCTTTTCCACCAGCGGTGACTACGAGAGATATTACGAGATAAAGGGCAAGCGATATTGCCACATAATAGGCGACGACGGCTATCCGATAGACGGCGGTATTATTACCACCAGCGTAGTGGGCGAAAGCTCCGCCCTATGCGATGCCCTCAGTACGGCTATATGCTGTATGAGCGTGAATGAGGCGATGGATTTTGTCAATGGCTTGGACTACAACGCCTATTTCGTATTCGAGCAAGGTGGCAAATATCGAGTATTTAGCAACAGTCCCGACACGATGACAATCAATAGCGGAGATTTCGTCTTATATGAGCAAGACTGACAAGATAGACAAAATCAACAATATCAAGCCCTTCCGCTTAGCCGACGTGATAGTATATATCGTGTTGGCGGTTTTGATTGTAGCGTTATTGCTCGCGTTTTGTTTGCCTCGGCAAGACAGCGGTCTTAGAGGCGTTGAGGTTACGGTTAAGGGCGAGATCGTAGCCGAGTATTATTTCGAGGACGATAGCCTAATCACCGCATCTGCCGTAGATAGTCGCAGAGAGGGGGACAAGTACTACTTGACGGTCAATTCCCAATCAGGTGGCTACAACCTCGTCGTAATAGACCTTACGGAGCGTAAAGCGTGGGTGCAAGAAGCCGACTGTTCTTCCTCCGCCGAGTGCACGCAAATGAAAGGGATAACTAAATCGGGCGACAGTATAATATGCGTACCGCACGCCCTCGTCGTCCAAGGCGTGGGAGACGGAGATGTCCGAGAGCCTGTTTGCGGTTGATTGTCAATATGTATAAAGGAATTTACTGACGAAGTATGCAATTATTCTACATATTGACTAACGAAGAGACTGCAATGGTTCTATCAAAGTATTTCGTCGAGGACTAACTAGGCATTTTTATCTAACCGCCCGCAATTTGTGGGCATTCGTTTTATATTGACAATGAGATAACCAAATAGTATATTATGTGTATGAGTGAGTTGGGTTGGGATGATATGCAATACGGTATCATTCAAGACTTTGCCCAAGAGGTAGCGCTGTATAAAGATTTAGCGAAAAAAGGCGACGAGTTGGCGCAATTCAAACTCGGTGAGTGTTACAGCAACGGTCGAGGCGTAGAGCAAGATTACGCCAAGGCGGTATATTGGTATACCAAGTCGGCAGAGCAAGGTAATTGGAAAGCCGAGCAAGCCTTGCAAGATATTGCTAATTGATAATATAATGACAATCCAAGCAAAACGCCCGCAACTTGCGGGCGTTGTTATTTAGAGTAATCTCTAATACAATTTTAGTGTACTTTGATTACTTTTCTCGGACACTTTTCTACGCACGTCATACATCCCGTGCATTTGTCGTAGTCGAATACGGGGATATTGTCCACCATAGTAATTGCGCCGTGAGGGCAACTTCTTGCGCACATTCCGCAACCTATGCAACCCTTCTTGCACACGCTCATCACTTCCTTGGCTTTGCAATGGTTGTTGCAAGCCACGTAGACTTTGGCTTTGGCAGGGATACGGGCTATGACCGCCTTAGGGCAATTGCCTATGCAAGCACCGCACGATATACAAATCGACTTGTCCACGTGCGCCACGCCGTCGTCGTCTATTTTGATAGCGCCTACGGGACAAACCTTGACGCAAGTACCGCCACCGAGGCAAGCGGTAGAGCAGAGTTTATCTCCGCCCATAATCACCATTTGGTTGATACAGTCCTCGTAGCCCACGTAGTCAAACTTGTCCACGGCGTTGACTCCGCCACTACAACGTACCACCGCCACGGTAGGCTCTTCGTCGCTCATCTCTATGCCGGCTATCTTGCATATAATCTCTTTTTCTTCTTTAGACGTCACTTTGCAGTCGCCTATGCACGCCTTACCGCACGCCAAAGACTCGGCGAAGCCCGAACATCCCGAGTGTCCGCAACCACCGCAGTTGGCTCCTGCGAGGTGGCTGAGGATTGCCGTAACCTTTTCGTCCTCTTCGATATGGCACACTTTGGTGACTACTATGATGAGTATGCCGAACAATATCGCAAGACCTGCAATAATGCCTAGCACCATACCTACTTTGCTCCATTGTATATTAGCACATAATATAATCTTATTTTGCATAAATCACCTCAACCTATCGCAATCATATTGAAGATATAGAAAGCCATTGCCATAAAACTTGCCGCAATCATCGTGATAGGGAAGCCCTTGAGCGCGGGAGCGACGTCGAGTTTGTCTATCTTTTGTCTTAGTCCGCTCATCAGTACGATAGCGAGAGTAAAGCCCACGCCGGCGAAGAAGCCGTAGCCCACGGCAACGCCGATATTCATAGATTCTATACCAAGAAGAGCCATCATTTGTCCCTTGTCTATTACCAGCTCCGCCACACCGAGTACGGCGCAGTTGGTGGTGATGAGAGGCAGATACACGCCCATTGCATTGTAGAGTGAAGGCGAAAACTTTTTGATAAACTTCTCTATCATTTGTACGAGAGATGCAATGACGAAGATAAATACGATTATCTCCAAATACTGTAGTCCCAGCGGCACCAAGATAAATTGATAGATAGGGTAGGTGATTAGACACGTCATCGTCATAACGAGCGTTACGGCAAGACCCATACCGAGCGCGTTGCTCGTCTGCTTAGACACACCCAAGAAAGGACATATACCCAAGAATTGCACGAGAATAAAGTTGTTGACGAATACCGCCATAATGATAATCATAAGGAAGTTGCCCATATTACTTCACCTCCTCCGTCTTGGTTTCGAGTTTTTGCGGTTGCGTGTCGGGATACGCCGCGTAAAACTCCTTGCGCTTTTTGACGTTATCTATCTTGGCAAAGAGTGCGTTGAATAGCGCAATCATCACGCCGTAGGTAAAGAATGCACCCGCCGCCGAAGTAAAGAACTCTATGCGGAATGACCACAATTCCATACCAAAGATGCTACCGCTGCCCAGCACCTCTCTTATCACGCCGAGCAGAGTCAACGCCCAAGCAAAGCCAAGTCCAGTAAACAAGCCGTCGGCAGCAGAGTCTAGCACGGGATTTTTGCTTGCAAATGCTTCGGCTCTACCCAAGATGACGCAGTTGACGACGATGAGAGGAAGATATACGCCTAGCGACTCGTATAGGTCGGGGATAAACTTCTCCATCACCATTCTCACTACCGTCACGAAGGTGGCTATAATCAGCACGAAAGACGGTATGCGCACGGCGTTAGGAATGACCTTGCGTAGCAAACTTATCAACGTGTTGCTACATATCAATATAAAGGTCACGGCAAGTCCCATACCGATACCGTTCATTGCCGTGGTAGAGAGCGCGAGGGTAGGACAAGTGCCTAGCACAAGCCTCAACGTAGGGTTGTTGCGAAGCAGTCCGTCAAGGGCTATGCCTTTGAATTTGTTACCTTTCATCATGCCACCTCCATATCGTTGCGAATAAAGTAGAGCGTACAGTTGACGGCTCTATTGAAGGCGTTGGAAGAACGGGTCGCTCCCGACGTAACGTTTTGGATATTGCCTTCGCTTTCCGCCTTGTCAAAGTAGTAGCCTTCGAGAAGTAGGTCGTCGTTGCTCGTGTAGAAGTCGGTAAAGGACGACTTAAAGGACGACATCAGCGTTTGCTTTTCGTTGCCGGCAACCTTGACCTTATCGAGTCCCTTAAAGGTATCTCCCTCGAAGTTAGCCACTATCCACAGCGTAACGGTACCGCCCTTATAGCCTTCTGTGCCCGTAGATTTGAACAGGTAGTTGCCGTCCGACAACTTGTACACCTTGTCTATAGTGCCGTATTCGTTGACGGCTTTTTCTTCGCTCACCGTTACTTCTTGATATTCCACGGCTTGACCGTAAATCTTTTTGATTGCTTGTTGAGTGCGCTCTTCGTCAGACACGTACAACACGTCGTTGAGGATAGCCAGCACTCCTCCTGCAATCAGCGCAATGCAAGTCAATACGAGTATGCACTTGAATGCGCTTGACTTAAAAAACTG
Source organism: uncultured Clostridia bacterium (assembly GCA_937880755.1). Taxonomy (GTDB): domain Bacteria; phylum Bacillota; class Clostridia; order Christensenellales; family UBA3700; genus HGM11368. Next base: position 48,064 of record CALGRX010000023.1, read on the forward strand.
TTTTAGAGTCATTGTTGCACCTCCTTGTCGGCTTGCTTTTTGCTCTTGATTTTGGTTATTTGAGCTTTTATTTTGTCAAGCATGGTAGGCGCGCCGAATATTCTAGGTCTGATATGAGCGTTGATGAGCGGAACGAATAGGTTCATCAACAATATCGCAAAGGATACGACTTCTATGCGAGTGTACTTTCTAAGTAGAGCGGTCACTATACCGAGAGCGATATAGTAGACGTATCTGCCTTTGTCGGTAAACGGAGAGGTCACGTAGTCGGTCGCCATAAAGATTGCACCTAAGAATAGTCCGCCCGACAAAATCGAAGGCAAGAAATAGCCGAAGTTAAATCCGTTGAGAGCCACGCTCATCAAGCCCGTCACTCCGATATAGATGACAGGCCATTGCCAACCGATGACTTTGCGACATATTAGGTATATTCCGCCTACGATCAGAGCGAGCTTACACGTTTCGCCTATACAACCCGTCACGCCCGAACCCAACAATAGGTCGAGAGAAGATATACCCATTTTGTCAACGCCGTCGGACAACATAACGGTGAGAGGGGTTGCACCCGAGGTTACTTCCACGCTTCCCGACATTATCGCGCCCACGTTAGGCACAGCCCAACCGCTTATCATCACCGATTGAAAGGCGATAAATGCGAAGACTCTACCCGTGATAGCGGGATTGACGATATTTTTGCCCGTTCCGCCAAATAGCATTTTGACGACGACTATCATAAATATCGAAGAGATGATAGGCACGTACCAAGGCACGTTGCTACTCAAACACATGCCGAGTAGCATACCCGATACCAGCGACGTAAAGTCGAAGTTACGCAAAATTTCTTTTATATTTTTGCGTGCAATGAGGTTGTAGACGATCTCGCTACCCACCGCGCCCACGCAGGACAAAGCCAGCACGAGCAAAGCCTTAAAGCCGAAGTACACGCAACCCATAATGCAAGCAGGCAATAGTGCTATGCATACGTCGAGCATAATGCCCTTGGTAGTTCTTGCTCCCCTTACGTGAGGAGAATCGGATACGTAAACTTTGTTCATAATCTCCTCCTTACTTTTTTCTCAATTGAGATTTGCATAGCGTAATGCTTTGCAGTAGTGAGCGTCTTGCAGGGCATACGTAGGCGCAACAACCGCACTCTATACAGTTGAGGACGCCGCCGTATTTTGACGCGCTTTGGTAGTCGCCCGCTTGGGTGTAGAAGTCGATAGACATAGGCAATAGGTGCATAGGGCACACGCTTGCGCATCTACCGCAACTTATGCAAGGCGACGGAGCGATAAAGTCGGCTTGCGTATCGTCGAGAGCCAATATACCGCTGTCGGTCTTGCGAGTATAATAGTCGGAAGAAATCATCGTCGAGCCCATCATAGGACCGCCCGCAATGAGAGCGGCAAGATTGGTGTTGTCGTACTTACAGTAGTCGAGTAGGTATTGGAAACTCGTGCCGAATTTGACTAGCAAGTTTTTAGGCTCTTTGACGCACTCGCCCGACACCGTCAACACTCTTTCGTATAGAGGCTTGTTGAGTTCCACCGCCTCGTACACGGCGTGAGCGGTGGCTATATTTTGCACCACGCAACCCGCGTCGGCAGGCAATTTGCCCACAGGCACTTCTCGACCCGTGCAACAGTAGATGAGGTGTTTTTCCGAGCCCATAGGGTACGCTTTCTTTAGGGTGACGATAGTTAGGTCGTCGTACTTCTCCAATAGCTCTATGGCTTTAGGCTTGTTGGCTTCTATTCCCACGATGATTTTGTCCACGCCGAGCGCCTTGGCAAGCAATCTTATACCGCTCACTACTTCTTCGGTCTTTTCTATCATCAGCCTATAGTCGCAAGTGAGATAAGGCTCGCATTCCGCGCCATTGATGACCAAAGTATCTACGTGAGTAGAAGGGGAGAGTTTGACGGCGGTAGGGAAGCCTGCTCCGCCCATACCCACGATGCCTGCTTCTCTTATACGCTCTTTGATAGTAGCAGGTTCTCTGTCGGCTAGAGGCTCTAGACAAACGCTGTCGTACTGACCGTCGTTTTCGATTACCACGTAGTCGCTGACCATACCTCTCGGGTTGGCGCGCTTCTCTATGTCGATGACCTTTCCGCTCACGCCGCTATACACGTTGGCGCTAACGAATCCATCGGCCTTGCCTATAAGCTGACCTTGCTTAACTTCGTCGCCCACTTGCACGAGTATTTGGCAAGGCTTGCCGATATGTTGGCTCATACTTATCGACAAAATTTGAGGTACGGGAGCGACCTCGATGTAGGCGTCGGCGGCGTATTGCTTTTTGTCGGCAATATGTATGCCTCGCCCAAAATGCTTTCCTTTAATTGCTTTCAACAGTTTTCCCTCCGTTATCGATTGAAATATCGTTTTTATTATTTAACAATTCAAAAGCCTTCTCGTAGATACTCTTAGGCAAATAACGCAAAATAAAGTACGCCGTCAAGCCCACTATCACTCCGCTAAGCACGCCAAGCATAGCAAGATACGGGGTGTAGGACAATACTGCCGTACTGCCCGAAGTTAGGCAAAAGACTAGGTTTTGCACGACGTTGTGTATCACGGCGCTAGCTACCGATATGGACACGATAGACAATTTGTCCATACACGACCTAACCAAAATAGCACTCACCGCCAAGGCAATCAGACCTGCGGGGATAGAGTACAATAGGGCAGAAGGGTTGCCCGTAATTATATTGCCGAGCACGGCTCTTATCAAAAAAATAAATAATGCGTCTATAGGCGTCAAAATTACCAATGCAAGTAGAGTAAAAAGATTGGCAAGTCCGAGTTTTGCCCCGGGGAGAATAAGCGGAGGAAAGGCGTTCTCCACCACGAAAACGATGAGGGATACCGCCGTCAAAAGTGCAACGAGCGCTATTCGATACGTAGTCTTGTTAGTTCTCACGGCTCCCTCCTATATTTTTTATTATAAAAATAAAACGCGCCTTTGTCAATATCAATATTGAGAATATAGAGCGTCTTATCGGTAATTTTGCGATATTTTCATTATTGCCAAAATATTAACGTTTTTTGTCCCCAGTATACGGTTACAAAAATGCTTTTTGTAATTCAAATATCGCTATGCCAAAATCCAAAGCCGTGCTATAATGTAGCTATGAAAACGGTTTTTCTTGCAATCAATTCTCAATACGTTCACACCTTGCTTGCGCCGAGGTATCTCAAAGCCAACAGTTCGCTACCGGTAGAGATAATCGAAACCAACGTCAATACGCAGTTGTCTACGCTCTTTGCGCAGTTGTATAGCCTCAAACCCGACGTAGTGGCGATAAGCTGTTATATCTTCAATATTGCCTTCGTAGACAGGCTTTTGCAAGATATCAGACTGTATTTGCCTAAGGTCAAGATAATATTGGGGGGATACGAGGTGGCTTTTGACACAGACGAATACTTGGACGTAGCCGATTATATCATCAAGGGCGAGGGCGACTTTGTGTTCGGACGGCTCTTGCAAGACATAGAGAGCGGACGAGGCGAGTACCCCAAGATTATCGAGGCGGGTCAGGTAGAAAATCTCGACGATATCGTCAGTCCTTACGACGACGAGTACGCCTCTATGGGCGACACGAGGATACTCTATATGGAGAGTAGCAGAGGTTGTCCTTATAGATGCAGTTATTGTATGTCGGGAGGGACTAAGCCTCGCACCTTTTCTTTGGAGAGGACTTTCGACGACTATCGCAAGTTGATGAAATATAATCCTCGTCAAATCAAAATGGTAGACCGCACTTTCAACTTTGACGTCAAGAGAGCCACCAAAATCTTCGCTTGGCTGATAGACAATTACGGCGATAGCAACACCAATTTTCACTTCGAGATGGCGCCCGAGCTATTTGACGAAGAGATGTTTACCACCCTTGCTAGAGCCAAAAAGGGCTTGTTCCAATTCGAGATAGGGGTGCAGTCTTTCAACGCCGAGACGCTCTCCGCCGTGGGTAGGAACGCCAACGTGGAGAGGATTGCATACAACCTCGCTCGGCTCAAAGCAATGGGCAATATCCATATCCATACCGACCTTATCGCAGGCTTACCTCACGAGGACTACGACAGCTTCGTCAAGGGCTTTGACAGACTGTACGAGATGGGCGGAGATAATTTGCAACTCGGTTTCCTCAAAGTGCTCAAAGGCTCTAGATTGGCTAGCGAGGGCGAGGGGTATATAATAGGTACTTTGCCACCTTACGAAATCGTATCTTCGCCTTACTTGACGTATGACCAAATATTGCAACTCAAGACTTGCGAGAGCGCGCTGGAGAGGTATCACAATAGTGGAAGATTTAAGACCTGTATCGACTTTTTGATACCAAAATACTATTCGCCGTACGCATTTTTTTACGGGTTGGGAGAGTATATTGCCAACCGCCGCGGCGAGCAAACGGCAATCTCCGCTACCGCTCAATGCGACCTATTGTGGCAATACGTGTACGACAATCCACCGCCAATCCTCGACGACGAGCAATCGAAATCAGAATTTTTCAACCGCCTCGAAGAGTATATTCAAACCGACTTCAAACTGTGTGGCAACGCCCGCAAGTGGCACCGCCACGACAACAAAAACTGAGCCGAAAGGCTCTCTTTTTTATTCAAAATGGCTATTGCAATAAGTAATAAAATGTGCTACCATAGAATTAGGAGAAATGGTATGGAAAAATCAACAAAACATACGATAAACATATTGGTTACTGTAGCAGTTGTGATTTTGGCTATTAAGTTGCTATTGTTATTGTTGCCAATGTTAGGTTCTCCAAATTTTGGCTTTATTGAAAAAATAAACGATAAATATTGCTTTTTTAGAGCGGAAATTGACGAATTGATGGACAACGTAATCAAAGAAGACGCGTATGGCAGAGTATTGATATCCACGGGCAATATTGCCGACCTCAATCCCGAAACGGGCAAAGAATGCATTATCGTGTATTCTATTCACGTACTCAACGAGCACGAAACACTCTCAAAGCATATTCCAAAAGTATACTACTACGTAGCGTATGAGGACAATACCGATAGCGAGGGATTCAAACAGTTCCTCCAAGACAATCATTGGGGAGAAAACCCAAGATTTATAGATTATAAGTATAAGAGTTACGGCTACCCGACAGATGCTATCGACAAGCAACTATTGGATAGCCATGGCGGTATTGACGATAGTATTTTATTATACCGCCAATGAAGAATATATCCAAAATACCGTTGACGAAAACATTGTCTTGCTAAAGCATTATAATAGTAGAAAAAACTACGTAATCATCGGCATATACGTAAACCCCGACGACCATAAGTTGTACGCAGTGGCAACCGACTACAACGACCTTGACAACGTGTTTACCGTGCACAAAGAATTGAATTATGACAATCTAGTGCAAGATATCGAAGACTTCAAAGAGCAAGTGGACTATGAAGATAGTTACGTGTTCTATGATAGTCAATGGAATACAAAATACTAATTAAATGCTAAGACATATCAAATTGTCGAATTGGCTCGATAGGCTCAACTAAATACGCAAGGGTGAGATATGGCGGAAAGAATAAAACATATATATAGACTTATTTCAAGACGCGTGAGAATTGCGGCAACTTGCGTGGTTATTTTAATTTTAGTTGGTTTTGCGGTTATTTTTCTTATTGGACGGACAACGAGAGAAAGAGATGAGTTATCTTATTACGATTTGACAAGCGAGATAGAAGATAGTTGCATATTAGATTTTTGCGACGAAATTGGCGAGGAGAATATTATCGACCAAGACAAATACGGTAGGATACTCGTATCCTCTGGCAATATCGCCGAGCGAAACTCTATCTCGTCACAAGACACCGTGATAGCATATATGGTTTTGTTGCCCTCGGGTGGTTATTACTATTTCAAGCATCTACCTAACGTGTACTATTTAGTAACGTGCGAAGACAACGTGGATGGCGAAGAGTTTAGGCAATTCTTGAGCGACAATCATTGGGGAGAAGAACTGTCCGCTACGATAGACCAATACGTGTCTTTCGGTTATCCCTATCACTTGATGGATAGAGAGTTGCTCGATACTCACGAGGGCTTCAAATACTATGATTACATAGATGACGCATACGAATACGTCAAGCAAAATATATGTGCCGACATAGTACAACTCAACACTATCCCAAGTTACAAAGACTACAAGTTGATGAGCGCGTATATCAACAAAGACGACGGCAATCTCTACGTGGTGATTAGCGACTGCAACGACCTTGACGATATCACATATTCCAATTATCTCATCAGGTACGACCACTTCCGTGAGGACGTGGAGAGTATCAAGGAGACAGTCGATTGGGTCAACGAATGTAAGATTTTTGACAAGGAATGGAACTGCGTCTACGAACAAGGTATGGATGCGATACGCATATCCTAACGTGCTAAATTACGCATAAGAGAGTTAAAATTGACTACTTCAATATTTCCCCACGCAAGTCGTGGGGATTTTTTTTGCAATTTTTTCAAAAACTATTGACAAGGATAAAAAACGAGAATATAATATCAATAGTTGAATATTTATTCAACTGTTAGTCGAATAAATAGAAAAGGAAGTATGGAAATGGAAAAATTCAACGAAGAAGAAGTATGCCAATGCTCTCACGTGCACGACGAGGCGGTAGCCAACGCTTATAGCCATATGCCGAGCGAGGACGAACTCTACGAAGTAGCGGAACTCTTCAAGGTATTCGGCGATAGCACGAGGGTGAGGATTTTGGCGGGACTATTCAGTCAAGAGATGTGCGTATGCGACATTGCCTCGTTGCTCGGTATGACCAAATCGGCTATATCGCACCAACTGAGGGTGCTAAGACAGACCAAACTCGTCAAGAGTAGAAAGAGTGGCAAAGAGGTCTTCTATAGTTTGGCGGACGACCATATCAAGAGCATTTTTGCCCTTGCGATAGAACATATCAACGAATAAAACCAACGAAAAAAGGAGAAAAATATGAAAAAAGTATATCGTGTCAACAATCTTTGTTGCGGTAATTGTGCAAGAAAAATAGAAGAAAAGATATCCGCCTTAGACGGCGTGCAAGAGTGTAGACTCAACTTTATGACGCTCAGGCTCACCATAGTCAGCGAGGACGGTAGAGAGGACGAAGTGTTGGACAACGCCAAAAAAATTGCCAAAAAGATAGAGCCGGAGTGTGAGATTGTATGAGCAAACAGCAAAAACAACTGACAAGAATTATCGTTGCGGTAGTTTTGCTTGCCGTTATGATGATACTCACGCGTTTCGTTGATGTTAACGTCATTATAGAGGCTTTGTGTTATCTCGTTGCCTATATTCTCGTAGGTATAGACGTCGTTTGGCGGGCCGTGAGAGGTGTATTTAGAGGACAGTGGCTGGACGAAAACTTTTTGATGACGGTAGCGACAATAGGCGCGTTTATCATAGGTGATTACGCCGAAGCCGTGGCGGTAATGGCGTTTTATCAAGTGGGCGAATATTTTCAAGACAAAGCCGTCGGCAAGGCGCGCAAGTCGATAGGCGATCTCGTTGCCGTGCAGAGCAATACCGCCACCATGATACGCGACGGCGAGTACGTTGTCGTGGACAGCCAAGAGGTGCAGATAGGCGACCTTTTACTTGTTCGCAAGGGGGAAGCAATACCCGTGGACGGTGTGCTAAAAGACGAGTACGCAATGCTCGATTGTAAGGCTTTGACGGGCGAGAGCGTGCCCGTTGACGTGTCAAAAAACGCCGAGGTGCTCAGCGGTAGCGTCAATTTAGGCGACGCATTCGTTATGCAAGCCACCAAAGTATTTGAGGACAGTACGGTAGCCAAGATTTTGGAATTGGTGGAAAACGCCTCCGACAAAAAGGCAAAAACCGAGAAATTTATATCCAAATTCGCCCGCATTTACACCCCCGTCGTAGTGGGACTTGCGGTGCTTATATCGGTAATTCCGCCACTTGTGGACGGAGAGTGGAAGACTTGGGTTATCCGCGGACTTACCTTTTTGACGGTATCGTGTCCGTGCGCCCTCGTCATATCCATACCGCTGACGTTCTTTGCGGGCATAGGCGCTTGTTCGTCGTACGGAGTGCTGGTCAAGGGTAGCAACGTGTTAGAAACTCTAGACAAAGTGCAAGTAGTCGTGTGCGACAAGACGGGTACGCTCACCACGGGCGAGTTTGGCGTAACGGGGGTAGAGCCTAAGGAGCGAGCCGAGCAAATTCTTGCCATTGCGGGGCAAATAGAGAGCGTGAGCAATCACGCCATTGCAAGGGCAATAACCAAGGCAAGCGGACAAAAGTCGTGCGATTGGCAGGTGCAAGAGATAGCGGGCAAGGGCATGGTAGCCAATAAGGACGGACAAACCGCCGTAGTGGGTAAACTATCTTTACTTGCCGAGCATGGCGTAGAGCAGTTGCCTCAAGAAGAAAACGCAGGCGAAATCTTCGTAGCGTTAGAGGGCAAATTCTTGGGCAAAATCGTAGTCAAAGACACTATCAAGTCCAACGCAAAGCAGTTCGTAGACGATATGCACGCCTATAATATCCCCGTAATTATGTTGACGGGAGATTCGGGATATTCCGCTAAGCTAGTGGCAAGTACCGTGGGTGTGGACGATTGCAGATATTCATTGTTGCCGGCTGATAAGGTGGAAGAAATGGAAAAGATCGCCTCGGACGGCAAGGTCGTAGCCTTCGTGGGCGACGGCATCAACGACGCTCCTTCGCTTATGCGTGCCGACGTAGGTATAGCTATGGGCGGAATAGGTAGCGATAGCGCCATAGAGAGTAGCGATATCGTCTTAGTGCACGATGACCTTGGCGCAATAGTCAAAGCCAAAAAGATAGCGCGCAAAGTTACGGGTATTGCCAAACAAAATATCGTATTTGCATTGGCTGTCAAAGTTCTCGCGTTGATTTTGTCGGCGCTCGGCTTGGTAGGTATGTGGATAGCCGTCATTGCCGACGTGGGCGTGGCTCTGGTTGCTATTGCCAACGCGATGAGAGCGGGTAGGCTAAAAGGCAAATCGCAACTCAAATCTAACTAAAATTTAGATTTTAGACGCAATCCAACGAGTTTAACTCGCAATAATCATCCCCGAATTGGGGATGATTTTTGTCGTAATGAGTGGTTTTTGCCGACCTATCGCTATTATCAGGGTTGATTGCAATATTCGCGCGTGGTTTTTTGGGAAATTTGTGCTAAAATGTCGCAATAGCCTTGACATTTTCTATTACTTATTTTATCATATTATGTAAGTAAATTAGGAGTAATTATGAAAATCAACGGTTCTCAAGTAATTGTCGAAACGCTTATCGAGCAAGGCGTAGATACCATTTTCGGTTATCCGGGTGGTTCGGTACTCAACATATACGACGCTTTGTATCTCAATCAGGAGCGTATTACTCACGTTATCACGGCGCACGAGCAAGGCGCCGCGCACGCAGCCGACGGCTATGCAAGAGCTACGGGCAAGGTGGGCGTTTGTCTTGCTACCTCGGGTCCGGGAGCTACCAACCTCGTTACGGGTATCGCTACGGCTTATATGGATAGCGTGCCGATGGTTGCCATTACAGGCAACGTCGGTCAGAGTTTGATTGGACTAGATTCTTTCCAAGAAGTATATATTGCGGGCATAGTTATGCCTATCACCAAGCACAGCTTCGTCGTCAGAAACGTGGACGAATTGCACGAGACTTTGAGAGAAGCCTTCCGCATTGCAATGAGTGGCAGACCAGGGCCCGTTCTCGTGGATATTCCTAAGGACATCACCGCCGCAATGACGGAGTTTACCGCTATGCCTAAGGTCGAGCCAACCCCTGCGGTTGCACCCGACGCCAAGTCTATCGAGCAAGCCGTGGAGCTTATCAATCAAGCTAAGAGACCTGCCGTTTTGTTTGGCGGTGGCGTAGGACTCAGCGGAGCGGAGAAGGTACTGCTCGAGTTTATCAACAAGGCTGAGATTCCGGCTTGTCACACTCTTATGGCAGCGGGCGTTTTGGGTTACGGCGAAAGACTCAATCTAGGACTTGTAGGCATGCACGGCTCTATGTCGGCGGGCAAAACGCTTGCCAATGCAGACCTCGTCATAGCTATCGGTACGCGTTTTAGCGATAGAGTTGCTACCGACAAGGCGCATTTTGCCACCAAAGCCAAAATCATACATATCGACGTCGACGCTGCGGAAATCAACAAAAACGTCCCTTGCGATTGCGCAATAATAGGAGACGTCAAGGACGCGCTCAACGCAATGCTTCCTAATATTAGAGAGGCAAAGCGCCAAGAGTGGCTTGCGCAGATAGCCGAGTGGCAGAAGTTTGACTACAAGCCTAAGAATATTGAGGGCGTGCTCAGACCTCACCAAGTTATGCAAGCAATCAACGAGGCAATAGGCGAAGACGGCATCATAGTTACCGACGTCGGTCAACACCAAATGTGGGCTGCTCAATACGGCAAGAGAGTCAAACCTCGTTCTTTCCTCACCTCGGGCGGTCTCGGCACTATGGGTTACGGCTACGGAGCGGCTATCGGCGCGCAGTACGCTTTCCCTAATCGCAAGGTTGCGCTTTGCACGGGTGACGGCTGTTTCCACATGAACCTCAACGAGCTTTGCACCAGCGTCAAGTATAATTTGCCGATCGTTACTATCGTATTCAACAACCAAGTTTTGGGTATGGTAAGACAATGGCAGACGCAGTTCTACAGCAAGAGATATTCTTCCACGACTCTCGAGAGGGCAACCGACTACGTTGCGCTTGCCGAGGCTTTCGGTGCGGTAGGATATAGAGCAACCACCTTAGAAGAGTTGCAAGACGCGCTCGCTAAGGCTTTCGCTACCGGTAGACCTTGCGTTATCGACGCGGTAATCGACAGGGACGAAAAGGTATTGCCTATGATACCGGCAGGCAAGACCATAGACGAAATTATTATGTAATCAACACATTTATTGGAGGATAAATAAATGATTAAAAAATATTATGATACAGATTGTGATCTCAAAGTTCTTGACGGCAAAACCGTTGCAGTTATCGGTTTCGGCTCCCAAGGACACGCTCATGCAATGAACCTTGCAGAAAGTGGCGTCAACGTAGTAGTTGGTTTGCGTCCGGGCAGTAAGCACGAAGAAAAGGCTAAGAAAGCAGGTCTTAAGGTTATGCCTGTTGCCGAAGCGGCTAAGGCGGGCGACTTGGTAATGATGCTCGTTCCTGACGAACTTTGCGCAGATATCTACAACGAGCAAGTTGCACCTTATATGAAAGACGGCGATGTTCTTATGTTCGCACACGGTCTTTCTATTCACTTCAACCTCATCAAACCTGCAGCCAATATCGACGTAATTATGGTTGCTCCTAAGGGACCGGGACACACCGTTCGTAGCCAATACGTAGAGGGTAAAGGCGTTCCTTCCCTTATCGCTATCCAACAAGACTACACCGGTAAGGCAAAAGATTACGCTTTGGCTTACGCAAGCGGTATCGGCGCAGGCAGAGCAGGTATCTTGGAGACCACCTTTAGAGAAGAGACCGAGACCGACCTCTTCGGCGAGCAAGCAGTTCTTTGCGGCGGCGTAACGGAATTGATGAAAGCAGGCTTCGACACCTTGGTTGAGGCAGGTTATGCCCCTGAGATGGCTTACTTCGAGTGTATCCACGAGATGAAACTCATCGTTGACCTCATCAACAGCGGTGGCTTCGGCAAGATGAGATATTCTATCTCCAACACTGCGGAATACGGCGACTATCGTACCGGCAAGAGACTTATCACCGAGGCTACTCGTAAAGAGATGAAACAAGTACTTAGAGAGATTCAAGACGGTACTTTCGTAAGCGAATGGATGACCGAGAACAAGAGCGGTAGATGCGCTCACTTCCTCGCTACCCGTCGTCTCGAAGCAGAGCATCCACTTGAGAAAGTGGGCGCAGAATTGCGTGAGATGATGAGCTGGCTCAAGAAATAACAGGCTATTTTTCAAGTCGCCCGACGAGGGCGACTTGACATATATCCATATAGGAATTACGACGTTTTTACGTCCAAATAAATTGGTCGGACACAATGCTAAGTAGCTATTGTGTTTTTGCATTTTTGACAAAAGGAGTATTTATGACACTTAGAAGCAGATATTTGACCGAGGGTGCGGAGACCGCGCCTCAACGTTCGTTGTTATATGCGTGCGGTTTTACTAAAGAAGAACTCGAAAGGCCGCTTATCGGTATCGTTTCGGCTCACAGCGACATCGTTCCGGGACATATCAACCTCGACAAGATTACCGAGGCTGTCAAGGCGGGCGTAAGACTTGCGGGAGGTACGCCTATTATGGTGCCTTCAATCGGCGTATGCGACGGCATCGCAATGGGACACATAGGCATGAAGTATAGCCTTGCTTCGAGAGAACTCATTGCCGACAGCGTTGAGACGATGACTATGGCTCATTGCTTCGACGGACTCGTGCTCGTGCCTAACTGCGACAAGATCGTTCCGGGTATGGTTATGGCTGCGGTGAGAATGAATATTCCTGCGGTAGTAGTGAGCGGAGGACCTATGATGGCGGGGCTCGTAAATGGTTGCGAAGTATCGCTGTCCAAGATGTTCGAGGCGGTAGGCGCGCGCAAAGCCGGCATCATCGACGACAAAGAACTCCTTGACTTCGAGCAAAACTGCTGTCCTACTTGCGGCTCTTGTAGCGGTATGTACACCGCCAATTCTATGAACTGCCTATGTGAGGCGATAGGTATCGCGCTCCCGGGCAACGGAACTATACCTGCCGTATCCAGCGCAAGAATAGCGCTTGCCAAGCACGCGGGTATGGCAATTATGAACCTCGTCAACAAGGATATTAAGGCAAGGGATATTATCAACGAAAAGTCTATCCGCAACGCACTTGCTTGCGACATGGCTTTGGGTTGTTCTAGCAACAGCGTGTTGCACCTTTTGGCTATTGCCAACGAGGCAGGCTATCCGCTTGACCTTCACGTTATCAACGAAATCAGCGCCAAAACGCCTAACCTTTGTCATCTTGCACCTGCGGGACCTACCCATATGCAAGACCTCAATCAGGCGGGCGGTGTGCAAGCCGTACTCAGCGAACTCAAGCGTGGCGGTTATATAGATTGCAGCGCAATCACTTCTACGGGCAAGACTTTGGGCGAAAACCTCGAGGGAATAGAGCTCAAAGAGTATAGCACTATCAAGTCGATTGACAATCCGTATTCTGCCAACGGCGGTATCGCAATTCTTTGGGGCAATATTGCCAAAAACGGTTGCGTAGTCAAGAGAAGTGCGGTCGCTACCGAGATGCTCAAGCATAGCGGTCCTGCTCGCGTATTCGACAGCGAGGACGACGCTATCCAAGCCATCTACGGCGGTCAGATAATTGCCGGTGACGTGGTAGTCATCAGATACGAAGGACCTAAGGGCGGACCGGGTATGAGAGAAATGCTCAATCCTACCTCCGCGCTTGCGGGTATGAAACTCGACAAGTGCGTAGCGCTTATCACCGACGGTAGATTTAGTGGCGCAAGCCGTGGCGCGTCTATCGGTCACGTTGCTCCCGAGGCGGCTATGGGCGGAGAGATAGGACTCGTGCAAGAAGGCGATATCATCACTATCGACATTCCTAACGGAAGCGTCAACGTAGCCGTAAGCGACGAAGAAATGGAGCAAAGACGAGCAAAACAAGTTATGCCTGAGCCAAAAATCAAGACGGGTTGGCTGGCAAGATATTCAAGAATGGTTACAAGTGCCGACAAAGGCGCAGTGCTCAAATAAGGAAAATATGCTGACTTTAGACAAAGTTTATCACGCCTCTTACGTACTCAAAGAGGTCATCAGAAACACCGACGCAATCTCCGCTCCTAAGATTAGGAGTGGTTGCAACCTCTATCTCAAGACCGAGAACCTTCAAGTTACGGGCTCGTTCAAAGTGAGGGGAGCATACTACAAAATCTCGCAACTCAGCGAAGAAGAAAAGAAGCGTGGCGTTATCGCGTGTAGCGCAGGTAACCACGCTCAAGGCGTTGCGCTTGCCGCCACCAAGAGCGGTATCAGTTCTTTGATATGTTTGCCAGACGGCGCGCCTATATCCAAGGTTGAGGCTACCAAGAGCTACGGCGCTCAAGTTTGCCTCGTCAAGGGAGTTTACGACGACGCCTACAATAGGGCTTTGCAACTCAAAGAAGAGTGTGGATATACATTTATTCACCCATTCAACGACCCCGACGTCATCGCAGGTCAAGGCACGATAGGACTCGAGATACTCGACCAAATCAAAGACCTTGACGCGGTAGTAGTGCCTATCGGTGGCGGTGGACTAATATCGGGCGTAGCCTTTGCAATCAAGTCGCTCCGTCCCGACATCAAGGTGTACGGCGTTCAAGCGACGGGTGCGCCTAGTATGCTCAATTCGGTGGCTCACAGCCGTATCGAGAAGCTCGACAGCGTGTCGACCATTGCCGACGGTATAGCAGTCAAGCAACCTGGCGATTTGACCTTTGAACTTTGCCAAAAGTACGTGGACGAAATCGTCAGCGTCAACGACGATGAGATATCCTCGGCTATACTTGCACTCATCGAACAACACAAGATGATTGCAGAGGGTGCGGGTGCAGTTGCGGTTGCGGCGGTAATGTTCGACAAAGTGCCCGTACAAGGCAAAAACGTGTGCGCGCTCGTATCGGGTGGTAATATCGACGTGACTATTTTGTCGAGAGTTATCAAGAGAGGACTTTTGATGACGGGCAGAAATCACGCTATGTCCATCGAGCTCCCTGACAAACCGGGACAACTTGCACACGTTGCAGCTATCATCAGTTCTTTGGGCGCCAACGTTATCGGAGTTCATCACGAGCGTTCCAACGAGGGTAGCGACGTCACGGGTTGCTTCTTGAGAGTAGAAATCGAGACGAGGAACTTCGACCATATCCAACAAATTCGCAATAGACTTACTAGCGAAGGCTTCAAACTATTTTAGTTGAAATTATAGGAGGAATTATGCAAATTATATCAACCGACAACGCGCCAAAGGCGATAGGACCATATTCGCAAGCTATAGTAGTGGACGGCATCGTCTACACTTCGGGACAAATTGCTATCAACCCCGCCACCAACACGGTAGAGGCTACGACGATAGAGGAGCAAACTCATCAAGTATGCAAAAACCTCACCGCAGTGCTCGAAGCAAGCGGTAGCGGTATGGACAAGGTAGTCAAGACGGTATGTTTCCTTGCCGATATGGGCGATTTTGCAACTTTCAACGAGATTTACGCTCAATATTTCATATCTCGTCCCGCGCGCTCTTGCGTGGCTGTCAAGACCTTGCCAAAGAACGTTTTGGTAGAGATTGACTGCATAGCCAAGACCAAATAAATTGCAAGTCGACGGTTCAAAGACAAAGAGCCTCGCTCCGTCAAGTAATCGTGAACGTTTGCTTGCCTACGTGGACGTATCGCAACTTCTTTGATACGATCAATCACGATAGGACGATAGCGAAATATAGGTAATTGAAAATTAGTACAAACAAAAAGCGAGAAGAGTTTTCTTCTCGCTTTTTGCATTAGATTATTGCAATTTAATCTTATTCTTCGGGCTTTTCCTCGACCTCTACGGTAACTTCATTTTCTACGTCTTGCTCGTTGCTTGTCTCGTTTTTTGCGTCGTTTTGCTCGCCCTCGGTCTTGACAGGTTGAGTTTCTACCTCGTCAGGGTCGGCAACGCCGACGATAGGAGCGAGTTCCGCCTCTCCTTGAGCTACCACGGCTACGGGTTTTTCAAAAATCACTTGCGTGCTTAGTCCTTCTTCGGGATCGCCCTTGCCACGCTTGATAGATATGGCTCGGGTTGCCTTGGCTCTGATATACAGTAGTGCAGGTAAGAAGGTGAATACGAGTATAAGGCTCATAAATGCTCCGCGTGCGATTAGCTCGGTGATTTGACCGACAATCATATTAGAAGTAATCAATCTTACCGATATACAAGCGGCTATTAGGATTGCGCCCGACGTCAGCACGCTAGGAGCGGCGCGGTATATGGCGTTTTTGATTGCCGTTACCGATTCCACGCCCTTAGACTTTTCGTCGTTGAATTTGCTCGTCATCAATATTGCGTAGTCAACCGTTGCGCCCAACTCGATAGCCGTCACTATGAGGTACGCCATAAAGTTGATTTTGGCGTTGGTAAAGTACACCAGCGACAAGTTGATAAATATACCCGTCTCGATAACCAACAACAGTAGTATCGACAGTAGAGGTTTTCGGAAGGTCACTAGCAGTATTATCAATATGATAGCGGCGGAGAGTAGAGATACCAACGCAAAGTCTTGCGGTGTGACGAGGCTGAGCTCGTACGCGCCTTGCGATAGCCCCGTTACGCTGATTTTTTGTCCAAAGACTTCTTGTCCTATTTCCTTAATTCTATTGAGCGTCGCATAAGACTCGACGTCCTCGGACACGCCTTCCATATTGATTGTGTACAGCAGATATTTATTCTCTACGTCCTCGTCCTTTATATGGGATATAAAGTTGCTGTGCAACAAATTGTATACGGTGTCTTTCATTGCGCTTGCTTCCAAATCGTCGTATAAACTACGGTTGAGAATTGTGCACAGCGAGAAGACTTCGATGAGTTTATGCTCGTCGTTATTTTCTACGGCAACGCCGTTTTGGTCTAATGCGATATTACCGTTATTGTCAATTTGGTAGCCGATTTTATTTATTTTGTCGATAAATTCGTATTGCTTGTCGATATCCTCACTGCCCGTATAAGGGGTCATGATTATGAGCATATTATCGTACTTTTTGGCTATTTTTTCAGGGAAGTTAGGATTAGGGTTTTCCTTGGTCATTGTGATGTAGTTGAGCGGAGCTTTGAGCTGGAAGTAAGCGCAAGGGATAGCCAATGCAAGGCAAAGAACCGTCACTACTACCACAACCCACTTTTTGGTGACAACCTTGGCAACGGGCTTGAGTCTAACTTCAACTTTCCACTTGTGAGTGGTCTTTTTGACTAATTTGTCAAATATCAAGATAAGTATAGGTTGGATAAAGATTACTGCAAGCAAGGACAAGATAACGCCCTTAGCGAGTACGAAGCCGAGGTCGTATCCCATCTTATATTTCATAAAGAATAGCGCCACGAAACCGCCCACCGTAGTGAGTGCGGAGGAGGAGATTGCGGCAATGGTCTTAGGCAGAGCCTTGATGATAGCCTCTTTCGGAGTCATACAATGCTCTAATTCTTCATAATACGTGTGCATTAGGAAGATAGAATAGTCCATAGCAATCGCAAGTTGCAAGATGGTTGAGCACGAAGACGTTATGCTACTTATCGTGCCTAGCGGATTGCCGGCTAAAGGACCGCCCGCAATAACGTTGCTACCCATGTTTAGTAGCAAAGAGATGCCAAGCGTAGCCAAGAAAATGAGTGGCTCGAAATAGCTCTTGGTTGTGATAAGGAGAATAACCAACACCACCAAAACAACCACGGCAAAGAACTTAGGCATATCGCCTACCGAGGACTCAACCAACTTTTTGGCATTGGTAGAAGTACCGCCGAAATAATATATATCTTCGGCTTTGGTTGTGCTAAATTCTTGAGGAATAACCAGCGAGCCGTCGTCGATATTGGATTGCAATTTGGACTTGACGATATCTTCGATAGCACTCAAAGAATTGATAGTTCTTTGGTCGGAGCCTGCGTATTTGAAATAGAAAGAAACTATGTAGGTGGTATACTTTTCGCCCGTGTAGTCGTCGTCTACGATATTGCCGTCCTTGTCCGTCACTTTGACGAATTTTGACTTGACGAGCGCAAGTGCTTGTTCAACGTCGGCAGGGTCACCGCCTACAAGATTCGAGTCTAACATATCGAGTTTGTCAAAAGTACCGATCCACACGGTTTTGGAGATAGCAGACTTGAGGGTAGCCGACTCACCGTCGATAATTACGTTAGAATTAGTTATCGCGTCAACAATCTTTTTTACTTGATTTTGGTTGGCAAAGGAGATAGAAACCGAGCAGTCGCCAATGATATTAAATTCGCTCTCCAATAATTTTTTTGCGATAATGGTCTCGGTGTCTTTGTCGAGATAGGAGATAACGTCACCTTCCTTTTCCACCATCAGCATCCCAACGACTGACAGCGCGAGGAGCAACACTACCACGCATATTATCACGATTTTGTGATTCGTAATCCAAGTTGCAAGTTTGGTCATCAATCTTCTCCTATATGTAAATTATTCAACAATAATAATATCAAATTTATTTCAAATAATCAACACATTATAGGCATTGCAACCAAAATATTACGTAAATAAAATATTTACAATATTTTTAGCCAAGTGCCGAGCTTATAAAACACGCTCGAAACACCACGTTTTAGCCAATAAGTGCAATTTCACACAAAATTTTGCAGTTATAATCCAAAAAAATCAAAAAAATACTTTGCATAGCGTGGCTTAGGTGTTATAATGCTAATATGCGTATCGGAATATCAACGGCATCATATTTTCCTAATCTCTACACCGAGCAGGCAATCGGCGAGATAGCCGAGTCGGGTTGTGGTGTATGCGAGGTTTTTTTGGCTTCGCATTACGAGTATAGGGGCGAGTTCGGCGAGGTTTTGCAGGATAGTCTAGCTAAGGCGCGTAAGGTTCACGCTTTGGAGGTACATTCTATACATACGCTTACCAACCAATTCGAGCCCGACCTTTTCAATAGGGGAGATAGAGCCAGAGCCGACGCCTTCGACGCTTTCAACAAGGCGTGCAAAGTAGGACAGATGATAGGCGCTAAGCACTACACGTTCCACGGACCTACGCTTCTCAAGAGGGCGGTCAAATACACTTTTGACTATCCTCGTCTAGCCACCACAGTCAACCGACTTGTAGAGATTGCGGCAAGCTACGGACTTAGATTTTGTTACGAAAACGTACATTGGACGTACTGTTCCACGCCGACGTACTTTGACAATATCAAGAGGCTTTGTCCCGACTTGGGCGCGGTACTTGATATCAAACAAGCCATGCAGTCGGGCATAGATTGGCGTGAGTTTCTCAAGGTGCAAAAGGATAGATTATGCACCGTCCACGTGTGCGACTACGACGAGTCGGGCTTGGCTATCCCGGGTAGAGGAAGTTTTGACTTCGTCGAGTTTTTCGCAAGGCTTATGGATGCGGGCTACGACGGACCTTGCCTTATGGAAGTGTATGACAAAAATTACGACGATATAGCTCAGCTTAAGGAGAGTTACTTATACCTTTGCGACTGCTTGGATAGAGCGCAAAGCAAATAAGCTAACCAATCGTTCTATAGCGTCGCTTTGTCAGGCGTTTGATAATCAAATTAAACAAAAATAATACCTCGGAGGGTACAAATGAGATATAACAAAAAAGAAATGAAAATCAGATTGGATTACAACAATATGATGAGCACCGCCGTAGCAGACGGCTTTACCGACAAGGATTTTTCCTCTCGTATTGGCGAAATCACCAACGCTTTCGAAGCAGTCAAAGCGGGCAGAGGCAAGAATATGATGGGTTGGACGGATTTGCCTTACAACCAAACCGAAGTTATCGAAGATATACTTGCCACTGCCAAGTACGTTCGCAAAAACTTCGAATATTTCGTAGTTTTGGGTATCGGTGGCAGCGCGCTCGGTCCAATCGCGGCTTTCCAAGCAATTTGCCACTTGCACTACAACGACTTGCCAAAGCGCAAGAGAAAAGGACCTAAATTCTACGTAGAGGATAACGTAGATCCTGAGAGAATGACGGCGCTTCTCGACGTCATCGACGTAGAGAAGACTATGTTCAACGTCATCACCAAGAGCGGATCTACTTCAGAGACCATGACTCAATACCTAATCATCAACGATATCCTTACTTCTAAGCTTGGCGACAAGGCCAAAGACCATATCATCGCCACCACTTCCAGAGCAACGGGCAATCTCATCAAAATCGCTCAAAAAGAGGGCTACAAGACCTTCTATATCCCTGACGGTGTAGGCGGAAGATTTAGCGAACTTTGCCCTGTAGGACTTTTCCCTGCAGCCGTCAACGGCATCGATATCAAGTCGCTCGTAAACGGCGCTAAGTATATGGACGAACAATGCCAAAGCTCCAACGTCAAGAAGAATCCTGCGCTCATGGCGGGTACTTTGCAATATATGGCTATGCAAAAGGGCAAAAATATCTCCGTAATGATGCCTTACGCAGACGGACTCAAATATATCGCCGATTGGTATTGTCAACTTTGGGGCGAGAGCCTTGGTAAGAACAAGAACCTCGACGGCAGCGCTTGCAACAAGGGACAAACCCCTGTCAAGGCTTTGGGTGTAACCGACCAACACTCTCAAGTGCAACTCTATGCCGAAGGTCCTTTCGACAAGGTTATCACCTTTATCGGCGTGGACGAGTACCGCAGTGAGGTCAAGATTGCCGACGGTTGCGAAGAATTCCCTAACGTCAACTTCCTCTGCGGACATACTATGAACGAACTCATTCAAGCAGAGCGCAAGGCTACCGAGTACGCAATCACCAAGGCGGGCAAGATGAATCACACCATTATGCTCCCTCAGCTCAACGAGTTTACCTTGGGACAACTTCTCATGTTCTTCATGCTCAAGACGGCTTACACCGGCGCTTTGCTCGGCATCGACACCTTCAACCAACCGGGCGTAGAAGAGGGCAAAAACGCAACCTACGCGCTCCTCGGTAGACCGGGCTACGACGAGAAGAGAGCAGAGCTGGCTAATGCGCCTCAGAAGCAAAATAAGTATATTATCTAATAGATACCACACGACATATAAAAGAAGCGGTCGCAAGCCGCTTCTTTTATATGCATTTATTCCAAATGAAGATATTGTAGAGTTTTTTTCTAATCAACGATTTAACAAAAATTATGCTTGATATTGTTCGAGTTTTAGAATATAATTAAGTCAAGATAGACGATACGAGGTAATGATATGCTAAGTTTTATCTCTGCAAAGGAAGCCGCTGAAAAATGGAATATTTCACAAAGGCGCGTTTCCGTATTGTGCAGCGAAAATAGAATAAGCGGTGCAATGATGGTTGGCAATATATGGATTATTCCGTCAACTGCCGAAAAACCTATAGATAAACGCAGCGTTAGGTATGAAAAACAAAAAGCCTTAACTCTCAAACCGTTTGTTAAATGGGTTGGGGGAAAAGGTCAACTAGTGGGCGAAATAGAAAAGTTGTTGCCTACAGACGGCGAAAGAGTTTTGACTAAATACGCCGAGCCTATGGTGGGTGGTGGTGCGTTGTTTTTTAGCATTCTATCCAAGTACGATTTTGAAGAGCTTTATATCAGCGATACCAACGCCGAACTAATCAATGCGTATCAAGTAATCAAAAACGACGTTGACAATCTGATTGCTAAACTTGGCGAGATGCAAATGTTGTTTTTGCCGATGGACGACAATGGAAGAAAATACTTTTATTATACCGTCCGCGACAAGTTTAACGACACGGCTTTGAAAGAAGAAACGGCAACGGACAAAGCGGCGCAATTTATTTTCTTAAATAAAACTTGCTTCAACGGTCTATATCGTGTAAATAAAAAAGGACAATTCAACGTGCCTATGGGAGCATACAAAAATCCGACTATTTGCGATGAAGAAAATTTGTGCAATATTAGCAAAGCCTTGCAAAACGTTACGATTGTATGCGGTGATTATTCGCTGGCTAAGTCGTTTATTGACAACAATACCTTCGTCTATATAGATCCGCCGTATCGCCCTATATCCGAAACTTCGGGCTTCACGGCATACAATACAGACGTTTTTGACGACAACGAGCAAATTAGGCTTGCCGAGTTCGTCGACGAAATTAACCTTTCGGGCGCAAAAATCGTGCTTAGCAATTCCGACCCAAAAAACGTCAACGAAGATGATAACTTCTTTGATGATTTGTACAAAAACTATACAATCAAACGTGTAGAAGCAAGCCGAGCAATCAACAGCAACGGCGATAAACGTGGAAAAATAAACGAATTGCTTATTTGCAATTAAGGAAAAGATAAATAATTTTTTTATGTAAGCATACGAAAAATAATTAAGGAGTTTGGACAAATGATAAAAAGTGGAAAAGGTGGAGGAAATACTCGCACGGGTTTAGTGTTTGAGGGTAAAACAGATTTGTCGACTTTTTTGTGCCAGCAACCACATTATTCGGTATTAGGTCACGATGTGTTTTATGATGATGAAAAAGTTGCAGAAGTTTATAAAAAACACAATTTTTATTCGATTTTTCTAAAAAAATTAGATATCGATTGGGCAAAGTATATATCAAAACGTTTACTTCCGGATGATAGCATTTTTGTATTGCTTAATAATATTCTATACATTATTGAATGCAAACACCAAGAAGTTGCAGGCTCTGTTGATGAAAAATTGCAAACATGCGATTTTAAGAAAAAACAATACAAAAAACTTATGTCTGCTGCAAACATTGACGTGGAATACATATATTTGTTAGATAATTGGTTTAGAAAAGAACAATATAGTGACGTTCTTAACTATATTCATTCAGTTGGGTGTGACTATTATTTTGAGTATATACCACTAACTCGTTTGGGTTTACCTGTTCCGCCGGAAGTTATAGAAGATTAATATGACCAAGAAAATTCCTTTACAACCCGAAAATTTTGAGCTTGAAACCAATACCGTCTGGTCATTTCCAGATCGGGGAAAGTGGGCAACACACGACGCCAAATATCGTGGCAATTGGTCGCCGTATATTCCGAGAAACGTGATTTTGCGATACTCAAAAGAAGGCGATACCGTCTTGGATCAGTTTTTAGGTGGCGGAACTACCGCAGTTGAAGCAAAATTGACGAATAGAAATTTTGTTGGCATTGATATTAATCCAAATGCACTTGAGATCACGAACGGCAAATTGAATTTTGAGTGTGAATGTAATCCAAAAATCAAAATAATACTAGGCGATGCGCGCAAGCTTTCACCTATCGCCAGCAATTCGATTGATCTTATTTGCACGCACCCACCTTATGCCGATATCATTCATTATAGCGAAGACATAGAAGGCGATATGTCGCGTATGTCAATGAAAGAATTTTTATTTGAAATTGGCAAAGTTGCGGACGAGTGTTTTAGAGTGCTAAAAAAGGGTAAATACTGTGCTATCCTTATGGGAGATATACGCAAAAAGGGTATGGTTCAACCACTTGCTTTCGAAACTATGCAAATTTTTGAACTCTCAGGCTTCAAAACAAAAGAAATCATAATCAAAGAGCAACACAATTGCAAAGCAACGGGATATTGGAAAATAGGCAGTATCAAGTACAATTTTCTATTGCTTGCTCACGAGTATTTGTTTGTTTTTCAAAAATAATTTTTTTAACAAAAAGCGGTCTTTCAACCACTTTAATTTCTAATCGTCTATATCGTCAAAGAGTGGACTGTCGAAAAACTCTTTTAACGTTATGCCAAGCCCTTCGCAGAGGTATTGTATCGTTGCAAGTTTCGGATTTTGGCTCCTACCCGAAAAGATACTATTGACCGTCGATTGTATGACTCCCGAATTGGTACACAACTTGTTGGGCGTAATATTACGCTCTTTGCAATATTCGAGTATTCTTTTTGCTACCGCTTCGTGTAATTTCATTATATCACCCTATAGATATGTTATCAATTCAAAAAAATAATTGTTGTGAATGCATACACAAGTTGTGAATGTATTGACAAGTCGATAAAATTAAGTCATAATAACATTGTGAACACATCGTTAATTAAAGTATGCGCATTTTTTGGACACCGTAAAATAATAAATAAACAATCAATTCAATCTCAGTTGATTCTAATAATCAAAGATTTGATTGAAAATAAAGGTTACAAAAGATTTTTATTTGGTGGGCTAGGGGAGTTTGATGATTTGTGTTATCAAATCGTATCTTCTTATAAGCAACAATATAGTGATATTGTTAGAGTATTTTATTTATTCGATAAAAAGCATATTAACGAAAGAAAGAGACCGAAATATATTAGCAAAGAGCTGTACGAAGAAATTATATATGCGCAAGTCGATTTTGATTATTGGTATTATTATATTTATTATCGCAATCTAACAATTGTTGACAATAGTGATATGATAGTTTTTTATGTAAATCATAGCGAAGAGAGTGGAGCGTATAAAATATATAAGTATGCTAAAAAGAAAAACAAAAATATAATATTATTAAGTTGAAATTTTTTCGACACGTATCGACTTTTTCGCCGTTTTTTGTTGACAATGCTCGTATGTAGTTTTATACTTATATCGGCTAGGGGTGCTACGATAGTAGCTGAGATGATACCCTTTGAACTTGGTCGAGTTAGCACTCGTGAAAGGAAGCAAAATCTTCAATGTTTTCCCTAAAGTTCTCCTTAGCTAAGGAGTTTTTTTATGGCAAATTTTGTTTTATCGGCAGGGTTTACCAACTATTTCAACTTTGATTCCGACAGAGGAATCATTCTCTCCGTTGCACTCATACTTTTGGC